>JBJMGD010000018.1:0-316984 GCA_045808065.1 Terriglobales bacterium | reverse complement strand
TGAGACTAAGCACCATAGCGCGTGTGTCGGAGGAACGTCCTCCTTGGAATCCATTCACCTCCAGAAAGCGGCCTTTGTAATCAAGCGCGAGACCATCGTCTGATACGTTAATCGCAGCCTCATAGGCTACCAATATTTCTTGCACGGGAATGCCATTCGTATTTAATCGAGTAATCCTCTTCCCTTCCTCGGAAGAATTTGTAAAAACTCCGGGCTCGGGGAATGCAAGGGGAGGAGCTTGATCCGGATCAGGTGCACTGAATTTGCCGCGAACGACGAGAATGCACCCTAAGTTTGCATTGACGGACAATTTGGGCTTTTGAGTCGTCGTGTCGTAGAACAACCGGAAGAAATATGTAGGATACTTGCCAGAATCCCGCAAGGTCTCTTCGTCCCCTGCTTTCTTCAGCGCGGCACTAATTGCTCCCAACCCCTTTTCGAGTAGAACTGGCACGAAAATACCTGCCAGCCCCCCTGCCAAACCTCTTGTTCGAGCGACCCTGTCCGGCTCACTTAAGAGGCACTGCTGGCGCGTATAGACGCGGGTTTCGGGCGGTACTGACGCCGGCTGGGGTTCCTTCTTGGATTTGGGCCATGCGGGAGCGTTCAGAGCGACAATTAGTGAGACGACGACTGCGATGCGTAGTATGCGCATCATCGGGCCACTCTCTTCCTGGGGGACGTGTTGTGGCCCGCTGCCTTCGCTACATTACTGCTGTAAATCTGCTCTTTGGAACCGGGGTTACTACTACGCCGGTCCGTCCAGATTGGATGTGACACGCCACGAAATGCTACGAGTCCGTTATAGTCCCCATATTGGTTGCCTTGGTCTGCTTCTTCGACCGTTTCGTCGCTTTCCCCGGTTGTTACTTTGAGCTCGTCTGTCCAGTTCGCTCCACCATCAGTCGAAGCAACATCATAGACATTCGTCTTCTTACGCCCAGCATCGTCGCGCGTATCATAGAAAATGACATGAATCCTGCCATCATTTGGGTCAACATCCATCCACTGATTGAAGTGGTCGCTTTTCCCATCCTCAGCGTGAACCACTCTTGGCGCTCCCCAGTTGGCTCCAGCATCCTGTGAGGAACTGAAATACACATTCGTATGCGCACTTGACGCGATTCCATTGCAACCGGGATCAGGGCCGACATCGTTGCGGTCGGTCCATGCCGCGTAGACATGCCCATTGTGTGGTCCTTGTGAGCGATCCACACCTAGGGTGAGGTAAATCAGAACGTCCCGATTGCAGAATGCTGGGACCGCAATCTCATACGATGCGTTTGTTATGGCAATCCTCTTCATAGCTTCAAATGTTGCTCCCCCATCGCTCGATTTTCTGACCCTCAGTTCCCGCGAGATGGTGTCAGGCCAGGCAACGAAGAGCTCCCCTCCCGGACCGGTAGTCAAATGAACACCGATCGCGCCATCATCTGATAGTGAAGTCACCGCTGCCCAAGTTGATCCCATGTCAGTAGATCGAGTGAATCGAATGCCCTTACCCGGTTGATCCCATGCCAGATAGATGGAGTCTTTGAAAGGACTTGCAGGATCCGGGTCTATCCACATCATTTCTTTATCGTTTGCGGTCCCGGCTGAAACTGTCGATACAAAAGTCCAAGTAGCTCCGTGATCGGACGATTTATACACCTGCACGTCAACCGCGCCTCCAGTGTTCGCGATGCCCAATGTCGCGGTCCACGCAGTCCCATTACTGGTGAATCCGACGGCTGGATCGGAGTGCATGGCCTTGCCCGTCGCAAGGGGAAGCTCTGTCCGTCCCCAAGTTAGGCCCGCATCTGAGGAATAGAACTGCTTCTGGTGCCCTGATCCCGTGATGTTATTCGAGGCGGCAATCAAGTAATTCGGGTGGTTGTAGTCCACGGCAATTACCGACTCACTATTCCTTTCGTCAAGGTTGCTAATGTTAATGTTGCCCCCAACCCTAAGTGATCGCGCCGCCGTATGCCCTGCCTGTATCTTCGGTAATCTCGCCTTGAGGTCTGGGTGAGTGAGCATCCACTCGAATACCTGCTCCGCTACGCGTGGGTATTGGTAACTTCCGGTCGTAGGTAGTCCCGGAAGTTGATCTCTGAGGTAGGCTCTAAACCAGAACGGCAACGGTGAAACGTCGGCCAAATCCGTCGCTATCATTCGAACCGCACGACGCTTTTGATATGTGTCCTTAATTTCCGCTAATGCACTCCCGGCGGGGACAGGCCTGTCCCACCGCTCAGGGAACGTTTGCTGGGTTAAGGTATTTTCCTGGGCCACCGCCGATATGGCCACAACAACGATTACTAGCAACACGGCTTTTACAAGTACGACTGTTCTCGGCATATCTGCCTCCCCTCTATCACCGGGTTCGACGCATCCAACTGAATTCAGAGCTTGTCGTTCCTATAGCAAGTCAGATCGAGACTGGTCGCAGCTTATAGCTCTTCAAAACCGCTTTCCGTCTCGATACAACCTCGCGATGCCGTCTGGCGTTTAGCCATCGATACGAAGTTGCCGGCGGCGCCAGTCGATTTCTCTTATATCAGTCGAGCCAAACTCTGCTGCTGTCCAATTTGTCGATTTCAATGAATGAATAGACGGGGGTGTCGAATGACTTGACTACAGTGTCACCTTGAGCAGTATGGATCAAAGCCGATCGGTGATTACCTGTAAAAATATAGTCGGATACCCAACCGTAGGATGAGCAGGCCTGGCTCTTATATAACCTAATAGAAATGCTAAATAGTCTCTGGTCTTCAAATAAAAACGTAATATAACTTTGCGGGTCGATACATTCTCCCGCAGCTAACCGATCTGGAACGATAGCTGAAGACACAACCGGGAGACTACTCAAGGGCACCCAAAGGTAGCGGACTTCGCGTCCTGTAAATTCTCCAGCTAGGGGCAAGTCGTCCCAGGATTTTATCCAGAACGGTTGATCCAGCTTACTGTTGATTTGTGTGTATGTTTCACCGAGCGTGAAGCCACGAGTTGGTGTCGTGAGACCCAACGAGAAGAGGCGCCTTACCCTCTCGGTCGGACTAGAATCTTTGGGAGGATTCGCAAATAGTGCCCTCGTCTGCGAATCTGGTCCTTGTTTGAAATAAAAGTCACCATCGAGGGGCGATGCAGCAAGCCATGGTATTTGCTTCGGATTCGTTGCGCTCATCACCTCCAGTGCAGTCTTATTAAAGACCGCGTAGATGTCCCTCCCAGGGACGTCAATGTTGTGTGAAATAGCCAAAGCGAATGGCCCGTTATTGCCCGTACCATCCGAGGCAGTTTTGCCGGGCTCGGCAGCGTACCAGATTACGGTGCCCTGAGGCGTAGACATTGCCGCTAAGCCCCGAGACATATCGGCGAGTCCATTTGCGACAAGCCCCCTCGATGCAAAAGGGTTGTTGCGACACGCATCGAGGATCATAATCTTCAGTCTGCTGTTCGCTTGGTCGAGATCAGTTAGTACCGCTGAAGCATCCACCATCTGCAAGGGAACGTCGGAGACTCCATTTACAGGATTAGAGTCAGTCGGAACTAAGTAGTTAACTCCATTTATCTGCACGCCGTGGCCGGCATAGTAAAAGATCGCGACATCGGCCTGTGCGGCGAGTGTGGCGAATTGAGTTAGTAAACTTCTAAATGTAGGTAGCGCTACGTCATTCTGAGCGTGGTCACCAACCACAGCAAAACCCAGCTCGCCAAGCTTCGAGGCTACTAGATTTGCGTCATTTGCCGGATTCGGTAACTGTGTAACGAATTGGTAGTGTGCGTTGCCAATCACTAGAGCCACCTTCGTCGAGTTTCGGCCATGAGCGTATGCTCCGCATAAGCCTACATACATTAGTACTAGGCCGATCCAAGGAAGATATGTGAGGCACCTATTGAGAGGTCTCCGGCAAGAGATCAAGAAATAGGAACGGACAAAGACCGCGAAAACCTCGAAGGAGCGATTCCTACTCAGAGAGATCATCAAGGAGCCTGTCTGCACACCTAACGTAGGCGTCGCTAGCCAGAATTGCCGCTTCGCCTTCGGTTTTAAGAGTTACACCAGTCCAGCACCTCGGGGGCTACGATTAACCCCAGACGCCAGCATCAGCCCAAAAGCGCTCGAGAAACAGAATATGGCTGAACGCATGTAGTCCTACTTCTGCGCTCCAGTCACGGTCATCTTTCTACCGTAATGTCGGACCGTATCTTAGACAAGAGCGAGGCCGTGTCAAGAGGTTTATGAAACCTTACGAAAACGCAACCTTGAGACCACGAATTGCCATGGTGGGAAAGTTACGCGTTATTGAAAAGAAGGGACTTCGTCACCCTCTCTTCCGAAATCGTAATTTGTACAATCATGGGACAATGGGAACTGATTGATTTCGTAACGGGCGAAGCGTTGCCGATGTTCGGCCTGCCAGTGTCTTCACATCGAGCGGTGATCATTAGTTCGTTGCTACGCGCACGAACATAGTCCTCAACGAAATGAATAATCACAAAGAGATGAGATTCCGAGCGGGCTTTCCATTAACCTCAGCATGCTGGGTTCTATTCCCTGGCTCTAGCTGGCTAACACTTCGCCTTTACAGTTGGCAAAAACGAGTTTCCCCGTACAGAAGAGCGGCTTGGGTTATTGCAGCTTTTTTTGGCGACAAAACTCTACACAAATACTGAATTGAGGGTTACTCTGCTTCTCTATTCGTGTAACGAGTACGAAATGTGAGTGCCAAAGGAGACAGCTTGGATGAGTGGCTCGGGTAAAACTTATAAGCCTACCGCACCCCCAAATCCGTGTGGTAAGTTACGTTTTTCCACCACGGTCAATTCGCCGAAGTCATCGGTGCTTGCAAAGGTCAGAATCGACACTGTCCTTACAATTGCTTTAGATGACAGCCAGCAGAGTGTCGTAGTTCTGCTTGATGGCGCCGTACTCGGATCTCTTACGGGACAGCATATTGTGCAGTTGGTCAGGTGTTTGCGGGACGATTTCTTATATCGCGGCGTTGTTACCCAGATACAAGGCGGTATTTGCATCGTGGAGGTCGAACCTGCGACATGAATCATCCACTCCTAGTGATCGGCGGTTGCTACGTGGAGGAGTGCGCATTCCCACGCATTACGAGTTATCGCGGAAGCGGGTTGCGGGCCGCCATGACGGTAGCTGGGCTGCGAAACGGAGTTCTGCTTCACACCGTTCTGGGCCCGAGTCTATCCGAGCATTTCAAAGAGGTAGCAGAGCGGCACAAAATAGAGCTTTCGGTCACTACTGGTTCACAGGATGTCTGGTTCAACTACCGACACCCGCTGGCAGTTCCCGACATTTATCCAGCCGCCATCAAGCCTGTGGAACAGGAAAGAGTCACGGGCGACCTACTGTTGGTGTTCGGAATGTTGGAGGGCAGACCCAGGGTGAAGGGCAAGAAGGTAGTTTACGATCCGCAAGATGGATACCGAGCTCGACCGTTCAACATCAACGGATCGTCAGCTGATGAACTTGCGATCGTGGCATCCTTCTCCGAAGGGGCGACACTGACGGGAGCAGAAACAGCAGAACAAATTGCTGCGAAGCTGCTCCAAGAAGAAAACTGCGGATGCGTGGCGCTCAAATGCGGACCGCGTGGAGCGTTCGTAGCAACGCCGGAAGATCAGCGTTGGGTGAGACCGTTCGCAAGCAGCAGAGTGTGGAAAATTGGATCCGGTGACATATTCTCAGCAGCATTTGCACATGCGTGGCTCTTGGAATCATTGTCGGGTGTGGAATCGGCCGCTTTTGCGTCCCGCATGGTTGCCGAGTACGTCTCCTCGCGAAATGAAAGTTTTTCTCAGTCGGCCATGTCAGAAATTAGAGCCGACGCGCATGACGCCGCGGCTACTGCGACTCGTGAATCGCGACTGATTCCAGACGTCTCGATTTACTTAGCCGGTCCATTTTTTACCACTGGTCAACAGTGGTTGGTAGATGAAGCTCGGGCGGCATTTCGGGAATTGGGCTTTAAAGTGTTCTCGCCGATTCACGAGGTTGGCATTGGACCGGCAGGCCAGATCGCTCACGCCGACTTGGAAGCATTGAGCCGAAGTAAATTGGTGTTTGCGATTTTGGATGGCACAGATCCTGGGACGATCTTTGAAGTTGGGTATGCACGGGGCAGGGGTATTCCGGTCGTCGGAGTGGCGGAAAACGTCGCGGCGGGAAATCTGACAATGCTGCTTGGGTCTGACTGCGGGATCTCTGATGACTTTGCGACTAGCATCTATGCGGCATGTTGGCAGCTTTTAGGCGATGTCTGAACTGCTTCTTCTCTCGGGTGGGGTCGACTCAATAGCGATGGCCGCTTGGCGCCGTCCGGCAGTTTGCTTGACGGTTGACTACGGCCAGATTCCTGCGGAAGCAGAAATCGACGCCGCTAACGTTGTTTGCGCAACGTTAGATCTGCGGCACGACGTAGTCCGACTACCACTGCGGAACTTAGGTTCCGGGCTTCTTGCTGGGGAGACGATGTCTCCTTTATCTGACAACGATGAGTTCTGGCCTTTCCGCAATCAGCTCCTAATTACTATCGGAGCGATGCGAGCAGCAAGAGAATCGATTTCCGCGGTTGTGATAGGGACCGTTCGGAACGATTCGAGACATTCTGACGGTCGGCCTGCATTTCTCTCTTCCATGGCTCGCCTGCTTGAAATGCAGGAAGGTGCGTTGACATTAATGGCACCCGCAGCGCAGATGGACACATCGGAGCTGATCAGAGCTTCCGGAGTGCCGTTGGGCGTACTTGGTTGGGCACATTCGTGCCACCGTTCAAAATTGGCGTGCGGTGATTGCCCTGGCTGTTACAAGCATTCCGACATGATGCAGCGATTAGGGCTGAACAGGTAGTCTCTCCTGATTCGGAATCCTTTGGCGGTCGCCCAGCAGATCGAGGGGCAGACTTCCGGCGGCGCGCATGTGGTCCCAAATCAGACAATCGAGAACCGCTGCACGAATTTTGAGCTGTCTGCAAAAGTCCAAATATCGACATTCCATTTGCAGGTAATGCTTGTCGACTCGGTTTGAAGAAGAAAATAACCCACATAATAACCCTGCGCGGATGAGGTGTATATCCAGAATCGCTACGTCATCTGTGTCTAAAACATTCCGCGCGACCCAACTGGCGATTTTGTACCCCACTCCGGGAACATTGAGCAAGGCGTTACGGAGTGCAGTTCCAGAACGCAATGGCAATTCATGATTTGTGAAATATGTCATTGCTGCTGCCAGATACCGGGCCTTCTGGTTCGGGAAACGGTATCTCACGGAGCGGCTGCCGATTTGCAGGGGTTCAAGGAGCATTGCGCGCCACCGTTCCTGCCTTGACTCCCGATTTGAGAATAGTCCCGCCTGTTGGCAACGGCGGAAAGCCGCTTCGGCGACTTCAGCTTTAATGCCATAGCCACCCAAAAGACAGAATCCTAGTTCCTCAACTATCCCGAACTGGGAACGATACGGCGACTTAACATGACCATCAAATTGTGCGATCTTCGCTTGAGCCAACCAGTAGGCGGGTGTAAAGACAACCCATGGATCGCCCCAAAGAACACCGGGAATAACCTCGCTTTGACCCGTCGGTATCTCTGTTCGGATCATTCCATCGCTTGATATTAGCGTCACTTCTCGGATCATTGGGCGCCGCCAACCTTCGACTGCAACCATTGAAGGAGCCCGAATTGTTCAGCTGTCGGCAGCTCATCGATTCGTCTTTTAAGTCGTGCCCGTCGTCGCTTGAATTGTTCTCTTTCCCGAAATCCACGTCCGAGCCACGTATGATCATGCAGCCTGGCCGGGATCGAATAGTTTAGCCACACGGATTCAATTCGGTTTCCAAGATGTGTCTTAGACGAAAACGTCACACGATTCCAATCGGACAAAACTCGCGAGTAGAACTCGTTCTCATACCCGGAAATCATGACGAAGCAGGTCTGCCGCTTCAGACATTCGAGCAGTCGCTGGTGATCAGCGTCAGAGTAGTCATGTCGATACACGCGTGCGCGCAAGCGTGTGCTGTTCATGTATGGCGGATCGGAATAGATCAGTGTATTGGGTCCGAAACGGGACGAATTCAGATATTCGACCGCGTCGGCGCACACAAGATCACACAGGGGATTCAAGGCGTGCCACTTTGCAATGACTGCCGCGTCTATATCAATGCCTATTTGCAGCGAAGCTGGACGCTTATGTCGCAGCACCGCCCCTCCGCCCAGATGGGTCTCGACATAGATTTCGTGCGGCGGCATGAGGTTAATGAGGTACGGAAATGTTTTGCCTTTGCCGCCGGGATATTTCACACCTGAATCATCGTCATTTCCGCTGAGGATGTCAAATACTATTGCGAGGAGGGTCGGCAACATAAACGTGCACTGTGAATCCCCACGTTGGCGTTTGCCCATATTGGCCCACGGAGCCTCTATCCGGACAAAGGCTTCACGCCGGGACTCGCGGATACTTTCAGCGTGAGCGATCTTACGAAGACGTACACCGTCGTTGCCCGAGCGGGAAATCGACGTGCACTTATTCCCAGGCGCACCGCAATGTTCCCCAAGCCGAACACACGCATGTCTATGACGAGTACAACGTTTCACAGTCAGCGAGGAACTTCCAAGATGGAGAAGTGGATCACTTTTATCCCCTCTGCGCGGGCGGGTCGAATGACATTACGCACTTGTGGTATCAACCAGCAGTGAGTGACTGGAACGGCAAGAACATGGGTTACCACGAGAAAGACAAACTAGAAGACTTCATTTGCAAACAGATCAAGGCCGGAACAATGGATCCGCATGTCGCCTTTCAACGGATGACGGGTGATTGGGTGAAGTTCTATCAAGACGAGGGGCTGGACCACTGATGGGTGACATGTCACTTCAGGGCAGACTGACAGCGGCCCGAACCCGCGAACAATACGTCGCGGTTTTGAAGATCACGCTCATCGAGCTTGCGGATGCACTTTGCCGGTTGGCTTATGACGAAGGGTTTGCCCGAGCCGTTCCGCATCAAATTCAAAGACCAAGGCCGATTGCATTCACGAGTGGCTGAATTGTGGATTCATGGCGCGGAAGTATGGGTCAAGGAGCCGCAAGCCATCCATTTGAGCTTGCCGATTTCGGGTACGCTCACGAGCGGCGATGGTCGCACCATTACGATGAACACACTTGAATAGAGAACGGCAAAGTATCCGCTACCTTTTTTGATGTCACCACTCCGAACTCGAGAGGAGGCGAATGGTTAAAATATCGCGCGAACTTCTGATCTCGTCTTTTCTGAATGGTGACGGGGCGGCGTATTGCACCCCGTTTTCCTTCTCCTAAAGTTTATTTCCGATTTAAACTCAGTCTGCTGCTGGGGTGCCGAGTTGTTTTGACATTTGCGCGCTTCGCAGTTCTTTGTCCACAATGGCGCGCAGCTCGTCGTAGGACCTGTTTCCGGTCACCATCTGTCCATTGATAAAAATCGTCGGGGTGCCTGTGACACCCAGCGACTTTCCATCTTCTTTGTCCTTAAGCAACGCCGACGATGCTCGATGTGAGCTAACACATTGCTTAAAAGCTGATAAGTCGAGTTTCGCCCGGTTTGCTAGTTCGTCGAACTGCTCCCGTGCGAGGAGGCTGCTCTCCGCGAAGAGAACGTCGTGCATGGGCCAGAAGCGATTTTGTTCGGCAGCACACCATGCGGCTTCAGCGCCTTTTTCCGCTTGGAGATGCATTGGCATTGGGAAATGCTTAAAGATAATCTGAAGCTGGTCACCGTATTGATGGCGAACCCTGTCAAGTGTCAAGCTTAGCTGCGAACAGAACGGGCACTGGAAGTCCGAAAATTCTACCACCGTGACCGGAGCGTTGCCTTGGCCGCTACTATGACCGCCTGAAAGTGTGTGTGTCGCTCGCGGGGGGGCAAGGAGCACATCGATTTGGGTGTGTCCTCGCAGTGACGTCATGAAATCGCTTCGGAGTTTCGCGATTCTTCGGCCTCGAAGCTCCGCTATAGCAGTTTTGATCGCTTGGTCGTCAGACATTCCGCGATAATTTCCGGGCGCCCCCAATATGAGAACCCGAGCCTCAGCATCCGTAGTAACTGGCGCCCTGTCCGTTGTTGCCCTCTTCAGCAATTCACTGGAGCTAATGCCCTGCTTTGCCGCTTCGCGGGAGAGCAAAATCTCGTCGATGTACTCGTCCAGGATGGCTCGTTTTACAGCGTATTCCTCCGTTCGCAACCGCAACAGCTTGTCTCCTAGCCGGGAATCGAGCTCGGTTTGGGAAATGGACTGCCCGCCGATAATGGCAATAACCGACGAATCTTGTGGTGCCCGTGATTTACCTGCTTGCCCCATTAGAATCGGCGCGACGTTTACAACCGTGAGAGCAACAATCTTTTTAGCGTAGTGACTGAACATGTTGGCTCCTTTGGGGCTCCGGTTTTTGTGCTGCGGCAATTCACCGTGGAGCCCCGAATCAGAAAGTCACGTTAGGCATGAAATTTGCTTTTCGAAATTCACCGTCGGTCCAATTACGGTGGGCAGTTATTGACGCAACTACTGTACGTGCTGCCGCAGGAAGCTCTGCATGATTGTTGCTGCGTTTGGCATGGCCCTATGGCGGCTTGATATTGGGTGCCGCAAAAGCTCGACTCATTCCGATAATCGGAATCGCATGAGTCGCAGCAGGAGTTGCTACCGCTACAGTCGGTGCCGGCAAAAGCACATTGGTCGTAACACTGTTGACGGTCCTGTGAGGCAGAGTTGCTGCAACTGTCGTAATCGCTGTTCGCACTCTCTGCACAACTGCCATAATCGGCGTCGCACGGACCATAGCACGCATTTTCATTGTTTTGACACTGATCGACGCAACTTTGGTTTTGGCTAAACGCCGGAACCGCGAATGCGAAACTTAAGACCAAGAACGCCATCGTTCGATGTAGCATGAGCTCTTCCTCCTTAACTCGCTCTGTCGAAGCAGCAGTTTGGGTTTGTAGGAGAACAACGCGCGATCAATTTCAATCATCAATCGGCGAAGGTTGAAACGGACCCAGGACCGACATTACCCTGCCGTTGCAAACTTCTTGCCACACGCCTTTGCGGTGTGTGGACCTGCCGTAAACATTTGCACCGTGTGGACATATCTTCGGCAGCACCAACATATTGGCTGCTGCGGCAGTGCAGAAGGAGTAGAAACATAGGGCACGATTCGGGATTTAGGTACTCAGGTTGACCACTTGTTCCGAACGCGGAACGATTCCGAGAGCCAATGCGCGCCAGGAGCAGTGTGTCGGGATTTTCCCGTTTCAGCACACACCTTAACTTTGGGATACTTACTAAGACCAATCACGCGAACGTCCAGCGCAGCGCCAGGGATGCAGCGTTTACAAGCCTTTGGAGCCCCGTTCCGGAAATGCGATTTACAACGATCTAGACCCAAACGCATCCACAGAACCGCTTCGTGAAGCTGGCCATCGGCTGAAACGGTGGATTATCGCCCAGAAAGGGTGAGTCGCCTGAGCAACGCGGTGTAGAAGCGTCCGCCAGCGCGGGGAGCGTGTTGTCGTTCAACTGGTAAGCAGCCGAACAATGCTTTATGGTTCACATGGATCTACCCGGTGGAATGCGAGGAGTACATCGATACAGCGTCTCGATAGTTCTGTTCCAATATGCACCACTGTTGTGAGCTGCGAACGAGTTTCCACCTGACACAGCTACTTTGAACCTATGGTTGCAAGCGGCGAGTTCTGTGGTACGCAGTCAATCCCATACCAAGACAGTAACTCTAGGAAATCGAGCTCGTAGATCTGGGACAAGGACCAGAGTCGGAAGATACTGGGAACCGCATCTTGAGTTTCGACAGCCGACAGATGATTGTATGAAATCGCAAATTCCTCATTGCTCGTTTTGCGAGCAATTTGCTGAGCGGCGGCAGAGACATCTCTGAGCGTTAATCTGAGAACAGACCGTCGGCGTTTAAGCCTTTGTCCCACCGTATCCCAGCATTCATAGTTATAGGCCATTGCGATCAACAATAATTCGAGCGAGCCGCCCGAAGGAGCGGCAGCAAAGCTATATGGTTCGTTGGGAACTACGCATGTATCCTTCCGCTCTCGCAGGAATGATTTTGAATTTCAGGGGCCGGGAAAGTGGTTGTGAGTTGTGACAAATGCAGCCGTGGTTGCGGTTCTGCGAAATTAGCGAGACTGCCTTGTGGGCCGGGAAACGTAGCAGTCTGGAAGCTCTAGAAGCAGCAGCTCGGAGTAGTGTTGCCTCCAGTCAGTTTTTTACTGCGTTACGAAAACGGGAATAATTGACAGATTCTCTATGCAACTGAATCCTGCTGGGTGGTTGGCATGTCAAATGACTTGTTAGTAGTCTACAGAGCACCGATTTGGAAAGACAGGGTCGCGCATGTTACAAACCAATCGTTCGGCTAGAATTTACGAAAACGGAACAAAAGCGAGTTAAGTCCTGCTTTTCCAGCTTCGCGGTTTCGGGTGGGTGCTGACATATTCTCCAGTTCTGTAACAAAACCAGAACAGCTGGCATAAGGCGGGACTATTTATCGGCGGAGGCATGTGGAGACGGCTGCCGCCATTCGGCCTTCAACCTTCGGTAGAAATCAAAATTGAAATTTTCCGCATTGAGGAAACGCTCGGTTGCAGCGGGAGCAGCATAATCGACCTTGTTCCAAAAACAGATGTTTGGGGGATCTTAGGTCAAGAGAAAAGGAGGGTTGAGCGCCTCGTCCGAAAGGGCTAACTCAGACGCTAGAGCCATCGGACCCCGACATGGGTATAAGCGAGTCTGTCAACGAGACGTTGCGACCTAGAATACAAAGCCGAAGATGATCCCTGTCCCAACGATGGCGACTATAATTCCGGAAGCTGCGAGAATGGAGGTCTGCGTTCACTCGATCCTCCAGAACCTGACACCTTCCACGCCTCCTGCCACTACCCGTTCGTAGCGTAGATCGTTACGGTCTGCAATCTCCCTTGCCACATCGTCAGGAACACCCGAGCTGGCATCTCTGCGCAGCA
The DNA here is from genome assembly GCA_045808065.1 of Terriglobales bacterium. Lineage (GTDB taxonomy): Bacteria > Acidobacteriota > Terriglobia > Terriglobales > Acidobacteriaceae > Gp1-AA112. Next base: position 303,957 of record JBJMGD010000018.1, on the reverse strand, counting down.
GATTATCGCTCACGAACCAGGACGGCCCTGCCTTCAACCCACCGAGAATGACATCTTCGACGAACACCCTCCGCAGTCCGTGATGGCGAAGTGGATCATTTCTATCCACTATGTGCTGGGGATCGAATGACATTACCAATTTGTAGTATCAGCCAGCGACCACCGATTGGAACGGCAAGAACATGGGCTACCACGAGAAGGACAAGTTAGAGGACTGGGTCTGCAAACAGATCAAGGCCGGCAAGATGGATCCACATCTTGCTTTTCAACGCATGACCGGCGATTGGGTGAAGTTCTACGAAGACGAGGGGCTGAATCACTGATGGGTGATATGTCACTTCAGGGCAGACTGACGGCCGCTTCCACTCGCGACGAATACATTGCAATTCTCAAGGTCACATTTCACGAACTCGCAGACGCCCTGTGCCGCCTAGCCGAAGATGAAGGATTGCCTCAGCCCTTCCGTATCAGGTTCAAAGACCAGGGCCGGTTGCACTCACGAGTGGCGGAGTTGTGGATTCATGACGCGGAAGTGTGGATTAAGGAGCCGGGCGCGATCCACCTGAGCTTGCCCATTTCGGGCACGCTGACGTGCGCCGATGGTCGCACGATTGCTCTGGCCACCCTCGAATAGACCACGCCGAGTGTACACGTGGCCGGACTAGCTAGGCGCACAGATTCCAAAAGTAGATTGGAGAAAGTCCTTGGTGCCGACGGGACCGCTTACGCGAAGGGTCAAGCTCCCACTGTTTGGCTCAGCCATCAATTCAAATGTGAGAAAAGGACAACACTCCCGCTCTGCCGTCATTAACTGAATGACGAGCTCGAGCGATTTGTTGTCGCCAGGGACACGGAAAGCGTACCCATTTTCCAATTCGTTGGTGTCAAGTAAGAGCGAATTAAACTGCGCTATGAGCGTTGCTTCGCGCCGACGCAACTCCTCATTGGATAAACGGCAAGTGACAGGAATCTCGTCTGACATTTATTTATTGCTGCCTCATTGTGCCCCACCATCTTTGCAGAGCAACTAGCGACCATACAGATTCCACAACTCCGAATGGCCAGGCGCCCTGAAGAAAGCCATAAACGGAACCTAAAGCACACGCGACTGCGAATGCCAATATGAACCACGGGCTGCGCTTTTCTAAGGCGTAGGAAACCAGCATGGCCGTGACCGCAAAAAGTCCAAAGGCTGTCAGGCGATTCATCTAAATGAGCATAGCTCAGAAGGGCTGAATGTTTAGCTACTGAACCAGCTCCGAGCCCTTATGGAAGATCCTTACCGATTTCGGGTAAGCTCACGAGCGGCGATAGCCGAACGATTACGATAAACACGCTCGAATAATTGATGCCCTTCTATCACTTTGACCTTGATGTGTTGTTTCGTGCGGTGTTTCAGTTTACCCTTACTTAATACAGTTCCATTCTGAAACGATGTTGACGTTCCACACGTACACGACTTTTCTGACACTGTAGAAACGCAGTTTTCGTAACAAATAAAAAGGCGGGCCGCTAAGCCCGCCGTTGAATTATTTCTCTTCAGAATTCAGAATTGCTTCACAACGACTCCGAACGTTCCTGTTGCATCCATCTCTTGAACATAAGCCTCGGATGGTGAAATCAGATCAACAGCCAACGGGCCTGAGATTCCGTTCACGGTGACCACACCCCGACCCGTCGAATCGAGCGTGTATGTTCCTGTGCTTGAGAATTGACCAGGAGTACGGGTGTCGTTCGTTTGCTCCGATAGTGAAAAGTTACCCTTACCGTCAGCAACAAGCCTCCCCAATACATCGAAAAGACCCGTGTTGGAGACCCCTTCGGCGCCGAAAACGTACGATCCCGACACACTGGCAAGAGAGTAAGGACCACCGGACTGTTGCCGAATGACTCCGTCCTCCACGCGATCGTTATCCTCAAATAGCAGGTAAATGCGAGTGTTGTCCACCATCCAGAAGACGATAGTGGACGTTCCAGCAGACGTTGTGACCGTAGTGGTGCCCCGACCATTTGCAGCAACTGAGTAAGTGCCCGTGAAAGGTTGCGCCGGAACGGGCGTTACTCCATTTACAGAATCAAGAGTTCCGCTGATTCCGCCGGCGCCATCTGCTGCAAAACGCCCTATGGAACTAACAAAGCTCTGTGTCGTGGGACCACTCATTTCCAAAGCATAACCGCCGTTGATCGACGCATTCGCAAACGTGCCCTGCTGCTTACGGGCAGCACCCGTAAAGTTTGTTGATCCGTCGCTCTCCATGAACAGCACGCGATTGGAATCGACGACGTAAAGGAAGAATGAGGAGCTGACAGACGCCGCATTTGTCAGGGAAGCCGTCCCGCGTCCATTCGGTTGCAAGGAGTAGGTTCCACTGAAAGTCACGCCAGGACTAAAGGTTCCAGCTTCATTCAAATCTTCCGTGCCCGTGAGACTTCCTCTTCCATCCGCTGTGATGCTGCCTACGATACTGGCGGGACCAAGATTGTTCTCATTACCATCAACGAGAAATACGTACGTACCAGTAATACTGGAGCTGACGGAGGTGTCTTGCTTGGTGAAGAAACCAGAAGCGTTGGCGTTCGTATCGTGTTCGATGAAGTCGCCAGTCTTCTTGTCCGATTCCATCGCGAAAGCCAATATCGTTGTTTCGTTAGTCGTGACGATGGTAGCAGTCCCAACTCCATTCTGATCGATCGTGTACGTGCCGCTAAAAGGAATCGCGGACGCGACGGTAGTGCCGTTGATCAAATCCTCAATGCCTGTCGTGATGTTGCCATTACCATCTGCGGTGAATATTCCAGTGGCTTTAAAGGTGGTAGTCCCGTCATAACCACCCATCGCAAAAACATACTGACCAGATAGGGTTTGTGTTGTGAAGTGTAGTTGTACGGTAACGGATGCTGATCCGCTTTTGCTGGTATCCGCCTGCGACACCGCCGCGATCGTAACTTGAGCAGGACTGGGGACTGCCGAGGGAGCGGTGTAGAGACCGTTGGCAGAAATCGTTCCAACCGTTGCGTTTCCCCCTGCAGTTCCGTTCACCTGCCAGGAAACCGCAGTGTTGGTTGCGTTGCTTACGTTCGCTGCGAACTGCTGCGTTGCGCCAATCTCAACGCTTGCGCTTGTAGGGGAGACCGAAACGGAGACGGCAGGGGGAGGAGTGTTGCCTCCTCCGTTATTGGAACTACCGCCCGTGTTCGTGTTTCCGCCACCGCCGCCGCAAGCAATTAATAATGTGGCGCTCAGAGCGAAAATAATTGATCGAAATGTGTAGCGAACGAATTTGTGTGTCAGATTGGGACTTGGTCGCCTCATTGTGACCCTCCTTGAATTTCGTAAAGTGTCAACGGGAAGGTCTCTGCGGTCGTGCTGCGGAAGCCCCGGAACCGTGGGACGCACGAAAAGCGCCCACACTCTATGTGTCAAGGTACGACTTGTCAAGATGAAAACATTTGCACTATTCCCAAATTAGGACATTCTAATGTAAGGATTCACGGCCCGCTCGCGCCTGTGGATTTCAAGCGACGGAGTATCCCCGTTTGAAGTACAGGCTTTTGGGCAGAATCAGTGAGTTACTTTGAATTCGACGAGGGAGGCGAGGCGAAGGCTACGACTTCAATGAATTGCTTCGCCTCGGTCGAGTCATGGCCTTAATGTGCAGGCCCAATCCCCAGAATCGGATGAATCTCAATCCCATTCGGCGCCACTCCATCCTGACGGTGAATGAAGTCGTAGAACACAACGCCCTTTACCATGACGGGAATGGGCTGGGGTAAGCGGATCGTCGCCGGACCGGGAGCGCCGAAATTCGTCACGACCCATTGGCGCATGATGGTCAGTCCGTGGGCGAAGGTGGTGTTGGTGACGCATACGGGATCGGGCAATTCGCCAATGATCGTTTCGGACGCATCCTGCGGATTCGCAAGAACGAGGTGGAAGTCGCGATCATGCTCGTGCCGATAACCGAGGAGAAGAGCGCGGACGGTGACGATGTGGAATTCTGGCGGAAGACGGCTTGTTGCGTGGGAGTGCAAGGCTTGGGCGGTGGGTTTTGGAAAACCCAAAAGAACGTGAATACCGCTTTGGTGCGGAGTTTTGACGATCCGTGCATGATCGGGATCGGTGAGAATCTTCACCGACCATCTTTCTGTTCCGCAGGAGGCGGCGAAGGAAAAGGTGGAGAGAAGGATTGTTGCGGCGAGAAGCGCGTGACGACCTGTTCTGACCATCAATGAACCAACCAAGAGTTCACCGCTCGCGGCGGTTGGTCAGGATGCTAGCGGAAACTCCGGCACTGTCAATAGCAGACTGGGTTTGTTACGAAAACCGAACAGATTCGAACAGAATCCAGCAAGCGTGCTACAGCCGTGTTCATGAATGCCAAAGACCTCAACAACTTAAACCTCAATTTGAAGCGGTTCTTCGATTTCGATAATCACTCTCACACTTACCACTTCCATATCTGGAAAGGGCAGTTCAGCATTCGCGAGGCCAGGACTGCGGCAACGTATGCGGACATTGCGGAACGGTTCGGTGTAGCAATTGGCTGGATTGAGAATGTCAAAAAGTTGGATCGGGCAATGCACTGTGACGGTTGTGGAGCAAAGGATGGTCGCATCGCCAGGGTGTTGTCATTCAGCGTGATGACCGGGGACGACGAATTGTTTTGGGAAAGCTACGACGATTTGAGTTGGCATGGGATGATACAGCGACTTGAGGCAGCGGTGAGCCGGTTGCGCGAGATGCCGGAGCCACTGAAGCCCTGCAACAAGTGTGGAATGAAGCGGCACAAAGACTGACAGGTCTGATAGCATGTCCCGCCGTGCATTCCGTCGGTCAAATCCTTGCCTACCTTTTCACGAACTGGTCTACGTTGCGGCGCTGATCTGGGTGATGGCGGTGCTAGGTGAGTTGCAGCGGTGTTCAAGGATTGGAAGATTCGCAGGATGGCAAGGCAGCGCGAACCAGAACTTACGGGAAGCAGGGCTGTTGAAGTAGGACTGCCATGAAGTACAGATTCTTGGTTCATTTGATTTCGCATACCATTCTGATCGTAGACATCTCGGAAATCGGGCCACTCCGAATCAATCCCAGAATCGGAAATACCCAAATGGTTCCTCTTATGCGATTCGCTAGTGGGAAGGAAGCAGAACAATATTTGGGAGCAAAAGGGGCAGATGCTGAGGCTCTGGGGCAAGTCAAGAAGACGGGGAGTGGGTGTTGACTATCGTTTGAGCATTTAAGGTCGGAATGATGTCTCTTCAAAACAAACTAACAGCGGCTTCCAATCGCGAACAATACATCGCGGTTCTGAAGATCACGCTTATCGAACTTGCGGATGCACTTTGCCGGTTGGCTTATGACGAAAGGTTGCCGGAGCCCTTTCGGATCAGGTTCAAAGATCAGGGCAGGTTGCACTCACGAATCGCGGAGTTGTGGGTTCATCGCGCGGACGTATGGATTAAGGAGCCGGACGCGATCCATCTGAGCTTGCCGATTTCGGGTACGCTCACGAGCGCTGATGGTCGCACAATAACTCTGGCCACCCTCGAATAGCAACGCTCCTGAGCGTCCTCGAAGTTGCACCTTGAACTCCAAGCTATAATGTCGCACTTCGCACCGGCGCGAAACCAGCCATGACAATTTTTGTTTGGATACAGAAACTAATATTGGCGGTTCTCGGCATCGCCTGGATGTTCCGACAAGTTCGGAAGCCAAGCGGTCCCCTTGGCAAGCGAGTCGTGCGCGCAATGAATCTGGGTCACGCAACGATGACGGACTGGGCGCTGCAGCAAGTGGAGGTGCCAAAGAATGCCGCGGTTCTGGACGTTGGTTGTGGCGGGGGACGGACTGTTGCAAGACTCGCAGCATTGGCGCCTGAAGGCAAAGTCTTCGGCCTGGATTATTCGGACGCCAGTGTGGCTGTTTCGCGAAACACAAACGCCGGAGAAATCGAGAAGGGGCGCGTTCAGATTGAGCAGGGTTCTGTGGCCGCGTTGCCATTCCCGGAGCGCACGTTCGATGTCGTCACTGCTGTGGAGACGCACTACTACTGGCCCGACCTACCCGCGAACGTCCGAGAAGTCCTGAGGGTTCTCAAACCGGGCGGGACGTTCGCATTGGTCGCGGAGACTTACCGGGGCGGGCCCCTGCGGCTAATCTATGGAATTGTTATGCCCCTTCTCCGCGCCGCATTTCTGAGCGACGCGGAGCATCGCGATCTCTTAGACCAAGCGGGCTTCGCCGAGGTCGCGACCAAGCATCTGCCAGGGAAAAACTGGATTTGCGCCATTGGCCGCAGGCCGCAATAATCACCGTTGTCGCCTTGCTAGGTTGCGGAAAGGCTGGAACTCCTTTCGCTTCTTGTTCAGACACTGCGATACAATTCCCGCGCCGTGGCATATCGCTATCACATAGATGCGAATAGCAAGACTGTCTTGATTAGCTTCAGCGGACACTCCTCCATGGATGAGGCGATTAGGCTGAGGCAAGAGCTACGGTTGGATCCGTTGTTCCGTTCCACCCTCAATGAGCTGGTGGATCTTGGGCGCCTCACCTCAAGCGACGGCAGCTTCGACGACTTCGCCATGCGCGGCGCCCAGGGTGATCCTTTTTGTCGTGAATCACGCCGGGCGATAGTGGCCCCCACTGAGTTTTCGTATGGTATGGCTCGGATGTACGCCACCTTACGCGATAAAGACGGCGTCTTTGGTGTGTTTCGATCCCTTGAGACAGCTTGCGAGTGGTTAGGCCTGGATGAGTCAGCGGTAAGCGGAATATTGCAGAGTGAAGGGTAGCGACTGGACCAGCTCCGAGCCCGGGCACACCGGCCTTACACGCAGTGACAAACACGCAGCGGAGTCTAGCTTAGTCGAGCAGACGCTGCAGGAAGTGGTATTCATCCTGAAGTTCTGCGAAAAGCGTTGGGTTGCTGGAATCGACGACGGAAGGGTGCATTGGACCGGCATCCGGCCGTATCCTGTCAATTCGAGTTTGGACCTGGACGATCTCGTCGTGCGACAAAGAATCACGTAAGCCTTGCAGCTCTTTCTCGATCTCACCAGATAGATATTTGCGGATGGGATCATTCGGACGCTGCGCCGACTGCATGGATTTGTACTTGGCTCGAATACTTTCCCGAGTCGCATCCAGTCTCCGCCGCAGCTGCTCTTCCAAATGCGTCCCCTTTGTTCAGTCAAGACATTACTGCACCAATTCAGAACCCCTGCCGAACAGGTTGGTAAGCTCCATGACCACAGCTTCGGGTGCAGCATCCTCATTCAAGTTCAGCGTGATAAACCGCTGCCGAAACGCAGACGCCGTTATGTCGTTCTGCAGCTCGTGATCGATCAGCACCGCACCGACATCGAAGAAGTCAGTCCTCGCCCAGGCGTCGTCGAGACCGCGTGCCGAAATGGTATGGAATCCTGCTGAGTGAATGGCGACCTTGAGACGACTCATGCGCGACTCGTCAGGGCACACCAGCAGGATTGTCACGCGCAGAGTGTGAAGCGAGTCGCTGAACCTGTCAAATACTCCACGTCACCGAGAATCGCTACTTGATGCCTTGGATGGCCAACGGGAAGACCGGCTCCATCGCGGAAGCGCCGCCATCAACGTACAGCAGCTGGCCGGTGATGAAGCTCGCCTGGTCAGTGCAGAGAAGAACCACGGCGTTGCCGACGTCGGCTGGCGTGCCGAGGCGCCTCATGGGCGTCCAGCCGCTCTCGTGCCAGTCCTTGATCATCTGGAACACATGGGGCGGCAGCCCGCTGAGGACACTGTCGTCGCAGGCGCCCGGACTGATCATGTTGACCGTGATCCCCTTCTGGGCGAGAGCGACCGCAAAATAACGAGCCAGCGCCTCCTTCGCGGCTTTCGCTGAGCCCATAGCCACCCAAGGCTGCCAGCTGCCGGTTTGCCCGCCGGGCGCATAGGTGATGGCGATGATCCGGCCGTTCTTGCCCATCATCGGCACCGCTGCGCGGACCGCAACCAGGAACTCCGTCGCCTGGGTGTCAAATGTCGCCTGCCATGCCTCCAGCGGGATCTCCATTGGTTCCGCGTAGAAGCCTGTGGCGAGCGTGGCCCTGGCGTTAGAGACGAAGATGTCCAGGCCGCCGAATTGGGACTTGATGGTCTCGAACATGCGCTGGATGTCTGCAACCTTGCCGACATCCGCCTTGATCACCAGAGGCGCCGCACCGCGCTCTTTGAGGAGGCGAGCGGCGTCTGCGGCGGCCGCGTCGTTCTCCTTGTAGTTGATTGCAATTCTTTTCACCCCCTGCTCAGCGAGCTTCAGCGCGATTCCGCGGCCGATACCGCGTGATGCCCCTGTGATCAGAGCGGTCTGCTGTGTGAGCGTGATTGGCATGACACCCTCCCCTTCGCGTGTACGGATCGACAGGATATGAGAATGGCGGTCTGCTGTCACTCGATACGCCAGAACCTAACGCCTCCCCTTCCACCCACACCACTCTTTCGAAGCGCAGGTCATTGCGATCGGCAATCTCCCTTGCCACATCGTCGAGATTACCTGTCTTGGCATCTCCACGCAGCAAATGGTCGCTTACGAACCAAGACGGATGTGCCTTCAACCCACCGAGTACAATATCTTCAACGAACACCCGCGTCTCAGCTCCTTGCTCCTCACTATAATCTTGGGAATGGACTCAAGGCCATTGGAAGCCCAGGAGGCAGGCAGCGCAATGAACCCCTTTGAACAGCTTCAGAAGATTTATGAGAGCGAGATCAACTTCACCATTGCAGCCGAGTGGAACGCTGGTTTCCGTTGGAAGTTAGGAGACGTTCTCAATGGCTTTGTTGCCGAAGGTGAGGGCAAGACACTAATCGATGCGGCATGGATGTTGAGCAACGCAGCTAAGGAGCATTTTCCAGAGTCCCAGTATGCGCTAAGTGCTCCGGGCATTAACAAACGCGCGAAGCTGTACGGTAACAAAGGATCTAAAGGCAGGGATGTCGCCTAGCGCTTAATCTTTTCTTTCCGCAGTTCCGCAGTGCGACGCAAGATTCTGCGGATTTTCCAATCTTCTAACGCGATCTGGAGCCCTGCGATTAGACCACCCCACCACACAATGACAGCACTAGCGAGCCACCAGTGTGTTGAGAGATAGGGGATTGCCTGATCGAAGTAATGCATGGTGAGGCCGACATCCTACACTACGCTGTTCCCACGAAGCGCCCGAACAAGCAACTCGATGCCGCGCCTGCCTCGGAAATTGCAAGCTTCGCCTCTGGTCCTGACCGGCGGAGGGACACGTTCTTTTCTTACGATCACAAGGGGCTGGCCCGCAGCTTTGTTAGGCCGCCGACCGCCATTGATCGCGCTTACCCTTCTTGGTATTCCTAACGCGTTCAACGTCAGCGTGGTCGCGCGAGTTGAACTCCTTTGCAAGGCGCTCTGCTTCCTTCTGGGTCTTCACAAGGCGGCTGGCTCGTTGTGCGTTTCGGGCCTGTACCGCAAAACCACCATCTGGACGTTCCTCGACGAAGTAATGCTTACGGGTTGACATAGGCTCACCTCCACGCAGGGTTAGATGCCTGTCTTGCAGTTCCCGAAAGGATGATCAATGGCGGGTGAGTTTGCGGTGCAAACGGTTGTAAAATGCCGTTATTCCTGTGTTCCCCACCAATCTCAGGCCCATGCCGCTCAAGCGGCACAAGGAGCCCTTTTCGCATCCCGACTGGCTGTTCGAGCTGAAGCATGACGGCTTTCGTGCGCTCGCATTCATTGAAAACGAGCGGTGCCGGCTCGTCTCGCGCAATGGAAATGAGTTCAAGAACTTCTCTGCGCTCGCATCGGCGCTGCCGAAGGAACTGGGCGCAAAGGCAGCGGTCCTGGATGGCGAGGTCTGCTGTCTCGACAGCCGAGGTATATCGCAATTCAATGACCTACTGTTCAAGCGGGCCGAACCGCGCTTCTACGCTTTCGACCTACTTTGGTGCGAAGGAAAGGATCTCCGCTTCGATGGCCTGTACGAACGCAAACGTCAACTGAAGGCGCTCATCAGGAAGAGAGAATGGCTGCTGTACTGTGATCACATCGAAGAACACGGACAACGCTTGTTTGAGATTGCTTGCAAGAAGGATCTGGAAGGCATTGTAGCGAAGCCGAAGAACTCACCGTACCAGTTCACTGAAAAGCACACGTACTGGCTCAAGTTGAAGAATCCCTACTACACGCAAGCGATGGGCCGGGATGATCTGTTTGCCCCACTAGATAGGAGAGGGCCTAAGCCAGATTGGGCCTGTTGCACGATTGCGGTTGCTGAAGGGGAGATGTGAGGCGTGAAGCCTTTTTGGTGGCTATTCGCCGTGTCTGTATTGCTGTTCCTATTTGGGGTGCGGGTATGGTTCTACTCTAGTCAGTTAACCGCATTGATGATCTGGTTTCTCGCGGTGTTCGTCTTGATCGCTGCTTGCGCAATCCAGCCTAGCAAATAAAAAAGCCAGAGAAGAAAGGCCCGAAACCGGACTGGACCTCCTGCACGATTGCCGTTGCTGATGATGGAATGTGAGGACGTTAGCACGCGCGTGGTGGAAGTATCTAAAGGAAGGGGATCTGTTCGATGATCTGGCGCTCAATCTCATCAGGCTCATGGGTTCAATGCCTTTTTGTTTTTAAACGGATCGCGAGGTTGACTAGAAACAAGCACGCAACCGATTAAACCAATGCGTTCACGATGAGAATCGTTCCGTCGAACTGCAGTTGTTTGCCGGAGTCAAAGCCCCAGAGGCTCGCCAATGCGTTCACGATGAGAATCGTTCCGTCGAACTGCAGTTGTTTGCCGGAGTCAAAGCCCCAGAGGCTCAACGCGGAAGCAGCTCCTGGCGATGGAGGTCGCCAAATAGCAGCGGGCAGTCCGATTGGCTGATTACATAAGCGTTAACCTCTACTTCTTCTTTGCAGTCGGCGGAAGCAGCCCGTTCAACCGCAGGTAGCTTGCCATTTGGGAATAGTGATCCGCCCAATCGGCGCTCAGATCGAGAACCGCCGCCCCTTTCGTCATTTTGCGACCTCCGAACATCGATACCTCTTCCCCTAACTGGCTGTCCTGCAGTTTCGGAAGCTGAGTGGAGCAATAATCGAATGACTTCTTTAGCGCCTCAACCAGTTTGTCCTTTGGATCGGTTTCCTTCACGCCCACTGCGGGAGCTGTCGCACCGGTCAGCTTCGAGCAGAAGAAATTGTTCGCGCCCGTGGCATGCGATACCCAGTGTCCAAATGGCACCTGGGCGTCGGTCGGCTTGTATCCGTATTTGTCCGAGGGCATCTCTTCCGCAGCTGCAACCGTGTTGTTCGTCTGGCGCGTTAACTCGTTACGCAACGCATCCGACATGGGGTTCTGCCCCCATGCACATGCGGACAGACACAACACGACCGTCGTCATCTTCTGCATTGGCTTCTCCTTTGCGCGCACAAGAGTGTAACTGATTTACTATCCTCAGATCGCCTCTATACATTTCTATTGCCGTTCTGCCCTACCCCACGTTGCTACAATCCCAGAACGATGTGTGGACGCTACCGACTAACGCGCGCTGAAAAGATGGCCCAGAGGTTCGACGCAGAGTTCACCGGCGAACTGCGGCCGCGGTACAACATCGCTCCGACCCAGATTGTTCCAGTCGTGCGGGCGACCGACTCGGGACGAACGATCTGTTCTATGCGTTGGGGTCTGATTCCCTCATGGGCAAGTAATGCCTCCATCGGACAAATCAACGCCAGGAGCGAGACGGTTCTCGAAAAGCCGGCATTCAGAGAAAGCTTTGAGCGGCGCCGATGTTTAATCCCCGCGGACGGATTTTACGAGTGGAGACGAATGGTCAATACGAAGCAGCCGTTTCACTTCGGGCTGAAGGACGATTCACTGTTCGCCTTCGCTGGGATTTGGGACCGCTGGATGGCTCCGGCCGGCCAAGCGATCGAATCCTGCGCGATTCTGACCACGACCCCAAACCAACTGCTGAGAGATGTGCACGACCGGATGCCGGCAATGTTAAATGAGCAAGATTATGACGAGTGGCTGGCCACGCCGCCAACCGAGAGTCATCGCCTTACCGACCTGCTCGTGCCGTGCGACGCGTGCCTGATGAAACGCTACCCCGTGAGCTCGCTAGTCAACTATCCGCAGAATGACATTCCGGCATGTGCAATCGAAGTTCCAGAATCAAGTTCGGCGCAAATTGGCCTGTTCGGGTGAGCGGGACAGAAGTGCTGTTCCGCTTGAGCGAGCTCATACGTCATAGACGGGCGGCGAACAGGTAGAGGTGTGTCTTGGATGTTGATTGGAACCAAGCTTCTTTGCTGCTGTCTAAATGGGGAGAGGAATCAACGAACGTATCCGCGATTTTGTTCGTTCCTGGTGTCGCTGTTCGCTTTGTCGGCAAAGTGGCAGAAGTCAACGTGTATCGCGAACAGGCCAGCTTGGTGGCTGCCGATGGTCTGACGCGGATGCAGTCAGAAGGACTGTCGTGCCCGCCAGCTCCGAATCGCAGATCTCAAAGCCGTTTCAATCCGCACTCCGCGGCGAGTGAAGCCGAGATCGTCCACCATTTCGGAGACAATTTGATCGTCTGTTCTGAGTTGCCCATCGGAGTTAAGCCAGACCACTAGCTGAATGAGTTCGAAGAGAGCATAGTCACTGATGGATTCTCGCCGTGCGATCGGTGGACGAACGGTTCTCGCGTTGTTCGGCTGAAGCTTTGAATCTGCGCCGCTCCCGTTTCCTCGTATATTCGTTGGCGCTGACAGATGTGGAGCAGGTTCAGGAGGACTGACGTCCATGCGATCAGCGAACTCTACAGCGGCAGCAAATGCTTTCATCGTACGTTCAACTTCTTGCTCCTTTTGGAGGAACCAATCCGTAGACCAAACGCGATGGAAGCGCCATCCAAGATTTTCGAGTTGCTGCTGCCTAAGACGATCGCGATCGCGCGCCGTGCAGCTCGAGTGATAGCTAGCGCCGTCGCATTCGATGGCGAGGACAAATCGACCAGGATTGCGCGGGTGTTCCGCAACAATGTCGATGCGGAAGGCGGACGCTCCCACTTGTGGAATCAATTTCAAACCTCTTGCCGCCAACGAATCCATTACATCTGCTTCGAAGGCATTTGGCGGCACGTCGCTAAGTTCGGCATCTCCCAAACGCTTGCCATTTGTTGAGGCATAGTGAAGATAATCCCGCAGCATCTCCACGCCGCTACCAGGACGAACCCGTCCTAGATCGATGTCCGTGTAGCCGAAGGATGAGACCAGCGTGAGGGCCTGCCTCGCACGAGTAATAGCAACGTTCAGCCGTCGCCTTCCTCCGGCATTGAGCAAAGGACCAAATCTGAGAGGGAGATTGCCGGCCCTATCTTTGCCATAGCCAATGCTCACGATGATTGTGTCGCGCTCGTCTCCCTGCACACGCTCAAGGTTCTTGATGAAGAACCGCTCGCGCCGATTTGGATCGAAGAACTCGTGCAATTCGGTGCGTCCCTGCAACTCCTGATCGAGGGCTGCTTGCACACGGTACATGTGCTTAATACCCATGGTGATAACGCCAAGCGTCTGATCAGGCTTGGTTCTTGCGTGATCGAGGATCAGCGAAACAACGGTGCGTATTTCTTCTGTCGAGCTCTCCTCCTGTCCATCCGTTCCTGTCGGCTGTGCGGCGAGAACGTGACTTACTGCCTGCGGCCCCCCTGCACCTGGGAAGGTCACCAGCCGACCGTCGTAAAGATGCATGTTTGAAAAGTTAATGAGCGCCTCGTCCCGACTGCGATAGTGCCAATCGAGGTAGAACTGGTGGACGAATGGAATCATCATGTCGAGCAAGCTTTCGAAACCATCCGTAGACGATTCTTCGTCAGCAGCAAGTTCGTCCTCTTCGGCGGAAGCGAAGAACGTAGTTGGTGGCAACTGCTTATTATCGCCCGCGACCACAACTTTGCTCGCGCGGAGAATAGATGGGATTGCATCCTCGGGCAGCACTTGGCTCGCTTCGTCAAAAACAACGTAATCGAAGTACTGTTTTCTTCCGTCGAGTAATTGGCTAACAGAGAGAGGGCTTGCCATCCAGCAGGGGCACACTGCAGTTAGAACTTCCGCCGCTTGCTCAAATACTTTTCGCAGGGGAATATGGCGCCTGCTTTTCGCTGCCTCGGCGCGAATGAGGTGTTCTTGGCTAGGATTGGCGTTCATGGCCGCGATCGCATTTACGCCATGTGAGTGCCTGACTCGCTCGGCAGCGAGAGCAATTCGTTTTCGGTCGAGTTCGCGGAAATCCTTAACGTAGCCGTTGTGGGTTTCGCCTCGGAAGCCGCGAATGTCTATATCAGCGTCACACGCCGAGTCCAGGGTTGACGCAAACCAAGCGTGATCAAACAGTATCGGCCACAGCTCGGTTACGGGCAGCTTTCTTTCCCGCAATTCGGCGACTAACGCTCCTACGCCAGCCGTTTCTAACGCACACTCGATTTCTGTCAGCTTCGGCAGTTGGTATGGACTCCTTTGATCTTCGTAGAGGGCCCTCAGGAATGCTGCGCATTCATCGACTGACAAATCCGCGATAGCTTTATGAGGGAAACAGGATTGCAGTGCTGCCACTTCTTGAAAAAAAGAATCGCAAGTCGTGCGACGCTTCTTCCAATCGGGCACGACAGACGGCAAGCGATCACTGAGTTTGTTCCACTTGGAGGCCAACTCTGAAAGTTCGAGCAACTCGGCAAGCAGTGTGGAAGACGGGACTTTGCCAGCCTTCCTTAATCCGATTAGGGCCTCTCGTGATCGGCGAAACTCTGAGCTGGTTGTCCACGCCCACGCTGCGCGCCATAAGCCAAACTGTGCTGGCGCAAGCGCAATTGCTAGAGCATTCAAGTCTTGACGGAATACGTCCGTTGAGTAGATGTCCAGCCGCTTCTGCAACCCGTCAAGAACCGCGAGAGCCTCCTTTGTTCGAGCTAACGATATGGGCAATTGGAGTCCCGAATCGCGACGTGTTGAGTCAAGGGAGCCAGCCACTTCCCGAATGCTTCGTTCAAGTTTGGCGACGAGGTCCAGCGCATTGCGTACACTAGCCCCACTCCCGAGCTGTGCTCCCGTCCAAGGAGACCGATCGGTTCTCAGAAAGAGCGAGGCGAAACCAGCTGCTTCCTTAAGCATGTCGCGAACAGCATCCGCTGTGACGGGCGTAAGCTTGTTGAGCGAGTCCCCGCGCCAACGCGTGCTCGCCTCAATCCTCGTCGACAGATGTAAAAGCAACCCCTGGAGCTCGTAAACGCTCTTCGCAGCGGGTGAACGCTTCGAGTGCAGGCGCTCAACGTGTTGATTGAGCCTGGAACGACGCTCCACTAACTTGCGATGCTCGTCCGCGCAACTCACAGCGGTAGAAGATCGCACCGTATCGAGAGTCTTCGCAACATGTTGCATTACTCTTCTGGGCGATAAGTCTGCTCCATGCAGGTCAATCGCGAGATGAGCCAGGCCCACGGAATCCAATCGCGCAAGAACAACCTCGAGTGCGGCGCGTTTCTCTGCAACAAAGAGGACGCGTTTGCCTGAGGCTGCAAGAGTGGCGATCAGATTCGCGATAGTCTGACTTTTGCCGGTACCCGGAGGGCCGTGCACCACCGCATTTTGCCCAGCTGCGATTCCAGCGATCGCGCATTGCTGGCTCGAGTCGGCGTCAACTACGGCGAACTCAAGCTCGGGAGGAATACGGTCGAGCCCGATTGGGTCAATATGCTGTTGAGTTGCTGAGACAACCGATCGTGCGGTGCTATCTCCGGCAATCGCGGCGACCACATCGTGTGCAGCCAGTTCAGCCGGCAGGGACTCCAGATCTCTCACCATGGCCATTTTCTGAAAGGCGAAGTTCCCGAGGATAATGGCCGGCTTCACTTCAAATCCATGGATTTCTCCCGCTCGCCGTTTAAGCTCCTCATACAGCGGTGCTGGATCGAGGGAACTGTCCGCGTCTTCCGGTTCTTCGAGATGAGCCAGCAAATCCTCGGAGTTGATGTGAACTCCAAATTCTGCAGTTAACACGTGTAACAAAACTACATTCGCTTGTATGACGCCGCCCCTGGTTAAAGTGCATGTCCCTGAACCTACCTTCATCTCGGCTGTCACCGGCATAAGCAGCACGGGAGCGTCAGACGGCCGCCCTTCGTCGGTCGCGGGCCATGTCGCCATCCCAAAGGAGACAAACAGGGTCTGCAGACCTTTTTCTTCGGAGTTCTCAAGGGCCTTGCGAGCAATATTACGAACCGTCGCAGCGATTTGGTCATCGCGATAGTCAGGCAATAGTTTCCGAATTGAAACAGTTTCCCCAGCGACTAAACGGGCGATTTGCTCAGTATCGGCTCCTGCTAGGTCTAGTGTCCCTGTTTTCAGGGGTCTGTAGTAGAGGAGATTATTGCGACGCGAAAGATCGATCAGCCGTCGAGTCCAGTTCTCGCGGGCCTTGTCGACCAGCTGTTTACGTTTTGGATCGATGCTTATTGGTTGTGTGGAAATCCGGCTCTGAACAGGGGTGCTCAACGGGGCCTCAAATCATATGGCGTTTCGCGATTGACGCAGGGATGGAGTATAGCCCTAGGGAATCATAATGACGCCCAGTTTTTATTGCCATATTTCTAGAGAGAATGGGTTCGCAACCCGAAGGTGCTCATGAAACCATAGCTTCTTGCAGACACCGCACGTTCCACCATCCTTCGCACAGTGATGGCAATATTTGCAGTTCTTGCAGGCGCGACAAGGATCGGCCCCCGTGCATGTGGCGAAGCCCGCAGTGGCGAGGATGTCGCTGGAACTTAGCGCCAGCAAAGTGCAAATTCCAAAGATAGATAACATGCGTCTGAGTGCGTTCATAATGCCTCCCGTAAATAGAGTCACCGCTTCGGAATCACTACATCAAACTGCTTCGAGCGTTCCATCAGCGCCCTGTCTTCAAAGACAAAAGCCTCGGCCTTTAGCTTCCGTTCCTTGTCTGATACCGTGCCAGCGGGCAGCTCAAAGTGGGCTTCTGAATCCGCGCCTGTGCACGCAACTTCTGTCTGGCTTGAGAAATTTCCCGATTCATCCTTGAATCCTTCGGCTCCCTGGACCGGGTGACCATCCTTTGCTAATTTCAAAACAACAGTTAACGGTGCCTTGGAATTTCGGCAGAGTAGAGGCACTTGCACCTCGGCCAGCTTCTGCTTCTTATCTTCGACTGAATGCGGTTGTCCCAAGAAAACTACAGTGGAAGGATTGCCACCTGGCGAAAGCTCGGGACTCGGCCATAAGCGGTTGTATTCCGCAACAGCATCCGAATATGCCTTTTCGTCGCGCTGATCTCTTGTTTCCCAGCTAGGGTGGTCTGAAAAGAAAGCTGCGAACTTAGATTGCTCGCCCGATCTCAGCCTCATTAAATGATTCAGGGCAAATATATTGTCAGGATGATAACCAGCTCTCGCCATTAGCATCATGCCTTTTACATCAGCATCGTGCTCCAGGTCGCGCGAGAGCTTTTTAGCTGCTATGGCGCTTCCGATTCGCAATCCGACTATCGACCAGTTTGCGTTCTTGTCGCCATTTCGCACGCGCCACTCGTAGTACGCAATCTGCTGCTGGACTTGGTACTGATACATGAACTGCCTTACGCCGTGGCGATAGGCTGTATGACTGATTTCGTGCGATAAAACTGCCGCCCACAGGCCTTTGTTCGTGCCGATTAGGGACGCGAGGCCGCCATTTGCGCCGTTAACCGTTATCTCGCCATCGGATAGTGAGCCTGCATTCATCACTCCATCGTCCAAAACCGTAAGTCGCCATTTGTAAGGTAGGCCTAGGCCTGACACCATCGACTCCTGGGTCAGAGCCTGGAAAACCACATCCCCGGCCTCGTTCAGCTTGGTACCCGTAACTGGAGCAGACCCTCCGGTCACTTTGGCACGATTGTTTAGGGCCAGGCTGTAATCTATCGAGAAATCAGCTGGCAATTGAATGGTGGCGAGATCGGGAGCGTTTCCCCGCCTGCGACCAGCAAAAGCGGTGACGACACAGCACAAACAAATCAGTAGAACGGAGAAGGCACGCATTGGCGGCTCCAAGTAGTCAGGGCCGGGAATGTTAGGCTGGAGCGGGACGCACGTCAAGGACAAACCGCGTCGTGATTTCCCAGAATAGGAATTAGGAGCGGACGAAGTTGCACTTGGGCGGAAAAGACAAGTATGACAGGAAGAACGGCCCCTGTTAATTCCATGTAAGTAGCTGAAAACAACAGGGCACAGCGACAAACGCCTCGTTTCTCACGTCAGCCAAGGGCAATTTTCCTTTTGACGGAGCTGTTGACGTGTGATGGAGATTTGAACCAACAAGTTCTGAGTCTTTCGCCTAGGCCGACTAAGCCGCCTTTTTCAACTTCGCCCACCGCGACCGTTGCGCCGCAGCAATCCTCGCCCTTCCTGCCGCACTCATCTTCCGCCGACTCTTCTTCACCGTTTTGGAATTTGGCGTGACAGCGGCAGCGGTCCCTTTTACCTTCGCCCAACGTTTCTTTTGAGCCGCACTGATCCTCGCCCTTGCCGTCGCTGACATCTGCCATGGCCCCCTTCTGCTGCCGGTAGAACCCGCACGCACACCGTACGACTCCTCGCCTTCAAGGATTTGCTTTGCCGTTTGTAACAGTTTGATTTGTGTATCTAGTTGCTGGATGAGATGTGAGATAGGCATAAGAGGGATAGAATATCAGAATAGCGCAGTTCCGAAATGAAACAGACGATGTGAGTGTCAGGCTATTTTAACTCGGTCTGAACACTACAGTCTTCATCGGCGTTTACCCGATGAGCTTGCAACGGCGCGACGAGTTCAACGCCTTTCTGCGTGACTTGGAGAAGTGGTCGGCGGCAGTGAATGAACATTTGATTCCGCGCTTGGGTTATCACACACCCAATCAGAGTTTCGAACGTATCAATCCGTTCCACGCAGCAAGGCAGTGGGAATAACGGTCAACGGGGTGTAGCGGTGAAGCGTAACTCGCGAGAGGGCATCGACGGTTCCTCAAACCTTACCCCCGATTTGTGGATACCGTGATCTCGGTCACAACTATTTTTCCTTCAGTTTGACAAGGGATTTATCGCGTTCAGTCAACATGAAAATCTCACCGGTTCGTTCGTTGAAGATATAGGCATTGAAACGGGCGTTTTGAATCGGCTGAATGATCCAGTGGCTACCTTCCTGTGATTCCTTCCCTTGAGCCAACACGGATCTGATAGGAAGGATGCTCCCGATGAGCATTCCCAAGAAAAATAACAATACCCCGCCTGCAACTTTTGATCGCATCATAGATCTTCCTCCCGATGCGATTTTAACCGGGCAGAAAATTGAGATTGTGTAATCCGCTTGTGCGGTCCATCGGCGGTCCAATAACCCCTCCCGGCCCCTCCAAACCCCACCAAACTCCGCCACTCGCCGCCACTAAGTTGTTGTTATTCCAAGAGCAGGTGCATTCGATTCCCATCACCCACCCCAACTTTTCGACGACTTAGCCATTCGCGATCCAATCCCAAATTAACCAACTGGTCAGTGCCATCCCAAGCATGTTTCAGCGCTTGGGGAAATAATTTGACATGATCTAGTGAGAGGCGCAGGATGTTTGGCTGAACGCGTAGACGTCACATTTCCTTCCTAAGGAGGTGGCATGCAAGCTAGCCGTCGCGACTTTCTCAAGGCGAGCACCATCGGAGGGATCGCCGTTACCGTTCTGGGCTTTGATCTCGCCCCCGCCTACGCCCAAGCTAAAGAATTAAAGATCGCGCGCACCACCGAGACTCGTTCAACGTGTCCTTACTGCGCCGTAAGCTGTGGAGTCATTATCCATACGCTGGGCGATAAAGCGAAGAACGTGACGCCGCAGGTTGTGCATGTGGAAGGCGATCCGGATCATCCGATCAATCGCGGGACTCTGTGCCCGAAGGGCGCGTCACTTCATCAGGATATTTTGAATGATCGGCGATTATTAAAGCCGCAAGTCCGCCGCGCCGGATCAGACCATTGGGATGACATCAGCTGGGAGCAGGCAATCGACGAGATCGCGCGCAAGGTGAAGAAGACGCGCGACGATACTTTCGTCGAAAAGGATGACCAGGGACGCACCGTCAATCGCTGCGAAGGCATCGGTTTCAACGGCGGCTGCACCGACACAAATGAATTCAATTATCTCGCCGTCAAGAGTATGCGCAGCCTGGGGGTCTGCTACCTGGAAAACCAGGCCCGGGTTTGACACGGTCCCACGGTCTCAAGTTTGGGACCAACTTTCGGACGCGGCGCCATGACCAATGGCTGGATCGACATCAAGAACACCGACGTGATGTTGATCATGGGTGGCAATCCGGCGGAAAACCATCCTTGCGGTTTCAAGTGGGCGATTGAAGCTAAGCGGCAGCGCAATGCCAAAATGATCGTCGTCGATCCACGGCTTACGAGGACAGCCGCGGTTTCCGACCTGCATCTCCAAATTCGCGCGGGCGCAGATATCGCCTTCCTGGGTGGCCTGATCAACTATGCGCTGGAGAACAGCCGAGTTGCTAAAGACTACCTAGTCAACTACACCAATGCTGCTTTCATCATCAAAAAGGGTTTCAAGCTGCCGGAAGACGGACTCTTCTCCGGGTACGACGCCTCCGCAATGAAATATGACGTTTCCACCTGGAACTACGAACAAGGTGGAAACGTGACCGGAACTGCTGCCGCAGCGATCGCGGCAGGTGATGGGTCTGCAACTGTGGACGCTTCTACGCACTCGACTGCCGCCAATACTCAGAAAAATGCAACTCAGCAGGCCGGCAACAATCCGAATCCCCAAGCTGGAGGCAAAGGGACTCCCAGCGGCACTGGCGGCGAGGGCCAAGGTCATCAGGCTTTTGGTCCGGCGGCTGCCAAGCCGGGTCTCGGCACTGCAGCACCCGCAATTGCGGCGACGCTTCCGCCGAACATCGCTTACGACACATCACTTCAGCATCCGCGTTGCGTTTATCAACTGCTGAAGAAGCAGTACTCGCGATACACGCCAGAGATGGTGGAACGTATTACGGGAATTCCTAAAGATCAATTCCTGAAAGCTGCCGATCTCTTCACCTCGATTCGCAAAGACGGCGATATGCAGAAAGTCGCCACCATCATCTATGCGGTGGGTTGGACACAGCATTCATTTGCCACTCAGATCATCCGCACAGCGGCAATGCTGCAGCTGATGATGGGCAATATTGGAAGAGCCGGCGGAGGTATGAACGCTCTGCGAGGGCACTCCAATATTCAAGGCGCCACAGACATAGCCGGCATTTTCGACATTCTTCCCGGCTATCTGAAGATGCCGAATCCGGCGGACAAAGATTTTGCCACTTACATCAAACGGACAACACCCCAAAGCTCAAAGCCGAAGGAATGGGATTCGTACAACTACTGGTCCAACACTCCAAAATTCGCCGTGTCACTCCTCAAAGCCCTGTACGGCGATGCAGCAAGCAAAGACAACGACTGGGCTTTCAACTATCTGCCAAAGATTGACCGGAAGTACTCATGGGTAGAGCAGTGGGACAACATGTACAACGGCCACATCAAGGGACTCTTTGCCTTTGGTATGAACGGCGTGATGATTGGGCCGAACTCCCAGAAGAACATTGACGCATTGAAGAAAGCCGACTGGCTTGTTGTCTGCGAAATTTATCCGGACGAAACCAGCGAGTTCTGGCGGTCGCCGGGAATTTCCAAAGACGACATGAAGCAGATCAACACCGAGGTCTATCGTCTGCCCGGCGCGGGTTTCGCCGAGAAGGATGGCACCTTCGTCAATTCCGCGCGCTGGCTGCAGTGGAAGTACGTCGCTCTGCCCACTCCGGGCGAGGCAAAACTCGACCAGGAGATTCTCGCTCGCATCTTCCTCAAGGTTCGCGATCTATATAAGAAGGAAGGCGGCAAGTTCCCCGATCCCATTCTGAATGCTTCGTGGGCCTACACGACGCCGCTAAATCCCTCGCTCACCGAGGTAGCCAAAGAACTTAACGGGAGAGCCCTGGCCGATCTTAAAGATGACAAGACAGGGCAAGAGATCAAAGCCGGTCAGCAGCTGCCGGGGTTCTCGTGGCTCAAGGACGATGGAACAACGATCTCAGCCAACTGGTTATATTGCGGTTCATGGCCGGAGACGGGTTCCAACACGCAACGTCGTGGCACGGAAGATCCGTCAGGATTGGGAATCTATCCAAATTGGGCCTGGTCATGGCCGATGAATCGACGCGTGATGTATAACCGCGCATCGTGCGATGGCGCCGGCCAACCCTGGGATCCTATTCGTAAGCAGGTCTGGTGGAATGAGGCTCAGCAAAAATGGGTCGGTAACGATGTCCCCGACTTCAAGGCCGACTCCAACCCCAAAGATCACATGGGGCCATTCATCATGAATCCCGAAGGGGTCGGTCGATTATTCGTGCCGCTCGCAGGAATGGCGGACGGTCCCTTCCCGGAACACTACGAGCCCATCGAGAGCCCGGTGACGAATCTGCTGCATCCTAACCAGGCGAATAATCCTGTAGTCAAGAAGTACAAGACTGCGCTGGATAAGTACGGCTCCCCAGAGCAAGGGTTCAACATCGTTTGCACCACGTATCGTCTTACCGAGCATTACCACTATTGGACCAAAAACAATCCCATGAATGTGGAGCTGGTGCCGGAGCCGTTTGTCGAAATACCCGCTGAATTGGCCAATGAGATGGGCATTAGCGGTGGAGAGAAAGTAAAGGTAACCAGCGCGCGCAGCCATTATCTCGCGAAAGCCATGGTCACGCGGCGCATCAAACCGATGCAGATCGACGGCAAGAAGACGTACCAAATCGGGATTCCAATTCACTGGGGTTACCGGGGCATCAAAGAGGACGCCGGCCTGACCGATCTAACACCGGCGAACTTACTCTCGCCAACCATAACCGACCCGAACGCATATACCCCCGAGTTCAAGGGCTTTCTTGTGAAACTGGAGAAGGTGTAAGGAGCCGCCATGAGCAACGGGAATCTCGAACTTAAAGCGATATCGGCTCATCGCGGCGGCACTCCTGGACGCGATGTATCCCGCGATTACGATGTCTGCAAACTGGTGGACACCACGACGTGCATCGGTTGCAAAGCCTGCGAAGTGGCTTGTCTGGAATGGAACGGCTACGAGTTTCGCGAGACCAAGTTCGACAATACTTATCAGACCATGCCCGATACGGCGTGGAACTTCTGGAATCTCATTCGCTTCAACGAGCACCAGAATGACGATGGCACCATCAGTTGGCTCATGCGCAAAGATCAGTGCATGCACTGCGAGGATCCTGGCTGTCTCGCGGCGTGTCCGGCCGAAGGCGCAATAGTCCAATACCAAAACGGGATCGTAGACTTCAATCAGGCGAATTGTATTGGTTGCCAGTACTGCGTCACCGGCTGTCCATTCAACATTCCCAAGTTCGACGGTGTAACCAAGAAAGTTTATAAGTGCACGCTTTGTTCAGACCGTGTCGGAGCTGGACTTGAACCTGCTTGCATCAAAGCCTGTCCGACGGGATGTCTGCACTTCGGCAGCAAGGATGACATGAAGGCGCTGGCCGAATCCCGCGTCACCCAATTGAAGGAACACACTTCCTACAAGGACGCCGGAGTTTACGATCCACAAGGCGTAGGCGGCACGCACGTAATTTATGTGCTGCATGACGCGAAGAATCCGGAGCATTATGGCGGCCTGCCATCGAATCCTCAGGTTCCGCTGTTTGTGAGGTTGTGGAAAGGACCTCTAAAGTGGCTTGGCGGATTCGGAATGGCATTCGGCGTAATCGGAGTGTTCCTACACCATGTACGCTACGGAGCTAAGGACATCGACAAAGAAGAGGAAAGAAAGCCATGAGCAGCGGAACCTTTACCCGCGCAGGAACCGTGGTTCGTGAAGACGAAGTCGTGCGCTACACGTTCCGCGAACGTGTGGGGCATTGGATCAATGGCGCTGCGTACAGCTATCTTCTCGCTTCTGGGCTAGCTCTATTCACTCCCTTTCTGTATTGGCTCGCAGCCGTGCTCGGTGGTGGTGGAACCATTCGCTTCTGGCATCCATGGATTGGGCTCGTTTACATGGCTACTATCATTTGGATGCACTGGACGTGGCGTGGCGATATGCGCGCTATCCCGGAAGATAAAGAGTGGAACAGGAACATTCGGGCTTACGTCGAAAATCACGACGAAGCCGTCCCGCCACAGGAGCGCTTCAACGCCGGACAGAAACAGTTTTGGTGGGTGATGCTCTGGTGCTCTTTGATTCTGCTCATCACCGGAACCGTAATGTGGTTTCCCGAAAAGGTCCCGTATGCTCTTCACTGGGTGCTCACGCTCTGTGTCTTCATTCATTCGGCCGTAGCGCTGATTACCATCGGCGCGTTCATCATTCACGTCTACATGAGCATCTGGATGACTCCCGGCAGCATGAAAGCGATGACCGAGGGCCGCGTCTCAGCGCGGTGGGCGCGGGCGCATCACCGGCTATGGTACGAGAGGATTGCGGGTCGCAGGAACTAGGAGTCGATGCGCGCATCATCATGGGACCGGCGCATTGCGCGAGCTGGCGAACTGTCAAGAGAACAACCCGCCGCTGCCGAGCTGCTCGCGTTTTATCAGGTCATAGCACGCTTCCAAAAAAATGTTTACCACCAGGTTGGCGCATCCGCTGACCACGACCTTTCCATGCTGTTGCCTCACTTTTCCGCTCTGATTTCTCTAGTGAAGACAACTGGATCTGCCGCACTCCGTGAAACCGCCAAAGCTATGATTGATAGCAGTCCCGCGGATCGGATGGACTTACTTATCGCCATCTGGCAACATGAGGCCGAGAGCAAACAGTTGCCGAACGAACAGGTGTTTTTTGCACACGCTTTACTGCAGCCGTATGCAGAGTCTGTCGCGAAGCCAACCGCAGCTTCGAACGGCACGAATCAGATTCCGCTATGTCCGTTTTGTGGTTCGAGACCGCAAGTAGCGGCGATGCGTCCGGAAGGCGACGGCGCCAAACGGTCCTTGATCTGTTCCATGTGCGCAACTGAATGGAACTTTAAGCGAGTGGCCTGTCCGAATTGCGGAGAAGAGAATAAGGATCGTTTGCCTGTCTACATCGCCGACGCCATCGATTATGTGCGCGTGGACGCTTGCGACAGTTGCCACACGTATATGAAGTCAATCGATCTGACCAAAAATGGGCATGCAATTCCAGTGGTGGATGAGATCGCTACAATTTCACTTAACTTGTGGGCCGAAGAAAACAATTATCAGAAGTTCGGGCCAAATCTGTTCGGGATGTGAACTTCGCCGACCTTGGGTCACGTCGCTTCCGATTGCTTTGAAGCACGTTCACGCCTTCGCTGCTGCTGCTTTCCAAACCTCAAAATCCCCCGGGCGCTCGACAGGGTAGCGAGGGCTACTGTACGAAATAGCAGTGGACGCAAGAAGCTAGTACGATGGCTGCCGAATCAGGAGACACTTATGCGATTTTCTGCGGTGGCGATGGCTTTACTTTCAACCGCGGTATCGGCGCGAGCGGCTACCCTTTCAGTGGGGACCGCGACTGCAGCTCCAGGACAGAAGGCCACCGGCTACCTTGAGGTGCCCGCGGGCAGCGATCCGGGCACAAGAATTCCCGTGGTGGTGGTGAAGGGAAGCAAACCCGGTCCCACTTTGGCACTGGTTTCAGGAGCGCATGGAACTGAGTACGCTTCGATCATCGCTCTGGAGAATGTGATTCAGACCATCGACCCTCAGGAGATTTCAGGAGCGGTGATCATCGTTCCGCTTGTTAACTTGGCTTCTTTTGAGAAGAAAGTTCCACATGTGAATCCCACCGACGGCAAGAGCATGAACCGGTTCTATCCGGGCAATCCCAACGGCACGCAGACGGAGCGCGCGTCCTGGGTGATGACCAAAGAAGTCGTCGAAAAGTGCGATTACCTCATCGATCTGCATGGAGGCGATCTGGATGAGAGCCTGCGTCCGTATGCCTACTGGTCCAAAACTGGCGCCGAACGCCTGGACACAGCCTCGCGCGGTATGGTGCTCGCTTTTGGGCTGGATTACATCATCCTGGTCACTGACCGGCCCAAAGACCCCAATGCTTCGCGCTATCTCGATAGCACCGCCAGCACTCGCGGCAGGCCCGGGATTGCTGTGGAAGCTGGGGCCTCCGGCACGACCGAGCCCGAGGATGTTCAGGCACTCGCCGACGGCTGCTACAACGTCATGAGATTTCTCAAGATGCTGCCCGGTAGGGCCGCTGCGATCGAGCACCCAGTCTGGATTGGCAAAGTTGCCAGCGTAATCAGTGAAGTAGAGGGTATCTTTTACGCCTCAGTTGAGCGCGGCACCTACGTAGCGCAAGGAATGAAGCTCGGCTACGTCACCGACTTTTTTGGCAAGACGGTTTGGGAAGCTCACGCACCCTCGGCCGGGGTCGTGCTTTACGTTTGCTCTGTCCCCTCAATGAACAAGGGAGACACTGTGGCCAACGTCGGAGAAGTTGCAAATGAGCCGTGATTCAATCTCGAAGTTGTCATGTTTCGGAATTGTCGCCGTACAGAGGAGACCAGAAGATTCGGTTCTACAAGCTCTCGCAAAGCGATCGTCACTCTGATCCTGCTGCGGCAGCTTTTTGACGCGGCCGTTTCGCGGCTTTGTTCTGTAGAAAAGGCATCAACCGAATGGACGAGAGCTTTAGCTTTCGACCAGGAAAGCGAGCATCGAGCTCGCGCTGGCCAAAGGCCCAGGCTTGGTGGACGTGCTCG
Source organism: Terriglobales bacterium (assembly GCA_045808065.1). Lineage (GTDB taxonomy): Bacteria > Acidobacteriota > Terriglobia > Terriglobales > Acidobacteriaceae > Gp1-AA112. Next base: position 277,127 of record JBJMGD010000018.1, on the reverse strand, counting down.
CGACAAACGGCGGTCTGACAACGTTGGCCTTGCCGTGAGACCAGCTCCAGGCAGTAAAAAGCTTTCACGGCACATCCATCGTCATCCGGAGAACGCCAGAACTTACAAGAACGAGGTGGCATAAACCGGCTTCTGCGCAACTTGCGGACCGGGGATACTGGTCGGATTCAACGCGACTAAAATGGGTTGTCACCCCTCGGATTGTTTAGTTTCTCACGTTTGCCGAACGAGGGCGTCCGCCGCTCCGGGCAGCAAACGCCGCAGATCTTCTCACTTGGGCGTCTGGTTGCTCTCTTCAGGCTTGCTCTTGTCTCCGGCGATTTTGTCCTTAGTACTCATCACACCAGATTTGGTGCCTTCAGCCACGGACTTGCTCGCGTGGCCGACGCCCTTGCCGAACGCCTTGGCCGCTGCCAGCGGATGTCCTTCTTTAAGGTCGTGTCCGGCAGCCTTTGTGCCACTTCCGAGTGCCCCGGGCGCCGCGGCCATGGTCTTGCCTGCTCCTACATCGAGGTGCGATAGGGTGCTCTCGTCGAGCTGTCCGGTTACTTTGAGGTTCTTATCGGTCTGATACTTGCGAATGGCTGCGCGAGTAGCGGGCCCCATCTTCCCGTCTGGCGTTCCGGAATCATAACCCTCGCTGCTGAGCTTCTGCTGAGCTGCCCGAACTACATCAGGAGTTACGCGGATCTTCTTGAATTCAGGCTGAACTTCGGTGCTGCCATCGGCGTGTTGTTTTTCGACGACGGTTCCCTTGGGAGCTTTCGAATGGTCTTGGGCTGTGGCGATGGAAGATATTGCTATGGCAAATAAGGAAGCGGCGGCAAGGCGAGTTTTGGTCACGGCGGTTGCTCCTATTCGCGCAGTGAGATGCTGGCCGGGTGAGGCGGTATGCCCACTTCTTGAGGCGGCATAAGCCCCGAGGTTGTGACGGACTACACGCACAGAAACTGCGGTATCTGACTTTTTTGAATTGCATATCCGAACGCACGGGGCTGAGTTCGGCATTTAGTCCCCTTCGACGCAGTGTGCCTGCCGAGGGCGCCCGCCGTTCCAAACAGCAAATCTGATCCTTCACCCTACTGCCAGAGTGCCGCATGAGTACGGTCGCTTGCGTAACTCCAAAAATGCAGCTTTGCAGTTGATTCCATTGCACTTGGCCGCTGGAAGATCTAAGGACCTTAGTTCTTTTCTACGAGTATGTTTGTAACCCTTTTAGACCTTCCTTCCGAGTGAGTGAAGTAGCTGAAGCCGCTACTCTCGCCTTTTTTCGGGAGGCGAGATTTGAATCGGATTTCACAGCTCGGCATTTCCTTCTGCACCTTGCTCTCGTTCGCCATCATCACGGGCTGCGGCGGCGCGGGGTCAAACTTTACGACTCCAGCGACAACCACGACCAGTAGCGGATCGACGACCTCCACGCCAACGCCCACTCCGATTCCGACGCCCAGTCCGAGTCCAACTCCGACCCCAACACCGAATCCGACCCCAACACCGACTCCCACTCCCAGTCCGACTCCGACACCCATCGTGGCGACCACAACCTTGAACGCTGAGACTGTAAACAACACAAGTGTGGGCACCACTTATCCGCAGACGACGGGCAATGAAGCTCCAAGCAACGTGAGCAAGATGGATACGCGCACGCTGCTGTATACCGGGGCAACTACCAAGATCTACGCGCACTTTATGGCTTGGTTCGGACAATCGAGCCACATGGATGTGGGGTACACTTCCAGCGATTCCAACCAGGTTAAGCGTCAAGTGACTGACGCGATGAGCCGCGGGATTTCCGGGTTCATCGAAGACTGGTATGGCCAGAACAACTCGATGCCGAACGCGACCGCCTTTGCCCTGAAGGCCGATGCCGAGAGCCGCAATGGCGCATTTGAGTTTGCCATCATGACCGATGGCGGAGCGTTGGACAACGGTTGCACCCCACCCCCGGACCAGACGCGCGCTCAAACTTGCCTGACGGATCAGATGATTACGATTCTCAGTTACGCTTACAACAGCTTCGAAAATTCGTCGGCATATATGAGGATCAATGGGCGTCCGGCGATGTTCTTCTTCGATCCCGATCGATACGGCACGCTGGACTGGGCGCGAGTAACGGCCAGCATTCCGGGAAATCCCGTGCTCATATTCCAGAATTCCGGCGGCTTCACTCATGCTCAGAGCGGCGGCAGCATTTCCTGGGTGATGATCAATACGAGTAACGCTAATGATTGGAGCCAGTCATACCTCGACGGCTTCTACACGGCGGGAAAAGCGAATCCGCAAGGACACGCCTTCGGCGCCACCTATAAAGGCTTCAACGATACATTGGCCAGTTGGAGCGCGAACCGAATCGTGAATCAGAACTGCGGGCAGACGTGGCTTTCCACCTTTTCCGAAATTGGGAAGTACTACTCTGCTGCGACGCAGCTCGAGTCGTTACAGTTGGTCACATGGAACGACTATGAAGAGTCCACGGAAATCGAAACGGGTATCGATAATTGCGTTGCAATTTCGGCGTCGGTCGTCGGTGACCAGGTTTCCTGGACGCTAAGCGGAAATGAAAACACCGTCGACCACTACATCCCATTCATTTCGATCGACGGCGTCAATCTGATGGCGCTGCCGGACGTTGCCGCGGGTGTTCACTCCTTCGATCTGTCCTCGTATCACTTTGCTGCCGGATCCTATTCGGTGTTCGTGAAAGCAGTAGGCAAAGCGAGCATGAAGAATCACATGTCCGGCGCCGCGGCGTACTCTAGCACCGGCTCGTGAAGCGAAGATAATGGCTGGAACTCGAACGTGGATCCGGCCGCCCTCGGCCGGGTTTTTCTTGACCATCTGGTAGATTCTGTCATCCGAGCGAAGCGAAGGACTTCCGAAAAATGCATCCTTCTCCGATGCACCGTCCCGGTTTTTACCCATGTCTTGGTTGAAAACCACGCGACGGCAATTAAGCCCGAAATATCTCCGGAGGTCCTTCGCTACGCTCAGGATGACAGATTTGTGATTCCCCAGAGATCCAGAATTGGACAGGCTTGCAGCATGCTCCGTCTCTACCATCGGGCACAGCTGGATAACGCGAAAACTGGGCGAGGGCGCCCGGGGTCACGTTGAACGCCTGCTCTTAATCGCCGATCCTGCGTCTTTCTTGCGGCGTCATGCTTGCCCGCAGCGAATCTCGGCTGCGTTCTACCCAGCGGTTCTGCGGTTCCAGCGAGTGCGCGCGCGAGAACCACTGATAAGCCGTGACCTTGCTTTGCGTCACGCAAGTTCCGCTCCAGTAGAGAGCACCTAGTTTCACGCTTGCCGCCGGGTTGCCGGCGCTCACTCCTTGCCGGAGAAGGTTAACGCCGGCTGAGCAGTTCTGCCGCACACCGCGACCCTGGATGTACTTGTCAGCTTGAATCATGAGCGGATCTTTGTCGCCGAGCGATTTCGGTTTCGCAGGTTCTTGCTCGTCCGCGACGGGCTTTGCATGGCTGGGCTTTGTCGCCTTCGCTGCCGGTCCATCGGATTCCGGCTTGCCTTCGTCATCGTCCTTTGTCGCTGAAGCGGACTTCGCCTCATCACTGTCGTTGCCGGATTCGGTGTTGCTGTCGGTTTTCGAAGCAGCCGACGCCCCCGCTGCTTTTCCATCCGACGACTTTCCATCGGACGACTTTCCTTTTGCGGCTGAATCTGATGGCTGGGCGTTTGCGTCCTTGCTGTCGGACGTCGCGTCAGGGGAGGCCGACTTGGCAACTTTGGAGTCGGAGTCAGCCAAACTTGCATCCTCGCTGCTCGCGTTTACCGAATCTGTATTCGATGCATCGCTGTTTGGGACACTTGGCTTCGGTTCCGACCGCTTCGAACTCTTATCGGGGATTACCGGACCGCTTGGATCAACGGTCACTCCGTTTCGCGCGAGAATAGTAGCGATATCCGGGCCTTCATGACGGCTGGCACGCCATTGGATATACCCGAGCCCCGCGCCTGCAGCAAGCAGCAGCAGCAGCAGCCAAGCGCGCCATGAGACGCCGCGCCGAGTTTCTTCGAGCAAGTACTCGGGACTCTGACCATCGGTGTCATAGACAAAGCCATCGTTGCGCGGCTTGTCATAAACAAACCCACTGCTACCGGCATCTTCGTAGCCGAGCCCAAGAAACGATGGGCCGCCGATTCCGGTGCTCGTTGCATTGCGCGTGGGACCTGGACGTGGTCCTTCGAGCTCTACGACCTCTCGCGGAAGATTCTCGGCAGCCGAAGAACTAGCAGGTTTGCGTTCACTGGGTCGAGAGTTCCGCGAGCCAGCGTCACGCACAAGTTCGCGGCGCTGATCTCTCTCACGAAGCTGCGCCGGCTCTTCGGCGGCAAGCTGCGAGCGGTCCTCAAACCGATATAAAGGCGCCTCTAATTCAAGCGGATCGTTATCGTCGATTGGGATGGAACTCACAACTTTGGCCAGCTTTGAACCACACATTCCACAGTACTTGTGGTTCTCCGGATTGGTATGGTCGCATTTCTCGCAACGCATATCGTGCAGACACCTCGGTTGAGACTATTCACCCATTAGATTCCGTGCTGCTGCCTCGGGCTTGCTGCTGCTCAGAAAAATTCAGCTACTCTGGGCAGAGAAGAACCTGTTCACCACAGAAGAACCTCACCACAGAGGACACAGAGAACACGGAGGAGATTTGTGATAGTTGATGTTCGTTCTGAGCATAATCAATCAGTCTTGGCATCCTGTATAGCCGGCGCGCACATTGCCAAACGCCAAATCACGAAATCACGAAATCACCAAATTCCCTCGGTGTCTCGGTGTCTCCTTGGTGAATCGTCTTGCTAATAGTGCGAGAATCTCATAGATGCACACTCCGCTATTCCAACTCGTCGAGCGCGCGGCAAGCGATGCGGGATTTGAACGTGTCGGCGTCGCCCCGGCTGCTCATCCAGAGATGCACGACTTGGGACGATTCGCTGAGTGGGTGGATGCCGGGTACGCGGGAGAAATGGGGTACCTCAAACGGAGGAACGAGGACGGAGAGTACAAGCGCGCTGCGTTGCAAGAGGCGCTGCCTTGGGCGAAGTCGGTGATTGTTGCGGCTATGAACTACAACCCTCCTGCACCGAGATCCATCGACGCGGTACGCGCGACAGAAGGATGGGTGTCGCGATATGCGATGAGTCCGCGCGACTATCACGAGACAGTGCTGAGTCCGTTGAGGCGCGTGGAATCCGAACTCGCAGATCACGTACGCGAACGAGGCATAGCGGTCACAACTCGCGCATATGTCGATACCGGCCCGGTGCTCGAAAGGGTGTATGCGAAATACGCCGGCATCGGTTGGGCCGGCAAGAACACATGCATCATCAATGAGGAACTGGGCTCGTGGATATTTCTCGGAGTCATCGTTACTTCCATCGACTATTCGGCGTTTGTTTCCGGCGAGAGGTTTGAGCTGGCGCCGGATCGTTGTGGTACTTGCACGCGCTGCATCGACGCTTGCCCGACCGAAGCCTTTGTTTCTCCAGGGCAGCTCGACGCCTCCCGCTGCATTGCGTACTTCACCATCGAGAAGCGTGGACCGATTCCGCAAGAGATGCGCGAAAAAATTGGACGCCACGTTTTCGGTTGCGACATTTGCCAGGACGTTTGCCCTTGGAACCGTAGAGCTCCAGTGACTACGAATCAGGATTTTCAGCCGGATGGCTCGCTGATTAACCCCAATCTTTCTCAACTCGCACACATCTCTCCGCCGGAGTTTCGCCAACGGTTCCGGGCTTCGCCTATTTCGCGCGCCAAGCATTCTGGATTTTTGCGAAATGTCGCAGTGGCGATGGGGAACAGCGGGCAGGCTGAATACATGTCGGATTTAGAGGAATTGGCGCGCAGCGAGGATTTGAACATCGCAGAGCATGCTCGCTGGGGTCTGGAGCGACTTCGTACTATCAAGGAGACCGCGAGACAGCCCGCTCGTGTGGACCTAAGCCCTGACCTCTAACACTCTCATCTGAGCTGCTGCGAAGGACCTCCCGAAAACGCTTATACCTGTATTCAGCGTCGTGCCTTTTCATCAGAATCATTGTCGAGAAGCCCCTTAAGAGCAGTCGAGTCCGATATGTGCCGGGAGGTCCCTTCGCCAAAAAGCGGCTCAGGATGACAGTTCTTAAATGGCGGATACATCTACTCTGCACTCACCTCAATCGAGCAGGTTGCGTACGACCTTGCGCGCACTCTCGGTGCTGACCCCGTACACCGCATGCGCGAGGATTTCATAAGTAAGTTCGGCTACGGAGCGTTCGTTTACTGGACGCGAAAATCCCAAAGTGGGAATCGTTAGTGCATCTGCGCCGGCCCAGAGCACGAGTCCGTGGAAGAGCCCATGCCCGAGCCTTGCAACCGGCAGGTATTCGCTCGAAATTCCATACACTCCGCCCATAAGCGTGCCAAAAGCAAAATGCACGACGTAGCTGGCAGGTTCCTTTTCGCCATTGGTTAGCGGACGGTGCATTACGCTTTGTGACACCACATTGGCGAGCTTTACCGTCGAGGATTCCTCGCCACTGCCCTGGTTCTCCGCAGAATTTTTAGGTTTGTGCGCTGCCGTTCGCTGCAGCTTGTGTTGAAGCCCCGACCAGCTCAGCTGAAAGAGCGTCATCGCAACAGTAGCTGCGGCTCCGGCGGCCAGCCCCGCTACCAATCCCTTCCATAGCACCGCATCAGGATTGCGGGAAAACTGTTCTTTGATCTTTGACGCTGAATTCCTGACAAACTCGCCCGCTCGCAAATCGGAGCGCCGCGCGAAATCAATGACTTTCGCGTTTGTGCTGCGAGGCTCCGGGTCGCTAGCTCTTCGGGAGAAAGTCGGGCTTTCCATGGCATCCTCTGGCTCATTTAGAAGCGCCAAACAGACGCGATGCCAGCCGCAGGATGAAAAATTGAGGCGTTGGATGGTTGATCGTCGCGGAGGGGGAGCGGCAAAGCCTCCTTGGGCGAACTGGATGTATTCGGCGGGTAGGCAGCAAAGTCACGTTCACCAGGCGAGGGCACCCGGCGCTTCCGGACTCGGAGCGGAGAAGACATTAGCCGATACGTAAACACCTCAATTGGACGGAGTGCATCATGGAGAGTGCAGAATTCCCTGTTGGTTCCCTGATAAGTGTGTATTTTCGAGTAAATAGTACGAAGTAAGCTACTGAAACGTAAGGCGATCCTGAAGTTCAGATAGGGCGAATCGCAAAATCCCTGTTAGATTCCCTGTTATTTCCGCAGCGGATCGCCGGACGCGCTCCGCGGATCGTTTTGCCGCTAGGTAACTCTTCGGCCGTCTAAAGAAAATCCCTTCCAGTTCCCCGGCCGCAGGCAGGACAGCCGCAAGCCGAATTTCTGGAAGGGAAGGATTTTGATGGAGTCTTAGGCGTTACCGCGTATGACGTTCGATGCCTGCAGTCCTTTGGGGCCTTTGAGCAACTCGAACTCTACTACTTCGCCTTCATTGAGAGTGCGGTATCCGTTCTCCTGGATCACGGAGAAATGAACAAACACGTCCTCGCCGGTGGAGCGCTGGATGAATCCGTATCCTTTAGCTCCGTTGAACCACTTCACTGTACCCTTCTCTTTATTCACGCAAACTCCTTTCGCCTCGAATCAAAAAAGTCTCCCCCGATGGCGGCTAGGATGGTTGTCCCAGATCCAGCGAAGTGAGTAACCGGGTTGAGCCCTCACGCAATCTCAGCGCAAAAAGAAAAGCCGCTTCCGCCGCGAATTCGCTGTTCAGCGAGCTCACGACAAAATCGGCATGCGTTCTCTTTCCACAGGACTGCGACAGCGTGCAAGAACTTCAACCTCGAAAACTGTCGTGCAGAATCTCAACCGTTTTAGAAGAGCTCAATACGCGACATGCCTCTACATTGCAGCGAGGGCATGATATTCAGACACAAAGGATTTTGTAAAGCAGAAGTTTTGAGAAAAAACGATTTAATTCACGCGCAGACGCTCAGGCGAGTCGCATCGCGTGTTCCGAGTAACTAAGACTGATGACTTGAATCGCGCTGAAACGTTTACGAGCCCGGGTCACGCCTTAAGTAACTTCGCGTGATGACCGATAAGAGCGATAATCGTGCTCAAGTTTTCACCGCAGATCACCTGAGCGACTCGCCTCCGGGTGCTCTGTTAAGTTTTCCACAGTATGTCTTTCACCTCCGGCACAGATACGACAGCCACAACCCCTCCTGTAAGCGAGCGGAAGCATATGCGCGCATTACGGGCGGCCTTCCAGGCGGAACTTCTTCAGGCGAAGAGAGAAGGCTATTTCGGCTCGATAGCGAAATATCTGATGCGCACGGAGGTGCACACCTTCGCGTTTAGCGTTGCCGCGAACGTGATTTTGTCATTCTTTCCGTTTGTCATCTTGCTGCTGACGCTCACACGTCAGGTGTTTCATTCGATCGGAATGTATGACGTTGTGCTGCAGGTGCTGCGCAGCTACCTACCGGCGGGGCAGGATGTCGTAGTCCGCAGCGTGGTTGCGCTGACCCCGCATCGCGGAATGAAGGTTTTTTCGCTCGCCATGCTGCTTATATCGTCTACCGGCGTGTTTGTTCCGCTGGAGATCGCGCTCAACCACGTTTGGGGATTCACTTCTAACCGCAAATATCTCGCCAATCAGGCCATCGCGTTGGTGCTGGCGTTCTCAAGCGGCGTTTTAGCTTTGATTTCGGTCGGATTTACGGCCCAAAACCAGTGGTGGCTGCTGACTTTATTTGGCTCAAAGGACAACATTCTGTTCCGTGCCGCAGCGTTTCTTATCATGAAATTATTCGCGTTTGCAGCCACTATCGCCATGTTTTTTCTGGTTTATTGGTTGCTGCCCAACGGAAAGGTGCGTGCAAAATCGGTAGCTCCAGTGGCCATATTGGTGGGTTTAGTGTGGGAATTAGGCAAATATTTGTACATTCTGGCGCTGCGCTGGCTTGATTTTCAGCAGGTTTATGGGCCATTCGCGCTATCGGTCACCCTGATGTTCTGGGCATTTCTCTCGGGAATGCTGCTGCTTGCAGGCGCGCAATTGAGCGTTCTTCTCGCCAACCGGATATCCTCGAGCCAAATATAATCGGCTCTTAGGGCCATGAATCAGTTCCTGCGCAGCATAAGACGGCGTCTTCTCGCCTCCGGCTTCTATCCTCGAAGCGGGCTTGCGCGCTTTACAGCCTGGGTGGCGGGGCTGTATCTCATTTCGGAACTGCTCGCCTTGATGATCCCCGCATCTTCCAAGTTGTCGGGAATCTTCAGTGGATGGGCCGGATTCTTCGAATTTGTCGCGATCTGTTCCGGCATCTTCCTCCTAGTTCGGTGGGTGAGGAAAAAGCTTCTGTGGCGGCTGCGTAACCGGCTGATCGTCACTTACATGTTCATCGGGGTGATCCCCGTTGTGCTGATCCTCACCATGGTTCTCATCGCCGGCTACATCCTCGGCAATCAACTGACTACCATGCTGGTCCACCGCGATTTGCTGGCGGAAGTGCAGAGCTTGGACACGCTTAATGCTACCGTGTCGCTGGAAATCCAGCGGCAGCTGGAAAGAAGATCCAGCGGGGCGCTGCATCTTTCGAGTCTTGCCCACCTAGGGCCGACGGATCGCTTTCCCCAATGGACGCTTGCTGCCTGGTTCAACGGCAGGAAAATCGACATCGCCGATGCCACTGCACCAGCCGCTGAGCTGGGTGACAACACTCGGAATTTGAGCGGCGTGATTTCGTTTCAACATGGATTCTTCATTCGAAGTTTCCGATCGGCCAGAGTTCCGGCTGGGACCCTCCAAGTCGTGTTGTTGGTTCCGATCACGCCCGAATTGCTTTCCCGTGCGGTCCCCGATTTGGGAATGGTGACGCTGTACCGAACCAACCAACTCGAAGAGAGAGGTGGGCATGGGAGCGTCTCGGTAAAATTCAGCGACAACAGCGAAGGAAAGAACAAAAATCTCACACCAGTTCCCGCGGTAACGGCGGGCTCCGATCCTCCACAGGAATACCGTTTTGACCCAGTGCTTCAGTTCGGTTCTGTTTTTCCGACAACGGACTGGACGAACGGCAAGGGAAGTCAAGCGCTAGTGAAGGTGAACACGCGTCCCTCGGTGTTGAATCATAGAGTATTCACTGACTTGGGCGCAGTGGGATCGGCAGTCCTCATCCTTCTGAGCATCGTCGCGATCGCCTTCGGCATTATCGAACTGATTGCGTTGATCATCGGTGTCAGGCTCACACGAACGATCACCGGATCGATCGCGCAACTCTATCGCGCCACGCAGCATATCAATCGCGGTGACCTCGGTCATCGCATTCGTATCCAATCGAGTGACCAGCTCGCTTCGCTCGAGAAATCGTTCAATTCCATGAGCGAGTCGCTGGAGCGGCTGATTGAAGAACAGAAAGAAAAGCAGCGCATGCAGAACGAACTTGCCATCGCGCAAGAAGTTCAGGCGCAGCTTTTTCCGCGGGATCCGAAGAGGGTGGAGTCGCTGGAGCTACACGGAGTATGCAAGCCAGCGCGGACGGTGAGCGGCGATTACTACGACTTCATTTCGCTGGGAGAGGAGCGCGTAGGAATCGCGGTGGGCGACATCAGCGGCAAAGGAATCTCAGCCGCCTTGTTGATGGCGACGATTCATTCGGCGGTCCGCGTCTTCGAACTCGGAGCCATGCCTGAGCAACGCGAACTCGTCGCTGCTGGCGCGGCAGCTGTCGCTGCCGCCGCAAGCGTCCAAGCGCCGCGCTGGTCGGTGGCCACTGAGCACATGGAGTCACCTGCGGAGGTGCTGGCGCTGCTCAATCGCCATCTTTATCACAGCACTCCGCCGGAGAAATATGCGACGCTGTTTCTTGGAATTTATGATGGCGAGAGGCGCACATTCATTTATTCAAATGGAGGCCATCTTCCTCCTTTCGTTATTCACGAGTCTGGCGACGTGAGAAAGCTTGAAACCGGAGGCCTGGTGATCGGCCTGTTTCCCGAGATCGTTCTCGAAGAGGAAGAAATAAGACTCGCGCCGGGTGACGTGTTTGTGGCATTCAGCGATGGCGTTACTGAGCCGGAAAATGAATTTGGAGAATTTGGCGAAGAGCGACTGCTGGATCTGCTTCGCAGCAATCGTCATCTTTCCCTGGAACGCATTTCGGACATTGTCATGGCTGCAGTGCAGGATTGGATCGGAGAAAACGAGCAACCCGACGACGTGACGTTAGTCTTAGCGCGCGTGCGATGATTTAGTCAGTACCGGCCGCGGTAGCGGATGGATCCGGGGTTCACGCGAGAAGCCCGCTCGCTACCGCGGGTCGTACTGATGCCACCCAATGACGACTCTCGATCTCTCAGCTGATATCGGTTTAGTTGCCGTCGGCCTCGCAACGCTCAACGTGCTTATTGGCTCATTGATCGCCATGCGCTATAGCCCCTGGCGCTATTGGCCGCATCATCGCTTCAATATTTTCCGCGTTCATAACTGGACCGGATACCTGCTGCTGGTGACCTGTGTCGCGCATCTGACGGTGCTGCTGTTCTCTTCGACGGCAAGGTTTCGAATCCGCGACATTCTTTATCCAGTGCATTCCCCCAGTCAGCCGCTGGAGAACACGATAGGAGCAATTGCGTTGTACTGCTTGGCTATCGTGGTGGTTACATCCTATTTCCGGTTGCGCCTGGGACGGCGACTCTGGAAGTCATTCCACTTCGTCGTCTACGCGGCTGCCCTAGCGTTGTTTTGGCACAGCATCCTCACCGATCCCAACTTGAAACATTCTCGCGTGGATCCCTTCGACGCTGAGAAAGTTTTTGTAGAAATCTGCCTGGTTGCCGTAGTGGTCTTTGGACTTCTGCGCTGGCGCTACGGAATTAACAAGGCTGCTCGCTCGACGGAGTCGCTACATGTTCGGCAGATCTCGTAATTTGTTTTGTTCAAGTTCGAACCGGACTCGAAGAGTTTGTTGTTAGTTACGAGCAAGTTCTAAGCTATTCTCAGATCAGGCTCTCTTTTGCGCTGGCTTATTAAATCCATCGACGAACAGCTCACCGATCACATCGCCGGGGAAGCGCGGATTAGTTCGTTGGCGGCGCGTCTTCTGGTTGCACGAGGAGTCGAAACGGCTGAAGCTGCGGCTCGCTTTCTCGACCCCAGCCTCGATCATCTTCATTCCCCATACCTGATGAAGGGCATGGGCGAAGGGGTCGCGCGAATCCGGCGGGCGATTGCGACGAGCGAGCGCGTTCTCATCTACGGCGACTACGACGTCGATGGCACCACGGCAATTGTGATCCTCAAACGTGCTATCGAGATTCTTGGTGGCAGCGCCGAGTTCCATGTCCCACATCGCATTCGCGACGGCTATGGAATGAAAGATGACGTGATCGAGCGCGCCGCTGGCGATGGTGTACGGCTCGTGATCAGTGTCGATACCGGCATTCGCGCCTTTGCCGCCGCCGAAGCAGCGCGCCGCGTGGGCCTTGATTTAATCGTTACTGATCACCATTTGCCCGAAAGTGGGCAGCTTCCGCACGCGCTGGCCGTGCTCAATCCCAATCAGCCGGATTGTGAGTATCCATGCAAGTCGCTGTGCGGGGCGGGCATCGCATTCAAGATTGCGCAGGCTTTGCTCGAAGCCAGGGACGAGGCTGATGCGCGCCGCCGTTTGCTGCCGTCCTTTTTGAAGATGGCAGCGATTGCGACCATTGCCGACGCGGTGCCGCTCATCGGCGAAAATCGTGTGATTGCCAAATTGGGACTCGCTGGATTACGCGATCCGCGCAATCCCGGACTTCGCGCACTGATGACGGTCGCGCAGCTTGCCGACAAGCAGCGGCAACTCTCGGCATCCGACGTAGCCTTTCGCATCGCGCCGCGCATCAACGCTGCTGGCCGTATGGATGTCGCGCAAACTGTGATTGAACTGTTTGAAGCTCGCGACGAACAAACAGCGCGCGACCTGGCGGCCCGGTTGAATCAACTTAACTCCGATCGCCAGCAGAGTGAGCTACAGATTGTGCAGACGCTCGAAGCGCGCCTGACTGAGCCTCAATTCGCTGATGCCCGATGCATCGTGCTCGATGGAGAAGGATGGCATCGCGGAGTGATTGGCATTGCAGCCACACGAGTGGTCGAGCGCACCTATCGTCCCGCTCTCGTTATCAGCCGCGAGAATGGCGAAGGATACGGCTCCGGACGCTCGATCCGCGCATTCCATCTTCTGGCAGCTCTCGAAAGCTGCCACGAACTCTTCACCCGCTTTGGCGGACACTCGCATGCCGTCGGGTTTTCGCTCCCGTCCGCTCGCATTGAGGAACTACGCAGCCGGCTCGATGCCTACGCACGCGAGCGCCTGACACCCGAAGACCTGATCCCGGTGCTGGAAGCGGAAGCGGAGATCGAGTTAAGCGGGATCACTCCCGAGCTCATTCAGACAGTGCAGCGCATGGAACCGTTTGGTGTAGGTAACCGCGAGCCGATGTTCATCGCTCGTAAGCTTCGCGTCTTACTCCCTCCGAAGATCCTGAAGGAGAAGCACATAAAATTGCGCGTTCAACAGATCAACGGCAAAGCGATGCGATTCGACGCAATGGCCTGGCGCATGGCGGAGCGAATTTCAGCGGAAGGCATCCTCGCCAACGACAGCGTCGATTTAGCCTTCACGCTCGATGAGAACACTCACCCGGAATTCGGCGGAATTGAGTTGAGAGTCTGCGACTTTCGTCGCAGTGAGAATCAATCTTGCGCAGAAAGTGCACGGATGATTGCAGCTGGCGAGGCAAACGGCAGCTAAGACGTCGGGCAAGGCTGCTGGGCTATGCTCCGGTTCAGCCGTCCTCCTTTTTAGTCTACTTGTCCCACATCTCTGGTTTCATCTTAGGAATTCCGCTAAACAATCTCTTCGCGATTGAAGTCCTGTTGACTTGTTCCGTTTTTACAGTGGGGCCAAAACGCTCACTCCTTGCTTTTCAAAAAACGTTCGCTGCTCAGGGGCAGCATCTGCTCACTCGAACTTTCACGGAGGTATGTCAATGCGTTCCAATGACTCTGCACGACTTGTGGTGGCCGCCACTCTTGCACTCAGCATGGCCACTTGGATTTCCTGCACGAGAACCAGTAATGCCGCGGAATCTGTTGCTGCCGCCTCGAACACCGAAAAGCTCCCTATTACCACCAAGTCTGAAGAAGCAAGAAAGGAATTCCTGCTCGGGCGTGATTTGTCCGAACGACTGCTGGGCCAGGACTCACTACAGCATTTCGATAAAGCCATTGCGCTCGATCCTGACTTCGCTTCCGCCGAGTTGGCGCGGGCCAATAACGCTCCAACAACAAAGGAATTTTTTGAGCACCAAAGTAAAGCAGTGAGCTTGGCCGATAAGGCTTCAGAAGGGGAAAGGCTTTTCATTCTTGCCAATCAGGCCGGAGCCAACGGACAGCCGGCGGAGCAGAAGCAATATCTAGACAAGCTGGCCGCAGACTATCCGAATGACGAGCGCCTCCAGTTCAATCTGGGCGGCTACTATTTCGGACAACAGGACGATGGCCAGGCGCTGGCGCATAACAAGAAGGCGACCGAGATCGCCCCCAACTACTCGCCCGCTTACAACCTACTTGGATATGCCTATCGCCAAAACGAGAACTACGCCGATGCCGAACAGGCATTCAAGAAATACGCCGAGCTGACCGACCTCCAGGCCAAGGGAAACATTCTCCAGGAGATGCGGCGTTATGACGCAGCCGCTCAGCAGTTCGACCGCTCCACTCAAATGATCGAGGCTTCAGGCCTCTCGCTGCAGGTGAAAGACAATGCGAAGCTTCTGCAAGCGTTCAATGTGACTTCTCTGGCTATTGCAAAGAATGACCTCACGACTGCAAAGAAGGACTTGGAAGAATTTCGCCGGAAGGCGGAAGCCGCGAACAATCCCGCTCAGGTGAAGCAAGCTCATCAATTGGCCGGCAGAATTGCTCTCGCGGAGAAAGATTACAAGGCGGCCGTCGCGGCACTTCAGCAGGCAAATCAGCAAAACCCCAGGGTCTTTTATTGGTTGGGCGTCGCGCATCGAGGCAACGGCGACGACACTAAGGCGCAGCAGTATTTCAGGAAGGCAGCCGAATTCAATTCGCTTCCGAACCTGAATTTCGCCTTTATCCGGAAACACGTGCAAAAGCAGGCGTCTGGCTCAAAAGGGTGAGTTTGCACGACCGTTAGGTGACCAGGATCTAGTCACCTAACTGATGGCCTTCGCACCCGATATCATTGGTTCGTGCCATCTTCTTTCTCGCGACTTCGCCTGTGGTTCGGCATTTCTGCGCTGCTGATGATAGGTGTAGTTGCTGGGTTCTATATCTACGCGCGTTATCGAGTGCAAACGGCCATTCATGAGCTTCCAGGCAAGCTCGGTGCGAACATTCAGCAGAACACAGAAGGCTTCACCTACTCGCAGGCTGCGGGTGGGCACACCATCTTTGCTATCTCGGCTTCCAATGCGGTTCGCTACAAACAGGGCGGCAAAGCCGAACTGCATAACGTGAAGATCGTCTCATACGGTCGAGACTCTGACCGCCTGGATGAGATCACGGGTGACGATTTCGAATACGATGCCCAAAGCGGCGACGTAACCGCGAAAGGGAAGGTCGGGATTGAGTTGCAGGCAGTGGAACCGGGTAGTTCCGCGCCGGATGCTAGCGCAAAAAAGGCCGGGAGCCCGGTTCATCTCGATACTTCAGGGTTGGTCTTTAATCAGAAAACAGGGATCGCCCACACGTCAGAGCTGATCACCTTCCGCTTGCCTCAGGGAACAGGTTCAGCGGTTGGTGCCACCTACGATTCCAAAAACAATAAATTCGAGCTTCATTCCGATATTCATCTACTGACTACCGGACCGAAGCCCGCAAATCTGCGCGCTTCAAGCGCTCTTTTCCATCAGCAGTCCCAGGAGCTCATGTTGACGGATGTTCGCGCCGAATCCGGCCTTCGACGCTTGGAGGCTCAGCACGTAGTCTTGCACTTGCGGCAGGACAATACGGTAGAACGAGCCGATGCGGCTGGCGGAGTGAACGGACATGAGCTGGGCCAGCGCAGCGCCGAGCTGCATGCGGCGGACGCAAGCTTCACCTTTGGAGCGCAAAATCATGCGACCAGCGGACGCCTGAGCGGTGGCGTGACTTGGGAAACGGGCGGTCCCACAACATCGCGCGGCACTGCGGGTCAGGTGCTGCTTGCATTTGGGTCAAACAATCAAATTAAGTCGGCCCAACTTCGCGAGAATGTGGATCTTGTTCAGCTCGGCGACAACCAAAATGGACAACGCGCTACGCCTGCACCGTCGCAGCCGAGTGCGGGTCAAGAGCACAAAGGCAGGCAGGGCGTGGCGGCTTTGTCTCAGGGAGAGCAGATCGTACAACAGCCGCGCGGGACCGAGTTTCACGGGGCTGGACTCGATCTCCGGGTAGCAGCTGGTGCGCGCCTGGAGACGGCGACCAGCGTCGGCACCGCTCAGATCATTCTGAACAACGCGGGAGCAGACCGAGCTCCGGGTCGTGAAAAGGGAACAGGAAAAACGGTAATCACCGCGAGTCGGTTTGAGGCAAAGTTCGCGAAGGATAACCACATTTCTACGCTGGCGGGCAGCGTCCCCGTGAAGATTGTGTCCTCCACAGCAGGTCAACCAGATCGCGTGAGTCAAAGCCATGATTTGCTCGCTACCTTTAGCAATGGCCACATACAGACGCTCGAGGAAGCGGTTCAAAGCGGTGACGTGCAGATTGACGAAGGACAGCGCACCGCCTCGGCCGATCGCGCCACCTTCAAAGAGGCCGAGAACACGATGTCGCTAACCGGCAATGTGCGGTACAAGGATGCGTCTACTGGAGCGACTTTGACCAGCAATGCCCTGGCGCTCAATCGGGCTACGGGAGAGACTGTTGCCACCGGCGACGTTAAGACGACCTACGCGGAACGCAAGGGGAAGCCCGGAGCGATGCTGTCGCAGACCCAGGCTGTTCACGTAACCGCTCCGCAGATGGTGGCAAAAAGCGCAACCGGAGCAGCCCGATATGTTGGAGGCGCCCGCCTATGGCAAGGCGGGGACATGATCCAAGCCCCTGTAATCGAATTCAACCGCGGCAATAACACACTGGACGCCCAAGCCCAGGGCAGTCATCGCGTCTCCACCGCTTTTGTACAAGCGGAAAAGAGTGGAAAGCAGGCACCGGTCGAGGTCACGGCCGACCATCTTCATTATAGCGATGCGGACCGAAAAGCTCTCTTTGAAGGGTCACTGGTGTTTCGGAGTGCAGATTCTACCCTTCAGGCCACCAAGGCGGTAGTCACGCTTCGACCACAAGGGGCCAAAGAGCAAGCGCTACAAGAGGCCCCAGGCGGTGCCCCAAGCGAACTACAAACGATTGATGCAACAGGAAATATCAGGCTTCAGCAGCCCAGCCGAAGGGCGACCGGGAACCGTCTTCTCTATACGGCCGATGAAGGGAAGTTTGTCTTGACTGGAACTCCGGCGCTCCCGCCTAGCATTTTTGATGCCGAACACGGCCAAGTTACCGGAGTTTCGTTGACCTTCTTTAATCGCGATGATAGAGTGCTCGTGGATAGTAGCAATTCAGCGTCCATAACTCAGACCCGGCTCAAAAAATGACGCAGCAAACGCTCTCGACCGATGATATCGGGAAGTCATATCGCGGGCGCAGAGTAGTAAACGGGGTCACTCTCCATATAAATCAAGGCGAAGTAGTGGGCTTATTGGGCCCAAATGGGGCTGGAAAGACCACCAGCTTCTACATGATTGTAGGGCTAGTCACGCCTGATACAGGCGGCGTTCTGATGGATGGCCAGGAGATCACGGGTGTCCCGATGTATCTTCGCGCCAGAAGTTACGGCATCAGCTACCTTCCGCAGGAACCCTCGGTCTTCCGCAAGCTGACGGTCGAGGAGAACATAATGGCGATCCTTGAGGCCCAGCCGCTCTCGTGGGAGAACCGCCGCTGCCGTATGGAGACGCTGATCGAGCAGCTTGGCCTGGGTCGCATCCGTAAGACACGCGGATATGCGCTATCAGGCGGTGAGCGGCGCAGGGTGGAGATTGCACGGTGCTTGTGCATTCGTCCGACGTTCATCCTGCTGGATGAACCGTTTTCCGGCATCGACCCCATCGCAGTGCTCGATTTGCAGAAGATCATTTTCGATCTCAAGGCCAGCGGGATCGGAGTGCTAATTACCGATCACAACGTGCGAGAGACTCTGTCGGTCACCGACCGTGCCTACATCATCGATCAGGGAAGGATTTTGAGTTCGGGAACGCCCCAACAGTTGGGCAACGATCCGCAGGTGAAACGAGTGTATCTGGGAGAGAATTTCTCCCTTGCCTAATTAAACCGATGGTCCTACTCCAGAACAAACTCAACCTCAAAGTCTCGCAGAAGCAGATTCTCACCCCGGGGCTCGTGCAGATGGTCAGCGTGCTTGCGCTGAACAAGCTCGAGTTGCGGGAGATGATCAACGCCGAGATCGTCGAGAACCCGGTTCTGGAGGAACTCGAATCGAATATTCCGATCATTGATCAGGTCGCCGGAAAGGAAGCGGATCGTGAGCGCGCCGACGCTCCCGAAGTGCCTCTCACAGCAGGTGAACAGGCAGGCGAGAAGAAAGACCCATTCGAGGAGATCGATTTCGGCAGCTACTTCAAGGACTATCTCGATCCCGGATTTCGAAGTCCGCAGGATTTTGAGAGCTCCGATCGTCCTTCGTTTGAGAATTTCCTTTCCAAGCCCGGCACCCTCACCGATCACCTCATGTGGCAGCTCGGAGCCATCACGGTAACCGAAGAAGTGCGAGAGGCCGCCGAGCTCGTCATCGGCAATCTGAATAGTGACGGCTATCTGGTCGCCTCTGATGAAGAACTCATGGCCGCGGCTCGAGGCGAGAGCGTTGAGTTGGAGGGCGTGCCGAATCCGGTTGCGCCACCTCCGGCAAAGGAATTAGTGCCGCGCGACCAGGACCTGGAGCATGTCGGCTCATTTGAAGAACGTACGGAAACTCTGCTCGCAGGCAATCCTGCGGATCACGCATATGAGACAGCGTCTCCAGCAACGTCGATTGCTGTGTCCCAAAACGGTGGTGGCGCTTCAATCTCGCAAGCCTCAGTGGTCCGCACGAAGCCAAGAATTGATGCTCCCTTTACGATAGAACAACTCCGCGAAGGCATTGAGATTGTCCGGCAGATGGATCCGATTGGGGTTGCGGCTCGCGATCTTCGCGAGTGTCTGCTGTTACAGTTACGCGACCTCGAGCGCCAGGTAAATAACCGGGTATTGAATGGCGATTCCGAAGTGCAGAATCAGAACCTCGCACAGATTCAGGCTGCAACCTCGATCATCGACACGCAGTTACGCAACGTTCAGAACCGCCAGTACAAAGACATCGCGCGCGCCATAGGCCGACCTCTCGAGGCGGTCATGCAGGCGCTGGATTTCCTAAAAACGCTGGATCCGAAGCCGGGCCAGCGCTACAACCAGGTCGAGCCGCGTCTGATCGAGCCCGATGTCGCTTTCGTCAAGCAAGGTGACGAATACCTCGTCATGATGAACGAAGACGACATTCCGGTGCTTCGCCTCAATCCGGGTTACAAGAAATTGCTCAATCGCGAGGCCGCAGAAAAAGATGTTCGCAACTACGTGAAAGAGCGGTATAAGTCTGCTATTCAGCTGATGAAGAATATCGAGCAACGGAAGCAGACGATACTCAAGACTTGTTATGCAATCATCGGCCGCCAACGCGACTTTCTCGATTACGGGATCGACCAGCTCAAGCCCATGATGATCAAGGAAGTCGCGGAGGAAATCGGAGTGCATCCTTCCACTGTGAGCCGCGCGGTGGCCAACAAATATGTGCATACGTCCCAGGGCGTATACGAATTGCGCTATTTCTTCAGCGAAAGTGTGAACGGTCCTGAAGGCGGCGGCACATCGCTGATGATCCTCAAGCGGCGAGTGAAGAAGCTGATCGATGAGGAAGATGCTCGCCGTCCGCTCACCGATGAACAGATCACGCGGATTCTGCAGTCACAAGGCATTAACGTGACGCGGCGCACGGTGGCAAAGTATCGTGAGGACATGAAGATTCCCAGTACGCACCAGCGTCGTATGAAGGACTAGATTGAGCTTAAAGATCCGGCCATTGCTGATTTCTCTACGTTGGAACAAGGAGGAACGCGGAACTTATACAACATGTAAGAAAACCTGCACTAACGCCTTCGATGCACCGAACCAATGCATTTAGGAGAGAGTTCATGAACGTTGAGTACACCGGAAGGCAGTATGAAGTCACTCCCGCAGTGCGCAAGCAAGTGGAACACGGCTTGGGCAAACTGGAAAAACTTTTCGGCAGCACGTTCGATTCGCATGTAATCCTCACCCTCGAGAAGCACCGCAACATCGCGGAAATCACCATCAACATTCGCAATCATCCAATCGTGGGCATCGCCGAAGCGACCGACATGACGGCAGCGGTTGGGGAAGCGCTCGACAAGATCGATCGCCAGGCCATCAAATACAAGAGCCGCTGGCGCACAAAGAAGCGGCAACCTCGCAAACCACAATGGTCGAACGCTGTGCCGAAGGAAGAAGGCCAAAGCATGGCAGTCGGCAGCAATGCCGCTACTGCAGTTCCTGTTGTGGTCCACTCGTTTCCGGCCGTAACCAAACTCACCGAAGCCCACGTGGTGAAGTCGGCAGATTCCGTCGCAATGCGTCCGATGACGATCGAGGAGGCCGTAAAAGAGGCCGAATTCCGCGATCGAGATGTGTTTGTGTTCCGCGATCCGGAAGGCCGAGTGAAAGTGCTGCATCGAAAAAAAGACGGCAAAATGGAGCTGATTGAAGCGCCGTAGAAACGCAATCAGCTTTGAGTGATCAGCATTCAGCCAGGCTGCGAGTGATTCCGAGCCATGTGCTTAGCACGAGTGAACTGTTCGGAGATCGGCGTGGGCGGCGGCATTTACCAGCGAAATTGGCATTTCCGAGCTACTTGACCCGATGACCCGATCACCCGATGCGTGGTGCTAACATTCGCTCATGGCAACTGCCGCAAAACCGGTGCGAGACATGGAAAAAATTCCCCGTCGCGCCGAAAAAAGAAGAGCGCCTGAAAAGAAGGGCGGACCTACTGAGCTGGTGATCATCACCGGCATGAGTGGTTCTGGCAAAGGTTCGGTTCTCAAGGCTTTCGAAGATCTCGGCTATTATTGCGTCGACAATCTGCCCCTCGAACTTATTCAGCGCTTTGCTGATCTCGCTCGGCAGTCGCCGGAGATCGAGCGCACCGCATTGGTAGTGGATATTCGCGAGGGCCAGACGCTCAACCGGCTTCCTCAGATACTCAAACAGGTAAAGCGGACGATCAACACTCAGGTTTTATTTCTGGAAGCGTCGGATGAATCGCTCGTGCGCCGCTTTAGTGAAACACGTCGGCCCCACCCTCTTGGCAAAACGTCTTCGGTGTCGAACGCGATCAGCACGGAACGCGGCCAGCTCGATTTCCTGCGCAATCTTGCTGACGTGATCATCGATACATCGAAGTTCAACGTCCACGAGCTTCGTTCGCACATTATCGAGAAGTTTCAGGAAGGCACCAGCAACCAGACGATTCTGGTGTCCTGCGTGAGCTTTGGATTCAAGAATGGCGTGCCCAATGATGCTGATCTCGTATTCGACGTGCGCTTCCTGCCGAATCCGCATTTCATTCCGGAGTTTCGGCCGCTGACCGGCAAGCATCCCAAGGTTGCAGCATATATCCGGCAGTTTCCGCAGACCCAGGAGTTCATCGATCGTATCTCCGAGCTGCTGGTCTATCTAATGCCTCACTACATTCGAGAGGGCAAAAGCTATTTGACCATTGCTTTCGGCTGCACCGGTGGGCAGCATCGGTCAGTGATGATTGCGGAAGACGTGGCCAAGCGCCTGAGTAAATCGGGATATCACGTGAAGGCGCAGCATCGGGACAGCCCGAAATAAGGAATTCACTACCGAGCAGAAGACACGGAGAAATCAGTAGGAGACAAACAAAAGAGGCGAACGAGACCATTGGCTTCGCGCGCTCTTCACTTCTAGCGACGTGCTCCAACGCTGTCTGATTCCTGAGTTTCTCTGTTCTTTGTCTCCTTGGGGAAAATCCCCGTTACACTGGTGCTCAGCTCTCTGCCATTTTGAGTTCCGCCGCATCTAAACTCGATTCGCACGGCCATCGTCTTCTACGATTGCTGCATTACGTGCGTCCGTACTCGCTCGCATTTCTTGCATCAGTGGTTCTGATGGCAGCAACCGGGCTTCTGGACGCATTTCGCATCATGTTGATTGGGCCGATCTTTGATCGGGTACTCAATCCCAGCTCAACTGGACACGACGCTCGCTTATTTCAGATCCCTGGGCATCAGCCGGTTTACCTGCATCAGTTCCTTCCGCAGCAGATTCATAACGCCTGGACCATGGTGGCGATCGCTCTGGTAGGTGCCACGGTTCTGAAGGCGATCTGCGATTACTGTGGCACTTATTTGGTGAACTATGCCGGATTCGGCATGATCACGGACCTGCGGAATGAGCTCTATGACGCAATTCTGCGGCGCTCCGTCGGGTTTTTTTCCAAGCATTCCACGGGAACGCTGCTCTCCACGATTATCAACGACGTAGAACGTGTGCAGTACGCGATGTCCGCGGTGCTTGCGGAATTTCTCCAGCAACTCTTCACCCTGATCTTCACGATGGCCGTAGTTATCGTTCTTGGTGGAAAGCTTGCTTGGGTGCTGCTTCTGTTCGTGCCCGTAGTGATCGCGTCAGCGCGGCGGATCGGACGCACCGTCCGGCGTACTACCCGGAAAGGGCAGGACAAGCTCGCTGAGATTCAGCACCTGCTGCACGAAACGATCGCCGGCAATCGCATTGTAAAAGCGTTCAACATGGAGCTGTGGGAGGCAATGCGCTTTCGCGGTGCTTCACGGCGGCTCTTCCGCGCGAATCTGCGATCGGTAAGCGCGCAGGCGATTAGTTCACCGCTTATGGACGTGATCGGCGCCATCGCGATCGCATTGCTGCTCCTTATCGGTCGTGATCAGATCCGGCACCAGGTCTTTACCGAAGGCACTTTTTTCACCTTCATCATCGCGGTTTTCAAACTCTACGATCCGGTGCGCAAGTTCGCGCAGTTCTACAACAATTTCCAGCAGGCGCTCGGAGCATCTTCGGAGATCCTTGGATTTATGGAGGTTGAAGATGATGTTCGAGACAAGCCTAAGGCCATCAGCCTCAATCCATTTACGAAGGACATCCGCTTCGTTGGTGTGGACTTCTCGTATGACGACGAGGAGGGTGCCCATCAGGTTTTGCGGAACATCAATCTCGACGTCAAGGCGGGAGAGATCGTGGCTATCGTCGGCCCGAGTGGTGCGGGGAAATCGACACTGGTGCGTTTGTTGCCGCGTTTCTTCGATGTAAGCGCCGGAGCCATTCTGATCGACGGGCACGACGTGCGAGACATTACTGTTCGATCCTTGCGAAACCAGATTGGGATGGTGACGCAGGAGACGATCCTCTTCAACGACACGGTCCGTAGCAATATCGCTTATGGCCGCCCAAATGTTCCTATGGAACAGGTCGAGGCGGCGGCCAAGGCAGCTCTGGCGCATGACTTCATCATGCGCATGCCTGCTGGATACAACACCGTCATCGGCGAGCGCGGGATGCGGCTCTCCGGCGGCGAACGGCAACGCATATCCATCGCGCGCGCTCTGCTCAAGAATTCGCCGATTCTGATTCTCGACGAGGCCACGTCTGCGCTCGATGCCGAGTCGGAGGTGCTGGTGCAGTCTGCACTCCAGAATCTCATGCAGAGCCGAACCGCATTTGTAATCGCGCATCGGCTCTCAACCGTGCGCCGAGCCGATCGCATCATCGTTATGGAGAACGGCTCGATCTCCGACGTCGGATCGCATCACGAGCTTCTGCAGCGCTTTGGCACTTATCAACGCCTGTACAATCTCCAGTTCGTGGAAATCGATCCGGTCGAAGCAGTCAAATAACAGCTTTTCCGCGACTTTTTAACATGCATATCCGATCCATGACCGGCTACGCTCAGCTGAGTCACCAGGTGAATGATCATCTCGG
Organism: Terriglobales bacterium; assembly: GCA_045808065.1. Lineage (GTDB taxonomy): Bacteria > Acidobacteriota > Terriglobia > Terriglobales > Acidobacteriaceae > Gp1-AA112. The sequence continues at coordinate 252,966 of JBJMGD010000018.1, read as the reverse complement.
GTTTTCGCTGAGCCTCAAGGCAGTCAACCACCGTTTTCTCGATCTGCACTTCCGCATGCCGATCGAGGCGAGTGGGCTTGAGTTGAAGATGCGTCGCCTTCTTAAGGAGAGAATTGCGCGCGGACATGTCGAAGTTGCATTGTCCTTCCAGCAGGGAAAAGCCGGTGGCTTTCAACTAAATCATGCTCTGGTTGAAGGTTATGGGCGCGCATTCCAAGAGGCAGCGGAGCACCTGGGCATTGTGGCGCAGCCGGATCTTAACGCGATTCTACGCATGCAGGGAGCGTTGTCGGGCGATTCCACGGACCTCGACAGCTCAACCGAAGAAGCAATTCTCGAGCGAACCAACGAATTGATCGATCGCCTCAATCACATGCGTGAAGAAGAGGGTCGCGGAATCGAGCGCGAACTGCGTGAACGCATGGAAGGCCTTGCTCATGCTGTGAGCGAGATTGGAAAGCTTCGAGCTCTGGTGTCACGCGCTTATCTGGAAAAAGTGCAGTCGCGAATGAACGAGCTGATCGAGGGGCACATCGATCCAGATCGCGTGCTACAAGAAGCTGCGATGCTCGCGGAGCGCAGCGACATCCAGGAAGAAGTGGTGCGCCTGGAGAACCACATCAAGCACTTTCATACTCTAGTGGACGCGGGTGGCGAAGCCGGCAAGAAGCTAGACTTCTTGTTGCAAGAACTGAACCGCGAGGCCAACACACTGCTCTCAAAAACCTCCGGAGTCGCCGGCGAGGGTTTGCGGATCACGGAACTGGGATTGTTGATCAAGTCCGAGATCGAGAAGGCAAGAGAACAGGTGCAGAACGTGGAGTGAATCCATTTGGTGATTCGCGATTTGGTGACTGCGTGATTTTGGAACGGCTTTGCAGTTGAAGTTGGATCGCGCAATCGCGAAATCATCAAATCACAGATTGTTCATGGCTGGCATTCTTTATATTATTTCGGCCCCTTCGGGCTCGGGCAAGTCGACGCTCGTCAACGAGCTGCGCTCCATTGTTCCGAATCTTGAGTTCTCCATCTCCTACACCACACGTCCGCCACGGGGAAGCGAGTACAACGGGCGCGAGTACTACTTCGTGTCCCGTCCCGAGTTCGAAAAGATGCTGGGGGATGATTTGTTCCTCGAGCATGCAGATGTGTTTGGAAATTACTATGGCACGGCATGCCGCTTTCTGGATGACGCGAAGAGAACCGGCAAAGATCTATTGCTCGACATCGACGTACAGGGGGCCGAACAGGTCCGCAAAAAGGTTCCCGAAGCGGTCAGTATCTTCGTGATGCCGCCGAATCGCGGCACTCTCGAGACGCGCCTTCGCAATCGGAGCCAGACAGATAAAGTCGACCCCAAAGTAATAGAGCGAAGACTTGAGAACGCGCAGAAGGAGATTGTGAATTACACGGAATACGGCTATATTCTCGTCAACGAGATCCTGGACAAGGCAGTGAAAGAGTTGAAGGCTATCGTCCTCTCCGAACGCGCCCGCCGGTCGGGGGAACCGCTCACTCCGGATGACCGCGAACTGGCTCGTATTGCTGAAAGGTGTTTGTTGGCGAACAGCCACGAAAAGGTTCGACCCGTTTTGGAATCCTTCAGAATTGCTCCGTCCAGATCCGACCTCTGAGGTACATCGAGAATGGAACCCAAGAAAGAATTCGATAGTAAATATCGCTACATCTTGGTCGCCGCCCGTCGCGCCCGCCAGCTCCAGGGAGGCGCTAGCGCCCTAATCGAGACCGACTCCCGCAAAGCCTGCCGAATCGCACGGGATGAGATTCAGGCCGGAAAAGTCAGTTATGTGGTGCCCGAATCGGACGCTCCAGTGCAAGCCGTCGCACCCGAACCAACGGAAGAGTAGTCCCATACTCGACAACTGAAGAATTTCTGCTTCCGACTACAATGGTGATATGAAGATCGCCCTTGGTGTGTGCGGCGGAATCGCGGCCTACAAGGCCTGCGAATTGGTGCGCCTGCTGCAGGACCAGGGCATTCGTGTGCAGGTGGTCATGACTGCGGCGGCTCAGGAGTTCGTACGTCCGCTCACGTTTGCCGCGCTGTCGGGCGAGAAAGTTGTCACCGGGCTCTGGCAATCGGGAGGCGCACAGCCCAACCTCGATTCCGCCATCGAGCACATCAGCGTGGCCCAATCCATCGACGCTTTGGTCGTGGCGCCATGCACAGCCGATACCCTGGCCAAATTTGCCCATGGGCAGGCAGACGATTTTCTGTCAACGCTGTACCTCGCAACGCCCGCGCCCGTCGTCATCGCCCCTGCTATGAATGTTGAGATGTGGCAGCATCCCGCGACTCAGGAAAACTTGCAAACTCTTCGGCTGCGGGGCGTTCGTATCGTTGAGCCTGACAGCGGATATTTAGCCTGCGGCATGGTCGGTGCGGGACGCTTAGCCGAGCCGGAAGCGATCGCGTCTGCCGCCCTCGCTGTTCTCGGCGTGATCCGTGATTTTGCAGGCGAGACGGTGCTAATCACTGCCGGCCCAACGCGTGAGCCAGTCGATCCAGTTCGATTCCTGGGAAACCGATCCAGTGGGAAGATGGGGTATGCACTCGCTGAGGCTGCGCTTCGACGCGGAGCCAAGGTGAGCGTCGTCTCCGGTCCGGTAGCGATCGAGCCTCCAGTCGGCGCGGAATTGGTATCGGTAGAAACGGCAGAGGAGATGAGAAATGCAGTGCGTGCGCGCGCTCCGGTGGCAACCATCATCATCGCTGCCGCGGCGGTCTCGGACTTCCGCCCGCGGAGCGTTCCGCAACAGAAGATCAAGCGCAATGGTCCGATGACTCTTGATCTCGAGGCCACACCCGATATCCTTGCCGAACTCGCCACGCATCGGCGTGCTGAGCAATTGTTGGTTGGATTCGCCGCTGAGACTCAAAACGCTGTGGAAAATGGCCGCCTTAAGCTGCGCAAAAAAGGCCTCGACGCGATCGTCGTAAATGACGTTTCTAAGGCCGGAATCGGATTCGACTCTGACCGCAATGAAGTAACGATTCTCACCGCAGACGACGAAGTCTCGGTGCCCAAAAGTTCGAAATCGAAAATCGCTCACCGCATTCTCGATGTCGTGCTAAAACTGAAGACACACTCGGACCAGGCCATTCTTGGCCATTGACATTTTTTCATGCCCGACAATTCAGAGCTTCAACAACAATTGGCGGACCGTCTGCGCTTTTATCGCGAGCTGGGTATCTATGATTTTTACCGTCGCAAAGGCGCATCCAGCTTGGGTCCGTCAGCAGAGACGCAGCATGCTACGTCTCTACCATCCGGTGTGGCAGCATTAGGCAGCATAGATCACGAGGGCACGGCCGACGCCGCGCTGCCCTTGAGTAAACCAGAGGAAATGACTCCAGAACGGGCATTGCGGGTAATCCGCGAAGACATTGGCGACTGCACACGGTGCGTTCTGCATAAACAAGGGCGCAAACAGATCGTGTTCGGCGTCGGCAATCCTCGAGCAGACATCATGTTTATCGGCGAAGCTCCCGGCGCAGATGAAGACCAGCAAGGCGAGCCCTTTGTCGGACGCGCGGGTCAACTACTCAATAACATGATCACCGCAATGGGCATTCGCCGTGAAGACATTTACATTGCGAACATTATCAAGTGCCGGCCTCCAGGGAATCGCACGCCTGAGCGCGACGAATGCGATACTTGCTCGCCGTTCCTGATGCGACAAATTGAAGTTGTGAAGCCCAAGATAATCGTCGCGCTCGGTGCCGTGGCAGCCAAGACACTGCTGGGCGTCAACGACGCAATGGCGAATTTGCGCGGCCGCATTTACGACTTCAAAAAGACCAAGCTCGCCGTTACTTATCATCCGGCATACCTCCTGCGCGATCCCCGTCAGAAGAAAGAGACGTGGAAGGATCTGCAGATGGTGATGAAGTATCTCGATATGCCTATGCCACCGCCGAAAGATCCTGCCTAGTTTGTCATTCCGAGTCCGCGTAACGGGAGAGGAATCCCTATGACAAGACCTCCGTCGTCGGTACGATAGAGATTCTTCGTTCGCTGCGCGAACCCGGAATGACAGATTTGATCCACAATGCCTGATTTTTGCGACGTAGCCCTCCCGGTGCCAGTGGAGATGACGTTCACCTATCGCGTGAACGGGCAAACTCCGGTCGTGGGTGGCCGCGTGCTTGTTCCGTTCCGCACCTCACGGCTGCCGGGCGTAGTGACTGCGCTTCACGATCGGCCCCCGAGCATGCAGGCGAAGACCGTGCATGCGGTGCTCGATGCCGAACCGATCATCGACACCCGCCTTATGCAGCTCGCAGAATGGATTTCGAGCTACTACATCGCACCAATCGGCGAAGTCTTGCGCTCGATGCTTCCATTGCAAGCCGAGGTGAAGCGAGTCTGGACGTACAGTATTACCGCAACGGGACAGAAGGCACTCTACGATTCGGCACAGAGCGGCAACTCGGGTCGCTCGAAGAAATCAATTGATGAGCAGATGCTCGAATATCAGGTGCTCGAGTATCTTTCGCAAATCGAGAGTGCGCGTGAAAACGCGTTGCGGAATGCAACCGCCGCCTCGCGCGAAATCTTGCGGGGCTTACAGTTAAAGCGCTGGATCACCCGTCAGGATGTTTCTTCCATTCGCGATGCCCGGCGCACGGTGAGTGTCGCGCATTTGGTCCGCGACAGCTCCGCGAATGCTGGTGCTCGCAAGCTGAACCCGAATCAGCAGACCATCTTGACGAGGCTGGAGACGGCGGGCGGCAGCGCTTTGGTTGATGAACTACGCGAACTGGATGTGCCCCGCACCACGCTCGAGACGCTCATTCGGCGCGGTCTGGTCGCCATTGAACAGAAACCGGCGGAGTTTCACCTGACACAGACTCCGGCTTCATCGCAGATTGCGCGCGAGCACTTGAATGCTGCACAGACGGATGCTCTAAACGCCATTGAATCCGCCGTAGCGGAGCGAGCATTTTCTGTCACCCTATTTCATGGCGTAACCGGATCGGGCAAGACGGCCGTCTATTTGGCGGCAATGCAGTCGGTTCTGGCGCAGGGCCGTTCTGCGATCCTGCTCGTTCCGGAAATTGGACTCACGCCGGCGGCTGCCGCCAACCTGCATCGCATCTTCGGCGAGCAGGTGGCGATTTTACATTCCGGGCTCACCAATGATGAGCGTGCCGAACAGTGGCACCGCATCCATCGTGGAGAAGCTCGCATCGTGGTGGGGACGCGATCTGCTGTTTTTGCACCGGTGAAGGATCTTGCTGTCATAGTGATCGACGAAGAACATGATTCTTCGTATAAGCAGGAAGAAACGCCTCGCTACAACGGACGCGATGTCGCGATCGTACGCGGCAAGCTCTCCGGAGCCGCCGTGGTGTTGGCTTCGGCGACTCCAGCGCTCGAGACCTACCATCACGCGCGTGAAGGAAAATACCGTCTGGTCGAACTGCGCGAGCGTGTGCAGCAGCGTTCGTTGCCAGATGTAGAAATTATCGACATGCGCGAGGAATTTCGGCAGACGGGAGAGGACAAGTTCTTCTCGCGCAAGCTGGTCGAAGAGGTTCGCGGACGACTGGATGCTCGCGAACAGGTGATAATCCTGTTGAATCGCCGTGGGTACTCGGCGGTGGTGCTTTGCCGCTCTTGCGGCGAGAAATTGCAGTGCATCAATTGCGCCGTCGCCCTCACTCATCATAAAGGCGGGCTCTCGCCGGCGGCCCTAGCCAGGCGAGTACCTGCCGGACAGCGCATGGAATGCCACTACTGCGGATATCGCACATCCGTTCCGAAAGCCTGTCCCAAATGTGGAAGTGATCATCTTTATTTTCTCGGTGCGGGCTCAGAAAAGATCGAAGAAGCGTTACAGGAGGCGTTCCCATCAGCCCGCATTGGGCGGCTCGATCGTGACACCGTACGCACGCGACACGACTTTGAACGCGTGCTCAACCAGCTTCATGCCGCCGAACTCGATATGGTGGTTGGCACGCAGATGATCGCCAAGGGCCACGACATTCATGGAGTCACTCTGGTCGGCGTAGCGGGCGCGGACTTTGCCCTCGGACTACCGGACTTTCGCGCCGCCGAGCGCACATTTCAGTTGCTCACTCAAGTGGGGGGACGCGCCGGCCGCGGAGACTTCGCCGGCACAGTCGTCCTGCAAACATATTTTCCCGAACATTACGCGATTCGTTACGCGGCCATGCACGACTACCTTGGCTTCTACGACCAGGAGCTGCGCTATCGCAAGTGGATGCATTATCCGCCGTTCACGAGCGTAGCAAACGTGCTCCTGCGCAGTGACAAGCTCGATCATGCCATGCGATACGCAGGCATTGTGCAACGCTGGGTAGAGGCCACGCGACTGGAAGGGGTTCGCGTCATGGGCCCGGCCGCCGCTCCGCTTTCGCGCTTGAAACGCGACTACCGCTATCACTTCATCCTGAAGTCCGCCAGCCGGGAGAAGCTGAATGGGACTTTGCGCGCGCTGGTTGCGAACGCAACTGCTGAAGATATTCCGCGGACGAGCATCATCGTGGATGTCGACCCGCAGTCGCTGATGTGAGGCTTCGAAGCCGCTAAGCTTCGCAGCTCCGGAGCTAGTGCAACATCTGCCAGAGTCCCCCGCCGGCAAATGGAGCGGGAATCATGGTGACCGCGAACATCAGCAATGCGATGCAGCCGAGTATTCTTCTCTTTCGATCGAGCGATGGAAAATCCGGCACGTATGGATGGCGCAAGAGACTGAGCAGCAGCAACACAGCCCATACCAGCCAGCCGACCCAAAGAAAGACCCCCAAGGGCACCAGCGCGAGCACCGTCAAGCGCGAGACAGTCTTGTGAGATCGCGGGAAAAGCGCATAGACGATGTGACCGCCGTCGAGTTGGCCTCCGGGAAGCAGGTTCAGCGATGTTGCGAACATCCCCACCCAAGCTGCGATGGCAATCGGCGAGAGGCTGAGTTGCGCCAGGTTCACGGCAACATGCGGATGGAGCAACTTCCACGCAAATTGGAAGATCAAAGGGAACCCGAGGGCCAAGCCTGAGTCGCCCGCCGGTGATTTTGCCGGTTGTGAGATAACGAATGCCGCAAACAGCACCGGCACGGCAACCACAAAGCCGGCGATGGGTCCTGCTATTCCTATGTCGAATAGCGCAGCTCGTGTCCGGATCGGCGAGCGAATGCGAATGAATGCACCTAACGTACCGATCAGTGTTGGAGCCGGCAGAAAGAAGGGCAGGGTTGCATACACGCGATTCCGCTGTGCGTAGACGAAGTGTCCCATCTCATGAACCAGCAATATTCCCATTAGCGTGACGCTGAAAGGGATTCCCAGAAGAAGCCTTGAAGGCTGTTCCCAGACCCAGCGGAAGGGGAACAGATCAGCATTGGATTGGAACTGCGGCACGCCGAGCGCGAAGTTGTACTGAAGACGCGATCCGACGATCAGAGTAGTGAAAATCGTTGCCGCGAATAGCAATAGGTGAAGCCAGTATCGCCGCCGAAGCGAATAGATGACATGAACTTCGCGGGGAAGAGGAGAGGGATCGAGAACGTCGATGGGATAGCCGGAATCGGACATCAGATGAGAGTTAAAAAGCTATTGTCCCATCTTATTGGGCTACTCGATGGACTGGAGTTCTTTCCCAGGTTTGAAGCGCACAGCTTTACCGGGAGGGATACTCACCTCAGCGCCGGTACGAGGATTGCGCCCAATGCCGGTCTTGCGCGGACGAACGTTAAAGACGCCAAAGCCACGCAGTTCGATGCGGTCGCCCAGCGACAAAGCCTTCTTCATGCTCTCGAAAACGGTTTCCACCGCCATTTCGGCTTTAGTCTTCGTAATGCCGGTTTTGGTCACGACTTCGTTGATAATGTCGAGCTTGATCACAAATCGGCTCCGCGGGCAATTTCTGACGCAGGTAATTGAAGGCCGATGCTAGAGGAGTAAGGCGGCATTGTCAACGTCGCTTTCCCGGCTGTCCTCTGCGCCGTGGGCTGTTTCGAGTCTGGTCGCAAAGAAACACAATTGAGAAAAAGGCCAGACCGGTCAATCGAGTCTGGCCTTCGGAGTCACTCAAGGTCAGTGTGGGCTTACTTCGGACTTCACATCGGTCTTTGCGGTTTGTACGGTCTCACTTGCCACGGGGTTAATGGTCTTTTCAGCCTTGCCGGTGTCGACGATCTCATTCTTCTCTTCCGGTTTGATCTTCACCGAAGCAAGAACCTTGTTAAGGGTAGCGAAGACATCCTTCAGCCCTGTCGCCCGCTCTTGTCCGCCATTTTGCACTTGCAGGCTGAATTCATAGCAGGAGTTCTCAGCCGATTCCGAATCCGGTGAGGATAATCCTGGCACGAAACGGTGATAGTACTTCGCCATGTTCTGATCAGAGTCTTTTTCCATTTCGAAGTATTCAACTCCTCCAAGCGAGACCTTTGATCCGATCGTAGCGACCTGTTCGTTCTTGGCCTGATCAGCGGAGTCCCGGTCTTGAACGGGGTTTGACGTGAACTGCCCGCATTGTTCAGCGTTCAGCCGTTTGTTGACGCTGACGAAGAATAGCGAAGAGGCAGATTTTTCGTCCGCCGCAGTTGGCAATTCGAGCATCACCAATCGTTCACCCCCTGGCTGCACGAAGTTCATCGGGAGCTGTCTTGCGTTTGCGGAATCCTGCTCAATCTTCTCGCCTTCTCTTAACGTCGATTTGCGGGGATACGCGAAAGAGAGACCAGAAGTCTTGTCGCTGTAGCTCAGGGTGCGGGCAATTTTTCTGACCGGGCCGCGGACAGATTTCTTCTTGGTCAGTTCGGGCTGGTCGACGGTGACTGCCGTGGACGTGGGCATTGGAATCGCAGTGTTCTGAACTGAGGCATTCTGAGTTGCAGAGTTCTGCCCCAAACCGCCGTTGGGCTTTGATTTGGAGCAGCCGGCGATTCCGAAGGAAAGCATCAGGATCAGCAAGGCAGCGCCAGCAATAAATGCTGCCTTACCACTGGGAGTGCGCCGAGTCGCAGCGCTCTCCATTGACATTGAGTTGGAGCTTTTAAAGTCTTTCATGTTGATTCACCTCCGCTGCTTGCGCAGACATCCAGAGGATTTGCAGATTCGTAGCCAGTCACAGCGGCATTGATTTGCAAGGAATTAGGCGAGACTCGATCTGCCAAGCGCGTGTACCAGCACACACGGATGTGGTGAATGCAACACGGCCAGCGTCTTCGGTCGCGAGGGACCGCATCGGCGGCCAGCAATGCGGCGTGAACCGGGGATGTACCCTGAAACTCGGGCTCACGACGGGCTAGACGGAAGGTTTTCGGGAATCAGGAGCATCACCTAAATAACCAGCCTTGTAGACACCGTGATTTGCTAATGTAAACTACACGCTGTCGAGAAAGGCAGGCTATGGCTAAAGGCAAGGTGAAGTGGTTCAACGACGCAAAGGGATTTGGTTTTATCACTCCGGACGACGGTAGCAAGGATGTCTTTGTCCATCACAGCGCCATTCAGGGAAGCGGCTTCAAGTCGCTCAAAGAAGGCGAGTCAGTTGAATACGATGTCACCCAGGGGCAGAAGGGACCACAGGCCGTCAACGTCAGACCGGGCTAAGTCCTGGGCTGCATCATTTGCACAAAGTTAGATGGCCGGATTCTTTCGATCCGTAAGAAGAGACGCGGTACGCCGCGTCTCTAACAGCATTCTGGATCGCCGCTGAATATTGGGTTCGCCGTCTTTTCAGTTTGTCTGCGAAATCCTCTGCAGATCCTCATACTGGCGAGCCGCACTCCACGACGGACGCTTCAGCGTTGACGGCGCCTCGGAACAGAACCGGCAACAGCTTTTTACATTCGGCCCGCAATGACCATCGACGCCGTACGCGAATACTGCCTCTCCATGCCCCATGCCACTGAATCTATCCAGTGGGGCAATAATCTGGTAATGAAAGTCGCCGGGAAGATGTTCGCTGTGGCGGCATTGGAGCCAGCGAGAGTCTGGATTGCGTTCAAATCCACGCCTGAAGAGTTCGCCGAATTGACGGAACGCCCCGGAATTATCCCTGCCCCGTACTCTGCGCGGTATTATTGGGTCGCATTGGAGACCAAAGACGCTCTCAGCACTGTAGAACTTAAGCAGCAACTTCGCCGCTCCTACGATTTAGTCTTCGAAAAACTTTCAAGGAAAGCACGGGCTGAGCTGCGATGACTCGAATTGCCCAGCATTTCCTGTATGCCGTCAAGGATAGCGTCCAATGAAAGCTGAGAAGCTACTCACGTTTCTGATCGTGATTCTGTGCCTCGCAGGTGTTGTCATTTCGGGAATGGCCCTCGGCGAGCACTACAACACTAAGCCTTCTCCCTGCAGCATCAATGACCGATGGGACTGCGGAATCGTGAACCACAGTCCCTATGCAGTGTTTCGTGGTGTCCCAGTGGCGCTGATCGGTATCGTCGGCTATGCGCTGCTGGCCGCAATTGCCGGACGTCTTCCGCGGCTGACAAGCCTGCTCGCGCTTCTCGCTCTAATCTTCACTCTTCGGCTCACGTGGATTGAATGGAAGGTCCTCGGAGTGTGGTGCATATACTGTGTAAGCTCGCAGATCACCGTCGCGCTCGTTTTTCTGTTGGCCCTTATTGCGGCAGCCCGTCCGACGCGGCATTAGGAAGTATATGAACCAAGAGCAATGGACAGCAGTCGATCGTTACATTAGCGACACAGTTGTGCCTTCCGATTCTGCGCTCGACGCAGCACTTGAGGCCAGCACCAAGGCCGAACTACCGCCGATCGCCGTCACCGCAAATCAAGGCAAGTTGCTGCACATATTGGCGCGATTGGTTGGAGCGCGCAATGTTTTGGAAATCGGCACGTTGGGAGGCTACAGCACGATCTGGCTTGCGCGGGCTCTGCCCAAAGGCGGCCGCGTGATTACGCTCGAGGTGAATCCAAAACATGCCGACGTCGCCCGTGCAAACGTGAACCGGGCTGGACTGGCCAGCACAGTGGAGATACGGCTCGGAGCCGCGTTGGAAACGTTGCCAAAGCTCGCTGGTGACAAGCTCGGCTCGTTTGACCTCATCTTCATCGACGCCGACAAAGCAAATATTCCCGAATACTTCACTTGGTCGCTCAAGCTCTCACGCCCAGGCGGTCTGATCGTCGTCGACAACGTAGTGCGCAAGGGGGCGGTGATCGACGCAGACAGCGACGATCCAGACGTTCAAGGAGTGCGGCGGCTCAATAACATGCTCACCAAGGAAGAGCGGGTCACCGCCACGACCATTCAGACGGTTGGCAGCAAAGGGTACGACGGATTCACCATCGCGCTGGTGAACTAACTTGCGCAGCAACTGCCCATTCTTCCACCTGGACGATGCGCTTTAGTATTTCGCGAGCAGACTCTTCCATCTCTCCCAAGCGTCGTTTCGCGCCTTCTTATTAGCCTCGCTGGCGTCGGGAGCTTCGCCGGCACGCATAAATCCATGCCCGGCGCCTTCATACGTGACAGGTTCATACGTCTTACCCGCCGCAGCCATATCTTCTTTCGTCTGCGGAATTGTGGAGTCGATGCGGTTGTCGTTTCCACCATAGAAGCCGTATACGGGAGCAGTGATGTTCTTCATCGCGTCCTTCTGAGGAGGCGGTCCATAGAAAACGAATGCGGCTTTGAGGTCTTTGCGATTTGTTGCGAAGCGGAAGCTCTGTCCACCGCCCCAGCAGTAGCCGGTCACGAACAACTTGCCATTGCTCGATGGAAGCTTCATACCGTAATCCGCAACGGCATTCAGATCGGCGTTCACCTGCTCTGGCTTCAAATGACTCACTGCTTCCGTCACTGCACTCTGGTCGGCAAACGCTGTGGTTCGTCCGCCGTTAGGGCCCATGCCGGAAAGCAAATCGGGAGCGACGGCGATGTATCCGGCTTCGGCAAGTTGATCCGCGAGATCCTGTACCCAATCGCTCATGCCGAAGATCTCGTGAATTACGAGCACCACCGGACGTTTATCCTTCGACTCGGGGTAAACCACGAATGTCTCGACCGAGCGGCCATCGTGTTTCACCGTAACCCACTCGCGATGACGCGGGGATTTCTCGACCTTCTCGCGCGCCCAATCCTGCGCGATTAGCGATGGAGCCAACGTGAAAAAAGCAAGCAGCAATAGAATTCGTCGCATGTTCACCTCGTCCCAGCACAACCAGACGAAAAAGTGTACTACGCAGCTTGAAATTTCGTGATTTCGCGATTCGGTGATTTTGTGATTGAAAATGGCGAGTCACCTAATAACCGGATCGCCGAATCGCGAAGTCGCCAAATCACTAGATCGCGAAATCCAAATCGCGAAACCACCCAATGTCCTTCCTGTCTTACAATTGCAATGTTTCCCCATGCCTAGGCTCTCATCGCCAGACCGGAAAAAGCAGATTCGCGAAGTTGCTACCGAGCTGTTCGCTCGGCACGGCTTTGACGGAGTTACGACGCGGCAGATCGCCGATGCTGCGGGCATCACGGAGGCCATGGTCTTCCGCCACTTTGCTACAAAGGACGACCTCTATTGGGAAGTCCTGAGCGCAAAGTGCGCCTCTGACGACATCAAGCAGCGGCTTGAAGAAAAGCTCGGACGCGACGCGGATCCCATCGAAATTTTTACGGCCATCGCTCGCGACGTGCTGAACCGCAACCTTGGAGATCCCGGCAAGAGTAGATTGCTTCTCTTCAGCGCTCTTGAAAATCACAGGCTCTCGCAACGCTTCTTCAAAACTTACATGAGCGAGTGGTACGAACTGCTAGCGAGCTATATCCGTCGCCAGATTGACGAGGGCAACTTCCGCAAGGTAGACCCCGTGCTCGCCGCCCGCGGTTTCATCGGCATGTGCTTCCACCATTATCTGGTGCAGGAACTCTTTGGCGGCGGCAAGTATCAGAGCTATGAGGTCGAAGAAGTGGCGCACACCATGGCGGCTCTGTGGCTGACAGGTATCTGTTGCGAGCCGGAGCAGACGATTTCACCCGTTCGTATGGCGAGAGAGTCCGCGCCAGAATCCGCCAATCGCTCACTGGCTGCTCCCAAACGAGTCTAAATCCAAGCCGTCCCAGCGATGATTTAGAAATATCTCTTGACAATAGGTGCTAATGTACTAGCATGTGCTAGTCGACTAGCACATTCGCTACAACAGGAACCCATGACAAAGAGCACACAAGAACTAGGACGACGCGAACGGCAGATCATGGATATTGTTTTCAGGCTCGGCCACGCGTCGGTGTCACAAGTGCAGTCGGAGCTTCCCGATCCGCCCAGCTATTCGGCGGTGCGCGCGATGCTTGGATTTCTTGAAGACAAAGGTCATCTGCGGCACGAGCAGGATGGCCTGAAGTACATGTATCGCCCGACTACCGATCGGAATAAAGCCCGAAATTCTGCGCTGCAGCATCTGGTCAGAACGTTTTTTGCCGGCTCCGCTACCGATGCTGCCGCAGCGCTGATTGAATTGTCCGATTCGGGACTGCCAGAACAGGAACGGCAGATGCTCCTTCAAGCCATACAGAAGAGCAAACAGGAGGGACGCTGATGCTCGCGAATGTCACCAACGCGCTGGCGCACTATGCTCCGTGGCTGTTCGCAACTTTTGTCAAGATTGCTTTTCTGTTGTTATTAACGCTGCTATGCGGGCAATTGCTGCGTCGGCGTTCCGCATCGCTGCGACATTGCTTGTATGCCGCTGCCATGGCAGGTGCATTGATGGTTCACATAGCTGCAGTGTTCCTGCCAGATTTGAGAATCGCCGTGCTTCCGCCCTCGGCTTCTGCCACGGATTCAAGCTCCGCGTCCGCTTTCTCGAATGCGCCGATCAAGCCTGCGGCCGACACGAGTTCTGCAACCGTTGCAACGCACTCGCACATTGCAAATCAGGCCGGTACCGTGGTCCACGCAACCACATCAATTTCCCACAATGACACTGCCTTGTCCAGAACGAAGGCTGGGTCGATTAAATCGGCGTTCTCGGGCGTATCCGGTAAAGGGCTGATGGTGTTGATTTGGATGGTCGGCTGCGCGATCTTTGCAGTTCGCATGCTCGGGTCCACGCTGCGGCTGCGAGCTCTGGTCAAACGCGCAACGCCGGTTGAGTCAATCCCGCTTGCATCTCATTTGCGCTGGCTATGTCGGGATCTCGGCATTCGCCGCGAAGTCGCTGTGCTCGCCAGCCCGGAGCTGGACGTCCCCATCGCAGTTGGCGTCCTCGACCCAAAGATCATCCTGTCTCCGCAGTCTGGGGAATGGACGGAGACTCGGCGCAAGGCGGTGCTCTGCCATGAGCTGGCACACATCAAACGTCTGGATGCATTGACGCAATTCATCGGGCGCGTAACAGCTGCAATTTACTGGTTCAATCCGTTGGTATGGTTGCTCCTGCGCGCCATGCGGGCGGAACGGGAACGGGCTTGCGATGACATGGTCCTCGCCTTCGGCACACCCGCTTCGGACTACGCGCATGAGTTGCTCGAGATCGTGTCCACGCTGGTTCGGCCGCAACCAGCAGCGGCACTGGCTATGGCGCGTCGCTCTCAGCTTGAGGGACGAGTATTGTCGCTGCTGAATCCGCGCGTTGCCCACGGCTTGTTGCGACGCCGTGTCGCGATTCCTCTGAGTTGCGCTGTGCTTGCGGCTGCACTTCCATTGGCAGCAGCGCGATTGCAGGAACGTCCTGCTTCAACAGCCTCCACTCAATCTGCAGCAAATGCGAGCGCGCTGGCGCGCTTGGCGCCCTCCGCTGAATCTGTGCCGTTCCAGCCAGAATCCGAGCCTGCAATTGCGACCGAGGCATCCGACGAAGATTCCAGCATAGACATTCCCAGGTATCCCAAGTCCATCGCCACCGAGCATCGTGATGGGCGCGGAACGGCATCAGTGATCGACGGCGCGCAAGTCAGCCGTCTTGCGGCCAGCAATTACGTTTCTTCCGACAAGCCGGACAAGGTATTGCGGTTTTATCGTGATCGACTGAAGAGCTATGGGGACGTCGTCGAATGCACGGGAGGCACAAACAGCAAAGTAGATGTTCAGCTGAACGACACCGCATTTGCCGAGCCTTCAGCTTGCCGCGCAAGCGAATTTGCCCAGGGTGGGACTGAGCTCAAAGTTGGACACACAGGCGAACAGCGAATCGTCGTAGTGCTCCCCCAGGCACACGGTTCTGAGATTGCTCTGGTGACATATACGCCAGACTTTCGAAGCCGCGAACACACATTTGTGCACCGGGAAGAAGCGATTTCTGCTGCGTTCGACTGCTTCGACGGCAAGAATGTTGAGCAGTCGAATACGAACAGCCACACGGATGACAACGGCTACCGCACCTGGACGGCATCGTGGTCGGGCCGGGGATGCAACATGGATGCACGCTCAGCAGGCGTAGTGCGCTTCAATGCGGAAGCTACTGCCATCGAAAGCATTTCCTTTGGCGGGTATTTCGAGGTCAACCAGCGCGAGGGTGACACCCTTCGCCATCTGCGGGTTGAACCAGGAACGAATGGACAGCTCAATTTCACTTACAAGGTGAACGGCACGCAGCAGGAATTTGACGCCGGTGCTCGCGCCTGGTTCTCAAGTTTCCTGCTTGCATTGGAACGCACCAGTGGCTTTGCCGTGAACACGCGCGTCCCTGCGTTGCTCGCCAAGGGTGGACCGCAGGCGGTTTTGGCGGAGATCTCCAACCTCAATTCCGATTACGTTCGGCAGATTTATTTCGTCAAGCTGTTCGAAAACGCGACTTTGCCGGGACCTTTGCTGGTTAAGGCGCTGCAACAAGCCCGCGATGAAATCTCCACAGACTACAGTTTGGCGCAGGTTCTGCTCACGATCGCGCAACGGTACGACTTGAACGACGAAGCGCAGCGCATGGCGTTTCTCAATGGTGCGAACAAGCTAAACACGGATTATGAACACGCTCGAGTGCTGATCGAGCTATTGAAGCGGCCGAATCTCTCCCTGGTGCGCGCCACTCTCGAATCGGCAAAAAGCATCAAGACCGATTACGAGAAGGGACGCATCCTCACCACTCTTGCTGGTCTGAGCGGATTTAATGAGGGCGAGATCGCAACCTATCTTGATCTCGCGAGCGCGATTAACACCGATTATGAGCACTCGCGCACGCTGCTGGCGCTGATGGAGCATCAGAAGCTCAGTCCTGCGGCGGTGAATCAAGTGCTCAAATCAGCTGCGTCAATCAATACCGACTATGAAAAATCGCGCATCTTGCTCGCAGTAAGCGAATCGCATAACTTCGACGAGAAGCAGATTGCGACGTATTTGAGCCTCGTAGATTCGATTGGAACTGACTATGAGCGCTCCCGAGATCTGATCGCGTTGATGCAGCAGCACAAATTAGCCAACGACTCGGTGGGAAGAATCATCGCTGAGTCCGCCAAAATTGGCACGGACTACGAAAAAGCACATGTGTTAACCGAGGCTGCTGCGCACTATCAGATGCAAGGCACACTTCGCGATGCGTATGTAAAGGCCGCAGACTCGATTGGAACGGAATACGATCGCAATCGCACGCTGGCCGCGATAGCCAAGCGGGAGATGATGTGAGGAACTAAGCCGCGCCTTTGTGCTCGAGTTCTCGCTCGTCCACGTCTTTACCGTGGATGGAGATAATCGGCTTGCGGTGGTGGTCCATGTGGCCGGTTTCGTCCACCGCGGAGTGTTCGAGCGGCAGACCGGCGGCTACAGCGTGGTCGTCTTGAATTGATTCGCCTCGTCCGCGAGGTGCTTTTGCTGTATTTCCTTCGGCCATCATGGCGAGGATATTGCCATGAACAGGGGTATACAGGTCAAGTGGTGTAGATTCGTCAGGTTCAAAAGGTACCAAATCCTCTTTCTTCACCTTACGTGCCATCGCTACTCTCCCCTACGTGCCTTCAAGGTTAGATGAGGTCATTCAGGGATTGGAAACTGCTGTCCAGAGCTGCTTCTGACGTCTGCCTTCATCTCCCTTCGTTACGACCACCGCCCAAATCAACAGGTAAAACGGCGCTTTGACGAACGCAGCCATGATGTTGATGATGTGCTGGAGGAAAAAACGAATGGTAACAACTGGTCTCCGGGATTCGTGGCGCAAGCTATTTGTGGTTGCGGCATGGGTTTTCTACGCACTCTCTAGCCTCCAGGCACAAAGTTCGTTCACCGGCCGCTGGTCGGGATCGATGAACATGGGGCCAAACGACTCGCGGGAGTACACGTTTTTTCTGAATCAACAAGGTCAGTTGCTATCGGGAGCGATGCTGACCGGCTATCGCACGCAGCAGATCTCCGAAGGCAAAGTGAATGGTGACGAGGCTAGTTGGGTAACGATTTCAGGTTCTGGAGAACGGCAACGCAGAACTGAATACCGCGCACAAATGCACGGCGGCGAACTGCAGGTGACGGTCACAGGCATGGGTTCCGGCGCAAACGCGGCTCCTCGCCAGCTCACCGTAACCAAAACATCCTCCGATCCAACTCCCGTTGCGCCGTTTGCGAACCTTCCGAAGATCACCCCGCCGGCGATACATGCAGTAGCCGACAACGGTCTGGCACGCACGCCTCCGATGGGATGGAACAGCTGGAACCACTTTCATCGTCAAATCGACGACAAGACCGTGCGGGAGATTGCCGACGCCATGGCCACCAACGGCATGCGCGATGCCGGTTATGTGTATGTGAACATCGATGACACTTGGGAGGGTACGCGCGACGAGAAAGGCAATATCCGCTCCAACGACAAGTTTCCCGATATGAAAGCGCTCGCCGACTACGTTCACAGTAAAGGCCTGAAGCTGGGAATCTATTCGTCGCCGGGACCACGGACGTGCGCCAACTTCGAGGGAAGCTACGGTCATGAACAGCAGGACGCGAAGACCTGGGCTTCCTGGGGCATCGACTATCTGAAATATGACTGGTGCAGCGCGTCGGAAATGTTCAAACCGGAGGACATGCAGGCCGTTTATCAGATCATGGGCGATGCTCTTCGGACAGTGGGACGCCAAATGGTCTTCAGTTTGTGCCAATACGGTGAGCAGCACGTGGAGCAATGGGGAGCTCAAGTGAGCGGCAACTTATGGCGAACCACCGGCGACATTGGGGACAACTGGAAGAGCATGTCGGGCATTGGGTTCGATAAGCAAATCGGACTCGAGAAATATGCAGCTCCAGGCCACTGGAACGACCCTGACATGCTGGAGATCGGCAATGGTGGAATGAGTGACGCAGAATACAGCACACATATGAGTCTGTGGGCAATTCTCGCTGCGCCATTGCTGGCCGGTAATGATCTCCGCAGCATGTCCGCGGAGACGCGAGACATTCTGGAGAACCGCGATGTAATCGCCGTGGACCAGGACCGTGCTGGCCATCAGGGCTATCGCCTGTCCAAGGACGGCGACAAGGAAGTCTGGGTGAAGCAACTCTCCGGAGGAGATTGGGCGCTCGGACTTTTCAATCGCGGCGAGGCCGCAACGACCATCGCCACATCGCTAGCGGCCCTGAAGATTCAGGGCATTGTCAGCGCCAGAGATTTGTGGACGCACAACGACCGCGGACAAATACGGGATCAGCTTTCAGCTGAAGTGCCGGCGCACGGAGTGGCGCTCCTGCGTTTGACACCCGCAGCACAGAAGTCCAGTCACTGAACTGAGTGAACCAGCATCGGAATCGGAATTAGGCTTGGAGAAAAGTTCAGTGGCACAGGCGCCCTCGCCTGTGTTGCTGGAAGCACACACCACAGCCGAGGGCGGCTGTGCCACACGGATCTTTCCGTTACTAGCAGACGCTAGTACGTGCACCCCACTAGCTGCTTTCGTTCACCGTATCTTTGGGCAAAGGACGAAGCTGTTTCTGCCGTCTCTGGCGAAGCGAAAAACGGAAAAATTCCGAAATGGGAGTCTGGCGGCTCAGCAGAAACGAACAGCAACCGGCCTGACGTCGTCCAGGACTCGCTCGAAGGGTCTCCAAGGTACCCCGATACCTCCGATGTGCTACCGACGCGTCCTATAGCCTCTAAACGCAAAATTTACATTTGCTTCCAAACCTCCCGGTGCATAAGCAAAAGTGCGGCGCTGTATACAAGGAGAGCACCCCAATCGAATCATGTAGTTGGCGCACTCGATGCGAGTGCTGCTAAGTGGAAGAATTCGGGCAGATTTGAGGCAAAAAGAAGTCCGGCAAGAGGAGTTTTGGGGCTTTTTGAGGCACTGCTGGAGGCTTTTTGAGTACATGGCAGTTCACCTCCGGCACTTCGAATCGGATCTAAGACGGGCGCCACGCGGAAGAAAAGCCGACAACATGTCGGTTAGGTTGACGTGCGAGCAGCCAGGGCTTGCGCAAAGTCCGTGCTTCGTCTGTGCAGGTTCAGAGTTCGGGTCGCTTCCGGAAGCTCGTGAAACATCTGCTCGGCTCGTGCCAGAGCTGCGGTCACATTCGCACAAATGTTTTCCGCCCCTACGTGTTGCTCAAACTCGGCGCGCTTCATCAGTTTTGAGGGCTGTGACAAGGCGCCGCAAAAGATCACTCCTCGACCGGTCGCCTTCACAATCGCCGCGAACTCTTCCAGGGATTGGAGACCCGTTGCATCGAGCGCGGTCATGTTCCGCAAACGCAGAATGACGATGGCCGGCAGCTCCTGGACCCTCGCCTCGACTTCATGGATCTTATCGGTTGCCCCAAAAAGGAACGGACCGTGGATGCGGAAGATTATGGCGTAAGGCGGAATCTGCTTGTCCTGCAGGATATGCAGCCGTCCGTCTTCGAGGTATTCGTCCGTGACCTCGGTTACCGTCGTCGTGGAAGTGACGTTCCGGAGATAGATCAGAACCGCGAGGATCATTCCCATCTCGACGGCTACCGTGAGATCTGCAAACACCGTGAGCAGGAAAGTAATTAGCCAGACGGCGATCTCGAGTTTGCTCAAGCGGAGCAGATCGGGTATCTGCGTCCACTCGCCCATGTTGTACGCAACCACCATCAGGATGGCAGCAAGGACCGAAAGGGGAATGAACTTTGCGAGAGGCGCGGCGAAAAGCAGAATGGCAAGCAAGGTGAGCGCATGCACCATACCCGCGACCGGCGTCTTTGCTCCGGAGCGGATATTGGTTGCCGTTCGCGCAATGGCACCGGTGGCCGGCAAACCGCCAACCAGAGGCGACACGACATTCGCGATTCCTTGAGCAATCAATTCCACATTGGGATTGTGACGGTCTCCGCTCATGCGATCTGAGACCACCGCCGACATCAGCGACTCGATGGCACCGAGCATTGCGATGGTAATTGCCGAAGGAATCAAAGGCCGGATCAACCCAAGTTCGAGGTGCGGGACCTGGAAATGCGGCAGCCCCGATGGAATGCCGCCGAAACGGGAGCCAATCGTCTCCACCGGAAGCTTCAGAATTACGGTCAGCCCGGTGCCAACCAGCAGGGCAATAATGTATCCGGGCACGCGTTTGACGTAGAGCATGGTCAGCACAATGATCGCGAGCGCGATGGCCGAGATGGTTGTGGCCGCGGGGGAGAGCGTGCCGAAATTCCGGGCGATGACCGTCATACGCCCCCAGAAATCTCCAGGCACATGGGCAATCGTAAGGCCGAAGAAGTCTTTGATCTGGGTGCTCGCGATCAGGACGGCGATGCCGTTGGTGAAGCCCACCACAACGGGTCGGGGGATAAATCGCACCGCAGTACCGAGCCCGGTGACGCCCATGAAGATGAGCATCAGGCCGGCTAGCAGTGTGCACACAAACAGGCCGAGAACGCCGTGGTGGTCGATGATGCCTGCAACCACAACGACGAAGGCCCCCGTGGGTCCGCCGATCTGGGTGCTCGACCCTCCCAGCAGAGAAATCAGGAATCCAGCCAGGACTGCGGTGTAGAGTCCCGCTTGCGGCGACATTCCTGAAGCAATGGCGAATGCCATGGCGAGCGGGAGAGCGACCAGCCCGACGGTGATTCCAGCCAGCAAATCAGAAAAAAGCTTTTGCGGAGTGTAGTCCTTCAACGAAAGGACAAATTTCGGCGACCAGTCAGATAGAAGTGCCATCAGGTGGAAGGGGACAACCCGATGCTAAGTGCCGAGCAAGCTGCTTACAATAAGGAAATTCCTGATATGGACACTACAGTACTCCCCAAGCCAGGCGCGCCGGCCGTTGCAGGTAGGACATAGGGGGTGGCGTGGAACCGGCCGCCCTCGGCCGGGTTTCGGTGGCACAACACCCGGGCGAGGGCGCCCGGCTCCACGTTGCTGAATACGTGCGGTCTTGCCGACCGCTATTCCGCCGCCGCAAAACAGGCGGCTGCCCCACCCCTACCGCAAGTGGTTCTGATTTAGATGGCTGCCAGGGCCTGGTCCAGATCTGCAACGATGTCTTCCACATCCTCGATACCCACGGAGATGCGCACCATGCCGTCGGTTAATCCGATGTTGGCGCGGCCTTGCGCTCCAAGAGCGGCGTGGGTCATGGTCGCCGGGTGCGAAATCAGCGTCTCGACTCCTCCCAGCGATTCGCCCAGCGAACATACGCGCACTTTGCGCAACATGTTCTGAGCGTTTTTCAGTGAGCCGGTTTCGAAGGTGATCATCGATCCAAAGCCGCTCATCTGACGCTTTGCCAGTTGGTGTTGTGGGTGGTCCGGTAACCCGGGATAGAAGACTTTCTTTACTTTCTTGTGCTTATTCAGGAAGGCGGCGACTTCTCTGCCGCTGCGGTCATGCTGCTCCATGCGCACGGCCAGCGTCTTCACTCCGCGCAGCACCAGCCAGCATTCGAATGGAGACAGGATTCCTCCAGTGCATTTCTGCACGAACGCGAAGGTCTCTTTATGTTGCGGCTTGGTGCAGACCAGCACGCCACCGAGTCCGTCGCTGTGCCCATTCAGGAACTTGGTCGTCGAGTGCATCACGATGTCTGCCCCCAGCGGGATCGGCTTCTGGAAATACGGCGACATGAAAGTGTTGTCGACTGCCAGCTCGGCTCCGTGGGCATGAGCAATTTTTGCGATCGCCGCGATATCGGTGACGGTCATCAGCGGGTTGGTGGGCGTCTCAATATGGACGAGTTTCGTATTGGGACGCATAGCGGTCTTCACCGCACTCGCATTGGAGGTGTCGACATAAGTGAATTCGAGGCCGTAATTCACCAGCACCTGGTTGAAAAGTCGGGGCACGCCGCCGTAGACATTCGATCCGCAGACGATGTGGTCACCGCTCTTCATCATCGTCAACATTGCCGTAATCGCCGCCATACCGCTGGCGAACACGTGCGCTGAAGCTCCACCCTCCAAGGCAGCAAGGTTCTGTTCGAGACGCGTACGCGTGGGATTTGACACTCGCGCATACTCGTAGCCTTTGTTCTTGCCGATCGCTTCCTGAACGTAGGTGGAGGTCGCAAAAATCGGAACAGTCACCGCGCCGGTCGATGGGTCAGGCTCTTGTCCGACGTGAATGGCGCGGGTGGCAAAGCTGCGATTGGCATTCGTGTTCTTGCTCATTGAATTCAGCATATCAGTTGAAAATTGAAGAAATCTTTCACCACAGAGGACACAGAGGAAGGTAGGGAAAACAAAAGCGAGAAATCTTTAACCACAGGAGGACAGACGGAGACAGAGACACTAACTAACTTTTCGTTCTTCCTCAGTGCGCCTCTGTGTCGTCTGTGGTGAATTGTTGTGAGCGCGCTGCGCAGGGACTGTTATGTGACTGCAGACAATCCCATCGTTAATAGCAGGGCGACGACGGAGATGATGGTTTCGCAGACCGACCAGCTCTTGATGGTCTGGGCGACGCTCATGTTGAAGTATTCCTTTACCAGCCAGAAGCCTCCGTCGTTCACGTGAGAGAAGACCAGCGAGCCGGCTCCGGTGGCGATGGTAAGCAGTTCAGGACGAACTCCGGTGTGCAGAGCGATAGGCGCGATGATCGCAGCGGCCATGGACATAGCCACGGTGGCCGATCCTGTAGCGAGACGCACCAAAGCCGCAACTAGCCAGGCAGAGAACAAAATCGAGATGTGAGCGTGAAGTGCCAGATCAATGATGGCCTGCGACGTTCCGCTGTCCTGCAAAATGCGGCCGAGGCCTCCGCCCGCTCCCACAAGCAGTGTGATAGTGGCGGTGGGAGCCAGGCACTCGTCGGTAAATTTCAGTATGGCCTCGCGACTGAAGCCACGCATTTTTCCCAGCGTGACGAAACTCACGATCACTGCTACGAGAAGAGAGACGTCGGCGCCGCCGAGCAGATGCAAAATGCCATTCAGTCTGGTTTGCGGTGCGGAGAAGATATCTGCCCAGCTCCCCACCAACATCAGCACGATCGGCAAAAGAATCGTCGCCACGGTTAAACCAAAGCTAGGGAGATCGACTCGCGGAGCCTCTTCAATGAACTGCTCGGCGATGGGATTGTGACCCGCGAGCACAATGTGCGGCGCGATGAATTTTGCATATAGCGGTCCCGCGATGATTGCGGTGGGAATGCCGACGATCATCGCGAAGAAAATCGTGCGGCCTATGTCAGCGTTGTAGATCGTGACCGCCAGCATAGCGGCGGGATGAGGAGGCACCAGCCCGTGCACAACCGAAAGGCCAGCCACCATGGGCAATCCGATCAGCACGAGCGAGGTGCCGGTGCGCCGGGCGATGTTGAAGGCGATGGGCACCAGCAGCACAAATCCAACTTCGAAGAAAACCGGCAGGCCAACCACAAAGCCGACCACCACCATCGCCCATGCAACATGCTTTTCGCCAAAGATGTTGATCAACGTGCGGGCAATGCGGTCGGCTCCGCCCGACTCCGCCATCATTTTTCCCAGCATGGTGCCCAGTGCCACGACGATCGCAATGTGGCCGAGGATGCCGCCGACGCCGGTCTCGAAGGATTTCACGATCGTTTGCAGGGGCATGCCGCTCGCGGCCGCCAAAGCAAGAGAGATGGTGAACAGCGAAATAAAGGGATTGATCTTAAATTTCGCAATCAGGACGATCAGCGCAATGATTGCTGCGAGTGCGAGGAGCAGGAGGAACGCGCCGTGATGGCCGATCATCGCGGGAGATGGACTGTGGCACGGCCGCCCTCGGCTGTGTCTTTACTTTGCAGCAACACAGGCGAGGGCGCCTGTGCCATACCGGCAGTGTGTTTAGTTGCCAGCAACACCGGCGAAGGAGTCTGTGCCACAAGACTCTGCGACGAAAATTCCCTATTTGGCAATGGCAGCAAAGTCAGTCCTTTGGTTTTTTGTAGGCAACGCAGTCGATCTCGACTTTGCAGTCGATCACCATGCTCGATTCAACGCAAGCGCGTGCCGGAGGATTTTGTCCAAAGTATTCGCGAAAGACTTGGTTGAAGGACTGAAAGTCGCGCGCGTCATCGAGCCACACGCCGCAACGGACTACATGTTCCGCGCCATAGCCGGCTTCCTTCAATATCGCCAGAAGATTTCGAATGGCCTGATGTGCTTGCACGACAATGTTGCCAGCTACCACTTCACCATTGACCATGGGCACCTGGCCAGAGACAAACAGCCAGCCGTTGGCTTCGACTGCCCGCGCGAACGGCAGTTGGTGGCCTGCAGAGGTTTTGACATCGTTACCGCCGTAGCGCTTGATGGTCATGGTCACCCTCCGGATTGGCGATAGGCAATTGGCAGTATGCAATAGGCCAAATCCGCAGATGTCTGTGCCCGTAGTGGCTCTCGCCTACTGCCTACCGCTAACCGCCTATTGCCTACTGCTTATTGCCTACTGCCTTCCCTTGCAACAAATCGTCCGCCTCGCTCGCCTGTCGACGTCTGATTGCGGTACGACAAGATACCATTGACCCACACTGCTTCGATTCCTGCTGCCGGGCGGATGGGATCGGCGAAGCTTGCAGTGTCTCTTATGGCTTCAGCGTCGAAGAGCACCAGGTCGGCCCAGTAACCTTCTTTCACGTTGCCTCGACCCGCCAAACCAAAGCGCTGAGCGGGGAGGCTAGTCATCTTCCGGACTGCCTCATGCAAAGGGAAGAGTCTTTGCTCGCGGCTGTAGTATCCGAGCACGCGCGGGAACGTTCCCCATAAGCGCGGATGCGGCAAAGGATCATTGGGAAGTCCGTCGGAGCCGATCATTGTCCCTGGATGGGACAAGATTGCGCGCACATCTTGCTCTGACATGCAATGGTAAATCGCTCCCGCAGGTTGCAGCCGACGCGCAGCCTCGAGCTGAGTTGTCCCCCAATTAGCTGCGATCTCGGCAAGATTTCTTCCTGCGACTTCAGGATGCGAGTCGGACCAGGTGATGGCGATACTCACGCGCTCGTCCACCTGGCGCAGATCTAGAGTGGTGGAGCTGGCCGCGTATGGATAGCAATCGCAGGCAACCACCTGCTTGCTCCGGGCCCCGTCGAGCAATCGCAACAATTCGGCGCTGCGTCCCCAGTTGTCGATGCCGGCGCACTTCAGATGAGAAATGATCATGGGCACGGTGGCTGCGTGACCGATGGCCAGAGCCTCTTCCATCGCTTGCGTAACCAGATCGGTCTCATTGCGGATGTGGGTGGCGTACAGTGCGCCTGCGTTCGCCAATGGCTCGGCCAGGCTCACGACTTCTTCGCGCGAAGCCGAATAGGCCGACAGGTAGGCGAGTCCGGTGCTAAGCCCGATCGCGCCATGATCCAGGGCTTCGCACAACTGCGCCTTCATTGCCGCGATTTCGCGCGCGGTTGCAGCTCGATCAAGGCGATCCATGTGATTGCTGCGCAACGCGGTGTGGCCCACCAGCGCCGCCACATTCACAGCTGGTTTTGCTCTGCCGACGGCATCCACATATTTAGCGAACGTGGGATAACAAAATGCGCCGGCAGCTCCCAACAGATTCATCGGATCGGGCAGTCCCTTCGTCAATTGAACCGGGGAAGCACTGATGCCACAGTTCCCAACAATCACCGTAGTCACGCCCTGCGACAACTTTGGCATCATCTCTGGGGCGCGAATCACATACAGATCATCGTGCGTGTGTACATCGATGAAGCCCGGCGCCAACATCTTGCCTTGTCCATCGATGGTCTGTTCCGCTGCGTAGCCCTCAACATCTCCGATAGCTTTTATGCGTCCATCGTCGACGGCGACAGAGCCGGGCTGTGGCTCACCCCCAGCACCATCAAGGATTTGCACGTTGCGAATCAGGGCGTGGCAATTGGGCAAAGCATCTCCTGCAAATTAGGGATCGCCGCCTTCATCATCATTACGTCAGAAGCCGAGACGAGCGGTTGAAAGCTGCACCCTTAGGTGTCATGTTTATCATGTACTGCTATTGAACAGGCATGGAATGCAAGCGACGGAAGAAATGCTCACAAGTGGGTTCGTATCAGGGCATCGACTTCAGTCGTGCCGTAGAACGTACACACCCTCCCAGTTCCTTTCTGCCGAAGGCCTGCGCGCAGCGAAGCGGAGCGCAAGAAAAGAGCGATGTTTGTTTGGTCGCTCCGACCTTCGGTCTGTGCTCCGGCCTGCGGCAGCAAGGAATAAGGAATGAGGATGCCGCAGTCGTTTTCGGCACGACTGGAAGTCGGTGCCCTGATACGAAGCAAAACGTTTGGGATTTCTCAGCAAACCATCGTAGCCGTCCCTTTCTGAGGTGAATGCAAATGAATCCCACAAAGAAGGGTGTGTCCCTGATAAACGAGTCGCTGGCAATTATCCAGCCGTCGAATAAGGGCCTGGGACGGATGGACCAGGCGTTAGCGCTGAACGAAGTGCCGGAGCTGGGATGGGATTTGCTGCGCGAAGACCTCAGTCTGCCAACCGCCGTTTTGTACGAAGAAAAGCTCGCGCACAACCTGCAATGGATGCAGGCATTCGCGGCTGCGTACGGAGCCAAGCTCGCGCCTCATGGCAAGACGACTATGGCTCCGAAGTTGTTTCTGCGGCAGCTGGAATTTGGAGCGTGGGGCATTACTCTGGCGACGGCTGCGCAAACCCGCGCGGCTTATGAACATGGAGTGCGCCGGGTGCTGATGGCGAATCAGCTTGTGGGCAAGCAGAACATGGGCATCATCAGCCGACTGCTTGAGGATCCGGAGTTTGAGTATTTCTGCCTGGTGGATTCGCCTCAGCAGGTTGGGCTTCTGGGCGATTTCTTTCAAGCTCACGACCAGAGGCTGAATGTGTTGTTGGAGTGGGGAGCGGACGACGGTCGCACTGGAGTTCGCAATCGGGAACAGCTGCAGGCATTGACGGCAGCATTATCTAAGTGGCGTGAGCAGATACTTCTTTGTGGAGTCGAGGTCTACGAAGGTGTGTTGAACGATGAAGCGTCGATTCGCCGGTATTTGCACAACGCGGTTGATGTCGCACGCGATTTGGCAAATGAAAATGCTTTTCATCGTTCCCCGATCATTCTTTCTGGCGCTGGGTCGTCGTGGTATGACGTGGTCGCGGATGTGTTCAGCACGGTAGAGATCGACCACCCGGTAGATGTGGTGTTGCGGCCAGGATGCTATTTAACCCACGATGTTGGCGTCTATCGCACCGCCCAAGAGCAAATCCAGGTTCGCAATCCGGTAGCGCGAAGCATGGAACCAAGCCTGCAGCCCGCTTTGCAGCTTTGGGCGTACGTGCAGTCGGTTCCCGAAAAGGAAAAAGCTATCATCGCATTGGGCAAGCGAGATGCGGCATTCGATGCCGGACTGCCTGTTCCGGCGCTCCACTATCGGCCTGGCAATGCGGAGCCGGTTGCCGCTCCGCAAGGCTGGACGCTAACTCGGATGATGGACCAGCATGCTTATCTCCACATTGCCGAGGGGGACGATATCCGCGTTGGCGACATGATTGCATTTGATATCTCTCACCCTTGCTTGACCTTCGACAAGTGGCGCTACCTGCCGATCGTGGATTCGGAGTATCGCGTGATCGACATTGTGCAGACTTTTTTCTAAATTTCCGAAGTGCGATTGTCAGTTGCTTGCGGGGGCGAACCGACGCGCCGCGGCAATGCGCCGAGAGACAGAGGGGTGCGAATGGAAGAGGACCTCAATCAGGCGTGATGGTGATTTCTCTGAGAGATTTTGCGCGCTGAGCTTATCCATCGCGGTGATAAAGGGTTCCACGTTGGGCACTGACTTCCAGCAATACCGATCTGCCTGGCGCTCGTTGTAGCGGGAGTAAGCGTTCATCGCGGGCAACAGGATCAGCGAGAGTGCGGCTGAAACCAGTGCCAGAAGAGGCAGGTTGGCGAAGTCGGAGAGCAAGTCGAACATGTGCGCCTGATATGTGGCATAGCGCAGAACTTCATTGGCCGCCCAGAAGCCAGCAAAGGTGACTGCCATTTGCAGCAGAATGCTCTTCAAGATGTGGCCGTGAACATGGTGTCCGAGTTCGTGTGCGAGCACGGCTTCGATTTCGTCGTGCGAGTAGTTTTGCAGCAGAGTGTCGGCGAGGATGATGCGACGTGTGTTGCCTAACCCTGTGAGCGCTGCGTTCGCCTTCTTGCTCTTCTCTGACAGCTTCCATTCGTAAACTCCGCGGACCCGAGTTCCCGCCCGCTCACTCAACTTCACCAACCGGTTGCGCAATTCCTGATCGTTCAGGGGAACGAACTTGTAGAAGATGGGGAAGAGCACCACCGGGGCGAGTTGAGCAAAAACCACGAAGAGGGCCGTAAATGCAGCCCAGGCAATAAGCCACCAGTGTTGCAGCGAGCTGCGAATGATCCAATACACCAGCTCGGTCAGCAGCGTAGCAATCACGAGCCCCACAAGCCAGCCTTTTACTTCATCTAGGATCCACGCTTTCGTGCTCTGATTTGAAAGCTGGAAGCGGTGTTCGAGGCGAAAGCTATAAACGTCAAGCGGAAGACTCAGCGCCTTGCTGATGAGCGTAAGCAGCAGCACGTAGAAGAAAAGCGCAAGGACGTAGTTCTCGCGCGCGAACTGAAAAGATACATCGCGCAGGTCGCGGCTAAATCCTGCTACCAGCAGAACCACCAGGAAGATCACTCCCAGAGCTGTGTCGGACACCGAAAGCCAACGGCGGATGCGACTATACTGCCGCGCTTGCGGAGTGTCTTCGGTGGCGGAAGCGCCTGGATGCTCGGCGTTCGGATTTTCGGTTACTGAGGGCTGCATACGAAATCCATGTTTATTATGGACTCATTTTGACAGGGCAGAGTTATACAGTTAGAGACATCCGCAGCATCGCTCTACCGTTGAAGTCCAGCTCTCCCCAACTTAAGATCGGGACTTCCACCCGTAGTTTTCAGAGAAATTCTCCGCATACACTCTGCGTTTGCCTCAAAGTCGCTATCTTGCCGCCGTACCTGCCATGTCGCCTTCATACACGAAAGTTTCGGCAGATTTGATTAGCTGTTGGACTGTGTCCTTAGATCCCGCTTCGGAGTAAACGCGCAGCAGCGGCTCGGTTCCCGAAGCGCGCAGCAGCAGCCACGCCTCCGCCGGCGGGGCAGCAGTGCCAGCCTTTCCCCTTGGCGCGTCAAGAAAGAATTTGACGCCGTCGAGAGTTTCCACGCGTAAGACTTTGTTCCCGCCGATTTCCCGGACTCCGTTTCGAGCACGGGCGATGGCAGAGTCCTTCAGCTCGTTGGGAATGTGCATGTCCAGCCGAGCGTAGTAGTGCTCGCCATATTTATTCTGGAGATCCTGCACGAGTTGGGCGAGAGTCCGTCCTTCTTCGGCCATCACGTTGGCAATCAGAAGCGCGTTCAGGATGCCATCGCGTTCCGGTAGATGTCGGGTGATGCCAATGCCGCCCGACTCCTCTCCGCCGACCAGAATGTCTCGTTCAAGCATGAGATCGCAAATGTTTTTGAAACCGATGCCGCACTCGTGCAGTTTGCGTCCATGCTCGGCGGCGATGCGGTCCAGCATTTTCGTGGTGTTGAATGCGCGTACGATTTCGCCGGGCCATTTCTTACGCTCGAGAAGCCAGCGCAGCAGGATCGAATAGATTTTGTGGGAGTCGACATAGCTGCCGTCTTCGGCGACCGCGCCGATGCGGTCGGCATCACCGTCGGTGATAAGTCCGCCATGGCACCGCTGGCTAACTACCATCTCCTGCGCCAGACGCACATGGGGCTCAATGGGCTCGGGGTTAATTCCGGGGAAGAGCGGGTTTACATCGGAGCGGATCTCGACATGTTGGATTCCGCGTTCGGCGAAGATACCGGCCAGCACCCCGCGTCCCGAGCCATACATGGAATCAATGAGGAACTTGAAGCCCGCGCCGCTGATCTTATCGAGATCGGCGAATTTCTTGATGGCTTCGATGTAAGGTTGCTTGAAATCGGTGGCAGTAATCGAGCCTGCGGTGGCGGCCTTGACCAGCGGTCGATCCAGCTCCGCCTCAATCGCCTGCATGATCGCGGGACGCCCAGATCCGCCGTAGCTGGCCTTGTATTTCACCCCGTTCCAATTGAAGGGATTATGGCTGGAAGTGATCATTACCCCCCCGGCGGCCCCGAGGTGTTTTACGCCGAAGGAAAGGGCAGGGGTCGGGGTGTAGTCGTCGGCGAGCCGCACATTGATTCCGGCGGAGGCCAGCACCTCCGCGGTGGTTTGGGCGAACATGGGCGAACCGAAACGAGTGTCATAGCCGATCGCTACCCCGCGGCTGCTGTTTTCATTTTTCAAGACGTAGTTGGCGATGGCGGAAGCTGCGCGACGAACGTTCTGGAAGGTGTAGTCCTCGGCGATAAGACCGCGCCACCCGTCGGTTCCGAATTTGATTGGTTGCATAGGTCGGGCGGAAGAGTCCTTTTAGTTTAGACGATGGAGACAACAGGTACCACGCGGGCGCCAGATGTCAGTTGGTTGGATGCTGAGCTGCTGAATTGAGGCTAGCTGGACGATCGAAGGCACTACGAACAGGACCGCTGAGCCGATATGGCGAGCGCAGGTTGAGCTAGACCTGTGGAGGGGCTAGCTCTTCCACAGCTTGCGAACTTCCGCAGCCGTGGAGCGAGTTAGCACGATCACGAGCATAACGCCCAGAGCAACGTCGATGGTTTGCAGAACGGTGAGCATTTATAAGCAATAACTTAGACCAGAAATCTCGCAGTCCGCACCGTTACCTTCGTGCATGTTCCCCCTTAGGTAACGAATCGTGGTCGCTTCGCGGGTGACTGACGGACCAGGCATGATTGCACGGAAGTAACCGGAAGCTGCATGGTCTTGTTTTCAAATCGATGCTTACGCCGGACAATACCTGCATGAAGATCAAGATGAAGGTGAACGGGCGGGAAGTCGGTTCTGCAGGTAGTCTCGACCTTCTAGTACTCGATCAAGTGAAGCGGACGATGCAGGAAAAAGTTGCCGGCATCACTTGCTCGGAGCACAGAATGCCGGCTGTGATTCAGGTGAACGGCGAATCGCTGGCAGCATTGAAAGTGCAGATCCAGGCCTGCTGCGACACCATGCGGCAGCGCGTATCAAAAGCGCTCGCCTAGATCAGTTTCGTGAGCTTCTTGTCGGCGAGGTGCTTGACGACCTTGCCCACATCCTGCGAATGCTCCCGTGTCGTGACGAGAATCGCGTCTTCGGTCTCCACCACCACGATGTTCTTTACGCCCACTGCGGCGACGAACTTCTTCGGCGAATAAACGTAATTACCATCAGCATTCAAGATGAAGTGATCTTCCGCGTCGATTACATTGGAACCGCCACCATTCTTGGCTTGAGTCAGTTGATGTTCGAAAAGCGCCGTCCACGAACCCAGGTCATTCCATCCGAAATCAGCGCGTAGACAATACAGGTTCGATGAGTGCTCACCCTTCGCCGAGCGCGGCTCGAGTACGGCGTAATCGATGCTGATGTTTTCACATTTCTCATAAAGGTGCGCGAATATCGACTGGAACTTCGAGGTGCCCCAGGCAGCTGCGATCTGTTCAAGATAAGGCGCGGTCTCAGACAGATGCTCGCGGATCGCATTTACGAGTGTTTTGGCCGACCACACGAACATTCCGCTGTTCCAGTAGTAGTTACCGGCGGTTACGAATTCATCGGCGCGCTGCTGGTTGGGCTTCTCCGTGAAGCGTCTTACCCTGTAGAGTCCATCACCAAGTGTCTCGCCGGCTTCGATGTAGCCGTATCCCGTTTCCGGACGATTGGGGGCGATTCCCATCACCACCATGTTGTCGCCTGCTTCGGCGAGCTCGGTTGCCTCCATTACAACTTTGCGAAAAGCCTTCTCATCGCGGATGACGTGGTCGGCTGGAAACATGCCGATCACAGCCTCAGGATCTTCGCGTTCGAGGATGAACGCCGCCAGTGCGATCGCTGGGGCGGTGTTGCGAGCTACCGGCTCGGATACGATCTGCTTCTTAGGCAGCTTCTTCAATTGCCCGCTGATTACTTCAAAGATGTGATCGTTGGTGATGACCCAGAAATTGCTTTCGTCGGCAAGCGGCAGCAATCGCGCGACGGTTTGCTGGATCATCGACTGGTCGCCATCGAGATTCAGCACCTGCTTCGCCATCTTGCGGCGGCTACGAGGCCAAAAGCGTGTACCGCTGCCTCCGGCGAGAATTACGGGATAAAAATGGGAATTCTTGGTCATCTGTAAAGTCGCATTGTCATTGAAACAAGTAGACGGCGGTTCTACTGCGTCACTGCTGCAAGCAGCTGCGCCGGTGTCTCGGTCTTTGGTTCTCCAACCTCTTGGCCGGGCAACATCGCTCGCACACACTCAAATTCCCATTGCGGGCGGATGCGGTATGATCCTAGGGAAGCCGGAATTACGCCTGCTTCTCCCCGTCCGATACTAATCGCCGGCTTACCCTCGCATTCGATAATTCCGCAGCCCCGCAGTCCCACCACGCAATGTGGCGAAGTTCGGCCCTCGGCTTCTGAGGTAGAAAATGTCTTCACATCCTTTAGGACCATCTTGTCGACTTCAAATGACGGCGATGAAACCAGCACTACTCGTCCGTTGCCACCACGGCTCTTGACCTTGCCCGCACGTGTCACTTCTTTCATGGCCTCGAGCCCCCGATCGATATGCAACTCGCGCGGGCGGCCATAGTCGTAGAGACGGTAGGTTGTGTCGGAGTTCTGTTGAGTTTCAAGAAGCACACAATCCGGCCCAATCGCGTGCACCGTGCCGGCATCGACGTAGATCATGTCCCCGGTTTGCACGGGAATCCAGTTCAGCAGCTGCTCCATGTTTTTGGCGTGGATGGAAGCCTCAACTTTTGCTCGAACAGTTCCAGATTTAAGACCCAGCGCAACCTTGGCTCCAGCTGCGGCGCTAAGGACATACCAGCATTCAGTTTTGCCACAAGGTAGTCCCACCTTCCTCGCGCAATGATCGTCCGGATGCACCTGCACCGAGAGCTTCTGCTTCGGGAAGATGATCTTCATCAGTAGTGGAAAGCGCTGTTCCCGTGCCAGAGTCCCGTTCATCTGTTCAGCGAACTGCTGCGAAAGTTCTCCTAGAGTGCGCCCTTGCAGTGGACCGTTTGCCACCCGGCAACCTCCTCCGGTAAGCCAGACCTCGCCAATCGGCTCGTTGCCCACTTTGTGTGAGGGATAAAAGGCGCTTAGATCGTTAGTTCCCCAAATGCGCTCGTGGAATTCAGGCAGCAGTAGTAGGGGATAAAGTTCAGACATGTGCGGACTTCCCAGTGTAGTCGAATGGAGCGGGCGTTCAGAAGCAGGAGCTTAACTGCAGTTAGAAGCAGCTCTGGCCAGAGATGTTGGCTGGCCGAAGTTCGCGCATCAGCGCGTTTGCTGTGCGGCCTGAGTAGCTGTTTGCGGTCGGGGCTGTCGAGCCAGCGTTCCAGAATCCACAGTTTGCCCAGCTCGCGAGACGGTTTGGAAGTAAAGCTTATCTCCACTAATCTCCACCATCATGAAGGTGCGGTCGGTATCGAAGCCGACCGCCATGATGTCCGACCCTTGACGCAAATTGTGGTATCGCAGCTCGCCGGAATTGCCGACGAGGAAGAAATAGATCCCATCCTCAGGTTTAAATCGTTCGTACACGTGATCGTGCCCGGACATGACTACGTTCATGCCGTACTTTTCGAAAATAGGCATCAGCAGTTTGCGCAGATCAACGTCCGGACCGTGAAAACGGCCGTCTGAGTACAGGGGATGATGGAAGTAGGCGATCTTCCACTTAGCGTTTGACTCGCTCAGTTGATGCTGGATCCAGTCGAGCTGCGTGGCGTCCATGTAGTTGCTGTCGAGAACGAAGAACTGGACGTCGCCTTTCTTAAATGAATAGTAGCGCTGGCCGTTCATGTTGAAGGGCTTGTATTGGATCTCGTCAGAGGTGTCGTGATTGCCCAGGCACGCATAAAATTTGACTCCCGTATCGAGCAGCGGCTTATACGGCTGCTCGAATTTGCGCTCGAAGTCTTGAGGCCTGTGGCCGCCATAGATGTTGTCGCCCATCATGGTCACGAAATCGAATCCAACCACCTTGTGATAGGCTTCCATTTCGGCGGCAACGTCGTACTGCGGTTGATCGCCGGTGCCGTTGTCACCGATGACTGCGAACCGGACAGACTTGTCTTCCAGCGGGAGCTTGAGGTCGAGATGACCCTGTGCAGCAGCGGCCGCCTGCTGAAGTACCGGTGGATCAGCCGGCACCCAGCGGAGCGCCAGCGTGCTGACACCGACCGCGATCAGAGCTACAAGGACAAATCGGCGAGTCATTTTCTGTCCGGAGTTACTACTTCGGGAATCAAATCGACGATCAGATTGGCAGCGATATCGCGCAGCACCAGCTGGTGTCCGACGAAGCGGTATTCCAGTTCTTTCGGGAGTCTAGGCAAATTAAGCAGAAGCGACGGCGGCATGGACTGGAGCGGCAATCTGTCAGGATACGTTTGATTTACCTCCAACCGCACACCGTGAATCGGCTCAGCGCGCTGGTAGCTCTTTCGAATCTTCGTGCTATCTGGTCCATTCAACGACTGCTCAATGAGCCGATGGAAAAGTTCTGTAACTTCCGGAGTGAAGACATCCCCCCGTTTGGCCTCTGGACGCAGTTCGCGAATTTTCGCAGCCAATTCGTGCCGATAACCCGTTATCTTGGCTGACGAGGTCGTGTTTTTCGGCGCGGCAAGGCCAGTCTGCGCCTCGTGGCGCAGCTTCATATAGTCATTCACGCGTTTGTCGAAGTCGGCACCGACGGCCGCGTTCTGATTCACTTGGGTGCCGGAGCCAGGCTTTGCTTGAGACGAGGCGAAACCGGCTGTCGAGACCAGAAGGATCAGCATTAAAAGGGTCCCAAAAAGACGGTGATTGGATTGGCTGAGCGGTGCCGCAATTTTGTATTGGGCTCTGCGTCTGGGTAAAGAATTTCTGGCTGATCTCTGTAGTCGCATGCTATCCAGATTTTGCAACGGACACTACGCCTCCGGTTCGAGCTGTTGCTCGACAACGTCCTCCACTGCTTCACGGACCGTTTGCTTGACGGCTTCTTTCACCGCCATCTTAACGCTCTCCTCGATCTCCTCATGATCGATGGCGATGCCGTTTTCGGTCTTCAGCACCTCTTTGACAACTTGCTCGACGACGGGACCCACCGGCGCCATCTCTTTGCTGATCGCCTTGGCTACTTTTTTGGCGACCTTGGCGGCCGGCGGTTTGGTCACATCATCAGCCTCGTCGCCGGTGGCGACCACCGCGCCTTTCCAGTCGTCTTGGAAGACCTCGATGAGCTGACCTGCAATGTCTGGGGCTCGAACGATAATGCCAATTTCGCGCCGCGAATCGAGTTCGAGTTCGCGCATGCTCTGGCTTCCCATGAATACTTCTTTCCTGTCTCGTATGATCGTGCGTGTGTGCAGTCGCAATTTCGGCAGCTTCCGCACCGATATTTGACTGCTGTGCCGGGCCATCTTGCCGATCACTCGGATTTCGACGCCATCCTTCGCGCGCTTTTCCAGCAGGCGAATCATTGCTGTATCTGAGACCTTGACGTCATAGATCAGCAGCTCTTTCTCGGCGCCTTCGATGAACTTTGCCAACTCCTCGCGCGCATTCAAAGGGCTTACCAGGAACTTCGATGATTCAGGTTTGTAGGGGCGGCGCTTGCAATCCGCATCGAAAAGAGCAACCGCGGCTTCCACCAGCTCCTTGTCTCGGGTGATTACGGCGAAGCTGCGGCTCCGCTCGATGTCGAGTTGTGTGTAGTTGAAAGAAAGCAGGTGCAGTTCTTTGCCATCGACAATCATCATCTTGCCGTGATAACGGACAAGATCATCAGCCGTTCTTGCGACGGTTACGCCACGGTCCAGGAAGCGCATCTCCAGCTTGCGTAGATTCTTCTCGCCGCCACGATTGGTGAAGGCGATGAGCGCTTCCACCGAAACGCCACGTTTCACCGCGTCCTCAAGTGCTTTTTCGATCTCCAGGCGATCGAAGCGGAAGATCACAATTTGTACGCTTTTCTTCGCCCCTTCGATGGCTTTGACAAGAGGTGCGACGCCGTCCCCCGGCTGAACCAGTAGCTTCAATGGATTCTTATAGCCTCGCTCGATCTGAGTTCCTGAACATTGGATGCTGAAATCGCGCTACACACATGACATGAATGTTAGGACCTGCACACAATGTAAGCAGCTGATTCAGGTGTTCTGAGTATCTAACGTCAGCTGAGCCCAGGCACCCTTGTCCGGAGCTCGCAAACAATCATCATGCGCAAGCTCTCTCATACCGCTCTTTTGCTCTGTTTCCTGCTGGCCATCAGCTCCGCCGGTTTCGGCCAAGCTGTCCAACCCAAGAGTCCTTCACCCGACGTTGCGGCAATTTGGACAGATCCGGGGGATATCGCTGGCAAAAATCTGCTGTACGGCTCCGGAGGTCCAAAGGGAGGCCCCAATCCCCACGTCATCTTTGAGAAAGAAGACACAGAGGGAACGAACCCCAAATTCGACGTTCGCGACCAGGATGGAATGAAGTGGAAGGTGAAATTAGGAGTTGAAGCGCGCCCCGAAACGGTCGCGACTCGCCTGTTGTGGGCGGTGGGTTATTTCACCGAGGAAGATTATCTGGTGCGGGACCTCAAGGTGGACGGCGTACCCAAACACTTGCAGAGGGGCCAGGGATTCATCAAACGCGGCGGAGAGGTTCACGACGCCCGCCTCAAGCACCACCCCAAGCACGCCGAGAAGGGCGAAGAGTGGCATTGGCGCAAGAACCCGTTCAATAAACAGCGCGAGTTCAATGGACTCCGAGTGATGATGTCGCTGATCAACAACTGGGATGTAAAAGATGAAAATAACGCGATCTATGAGGATAAGGATTCCGGCAAGAAGCTCTACGTCGTCACTGATGTGGGCGCGTCCTTCGGTTCGATTGGCTACCGCCTGGGACCGGGGCGTGGCAAAGGAAATATCGGAGCGTACAAAAATTCAAAGTTCATCACCCACGTCCATTCGCACTATGTCGATTTCAGCTCGCCCGCGCATTCTACTGTCCTCGGTATTCTCGGCATCCTCTCAATTCCGGATTTTGTAGTGCGCATGCGCCTACGCTGGATTGGCCGCCACATCCCCCGCGAAGACGCAAAATGGATCGGCGGCCTTCTCGCCCAACTTAAGCCGAGCCAGATCGAAGATGCATTCCGATCCGCTGGCTACTCCCAGCAGGACGTCCAGACCTATGCTGCCGCCGTCGAGAAGAGGATCGCGGAGCTAGGGAAGCTCTGATCCGCAGCGAGCAGGGAAAAAAGCAGGGAATTTCGCGCAAATACTGCCGAAATCTTCAAATTCTGCCCAAAATTCGCAAATTGTCCTTTTAGAACAGGGATTAACAGGGATTTTTTGATTTCACCTATAACTCACACAGCTGCAAGTAGTTAGTCCATTTCCATCACAAAGCACAAAAATAACAGGGAATTTAGCAGGGATTTCACGGGCCTGCCGTGACTCCCATGAGTGAGACAGTTAGGTAGTCCCTCACTCCGGGTTACTTGGCCTGCGCAGCTGTATCCAACACCCGGGCGAGGGCGGCCGGCTCCACGTCGGGCTCTGTATCTACGTTGCGCTCTATCCAAGCACTACGTTATCGATCAGCCTGGTTGTGCCTACAAACGCTGCTACGGCCACCAGCGATCCTGCTTGGGCGCTTGGAACTGCTTCCAACGTTTCCGGATCGACAATCTCGATGTAATCGACTCGAACCGTGGGCTGCGAAGCAATCGTTTTATGCCCAATGTCGATTAGCTTCGCCGAATTCCGTTCGCCTGCGTGATAACGCGCTTCCACTTCGCTTAAGGAGCGGGAGAGTACCAGCGCCTGGGCACGTTCTTGAGGTGACAGATAGACGTTGCGTGAGGATAAGGCCAGGCCATCAGCCTCGCGCACGATCGGCTGAACCACGATCTCCACAGGGAACATGAGATCTCGCACCATGCGCCTAATGATCGCCGCCTGAGCTGCATCTTTTTGGCCAAAGAAAGCGACGTCGGGCTCGACGATATTAAACAGCTTGGCGACCACGGTACTTACACCGTGAAAATGGCCGGGACGTGACTGCCCGTCAAGACGATCGCTGATTCCTTTTACGATCACAAAGCTCACGGCGCCAGCCGGATACATCTCCTCCACCGACGGGGCAAACAGTAGATCGACGCCCTCCGCCTGAAGCTTTTCGCGATCAGCTTCAAGGGTCCGCGGATACTTTGCCAGATCTTCGTTCGGCGCAAACTGCGTCGGATTCACGAAGATGGAAGCCGCTACAAAGTCGCAGCGTGATTTGGCGGCGCGCACCAATGAGAGGTGGCCGGCATGCAGCGCCCCCATGGTAGGAACGAAGCCCACCATCTTCCCCTGCTGCTTCGCAGCCCGAATGGCGCTGCGAGTTTCAGTCGCACTCGAAAGAATTTTCATTTCAGGAACGGTTGCTGCTGGAAGTAGATGAATTCCGTGTGCACTTGGCCATCAGGGCTGATGGTGTGAAGCGCGAAGCCGAGCGGGCTCTTGGGCGACCAGCTTGTGGCCGGAGCTACGTGAACTCGAAGTCCATCCACCTCATAGAGAGTCGCCTGATGCCAGTGGCCAGCCAGAATGTCCTTCACGCCGAGTTTCCGCAAGGCATCGAGTTCGCGCGTGCGCCAGGGATCATGAAGGATCCAATAAGGCTTATCGTCGGGCGACGTGTGCGGCGACGGACGATCGGGAGGAACATGCTGCAGCGCAATCACCGGTCCCTTTAGACGCAGGCCATTCAGCCAGGCCAGCATCTTCTCCGCCGCCGGCTCGTCCTCTTTTGCGAGAGGCAAAGGCGTTGCCGATTGAAATGTGCTGAAGTTGCCCAGCAACTGCGAATCGAGTGCGACGAAGTTTATGCCTCGTAGCCGAAAGCTGTAATAGTTCGGACCAAACACGGCGGTGTAGCGGGACTCAGTTTGTGCCGTGTCATCGTGATTGCCGGGAACGTAGTACACGGGGAGTTTCAGTGACACGAGCATGGTTCGCGCCGTATTCCACGATTCCTCGAACTTGTCGCCTATATCTCCGCTGACAACTACGGCATCAACGTGGCGAGAACGAATCAGGTCGATTGCTTGTTGAAGGCGTTCTTCGCTGCCCGGGTGATTGGATATCCCGATGTGAATGTCGGAGAGCTGGGCCATGGTGACGGATTGGGCTGTGGTGAGTTGCGAGAGGAAGGTCAAAGTCAGAAGAAGAAGGCTTGAAGTGCGCATTTTGAAATTGAAAAAAACCGGAGTGAACACGAAGGTCATGAAGTAAACGGCGGAGGTCACGGAGCTAGGTCCGAACATCATTGATGAGTTTGGAGATTGATGGATGAGTTTGGAAATTGATGGATGAGTTTGGAAATTGATGAGTTTGGAAATTGATGAGTTTGGAATGTTCTAGTCTCCGTGACCTCCGCCTTTTTACTTCGTGAACTTCGTGTTCGGCTGTTACCTTGCCATCGCGCGTTTCCGCGCACGAACAGTTTCGAGCGCTGCTCGCGTCTCCTGCGGCAAATGGTATGACTCGGCATCGGCGGGGAAGATCTTGGCTTCTACGTCAGCTTTGAACTCCGTCACTGCTGCCGAAATCAGCGCGGCGGCGTCGGCGTACTGCCGCACGAACTTGGCCGGCTTTTGCCCAGATAGGTTCAGGATGTCATGGAAGACCAGCACCTGGCCATCACAGTCAGGACCGGCGCCGATGCCGATGGTGGGGCATTCGACCTCTTCGGTGATAATGCGCGCAACCTCTCGAGGAATGCCCTCCAGCACAATGGAGAACACTCCAGCACGATCAAGCGCGACCGCATCTTTCACCAGCCGCTCGATCGCGTTCAATGTCTTTCCCTGCACGCGGTAGCCGCCCATTATGTGCACGGATTGAGGCGTCAGGCCAATGTGTCCCATGATGGGAACCTCGGCGTCGAGCAGGCGATGGATGAGGCTTACGCGCTTTTCGCCGCCTTCGATCTTTACCGCCTCCGCTCCGCCGTCTTTTAGAAAACGGGCCGCATTTTTGACTGCCTGCTTGTCGTCGACCTGGTATGACGCAAACGGCATGTCCGCGATTACCAGGGCGCGCTTCACCCCGCGCCGCACCGCGCGCGTGTGATGAAGCATTTCGTCCACGGTGATGGGAAGCGTGTTCTCGTATCCGAGCACAACCATGGCAAGTGAATCGCCGACCAGGATCATGTCAATGCCGGCCTGGTCCACTAAACGGGACGTTGCATAGTCGTAGGCCGTCAGGCACGTAATTGGTGTGCCTTGCTGTTTCTTTTCTTGAATGGAATTGATGGTGACTTTGGCTTCGTCACCAAAACGAGGCGAGGTAACGCTCATTGTGTCCTCCAGTGCACCTCCACGGGGTGGATAGCGCCTGTGCTGCACTTGGGATGCAGACAGGGGAATATTAGTCGCTAAAGCTCCGCAAAGCCAGCCCAACGGCGCCTCGTCAGTACCTCGAAAGGCGCGCCCAACGTACTGCAGGAGTCCATGGTTTTCGTTTACCCCTGGCAGAGCATACTCTTAAACTTATGAAAATAAACCGCAAAAATCAATTGTTACATACTTGACAGCAAAGCACTCATATTTTATTATCCGTTTTAGCTTAGATAGCATCTAAGCATTTTGAAGGGCTGGAAGCCCGAGAATTCTGATTTCAAACACACCAAATTCGGAGGTTGAACGCATCATGGCTATCACTCGTTGGGATCCCTTTCAGGAACTCTCTTCGCTGCAGAATCGTGTTAACAGCCTGTTTCAGGACTACGGCCGCACCGGTCAGGACGAACTGACGACGACCGGTAGTTTTGTGCCCGCAGTGGACGTGTATGAAGACGAGCACAAGGTCACGCTGAAACTGGAGATTCCTGGAATCAAGCAGGAAGATGTCGATGTCCGTCTCGAAAACAACACGCTGACGGTTCGCGGCGAGCGCAACTTTGAAAAGGAAGAAAAGGAAGAGAATTTCCATCGCATCGAGCGCCGTTATGGAAGCTTCGCCCGCTCCTTCACGCTTCCCAGCACTCTCGATACTGAGAACGTGCAGGCAAGCTACGAGAACGGCGTGCTCAAGATCGAGTTGGCAAAGCGTGCCGAAGCCAAGCCGAAGCAGATCAAGGTAAATATTGGCGGCGGCAAGAGCTTGGGCAAGACCGTCGAGGGTACAAAGACGGAGAGCAAAGGACAAGCCGCCTAATCCGCGAGTAGTAAAATTTGCACGAGAGAGGGAGATGGGCCAAAGGCTTCATCTCCCTTTTTGCATTGTGCAACATCGGAAAACCAAAATTTCACCACAGAGGACACAGAGGAACACAGAGGAAAAGGGAACGAGGCCAGGGAACGGAAGGTTTTTTGCTCTTCTGCTGTTTTGTTTATTTCACTCAAGTTGCCTTCCTCTGTGACCCTCTGTGTCCTCTGTGGTGAGATCTTTCTCAGAAGGAAGTTCTGGCATCAAGTTAGGTAGGAATTTTTTATGGCAATTCGTTGGGAAAAATTGACCGTGAAGTCGCAAGAAGCTGTGCAACGAGCCAGCGAACTGGCGACTGAGAATGGGAATCCCGAGCTGCTGCCCATCCATCTTCTGGCGGCGCTGCTTGAAGATAAAGAGGGCATTGTGGTGCCCGTGCTGCGCCGTATTGGCGCTGGTCCGGAGAAGGTGCTGAGCGACGCCAACGCGGAGATTGGCCGTCTGCCCAAGGTGTCCG
The DNA here is from genome assembly GCA_045808065.1 of Terriglobales bacterium. Lineage (GTDB taxonomy): Bacteria > Acidobacteriota > Terriglobia > Terriglobales > Acidobacteriaceae > Gp1-AA112. Next base: position 210,827 of record JBJMGD010000018.1, on the reverse strand, counting down.
GCGAATCGGCCCAACCAAACATGTCCGCTGCTTTGCAGAAGGTAATGGACTCCGCGTTCAAAGAAGCCGATACGTTCAAGGACGAATACATTTCCGCCGAGCACCTGTTGCTGGCGCTCTCGCAACTGGCGAACAATTCCGCCCAACGATTATTGAAAGCTGCGGGCGCAACTCACGACGCCATTCTGCAGGCATTAACCCAGGTGCGCGGGTCACAGAAAGTGACTGACCAGAATCCTGAGGCGAAGTATCAGGCCCTCGAACGCTATGCTCGCGACCTCACCGAGCTGGCGCGTAAAGGCAAGCTCGACCCCGTCATCGGCCGGGATGAGGAGATTCGCCGCGTGATCCAGGTTCTATCGCGACGAACCAAAAACAATCCGGTGCTGATCGGGGAACCCGGAGTAGGGAAGACCGCCATCGTCGAAGGACTTGCGCGCCGCATCATCTCTGGCGACGTGCCCGAGATCCTCAAAAATAAGCGCGTGGTTTCGCTTGATCTGGGATCCATGCTCGCCGGAGCTAAATATCGCGGCGAATTTGAGGACCGGCTGAAGGCGGTGCTGAAGGAAATCGAAGACTCTGCCGGGCAAATCGTTCTGTTTATCGACGAACTGCATACGTTGGTTGGCGCGGGCGCGGCGGAAGGCGCCATAGACGCTTCCAACATGCTGAAACCGCCGCTCGCGCGCGGAGAGCTGCGTGCCATCGGCGCGACGACACTAAACGAGTATCGGAAATACATCGAAAAGGATGCCGCGCTCGAGCGCCGATTCCAGATCGTCTTCGTGGGCGAGCCCAACGTTGAAGATACGATTTCGATTCTACGTGGATTGAAAGAGCGCTACGAAGTGCACCACGGCGTTCGGATCAAGGACTCGGCCATTGTGGCGGCGGCCACTCTCTCGCATCGTTACATCTCCGACCGTTTTCTTCCTGACAAGGCCATCGACCTCATCGATGAAGCCGCGGCCTCGTTGCGTATCCAGATTGACTCGATGCCAACGGAGATCGATCAACTCGAACGCCGATCGACATCGCTCGAAATCGAGCGTCAGGCATTGAAGCGTGAGAGCGATGCGAATTCGAAGGAGCGGCTGGCCTCTGTCGAAAAGGAGCTAGCCGAACTTCGCGAGCAAGCCAACGCACTGAAGGCGCGTTGGAAAGAAGAAAAGCAATCCATCGGGCGTATCCAGGAACTGAAAGAGCGCATCGAGAACCTCAAATTGGAAGAGCAGACTGAAGAACGACGCGGCAATCTGCAACGTGTGGCCGAAATCCGCTACGGTCTGCTGCGTCAGGCAGAGGACGACTTGAAGAAGCTCAGCGCCCAAAGCGATGGAGCAGGTCCGGCAAATCGAATGTTGAAAGAGGAAGTTGATGAAGAGGATGTTGCTCGCATCGTCTCGAAGTGGACCGGTATTCCCGTTTCAAAAATGCTTGAAGGAGAAGTGAAGAAGTTGGTCAACATGGAAGGCCGACTGCGCGAGCGCGTCATCGGACAGGATGCGGCTCTCGAGCGGGTCGCAAACGCCATCCGGCGTTCGCGCGCGGGCCTAAGCGATCCTCGACGGCCTATCGGATCATTTATCTTCCTCGGCCCCACTGGAGTGGGTAAGACCGAATTGGCTCGTGCTTTGGCTGAATTCCTTTTTGACGACGAGCACAACATGGTCCGCATCGACATGTCGGAGTACATGGAGAAGCACGCGGTCGCACGCCTGATTGGCGCGCCTCCGGGATATGTGGGCTACGACGAAGGTGGGCAACTCACTGAAGCGGTCCGACGCCGTCCCTATTCGGTCATCTTGTTCGACGAGATCGAGAAGGCGCACGGCGACGTCTTCAATGTCCTGCTGCAGATTCTTGATGACGGTCGCTTGACCGACAGCAAAGGCCGGACCGTTGACTTCAAGAACACTGTCATCATCATGACTTCGAACCTGGGCGCAACCTATCTCACGTCAGAGGCGTTGAGCAGCCCTGAGGCCTTTGAGCGCGCCAGTGCGCAGGTGATGGAAGTTGTGCAAGGGCACTTCCGTCCTGAGTTCCTGAATCGGGTCGATGACATCATCCTGTTCAAGCCGCTTGGCGAAGCGCAGTTGATTCGCATCGTAGATTTGCGGCTCGCCGATTTGCGCAAGATGCTCGCGGATCGCAAGATCTCGATCGAGCTCACTCCGGCCGCAAAAGAGATGATCTTCATGGAGGGCTATGACCGCGCGTATGGCGCTCGCCCGCTAAAGCGGTCGATCCAGCGGCTCGTGCAGGATCCGTTGGCTATGAAGATTCTCGATGGGGAAGTTCTGCATGGCGATCACGTGCTGATTGATGCCGACGTGCGCAATCGCCGCCTCAAGTTCACGGTAGAGCGCGGAGGAGAGAAGCACGTAGCAGCGCCGCTGCTGGAGACTGTGGAGAGTCCATCGTGAAAAAAAGTCAACTTTCAGCTTTCGTTTAACGTTAGTTGTCGGCCCGGATTTAATGCGTTATCGGTGGAAATGCTGTAACCGTAAGGCGCTTGGGGACTCTGTATTGGCTGAGAGCTGAGCTGAAAGCTCTTTCGTGTATGCTCGTCGTACTCCGTCCATGCGCCGCGCCATAGCTAATTCCGTCGTGCTCGTCATGCTGAGCATCTTCTTTGCTCCCGCGATGGCGGCTTCGGCGCCGAATCCTGTGCCCCTATGTTGTCGGCGTGGTGGCGCTCATCAGTGCACCGCGGTCGCCACGATGAGCGCTGAGGGGACTACCTTCCGCGCAGATAATCCCTGTCCGATGCGCCAGGGACCGCAGTTAGGGTCCTCGGTGGTTGCGTTGCCTGCTGCTCTTTCAGCCGGTGTCGAACTTGGTCATTCGGGTCGCATCGCCGCCATTATCCCGGAATGGTATTCTGCCCGCTTCTATGCCGAGCATCAGCGCGGCCCTCCCACTCCGTAGCTAAATTCCTCCGCCTCATTTCATAGCACCGTTAGATCTTGGCTTGCTGCCCTCTTTCTTTTCTTCGTCGATGCGAGTGGTGCACGACTGAAAAAAGACGCGCGATGCCGAGATCTCTACGCTGCTGTGGCCACCTGACCCTCTTAGGATCCGAAGCGTTTTTTAAAGAGGCCCGCTTGCGTAAACTGTCGCTGCTGTTAGCACTTGTTCCCACTCTGGTGTTTGCGTCTGTATTCGGAGTGGTGAAGGGCATCGTTCACGATCCGCAGCATCGTCCCATTGCCGGAGCGCGCGTGACGGTGAAGTCGGCAACCAGCGACTGGAAGGAAGAGGTCTCGACCGGGGATGACGGCCAGTTTCAATTTTCTTCGGTGCCGCTCGGCGATTATCAGGTGACTGTGAGTGCCGCGGGCTTTGCCGGCGAGACGCTCGCGACTACGGTGACTTCCGGAAACGCCGGCTATCTTCACTTCCCACTTGCGATCGAGAAAGTGCAAGAGACGGTCAACGTCACCGGCGAATCGCCGGACATCAATCCATCTTCCTCGACCACGCAGAGCATGATCAGTCGTTCGGAAATCAACCAGACTCCAGGGGCTGACCAGGCGAACTCGCTAGCGGCGATCACCAATTATGTCCCCGGGGCGTACATGGTCCACGACCAACTGCACATCCGCGGCGGCCACCAGGTGACCTGGGCGATCGACGGTGTGCCCGTGCCGAACACGAATATCGCCAGCAACGTCGGGCCACAATTCGATCCTAAAGATGTCGATTATCTTGAGGCGGAACGTGGCGGTGTCCCGGCCGACTATGGAGATCGCACGTATGGTGTGTTCAACGTCGTAACGCGATCGGGTTTCGAGCGCAACAATGAGGGCGAGTTGGTCGCCAGCTATGGAAGCTATCACTCAACCGACAATCAGCTGAGCCTCGGCAGTCACACCGACCGGTTTGCTTACTACGCGAGCGTAAACGGCAATCGTACCGATTTGGGGCTGGAGACGCCGACCTCAGACATCCTGCACGATCAGGCGAATGGATATGGCGCGTTCACCTCGTTGATGTTCAATGCAACTCCTGCGGATCAATTGCGGTTTGTGGGTTCGGCGCGACAGGATCATTTTCAGGTGCCGAACGATCCTGATGCGCAAGCAGTGTTGGTGCGCGACCGCGAGCGCGAGCAGGACGCGTTTGGGAACTTCTCCTGGATCCACACTTACTCACCGCATCTGACGGTGACGGTTTCACCGTTTTATCACTTCAACCGCGCAGCCTTCGAAGGCGGCCCGAACGACGCGCTTAGCGCGACGGACAATCGCGCGTCGAGCTATGCCGGCGGTCAGATTTCGGTTAGCGCGATCTATGGCAAGCACAATGCCAGCGCCGGGATTTATGGCTTCGGCCAACAAGACAACACTCTTTTTGGACTGGCTGCGAACGATGGTAGCGGTGACACTATTCGCGAGCGCGACGCGCTGAGCGGACAGTTGGAGGCGACGTTTGTTCAGGATCAATACAAGGTGAATTCATGGTTGACCCTGAATGGCGGAGTCCGACTGACGCATTTCGCTGGCGGTATCAGCGAGAACTCGGCGGATCCGCGCCTCGGAGCTGCGCTCCGCATTCCACATCTGCATTGGGTGCTGCGGGCCAGCTACAACCGCTATTACCAGGCGCCTCCGCTCTCGACCATCTCTGGTCCGCTGCTGGACTTTGCCACCAACCAGAATCTCGGATTCCTGCCGCTCAAGGGCGAGCGCGATGAGCAGCATGAGTTCGGAATCACCATTCCTGTGAGAAATTGGACGGCCGACCTGGCATATTTCCGAACGGGCGCCCGTAATTTCTTTGACCATGATGTGCTTGGCAATTCCAACATTTTCTTTCCACTGACGATCGATCATGTACGGATTCGCGGACTCGAGAGCACGCTGCGCTCTCCACGAGTCTTTAATCGCCTCGACTTCCACCTTGCCTACTCGCATCAGTCCGTCGAAGGCATGGGCGGAATTACCGGCGGCCTAACCGACTTCAGTCCTCCCGATGAAGGCTTCTTCTTTCTTGATCACGATCAGCGAAATACACTGAGCACAGGGCTTAGCACGAACCTGGGATGGCGTAGCTGGCTGGCAGCAAATCTCAGCTACGGTTCTGGATTCCTGAATGGGGATGGACCAGACCACCTGCCGAGCTACCGAACTCTCGATGTCTCGTTGGGCAAGTCGTTTGGCGAGAGGTGGTCAGCGAAGATCAGCGCTATGAACTTGACTGATAAGCGCTACTTTATTGATTTGAGCAATACTTTCGGTGGCTCGCATTTCGCTAATCCGCGAGAGATCTCGTTGCAGGTTCGGTATCGGTTTCATTACTGAACCGGGAAGAGCGAACACGGAGGTCACGAAGGTTGAACGGAGTACACGAAGGAAACCGGTTTGGAGAAGATGAAGTGATGTTTATTACATATGGAGCTGTCCTCAAGAATCTCCGTGACCTTGGTTTGTACTTCGTGCTTTTCGTGTTCGCTCTTCTTCTTCTCGGCTGCAGCAAGCAACCAGATGCCAAGCACTACGCACTGCACGGCAAGATCATGTCGGTGGACAAGCTCGGACACCAACTAATCATCGATCACGACGCTATCCCGGGCTTCATGGATGCCATGACGATGCCATATCCGGTGAGCGACAATGCGATGCTTGAACGCGTTGGCCCGGGCGACGAGATCAAAGCCGATTTGAAAGTTCAAGGTGAGTCGATCGCGATCGACAAGCTTGAAGTCGTAAAGAAAGCTGCACCAGGCAGCACGCCGGCTCCGGCCTCGCAGATGCATGTGCCGCAAGCCGGCGAGCCGGTACCGAACTTCGTGCTCACCAATCAGAATGGCAAGCGCATTCATCTGCGCGACTATCGCGGCAAGACGTTGCTGGTGACCTTCTTTTACACGCGGTGTCCGCTGAACGACTACTGTCCCCGTGTTAATGGAAACTTTGCCGTGCTAGATAAAACCCTGGCAAAATCTGCGGACCTATATGCCAGCACGCACCTGCTCAGCATCAGCTTCGATCCCAAGCATGACACGCCTGAAGTTTTGCGCAGCTATGGCTCAGCGTACACGGAGCGTTACACAAAAGAGGATTTCCGCCACTGGGAGTTTGCTACTGCGCCCGCCGACGAAATGAAGCGAGTGGCGGATTTCTTCGGCGTCTTCTACGAGCAGGACGGCAAAAACATTACCCATTCCCTAAGCACGGCAGTGATCGGGTCTGACGGCGAGATAAAGAGCTGGTATCCGGGAAATAGGTGGAAGCCTGAGGAGTTGCTGGCGGCCGTGAACGGAGCAATTACGGCATCATCCGAACCAGCGCGTGTCGCAAGCTCGCAACCCGCTTCGAAAGACTCGAAGCAGCGCTAGTCATCGGATTCAAAACGGGACTCAGCCACGACGACCGCTGCGAGCGGTGGTCGGCTTCCGACGCAAACTGGCGCAGGTAGAACTCGGAAGAATAAGGGTGGGGATCAAGCCTTTCCAGTGATGGATGATGGTAACAACGGTCCGCTGAAGCTGCAATCGTTGCGGAAGCGGGTGTTTCGAGTGAAAGCCGCCTTGCAGGGACACTCGCTGTAGCTGAAGACACCAACACGATTGCGAACAGTCCAACAAGCAACTCTGGCGTTCTTCGGCGCACGAAAGAATTCTACCCTGTAATCAGAGTCTCACGCTTGTCTCACGGACCGAGAAAATTTACTTATTCGCGAGACGCCGAACTTCTCCGTCGGGCCCAAGCACCTCGAGAAGGTCCCTGACTGCCTTCCCCAGAGCTGGATGGCGAAGGTCCGGCGCGATCTCTGCCAGCGGCTCGAGGACAAATCTGCGCGTATGCATGGCGGGATGGGGGAGAATTAGGTCGCCGGACGCGAGCACCGACGAACCAAACATTAGGATGTCGATGTCGAGCGTGCGAGGACCTTTGTTGATTGTCCGGTTGCGTCCGAGTTCCGACTCAATTGCCTGGATTGCCGGTAGAAATGCTGCGGGAGGCAAATCGGTTTTCATTTCCAGAACGCAATTGAGAAACCAGGGTTGCTCCCGGAATTCCATGGGTTCAGTTTCGTAGAAAGACGAGACCTTAGTGACGGTACCGACCTCGCTCAACTTTGAGATCGCGGCGCGGAGATTGGCAGCGCGATCTCCCAAATTGGAACCGAGAGAAAGATAGACGAGCTGCGTGGCGCGATTTCCCATAAGGAATCGTTGCAAGACATGGTCGCATAGACGGCTCCCGAGCCTGGACCAACGTCCTTAAGCCTATTTTCCCAGGGGCTGTGCTGCAATAGGGGCGAATTTCTCCAGAGCGTCCCAGACATCCTGATTGTCGGGCGATTCGCCTAGCTCATAGAGTTGGGCAAAGACGATCTTGCCGCTCTTGTCCACGATGTAGATGGCGCGGTCATTGATTCCCGGAATGGGATCTGACGTTCGAAACACCTCATACTTCTGGGCAACGTCTCCGTGCGGATAGAAATCGCTGGCCAGTGGATACGGTAGATTGCCGATTTCTTTTTCCTGCCAGGCAATGTGGCTCCAAGTGGAGTCGACGCTAACACCCATAACTTGGGTGTCGTGGGCGGCGAACCTGTCGAGGTCTCGACTGTACGCCGTCATCTGCTCGCTTCAAGTGGGGGTCCAATCGAGCGGATAGAACGCCAGCACGACATTCTTCTTGCCGCGGAAATCGCTCAGGCGGATTTTGTGCCGTCGATCGCCGGTGACCGCAGGCAATTCAAAATCCGGAGCCTGTGTTCCTACTTCGAGCACAACCGTTCCTTTCGCACACCTGTCCCGACTCAGATCTAAATGGAGCCGTGAGTTAGTAATTGTGATTTTAGCCGCCGCCGCCCGGGGCATCAACTCACGCTCAGTGCATGGTGGGATGGGCGGCCTTTACTCCGATAAGAGATGGTGGGATGGGCGGCCTTTACTCCGATAAGAGAAGGATGATTCAGACTTGCATCACTTCTTTCTCTTTGCCCTTGCTCATCTCTTCCATCTTCTTGATTTCGTCATCGGTGAGCTTCTGGATCTCCTCCAACGCCTTCTTCTCGTCGTCTTCGGAGATCTTCTTGTCCTTTAGCGCCTTCTTGATTAGATCGTTGCCATCGCGCCGAATGTTGCGCACCGCCGTGCGGTGATCTTCAAGCATCTTGTGCAGATGCTTCACGAGTTCCTTGCGGCGCTCTTCTGTTAGTGGTGGGATCGGAATGCGGATGATCTTGCCGTCGTTCTGCGGATTGAATCCCATGTCTGACGTGCGCAGGGCCTTCTCAATTTCCGCCAAGGAACTAGGATCGAAGGGCTGCACAGTAATGAGTTGCGCCTCGGGAGCATGCACTTGCGCGATCTGGTTCAGCGGCATCTCCGAACCGTAATAGGCAACGCGCACGGTATCCACCATGTGGACGGACGCGCGCCCGGTGCGCGTTGACAGCAGGCTGCTGCTGAAGTCTGCAACCGCTTTTTCCATACGCGTCTTCAACTGCGTATAAGCAGCCTTTAATGCAGGGTTCCCAGCCATAAACGAACCAGCCATCTCTTGCTCCAGAGTCGGGCTTTAGCGTTACACCCGACGTATTAAAAGACCGGTAATTATAAAGGAAGCTCCACTGCCGGTTGGGACAGCACGCGAATGCTAGATTGACTTGAGGACACTCGATGCCGACTTCCGCTGAGAGCGCACAACCTTCGAAGTCTGCCATTGCAGGTGTGGGACGCTCGGCGACCTTGGTTGCCGCCGGCATCTTCCTCAGCAAGATTGCCGGCCTTGTGCGCGAGCGGGTCTTTGCTCATTACTTCGGCAACTCCGATGCCGCTGATGTGTTCCGCGCGGCCGTCCGGATTCCTAATTTTCTGCAGAATCTTTTCGGCGAAGGCGTGCTGTCGGCGTCATTCATCCCGGTTTATGCCCGCCTGCGCGCACTCGGCCAGGACGAAGAAGCAAGCGATGTAGCTGATGCCGTGGCGACCTTGCTCGCTCTGGTCACTTCGCTACTGGTGCTGATCGGAGTGCTTGCGACTCCTTACATCATTGACGCGATTGCCCCCGGCTTTCATGGAGCGAAGCGGCAATTGACGATTCGGCTGGTCCGGATATTCTTTCCAGGAGCCGGGCTGCTAGTGATGTCGGCCTGGTGCCTTGGAGTCCTGAACAGTCACCGCAAGTTCTTTCTGTCTTACGCGGCGCCGATCGCCTGGAACGCGGTCATGATTGCGACCATGATCGGCTTTGGCCGCGGTCATAGCGAAGATTCGCTGGCCATTATCACTGCCTGGGGATCGGTGATTGGCAGTGCTATGCAATTGGGAGTGCAGCTGCCGGTAGCTTTACGGCTGGTGCGCCGCTTGCGAGTGCAACTCGGTCTTCATCTATCTTCAGTGCGCGAGGTGCTGCGCAACTTTTTTCCCGTTTTGGTCAGCCGCGGAGTGGTTCAACTCAGCGCCTATATCGACTCGATGATCGCCACCCTGCTACCGACGACGGGCGCGGTGGCTGCGCTGGGCTACGCTCAAGTGCTGTACACCTTGCCAGTAAGTTTGTTTGGCATGAGCGTCTCTGCCGCTGAGCTTCCGGCGATGTCAGGCGCGCTTGGCAGCGAGAGCGAAATTGCCGCACAGCTGCGCGAGCGTCTCGGGCGAGCGCTCCGGCAGATCGCTTTCCTGGTGGTTCCATCGGCGGTGGCTTTTTTTGCGCTGGGCGATGTAGTCTCGGCCATTATTTATCAATCCGGCCGATTCAAGCATAGCGACGCAATTTATGTGTGGGGAATCCTCGCCGGTTCCGGGGTCGGATTGCTCGCGTCGTCGCTTGGACGTCTCTATTCCTCAACCTATTACGCGCTGCGAGATACGCGGACGCCCCTGCGTTTCGCTATCGTGCGGGTTATGCTCACTACCATTTTGGGACTGTTCTTCGCTTTGCGTCTGCCGCAGATGCTTGGCATCGATCGTGCCTGGGGAGTCGCGGGGCTTACGGCTTCTGCGGGAATTGCCGGTTGGGTAGAATTCCTGCTGCTGCGCTGGAAGCTCCATCAGCGCATCGGGGCGGTGCAGCCTGCGGGTGCCTTTTTGGGAAAGCTGTGGATGTCGGCGGCCGTCGCTGCGTTGGCAGCTTGGGGGATAAAGCTAGCCGTTGGACATCGCCACCCCGTCGTGGTCGGCATTGCCGTGCTCATCCCTTATGGAGCGGCTTATTTCCTGATCACATCACTATTGCGTATCCCTGAAGCACAAACGGTCCTGAGGAGATTCAGAAGTTTGACTCGGTAAGATTCGGTTGTGCTACAGGCGTTCTCGCCGGTGAAGAAGGATGCAAGTCACAGCCGAGGCGGGTGTGCCACAAGAACTTTTGGTGTTGCTCCCGCACAACTTCCGCAATCCAGCCCTTCCCCTTACTTTTCTAAGGCATTCACGGATGTCAAAATTACGCGCCTGAGGGCATCGCCGTAACCTTACCAAAGCATTTACCTCAAAGCGACAGAAGGCAGGGACGGAAACTCTTGTGAGATCTGTGGTCAGGCGTGCCTGCACTGGCGACTTTCATTGCTTTTCGCGACACACTGCTCCTATAATGTTTTGTATCCGTACCCGCCAACATACCTCGTAAGAGGTCTGGCCCGGGGAGCGTTAGCCGGTCAGACCGGGATGCTACCTTCCTGGCGCATTCGCCCGCTCACGGAACCAAAAGGCGACGCTCGGATCTGATCTCAACGGAAATCAAGGAGTCTTTAAGCGCACCGATGACACGCAAGATTGTTTCTACCCTCTCCGTCGCGGCCCTGCTCGCAGTTGGAGCTTTCGCGCAAGCCGCCGATACCAACGCAGCACCCGCCGCCAGCACCAATTCTCTGGTCGCCGGTCCCACCAAGGTCGCCATCATCAACATTCAGGCGGCGATCGCCACCACGAACGAAGGCCAGCGTGATCTCGAAGCCTTGCAAAAGAAATTTGAACCCAAGCAGATCGAACTCAAGAGCCTGAGCGACGAAGTCGACAACCTCAAGAAGCAGCTCGCCGCGCAAACCGAGAAGCTCAATGAGGACGAACGCAACAGGCGGGTACAGACGATCGAGAGCAAGCAGAAGACGCTGCAACGCAATTTGGAAGACGCGCAGAACGATTATCAGAGCCAATCGAATGACATCGCTCAACGCATCGGCGGAAAACTGATGCAGTCGCTCGACAACTACGCGAAGCAAAACGGGTATGCGGTAGTGATCGACGTTTCCTCTCAGCAAAGCCCAGTGCTTTGGGCAGCACAGTCGGTTGACATCACCAAGCCTGTGATCGATGCCTACAACACGGTTTCCGGTGTGGCCGCTCCTGCGACCAGGCCCGCCGCTCCGTCTGCATCACCGGGCGCTGTCACCCACCGTCCAGCGACGAGCACGCCTGCTGCACCCAAGCCGTCTGCTCCAAGCTCGACACCGAAATAGCAATTTAGTTCCCGGATTCTTGAGGCCGCTCCTTGCGAGCGGCCTTTTTATTTTGTTCTCGGGCGGAGCTAAAGTCAGGCAGAGCGGTGTCAGATTCCTCATCATCCCATAATGGGATTTGATGGAGGAATGAAATGTTTGCAGACAGCCTTCTGGAATCCTCGCCTTATCCGGGACACCGCTCGGCATGGAGCAAGCTCGTATCTACGCTCGTGCAGACCGCCGCTTTGACCGTCGCTCTCGCAATTCCACTGTTTCACATCGAACGCATCCAAATCGTTCCACCGGCCCCTAGTATTCGCATGACATCCGTGCAACAGCCACTTACGACGCAACCGCAATTTCCGGCGAGCGATCGAGTGGCTCCGACCATGTCATACGAAGTCGTACAGCCGTCCTCGATTCCAAGCCATATCGCCCGAGTCAACGACTGGACGTCAGAAGCCGGTGGAATTCCCAATGTCGGGCCGCTTTGCACAGCGAATTGTGGTGCGGCAATGCCGATTACAAACATCATCAGTGCAGGTCAACCGATCATTGGGCCTCCACCACGACGTGTGCCCTCGCCTCCCGTGCGGGTTTCCGAGATGCAGCTGGGTGAAGTTGTGAGAAAGGTTTTGCCGGAGTACCCGATCGTTGCAAAGCAGTTGCGAATACAAGGCGCCGTGCTCCTGCTGGCAACCATCGGCAGAGATGGCCGAGTTGAGCACGTGGAAGCGGTGAAGGGGCCGCCACTGCTGGTGCAGCCCGCAATGCGAGCGGTGGAACAGTGGAAGTATCGACCCTACGTGTTGAATCGCGAAGCGATTGAAGTGCAGACGCAGATTACGGTCAGTTTCGTGCTGAATCGGGAATGAACGGTGATTATCAGCGTCACATCCCCGTTATCCGCGTGAGAGCTTTGCCTTGCTGTGGCTTTCCCTTCGCCCGATCGCCCGATTTTTGGATCGGCTGCTACACTTTCACGATGGTTCCAGGCCACGTCTCCCATTCCGGAACTGCTCGTTTTCGGGATCGATTCCCAGTGCTCGCCCATGCTGGTCATTTCCGCCAGCCGGAGCGCGTGCCTCACTTAAGCAATACTTGGATTTCGTCTATCGGAATGGGCACTTACTTAGGGGAACCTGATGGCATCACTGACCAGCGATACACAGAAGCCGCTCTGGCTGCACTCGCGAATGGAGTGAACCTCCTCGATACCGCCATCAACTACCGTTTCCAGCGGTCAGAGCGCAGCATTGGAGCGGCACTCAAAACTGCAATAGATTCAGGAGGCGTCCACCGCGACCAGTTGCTAGTCTGCACCAAAGCTGGATACCTGACTTACGATTCCACAATTCCTGCCGACCCTCGCCGCTATTTTCTGGAGGAGTACGTCGACAGCGGCGTTGTCCCCCGAGAAGAATTAGTGGGCGGGATGCATTGCATGGCGCCAAGCTATTTAAAAAATCAACTCGAGCGCTCACGCCGAAATTTGGGAGTTCAGACCATCGACGTCTTCTATGTGCATAATCCGGAACAACAGTTGACAGAAGTTTCGGCAGACATCTTCTACGACAGAGTCCGTCGCGCGTTCGAGAGTCTGGAAGAGGAAGTTGCGAGCGGCAAGATCCGCGTCTATGGCACCGCTACGTGGAACGGGTATAGGAAAGATCCGTCTGAGCGGGACTATCTCGACCTAGGCAAGATCGCTGGCATTGCCCGTGAGGTTGGCGGAGAAGCCCATCATTTCCGAGTCGTGCAATTGCCTTTCAACCTGGGAATGCCAGAGGCGTTTGCCAATATGAGTCAGAAGATTGGATCGAGACAAATGTCACTGCTGGCCGCTGCACAGGAACTTGGGATTGCAGTTATCGCCAGCGCAACGCTGCTGCAAGGCAAATTGGCTCGGCAGCTTCCGGAATTTGTTCGCGAAACCCTGGGCTGTGATTCCGATGCCGAGGCCGCCATTCAATTTGTGCGCTCCGCGCCTGGGATCACGTCCGCACTGATTGGCATGAGCCACAGCGAGCATGTAGGGACGAATCTGAAAGTGGCGAGCCGACCAGCCGCGAAGCTAACCGAATGGGAAAGTTTGTTCCAGCCTCGATGATGTCTGGAGGATAACAGTTTGGACGATCACTCCTCACGCCTACTGTTTCGATCCTGTTTGACGCTGCTTAGCGAGTTGAGCCACGGCAGGTGATTTGTCAGCGGCGAGCTGGTCGTAAATTTTCTTGGCCTGCGCCGGATCCTTCGTCTCATAGAGTGCGGCGAGCGCGAATTGCACCCTCTCCTTTGAGACTGACGTGGTCGGATTCTTCATCAGCTCGTTGTAGACATTGATGGCGTCCTGTCCGCGGTTTGTCGACTGATACACCGATGCCAAACCCATCTTCGCGAGTGAAGCTACTTCTTTGTTGCCTTCGGCGGCGGCCTTTTTAAACTTGGCCTCGGCTTCGGAGTATGCGCCAGCATCTAACGCGGCAACTCCTGCCATATATAGAGCATTCTTGCCACCGTCAGTATGCGGATATTTATCGGCGATTGCCTGAAATTGCCTTTGGGCTTCCTTGTCGCGCTCGGCGGCGCTGGTGAAGCTAAGCTGATTTGGATCTGCGGGTGTACCTTGCGGGCGAATGGGCGCGGCATACGTGTTCATCGCTTGTCCGACGGCTGTGCTGGCCTGTACGTCCTGCTGCGTGCGCCAGTATCCATAGGCTCCGGCGCCGATGACAACCAGCAGCACCACAGCTCCGAAGAGGATGAGAGCCTGACGATGGGCTTGCGCCTGCTGGATGGCGCCGCGGGTGACTTCCTGGAATTTGTCTTCTTTTAATTGATGACGGGTGTAGCTTTGCACGCACTGTCCTTGCTTGCGGGATAGCCAGTCAGGAGGGAAAACCTTTGATGGCCAAGCTGCTAGTTTAGCAACCATGCGGAAACAGCGTCAATTCAAGAAGATGGTGTTCTCGAAGCGCGGTTCGCGTTAGTTCGCGACCCAGGCGCGACAGTTCGCAACGCACTTTACCGACCTGAGTTCAATTTCCGTCTTTCCGCGTTTGGGTATTCCGGCGGAGGGCTCAGGCAACAGGATCAGCGACTGCGCCTCGCCGTTCGCGTTCAATTGGCATCCGAAGTTCACGGACTGTGCGGCTCGCTGTTGGCATATGCCGCCTGCAACAGCCGATTCCAACAGATCGGGCTTGGCATAGAGTTGTTGGGCGATGTTGGAGGGAACCACGGCGATCAGCATGGGCACTGAGGACTTGATCTTCACATCTACCTGCTCGCCGTCGTGCTCGGGCAGAGGCAGACTGTAGGTCTTGAGGATGTTCGGCTCAAACTTTTCTTTTGCCAGCCTGATTCCCCGGAACTCTGGTGGGTAGCAGTTCTCGACGCATCCCCAACGGTAATACTGCAGGCGCACTTCATTGGCAGGAGCCAATACGTTCGCCGTACGAGACATGTGCAAAGCCTCGCCGATCTGCGAAATTACTGCGCGCTCAATCGGCCGTTCATCGCGAACGACCAGCAGCATGGAGTCGTCTGACGCTGGAAGATCGCAACTATACGCGGTACTGACTACGTGCTGCTGAACGCAGATGTAGCGCAGCCGATCCATTATGTCGTCCCGGTAGATAGCTTGCGGATCCTGCATTGCGTCATCCCAATCTCGCCGCTGGATCACTGCGACTGTTACCGGCTTCTGCGCGCTGAGGTCTAGCTTTATGTAGCCGCCTTGGCCGGCATCGTAGACACGTATTCTTTGACGAAGTCCGGGAGTAAGCCGCACGAGTTCATCGTTATCGCGAACCCAGTCGAACGTCTTTTGCTGGGCAAACGCCCCCTCGGCCATCATGCCGGCGCACAGCAACGCCAATGCGAATGTCTGCTTCATAGGCTCGGCGCAGTGTAGGCATGAGCCGCGGCCAATCACAAAGCAATTGATTGCAGGTTTGTTACGGCAGTAACCGTTCAGTGCGGGGCATGCATGCAGTCAAGCTTCGAAGGTCCGGCTTCTGTCGTCTACACGTCACCGGAACAATGTTACTTCCCGAAGTGGAACATCTGAGCTGAAGCGAGCTGAGCGACAGCTCTCATCGGCTGACGCTCTGCTGCATCTCGGTCATCTTCACGTTTTCCAGCGTCATCCAATAGTGAACACAATCACAGGAACCAGGGCGCCAGGGTTCAGGAGGACTGACATGAAACAAGTTCTATCTTTAGCTGTTTTGCTGATGGCATTCGGGACGAGTGCTGCTGTAGGTGAGCCGCAACCTCAAGTTGCTTATGCTCAGCCGCAGGGTTGGCACGGCGTGTTGTCGGTAGACGATCAGGGTAACTTCGACAAAGACTATGCAAAGTGGATAGAAGCAACGCGCAAAAATGATCAGGACGACA
This sequence comes from Terriglobales bacterium, assembly GCA_045808065.1. GTDB lineage: Bacteria > Acidobacteriota > Terriglobia > Terriglobales > Acidobacteriaceae > Gp1-AA112. The sequence continues at coordinate 195,020 of JBJMGD010000018.1, read as the reverse complement.
TTTCCGAAAACGCACGCAAGATGCAGGAAATCATGGCACGTTACAACATTCCTGTCAGTGTATCTTTTGATCAAGTCGCGTCGAACGGTGCGCCCGCAGCTTATCCAGCTCCTGCTTACCCCAACGGCGCGTACGCCGCTAACGGTACTCAGCGGCTTTCTCCTGATGACCAGAAGCAGTTCGACAAGTACTACTCAAAGTGGGTGGAAGCCACGCGCAAGAATGATCAGGAAGATGTCTCTGAAAACGCCGGCAAAATGCAGCAGATCATGGCTCGTTACCGGATCGCGCCAGGCGTACCGTTCGCTCAAGTCGCTAGCGGTGGTGGCAACGGAGCATATGGCAATGGCGCTTATGCCTACCCTGCGGCTCAATCACAACGTCTGAATGGGAATGACCAGCATGACTTCGACAAAGCCTACAAGAAGTGGCTTGAGGCTCGGCACAAGAAGGATCGAGACGACATCGATAAGAACGAACGAAAGATGCAGGACATTATGGCTCGCTATAACATTCCTGCGAATGTGCCGTTCGACCAAATCGCATCGCCGGGATCGTCGTATCGCTAAACTTGCCAGATTAGAGGGGGAGATGCAGCTAAGCATCTCCCATCTTTTCCGCTAGTACGCCGTTTCCAGAGTCTCTGCCACTGTTACTTGCGGCAGTTATTTGCGACGGAGTACAACCGGGTTTGGAGCCCAATCCTTCCAATTATTTAACTGCTTCGTATACAGTGGCTGTGCCCGTGCAGCAGCTCTCAAGCCGCTCCACCGCGGCCTCATCGAACACGGCGCAGAGGAAGAGGATTTATGCGCAAACTAGCCGGTGTCCTGATCGCGATTGTCGTCATCATTGTCATCCTTCTCATCGCGCTGCCATCGCTGATCAATGTCAACCAGTATCACGACAAGATCCAGGCAGAACTGCAGCAGAAGCTGCATCGCCCAGTAAAGTTGGGCAATTTGTCTCTGAAGCTGCTGCCGTTTTCGATTCGTGTTTCGAATGCGGAGATTGGAGAAGATCCCAGCTTTAATACGGGCCGGCCATTCGCCACTGCACAGGATCTGGCAGTTAGCGCCAAGCTCTTACCTTTGATCAGACATGAAGTCGACGTGAACTCGGTGGAGTTGGTCAATCCCAAAATTGAACTCGTGCGCAACGCACAAGGAGTGTGGAACTTCGCGAGCTTGCAAGGGCAGCCAACGACTCCTAACAATGCCGCGAACGGAGCCCCGGCAACGCCATCGGCGAACCAGCCCCAAGCAAAGCCCAGTCCGGCTCCTTCTGCCCCTGCTGAGAACAAAGGTTCCAGCCAGGCTGTGTCGCTCGGGGAGCTCAAGATTACGAACGGGCAAGTCGCGGTCACCGATTTGCAAAAGCATCAAAGCCGCAGCGTTTATGACCATATCGACCTCGATCTCTCTAACTATGCAGCCGACAAGCCGTTCAATCTTTCTCTTGCCGCGCATCTTCCCGGGCAGGGCGATCAGTATGTAAAATTCGATGGGACTGCCGGCCCGATCAATCAGCAGAATTCGATGGCCACGCACCTCGATGGCCGGTTGAAGCTCAACCAGGTCTCTCTCAACGGACTGCAGAAATTTCTGAACTCACCGCAGCTCAATCAATATGACGCTATCGCCACCGCTGACGCGAGTGTTCGCAATGACAACGGGGAAATGAGTTCGGACGGCAATCTTCAGCTGAATAATGTTCGCGTGAAGGGAATCGAGATCGGATATCCCATCAAGGCCGACTACAACATCAGCGACAACCTGAGCAGCGACGTCATAAAGATATCCAAGCTGAATCTGAACCTGGGGCCGACTCCGATCCGTCTTACCGGCCAGGTGAACACCAAACCAACTCCCGCGCAGCTCGATGTGCAGCTGAAATCCGACAATGCTTCGATAACTGAATTGGCAAAATTAGCCGGAGCGTTTGGAGTTGCATTCAATCCCGGAATGCAGGTTGCGGGCACACTGAATACTGACATCCACGCGCAAGGAGCCACCGACAAGCCTGCTCTCAACGGAAACCTCAGCGCGACGAATCTTGTAATCAGTGGCAAGGACGTCCCGCAGCCGGTAAAGGTGCCTTCAATCAATCTCGTGCTCACCCCTGACATGGTGAAGTCGAACAACTTCACTGCGCAGAGCGGCGGCACATCGCTGAATGGCAACTTTGCGCTGTCCCACTACACCACTCCAAACGGCGTCGTCGACGCTGCCATTAAGACCAACGGTGCGAACCTTGGTGAAATCATCAACATCGCCAAAGCATACGGCGTCTCGGCGGCTGAAGGCATGAGCGGCTCAGGATCGCTCTCACTCGATGCCCATGTTCAGGGACCGATCAAACAGACCGACAAGCTTGTTTACAGCGGTACCGGCTCTCTTCAGAATGCCACTATCAACACTCCCAACTTCACTAAGCCACTGCAGATTCAGACCGCGAACTTGCGCTTTGCACAAAACTCGGCGGTGCTGGATAACCTCAAGGCGTCGTTAGGGAGCTCAACGGCGACAGGAACTGCGACCGTGCACAATTTTTCCGCGCCGCAGATTCAGTTCAATCTCAATGCCGACAAGCTGAATGTCACGGAACTCCAGCAGATTACCGGCGGGAATGCTCCCGCGAAAAAGGCGGAGCTGCACAGCTTGTCATTGATTCCATCCGCGAACGCTCAAGGGCGCCCGGCAGCAAGCGCCATCTCGCATCTTGCCGGTACAGGGGCGCTGACGGTCGGCAGCATCATCTTCGACCAGCTTGTGCTCAGCAATTTCAAATCGAATCTCACCTTCTCAGGAGATCCTGCCGGAAATCTGATGCGCACCTTGAATGGCGACATCAATTTCAATACGGGAAATGGCAAATTCCAAGGTATGGATCTGCTGCATGAGTTGTCCTCGATCGGCAAGTTTTCCCAGGCTTCGCCATCGAAGGGCTTCACCAACATCGTGAAGCTTGGTGGGCTGATCAATGTGAAGAATGGCGTGGCTAACACTAATAATCTTCAGGCGGTGATTGACGGCGGCACGCTTGGGGCAGAAGGCATCGTTGACCTCGTCACCGAAGCGCTGAATATGCATGTGAACGCCGTACTCGGGAAGGATTTAAGCCAGAAGGTTGGAGGCACCGGCATCGGCGGATTCATGAACACGGCGCTCGCCAACAAGAATGGTGAACTAGTAATTCCCGTCATCGTTACAGGAAACCTGAATCACCCGGTCATCGCTCCCGATGTAGAAAAGCTTGCACAGATGAAGCTGAACAATCTGCTGCCCACATCAGGCAATCCTGGAGCGCTCACGAGCGGGCTGTCCGGACTTCTCGGCGGAAAAGGCGGGCAGCAGAGCAATGGCGTACAGGGACTGCTGGGAGCTCTCGGCGGACAGAAGCAACAGCCCGCTAACGGGCAACAACAGGACAACGCGCAGCAGCAACAGCAGCAGCAGCAGAACGGCGTAGGCGGCATCATAGGCGGGCTGTTGGGAAAGAAAAAACCCAAGTAAGCGCGATCAAGCCGGTCTGACTGTCATCCCTCGCTCGCATGGCTTAGGATTCCGCAAGTCTCATGCGGAGGGGGATGGCGGTTGCGCAGGTCTGAAGTCAGCCGACCATGTTCTTCAAGGCCCGAAATGCTGGATAGCTTGCTGCCAGCAGCAAAAGCGCATACACGCTATTTCGGGTGTCCGCGGCGATGATGCTTCCCAGAAACGCTACATAAATCCCCAGCATCAGCACAGTCGTCCAAGGATATCCAGGTACGCGATACGGGCGGTCGCGATTTGGCTCACGATGGCGCAGCACAAAGATAGAAACCAGATCGGTGACGTAATTGATCACAAAGAAAAAAGCTAAAACCGCAATGATTTTGTTGAACCCGCCATACAGGATGAACATTAGCGCGGCGGCGGTGCTCAGGGCGAGCGCTACGGTTGGAGTGCCCCCACTATTCACGAAATCCGCATGCTTGATGATCAGTTTGTCGCGTGACATCGCGTAGAGCACGCGCGACGACATCAGATGGCACGCGTTCATGAAGCTGATAACCGACACGATTGTGAGTACCGCAATCAGACGGGTTCCCTGACCCCGCCAGATGCGGTCAGCGGCAGCGCCCAGCGCCATGTTTTGCCCAGCGACGGCTCCGATGGGGAGCACGTGTACAATCGCCCACGCTACTGCTACGTAAATGGCGACTACCGCCAGCGCTCCACCAAACATCGATCGCGGAATGTTCTCGCGTGGATCCTCCACCTCCTCGGAGAAGTAGATGACGCCCGCCCAACCGTCGTAGGTGTAAATCATCGATTGCATGGCCAGTAGAAATGCCACGAACAAAGGCCATCCATGGGGCATCGATGCGGACTGTTCTGAGACATGCGGTAACGCGGAGGGGGTAATCAAAAAACAGGCAGCTACCACAGCAAAGAACCCCAGACCTTTAAGCAGGGTGCTTAACTGCTGAAACCTGCTGCCCCAGCGCACACCGCGCCACTGCAGCGCAGCAAGCCCAATCACGATGATGGTCGCCACAAGTCTCGGCTTGCCTGCGAGTGATGGAAATAAAAATCCAAGATATTCACCTACCACCACTGCAACCGCGGATTCACTTCCGCAAGTTGAAAGCCAGTCCGTCCATCCAATGACAAACCCAGGATACTCACCCAGAGCGTGGCGGGCGAAGGTATAGTGTCCACCGGAGTACGGCAGCATCGTTCCCAGTTCAGTAATGTTCATCGCCGCAAGAAAGGTGAACAACCCACCCACGATCCAGACCAACAAGAAGAGGTTACGATTGGGAAGCTGCGTGGCGACGTCGCCCGGCGTTCGCAGTATGCCAACGCCGATGGTGTTTCCAACGATGATGGCTAAACCAAAGCCCAAGCCGAGAATGCGTAGCAAGCGCCCGCGCCGGCGTTGCGAGGTCGGAGCTTCCACGGCGGTTGCCAATCAGGTCCTTGGAAATGTGAGTTGGAGCGCCCGCCATCGTAGCATGAATGAATCGGTGGTCGGGCCATCGGGTGATTGGGGAAAGTGAAAGGCAAAACACGACCCGGATTACGCGGAGACGTGCACCTTGGAGCTTCCCACTTAGTGTTCACTCATCTTCATTCTCTCCAGCAGTATCCGCGTGCCATCGCGTAATCCGCGTCAGGCTTACCTTTCAGTTCATCGATCACCAGATACTCCGTCCACGTGATTAAATATCCTCCGATGACTATCGTCTCGCGAGAGCATCAGAGAATGGAAATCGATCCTGTTGTCGGGAGTTCATGGACTCTTCCCAGCGCCGTCTACCTCGATCCGGCATTGCTTAAACGTGAGATGGAAAGTTTGTTCGGAAAAAGTTGGCAGATCGTGGGGCGTCGCGATCAGGTTACAAGACCCGGGGGCTATTTCACCGCTCAGCTTCTCGGCGAGCCTCTCTTAATCGTTCGCGGCAACGATGGTGTTCTGCGCGGCTTCTACAACGTATGCCGCCACCGTGCGGGCCCGCCTGCTGAAGGATGTGGATCGCGCAAAGTCTTCCGTTGCGGCTACCACGGGTGGACGTATTCACTCGATGGCCATCTGCTGAACGCGCCAGAGATGGAGGGCACGAACAATTTTGATCACAACCAATTCGGATTGCAGCCAGTACCCATCGGAGAATGGGGAGCGTGGGTGTTCGTGAATTTGGATACGGCTGCGCAGGCTCTGGTTCCCACTCTGCGCGAACTGCCTCAGCAAGCCGCGAAGTACTCGCTGGAGAACTTGAAGCTGGTCGAGCGGCGCGATTACGTGATGGAATGCAACTGGCTGGAAGGTTTACGTCGACAATTTTCTCGAGGGCTACCACTTGCCAAGCGTTCACCCAAGCCTGAATCGGGAACTCGATTATGGGCAATATGTAACCGACACCTTCGAATTCCATTCACGCCAGGCTAGTCCGATTCGAGGACCCGAGAACGAGAAGGATGCGCAGCGCCGTTACACTCAGGTCTCGGGAGGCGATGAGGCCGAATACTTCTGGATCTTTCCCAACTGGATGCTCAACTGCTATCCGGATAACGTCTCCCTGAATATTGTCCTTCCGCTATCGCCTGAGCGCTGCGTGGCCATCTTCGAATGGTATTTTCCGGAAGAAGCCCTGAGTACAAGTGCTCCGGCCCAGACGATTCGCTTCAGCGATGAAATTCAAATCGAAGACGGACATATTTGTGAAGTCGTACACCAAAATCTTAGGTCACGCAGTTATAGTCGTGGCCGCTTCAACGCAAAGCGGGAAAAAGGCGTACACCAGTTTCATCGTCTCTACTCAGAGTGGCTCAGGGAAGGGAACTCCTTGTAGGCACAAAAATCCGGCCTTCCGGCCGGATTCATGCACCTGTGATGTAAGACGAATTAGATTCTGGATTCTTCCAGCATGCCTTTTTCCAGCTTCTCTTGGCACTCGATGCAGTAGCGCGTCCAAGGCACGGCCTCTAGACGCTTTGCGTTGATCTCACTCCCGCAGTTTATGCACTCGCCAAAGCTGCCCTCGCGAATGCGACCGAGCGCGCTTTCTACCATCCCGAGCAGTTGCCGGTCGTTGTTGCTCTGCGCGAAGAGGAATTCCTTCGTATAAGAGTTTGCAGCGCGGTCGGCAATGTCCTGCGCGGCCTCCGCATCCGCGGTGCGGCCGTCTTCCTGAGTACGAGAGACTACGCGGCGCAGCTCCTGTTGTCTCTGCTCGAGGTGTTTCTTGAATTGTTCCAGCCGCTTCTTTTCCATAGTTGCCTGCATTTCCCAGCTCACCTCACCACAAAAGTGGAAAATACATAGATGCTGCGGCGGCCCTTGGGGAAACAAAAATCATAGCCCTCGGCAGAATGGCTCGTCAACGCGGTCACTTCGCGTCCCGCGCTCAGGTTCAGCACCCGGAGAAAACATCTTCGCTGTGGAGCGCGTTCTTCCTTCTCGCAGCGGGCATATCCAGCGGCGGAAGCGCTGACGAAGCGAACCCCAAAAATTAGCGTGCTGATGGTCAGATGTTGTTCCTGATTGCTTATTGCTTCACTGCTCGTCCAAGAAAAAAGCCCTCATCACTGAGGGCTTGTTTCAAAGAGGCAAGATGGAGGGAACCGTTCATGGCAGGGGGAGCAAAGCGCTGGGCCGCATAACAGCCAACAGGCAAAAGTGAAGATGCGTTCTCTTGTGAAAGACCATAGGTCTTGAAGTATGCTGCCTCTTTCGTTGCCTTCCCTTAAGCACTTAGCGAACCAAAACCGCCGCTGCTAGGTGTTGAAAACGCGCAACTTAGGAATGAGCAGCATTCATGCGGCTGAGGCAAACATTGCAATACCCTAAGGGCAGTGGAAGACCTCAGTGAGGATGTTCCCCGACTATGCTGATATGGAATCCGAGTACCACTTTTAGGTTTGTGGCTGCCTAGATTCGGCACTCTGTTCTTCGATCAATTTCAATTTATTCAGAAGCGCCTTGTAGCTAATCTTAAGGATCTTCGCGGCTTGGCGACGGTTCCACCGGGTCTCCTGCAGCACGCGCTCGATGGCTTCTCGCTCCGCGTGCATGGCCGCGCGCCTGCCAATATCGAGCAGCGATGGCCGGTCATCATTGTCTGCGTATCTGGCGTGCGCCGATGGCATTGCGAGGGACGGCGGAACAGGTGTGACCGGGGGTGCGACACTCGGGGACGGAGCGGGCAGCTGGGTCGCCGCCTCAGAATACATGATGGGTTTATGCGTCGATATTTCGCGAATGATCTGCGATTCATTGCCGACGATCACATAACGCTTTACCAGGTTCTCCAGTTCACGGATGTTGCCGGGCCAAGTGTAATCCATCATCCGTGTGATCGCGTACTCGCTGAACGGTGGTGGTTGCTTGCCATAGAACTCGCTGTATTTGCGTAGAAAGAACTCAAGAAAGAGTGGGATCTCTTCGCGTCGTTCGCGCAACGGCGGAATATGTACGGTCACGACGTTCAGCCGGTAAAACAAATCCTCGCGGAAGGCACCTTGGGCTACTGCCTGTTCCAAAAACTTATTGGTCGCCGCGAGCACGCGCACATCAACTCCGATATCGCGTTTGCCGCCGAGTCTAGAAAATTGTCCATCCTGTAGAACATGCAATAACTTGGCCTGAAGCGCCGGATGCATCTCACTGATTTCGTCCAGAAACAGCGTTCCGTAATTGGCCTGATCGAATTTGCCCAGCTTCTGCCGATTTGCGCCGGTAAACGCCCCCGGCTCGTATCCAAAAAGCTCGCTTTCCAACAACTCATGAGGAATCGCGGCGCAATTCACTTTTATGAATGGCTTCTCGCGGCGCAGAGACTGACCATAGATCATGCGAGCGACGACTTCTTTTCCTGTTCCACTTTCGCCGCGAATGAGCACCGTGGCGCTTGTTTCGGCGACCTGCTCGATCGTTTCCTTGATCTCTTCCATCCGCGGGCTGGTTCCGAAGAGCGTAGAAAAATCGCTTTGCCGGCGGACGCGATCCCGCAATTGGCCATCGCCATCAGTGCCGGCGCGCTTTTCGAGTGCGCGCGAGATTCGCGACAAGAGGTCGTTCAACTGGAACGGCACCGCGATATAGTCTTCAGCCCCCAGCTTTGAAAGCCGAAAAACCGCGTCGGGAGCCGCGTCCCCCGAGTAAACAATCACCGGAGTCTCCGGACGCAACTGCTTTAAGCGCTCCAGAGTTTCGTTGCCGTCTGTGGGAGGAAGACTGTAATCCAGCAGGACAAGTCCAGGATCAAAGGAGCGAACCGTCCGTAAGCTCTCTTCATGACTTGCGGCAAAAGCAACTTCGAAGTTTTTGCGGGACAGATACTCGGCAAGCGATTTGGCCATCGCCTGATCGTCGTCGGCGATCAGAATCCTCGTCTTCGACTGCAAACGTTAGCCCCTTTGAACTTAAATTGGACGACTTGCGCTCAATGCAAAATGCGAAAAGTCAGAGCGACCACGCTTCGCGTTGGCTTCGTTCGGCGTTGAAGACTGCACAGGAATTGAATGCTCCGAATCAATGTACTCAGATTCCCAAGAGTGGCACTCGGATGCCTATGTTAGCCAGCTTTTTGGAGAAATGGGAAGAAAGTTTGGGCAGGGGAGTGAGTTTCGAGTGTCAGGCCTCCGGCTTCAAGTTTAAGAACCAACTCGAAACCTGAAACTTGAAACTCGAAACTGCTGAACGTCTTAGCTATTCGTGCTTCCCGGAGTCCGGAGCTTGCCAGGCATGAAGTGATAAGGAGGCCAGGGACCGCTGATCAGAATTTCACAATTCTTCAACTGTCTGGTAGCACTGCTGAAGCTATTCTGGTAACGCTCGATGGCTTTTTCATCAATGAGATGTGCGATATCGATCAGCATGCCGCCGGTATCGTTCTTTCGGCAACTGACCTCCTCCTCCAAGGGATGAAAAAGCTTATTGACCTGAACGGAGAGGGCGCGTGCCTTGGTCTGGCGCTCGCGGTGACGTGCCGCCTTTTCGCGAAGTCGGCACAGGTATTCGCCGCCAACCGACGCCGGCAATTCGATGTCAGTCATGGCTTCGCGCAAAGAGCCGTCCTTTACCACAAGCTTCAAATGCATTTCGGCTTTGCCCTTTAAGCGGAACACCGAGTCGGTAAAGGCCTTGCGATTGGCCCGAATGGCGCGCCGCAGGGCCTCGTCGCTGTCAAACACAGTACCAAAACGGAACGGCAAGACAGTGGTATTGCGGAAGCAGTCGCTGACAACGCGAGCGTGTTCAATGACGGCCTGCTGGTTCAGCTCGCCGGGACTGTATTCGCTAACGATAACCGCCAGTTCACCGCTGGGGTATGCGAATACCTGGCTCCCACCAACACCATTGAGTGCTTCAACCGGAAAGGGACGACGAGAACGAACAGTTCCGAGAAATGCCTTCTGTTCGGTGATGCAGTACGCGTACCAAGCCATGACGCTTCTCCTGACGCACGGGACCAAGTGTCCAGCGCGGGAAACGAACAAGGAACCGCAACTTCAAGAGTTTGAACGGGCGACGCGAGCGACACGCCATCGGGGGAGCAAGCGTGTTCACAGCTGCAGCTATCCTAGTACTGCAGCAGTGTAGTTTGCAAGTGCTTCATTTCATGTTACCTACAGCGAATGCTCGAAAACCGGGCACTTGGCCGAGACCGTAACTGGTGGTTTTTGCCCGGTATTTGTGGTGGTTTCTCCGGTTATTACCCATGCGACGCGGAACGCAGCATTCGCACACGCACTAAGGTTAATTAGCTCGATACCACGAAGTCCTCACAATCCGGCATCTTACGAGCCAGCAGAGCCGCCCCTGTAAGTGGTCCTGCGGGTTCTATGTCCTCCATGCATCCTGACCCGGAATTCGATATCACGCAATTCGCCATCTCGGTTAAAGACGAATTGCCTCCTGAAATCTTGGGAACGCGCTGGCGCAGCGTGCAAGCGATTTTGCGTTTGGCTACCATCACCGGATCGCACATGCAGCTTAGTCCCGCGCTTAATCTGATTTGCGATCTCGCGGCGGTCATTACAAGTTTTGACAGTGCGTGCATTTACTTTTGGAACGAGCCCCAGGAAAAAATGGAGCTGCGCTTACACCGCGGGCGCATTGAAACTACTCCACAAGTACCATGGGGCGGCAACCTGCTGCATTTCTGGGTGACCCAGAGCGCTATCCCCATGCTGGTGGAGAAGGGTAAGCACGAAAAGGCTGACTCGGAACTCGATGCTGCAGGAGCGCAATGCGCTCTGGTCTTACCGCTCTTTGTTCAGGGACGAGTGCTGGGATCCTTGCAGCTCTTCGGTGAGAAGGGCGGGAGCTTCAGCGAAGAAGACGCACAACTGCTTTGGACGCTCTCGTTGGTAGCTGAAAACCTGCTGACACGCGAACAGGCGAATGAAGGACTGCTGCGCTTTGCGTTTACCGACTATCTCACGGGTCTACGTACTCGGGGATACTTTGAGCAGCAGCTTGATCTTGAAGTAAAGCGTTCCGACCGCAGAGGCGATCAGTTCTCTCTGTTGATGGTTGACATCGATCATTTCAAAGCGCTGAACGACAACTACGGACATCACGTGGGAGACCTGGTCCTGCGACAAGTCACGTCACTGCTAGTCAAGGACATGCGCGAAGTGGACACAGTGGCGCGATATGGCGGCGAGGAGTTTGTCATCATCCTGCCTGAAGCCGAAGAGCAAGAGGCGATTGCGGTGGCCCAACGTTTACGCAAGGCGGTGCAGAACTCTGATTTCCAAATTGAAGGGCTGGATGGCCACGAGAAGCTCACAATCAGCATCGGAATAGCTGTGTACCGACGCGACGCCACGTGCCGGCAAAAACTGATCGAGTATGCAGACGCGGCACTCTATGCCGCGAAGTCACGCGGGCGTAATCAGGTGCTGGCATATTCGCAACTACTACTTGAGCAGCGAAAGGAAGTTTCTTAGGGCAATGCCTCTCGCCAAAAGTTCAGGCAAGAAACAAATCAATCCTGCCACCACTCACGTGGCGAGTATCGACCAGACTACTTCAGGCAAACCGGGTAAGTCGAAATGCAGACAGCATCCCTGGAAGGTTGTGCATGCCTGCGAAGCCGCCCGGGAAGTGCTGCCATTAGTAGAAGGGCAACTTGCGGCCGGGATGCGGCCATTTCTTCTCACTCCCACAGGTTATGGTTCCGCGCGCAGTTTTCTGGACGGCAGCAAGCGCGAATCCAAAACGCCCGTGTCGCTTCTGCAGACCTGGAATCATGTGCGGGAATGGCGCAAGTTGTTGAACGAAAGCGAAGCCGACAGGTCTTCTGAAATTGTCCACGCGCATTCGTTCGCTTCAGGAATGGCGGCAGTGCGAGCCTCTTCAGGCGTCGTGTATCAGTTGAGACGGACTGTGGAAAAGATCGCTGCGGCGGAAGGCAATTGTGATGAAGGCTCGTGGCTGGCACGATCGTTTCGCGTTGCAGAGCAGTTTGTGCTTCTTCGAGCTGCGGCCGTGGTTGTCAGCAATCATGCTGAGCGGCTCACATGCCTCGAACGCGGGGTTGGCGCCGAGTATCTGTTTTGCATACCCGACCCAATACGATCCGAGCTTCTGGAATCCGCCCCAGATCGTAACTGGCTGGAGCAGGTTGCGGGAGGCAATTTCAACACGGTTTACTTCGTGGTTCCTGGGCTGCCTAAATCGCCCTCGTGGGAGAGCCGAGATTCTCTTCTCCGCTGGATGCGCGTGCTCTCCATCCTTCGGCAGGAGGATGCGGATGCGCGGTTCGTCTTGGTCGCACCGGAAGAAGCAGAGCCCTCCGTGAAGCAGATGGCGGCAGCGTGCAATCTTTTGCCCTGGGTCACCGTCTTACGTCCAGAGTGCCGCGACAGAGCTTTAGGATCGGCTGATGTGGTCATCTGTGATCGGGAGCACGCCGACAGCGCGGTCGCCCTCGAGACGCTAGCGCGTGGACGAGCACTCCTGGCCGGAGACGTCGAGCAACACCGCGACATTACCGCCGACGGGCGGGGCTGCCTTTGGTTCCGTCCGGGTGAGGTCGGCGATATCGCCCAGCGTGCCCGTTTCCTTGCGGAAAATCCGCAATTCCGGCGCGCGCTAGCCATGGCGGGGCGCGAGCACTGCTTGGCAACGCGAGGCGCGGAAGTGATTGCCGCACAGTACGACGGTGTCTATCGCCTGGCGTTTGGAAAACGCAAAGGGCGCGATAGTTCGCCTCCCAAGACTCAGCTCATCCCGCTACAAGTCGGCGGCTAAGCAGCCTCAGGAGCTGAAAGGCTCCTTCTGTAAACTGGTGAGGTGAAGCCGCGTATTGCGATTCCGGAACCTACGTCTTCCAATCCTGAATACAACCAACGCTCTCTTACGCAGTACGAGGACGCGATCAGGGTCGAGGGTGGCGAGCCAGTTAGAGTGCCCGCAGGCGCCACTCCGAGCGAAATCGCCAAGTTGGTCACATCCTGTGAAGGCATCTTGCTGCCCGGGAGTCCAGCCGATGTAGATCCGCAGAAGTTCGGCGCGGAGCGTCATCCCAAGACAGCTCCTGCTGACCCAGGGCGGGATAATATCGATGAGCTTCTTTTGCAAGATGCGCACAATCTGCGTAAACCCGTTTTGGGAATCTGTTACGGCCTGCAGTCGCTAAATGTTTGGCGCACGGGAACGCTGGTGCAACATATCGAAAGCCCGAAGGTGAACCACGAGGCCGGACGCAAAGTCGAGTTCGCCCACGCTGTCCAGGTCACTCCGGAATCGAAACTTGCAGCGCTGCTCGGCGCAACTACGCTCCAAGTGAACTCCAGTCATCATCAATCCGCCGAGCGCCCCGGAGATGGTTTGCGCGTCGTGGCAAAGTGTCCCGAGGACGGAGTTATCGAAGCTCTGGAAGGAACGGCTCCAGACCACTTTGTACTCGCCGTGCAATGGCATCCTGAGCGCACCTATCAGGTAGACGAGACATCCAAATTCATCTTTCGTGAGTTCGTCAGAGCTGCGAAAGCCTGGAAGCCGCGGGAAGTGTCAGAATCGGTGGGATGACGGGGGCTGCGGTTCCGATTTAGTACGTCCAGCCTGTCGATCGGGGGGCACGCTTGGATTTCGTGATTTGGTGATTTCGCGATCTGGTGATTTGAAATCACGGAATCCCATCCGATCGTAATCAACTCTGCTTGGCTTTTTATACCCACACTCTCCTCTATAATTCTTGCTCCTGTTAAACAACATGAAACCACTCGAAGGCCGAGTTGCACTCATCACCGGAGCTTCCCAGGGGATTGGACGCGCGTGTGCATTGCGTCTTGCGTCTCAAGGCGCGAAAGTCGCTTTGGCCGCACGCAACATCGAAAAGCTACAGCAGGTCGAGTCCGAGATTGCGTCTGCCGGCGGAGAGGCCGCAAGCTTCGCGATGGATGTTGCGCAAGAAGAGCAGATCAAGGCTGCGGTTAAAGCCGCGCAGGAACGTTTTAGCAAAATCGATATCCTCGTCAATAACGCCGGCATCGCGCGAGACCAATTAGTGATGCGCATGAAGCGTCCCGATTGGAACGCGGTGCTTGATACCAACCTCACCGGACCTTATCTGTGTATTCAAGCGGTGATCGGTTCGATGCTTAAGCAGCGCTGGGGACGAATCATCAACATCACCAGCATCTTCGGGCAGATGGGCCAGGCTGGGCAGGCAAACTACGCGGCATCCAAAGCGGGACTCATTGGGTTGACCATGGCAGTGGCGCGGGAGGTGGCGTCGCGCAACATCACCGTGAATGCGGTCGCTCCAGGATGGATCGAGACCGCGATGACGGAAGTGTTGAGTCCGGAACTGCGCGAGACCATGGCTAAAGCGATTCCACTCGGCCGCGCCGGAACCGATCAGGAGATCGCGCATGCCGTGTGCTTTCTCGCCTCTCCCGATTCGGGATACGTTACTGGACACGTATTAAACGTCAACGGCGGCTTGCTGATGGGCTGAGGAGCATTGGATGCCTACTGCGGAACCGGGGAGTAAAGGTCGAGTATCAATCGTTGCCGCCGACAATCCAGCGCGCCTGGAAGCTGTTCGAACGTTGTTCAAGGAGTATGCGGCTTCGCTCAGCTTCAATCTCTGCTTCCAGAGCTTCGAGGAGGAACTAGCGCTGCTTCCGGGCGAATATGCTCCCCCATGCGGCACATTGCTGCTCGGTCTTGTGGCTGGGCAAACTGCCGGCTGTGTTGCTCTGCATCGGATCGATAACCGGAGAGCAGTGACCCGTGCTGATCGCTCTGCCTGCGGACACGTATGCGAGATGAAGCGTCTGTTCGTTCGACCAGCGATCCGAGGATCGGGAGTGGGACGCGAGTTGGTGAACGGAGTTCTGAACTCCGCAGTTGCAATCGGATATGGCCGCATGCGACTGGACACGGTTCCCAGCGAAATGGGTACCGCAGTGCAGCTTTACCGCAAATTGGGATTCATTGAGATCCCTGCCTACCGAGTGAATCCGGTCCCGGGAGCCGCCTACATGGAACTCGATTTAAGGAATTGGCAAGCGAGTTCCGCGGGCGGTTCTGCCAGAACTTAGGATCCCATGAAGTACCCTAAGGTAACCTCCGGTGGCATTAACGGCCTGACAAAGATTCTGCTTGCACAAAGGTTCTACTCTGGTTACTATTCGGCTCGCACCCCCAGGACGGAGCCCAAAGAGAAAATCCTCATATGAATATCGGTGAGACGATCCGCAGCTACCGCCTGCAAAAGGGCATGTCACAGGGTGATATCGAAAAGCGTACTGGTCTTTTGCGCTGCTATCTATCGCGCGTCGAGAACGGCCATACCATACCGTCGCTTGATACTCTCGCGAAAATTGCCTCAGCGATGGATATCGCGCTGGCACAATTTTTCGCGGATCACAACGCCGAGGCGCATAACGGCAAGCATCTGCCGCAATGGAGCGAAGATGAAGTTCGTTTCCTCACCCAGTTCCGCCGATACTCCAACAACTTGAACGATAGTGACCGCAAACTGGTCCTAGCGATGGTCAAGAAGCTCGCCGCCAGCGCGGGAAAATAAGAATATTTCCTGATTTTGTGATTTGGCGATTGAAAGCACAAATGACCAAGCCACTCGATCACTAAATCGGGTAAGTTCTTACGCTGCCTTACTCACTTCATTCAACGCCAACACTGCCAGCTCCAGGCGATCTCTAGCTCCGGTCTTTCCAAAGATGCTTTGCAGGTGACGCTTAACCGTGTTTTCGCTGATGGTGAGTTGCGTAGCGATGTCCCTGTTTTTCATTCCTTTAGCTACTGAGAAAGCGATCTGGCGCTCCCGGTCTGAAAGCCGGTGCAAGGATGCGGGCGGCGGCGCATGGCCATCGCGAGTATCGTTCGCGAGGCTGCTGACAACTTGGCGGGCCAAGTCGTCGGAGAATGCCAACTCACCGGACGCAACCATTCGGATCGCTTCGAACAGGCTCTGGGGGCCATCTCCCTTCATCACCAGTCCACGCGCCCCAAGCCGGACTACCTGCGCGTAATCTGTGTCAGACTCCGATCCGGTGAGCACTACGGTCGCTATACGATTGCCAGCACGATCAAGCGTACGGAGGACCTCGAAGCCATCGAAATCCGGCATAAACAGGTCAAGTACAAGGACATCAGGATGGAATTGCTGCACCATTTGAAGTGCCTCCTGACCATTACTGGCCGAGCCCTCTACCTCGAAATCATTTTGCGTTCCGAGCAGAAGCGCCAGCGATTCACGCAATATTGCGTGATCATCCGCAATCACGATCCGGGTTTTTTGCGCGTTAAAGTCCGCCATAAGTAGTCACTTAGATGCACACTCACCTGCTCAGGTGGGAGGGGAAGCGGGCAACTCTGCCCCGTTCCTGAACTGTCAATGGTTCCATTACCAACGTGCAGCTCACCCCGCTTATACGTGGGATTTCCTGTGCTATATTCCGGGTCGAAGCTGCCGCCCGGCAGCACGGGCCTGGTGTCGCTTTGACCGTAGACGAAGAGCTGAATCAACTCGATGACAGCGTTCGCCGCCTGAAGATCGAGTACGACGTATTCTTCGGCGGAGGCGCAAAAAAGCCGCCCACCGACCTCGAGTGGCGCGTCCAATCCTTGCTCAAGAAGTACAGCGATGGTCGCAAGATGAGCTTCAGTCAACGCTTCAAGTTCAATTCCATCCAGCAGAAGTTCGCTGTTTTCAACAGTCTCTGGCAACAGAAACTCAGGATCAAGGAAGAGGGTTACAGGCGTCCGCAGGACGCGCTGCTGGCGATCCAAGGTGTGCGAATGTTCGAGGAGAACGGCCATCACGCTCAAATCAATGAAGTCAACGATGGTGAACCGCAGCCGTTCCGGATCTCCTGCTCCGACGCTGAGGCCGAGCTCCACAACGTGAAGGCGCTCTATGAGGCCATGGTACAGGCCGGTAAGCAGTCCAAAGCGAAAGCTCCGGCCGGAAGCTTCGAATCTTTTCAAAAGTTCGTGAAGAAGAAAACCGACCAACTCCGCAAGGAATATGGCTCTTCTGCGGTGGAGTTTGCGGTAGAGGTCGAGGATGGAAAGGTTCGCCTGAGGGCCAAAGCGCAATAACTTCGGCGCGTTTTCGCGGTGAAATTTGTTCTTCTTCTCTGCTATACTGTGCCCGCGTTAGATGCACACGGTTGTGAGCAGTCCGCCTCAAAGCTGGTCCTGCCTGAAGTACTCCGATTGACATCTCAGCGTAATTCACAAGCTTAAAGGATTAGAGAGCAACACTATGGAACAAGGTACAGTGAAGTGGTTCAACGACGCGAAAGGCTACGGATTCATCAGCCGCCAAAACGGCGAGGATGTTTTCGTGCATTTTTCCTCCATCCAGGCGAACGGTTTCCGCAGCCTGAAGGAAGGGCAGCCGGTGCAATTCACCGTCGTAAAGGGCCCAAAGGGTTGGCAGGCAGAGAGCGTCCAACCGCTCTAATCCTGAAATACCGAGACAAACAAGGGCGGCTTCGGTCGCCCTTTACTTTTGGAAGAAGCTTTCAGCTGTCAGCACTCAGCTTTCAGCCAAAAGCAACGACAAGTCAAAACCCGGCGTGTTGCGCCTCTTACAAGGCCGAAAACCCGACGCGGATGGCGCGGATGTGACGCGGATCGTTGGAGGTAGAGACGCAGCATTGGTGCGTCTTGGCCTGGACTTCCTAGCCGTCTACTTGAGTGCTCGCATGAAGTTGCATTTTCCGAGTAAATTGCCCCCGAAAACGGCGAAATCCGCGTCACATACGCGAGATCGGCGTCAGCTTTTCGGCCCTAATTTGCTGCTTTTGCGGCAATTCCGCTACACTAAACACTCCCGGAAAACTCGCGGAGAGGCTCCGTGTGCCCCGGTGATCCAAAGGAAGCTTCAAGTGAAAGAGAAAATTCATCCCGCTTACAACGATGTGCGTGTAATGTGCGCTTGCGGGAACACGTTTACTACTAAGTCAACGCATAAGGGCGATATCCACCTGGAAATCTGCTCCAATTGCCACCCGTTTTTCACCGGCAAACAGAAGCTGGTAGACACCGCTGGACGCGTCGAACGCTTTCGTCGCAAGTACGCCAAGTCCGACGAGGCGAAGGCAGCTGCCGCTGCCCCGGCCAAAACGGGCACGAAATAAGCACCAAATTAGGCCACAAGCCCTCGCTTCGGCGAGGGCTTTTTGGCGCTTAAACGGCCTTACAATCAAAGCTAGTGCGCAAATCATGGGACAATCCGATCGCTCACAGCATGCCTGAGGGGATCTGTGTGCCGCCTGAAATGCGCATTGGCACCGTTCGGATCGCGCCTGCAACGGTGTTAGCGCCCATGGCAGGCGTTACCGACACGGTTTTCCGGCGCTTTATTCGCAATGCCAGCGTCTTTTCGGGGGGGGATAGCGCCGTTAATTCCGGTCTTAATGCAGGAACGGCGGCAGATAATCGCGATTTTGCGGCACAAATTGCAGGAGAAATCACGAATTATCACTCCGGTTGCGGTCTGATAATGACGGAATTCACCTCCGCTGACGGCTTAGCGCGCTGCCGTGAGTCACGCCGGAAGCGCTATCTGACGTTCTACGAGGACGAACATCCTATCTCCGCACAACTCTTCGGGTCCGATGCGCAGGTGGTGGCGGACGCAGCGCGCGTCGTCGAGGACCTTGGCTTCGACCTGGTGGACCTCAACCTCGGATGTCCGGCCAAGCGCGTCGTCAAGTGCAATGGTGGATCGGGATTGCTGCGCGATTTGCCGCAGATTCAACGCATCTTCGAGACCGTCCGCGCGGCAGTAAAGATTCCTTTCACGGTCAAATTCCGCATCGGATGGTCTGACGCCGAGATCGTTTGTGTCGAACTAGCCAAGCTGGCTGAGAATTGCGGGCTCAACGGAGTCGCTTTGCACGCGCGCACGCGCGAGCAAGGCTACAGTGGCAACGCCCGTTGGGAGTACATTGGGGCCGTGAAAGACGCAGTTTCGATTCCCGTTATGGGCAATGGGGACATCCGCACGCCGGAAGATGCAGCTAGTATGATCGCCCAGACCGGCTGCGATGCGGTGATGATCGGACGAACCGCGCCCTCGAATCCCTGGATTTTCCGCCAAATCGCGGAGTACACCGCGTCAAAGCAGGCGACTGGAATTGGGACTTACACCGAGCCAACGGAAGAAGACCGCTATCAGATGATCCACACGTACTTTGCCATGCTGATCGAAGAAGAATTGCCCGAAGCGGTCGGCAAAATGAAGCAGTTCGCTTCATGGTTCACACACGGCGTAAGCAACGGCAGCCATCTGCGCAAGGCCGTGTACGAAGCGAAGTCCGCGAATGAAGTGCTGGCAAGAGTGGACGAATTCTTCGAACAGCACCTCGCCGTAGCCGCCTGCTAAGACGAAAACGTATTCACCGCAGAGGACACAGAGGCGCACGGAGGAAAACGCAGGAATAGAAAAACCAACCTGAGCTTAGTTTTCCTCTGTGTCCTCTGTGGTGAATTGTCATCGCTTGCAATCGCCAAATGTTCCTAAAACGCGTCGCCGCCTCCGCCACCAAATCCGCCGCCTGAGAATCCGCCGCCGCTGAAGCCTCCGCTACCGCTGAATCCTGAACTGTCGTAGCTTGCTCGCGGAGTTGAGATGAATGCTGACGTCGTGTTGGCGGTCATCGCGCTTAGGTCGTTCATGAACATCCAGGTAGTGAAGTTCGGACCGTAGGTGCCCTGGTACCACGTTGGAGGATTCTGCACGATGCCTTGGAATGCTTTGGCCCATCGATGTTCCACTCCAAGCGCCATCGCGTAGGGCAGAAATTTTTCGAAGGTGTCGGGCGGCATGCGTTTCAGACGGTCGGCATCAACTCGGTTCATGAACTCCTGGAAGCCCAGGATCTCCACTCGCGTGCGCACGCCCTTCAGGCTCTTGGCGGTCATGATGCGGGAGAACAAAAATATAATTACCACTGCGAGCACGATGGCTCCGAAGGCCCATACTCCAGACTGCATGAAGTCCACGTTCAGGAAATATCCCGCGAACACGAAGGGAATCGCGGTGACCACCGCGCCCAGAATCCAGTAGCCGTGGGCGCTTTCAGGATCGAGCGTGTACATGCCCTTCTCTTTCAGCGCGGCCATCACATCGCTCTTGATTGACGGGATGGCGACGTAGAAGCGGTTGCGCAAGTCGGAGATATGGGTCTCCGTCTGGCCGCCGGGGAACAGATTCTCCATCAGTACGCGCTCGAATGGAGCCAGATCGCCCCACTGCTCTGGTCCTTTGAGCTGAATGAAGGTGTAGTCCTTCTTCTTGAACACGATCATCTGCGCGACTTGCTCTTCGCGGATCTTGATATATCCCCGGACCGCCAGATCGACCAGGGTCGACGTGATGTCGCGCGGGTCAGTACTGTCGTCGATTAGTGTGCCCACCTCTGCCGGAGTCATGCCCTTTGGAGGTTCATACATCGGAGCGACGGATTCGCCGGGCTGCGGATCGCGTCCTTTGGTCCACCACAGGAAGAACATCACGATGAATGCAAAAATGGGAAGAAAAATAATGGGATTGCTGCCGAGAAACCAAAGCGCTCGGGTGAATTCGCTGGGCGCGTTCAACACACCTTTGGGCACAAAGACATCTACGGTGAGTCCGCCACGCGCAGGCAATGGATTGTCGGTCTGCGCCACGATGTTCGCGCCCTGAACCTCGGTCATGGCTTTGTCGTTGGAGTGGTACATCCCCTCAAACGATTGTGCTCGCAGTTTGCCGCCGGCCTCGGCAGGGAAGCGGACGTAGGCAGCGGCCGCATCGATGGGCACCGACCATCCGTTGCCAGTTACGTTCCAGTAGAACTCGTCGTGATCTTCGAAGAACTTCACCGCGTTGCGAACCGAGTAGAGGATTTGTACGCGCTTGCTGGTGTCGGTCGCGCCCGGGATCATGATGGTCAGAACGCGATATCCACTCTGCTTCTTCGTCGAGTAACTGAGCTTCCTGCCCTCTTCGTCAGTGACGTTTTGAACTTTGAGAAAGAGCGAATAGTTGGAGCCTTCCGGACCGATGTAATCCACGGGAATGTAGCGATGGATGCCATGAAAGGATCCGATAAAGACGAGCGAGATGCGTTCGTTAACATCTGCAGAGCCGTCTTTATGAACTTCAATGTCGGCACTGAAATCCGAGATACGCCAGCTGCGCTCCTGGGCCTGGGCGGGGATACAGACGAAAGCCAGCAGACAGATCAGTACGCGGACCGCGAACATTGCAATGTCATGACAGCCGAGGAAACCCCAGAGTCTGTCATCCTGAGCCCCTCTGTTGGGCGAAGGACCTTCGGTGATGTTTGGAACTAAGAAGCTATTTCGTAGCTTCTCAACGAGAACTATGCTGGAAAAGCCAGGACATATACGTGGAGTGGTGAACATTTTCCGGAGGTCCTTCGGCCAAAATCGGGCCTCAGGATGACAGTTTTTGCTTAGCGCCATCTGTGTCGCACGAACTTCCCTGTTTGACCAGCTTGAGTTCAAATTCCAATTCAGTCTTCGAGCAATTCGGAAAAGTGTGCGTCCTGGAGGATTCGAGGGCCGGAGGCACGGATGCCAAACGTGAGCCCAGCCGCGGAAGCGCTGGGTAAAGGTAAGCGTCATATCGAGCACCGTAGGTGCGGCACCCGGCATTCGCTCGACTGCTCTGCGACGATGTTCACCATCATGCATGAGTGCCGCGCCTCCGGCGCTCTAGGACATTCACCGGCACGCAATCCCAGAGCTTCCGCCGCTGGGCTCACGTTTAGCCATCGGCCCTCCGGGCCTGAGAGCGTCGTCCTTGGAAATTGTCTCGTGTTTCCCCTCATTGTGGTTTGGCGATTCGTTCCGCTACAAGCCGTTGGCCCGTCGCTCCGCTACCCGAGACAAAAGGCTTCTTAATGAGAGGTCTCGCGGAGTCCCACTCTAGAACTTCACCACCGGAGTGGCGCGATCTTCCGGGGTTTCGGTTTGGAAGAACTGGCGTGGCTGGAAGCTGAACATTCCGGCGATGATGTTGCTGGGGAAAGTGGCGATCTTTGTATTCAGATCGCGCACCACCGCGTTGTAGTAGCGGCGCGAGTTCTGGATCGCGTCCTCGGTTTGACTCAATGAGGACTGCAATGAGGTGAACTGCTCCGATGCGCGCAGCTGCGGATAGTTCTCCGCCACTGCGAGCAGGCCCCGCAGAGCTTGTGTGAGCTGGCCTTCCGCCTGGGCTTTCTCATCCACGGAAGTGGCCGACATCGCCGCCGAGCGATAACGCGCGATGTTCTCGAATGTGCCTTTTTCGTGGGTTGCGTAGCCTTTTACGGTCTCAACCAGGTTGGGAATCAGGTCGTGGCGGCGCTTGAGTTGCACGTCGATGTCGCTCCACGCCGAATCGGCGCGGACGCGCAGTCCCGCCAGGCCGTTGTAGAGAACGATTAACAACAGAACGATTACAACGACGATCGCGATTATGGCGATGGTCATTCCATTCCTCCGCGCTATTCGACACCGCGAGAACCGGTGTCGCAGCTATAGATGATACGAATGCAGTTTGCCGGAAGTTACCACACTGCGGAAGGTGAGGGCAATCATAATGCGGGTGCATGGACTTGAACCCAGACGGAGCGATGTTGCAGTCATTGCTGCAGCGAAGCTTTTTCGAGAGAGTAAGTTCGACAATAGAAGCGCGCGATAGTGATTCGTATCGGGGCACCGGCTTCCAGCCGTGCCGTAACAGGTTTCCATTAATCCGGCTTCAGCCGCTGGGATCAGCTTCGTGTGTCCGCCATTGCTAATTCCCAAATAATGGACATCAAGAGGCAGCAACCGCAGGGGCTAAAGCCCGATTCCTACTCACGCCCCGGCACGACTGTAAGTCGTGCCCCGATACGAACCAGCCCCTTAAGACCCCTGGTCACTATCTCTTTGTCGGCTGTGTGGGTTCTGGTTCACGCACCGGGGCAGGTGGATCGCTTTGAGGCGGTGGTGGCGGATCTTCGACCGGAGTAGGTGGCGAGTCGGGCGGATCGGGTTCGCCTCTTAGATCTTGTGGCACAGGCGCCCTCGCTTGTGAGATTGGTTGCAGCGAAGACACAGCCGAGGGCGGCTGTGCCACAAGAGAAAACCTCCACAATTCCGAACCGCCCATCAACTCAGGCTGCTTTCTTCGCCGTGGCCCGTGAAGAACCGCTGCGGCTGCGTCCTGCACTGGCGGCGCGTTTGCCTCGGACGGATCCCGAGCTGCGGTTGCTCTTGCCACGGCTTCCTGCGTTGCGTGATTGTGCTTGCGTGGAGCTTGACTTCGACGCGCGCATTCCACTGCTACTGCGACGCGAAGTATTTCCGCGCGACGTGCGTGTGCTGGTTTCGCCACTCCGTCCTTTACTTGCCGACGCGCGCTTACCCCGTGTGCTGCTGCGTGTGGAAGCCGAGCGGGAAGAGCTGCGGCCAGAGCCTTCTCCGCTACGTGCCGTAGTTTTTTTGTGTGAAGAACGGCCTTCGTTCCGGTTCTGGTTGCGCGAACGGGCAGAGGCTGCCTTTCGAGATGTGCTGCCGGAGCTTGCACTGCGCGTGCTCCCACTCCGTACGTTGCTGCGCGAGCCACGCGATGCACTGCGATGTCCGCGACCGCTCTCGGACTGTTGAGCCGTCTCACGACTCACGATTTTGTTGAAGTTGCTCCGTTGTCCGTTGGCTGTGGTCTCCTGGAATAGCAATGCCAGACCCTGCTCGTCGAATTTCTGGAACCACTCATCCCATGACACTGGCTCAAGCGAGCTTGCGCCGCTGTATCCGGGAAAATCGATGCGTGGAATGCCGGGATCGTCGCCGCGTCCGGTGCGTTTCACGTGCGA
Source organism: Terriglobales bacterium (assembly GCA_045808065.1). Taxonomy (GTDB): domain Bacteria; phylum Acidobacteriota; class Terriglobia; order Terriglobales; family Acidobacteriaceae; genus Gp1-AA112. Next base: position 171,174 of record JBJMGD010000018.1, on the reverse strand, counting down.
CGGTGCGCCGCCGCGCTCCTCCGCCCAGCGGCGAATCTCCTCATGATCGGTGGTGACACGACTACTTGCTGATGGCATGAACTGTTCTCCCTTCTGTGTTTGCTGTTTTGTGGTTTGTCATTCCGAAACGCAGTGAGGAATCCTTATTGCCCGGCTACTGTTCGCATTCTGAACGCAAACCAGGACTCCTACCGATACCGATGCATTTACGTGAGAGTGGGGATTCCTAATTCGATGGGAATGATAAACGCGGGAATGCCAAAGTATGACAATGCTGATGTACTCGCGCATCTGCGGTGAGGTAGTGACTCTTCACTTCGTTCGGAATGAGAGTCGGAATGCCAAAGCATGACAAACCTGCTGTACTCACGCTTCTACGTGCGGATAGGGATTCCTCACTTCGTTCGGAATGACAACAAACAAGGCGACAACAAAGGATCCTACGCCGCCGTAGTCTCGCCTCCCATAATGGAAAGTACCTCGCCTGTGATGTAGCTGGAGCAGGCTTCTGCCGCGAAGAACACGTATGCAGGCGCGACTTCTTCCGGTTGCGCGGGACGGCCCATGGGCGAGTCCTCACCGTGTTTTCCGGCCTCTTCGGCTGGTTTGTCGGCGATATTCAAAGGAGTCCACACCGGACCGGGCGCAACGCAATTTACGCGGATCCCTTTCTCCACCAGATTCTGGGCCAGCGACTTGGAAAACGCGTTGATCGCGCCCTTGGTGGCGGAGTAATCGAGCAGTTGTTTATTGCCCTCCAGACCAGTCTCAGAGCTGGTATTCACGATCGCGCTTCCGGGCTTCATGTGGTGCACAGCAGCTTTGGCCATGTAGAAGTATCCGAAGATGTTGGTGCGGAATGTCTTCTCCCACTGCTCTTCGCTGAGCTTCTCCAAGCCTTCCTGGCGATGTTGATATGCGGCGTTGTTCACCAGAATGTCGAGTTTGCCGAACTTGCGCGCGGTTTGCGCGACGGCGCGGCGGCAGAAGGCTGCGTCAGTGACGTCGCCGGGAATCAGCAGGCACTCACGTCCTTCTTTTTCGACTGCCTGCTTCGTTTCTTCGGCATCCTGCTGCTCTTCGGGTAAGTACACGATTCCAACATTGGCGCCCTCGCGTGCGTAGAGAACCGCAACCGCACGGCCGATTCCGGAGTCGCCGCCGGTGATGAGCGCGACTTTGTCCTTCAGCTTCTCCGAGCCTTTATACAAAGGAGCTTCATAGCGGGGACGCGGTTCCATTTTGGCCTCGAGGCCAGGACGAGGCTGATGCTGAGCGGGAAATGGAGGTTTCGGCTCCTGTTGGCGTCCTGAACCGCGAGCAGGGAACTGCATGACGCTCGCGCGCTTTGTGGGTTCTTTCTGGTTGGAAGGTTTGTCTTTGCCGGATGATTTGCGACTTGATTTTGTGGGCATGTGTTTGTCTCTGTTATGTGATTGCCTGCATGCCGTTATCTAATTGTCTGCATGCGGGACATACGTGATAGTCACGGTCGTCCGAGGGCCGGAGGCCCGGTAGCCAAACGTGAGCCCAGCCGCGGAAGCGCTGGGTGACGATCGTGACAGTTGCAATCGAGCACCGTAGGTGCGGCACCTGTTATTCGTCGCCATTGCATTCGCATCACGCCGAGTGCCGCGCCTCCGGCGCTCTGGATATCGGATATTCGTATCTACCCAGGGCTTCCGCCGCTGGGCTCACGTTCGGCCATCGGCCCTCCGGGCCTTCGATTGTTGTTCGATCCAAAGCAAAACCAAAAGGATCCTGTCATCCTGAGCGCTTTTGCGAAGGACCTCCGGAGAGTGTTTAAGTCACCACGCACCGTCCTAGCTTCTCCACCGAGAATCGTCGTTGAAAACCTCTTGAGTGCAATCAACACCTCAAATATTTTCGGGAGGTCCTTCGGCCAAAAAAGGGCCTCAGGATGACAGATCAAACTGTCAAATACAAAACTTGAACTCCCTACGCGGGCTTCTGGTTATAACGCTTGGCGGCCATTTCACCCAACGCTGTCAGGGGCGACTTGGTCACGACGTTATGGCTGTCTTTCCCTTTGCGCTTCTCATCGGAGTCGCCAGCGCTCGGCAACGTGCGATTTACCAAACCGAGAATCTCGGTTGTGAGTCCCGGCGCTAGTCCATGGAAGCGGGCTAGCAGCTCCGCTTGCCAGGTGATGATCAGCTCGGCGCGTCCGCTTTCGGTCGCATCGGCGATCTGCTTGGCCGCGCGACTCACGCTGATGGAAGTCATCGGATTTGTGCCGCTCAGACTGAACCAGGTGAACTCCTGGCTATGTTTGCCTTTGAAATCGGCATTGATGTGTGAACCGGTGCGCATGAGGCCAGGCGCGACCGTGACGACTTTGAGGCCGGTTTTTGCCAACTCAGCGCGCAATCCTTCCGAGAAGGCGACAGCGGCAAATTTCGAGCAGCTATAGGGCAGCAGATGCGGAACACTCACCTTGCCGCCAATCGAAGTGATGTTCACCACGCGACCTTCTCCGCGACGGCGCATTTCAGGCAAGGCGGCCAGAGTGGCGTACACCTGACTCCAGAAATTGATCTTCATCGCTTCTTCAAAGTCGGCGATGTTTTGGTTCTCGACTGGGCCGACGGCAATGATGCCGGCGTTGTTGACCAATACATCGATCGCGCCAAAATGGTTCTGTACTTTCTGGACAGTGTTCTCCATCTGCTCGCGATCGGAGACGTCGCAGACGAAGGTCATGACTGTGCCGCCGGCTTCGCGTTCGATTTGCTGGCGGGCACGCTCGAGTTCCTCGGCATCGCGCGCGCAGATGGCGATCTGCGCTCCGCGGCGGGCGAACTCCTCCGCCATGGCGAGGCCGAGCCCTCGTGAGCCGCCGGTGATGAAGACAGTTCTGCCCTGCAGCGAGAATGAGCGGCGGCGCTGAATGAGATTTGCAGCCGCCACGGCAGCGGCGGCCACCCCTAACACGGCACTACCGGCAGCGACTGCGGCGGCGCCGATCATGATCTTCTTTGTGCGGGGAGAGAGGTTGAAGTCGAAGCGATCGAGCAGATCCATTGAAGTGCCTCCCAGGGTTAGGACTCAGGTAGCAATGGCCAACTGCATCGGAGGAGCAGATTCAACCCGGATGCGAAGCCTTTGGCCGAGTCTGAGGAAGTCATCGAACCATTCCGCCGGAACGCTCATTTGCTTGAGCAGCTCCGGATAGCTGGTTCGGGACATCTGGTAATAGAGATTCTCGACCTTCCAAAGGTTGACTGCAAATGGCAGTTCTTTCAGCACGTCAAGCAATGACAGAATTTTGCGCAGCAAGCCATGATTCTGCGGACGGCGTTGGAGCTGCTGCATGAGCCCGTTGAGCTTGCGCTCCATAACAAACGCCAGACCTGCGGAGTCCAGTTGCACGCCTTCTTCTTTGGCTTGCATCAGCAGGCTTCTGACTTCTCGCAGATCGAGAAAGTCCGCGCGAAATTCGCGGCGGAGCGAAGCGTTGATCACGAACTCCGCTGCAATCGCCAATGCCTTAGGACGCGGATAGCTCACGTCTGAGAGGAAGCGCATCAGAGGCGCATGGTGTTCGTAGATGGCGCGCAGACTTGCTTCCGCTTCGCGCAATGTGGATTCCAGAATGTGATCCATGATGCGGCGCTGCTCATCGCGGAACAACGATTTCAGCGAGTAAATGGCCCCTCCGAAGTTGCGGTCGAGAACGCGAATAACAGCGGGAATATCGGCGCGTGAAAATGCACGTTGCAGTTCCTGAACCGTCGCGGTGTAGGGCTCCTCGCCGGCGTACTTACGGACGCCGGCACTGAGTGAGTGATCGCCCATGTGCAGCACGGCAAAGGTGAACTGCTCGGTCTCCTGGGTAATTACGGAACAAATTTCGGCTCTTCCCACGGCGAGATGCATTTTCCCCGAGATGAAAGTTCGATAATCGCTGGGATCGACGGCATAGCTGTACTTCGCCGCGCCGGTCTCGAACATGGAGCTGATAGCGTAGTGCGCAGCCACCTCTTCGAGCCCAACAATTGCTGGTTTTACCAATGTCCGATAGATCTGTGCCCCATCCCCGTGCTCGGGAAGATTGCTCCTGGCTTGCGAGAGACGTTCCAGGAAGCCGGATTCCATGGCCTCTCCGTCCTCCTGCGACGAGAGCTTCTGTGCCAGCTGAATGACGCGGCCCGCGTAGGCAATCACCTGTCCCGATTCGATACCCGAGATCTCGTCGAAGAACCACCCGCAGCTGGTGTACATGAGCATGGCATGACGCTGCATCTCCAGCAGTTCCAGCGCGATCACTTGTTCATCGCGCGACAAGTCACGCGTAGCGTTCGCGGCAAAGAAACGTTGGCGGCTTTCCTGCGAACGGTCGAGAATCACACTCAGGTATTCATCGCGCGCTTTCCAAACATCGCTGAAGAAGGCTGAAGCAATCTGCTCATAAAGAGCAATCGTTGTATCGCGCAGCCAATCCAGAGCCTGGCGCAGCGGTCCACGCCAATTCTGGTCCCATCCCGCGCGACCTCCGGAGCTGCATCCACAGTTCTCGCGCCAGCGTCCCACGCCATGCGAACAACTCCAGGCGCTGTTTTCGATCACCTGAGCTTCATGCTCGGGTGGATGTTTCTCCAGGTACTCGCCATAATTGGTGAGCTTCGCGATGCCGTTTTCCTCGATGAACTGGAGAGCGTAGGCGAGAGCCATATCTCCGTGAGCGTGATGATGTCCGTAACTCTCGCCGTCGGTGGCGATGTGCATCAGCTGCGGCCAGTCGCGCGCATCGGCGAATCCGCCAGCCAGCCGGTGCGCAAACTGCTCGCCGCTGTTTAACAGCCGTTCGAACGCCACTGCCTGGGAAATTGGTCCGTCATAGAAGAAGACGGTGATGCTGCGCCCATCGCGCAGACGAACAAGGTAGGGACGGCTGGGATCGATCTTGCCACTGGTGGCGTCGCGATAAGCGCGAGCCCCCATCCGCCGGAAGCGAAATGCCTGATAAGGGGAGAGGATCGTGAACTTGATCCCGAGCTGGGCCATGATGTCCAGCGTCTGCAGATCGACAGCCGTCTCTGGCAACCACATGCCTTCTGGAGCACGGTGGAAGCGAGACTCGAAATCGCGAATGCCCCAATACACCTGGGTGTAGCGGTCATGATCATTGGCCAGCGGCAGGATCATGTGGTTGTAACCCTGCGCTATTGCCGAGCCGTGCCCGGAGAATCGCTCCTGGCTTAAACGGTCAGCTTCCAGAATGGCGCGATAGACTTCCGGGTCCTCCTTCTCCATCCAAGACAGCAGCGTAGGACCAAAGTTGAAGCTGATCTTGGAATAGTTGTTCTGGATTCGGGCGATGCAGCCTTCGGCGTCGAGAATGCGGGCCGAAGCGTTAGGGGCGTAACACTCACTGGCGATGCGCTGGTTCCAGTCGTGAAAGGGATACGCCGAGTCCTGCACCTCAACGGTTTCCAGCCATGGGTTCTCGCGCGGGGGTTGATAGAAGTGCGCGTGAATACAGATGTATCGTTCCATGCTGGAGTGGCGGCGAACCAGACGAGCGTGAAGTAGGATGCCAGGCAGGTGAGACATAGATGGCTTGCGCATCCTTAGATGGGGGCGCGCCTATAGAAGCTCGCACCTCTAACCTGTCATCCTGAGACCCGATTTTGGCCGAAGGACCTCCGAATCATGTTTCGGGCTGTTGAAGCCTGTATTGGTTCTCCGCGATAAGGTCCTCGTTAAAAACCAAACGTGCGGCGATGAGTTGCGAGAACTCTCCGGAGATCCTTCGCCCAAAACAGGGGCTCAGGATGACAGTTCATAGAGTGAGAGACGGCGATGTTTGGGAGCTCAGCCGGGAAGCGCTGGGTAACCATGGTAAATACAAGGTCGTTTGCTCGGCTGACCTATAATTTCTGCAATCTCCACGTGGCATCCGCTGGTACCAAAACGAAGGCTGGCAGGCGTAAAGGCCTCATCATCGGCCTCGGCATTGCTATTTCCATGCTCTTCCTGGTGCTGGTTTCGCAGCAGGCCTTCAATCTGACCTTTCTGCACCCGGGGAGCGTGCAGCAGACGTTGGCTCTTACCGCGCTTTCCGCGCTGGTCTTCCTGCTGTTTGTGGCGCTCACGTTTGTTTTGCTGCGCAACCTGCTCAAGCTGCTGGCTGAGCGTCGCGGCGGAGTGCTGGGATCGAAGTTCCGCACGAAGATGGTGTTTGGAGCGCTGCTGATGTCGTTCACTCCAGCGCTCTTCATGTTCCTGTTCACCTACCTGCTCACCAACCGATCCATCGACCGCTGGTTCTCACGCCCCGTACAGAACCTGCGTGAAGGGTCGGAGCAGGCAGCCACGCTGCTGCTCGATTATGCCAAGGAAAACGCGCAATCCGAAGCCGAAGCCCTGGCGGCGAATCCGCGCCTGCAAAGGTCCTACGATGCCGCCGACTTCACCGGAGCCAAGGCGGCTCTCGGAGAATCTGAAGCGGCGTTGCAGGGAGGCTTTGCCGTCGTGCTTCGCGGACACGCTTATGTAGCCGCGATCAACGCTCCCGCGGATTGGGGGCAGCTGCGCGATCCTCTGATTGCTGCGTTGGGTGGCAGCCGCCGGCTGCATTGGGGCAACCTCGACTACATGCTCGGCGAGAGCGAAATTGGAAGGCGGGGAATCATTATCTCCGCTGTGCCGCTGCCCGAGGGCTTCGGGGTCACCATGGCCCAAATCGCGGAAAGCCAACGCAGTTATCAGGAGCTGGGAAATGCCGGCAAGGCGGTTCGCCGAACCTATCTGCTACTCCTCCTTTTGATCACAGCTCTGGTGTTGTTCGCTGCCACCTGGCTTTCGCTCTTCATCTCCAAGTTGGTGACCCGCCCGGTGGCCGCTCTGGCTGAGGCTACGCAGGAACTCTCACAGGGGCACTTCTCTTATCGTGTAGCTGTCGCCGCCGCCGACGAGCTGGGAGAGCTGGTGGCGTCGTTCAATCGCATGGCCGCCGATCTCGAAGAGAGCCGCGCAAAAATCGAAGAGTCGTCGCGTGAGCTGGCGCAGGCGAACTCTAATATTGAGCAGCGTCGCAGGCAGACCGAGATCATCCTCGAGAATATTCCTACCGGCGTGCTCTCGCTGGATGGAGCAGGCAAAGTGCGGCATGCCAATCAGGCCTTTGTACGCTTGCTGAAGTTTCGCCAGGAACCCGAGACCATTCCTGTTGCAGAGAACTTCGACGGCGCGTCGCTGCGTGACATCTTTGGCGGCGAAATTTCGATGCAGATGATCCACCTGATGCGCAAAGCCGATCGCATGGGCACGACCACCAGCCAGTTCGAGCTGCAATCCGGAAAGTCAAACCTGAATGTGGCCATTACCGTCGCTTCGCTGCGTATTGAGCGGCAACGGTTGGGCTACGTGCTCGTGTTCGAAGATTTCACTGAATTGCTGCGCGCGCAAAAACAGGCTGCGTGGCGCGAGGTTGCGCAGCGCGTGGCGCATGAGATCAAAAATCCGCTCACGCCGATCGCTCTATCGGCGGAGCGCATTCGGCGTCATCTCGAACGCGGCGCCACGCCCGACGAAAAGTCAGTTGAGGTGATGCATGGCTGTTCAGAGACCATCTCCAGCGCCGTGGAAACCGTTCGCCAGCTTGTCGACGAGTTCTCTACCCTTGCCCGCTTTCCCACGGCGCAGCCGCGGCCGAGCGAGATTAATGGAATTATCGAGACCGCGCTGCAGCTCTTCAGTGGACGCCTCGACGGCGTGAACATCGAGACTCGTCTGGCTCCGGAACTTCCGCCGGTGCTTGCCGATCCCGACGCTATGCGCCGAGCCATCGCCAACCTGGTGGACAACGCCGCCGAAGCCCTGCAAGACGCGCTGGTGAAAGAAATCTACATTTCGACATCGCTGGTGGAAAGCGGCGACTCGGTCGAGATCACCGTTGCCGATACCGGCCATGGCGTGACCGGAGAAGTGAAGGAACGTCTGTTCTTACCCTACTTCTCCACCAAGAAACGCGGCACCGGCCTGGGGCTGCATATCGTGAGCCGCATCATGCAGGAGCACAGTGGGTCGATCAGAGTCGAGGAAAATGACCCGGTTGGCGCACGTTTCATTTTGGAACTGCCGGTCGCGGTGGAGGCGGCCGTGCCGGTGGTGTAGGAGATTTGGTCATTTCGTGATTCGCGATTACGCGATTCCGAATCAGAGGTTTTGACTAAACTGTCATCCAGAGCGTAGCGAAGGACCTCCGGCAGATTTATCGGTCAAGAAGCGCTGTCCCAGTTTTTACCCACCGTTGAAAACCACGACACTGCGGCTGAGTTCTACATATCGCCGGAGGTCCTTCGCTACGCTCAGGATGACAGTTCAAATATCTCAACGGCAGCTAACAGTCAATTTGGATTGGCTGAACGTGCTGCCTCTCTTATGCCAACATTTGCGTGCGCCCCAACGGTAATCTTGCGGGCTCCGCCAACCTGGGCTACGCTCCGGCGCAGTGCTACCTGAAGCTCCAGTCCAGGAAACGATTTATAGCGGCCCGCCCCCCGAGCCGCGTCCGCCGCGAATTCCCGAACCTGCAGCTGACGATGTGGAGCAGGTCGAACGCGAGATCAATGCGTTCATCGTGCATGTCTTCGGCTGGATCGCGGGCGCACTTCTGCTGTCGGCGTTTTTCTCCAGTTACTCCGATCGCTGGAACCAAGGCGCGCTCTTCCTGATCACCACGCGAGCTTTGTTCGTGCTGGTCAGCGCCATGCTCGTGCTGGCGTTTGTCATCTCGCGGAAAGTCTGCGACATGGTCCCGGAGGTCGCGGCGGCGATGCTGGTTGGATACGCAGCGCTGCAAGGCTTCATCTTCGGCTTGGCGTATCGCGGAGCCTATGGAGCCTCACTTGCCCCGGTTTATCTCATCATGGCCGGAGTGTTCGCGCTGTTGTGCGCTTACGGCAAGTGGACCGGAAGCGATCTGACGTCGCTAAAAGACGAATTCATCGGAGCCGATATTGCTTTTATTCTGGCGATCTTGTCGACATATCTCTTTCAGCTTCAAATCACCGCCGCATGCGCGGCCTGCGCCGGTTCGTGGCTGATGCTCTCGCTGGCCGGATACCATCGCGACCTGCTACGCGACTTGCCATCGAGCTTTGAAGACGATCCAAAATCGCGGAAGGCTGCCGCCGTCGGAGCCCTGCAGGTATACCTCGATCTCGTCACCATACTCGTGATCGTCATTCAGTTGCGCTGGCTGCAGAGCTTCTTGTCAGACGATGACGAGCGCTACGCGAAAAAATTCATCTCCTAGACGCCGAGTTGCGGTATAACTGTTCCGCAAAAGTCCCAGCCCAAATCTGAATCTTTCGCCTCTGCCTGGCGTTGCTGTTTCGAATGCCTCTTCAACGCCGGCCGAAGGAGGACTATGAGTTCAGCTTCACTTTCCCCGACTACTCCATCCACCAATCAGGAACCCCGCCTTTCTGAGCCACAGCGGATTGCCAACGTGTTCTTTTCGCCGATTCAGACGTTCTCCGATATCCGCCGCAATGCCAGTTGGTGGGCGCCGTTCGTGGTTGGGTGCCTCCTGTCGTATCTGCTCACCTTCGCGGTGGCCAGCAAAGTGGGATGGAATCAGGCGGCCGACAACACCATGAAGCTGCGGCCGAAGCAGTATGAAAAGATCCAGGCGCTGCCGGCGGAGCAACAAACCGCAACGATGGGTCGGGTGGCAACCACCATGAAGGTTTTCTCGTACGGCACGCCAGTTCTGATCCTGCTGTTTGACGCGATCATCGCGGGCGTGCTGCTGGCCACGTTCAACTTCGGAGTCGGCATGGAGATCAAATACTCCCAGGCACTGGCGATTATGTTCTACTCCGGCCTAGTTATTGCCATTAAGAAGGGTCTGCTCGGAGCCATTACGCTGTTCGCGGGGATGAACGCGGACACGTTTAACTTCGACAACTTCGTTGGCACGAATCCGGCGTACTACATTTCCGCAACGGACACTCCTGCTTGGCTCTACAACCTCCTGAGTTACCTGGATCTGTTCACCATCTGGGCCTTCGTTCTCATCGGCGTCGGCTTCGCGGTGGTTGGCAGAAAGAAAATCTCCACCGGCATTTCCGTGATGGCTGGGTGGTACGTGGTGATCGTCCTCGTGACCACCGGCTGGACTGCGCTCATGTCCTAGCCCAGACGCGTCGCTGGACTAAGGGCTCTACCTCAAATCGCTGCTTATTCTCTACCGTTCAGCGGCAAAATTCCGCCGCTGGACGAGACTCTCTGTGGCTCCATGCTTAAATGAGAAGAGAACTAAGATGCCAGAGAGAACAGCTCCCCCACAGCCGCCTTCCCGGGTCCGGCGCGACCTCGCGGCCGCCACGCGTCGCGTGCGCGAGCTTTGGATGATCGGCAAAGCGCTGGCTTCCACCAGCCATCCGGTCATGGCGCACATCATTCCCATGCGGCGATGCAATCTCTCCTGCGCTTACTGCAACGAATACGACGATGTTTCCAAGCCAGTGCCGGTCGACACCATGTACCGGCGCCTGGATCGTCTAGCTAAGCTCGGCACTACCATCGTGACCATCAGCGGCGGTGAGCCGCTGCTGCATCCCGATTTGGACTTGATCATCGGGCGCATCCGACACCGCGGCATGATGGCGGGAATGATCACCAATGGATATCTGCTGACTGCCGAACGCATTCACCGGCTCAATGCTGCCGGACTCGATCATCTTCAGATCTCGATCGATAACGTCATGCCCGACGACATTTCGAAGAAAAGTCTGAAGGTTCTCGACAAGAAGTTGCAGCTGCTGTCAGAACACGCGGTCTTTCACGTGAATATCAACTCTGTGGTCGGCGGCGGCATTCACAATCCGCAGGACGCGGTGAAAGTCGGCACGCGCGCGCTGGAGCTCGGATTCACATCGACGATTGGCATCATCCATGACGGTAGTGGCCAGTTAAAACCGCTGCAGCCGGAAGAACGCGACGTGTATCGTCGCATGAAGTCGTTCGAGAAGAAGAACTACTCGCGCTTCAACCATTTTCAGGACGCGATCGCCGATGGCAAACCCAACAATTGGCGTTGTCGGGCGGGATCGCGCTATCTCTACATCTGCGAGGACGGATTGGTTCACTATTGCTCGCAGCAGCGCGGATATCCCGCTAAGCCGCTCGAGCAGTACACCATCGACGATATCCGTCGTGAGTTCATCACGGAAAAGAGCTGTGCGCCTCACTGCACCGTATCGTGCGTGCACCAAATTTCCTACATCGATCACTGGCGCGCTCCGCAAACCATCAGCACCAATCCAGCTCCTGAGGAAGTGCATACGGATGTTGGAGAATTGGTGCAGATCGAGTAGCAGCCCGCGAGTCTCTGGAAATTTTCTATCAAGAATTTCCATGTGCCACAAATTGCTCATTGAAAGAGCAGCCTCGGCTTCGCGACCTCCTTTATTGTCCATTCTTCCCTTAAACTGAGAGGTTGGACCTCGGTAAACTCAATCCGCAGCAAAGGGAAGCCGTCGAGCACGTAAACGGGCCGGTCTTGATCTTGGCCGGCGCCGGATCGGGCAAGACGCGCGTCATCACCCACCGGATTGCCTACCTCATAGAAGACAACGGCGTCGCGTCTGATTCTATTCTGGCCGTAACCTTCACCAACAAAGCGGCAGCCGAAATGGGTGAGCGTGTCAGCCGGTTAGTGGGGCGCACTTCGGTTGCTCAGCCGCGGATCTCCACGTTCCACTCCTTCTGTGTGCGGCTCCTGAGACGAGATATCGAGGCTTTGCGCATCAATGGCCAGGGACTCACCAAAGACTTCGCCATCTACGATGAGGCCGATCAGCAGTCGCTGGTCAAGGCAGCGATCCGCCGCCTGGGCATCGATGACAAGCAGCTGACGCCGCGTAACGTTCTGGGACGCATCTCGTGGGCGAAGAACCACATGCTTGATCCGCAGGAGGTCTACCTCCAGTCTGCGGATCCGAACACCGAGCGCATCGCGCACATCTACGAGATCTATCGCAAAGAATTGCTTAAAGCCAACGCGCTCGACTTCGACGACCTGCTGCTCGAGGCCGTGCGTCTGCTCAAGAGTTCGGCCGAGGTGCGCCGTCGTTACAACCAGCGTTACCAGTACATCCTGATCGACGAGTACCAGGACACGAACCGTCCGCAATACGAGCTGATGAAGCTGCTCGCGGGCGAGCACCACAACGTGTGCGTCGTGGGTGACGAAGACCAGTCGATCTACTCGTGGCGCGGGGCCGACATTCGCAATATTTTGGAGTTCGAGCGGGACTTTCCCGAAGTGAAAATCATTCGCCTCGAGCAGAACTATCGTTCTACGCAGAACATCCTCGAAGGCGCATCGGCGGTAGTCGGGAACAATAAGCAACGCAAAGGCAAGACGCTGTGGACCGACCGTCAGGGTGGCACGCCCCTCTTTTATTACGAGGCTCCTGATGGTGAAAATGAAGCGCTGTTTGCCGCCGACTACATCTCTCGCTTCCTCAAAGAGCCGAGCGAAAGTGATGAGCCGCGGCGCGCCGCAATTCTTTATCGCACCAACTCGCAGTCACGATTATTTGAAGAAGCGCTGCGCCGCTATGGACTGAAGTACAACGTGGTCGGAGGCTTCTCGTTCTACGAGCGGGCCGAGATCAAGGACATGATCTCGTACCTCAAGCTCATCCAAAATCCCGACGATTCCATCGCCTTCCTGCGCGTAGTGAACACGCCTGCGCGTGGAGTCGGCAAGACGACCTTGGAAACACTGGAACGATTGGCTCTCGAAACCGGTTCGAGTCTGTGGAGCGGTATGGAGCAGGCGATCGAGCAGAAGCTGCTGCCTGCTCGTGCGCTTGCCGCGCTGGCGGATTTCAGGCAGATCATCGAGGACGGACGGGCGATGTTGGGGGGAAGCTTCGTCGAGAAGCTGGCTGAGGACACAGGCATTCGGCCAGAGAATGTCGCACAGGCGCCCTCGCCTATGTGCGTCAATGCAGAGGAAGACGACACTGCCTTCGACTTCGGTGTGAACGGTCAGCATGAATTGTTCGGCGCCATGGAAGAAGAATCGTCCGTGGCGGACACTACTGTCGCGGAGGAAACGCCTTCTTATGCGTCTGCGCGAGGGTCTGAATCCGCATCGGGCAGTAACCCACCGCCCGAACCAGTCGAAGGCTTTCGTTCGCCCGGCGGCGCAGCTACGCTGCCGGAGGTCATTAAGTTTCTCATTGACCGCACAAAATACGTGAAAGCGCTTGAAGACGAGGGATCGCCCGAGGCGTTTTCCCGAATTGAGAACTTGCAGGAACTCGCGAATGCGGCTCGCGACTCCGCCGATCGCGCGGAGACTCTGGGCGAATTCCTCGATCACGCTGCATTGGTGAGTGACACCGACCAGTATGAAGAGGGTTCGCGAATCACGCTGATGACGCTGCATGCCGCCAAAGGTCTCGAGTTCCCGTTGGTGTTTCTGGCAGGAATGGAGGAGGGGCTGTTTCCGAGCTCGCGCACGTTCCTCAATCCAGAGCAAATCGAAGAGGAGCGCCGCCTATGTTACGTCGGCATGACGCGCGCCATGGACACTCTGGTCCTGAGCCGTGCGCACTATCGCCGTCGGTATGGCAGCGATTTGCCCGATGCCAGCGTGCCCTCTCGTTTCCTCGAAGAGATTCCTCCGCAATTGATGGAAGAGCTTGGAACAAGCTCGCGTCGAAGTGGTACCCGCGAGCCTGCGTTTAGCGAAGTCGACGAAGGCCGCCACTATAGCTATGAAGATGAAGACCAGAGTGCGTCGTCACGCGCGCGTTTCGGGCGCTCGCTTGCCTCGGAAAAACCTTACTCCACCAAGCGCAATGGGACTACGGGTTCACCGTACCAATCCATCGACAACATCGCAGACTTCTTCGCCTCGCGTGGGAAGAAGTTTTCGCGGCCGAAGGTCGAGGTGCCGGAACCGGCCGGCAAGCGGGGATTCCGGCCCGGCCAGCGCGTGCGCCATCCGAAATACGGCGAAGGCACGGTGTACAAACGGGAGGGCGACGGAGACGACGCGAAGATTACGGTACAATTTCCGCAGGCCGGACTGAAGAAGCTGGTGGAAAAGTTCGCGCAGCTCGAGAGAGTGTGAACAAACAATCGCTCAGAAATATCCTGCGCTGGGGCGGTATTGCGCTGGCGATCGTCGGTTTCATTCTGGGCCGGACCGCGCAGAGCGCCAGCACCGCAAATGCAGGCCGAGTGCTAATCTGGGTAGGGCTGGCGATGATGGTCAGCGGCATCATCGTGCGAATGTTCATTCGCGAGCCGTGATCTGATTTCAACAACGTGGAACCGGCCGCCCTCGGCCGGGAGTTCTCAATTGCCGTTTTGCGATGTGGGCGAACATTTCATGTTGCTCGATCGCTGAATCATTAACCAGCGAACATCCGGCCGAGGGCGGCCGGTTCCACGTTAGAAGCACAATTCATTCAGATTGGAAATCAATGGCGAACACGAAATCACTCAGTAAAGAAGATCGCAAGAAGGCAAGGCGCGCAGCGCGCAAAAAGGCAACTCCCAAAGCGAAGCGAACTGCTCCTCGCGGTTCCCTAAAGCGCAAAGTGAAGAAAATGGTGCGCGGCACGGCGAAACGGTAGGAAGGCTGCAATAGGCAGTACGCGGTAGGCTTGATTGGATTGTTCTCGCCTGTCGCTTACTGCCTATGGCTGATTGCCTTTCCAGCTGAATCTCGCCTGCGGCCGATCGCATCCATTCTTCCATGCTTCCAACTCGTAAACTCGGCACGCAAGGTCTGGTCGTCTCTGCCATTGGACTCGGCTGTATGGGGATGTCGGAGTTCTACTCCGGTCGCGACGATCAGGAATCTATCGCCACCATCCATCGTGCGCTGGAACTCGGTTGTACGTTCCTCGATACCGCGGACATGTATGGCCCATTCACCAACGAAGAACTGGTTGGACGCGCCATCAAAGGACGTCGCGAGCAGGTCGTGCTCGCCACCAAGTTTGGCAACGTGCGCTCCGAGGACGGCAAGTTCCTGGGCGTGAGTGGCCGGCCGGACTACGTGAAGCAATCCTGTGACGCCAGCCTGCGGCGTCTCGGCGTCGATGTCATTGATCTCTACTATCAACATCGCGTCGATTTCGACGTGCCTATTGAAGAGACCCTCGGAGCGATGGCTGAGTTGGTGCGGGCAGGAAAGGTCCATTATCTAGGATTGTCCGAGGCATCACCGAGGACGATGCGGCGGGCTCACAAGATCCATCCCATTTCCGCACTCCAAACGGAATACTCGCTTTGGACGCGCGACCCTGAAGACGAAGTTCTGCCCACTTGCCGCGAGCTTGGCATCGGATTCGTCCCATACAGCCCCTTGGGACGCGGATTTCTAACCGGACAATTCAAGCGCTTCGACGATCTCGCGACCGATGATTACCGCCGCCAATCCCCACGTTTCCAAGGAGAGAATTTCCAGAGAAACCTGGACCTGGTAGCCCGGATTGAGGAGATCGCGAAAGAAAAGAACGCAACGGCAGCTCAACTGGCGCTCGCGTGGGTGCTGGCGCAAGGCAATGATATCGTGCCCATTCCTGGGACCAAGCGCCGCAAATACCTCGAGCAGAACCTGGCAGCAATTAATATAAAGCTCACGCGCGACGACCTCGCCCGCGTCGATCAGGTCGCCCCGATAGGGGCAGCCGCAGGCATGCGCTATCCCGAAGCGACCATGGCGAGGATCGATCGTTAGAAAGAGCAGAAGCAAAACCAACATAGGACACGCAATCACGCGGAGACGGCACGGACTCGCACGGATTTTGAAATAAACTATCTGCGTGAATCCCTGAATCTGCGTTTATCTGCGTTAGTAGTTGACTGTGTGTTGACGTTGGGGAGTTCTGAAGCATGGCAGCACTGAAGCGTCCAATCGCGATTTATCACGAGCATCCGCACTGGTTTGAGCGATTATTTGCCGAGCTTGACCGGCGCGGCACGCCTTACGAGCGCGTCGACGCAACTCGGCATCATTTCGACATCGAGCCGAACGGCAACCGCCGCTACTCGCTGATCTTCAACCGCATGAGTCCCTCGGCGTACACGCGCGGACATGGACACGGAATCTACTACACCGTCAGCTACCTCGAACATCTTGAGCGGCTCGGGATGCGCGTTATCAACGGAGCTCGGGGTTTTCGCTATGAGATCTCCAAGGCCTCGCAGCTCTCGCTCCTGCATTCGCTCGGGCTTCCATATCCTCGCGCACGAGTGATCAATCATGCCGAGGAAGCGCCCACGGCTGCCGAGGGATTTCGGTTTCCAGTGATCGTGAAGCCTAACGTGGGCGGCAGCGGTAAAGGCATTGTGCGCTTCGATACACCGGAGGCGCTGGCCCAGGCTGCGCGCACGGGACAGTTCTCGCTCGGCCTCGACAACACTGCGCTGGTGCAGGAGTTCATTCCGGCGCGCGGAGGACACATCACGCGCGTGGAGGTTGTCGGCGGGAACTACCTCTACGGCATCAACGTCTACATCACAGGTGAGACATTCGACTTGTGCCCTGCGGATATCTGCAAGACGACCGGCGGCGTGGAGCTGAACCTCTCTACTTGCGCGGTGGAAGCTCCCAAAGCGGGACTGCGGGTGGAAGGCTACACGCCTCCGCCACAGGTGATCCACGACGTGGAACGCATCATGCAGACGGCTGGCATCGACGTAGGCGGCATTGAGTATGTTACGGACGACCGCGACGGCCAGCTCTACTATTACGACATCAACGCGCTTTCCAACTTCGTTGCCGATGGGCCACGCGTGATTGGCTTCGATCCCTTTGTGAAGCTGGTCGATTACTTGGAGGCTGAAGCCGCGGAATCATTGAAAAAGGAGGCAGCGGCCTAATGCGATATGGATACTGGCTTCCTGTGTTTGGCGGGTGGCTGCGCAATGTCGAAGATGAAGGCATGCAGCCGACGTGGGATTATGTGAGCCGGTTGGCGCGACGAAGCGAGCAGATCGGCTATGGGCTTACGCTGATCGCCGAACTCAATCTCAATGACATTAAAGGTGTCGATGCGCCTGCGCTCGACGCCTGGTCTACGGCGGCGGCGCTCGCCGCGGTGACTCACGAGTTGGAGTTGATGATCGCCGTGCGTCCGACGTTTCACTTGCCTGCGCTTCTCGCGAAGCAGGCCGCCAATATCGACAACATCAGCAATGGCCGCGTGTCGCTGAACGTGGTCTCCTCATGGTGGGCGGAGGAAGCGCGCAAGTTTGGAGTGCACTTTGAACAGCACGATGATCGCTACGCGCGCACCTCGGAGTGGCTCGACATCGTCGATACCGCCTGGAAGCAGGATCATTTTTCCTATTCCGGGAAATACTATTCGGTGGCAGACACCGTGGTTCAGCCGAAGCCTGTAGCCAAGCCGCGTCCGACAATCTATGCGGGCGGCGAATCCGAGGCAGCCAAGAACCTGATTGCTTCGAAGTGCGACGCTTACGTGATGCACGGCGATCCGCCCGAGCGCATTCGCGACAAGGTCCGCGATTTGGCGCAGCGACGTGAAAAATTCGCGCTTGGTCCGATGAAGTACGGCGTTGCCGGATATGCCATCGTGCGTGACAGCGAAGCCGAAGCACAGCGGGAGCTGGCGCGCATTACCGACGTGAAGCAGAGCGCAGCAGGGTACGGCAACTATCAGCAGTGGCTGGCGAATACCCAGCTTGAACAACGCGTGTCACTCGAAGATTACTCAGTGTCGAATCGAGGATTGCGTTCGGGCTTGGTGGGCACGCCCGAGCAGGTGCGCGAGCGTGTCGCCGAATTCGAAGATGCAGGAGTCAATCTGCTGTTGCTGCAGTTCAGCCCGCAATTGGAAGAGATGGAGCGATTTGCCGCGCAGGTGATTGGAGCGCCGAATGCAGTCTTGGCTGCCGTAGGGTAAGTTTCACTGCGGAGCCACGGAGACCCCGGAGAACAGCTACAAGATTAACCACAGAGGACACAGAGGCGCACAGAGGAAAGGATCGGAAGGCGCTCTCTTTCCGTTATTGTTCTTTCTCACTTTTTTGCCCAGTTTCTTTCGCCTAATTCTCCTCTGCGTGCCTCTGTGTCCTCTGTGGTTAATTCTTCTAGCTCTTTGTCATTCGGACCGTTCTAGGTGGCGCCGGGTGAATCGCCTTCAATACAGGCGCTGCGCGCCTCTTTGCGGCGGTTTCTAACCTGCTGATCCTGCAAGCACTTACTCCTACACTTCAGAGCTGCCACCACCGTATAATCCCGGCTTACCTTTCTTTCCCTCATGCGTCTATCGGAATGTAAGTAAGGGATTTAGAGCCCAATCGCGCAGGCCCGATAACCTCAGGAGTGGAAATGCCAAGTCTAGCCGCAGTGGCGGGCGGCCTGATCGCCCTCGGCAGTGGACCAATTTCATCTTCATCCATGGCGACTGCCGGTCAGGCGCGGGGAGTGAAGGCTAGAGAGGACAACACTGTCCGGCCAATGAGCACGGTCGGGAGTCCCACGGTGAGCCACACACTCAACCGCGTCAACGATGCCGATTTGATACGCGAGGCGCAGCGCGGCTCCCGCACTGCGTTTGAGGAACTCGTTCGTCAGTACGACCAGGCTGTGTTGCGGCTGGCCATGCATCTGACGGGCTCGGAAGCCGAGGCGCAGGACATTTATCAAGAGGCCTTTCTCAAGGCCTATCGTCATCTCGGCAATTTCCGCTTTGAATGCTCCTTCTACACCTGGATGTACCGAATCGTGACCAACCTCTGCCTCGATCATCTGCGCAAGCGGAAGACCCGACGCGAAGATTCGCCGGTGATGATCGATTCCAGCGGCGAGGAGCACAGCCTCCTGGACCAAGTGGCCGACGATCGCTCCGGAGCGAATCCCGAGCGCGACCTGATGCGTCGCGAACTGGGCGGCAAGATCAACAGTGCTCTGGAGCAACTTACGCCGCGCGAGCGCATGGTATTTGAACTCAAACATTATCAAGGCCTCAAGCTGCGCACCATCGGCGAGATGTTGAGTACTACGGAAGAGACGGCCAAGAACACACTCTTTCGCGCCACGCAGAAGTTGCGCGGCACGCTGGCAGGAATGCGATGAGCGAGACGATGGAACTAACGAGCATGGAGTTGGAAGGCGAAACGCAAGGTCCTTCGACTCCGGTGTGCGGCGCGAAAGACGCGCGCCATGCCTCCGCTCAGGATGACAAAGTTATGGGAGTACCGGGCTGCCTGCGGCATGTGGGCAGCGAGTTTGAACAGATAATCCGGGTTTTAGCTGAAAGCTGAAAGCCGAATGCTGACAGCCGTTTTTGGCTGAATGCTGAAAGCTGACTGCTGACAGCCGTTTTAGAAAGTGTGGCAATTATGAACTGCGAATGGACACGGGCGAATACGGCCCTTTACATCTACGATGAACTGAAGGATGACGAGCGCTACGAGCTCGAACGGCATGTGGAGCGATGCTCTGGGTGCAAGTCTGAGCTTGAGGCGGTGCGTGGGTTTCGTCTGACCATGTCAGTGAATCCGCTGCCGGAGCCCTCGCCGAACCTGCTTGCCAGCTCACGCATGCGGCTCTCCGAGGCTCTGGAGTCTGAAGAGCCGAGCCGCGGCTGGCATCGTTTTACTTTTGATTTTGCCGGATGGCTGCAATCCATGAAGTTTGCTCCGGCGCTCACAGCTGCCCTGCTGATGGTCGGCTTTGCCGCCGGAATCCTGACAACATGGCAAGTGACGACACAGAAACACGGCGGGGAAGTTGCTCAGATTGTGAACTCGCAGCAGCCGGTTGATTCCGCATCGATCTCCAGCATTCGCGGTATCACCCAAGATCCCAGCAGCAATCAAGTCAAGATTCAGTACGACAAGGTTTTCACCGACCAGGCGCAGGGATCGATCAACGATCCCAAAATCCAGCAGCTTCTTCTCTTTGCCGCGCGCAGCAACATCAATTCCGGCGTCAGGCTCGATTCCGTCGATCTACTTTCCAAGAGTTCCGATGACAGCCGTGTGCGCGAGGCTCTGATCTTTGCTCTGCGTTATGATCGCAACCCGGGCGTGCGTCTGAAGGCGCTCGACGGTCTGCGCTCGTATGTAAAAGACGATCAGCAGGTGCGCGATGCAGTATTGGAAGCGCTGCTGCAAGACAACAATCCCGGTGTGCGCACGCAGGCGATCTCGCTGTTGGAATCGGTGAAGAACGATAGCAGCGTGCGTCAGGCGCTGACGGCGCTGGCGGCGCAGGATAAAGATAAGTACATCCAGGGAGAATCGCGGCGAGTGCTGGCGAACCTTCCAGATTTTGAATAAGGTGATTCCCGATTTAGGGAAGGGTGGCCGGCTTTAGCCGTGCCGAGGGCCTCCCTAAAGCTTTTGCAGCATAAGTTGTTGCAGTTGATATTTGCTCTGGACAATACGCGCATAGAAAATAGAGGAACTCTGATTTGGCAGTGATTCGCAACCAATTCGCGCTTTCGGCTCTCGTACTGGCGCTCGCCGCTTCCGGTGTGGCGCAGACGGAAGGCGCTTCTAACCCTAAGATCTCCCGTGATGGCAGTTGTTGGGTGGAAGAGACCACCGGCACCCTGCCCGCGTCGCGATTTATCAAGATTCATACAAATGCCGGAAACGTAAGCGTCACCGGCGCCCAACAATCAAATATTACTTACAGCATTCGTAAGCGAGTCAGCGCCTCGTCAGAAGAGGGCGCCCGCCGCGCCTTTGACAACCTGCGCGTCATCGCGAACCGTCAGGCCGAGGCAGCATATTTCGGCGGCGAAGGCTCTGGTAACTGGCATCGCGGTTCGGTGGAGTTCATCATTACCGCTCCACGCAACGTGGAAGTCATCAAAGCGAAAACCGATGGCGGCAACCTGCAGTTCTCGCACCTGAATGGCCGCGTCGATGCCGAATCTGGCGGTGGAACTGTAAACCTCGACGACATCAATGGCAACATCACTATGAGCACCGGAGGCGGTGGTATTACAGTCGGCACCGTGAATGCCGATTTGGGCGTTCGCACCGGTGGTGGGCGAGTGAGCATCGGTACCGTCGGAGGTAAGCTGAGCGCCTCCACCGGCGGGGAGTCTGTTCGCGTCGAGAACGTGAAGCGCGACGCGGTGATCGAGACTGGCGGCGGAAACATCTTTGTGCAAACAGTCGGGGGCGATCTCCGTGGCTCAACAGGTGGCGGAAACATCGAGGTTGGCAGCGTCGCGGGAACCATGGACGTTGAGACCGGCGGTGGCAGCATTCGCCTCACCGGTGGCGGCGGCTCGATAAAGGCACAAACCGGCAGCGGCAGCATTCATTGCTTTAAGGTCAGCCACAGCGTTCGCGCTGAGACCGGCGCCGGAGGAATTACCGCCGAGTTCATGACCATGAATGGGAAGTTTACTGACTCCACCCTCGATACCGGAGTTGGTGACATCACGGTGTATCTTCCGTCTGACTTGAAGGTGAGCATTCACGCCAGCATCGATGTGGCCAACGGCAAAGACGCGATTCGTAGTGAACTGCCTGGGCTCCGCATTCAGTCAGAGGGTGGTGACTATGGCCCGCGTGAGATCTATGCGGAAGGCGATTTGAATGGCGGCGGTCCAACGCTGAAGCTGCATACATCGACCGGAAAAATTGAATTTATCGCTCTGAAGAAATAACAGATTAGCCCCGAGGCATTATATGAAACACATCTACATCACAGGAGTCGCCTTGCTGGCAATTGCCAGCATCCCGTTGGTGGGGCAAAAGGCCCCGCAGGCTCGGCGGGCTCCGCTCCCGCCTGTAGTCGCCGACTTCGACACTCCCTCTGGACGTTCGTATCTGGGCGTGGGAATAACCGATCTGAACAGCGACCGCGTACAGGCTCTCAAGCTGAAAGACGATCGTGGAGTTGAAGTGACGCAAGTCGATCAGGATGCGCCCGCCGGTAAAGCCGGTCTTAAGGATCACGACGTAATCGTCGGATTCAGCGGCACGCCAGTGGAAAGCGCCGAGCAATTCAAGCGGCTGATGCGCGAGACGCCCCCGGGAAGAACCGTGGCGCTCGACGTCATTCGGGAAGGCCAGCAACAGACCATCAAAGTCCAGGTTGCCGATCGCAAGAAGCTTGAATCGTCGGTATGGCCACGCGAATCCAGGGATTTTGCATATGTAATGCCGGCCATGCCTGCCGTTCCCGCTATGCCGGCGATGCCCGCAATGCCCCGCATGTGGATGGACCAGACGATCACGCGTGTGCGTTCCAATTCGGGAGCGACGCTCGAAAGCTTGAGCCCACAGCTCGGAGACTTTTTTGGCGTAAAGAACGGTGAAGGGCTGCTGGTGCGGGCGGTGCAGAAGGGAAGCGCTGCTGAAGCGGCGGGCCTGCGCGCAGGGGACGTAGTAATCCGGGTTGGCGACCAGAAGATCTCCGACAACTCCGATTGGACCGAAGCGCTGCGAAATGGGAAGAACGGAAAAGTCTCTCTCGTGATCATGCGTGACAAGAAAGAGCAGACGCTGTCAATGTCAGTGCCGCCGCGCCGCGGACCAGACAGTTCCGCTCTCTACGAAGATGACTCGGCCCCCGAAACGGGAATGGCATTCGACCCAGGCGCTTTCGCGGAAGTTGAGCCGCTGCTAGCAGACGGGATCGACCTTGGAACCGTGTTTGCGGAGGACCTCGACGATGATTCAGCCGATGCGAGCCAAGTTGTCAAGAAGGCAATGAAAGAGCTTCATCGAGACCTGATCGACAACCGTGGAGAATTCAACCGCAATCTTACGAAGTCGATCAAGCTCGCATCCGCGCAAGTGAAGACTCATAGCGCCGACATCCACAGGGCCATGCGCGAGGCCCAGAATGCGATCCAAAACCTCCACATTGAATGTGGATCACAGATGCAATGAAAGGCCGCGATAAGCAATAAGCAATAGGCGATAAGCTAAAACCCTGCTGGGATCGGCAGGGTTTTGTTTTTGTGTACCCGTTGATTGGACAGTATTCTGAATTATCCATAAGGTGATGAGTTCCAGCATGACGTTGGCTGAAAGGCTTTTCGTCCCGGAACGCTTGGAGCACTCGCGACATGACCATAGAAGATTGGCGTAAGAAAATCGATGAGATGGACCTCAAGCTGGTTGACCTGATTAATCAGCGGGCCGCGGCGGCGCGCGAGATCGGCAAATTGAAGAATCATACGAATCTTCCCATCTACGAACCCGAGCGCGAGAAGCGGATTCTCGAAACAGTGAAGAAAGCGAATCGCGGGCCGCTGCCTGACAGCGAGATTCAACACGTTTTCGAGCGCATTATCGACGTTATGCGCAAGCTTCAGCAGCAGGAAATTCACAGAAGCAAAGAGGCTTCTTCCAAAGGAACCGAATTCGATCTCGAAGTGAACGAGTAAGAGAGCCACGGGCCGCAGCGCCTGTGCGACAGAGGCATTCCAGAACATGATTATTGCCATGCAACCGGGTGCAAGCGAGCAGCAGATCGACAACGTCATCGAGCGGCTCGTGACCCGCGGGTTTGAGGTGCATCGTTCTACCGGAGAACAACAAACCGTTCTCGGCGCCGTCGGCGCCAAGATTGATTTTGATATTCGCGAAATTGAATTGCTCGAAGCCGTACAGCAGGTGCATCGCATCAGCGCTCCTTACAAGCTGGTGGGTCGCACATTCCGACCGGACGGCACTACCGTGAAATTCGCCAACGGTGTGAGCGTAGGCGGAAAAGAAGTAATCGTGATGGCAGGTCCCTGTTCGGTGGAGTCTCGCGAGCAACTGTTCGCCTGCGCCGAGCAAGTGGCGAAGTCGGGAGCGAAGTTCCTGCGCGGCGGAGCATTCAAGCCGCGAAGCTCGCCTTATTCGTTTCAGGGAATGGGAGTGGAAGGATTGAAGCTTTTGCGCGAGGCCAGTGATAGCCATGGTCTTCTTGTAGTTAGCGAAGTAATGGAGATCGGACAGATCGAAACCATGCTGCCTTACGTGGATCTTTTCCAGCTGGGAGCGCGCAACATGCAAAATTTCAACCTGCTGCGCGAACTGGGCAAAGTCCGAAAGCCCGTTCTGGTAAAGCGCGGGATCGCGGCTACGATTGAAGAGCTGCTGCTTTCCGCCGAGTACATTCTGGCGGGCGGGAATTACGATGTAATCCTATGCGAGCGCGGTATTAGGACATTCGAAACGTACACCCGCAACACAATGGATATTTCAGCGATTCCGATTGTGAAAAAACTCTCGCATCTGCCTATGACTGCTGATCCTTCCCATGGCACCGGACGCCGTGACAAAGTTGCTCCTATGGCACGTGCCGCGCTCGCGGCCGGTTGCGACGCGCTGCTGATCGAAGTTCATCCCGATCCGGACAAAGCGCTGTCAGATGGGCCACAATCGCTGTATCCGGATCAGTTCTCGCAACTCATGGGGGAGTTGCGCATGATAGCGCCCGCCGTGGGCAGAACGATTTAGGTTCGGCTCGTTGTGAGCGACGACTGTTGTTTCTCAGAAAAATATGACGGCCTGTCTCCTGAGCCGCTTTTGGCGGACCACCTGAGATATCTCGATCTAGCAAGCGGTGTCGGGGCTTCTCAACCAGAACACTGATGGAAAGACCTCGATGAAGCAATCAATCCGAAATATCTTCGAAGGTCCTTCGGCCCAAAAAACGGGCCTCAGGATGACAGATCGAAGGTAGTAGTGAAAAGTTCACGCAAGCACTTCGCTTCCTTACTTTCCCTTCTGCGTTGTGGCGTCGATGAAATTCACGAAGTCCTGCTTCATCTTGGCGTGTGACTGCGCATCCAGATACACCATGTGTCCGGAATTGTATTGCGCGTACGAGATGTTCTTGTGGTACTGCGGCGCGAGGTCGAGATGGTCCATGGTGTAATCGGCTGCGGCATACGGCGTAGCCAGATCGTAGTGACCTTCCATCACCAGAACGCGTAGAAATTGGTTCTTGACGATGGCCTGCCGCAGCGCCGTTGCGGTATCGGGGTAGCCGCCGCCGAATCCTTCCACTCCGGCCCAGCTCCAGCGGAAGTTGCCCGATTGCTGTGCTGATGTCCAGTACGGCATGTCGGTCTTGTAGTTCAGCTCGCGGCGGACGTAATCGTTGAACACTGAAGTGAATGGCGGACCAGTTTGGGAACTCGTCGGGTCGTAGAACGGCGTGTCCATGAAGCCATTCGGATCGGGCCCGGTATAGCGCCCGTCGAGGCGGCCGACGTGCAGCTTCTGATCGGCAAGCAGGTAATGAGTAAACGTGCGCACGTCAATCCGCAGGTTGGCCCATTCAATGATCTCCTTGCTCAATCCGGTATAGCGCGAAAGTTTGTCGACGACATTAGCGTGCTCCTGCGGCGACATCGCATCGCCTTTGTTCAACGCTGCCCAGTATTCGCCCAGAGCCCAGTCACGCGCTTCCTGTGCCGCTTTAGCGACATCGCCCTGAAGTTCGGAGGGCAGCTTGTGATGGTAGCCGGCGATCCAGGTTAAGGTAGGCAGGATCAGCGGATACGGAACATCGTTAGTCTTTGCAAACTCGAGGGTTTCGAAGCTGAGCACGGTGGAGAGCAGGACGATTCCATTGAAGGAAATGCCGCGGTCGGCGAGATATCCGGCGATGCCTGCTGAGCGCGTGGTGCCGTAGCTTTCTCCGAATAGGTACAGCGGCGACGACCAACGTTCGTTGCGGGTGAGATACAGGCGAATGAACTCACCGAACGATTCGATGTCCCCGCGCATGTTCCAGAATCGGCGTGCGGCGGCTGTGTCCGCGGGACGGCTCCAGCCGGTGCCGATCGCGTCCACCATCACAATGTCGGTCTTATCGAGCGGCGTGTTTGGATTGTCCTCAAGCCGATACGGAGCGGCCGGCATCCAGCCTTGCGGTTGGAGCACGACCTTGCGCGGTCCCATGGCGCCCATGTGCAGCCAGATCGACGCGGACCCTGGGCCGCCGTTGAATGAGAACGTCAGCGGACGCGTGCTGGGATCGGTTCCGTCAACCGTGTAGGCGACATAGAACATGGCTGCGTCGACCTTGCCTTCTGCGTCTTTGATCGGCATGCGTCCAGCGGTCGCGGTGTAACGCAACTCGCGTCCGCCAACGCGGATGCTGTGATGCGTTACTACGGGCGGTACCTCTGCAACCTCAAAGTGCATGGCGCGAAGCTGCTGCCCCTCAGCGCCCTCGGATGATTCAGGCGTGCGCTGCGGAGTAGATGGCGCCGGGGTCTGTTCGGCCTGCGGAGTGCGTGCCGTTCGCGGCTCCTGAGTTTGCGGCGGTTGCTCGGTGGGAGTTTGCGCGGGAGGTGTGGTTGGAGGTGGTGTCTTCTCCACCCGCTGACGTGGTGGATTGGACTGCTGGCCAAAAACGCAACAACAAGATAGGACAACGAAAGCGATTAGAGCTCTTCGCATCAAATAACCTCGCAATGGTAGCGTCAGTTTTGGAAACTGGAAATTGTAGCAGCGCCCATAGAGTGGCCGCTCTCTTCGTTGACACGACTCAGCAGCGAGGAAAGAACCGCGACTCCGATGATCGCCGATCCGGCGATGAAGTAGCGATCTTCAATGTGTGGAAACAGCGCAAGGTGGGCAATCCATGAGAGAAGCCCAACTCCGACCAATCGCTTCAGCTCTGCTGCGGTTCGTGATGAGAGCAGCGCGATCCCAGCCAGGAACGGAAACACAAGAACGCTGCTTTCTCGCGCCTCGTCGACCATGTCATGTACCGCTCCAACGTAATCGGCCGCCGCAACTGTCGAGCTGACTTCAGCAGGATTGACGATTGGTGTCACCGTATTCTGCATGAGCACGCTCCATCCATAGCTGTGCTCTACGTGATTGATGGTGAGGACGATCGCAACGGAGGCTACGGCGAATACAGCAGCCCAAACGCGCAGTCGCGCACGAGCGTTCACCGCTGCAACCGAGGCGAGAAGTAGGAAAACGAAGATTACATTGTCGGTGCGCAGGAGTAACGAGGTGAACAGCAGTGCAGTCCCGAGCAGCATCCGCTCGCGCTCGATCAGCTCGAATGTGCCTAGCAGGAGGACGAACGCGGAGAGTTCATCTGGAGATCCGATGCGAGCACTTCCAAATAGGGCAGGCGTAATCAGCAACAGGGGAACGCAGATTGCCGCCTGCCATTCGCCCACGTAACTCCGCGCCCAAACAAATAGCAGAATGCCAAGCAAAGTAAATGCCACGGCCGAGATCACCCGAGTGGCATTCACGTATGCCAAGCCGGCGCCATGCAGTCCAGCGAGCAAGCGAATATACATGGGGCGAATCTGGTAAAAGCGAAGCTGCTGGCGAAAGTGCTCGGCGTCTTGCGAAACATCGCTGCGAAACTCAGAGCCGCTGACAATCTCAACGTAATCGTCTTGGGGAAGCTCCTGCTGCAGAGCGGCATACGCCTGCTTCTGAATCCGGATGGGATCCCGCTCATATAACGCAATGGCAGAACCGGTGTACGCAACCAAGTCCCAGTCGTAGTAGGGCACGAAGTATGCCAGCACAGAGAGAGCGAGCAGAAAAGCGTAGAAGATGATCCTAGGCAATTTGGCAGGTATCGACTCTCGCGTCAGGGATGGTTGCATTGAATGCTTCAACGGTTCGGTGCTGAGGCGACGGTGATCGCGAAGCCGTAGACCGGCCCGCAACTTCCTTCAAG
The DNA here is from genome assembly GCA_045808065.1 of Terriglobales bacterium. Lineage (GTDB taxonomy): Bacteria > Acidobacteriota > Terriglobia > Terriglobales > Acidobacteriaceae > Gp1-AA112. The sequence continues at coordinate 143,492 of JBJMGD010000018.1, read as the reverse complement.
ACTGCAGCTCTCCCAGTAGTGCGCTGTCACGATTTCCCTTTCGTAACCCGTGGAGCCACTGTTTGCACTGATCCACTTGCCACACGCCCGCATAATGTCCGAAGGCGTGTTTCCCCGCGATCCCAAAAAAGGATTTCTACTATGTTGAAGCGGAGTTCTGTTTGCTCGTTTGTGTTACTGATTGTCGGGACGTCGGCTTGCCTTGCCCAGTCCACGCCGTCGTCTTTGTCACTGCACTTTCCCGACCGAGGCTTCAGCTCCTACACGAATCTGTCTCAGAGCTACGACTCCTCGGCGAACTGGACGAGCATCGTGGATTCCACTGTCAGCTTTAACTTCAACAAAGTTGTTGGGATTTCCCTTGGAGCGCCATTTTATCTCGCGTACAACCAGCCGCTCTTCACTACCACTGCAACCGCACAGACCGGCGGTTCAACAACGCAATTCACGCCCATCTCCGGCTATAACAGCATAGGCGATCTCCGCTTCGGTCTCAGGTTCGCGACTCCGACTCCGGTCCTTAAGTATGTCGTCACGGTGACCGGCACGGCGCCTACGGGCGACACGTCCATCGGACTCAGCACCGGCCGTTTCACCGGTGATTTCAACAATCATCTGGAGTTCGATCTCGGGCGCGTCTCCCCTCTGCTAGAGCTTGGACTCTCCAACACCAACGCTCTCGTCAACATGGTGAAACGTCCGTACACAACGCTGGGCGTTCTCTCGCATTACAAAGCGGGACTCGGACTTCCGCTCGGCAAGCGTTTGAATCTTGAGTTTGCCGGTTATGAGAATTTGCCTCTCGGACTCCAAAAGCTTTACAGCCAGGAATTCAACCGGGGGCCGGGGTCGGTCGCCAGTGGCAAAGGCAAGTCTGCGCCGATCTACGAGCAGGTCGCTGCCGCCATCGGAAAGGGCTTCACCGAAGATAATGGTTTTACGACGGGATTGAACGCCGACCTGGGCCGCCGAATCGATATGGGCTTTACCTACGATCGCAGCGCGCGCCAGAAGCTGGACAGCATCGAATTCAGCATCGGCATTCGCATTGGGCATGCTCCAGCACATTGATTGAATGCAACTGATCTCTGTTACCGGGACGGTATAAAGCCGGCTGACCTCTGATTGGCAGCAGCCTCCGCATGCATCTACCCGGTCGCAGCTCCTTCTAGTATCCGAGCGGCGGAATGAGCAGATATTAGACGTAACTCGCCCGGATCCCTCTTGACCGACGTTGCGCTGTGACAAATCCCGCTTTGGTGTGATGACAAAAATTGTCAGAATTTTCAGGCTTTGTCCCAATTGCGGCGCGGAGCTGCGCCAAGCACTTTAGGTTGCTGATCGGCCTAAACCGTTCATTCTATTAGCTGAACAGAGCGACCCATTTGCAAACTCGAGTACGGCAGGAAAGCTTCGCGACTTTGGAAGCGTAGATGCCCTGCATACTCGTGTAGCTTTCCGGTTTTGACGCTTGGAATCGGAATACAAGGTTCATTATGCGTAGGCAAAAAGGATTCTCGCTCATCGAGTTATTAATCGTTGTAGCGGTAATTTTGATTATCGCCGCAATAGCGATCCCCAATTTGATGCGGGCGAGAATGAGCGCGAACGAGGCTTCGGCCGTGGCCAGTATGCGCAGCATCTTCACTGCAGAAGCGGCATACATGGCGCAGGGTTGGAGTAACCCTGGCGCCATTGGATTTTCCACCTTGCTTGCGGATTTGGGCAGCACGACGTGTTCGCCGCCTACATCTACCAGCGCCTGCCAACTTGATAACGCGCTTGCCTCGGCTTCGACTGCGGGAACGGCAAAGAGTGGGTATTACTTCACCTACGCTCCAGTCACGAATGGAGTTTTCAATACTGGCTTCACCTTGCACGGTGATCCAGTGCAGCGTGGAGCTACGGGTCAGCGGAGCTTCTTCGTAGATCAGACCGGAATTATCCGTCAAAGTTTGACTGACATCGCGACCTCGGCCGACGCCGCTATCCAATAAACGTCGGCCTCACTCAGGTTCCCATGTGCCGTTGTGCCGCTCCCGTTCACCGCTATCAATAGTCGTACCATTTTGGGACGCTGGCGATTTCCTGGAATCAAACTTAGCCGCATACTCCCGCTCCTTCTGAGTTGAGGAGTGAGCTGGTTGCGTCCCAACCCGTTGCGACCGATCAGACCATACGAGCGTGGTAAATTGGAGAGGAGTGGGCGCGTAGCTCAGTTGGTAGAGCAACGCCCTTTTAAGGCGTGGGTCGCAGGTTCGAATCCTGCCGCGCTCACCACTAGAATCAACGAATTAGCGGTAACGACCCGCACCGCTTCCACCCAGCTTCCACCCATGATTCTCAAGCGTGGGTGCCAGTCCCAGGTAAATTTTTGCTTCCCGACCCGAACATGGCCGCCAAAACCAGCTCCTGTGCTTTCAGTCTTTTCGCATCCACGCTTTTCGCATAGAGCTGAAGCGTGGTGGTGACATTTGCGTGACGAAGCATTGCTTGAACGGTTTTTGGGTCCACGTCCTTCGATACCAGGAACGTCACCAGCGAATGCCGCAGCGCATGAAAGCCGAATGTGCGATCGTCGGTAATGACCGTCACCTTCTTGCCATTCGACTCCTTCATGCGAAAAGAAAGCACGCCCGCCCGAGCCGCGGCTGGACGGAGATAATCTTTGACGATCATCCCCTGAAGACGCGGTTGCCTGCTGTCGAGCTTGAAAGAAGGGAAGACCCAATCGCTGTGTTTTGCGTATGGGGTTTGCTTCTTCCAACTCTCGACGAATTTTGCAAGCAGCTCATGCATGGGAACCACGGATCGGCTTCCCCTGGTTTTGGGTCTACCAAGTTCACCTCCGGCCCAGGAACGGCGGACATGAATTTTGTGATGGGCGAAGTCTAGGTCTTCCCACTTCAGGCCCAACCCTTCTGAGATCCGCAGCCCAGTAGCAGCCGTTAGCAGCACGAGCGTCTTTTCCAATTCGGGAAGCTCTTGCACGATAGCCAACGCCTGCTCCGGTCGAATGGTCATCGATTCGTAGTCGCTGGTACTCTGACAGTGCACGAATCGCAGAGGGTTTGCGCCCTCATCCCGCGGTATGAGCCCCCAGCGCTGGCTGTGCTTATAAACCAGGGACATTACCTGGCAAATCTTATGAAGGGTGGGATTTGCGAGCCCCAGCTCTTTCCTCAGTGTTTTCAACCAGCGTTCGATTTCGAGTGGCGCGATAACGGCTGCCGTCTCCGTTTCCCAGCGTTTCACAAGGTCTGCAGTTCTGGTCCTGTCCGCCGGCCAAGGTGCGAGGCCACGCATTGCTGCCAAGTCAGGGAGGAACAGATGCGGACGTGAAGATGTCAAGAAAAGCGAGAGACCAAACAGAGAAAGTACGAGTCAAATTCCTCTGTTACGAGGGCACGATGCAGGCCAAATGTCTTCGCCTGATGGGTAAAAAGTTGCTCGTCGCATTGGCCATGGAAGGCAAATTCGCAGGGGAGGGTCTGCAAAGTCTCGACGAAGACGACGACATGCTTACGTCAATGGCAAACGAACTGGTGGAGAAGAACGGTATCGGCGAATCTGCAGACGCTGTCTTGAAACAACTTAACTGTGAACACCAACGCCTATTTCCGACGCGAGTTGAGGCAGATCCGTCAGTCGGGCCATTCGCTGTTGCACCAGTTCCCGAAATCGGAAATGACAATCGGTCCGATGGTCTCGTTCAATCCGCGCTCAGCTCCCAGCCGGTTCTGGTATTTGGCCAAAAGCCGGAGGCGCGCCGGTCACAACGGCGAAAACCGCGCGCACCCGCTCCAGGACAGGCATCATTGTTCACCTGGAACTAGGGCGCGGACCTTCGGATGACCTCAGGTTATGAACTAGGAATAATCGTTGTGTCTGACTCCAGCCAAGAATACCTTCCACTCCGCTGGGGCATATCATCTACATATGCCTATGAAGCAGAGGTGCCCAGTCTGCAGAGGGCGTGGCACAGATGGAAACGGTAGAACTTGCCACCAATGCGGAGGCACAGGAGAAGTCATGCAACGATCGGAGGAACGTGAAGGCCAGATACCTGGTCCAATTCGGAACCGACCATTGCAGCAGAAAGAAGGCTCTCTTCGAAAGCGCCCGATCAGCCCGATCCTGCAGGTCGCGCCGGGTTTAGAACCTCAATGGCTGGAATTGGACAGAGCAGCCTCGGTCGAAGTGACTTCCGAGGATCCACGGCATCCGATTGAAGGAGCACTCGTGAAAGGGGACACACGGGGATGGCGCGCATCGGAAGCAGGCACACAAGTGATACGGCTCATCTTCGACAAGCCACAGAATATCGAACGGATTGAAGTGACCTTCGACGAGAACGAGGCGGCACGCACACAGGAGTTTGTGCTGCGATGGATGCCCAATATGGGACGACCCCGTGAGATTGTTCGCCAGCAATGGAATTTTAGTCCTCCAGCCACCGTGCATGAGTCCGAGAATTTTACCGTCCGGCTGTCCAGAGTGAGTGCGCTTGAACTAATCATCACTCCCGACATCGGCGGCGGACAGGATCACGCTTCTCTCTCACAATTGCGATTAGCTTGATCGAAATTTGCTTTTGCGACTCTGCCAAAGATAGAACACCCTAATGAGCGTCGGTGCTCGGCCATCAGGATTATCAAATTTTCTCAGCAAGCTTGCTTCCTTAAGCTGTTTTCACGAGCTTCCAGCTTCCTCCGGGCCGGATGGGCACTACTTATGCCAACATTAGTCTTTATTACGCGGCCGTTAGCTCTACACCGTGAGCCGAATGTCGCTGAAACAACTATGGCACGCGAACATCCGCAGTTCTGGGAAGATGGAGTAGATAATGGTCTTCATGAAGAACCCGCCCCAGCTCACAACAGAAGAAGAACGGGCGAGAGAGAAAGCGCTGGATTTCTACCGTTACACCGGCAAGAGTGAAGAAGATGCGAACCGCATGGCGTGGGCAGACATAAAGAAAGAGTTTTCTCGCCTTAACCAAATACGACCCGTCTGGACTTACTGCTTAAGAAATTCGCGAAGTGGCAATTGCCCGACGACTTTGTTTTCGTAACCGATCTGCCCCATACAGCCACAGGGAAACTGCTCAAAACGGAACTGCGAAAATCATACGCACATTGGCATCAGCCCAGCGCTGCGAAACGTTGAGTCCGAGGCTTAACTTAAAATGGCGTCGAAAAATCCGAAGTTCGTACCATTGTTGTCGATTGCTCTCACTTTTGTTGTGATGTCGGCAACGAGCTTTGCGCAAACTGACGAAATCCAAGTCTACGACGCCGAAATAGCTGAGCCGGGCGTCTTCAATCTGATGATCCACAGCAACTTCACTCCCGTCGGGAGGAAAGACCCAGTTTTTCCCAATGCCATCATTCCCAATGACTCTGTCAACGGTGCCGCCGAATGGGCCTACGGTGTGAAGCCTTGGTTCGAACAGGGTCTATATCTCCCCGTCTACAGCTTCAACTCAACTAACCACGGCGCAACCATAAATGGATTCAAGATTCGCGAGCTTTTCGTCCGTCCCCATGCTCACGACCACAAGTTCTTTTACGGGCTGAACTTCGAGTTCAGCGTCAATGCTTTCTACTGGGAATCGAGACGCATCACTTCGGAGCTTCGGCCCATTGTCGGCGTGCATCTTCATCGTTGGGACCTCATCTACAACCCAATCATGGATACGGATTACACAGGCGGGGCGAAAGGTCTGGAGTTTAATCCGGCAGGCCGCGTTACCTACAATTTCACTAGCAAATGGGCCCTCGCGGCGGAGGAGTATGACGGTTTTGGTCAGCTGCGAGGCTTCGTTCCTTCTGATCAGCAGTTTCATGAAACCTGGGCGGTAGTGGATCGCAACGCCGGGTTCGTAGATGTCGAAACTGGCATCGGAGTGGGCTGGAGTGGGGGCGGAGACAGAGTCACTTTGAAGCTGATGTTGTCCCGCGATCTAAACTTCCATTCTCACTAGAACGGGCTAATCGGGACTAGATTCGCTTCGATTTGGAAATGGCATTTAAAGATGGCGTGAAGCATGCGCCACCGCAACAGCGCGGAGTTGGGAACATTATCTGTGTGAGCACCAGCAGAAATCCCATACCGGGACTACTTAAGTCGTCAGATCGCAAGGTGGCTGTTGCTGTCGGACAAGATACTCAACCACACGAGGAAGCAACCGTGAGTTATCGAAGTCGATGGTGAAGGAAAGCTCACACCGCTCGCGAACGTTCTTCTCTAATCAAAGCTGCATAACGAGTTCGATGAGCTCGCGCTCATGTCCCGCCTCGATACAGCGATCTGCCAACTTCAGCGTTGGTGAGTCGGGCCATTCGACGGAAATGATGTGCGATTCCGGTCGAAGTCTTTTACTGACGCTCGCAATCTGTTGTCGATCATCGAATGGGACCGTAGCTCCAATCAGCAGAAGCCTGTACCCACCCAATACGATTGCGTTCAAGCAGCTCTCAAGAGAAGAAGCGGGAACGACCACGTGACCGGCCTTCTCGAGGGCTTCCATTTGACGATTGAGGTCCCCTGCATCGTAGCCCACCGCAAGTATGAGCAAACGGTTTCCGCTCTGTTATCTGACTTAAATAGAAGATTTCTTACGTACGGCCCAACGCTTTTTCTGAGCCTCAGAGATACGTTTTCTTGCTGCGGCGCTCATCCGTCTCCTTCTACCTGGACTCACGACGACAGGGTGAGCCATGCCCGAGATTCGTTGATCGCTTTGCCGATCCCTGAGCGCCGCGATGGCTCGATCGATGCAGTTGCGTTCAGCTTCAAGAAGTTGGATGATCTGCTTCCTGTGCAAACCGTTGTCCTTTCGTGAGGTCATGGAGGAGAGAGCAATCAAAGGCCTGAATGCCTTAGGATTGCTCGGCGACTTTCTTTCTTCGCTCCTGCAGAATTTGAATTGCTTCAGCGTCTTCGGCGCTGATGGCAGTGCCCAATGCTTCTCTCATTTCCGACAAAACGATTTTTAATCAGATGATCGATGCTGTGCGACAACATTTCATAAGCGAAACAGCGTTTTCCCATCTCGATTGTTTCGAATCGCGTTTCTCTCACCTCAGATCTTAGAGGAACACAAAGTACCCAATCGTGATGAGCATGCCGATACCCCACCGGAACAAAACTTAGCATCATGCTTCTTGTTAGAGAAGTTGATTTTTTAATCCCTTATTTATCGGTGTTAACGATGGCTACTACTTTCGCTGTTCTTTGGAGGAGGATGAAGTATCCTCCCCAGTCGCGTAAGTGCCGTGATGGGAATGCCATTTGCGTTGGGGCGTTGTTGAGCTATCCGGGCGTGTTACTAAGTACTACTAGCATTCCCAGTTTGGGGGGCTACCAGGACGCTGGGCATGTTGATAGCCGCGAGTTCGATGAGCAGTGCGACTGCGGCGCTCTCGTCGATCCCTCATTTTGACAAAGTAAGTGCAAAGACGTTGCACAGAATTGAATGGATCGTAAATGGCGCAGAAGCCGCTACTCTGAGCGCGTATATCAGCAGCACAGGCAAAGCTGAGAAGCCTCCCGTCCGAGGAAGGAAAGCAGAGGATAACCGCAATCATGATTCAAGTTGCTGACGGCGCCACGACTCGGTTGATGTGATTTGTTCGAGCGCCGTGGCAACTTGGGAAATCAGCCGATTCATTTTGATCCCAGAGAACCAAGTCCTCGCTGTTCGGAACGACGTTTGGCAGCTCACAGGTGAGAGAACCTCTTTCCATTCGATCAGTTAACCAGGGCTAATAATGGCATCCTTACATAATGCCTCTGCCCGTTCTGCAGGAGCTGCAACGCATATTCAAGAAGTCGACCCCTGGCTAGTGAATGAGAGGCAGCAAGAGCGGAGAGTGGTGTGTGCCGCCGAAGAGATTGCCCTCCGCCGGAGAGATAGTGGCCTGCGCTCGGATGGCGCAGGGGCGTTCGGTTTTGCGATTCCCTTTCCTCGCTGCTTGCGCGAAGATAAAAGCATGCGCCGTAGACTCCTACAATTTTTGTTATCACGATGCCATCATAAATTTGCATGGCCGCGCAAAACTCCGGACGGCGAGTACTACCAAGTCTGTCTTCGCTGCGGCCAGGAATATCAATATGACTGGCCCAGGATGCGGCGGATAGGCAAGAGAGAAAAGCATAACGGGCAAGCCAAGCCAAGTGAAGACGGCTCCCGCAGGCCGGCTTGGAACTCACGCACTCGGCGGCTTAAAACAGGGATTAGGGCCCAGTTCAGATCACATAGCGAGACCAATCTTCGCCGGGGCACCGTAGAGAACATCAGCCAGTCGGGCCTGTTCATCCAGTGTGAACTGGCGGTCCAGCCGTCTAGGGGTGAACTTCTCGAACTGATTTTTGAGATGCCCGCTGAGATCTCCGGCCGCCAAAACGCACTCGTGCGATGCGTTGGACAAGTTGTTCGAATTTCGCCACAGCTCAAGAATGAGGTGGCAGCAGGCTTTGCAGTGAGCGTCATCGATTACCGATTCGATGCGCACTGAATGGGATAACAATCTAACCGCCTCCGGCATACGTCGCTACGCACGAGGTGCGCGCAATCGCAATGGTCGGTTCGCTGCTATGGAGGCGAGACCTCTCCATCTTTGCCTCCGAATGAGGCACAACTTGTAAGCTTTCTCTCCTCTCTTGGGCGAAAAGGCTAACCCAGTATTCCACCCATTGGACCTCGAGTTGGTACGCATTTGCAAGTACTTGGGCAGCCCCGCTGAGCTTGTAAGTTGTTGAAAGTACTTGCTTAAGCGTCTTCTTTTAAGGCGTGGGTCGCAGGTTCGAATCCTGCCGCGCTCACCATCTTCTCAGCACGCCTTGCGATTCGTAAACCTACTCTAATCCCGAATTGATGGATGGTGGCACACTCTGAAAGAGGCTTGCTTCCCACGTAGGCGTCGATTCTGTCACGGGAAGCCGGTAGCGGAAAAAGCGCGCGTGTCCCCGGCGGCGCCAGTACGAGGAAGCGTAAGAAGCAACCTTCACGCCGGAATTGAGTGCGCTGACGAACGTCTGTTGGTCAGGATCGACCACGATTCCAACGTGGCCAGGCCACACCACGAGATCTCCTGCGGCGGGTTTGTAGACTCTTTTAAACGCGGTGGTGCCGCCATAGAGCACGATCGACGGCTCGTACTCGTAGGAAAAGCCAACCTGCTCGAACAATGAATTCACAAAGTGAGAGCAATCAAGTGTTGTTCGCTTGATTTGAGTTCCTAATGTCACAAGCACATTAGCTGCCCTTGCTCGGGTCGATTGCTTGCCCATGGTTTTCGATTGGCTGGCAGACATTGGCGCTAATGTGAGTGGGAGAGCAAAGAGCAGCAACACCGTTCGGGAGAATTTACTGAAACTAACCATGAGTTCGGCCCAGCGAATCGACTCGCTCAAAGTTCGATGCGCGTTTCGCCGCAGGTGTGGGCAGCGAAACGAGAGTTGCTGGGTTTGGGCTGCTTTTACGGCGTGGGCGGCTTACGCAAGACAAACGCCTTCACGGCGATAGCATTCGGCTGCTGGCCAACTGGAATGATAGTTAACAGGACCGCCCCTTGGCGGGCGGCGGTGCGCACTACACTTACATCCCCAGCGCCAGTATCAGCTACAAACAGGAAGTTCTGGTTCGGAGATAAGGCAAGAGCATCCGGGCGGCTGCCCACATGGACGTTGGCCACGAGTTTGCCGTCATCGATGCTGTACACAGCAACCATGTCAGAGTTGAAGTTGCTCACATACAGTGTAGAGCTGTCGGCGCTGATTACCGCTCGTACCGGCCCAGCGCCGATCACGTAGCTTCCTCCTACTTCGTTCGTGGCCGTCGCGATCTCGGAGATGGTGGCCGCGTCAAAGTTGCTGACGAAGATCTCGCCGCCATCCGGCTTCAATGCCAGGTGAACCGGTGTCTTACCGACATCAAGCAGCGTTAGCAGCCGATCCGGACCGAACGCGGATGAAGTCGTCGCCACCGGCCGGAGTGTCATTTTCGGGCTTCGACTCGATTCGTGCTTTGCTTGCGTCTCTGCAACTTGCACTTGTGCGATTGGGAGATTCAGACCAATGACCGCCACTTGCGCCGATCCGCTGCATGCCACGAAAGCCTTACTCGAATCGGAAAGAATGACTACATCGGTGGGTTGCTGGCACACAGGTAGAGAAGAACGCACAACCATCCGCTCAGCATCAATCACAGAGACCGAATTGCCCAGCCGCTCCGCCACCAGGACAAGCTTCCCATCTTGAGAAACACGGGCTATGCCTGGCGAGTTTCCGACTGGTATGTTGCGCAACACCCTCCGACTGCGAAGGTCGAGGACGGAGACGGTATTCGATTCGGCGTTGCCCACGTAGGCGCGGACTCCGTCACTCGAGACGTCAACAAAATATGGCCTCCGCTCCAGCGCCAGCGTTGCGACTATCTTATTCCGCTCCGCGTCGATCACGCTCAGCGAGCTCGAGTCTGTGTTGACCACGTAAATCTCGTTGCTGCGTGAGTTAGCAGCAACTCCAGTGGGATTGAGGCCAACCGCAATGGTTGCGACCGCACGATAGTTGCGCATGTCAAGCACCGAAACGGTATTGCTTTTGCCGTTGGTCACATAGGCGTATTCGCGATAGGCAGGAGGATAGTTGGGTAGCTTCTGCGTGCACGAGGTGCCCAAAGCCACAACCAGTATGCACACGCAAGTTATCGCTGAATTTGGACGCACGCTGGACAGTTCCGAATGAGGAGTGTAACAGTTGGGAGTTTGACTACTGCGCCGCCGCGGGAAGGGAAGAGGCCTGCGCGGCGAACGGCGTAGCGGCTTGGGCCACAGGGGCTACTACTCCGCGATGCAGCACGGCGGCGATCTGTTTCACCTCCGACATCAGCGTCACGAATTGCTCGGGGACAATGGATTGCGGTCCATCGCTCAGCGCGTGGTCAGGATCGTGATGGACTTCCACAATTAAACCATCGGCGCCGACGGCGATAGCGGCGCGCCCAAGCGGCAACACTTTATTGCGTTTGCCGGTGCCATGGCTGGGATCTACGAGAATGGGTAAGTGACTGAGCCGCTGCACTGCCGGGACCAGGCTCAGGTCGAGTGTGTTGCGAGTGTGATCGGCAAAAGTTCGCACGCCGCGTTCGCAAAGCACGACATCGTAGTTGCCTTCGCTCATGACGTACTCGGCCGCCATCAGCAATTCCTCCAGCGTGGCCGACATTCCGCGTTTGAGCAGTACAGGTTTGCGCGCTCGTCCAGCACGTTTCAGGAGCGAGAAATTCTGCATGTTGCGCGCGCCGATCTGGATGACGTCCGCGTACTTCTCGACCAATTCCAAAGACTCGTTATCCACCGCTTCAGTGACGATCAGCAAGCCGAATCGGTCGCGCACTTCCGCCATGATCTTCAGCCCGTCTTCACCGAGACCTTGGAAGGCATACGGAGAAGTTCGCGGCTTGTACGCGCCTCCACGAAAGAAGTGAGCGCCGCCGCGCGCGACCTGCTCGGCGATGGTCATGGCCTGCTCGCGGGATTCAATCGAGCAGGGGCCGGCCATTACCACAACGTCCTTACCTCCAATGGTGACGTGGCTTTTGGCAAAGCGAATAATAGTGGTGTCTGGCTTGAGGTCGCGACTGACCAGCTTGTAAGGCTTGCTGACGCGGATGACTTCGCCAACGCCAGGCATCTCTTCGAGAGAGCCGGCCTCAAACGCTCCCTGATTACCAGTGATGCCGATGGCGGTGCGCTCTGCGCCCGGAATGGGATGTGCCCGGAATCCAAGAGACTCGACCTTCCGGCAAACCTCGCGCACCTGTTCTTCGGTGGCATGGGACTTCATCACAACCAACATCGGTTCGCTCCTCCGGGTGAGGCTTCAGTGTAATGAATTGGCGCTTGTAGCCGCAATTTCAGCTAACAGGGAAATTATCAGCGAAATTATTGTCCCGGCCCAGCCGATCCGTCGCGGAGAGCCCTGTTTGCGCGGGTTTCTGGCAAATGTGCTGCGATTTGGGCGAAACAGAACAGGGAGTTACCAGGGGCATAACAGGGGGATAACAGGGAATTAACGTATCAGGAAACTGTCTAGTGCGCCTATTCATGCCGTACATCGCAGGCGCATCAGCCGTTGGGGAGGTACCACTGGAGTTTTGGTTAATTGTGATGGGTCTGAACGTTCAACGATGGAAGCAGCAGGCCAACGCAGCGGTTGAGTGACAAACCACTCGATCAACATGCCTGTCAAACGCGCTAACCGGACCAGTGCTCGCTCGCGGCCGAGAGCTGCGTTCGTCGTGGCATCATTGCGATAAGTAAAAACCGCGACGTGTGTTTCGGCAGCGAAGCTCTTGACTTTATGAAAATGATTTGACATGGCTTCTTAAAGGGTCTTAAATTAGCCCCACTTCTTTAAGGTAAATAAGTTATTCGGACCTGGGATGAAGCTGTCCACGAAATCGGGGTTGTCCGCTTCGAGGAGTTCTCGTCCGAAGAGTATGCGCGAGTGGAATTCTCGCGATTTGCTCGCGCTTGTGCGCCGGCACATGCCTTGCTCGCGGGCTGATCTGGTGCGTATCTCGGGGCTGACCGCCCCTACGGTTTCGGCCGCTATCGACGCTCTTCAACGGCGGGGGCTGGTTCGGTTTGCCGGATGTGGGAGTCCCAAAGGGGGAAGGCCGCCGCGCATCCTAGAATTCAATGCTCGATATGGATACGTGCTCGGCGCTGATATTGGGGGTTCCGGCATTCGGCTCGCCCTGGCGGACTTGAGCGGGACGATCATCGGCCGTTCGCAGCACCCGATCACCTCAATAGGATCCTCGGACGAAGTGACCGCGCTCACTGTCGCCGGCCTCCAACGTTTGCTTGCTGAGCACGACATCTCTCGCCAAAAAGTATTGCAGTTTGTCGTCGGTGCGCCCGGGATTACTGATGTGCGCAGCGGACGTGTGCTCTCCGCTCCGAATCTGGCCGGCTGGCACGATGTTCCACTCGCTGTGGATCTGCATCGACAGACCGGCATTCCCACCACCGTGGAGAATGACGTAAATCTTGGTGCAATCGGAGAAGGACGATGTGGCGTGGCCGCCGGTAGGGAGAACTTCGTTTTTATCGCGATTGGATCAGGCGTCGGCGCCGGGATTGTGATCAACGGAAATCTTTTGCATGGCGCGAACTGGTCCGCAGGCGAAGTGGGATACATGCAGGTGCCAGGGTTGCCGGGTCAGGCCCTCGCTGTAAATCGCTTGGGCGCGCTGGAGAGTTGCATCGGTGGTGAGGGCATCAAGAATGCCTGGCTGGCGTGCGCAAATGGCAACAGCAACGAAGCGCAGCGCCTGCGTCCTACCGAGATTTTCGACCTTGCTGCCAATGGAAATCTCAATGCACAGCGGGTGCTGAAGGCCACATCTGAGCATCTTGCGAGCGCCATCGTCAACATCAGTCTGGTGCTGGATACGCCGTTGGTCGTTCTCGGCGGTGGGATCGGTCGCCATGCCGAGCTGGTAGAAGCCTGCGGAAAAGCGGTTGCTAAAAACGAGTTTGCGAATCCTCAGGTCCTCGCCAGCAGTCTGGGACCGGACGCGCAATTACACGGAGCGGTTTGGCTGGCGATCCAGATCGCCGATCAGCATGGCTTTCGCCGGCAGCCGGCAATGCGCAAGCGCACGGCGGCCAGGATCAAATCGCGCTTTGCTTGATGACGTGGGCCGGGGTTAAGAGTCAAAGCGTATGAGAATCGAGGTTTGCGTCCGGCAAGCCAACAAGTGGAAGTGAGGAGGATCGAATGAAAGCACCTAAGAGCGCTGAGGGAGCAGTTCGCGGGATTTTATTGTTGTGGACAGTAACGTTGCTCGTCGTTGCTGTGATGATGTCAGCCACGAATGCTTTGGGGCAGTCGCAGGCGATCAATGGAACTGTGCGCGGTCGCGTGTCAGACGTTTCCGGCGCTTCCGTTGAAGGGGCGACGGTCACGATTCACAACTCGGCCACCGGCCTTTCCAAGACAACGCAGACTGGGACGGATGGCTATTACGTTTTTCCAAACCTTCCACTGGGCACCTACGACGTAGAAGTCACAAAACAGAGCTTCGCCATGGTGAAGGCCGCGAAAGTTCTGCTGGAAGCAGGCAAAGAGGCTGTGATCGATGCCCACATGCCGCTGGCCAGTGTTTCGACGACGGTCGAGGTTTCGGGAGGCGCTCCCATCATCGAACCGACGCGAGTTAACGTTGGCCGAACCATCGACACAAAGGAAGTCGAGAACCTGCCGCTGACCTCGCGCAATCCTTACAACTTCATCATCTTCCAGCCGGGAGTGAGCGGCCATCCGAATCCCGAACTCGGAATCCCGCGGACCATCAACACCAACGGGTTGCTCGATCGCATCAACTACCAAATGGACGGTATGGTGGACAGCCAGCAGGACCGCCACGGACTGCGCCTGTTTCCGATCTCGGATACTTATGTTCGTGAAGTGCAGACGGTCTCAAACAGCTACGCGCCAGAATTCGGGATGACATCTGGCAATATTTTCAACGTTATTACTAATTCGGGAACCAACGATGTCCATGGAACGTTCCAGTACATACACCGCTGGATCGACGCCACAGCGCGCCCAATTCTCCTTCCGCCTACCGCGCCAAAGCCAGAGCTGAAGTTGAACGACTATTCCGGCAATGCAGGAGGACGCATCATTAAGGATAAGTTGTTCTGGTTTGGAGCTTATGAGCACGTCGAGCGGGGACAGCCTTCGCCGGTGACGATTACGGCAGCCAATGCCGCCCAAATCGGGCTTGATCCCAAAGTGCTGGCTACCGGCCCGGGAACACTGCACGGACAGTTCGTCGATAGCCGCTTGGATTGGGTGATCAACAGCAAGCACTCGGCCTTCTTGCGTTACAACTACTTTAAGAATTCATTCCCCTTCAACACCAACGTCGGCGGACTGTTTGCCCTGGATTCGAGTTCCGACTTCCGCGACCGGGCACACGTAATCGGCGCGCAGGTGGTGAGCGCGCTCACGAGCAATTTGCTCAACGAGTTTCGTTTCTCGTGGCCCCTTCGCAGCAACACCCATTTCCCCGGCGCGCTAACCGGCCCTGGGCCAGCGGTGCAAATTCAAGGCATCGCGAACTTTAACGGCACCACCGGCGCCGGTGACGTGTTCACCGAGAAGATTCCGAATTTCAACGAAAACCTGACGTGGATTCACGCCACCCATTCCTTCAAATGGGGCGGCGCTTGGCAGCAGAACATCGATCTGCAAAAAGCCGTATCCTTCACCCAGTACATTTTTCCCAGTATCGCTGCTTATCAGAGCGCTAAGTCAGGTGCCAATCCGTTCGCCTACTCGACCGTTAATGTGAGTAACGGCGGGGTTGTGCCGTCGTACCACTCGGTGTTCTTCAGCCTTTATGGACAAGACAATTGGCAGATGACGCCGCGCCTGACGCTGATCTACGGAGTCCGCTACGATAAGTTCGTGCCGCCGCCCGCAGACGCGAACGCTCCATTCATCGACTCGCGCAACTTCAATTCTCCCGGCGCAAACTTTTCGCCGCGTGTCGGTTTCGCGTATCGACTCACGCCAAAGACAGTGGTGCGTGGTTCGGGAGGAATCTTTTACGAATCACCGGCCACCAATACATGGTTCAATGCCCTGCTGAATAACGGAACTCTCTCTTCGGTTTCGCTCGGACCAACATCAGCCGGGGCCCCGCCGTACCCAAGAATCCTGACTTCGGCTACGCCACCGGCTACGCCCAATGACGTGACCTCAGTGGCGCCGAATTTCCGCAACGCGTATACCATCAACACCAGCTTGCAGCTGTCGCGCGAGCTCAGCAGCAATGACAGCATTACCCTCGGCTTCATTCACACCGGCGCACGGAATCTGGAGTTCCTGCACAACATCAATCTGATCAATCCCATCGCGACTCTGGCCGATGGACGCCCGGTGTACAGCAAGACAGTTAGTGCCTCAACCAGGCTCTTCCCGCAATTCAACAACATCCTGCTACAGGAATCTGGAGCGCGCTCGACTTACAATGCCGGAACGGTCAACTACACGCACAGGCTCTCTGCAGGCGTGCAGGTGAGCGCGGCTTACACGTGGTCGCACACCATCAGCGACGCTCCGGATGTGAACAGCTTCGAACAGAACTTGCCAACCGAGGACCCCAGTAATCGCCTTCGTGACCGCGGCAACAGTCTGGTCAATCGTCCGCAAGCGTTCACACTGAGCTCGATCATCGAACCAACCGTGAATAGCGACAATAGATTGTTGCACGCTCTCCTGAACCACAACATGTTTTCCGTCCTGGGGAATCTTTCTTCCGGTGACCAGCAGAACATAACTGGAAAGACGGTCATCAACGGTGACCAGAAGACCTCGGCGGTTACTCGTCCTTTGTTTATTCCCCGTAACTCCGTACGCGGGCCCTCGATATACCAGGTCGATCTTCGCTACACGAGGACAATTGCCACACTCTGGGAGCGGGTGGTGCCGCAATTCTTCCTGGAAGCCAATAACGTGTTCAATCATCCGAATGTGACTTCCCTGAATACCTCCATCGCAATCGGCGGATTGAATTCTTCAGGACTTCCGACTGCCACCACAGGACTTCCGGTCAACTCGGCGGGTGGGGTTATTCCGCTACCCTCGAGCTTCCCGGCATCGAGTACTGTGCTCGAAGGTCGCATCGTGCAGTTAGGCTTAGCAGTACACTTCTAAGCACCAAGGGCGGACTCGGAATTCCGGGTTCGCCCTTTGTCTCACCTCGGCTAGAGATGGAGAGGCGCTTGACTTCAAACTCGACTCACCTCGACGATTTGTCGAAGGAGAAATTTCCCGCTCCGGTATATCGCGAAGCGGTGCTGGCGGCCAATTTCGCAGACGCCAAGCGTCATTTCCTCACAGCTCTGCTGCAAATCGAGTACGCGCACACCATCATGCTGGAGCATCAGCGCATCATTTCGCGCGACGATGCGCGCGCGTGCCTGGCTGCGCTCGACCGCGTCGACATCGAGCAAATCAAGTCCGCTGCATACGATGGGACGTGTGAGGACTTATTCTTTTTCGTCGAAAATCTGCTTGCCTCCGATATCGGTATCGACGTTGCTGGCCGCATGCATACGGCCCGCAGTCGCAATGACATCGATCTCACGCTCTATCGAATGTGTGTGCGCGCCGAAATCCTCAAGTGCGCAACCCACGTCGGCGACGCGCACGAGGCGCTGCTCGACTTGGCTGCGGCAAACGTCGAGACGGTGATGCCGGCATACACCCACACGCAACCGGCTCAGCCAACGACCTTCGCCCATTACTTGCTCGCGGCAATCGAGTTCCTGGAGCGCGACTTCGAGCGCCTGAATTCGGCATGGGCGACGGTAAATCGCAATCCACTCGGTGCATGCGCGATCACTACCACCGGATTTCCCATCGACCGCAATCTCACCGCGGAACTGCTGGGCTTCGAAGGATTGCAAATCAATTCCTACGGCGCCATTGCCGCCGTGGATTATGTCACCGAGGCCGCTTCCGCGATCGCCGTCTGCATGATTAACCTCGGCAAGCTGGTACAGGATCTCTTGCAATGGTGTACGGCCGAATTTAACTTTCTGCGGCTGACGGATTCGTTCGTGCAAACATCCAGCATCATGCCACAGAAGCGAAATCCGGTATCGTTGGAGCACACGCGGATTCTGGCGAGCAAAGCATTCTCGCAGGCTCAAGCAGTGCTCACCTGCACGCATAACACGCCGTTCGGGGACATTGTGGACAGCGAAGATGATCTGCAGCCACTCGTCTTCTCCACCTTCGAGGACGCGAGCCGGGCATTGCGATTGTTCGCTGGCGTAGTTCGCCACTGCGAGGTAAATAGAGAACACATGGCGAGTCGCGCACGTGCAGGCTTCCTCACTGTCACAGAATTGGCCGACACCCTGGTGCGCACCGAAGGACTAAGCTTCCGCCTCGCGCATCGCCTCGTACATGCTGCTGTCGAGTCAATCGTTGATTACGACCAGGAAAAAATGGTAACTGCGGTTCAAGGGCTCGCTGCGGAGATCATCGGCCGTCCGCTTCGGACCCATGTCGATGCTCTGCGCCAGGCTCTCGACCCTGAACACTTCGTGGCCATACGAAGGATTCCCGGCGGTCCGGCTCCGGAGATCGTACGGGCACAAATCGCGGTGATGCGCAGTTATCAGGAAGAGATGAACTCCTGGATTTCGCTGAGGTGCCAGAGCGAAACTCACTTCCCAAAACGCATCGCAGACGCCAGTGCTGCCATTCTGGCGAAGTGAACCTCATTCCGGCCTCCAACTCGGGCTGAAGTTGCAGGAAAGTACTTGACCCATTAGAACCTGTGGCGCGCCAACAGGCGCACGGCCAGGAGTTACTTCCTCGCGAGCTTCCTTTTGAAAGTCAAACCGCGGTGGCTTATCCGAACTCGGAAGCATCAGTGAGACTAATCAGCAACTTAAAAAAGCTCTAAGCAACACGTTTCGGAACGCGGCCGGGCGTTCCCTGGTGAGCAGAAACCGGTGCTCATCCTTGAGGCGCTGCAGACCGCTCGGCGTTATGTAGTTCTTGCCTCGCGTCGCAGGCTCGTCGCCTGGTGACTTTCTCGTAAACCTTTTCCGCATCTCGTAGTCCTTCCAGCGCAAATCCAGTGGTTGCCCCCAATGAACGCGGATGGGCGCCGATAGAAAACTACCCTATGTCATCCGCGTTCATGGGAGTTCACCTGCGGATTTTCTTCACGTCTTCCAGTTCTTCGCGATCCTATCCATCATCTTGGCCAAGTGCCGGCGAAGGCACAGGGCCGAAACAGTGGCATAACAGGGAACTAACGGGGCAGATCAGGGAATTTAGGAGGCGCCCGCTAGCCGCCGCAACTTATCAACGGACGAGAAATTCGCGGGATACGGGCGGCGATTACCCTTGAGAGTGAGCACGCCGAGGTTCTTGGTTTTGGGATTTGATGGACTCAAGTCTCGGAGGACGTTTTCAAGTGCGAAACGAACAATAGCGGCCTTCGTCATGCGCCTGGACTGGGCGGCGTTTTCCAATGCGCGCGCGTCTTCGTCCGAAAGATATAGGGTGAATGGTTTTCCTTTGCGGGTGACCTTGCTAGCTTTCATGCGTTCCTCGCATTTACGAGTCACTACACCCAGGTACCAAGCATACCAGACACGTTTTGGGACTGTTTGACGTATCAAAATGCGTTGTCTTAAGTTGCTCTGATGGTGAAGACGGAGAATGCGCAGGACCGAATCCCGTAGAGGTTCTATCAACTCCAAGCGCGGTTCGCGAGGTTCTTCAGGGGAGCTGACCGGTCGGCCAGGCTTTAGAGAGCTTTGTGAGAAAGGGTGCGATCCGAAAGAGCTGCAGACCCACCTCGTGAACTGAGTCGATAACCCGGTGCGAAAACTGGAGAAGCAATATAAAGCCAAGGACATTCAGAAGCTCAAGAGGATCGTGGTCCATTGGAGAAAGCCGGAAGGCAGTTGGAACAGTTTGATGATCTTTTGGTCATGGTTGGGTTGACGAGCTTGATTGTTAGCGATCTGCCTATGCTGCCCAGACTCGATCCCAAGAGAGCACGGCTCATCATCGCCAAAATCGACAATATTCTGGCTTGGGAGAACTCCGTGGAAAATACACGTGACTCGAAGTTCGTTGATCTTGGTAAACATCTCTGCGAGGTCAGAGCGGGGCAGTACTGGCGCATGGAGCAGTTGAAGTCGTTTGATGAATTTCTGGAGAAACGCTTTCCGGAGTCCCGCCGCAAAGCCTATTACCTGATGTCCATCCACGAGCACTTGCCCAAGCAGATCAAGAAAGACTTGCCGGAGATTGGCTGGGTCAAGGCAGTTGAACTGATCAAGATAGCGCGATCAGATCGTAATCGCTTCGATTGGAGAGGGTGGACGGCCAAGGCGCAGGCGATGCCAAGAGAGCAGTTCAGACATGAGGTCGAAAAGCACCTTACGGGGGAAGACTCGGAACCGTCAGACATGATTTATTTCAAGTTGTATAAAAGCCAAATTCCAGTGGTTGAGGAAGCGATCGAGACCGCCGCACTCATGCTCGGATCAGACAAGTCGCGGGGCTACTGCTTGGAGATGATCTGCGCCGACTTTTTGGCTGGAGCTCACGCTTCTGGCGGAGATCCGAACGTAGTGCTGGAGGCTGTTTTGCGCACTTATAAGCTCACGGCTGTTGAGGGACAGGTTGAATTCTTGACGAGGGTGCAAAGGCATGCAGCCTAGGAGTATCCAGGAATTCCAATCGGATCGAACGATTTCAGAAGAGCTCCGACTCGAAGTGCTGTTTCGGGACAGCCATGGCGGTCAGGACAGCGAGAAGAATCCCCTCACTCTTTGTCACGACTGTCACTCATCATTGCACGGTTCGAAATGCGGGAAGAAGACTCGGTGATCGATGGAATAAGCTGTGGAGTAGCTCAGTCGATCCCTCTAATGTTTGCCACCCACTCTTCGGTTACTCTGAACGCCCGCATGGCCAATGACCGCTACCGACGTAGAAAAAGCGAATATCACTGGTAAAACAAACAGTCCCTGCACTCACTAAACCCGTCTAGTTTGTGGACCTTGCGATCGAATGAGCTTCTCCGAGAAGATCGATGAGCGAACATCGAAGGGGCAATGGGAAACCCGACCTCCGAAATCGGATCAAGAACGGCTGATAGCGCAAGAAGATTCGCGAGAACGACTGGTTTGCGGGACGTTGCTCACAACGCTAGAAATTACTTCGCCGCTAAACCAGGGCAAATCTCGGAAAGGACTGAAGAAACGCCCCGAAAAAACGGTGGCCATATGTAGGTGTAGGCCTCGCCCGTTTCTTGGGGAAAGCAACCCAATCTAAAAGGTGTTCCTAACCCGATTATCCAAACGCTTGGCCCGCGAGTGCTCGGGTTCGTATTTGACCAATTCGGGACGCCCTATACCAAGGCCGAGCATTTGTGCAGGTTTGCAAGCCAATTCTGACGTAAATGCGCCTTATTTCCCAAAATGAACCTACGGTAGCGCCGTCCTTGTGGAATTAAGATTGCAAACTTAGTTCAGCGAGTCCTCAGGCGAAAAGGCTGTTTGAACTACATGAATGTACGTGAGGCCTAGTGTCAATGAATGTAATTACGTGTGGTACGCTCTCGGTTCTGCAATCGATGGAGTTCCTCCCCAGTGGATTCCGAGCAGTTATGCAAGTGGGATGTTTTGATTTTCACAGCATAACCTACTGAAAGAAAGCACGTTAGTTAGAAGGCGGCATTGTTGGGAATGGGGCGAAGCTCTGTTTGGCCCGCTGGGACTCCAAAACAGGAATTCAGTAGAGCAGAGTGGAAAACATTTTCCACTTTTGCGCAAATGTGAAAATGTTTTCCCTCGTTGCCAGCCGGGTTCAGGAATTCCCATTTTGAAGTTGTTGATGTTCGATCTGGACAAGGGCCCCGTAATCAAGCCGTAAAAATAAAAAGTAAGGTTAATGCCAGATGAGAAAAGCAATCGTTGGGTCCAAACGACCTGACGGAGTTAGTCGTCAAGGAACACCGTTCACGGTTATTTCAGTCATGAACAGGCCGAGGCTATCGCGGCCCTCTCGCGCGAACGTCGCGTTTCCAAGGCTACATTGGTCCGCTACGCTGTCGAGCGCCTCCTTGGGCAGATTCAGAAAGGTCATGGCAAGTCACCGTTGGGACTGTAGTGATACTCAAGGCGAACCTATTTCAGTGAGCAATCAACGTCAACCGAACGAAATGATGGAGGTTGGAAGCGAGTGATGTCGAACTCTTCAGCAAGCTATCAACAGACATTCGAGATCGTTCCGAAGATCTGGTCAGAGAAGAACTGGTATGCAGTTTATACCTCCGTTAACCAGGAAAAACTCGTGGCCGAGCGGCTCAATCAACGTGGAATTGAGCATTATCTCCCGTTGTATGAGACGGTTCGTCGACGCTCAGATCGACGCGTCCAGCTAAGCCTGCCGCTGTTTCCTGGATATCTGTTTGTCCGCATACCCCTGTTGGAGCGGCTCAAGGTCCTTGAAGTACCTCGGGTGGTGCGCTTGGTGGGATTCGATGCGACGCCTCTTGCCGTTCCACAAGGGGAAATAGAGTTACTGCAGAAGGGCCTTTCGTCAGCCGTTGCGACGGAACCTTGCGAATATCTGAAGAAAGGCTGCAGTGTGCGAGTGTTGAGCGGCCCTTTTGCCGGTGCAGAAGGAATACTGCTGAAACGCAAGCAAGGCTTCCGCGTCGTGATCTCGATTGCCACGATTATGCGGTCTTTCACGGTTGAAGTGGGAGAAGAGGACATTGAGCGAATCGCAAGCGCGAAAGTGAAGTTCCTCAATTGAAATTCTTGAATAGCGAGCGCCAATACCTGGACGCGTCCAGTAGTGATTAGCGCGGCTGAATGCGTGATCAATTCTTTGTTGAGAACGAACCAGCCCTTCAGCTCTGGGCAGCTGCCGGGCGCATTCTCAGACTTTGTCCCCCGCCCCTGCCCTGACGGAGTAGTCGAGGCGTTTTTGTCATGAGGTATGCGGTGAAATTGCGAATTCGAAAAGCATTGGCTATCGCAATGCTCCCAATGGTCACAGTCATAATTGCGAATGCTCAAGCAAGTCCGAAGCAGCACTCTGAAGCTCCGGACCTGGATCCAGGAAATATCGGATCGACCTATGTCACGCTGGATAGTTGGGTGTATCCCGCGGTTGAGCGTCTCCAGTCGCTTGGTTGGATTAAGAACCAATTCCTTGGCTTAAGGCCCTGGACTCGTTTTGCAGTCGCACAGGCCGTAGACTCCGCTCAGCAAAGAGTTGACGCCGACGCTGATCCAAACCCCGAGGTCATACAACTCATCAGCTCGCTCAGTTCTGAGTTTGCCTCCGACATCGCGCTCGAGAACGGAGTAAGAAACCGCTCGCTGCAACTCGAGTCTGTCTACGCGCGGTCAATGTACATCTCTGGCCGGCCGTTAGACGACAGTTACCATTTTGGGCAAACGATTATCAACGACTTCGGCCGCCCTTATCGGCAGGGCTTCAACGCAATCAGCGGATTCACCGCGCGAGCTGCCGAGGGACACTTCGCGTTCTACGTCAGTGGGGAGTATCAACATGCTCCGGGCGCGGCGGCATATCCGCTGTCGGTGCGGCAAGTTATCTCCCAGGCCGATAACACGCCGCTACAGCCAGAAACGCCATTTTCGCCACGCAACGATTTTCGACTGTTGGATTCGTACGTGTCGATGACGTTCCTAGGCCAGGATCTCTCGTTTGGCAAGCAGAGCCTCTGGTGGGGCCCCGGTGAAGGCGGTGCCGTGATCGACAGCGACAACGCCGAGCCCATGTACATGGTGCGCCTCAATCGCACAATACCCATGAAGCTTCCGTCACTGTTCCGACTGCTAGGGCCGCTTCGTTACGACGCGTACTTCGGCAGGTTATCCGGACACGAATTTCCGCCGCGTCCATTCATGCATGGCGAGAAGTTCAGCTTCAGGCCGACTGAGAATCTAGAGTTCGGATTCTCGCGTACTGCAGTATTCGCCGGAGAAGGTGTAACTCCGCTCTCGTTCGACACCCTACTCAACACGTATTTCAGTGCGACCAGCAGTACCAATGTAGGCGAGGGGCTTAGCAGTAGCCCAGGCGCGAGACATGGGGGCTTCGATTTCTCGTATCGCGTTCCATTCGTTCGAAATTGGCTCACGGTGTACATGGATAATGTTGTCCACGACGACATCTCGCCACTAGCTTCGCCCCGTCGATCTGCGATGAACCCCGGTGTTTATCTTTCCCACTTTCCCAAACTGCACAAGCTCGACTTCAGGGCTGAGTCGGTCAATACCGACCCGCCCACATCGGGAAGCCTGGGCGGCAACTTCATTTATTGGGAAGGCATTTACAAAGATGCCTACACCAACGGAGGAAACTTACTCGGCAGCTGGATAGGACGCGAAGGTAAAGGGTTGCAAGTGTGGAGCACTTACTGGCTAACGCCGAAGAGCACGATTCAAGTCGGATATCGCAACGCAAAGGTTGCCAAAGACTTTATTCCGGACGGCGAGACAGCGAATGATTTCTCCGTCCGCTCTAGAGTTCGGCTTACTTCCACCCTGGAACTCGATGGCTTCTTGCAGTACGAGCGCTGGAAAGCTCCAGTGCTTTCGCCGACGCAACAGTCTGACGTTACCGGCTCAATTCAACTCACGTTCTTTCCTGAGCACTGGAAGCTCGGCTCACGGTAAGGGCAGATTAATCCATGATTTCTGATTCGAAAGCTTCAGGTTCAAAAATGACATTCTTCAATAAACTTGTTGTCACGTTCGTTTTACTTTCAGGATTCGTGTGGGCGCAGACCTGCGACGGTCCCGACTGCCAAACGCAAAGTCCCCAAATTGACACTCACAGCGACAGCGACGTAACCAAGGCTGCTATCGGACTGCCCGGCGGAGTCGATGTCCGCCCGAACAGGTCGAGCGAGAATCTGTCCAACAGCATTCGCGGACGGCAAGCGCGCATGGCGCAGGAATCCGCCGTTCCCGAGAAGGCTGGCCGCGTTGCTCCCGAGCCCGACACCGAGTTCCAGCATTACGTGTCGCAATCACTCGGGCAGAGGCTGAGCATGTACGGCTACAGCCTTTTTAGTGAGCCGCCATCGACGTTCGCGCCTGTCGACCACATTCCCGTCACCGCCGACTACGTGCTCGGACCCGGCGACGAGATCGTCGTCCACGCCTGGGGACAAGTCGACATCGACTACACGGCCACAATTAACCGGGACGGCAACTACTATCTTCCCAAAGTGGGAACCATTCATCTCGCAGGAGCGCGCTATGACCGGCTTCATGACTCAATCAATACGGCCATGTCGCGCATCTTCCACGACTACCAGCTCACCGTCAGCCTGGGATCGCTGCGCTCGATCGAAGTCTTCGTCGTAGGCGAAGCGCGCATGCCCGGACGCTATACCGTCAGCTCGCTCAGCTCGCTGGTCAATACCATCTTTGCTGTTGGAGGACCGTCGCAGGTCGTAGAGGTCGAAGTGGGTAATCACTTCATTGTCGCGCTTGAGCTGGATGTCGCGCATGGAGCCGTCGTGACTTCGGTGCGCAGCTCCGGAGCGTTCTCTTCGGCGCCGTGTTGTGCGGCTCCGGAGATATGGTTCTGCTGCTGCCAATACTTCTCGGTCACGAGCCGGCTGAGGTCGGGTACCAGGTCCTTCACGCGCATGCCGCTGGACCACGGATAACGTCCGGGAAGCGACACATTGCCGCGCAGCGTGACTGCGTTATCGAAGCGTGCAGACACGGGCTGAATAGTGACAATGTCCCCGTCTTGCAGCTCGCGCGAGAGTCCGGGAGCTTCAAGCGAAAATTCGTCAACCTTGCGTACGCTGCGGTTATCACAAATTGCTGAAGTTAGGGTTCTCGCAGAGGCACGCGTACGCACCGCAAAGCGCTTCACTTCACCAAATTCCTGATATCTCAACTGCTGCAATCCAATGAAGTGCGCGTGCGTGATCCAGTAATTCTGCGACTGTGGCACTTCGAAGCGTAGCCAGGCTGAGAAGGCCAGCATCGTAGTCCAAAGATTTCGCGAGTTCCGCTTCGGCGAGGGCTTGCTTGCGCTCACCGCAGATGCCGGCGATCTTTACGACGTCTTTGCCGCGAGCTTCATCGGAGCCGAGTTCCAGCACAGGTCTTAGAAGTGCGATCTTTGGGTTGCGTATCGCGAACTGACTCGTGTGGACAGCGACAGCAATCCCGCCTGCACCTGCCGCGAGATAATAGCGCGTGAGAGCGCGTTGGCGGCGCTCGTCGAGCTTCCGATTTGAATTCAGCGCGAGCGGATGCGCGGGAATCACAAGCCCTTGTTTCAGCTTTTCACGAACGTCCATCAGAATTTTCCATCCTGCGCTTCAAAGTGCGTCGGCTTATTGAGCAGTTTGCCACCCGTCGTGATCCACTGAGCGATCCAGTCCATCATTTGTGCCGGAGTGACGGATGGTTTCCCGAACAGGGCATGCGCCTTCGATGCGTTGCTAAGCAATGCACGGTCCGATTCCTGTCCGGCGAGGATGGGCTTCACGTTGAAACGCTTTCCGAACTCCTGGGCAATCCAGCGCACAGAGAGTGTTTCTGGACCGGTTAGATTCAAGATCAATGGAGGCGACTGACTGTGCGCAAGAGATCGCAAGCAAACGGAATTCGCATCGCGCTGCCATATGACATTCACGCGTCCGGTGCGAAGGTCAACTGGACGGCGATGGAATACGTTAAGCGCGATATCAACCAGCACGCCATAGCGAAGTTCTACGGCGTAGTTGAGGCGCAGAATCACGACCGGTGTTCGCCAAGTGCTCGATCCAAATTCGAACATTCGTTCGCGTCCAAGAGCAGCCTGTGCGTATTCACCAACAGGAGCAGTGGGTGTTTCTTCGTCAGCGCCGGCTGAGTCGATTTTCGCAAGACCGTAAACGTTGCCGGTGGAGAAAGCGACAATCCGTGACTGTCGATAACGTTGAGCAACCAACCCGGGAAGAAAGGTGTTTGCGGCCCAAGTAAGGTGAGCCTCGCCTTCGGTGCCGAACTTGCGGCCAGCCATGAAGATGACGTTTTCGATATCCGGCAGGTCGTTGAGCGCGCCGGGCTGCAGCAGGTCGCGGGAGATCGTCTCTATTCCGTGCTTTTCAAGATCGCTTTTTACCGAAGGGTCGGAGAAGCGGGAGACCGCCGCCACATTCTTGGGACGTTTGGACTGCTCGACGGCGCGACGTACCAACTTGGCCAGAGTCGGTCCCATTTTTCCAGCTACGCCTAGAATGAGAATGTCTCCAGACAGCGTAGACACACTCGCGATGTCATTGGAAGATGGGGTGGAAAGCGCCTCCTCCAGTTCTTCGACAGTGCTAATCAACATCGCAAATTTGCCGCCTGCGTCATCGGTGCCCGAGTTGAACCGTGTTAATGTATACCACATTACTTTCGTTTAATTTCTAATGGTTTCTTTTCCACTTTCGGAAATCGCAAGCAGGTTTGTTAATGCAGGTGAAAGTTTTTCCCGATGAGAAGTTGGCTGCGAGAGCAGCCGCCAAACAGGCCGCAGAGGTCATCAATGAGGCGATTGCTTCCAAGGGGAAAGCTCGCATCATTGCCGCCACCGGTGCTTCACAATTCGAGTTTCTCGATGAGTTGACGAAGACCCCGGGAATCGATTGGTCGAAGGTGGAGATGTTCCATCTGGACGAGTATCTGGATGTTTCCGAAGCGCATCCGGCGAGTTTCCGGAAATACCTTCGTGAACGTCTTATCGAAAAGACCGGAATCAAGCACTTTCACTTACTCGACGGAGAGCGTAAGTCGGCGGACGTGATCGCCGAAGTCACGGCGGAGATTAGGACGGCACCGATTGACGTTGCGTTTGTCGGCATCGGCGAAAACGGACACCTAGCATTCAACGATCCACCTGCGGACTTCGAAACGAACGAAGCGTACATTGTGGTCGAGCTTGACGAAGCGTGCCGACGACAACAATTGGGCGAGGGGTGGTTCAAGAGCCTGGAAGAAGTTCCGCAGCGGGCACTGTCGATGACGGTGAAGCAGGTGCTTAAGGCGAAAGAGATCATCGCCATAGTGCCCGACGCAAGAAAAGCCGCGGCGGTGTCAATCTGCTTGCACGGAGAAATCAGCCCAATGGCGCCAGCATCGATTCTCAGGACGCACCCAAACACCACAATCTACCTTGATCAGTACTCGGCATCGCTGCTAAAGCCAGAGATCGTGGAAGAACTCAGCCGCTGAAGACGTCAGATAGCACGCACCAAGCCCTCATCGGTGGCCCTTGTATTTCGTATAAGTGCCAAAACCAGCAGCATTCCAACAAATGGGATGAGACCAGCCACGACCATAATGGGATCGAACTCGTGAGCGCCGCGATGCAGGTCGGAGAAATGCCCGATCAGGGCAAACCCGATAATGGTTCCGACGCCGGCGCCAGTTCCGCTCATTCCGCTAACGCTTCCGACTGAACCACTCTCGTAGAGATCTGAGGGCAGAACATTGGCGATCGTGCTGAACGCAGCGTAACAGAACGTCGCAAGCGCAAATAAAGAAGTGATCGCGAAAAGGTTCGTGGTCCAGATAGTTGGGATGAGCATGGTCACACCGATGCCGCCAAAGATGACGACGGCTTTGCGCGCGCGGCCAAGCGACCATCCATGTTTAATGAGCCAGCCCGAGACTGCCCCTCCGAAGAAGTTCCCCAAGTCGGCGGCGATAAAGGGAACCCAAACGGCCAGCAAGCCGCTCCGCAGATCGATGCCTTTAGCCACCAGATAGATCGGAAACCAGTCGGTCACGAAGTACCAAACCGGATCGGTGAAAGCTTTTGCCACGATCACCCCCCACGTTTGCGGGAGCTTTAGCAGGCTTCGAAACACTATTCGTTTTAGAGTTGCGGTTTGAAGGTCGCGTTTGTCTTCCGCGAGCATCTGGCGTTCGCTCTCGGAGATTAGCGGATGCACTTCGGGCGGCTGGTAAATCCTTCTCCAGAGCAGGAGCCACAAGAATCCGAGCAATCCTGGGACGATAACAGCCGGCCGCCAGCCCCAGCGGAAGTAGATGCCCAGGATGAGGAATGGCGCAATCGCCCCGCCGACGGATGATCCGCTGTCGAAAAAAGCGGTGGCGAGTCCGCGCTCCTGCTTGGGAAACCATTCCGATACAGCTTTAGTTGCAGCTGGCCAGTTCGCGGATTCGCCGGCTCCGAGAAGGAATCGGAAGAACCCGAAGCTGAGAAGACTGTTTGCCAGAGGCGTGAGAACCGAAATGATCGAATAGCACGCGACGGTGAGACTCAGTCCCCGACGAGTGCCGATTTTGTCCATCAATCGGCCGAACGCAGTTTGTCCGATGGCATAGGCAATACGGAAAGCGATCACGATCGCGGCGTAGTCGGTGTTAGTCCAGTGATACTGACCCTTCAAGTAAGGTGCGAGCAGCGAGAGTGTCTGGCGGTCAAGGTAATTGATGATGGTCGACGCAAAGAGAAGGCTGGCGATCCACCATCGCAGGTGCGGAATCGTCTTGCGTGCGGGAGTGGCAGGAGCCGTATACGTCATGAGCGGAACTCGACTCTCACACTCCCTTACGCCAAGTGGGATCGTTTACATCTTTCACTTGGACGGTGATCGATCTGTCAGAATTGAGCGGTTGCTCACAAGCCCATGTAACCGGCCTGAATACTCCAGGACGAAGTTCGACTTCCGCTGAAAGCTGAACCTGCCCGACGAAGCCATTGGGCAACGGGAACGAGCATTCGCGGTTGCCGCCGGCGGTGGGCTGTCCGGGATCGAGTGAGCCGCGCATCTTCCAGGATTTGTCCGGGCTGTTGAGCATGAGCCAAAGAACGCCGGGTACTCCAGCAACTCCACGGTTCACAACGGAGACAACCAATTCGGAGGTGTTGAAGCGCTTGCGTTGCCACACCCAGCCGGGACGAACGCGGTATCCCAGATTCGTTTGCAGGCGTTCGAAGCCGCGGGGGTACTTTTCGTTGTAGGTCTTCAGGTTGTCGGATTCGGTCCACAAAGACCAATAGTTTGCATGCAGATCAAGGGTGTGGAGCATGCATCGCTCCATCTGGTTCACGCCTGCCGCATCCAGTGTCAATTTGTTTATGTCGTATTGGCGGAAGTAGCCGTCTTCCATGATCGCTGCGAGCCAAGGAGGACGATTGGCGATTTGGTCATTTGGATTGGCTCCTCAATCTCAATGCTGTCTGATCGAAGCCACGCACCCGCACGCATGGCGGCGTCGATCACGCGATTGTTGCCGACGTGGCTGATGTCGGGTTGGGTGTTTACGGCGAGAGGAGTTTTCTTCCACGCGTCGAGTTGTTCGGCGGTAATTTCGAGGAAAGTGCGCTCTGCCGTCGCGTAGTCGGGAAATGGACTGGGAAGATTACTGGTGTGTCCTTCGCCCCAAAATCCGTACTGCATGATGTCCATCCATTCGAGCAGAGGATCGCCGTCAAATCGTTCAGCGAGCAGATGATTGAGTTCGGTGAACGCCCTGCGAAATTCAGGATGGTCGTAACGAGGCTCCACGTATTGAACATCTCCGCGGCGCGGGATTCCGCCGATGTTCACCATGGGAATGTTTTGACGCAGAAACCCAGGAAGGGCGATTTCTTTTGGCTGAAATTCGGGATTCGAAAGCTGAATACGGAAGGCGACGCGCAGATTGTGGCGCCGCGCGGCATCGAGGGTGAGTTGCCAGACCGGGTCGAGGTCGAGTTTACCCGCCTGCTTCTGAACGTTGCGCCAGTCACAGCGGATGTATAGAACGTCGACGAAAGGCAGACTGGCAGTTTGTTCAATCTGATCCTCAAGAGTTCGTTTTCCGCCACGAACCGCGAGAGAGGGGCCGTTTTCTTCCCAGGTGTAGCCGACAAGGCCGCTACCGGGATTGCGCAGCGGCTTCTCAGATGCAGTTGTGAACAGTGCGGTGCGCCAGCCCTGGTCCTGCTCAATCCCGAAGGGACCTTGATCCAAGCGCTGCCGTACGGGGAAGTCGGGCGCGTATCCCTGCCGGCACTCGGCTTGGGCAATGGTGACGGCAGGAGTTGCGACAACAGCAGCCAGGGTCTTAATGGCCGTCCTTCGGTCCAAGATTGTGCCTCTCTTTAGACGTGCAACCACACAGAAGTGCGAAAGATATCGAAAGCAAAAGAAAGAATCAATATAATCCGGAATTTGCGAGAGCTAAGAATGAAAAAAATGTCCGTGCTGCTGCTCTTAGTCGCAGTCAATCCTTTATGGGCGCAGGTTCAGAGGACGACCTTTCAAAGTATCGAAGCCGAGAAAGACGTGACGCTTACCCTCGATACGACAAGTCCGTTCTGGGGGGCTGCGCGTCCGGTGTACCTGCAGGTTGGAATTAGAGGCCAGCCGGAAATGGACTATCGAACCGAGGTTCGTTCGCGTTGGACCAAAGACGCAATCTATTTCCTGTTTTCGTGCCCTTATAGGCAGCTATATGTGAAGCCGAATCCGGATACATCGAAAGAGACATACGAGTTGTGGAATTGGAACGTAGCGGAGGTGTTCCTGGGATCGGATTTCAAGGACATCAAGCGCTACAAAGAGTTCGAAGTTTCACCGCAAAACGAGTGGATTGATCTCGATGTCGATTTGCATAAGTCGCATCACGAAGAGGGTTGGGTGTGGAACTCGAACTTCCAGCACCTGGCGCGGGTAGATAGCGAACGACATATCTGGTATGCAGCGATGAAGATTCCGTTCGCGGCATTGGGCACACCTTCGCCACAAGTAGCAACAATATTCCGGGTAAACCTGTTTCGCACGGAAGGGCTGCCAGATCACGTCGTCGAGGTCTTGTGGCGACCGACGATGAGCGAGACGTTTCACGTACCCGACAAGTTTGGCCTTTTGAAACTCGTTGCGAAGTAGCCTTCGCCTAATGAATGTAAGCGCCACCTGGGAGAAGGAACTCTATCGGCCACAGCTCGCGCGTTTGGTCAACCATTTCAGACCACTTGAATACTTGGCCGTCCGAATTGGGCACGAGTTTCAGATCGGGAACAACTTCGACTGCCGAGCTGGCCAGGGTGTAGCTTCTGCCGGTTCCCGTTATTGAAATCGCATTCGAAAGCTTCAGATGCTCATGAGCAAATCGCGTTGCGATCTCAATGTCCTCGAGCATTTGCAGAAAGTACGGCCGACCTATCAGAAGCGAGTTGTAGACATAGTCAGCGAGTACCCCTGAGAGGGGACTGTGGTATGCTTCGTCGAAACTCATGTGTGCTAGTTTCGGATCGTCGGGCGACACAGCCTTGTACGGCATTCGAGTTTCGCCCAATCCGCGCGAGTGGATGGAGATAATGTTGTAACCGGCTGTGAGTTGTTTACTTATTGTGGGCCAGTCGTCCTGCGACCCTTTTCCGTCCTCGCCGATCCAAAGCAGTACTGGACGCTGTCTTTCACCAGACTCGTGAATCCACAGCAAAGGCATAGGCAGAAAGCGGCTGTGATGCAGCACGTAACGATCAATGGTCACGTCCTGAAGCTTTGTCGTGCCCACCATCTCCCAACAGATCTCGTTTCGCTCTGGCGCAAGATTCGCGTACTTTGATACCGGCCAAGTGCGGATGCCGGGATAATTTGACTCGTAATAGCTCTTCAGGCTCTGATGCGGCTCGGACTTGTGCTGCTCGTAGTAGTCATGGATTTCGTTCATTAAAGACCGTGCCTCGGGATAGTCGAGCATCACCTGGCCGGTGCGGGTGACCTGCAGGGCCTTCTCGTCCATTTCTTTGATGGGTGCGAGTTCGTGGCGTGCAGGCATTCTGTTGAAATGATCGATGAACTCGAATGCTGCCTCCTGGTTCTCGAGCGAGTATTGGTGCTCGTGATAACCATCGTGCATCGCGATCCGGTCGGCGTGGCCAAACTTTGAGTAAAGGCCTGTCACTTCGCGAAAGGTCTTGTGTGTTCCTTCGATGGGAAAGAAATCGAGTACAGCAGCCGCGACGAATACCGGACGGGGATACATCATCAGGAGCAAACCGGGATGATCGACCCCGTTTGAGATCATGCCGTAGAGGTCCTGCTCGGGATCGCTGTCAGGGTCCTTGAAAATGCGGTTGTACACGCGCATTGGCAGGGATGTGATATAGCAAGAGGGCGCCGCGACCTTGATGCGCTTGTCCATGGCGGCAATGTAGGCAGTTTGTGTTCCGCCGCCACTCGTACCCGTGATGCTGATGCGATCTGAATCAACGTCAGAGCGAGTGAGCAAATAATCGACAGCGCGAATACCATCCCATATCTCCCAGCGGGCGAGGTTAGTGCCCGCAAGATAAGCGAGATTTCCAATCACGGCATGCTCGGCACAGATCAGGTTGTAATGGCTCGCGTTAGATTTTGCGTCCCAAAACTGGCTGCGTTCACCCTGTCCGACGGGGTCCCAGGCGATAACGACGTATCCGCGGCGAACCAATCGCTGACACAAAGCTTGATAGAAGATCTTGCCCTTAGGCGAATGGCCGGCTGGAACCAAAATCGCCGGATGTTTTCTCGGGCCATCGTCGGGGACATAGACCAGCGCAGGAACGTAAATTCGTGGAAGACTCTCATAAATCAACTTCTCAACGTGGAAGCCATCCATCCCAATTTTGCCGGTCACACGAGCGTTCAGTGGAGTTTTCTCGGGTGGCAGGCCGCCGAGCATCATTAGAAGGTGCTGGTGAATTTGTTCCTGAACTTGCAGGAGATCCTGCTCGGAAGTGATCGCTTCCCATTTCCCACGACGAAGGTTGTCCTGATCCCATGCCATCTCCGTTTGGTACTTCAAGTAGGGCGTGATGGTCGGAGCTTCGGAGGAAGTAGCGGGCAAGACGCGGAAGGCTTCGCGGGGGGGAGTCTGTCCCGCAGCAATTGCGGCTGCAAGTAATGCCGGCGCGAAAACCGTCCATTTCATTTGGCCTGCCGTATCGAGCGCTCCCTGTGTTGGCTCAAGAAATTTTCACGATGAGGTGCATCGCGGAATGCTTCGGTCCCACCGGGGCGCGTAACAGAGAGAGCGCCGGCCAGGTTGCCATTTTCTAGACAAGTCTCAAGGTCTTCGCCACGCACAAACGCGCGGAGAAATCCGGCGTCAAAGCTGTCGCCTGCTCCAACGGAATCGAAGCTCTGCGTTTGAATCGCAGGCGAAGAGAGGCGCTCAGCGGCGCGGCACGCGATTGCACCACCCGAACCGAGTTTCACCACCACCAGCGGTACTAGTTTGGTCAACTTGTCCAGAGCTTCGCCCAAGCTGAAGGAGTGAGTGATCTTTTGCGCTTCGCGCTGGTTCGGAAGAAACACGTCTACAAGCGACAAAACTTGCTCGGCGCCACTTTGCCACTCGTCGGCAGGATCGTCGTTGGTGTCGAGCGAGATCGTCAGGCCCGCTACTTTTAATCGCTTTAGCAAATCTGGGATGAAGGGCTGAAGAGCTATCTGGAGGAAGTAGGACGATAAATGGAAATGCCGGGCTGAGCTGAGAAATTCGAAGTCGAGGTGATGCTGCGCAAGCATCGCAATCGTTCCGGGGTAGGTCAAGATGTTCCGCCACTTCTCCCGCGGAAGAATCACGGTTACTCCGGTTTTCTCATCAGGCAATTTGACGACGGTCGAAACATCAACACCGATTGCCTGAAGACGGCTAAGCGCAACCTTTCCGAAATCGTCATTTCCTACACACGATGTGAATCCCACCTTCGACCCGAGAGCCGCCATGTTGTGCGCAACAATCGCGGATGAACTGCCTAGTGTGAGCGACATGTCGTTGGCGAGCAGTTCGCGCTCCGGCGGCAAGGATTCGGGAAATCCGTACATGATGAGATCGAGATTGAGTTCACCGGCGATGGTGACGTCGAAACGCGGCATGCTGCCTCAGGATCAAATAGGATTAGAAAATAAAGGAAATAAATAAAAAGAACAAATTAAGATATGCTCTGCCCGCAAAATCCGGGCCATCTTCGGGAATAACGAACTGCTCTGTGGAAAGGGAAGACATGCGTGCCCGTTACGTATTCTTTAGCTTCGCCATTCTCGTAGTGTTCACACCAACCTGTGTTCGTCTTTACGCGGCAGATACTTTCGCCGTAAGTACGCAGTTGAACGTCGAAACGAAGATGCGCGACGGTACGGTCTTACGCGCGGACATCTACCGGCCAGAGGCGGAGGGCACCTTCCCAGTACTGCTGCAGAGAACCCCGTACGACAAACGTAACGAGCGAGGCTTGGGTGTGAAAGCTGCCTCTCGCGGCTACGTTGTCGTTGTTCAGGATGTGCGCGGCCGCTATTCGTCTGAGGGCGACTGGTATCCGTTCAAAAACGAATCGAATGACGGATACGACACGGTAGAGTGGGCCGCTTCTCTACCTCATTCCAATGGAAAGGTGGGAATGTTTGGCGGTTCGTATGTCGGCGCTACGCAGATGCTGACGGCGATCTCGCACCCGCCTCACCTGTCGGCAATCTGTCCGGTGGTGACTGCTAGCAACTACCATGATGGATGGACCTACCAGAGCGGCGCTTTCGAGCAGTGGTTCAATCAGTCGTGGACATCTGGCCTTGCGCAAGACACTATAGACCGCTGGATCCGTAAAAACACAAACCCGATGGACGGCATTTGGAGAACACCACTCGCAGATTATCCGCTCGTGAACTCCCCGAACATGACGGAGATGACAAGTCTGCATCGCACGGTAGCTCCCTATTTCAACGACTGGCTGGCTCATCCCGACTACGATGACTATTGGAAGCGTTGGTCGATCGAAGAACACTACGCCGAGATCAACGTTCCGGTTTTGACGGTCGCTGCGTGGTATGACATTTTCCTTGGCGGATCTCTACGAAACTACACAGGCGTGAAGGCGCACGGCGGCAGTGATGCCGCGCGAAAAGGACAGCGCCTGCTGCTGATGATCGGCGGACACGCGGGCAGTGGCCGAAAGATCGGCGACGTTGATTTTGGATCGGCTGCTGTTTTTGACGAAGATGAGGTGACACTGGCTTGGTACGATTACGCGCTCAAAGGCATAAACAACGAATTCGCCTCGTCGAAGCCGGTGAAGCTCTTCGTCATGGGCGCCAATGAATGGCGGCAAGCAGATGATTGGCCTCTGGCGAATGCGAAACCGACGAAGTACTACCTGCATTCTGGTGGAAAGGCGAATTCCTCGAAAGGCGATGGCGGTCTCAGCACGGTAGCTGCTAAATCCGAGCTGGTTGATCGTTATATTTACAATCCGGAAAATCCCACGCCCACCATCGGTGGTCCCCTCTGCTGTGAAGCTACGCGGCTGGAGCCGGGTCCGCGAGATCAACGCCCTGTTGAGGCTCGAGACGACGTGCTCACCTATGAAACGCCGGTACTGGCGCAGTCGCTCGAAGTGACAGGGCCAATCACGCTGGAACTGTTTGCGAGCTCGTCTGCGGCGGACACCGATTTCACCGGGAAGCTGGTGGATGTGTGGCCCGGCGGCTTCGCCCAAAATCTGACAGAGGGAATCATTCGTGCCAAGTATCGGGATTCGCAGGAGAAGGCCACGCTCATGAATCCAGATGAGATCTACAAATTCAACCTCGACCTGTGGGCGACTAGCAACGTCTTCAAGAAAGGTCATCGACTACGGCTGGAAATCAGCAGCAGTAACTTTCCACGGTTCGCTCGAAACATGAACACTGGGGAGGACGCAGCGACTGCTCGCAAGGGAATGCCAGCAACTAACCGCATCTATCATGATGCCGAGCATCCCTCAGTACTGATCTTGCCGGTCGTATCTGGACCGTAGGTCGGCTAACCAAATTCGAAACCTGCGAGCGCGTATGTCTGTTGCTCATTTCCACGCAGGTCTTGGCCGCGAACCATGCGCGTAAGGTGCCGCTTTGGAGCGAAATCGAATTCGCGCGCGAGCTGGACAGCTATGGTATTGGCAGGGAGCAGGTCCCAATAGCAGCTTCGACCGGCATGAGAAGCGAGCACGGAAGTAATCACGCGGCGCGCGGCTTCTGCTGATTTTGCGACGGACGGACCGAGGTATTCAGAAACCCTGCCTTCTCTTGTCATCGCATAAGAATTGTCGAGCAAAACCGGCGGCCTCGACCTCGCGAGTGACTGCAGCAGGGTACAGCGGTTCGCTCCAAAGGCGAATTGATCGTAGGAGAATACGGCTGCCGGGAAACTGGTCGGCGGAACTGCAACCGCGGCGACAGCAACTTTTTCACATTCCCATCGCTCAACCACCTGTTCGCTGCGGAAGCCAAGTTTTTCATAGAGCGGCTTTCCCAGATCGGTAGCATCGAGTTTGACGTTCTCTATATCGAGCATGTCAGCGAGCCGCAGGACTTCGTTGAGCAGACGTTTCGCGAAACCGCGTCCGCGACATGTCTTTCGCGTGAGCACCATTCCAATCCAGGCCAGGCGACATTCGTAGGCAACGATTGTTGCTGTGGCCACCACTTCACCCGCTACCTCGATTGCAAGGCAGCCCATCGGAGATAACTCGAGGAGCCGTCGCCAGTCGTCTTCGGTTTGGTTCCAGCCCGCCTCAGTAGAAAGCTCGAGAGCGGCTGCTGTGTCTCTGGCAGCCAGTTTGCGGAGCACTGGCTCGCGGTCGCTACACATTCCAATGTTCCCGGAACCATCGTGCAAAGTGCGGCAAGGCTACCTCGGCGGCAGGAATTTGCGGGTGCCACTTCTTCTCCCACTCGAAGGACGCGTACCCGTCATAGCCGATGTTCCGTAGGGCGAATCGCATTTCCTGAAGCGGGAATGTTCCCTCGCCGTTGAGAACAGGCACCCATTTTTCACCGCACTTTCTAAGATCTTTGACATGAACGTGAACAATTGCATTTTGCATCCCAGCAGCGCCCTGCTGTGGCGTTTCACCGGACTCGAGCCAGCAGTTCGCAGCATCCCACACAATCCCAACACGGTCCGATTTGGAAATGCTCAAAATCGCCGCGGTTTCCGCCGCGCTGGCGAAATCGCCGTGAGTCTCTAGCCATACCGCGACGCCGCTAGGCTCGATCTTGCGATTTAGTTCATGCATGGACTCAGCGATCCATGCCCGTGTTGATTCGCGATCGGCGCCTGGTTGTATCTGATCACCAAAAACACGAACAGCCGGCGATCCAAGTTCCACCGCAAGATCGGCCATACGTTCACCCTCCACGATCCACTTTTGCCGTTCAGTTGCATCAGGAGAATGAAACCGGCAACTGGTGTCGACGCAACAGATCTTCAGCTGGCTCTCAGACAGCAACTGCCTGGTCTGAGCCAAGCCCTTGCCCGTAAAGGCCGCCAATTTGTAGAGAGAATCCTCACGTTCGACAAACCGCAGTTCGATGCCAGCGTATCCGTAACGTGACGCAATCTTCACGATCTGCGCCATCGTCCAATCAGGACACGCTAGAGTCGAGAAGGCCATTTTCATAGCTAGGTCATGTGGTCGAGGATCGCTGTGGTAACTCGGTTTCTCACACCGCGACCGGCGAAGAAGCTCTCGATATCGTCCATCACCACGTTAGCAATCTGCGCGCGTACCTTTCGGTTGCTCGCAGCAATGTGAGGCGTGACGATTGCTCCAGGGAGGCGCCTTATCGGGTGGTTAACCGGAAGCGGTTCGACCGGATCAGTGACGTCGATCGCACATCTGAGTCTTCCGCTCTTCACTTCTCTTGTAAGCGCATCGAGATCAACAAGTCCGCCGCGAGCGATGTTTACGATGAACGCATGATTGGGAAGTTCGGCCAGGCGTTTGCGATTCAGTAATCCGCGCGTCTCGTCGGTTAGAGCGGCGGTGAGCACCAGAAGCTCGGCTCGCGAAAGAAGTTCGTCGAGTTCAACAAAGCGGACAGGATAGTCTTTGACCAAGTCACGTGGGGCGTAAGGATCGTAGACGATCCACATTAGCTGGAACCCGCGCATCAGATCGATGAGTGCGCGCCCGATGCGCCCGAAACCGATCATTCCAACTTCGCGGCCGGCGAGTCCTTCAACATTTCCGTGCTGGTGTATCTGCTCGTAAATGCGGTTCGAGCGCTCACGCATTCTGTCGCGATAGTAGTCGATATTTCGTGCGCCGTAGAGCAGTAATGCCGCGCCCATTTCTGCCGTAGCGCGCGCCATCGGATCGGCCGCGTTCGTAATCGTGATTCGTTCGAAGAGTGGTCGAGCAAAGCGCGATTTCACTTCTCCACCGCAATGAGAGATCAACCGCAGCTTCGGGCCTAATTGGGGAAGATCCTCAGAAAACTTTGGACTGTCCCAAGTCGTGATCAGGACTTCGGCCGTCGCTAGCTTCTTCCGCAGTTTCTTAATGTCGTTAGAGTCATCGAGTTGCCAATCGCAAACTCCGGAAAGACGTTTTGCCTGCGACACGGGAAAGAAAGAGTTGAACAATTCCCGGCCGGCGCACACGAGGGTAGCAGGGCGCGACATAGCGGGAAGTCTACCATTCGATTGGTTTCTTATTCTTTTTTGCTATTTCCTTCTTTTTTATTTCAAAACGCATTATAACCGACAGGTCGATGCGTGCGGCCTATGTCTAGGGTCAATTTTTTGGATTACACAGTGATCGGCTTGTATGCGTTGTTAATGATCCTCGTTGGGGTGTACGTCATTCGTTTCAACCGAGGCGCAGCCGAGTATTTCCGCGGGGGAAGTCGTGTGCCGTGGCTTGTTGCCGGCCTGAGCTGCTTCATGTCGGGTTTCAGTGCCTGGACCTTCACGGGTGCAGCCGGAGTAGCTTACAGATCCGGCATCGCAGCCACGGGTCTCTATATTGGCAACTCTGTCAGCTTCCTGCTGGGATACTTTTTCTTCGCGGAGCGCTGGCGAAGAAGTCGCATCACCACAGTGATGGAGTACCTCTTTGGCCGATTCAACATCGCAACCCACCAGACATTCTCCTGGTCCACCATTCTGTTTCAGATGTTTACCAGCGCAAGCACGCTTTACGGATTGGCTCTATTCGTTTCGTCGGCCTGCGGTGCCCCTATGGTGTGGGTCATTGTAGGAGCTGGTGCGATCATCACCTTTTATTGCGTGCTCGGCGGATTGTGGGCCGTCGTGGTGACGGACTTCCTGCAAGCGTCGATTCTTATGCCGTTCTGTCTGGTTCTGGTAGTGACAGCGCTGATGCGCGTCGGCGGAATCTCCGGACTCATTCACGCCCTCCCACCGCAAATGAAAACCATACATCTGTCGGGCGAGTTCGGATGGATCTACATCATCTCGTGGACCATGATGGTTTCGTTCGGATACAACACCAGCGCTATGGCGCAGCGCTATTTCAGTGTAGATAACGAGGCGTCAGCGCGCAAAGTCGCTTTGCTGTGCAGCGTATTATTCGTGGTCGGCGCATTTCTATGGTTCATTCCTCCAATGGCAATGCGCGTGGTCTATCCTGACCTGCATCGATTGTGGCCGGCTCTCGCGAATCCCAGCGAAGGCTCGTATGCAGTTGCCAGTCTTACATTGCTCCCGCACGGACTGATTGGGGTGATGTTGGCAGCGATGTTCAGTGCGACGATGGCTACTCTTTCAGCTCAGTTCAACTTAAAAGCCGCGATACTGACCAAGGATCTCTACCAGGAACTCTTTCGAAAGCACGCTACCGATCGGGAATTGCTCATTGTCGGATGGCTAATGACATTCTTCGTCGGCACGAGCACAACGGTGATCGCGGCGATGATCGCGAAAAACGGCTTCAGCGTCTTCGACGTGATGCTTACATTTAACACGCTGATGTCCCTCGCATATGGGCCTCCAGCATTGCTAGGACTCGCGGTGCGGAGAACGCCGCCATGGTCAGGTCTGGCCTCTTTCGCCGTCGGACTGATTCTCGGAATGCTCGGTGCCTTTGTGTATCACTGGTCGTTGATTCAGCAGGTCTTCTACATCCTGCCATCGTCCATCGGCGTGTTCTTTCTAACCATGTTGTTTGATCGCGGCGATACTCCTGGGCGAGCGCGCCTTTTCAAGAAGCTCAACACGCCAGTTGATGTCGCCACAGAGCTGAAAGAGGTACCGGATTTCACCGTCCCTGTATTCCGGTTCCTGAGTCGTACGATCTCCTTTATTGGGTTGCTCAGCCTATTACTGTTGTTCGGTGCGCCTGCTCAGCAACGCTCGACCGTGTTGTTGTTCGCGGCGCTCACTTTGCTAGTGGCCGCGTCCCTGCACTTCATTCGCGGAGGCGCCTTGAGGCGCAGCCCGATGCTAAACGCTCAGGCAGTGGGTAGCATACCTCAGGACTAACTCCCGCATGATTCGTGTCGGACTGATCGGTTGTGGCGAACACTCAGAAATCGGCCATGCCGTTCCTCTGGCACGCTATAAGGCGGAGCACGCGGAGCATTTGGAACTCACGGCCGCATGCGACTTGCGAAAGGATCGAGCCGAGTATTTTTGTAACACATACGGTTTTCGCAGCTCCTACGCAGATGTCTCTGCGATGCTGAGCAGCGAGCAATTCAATTTATGCATCGCCGTGGTTCCCGTGGACACAATTTCTGCGCTGGGCATTGACCTGTTGCAACGCGGCACGGCTTGCGTCGTCGAAAAACCACTTGGAGCAACGTTGTTGGAAGCGACTGCGCTACGCGATACGGCACGGTTGACGCGCACACCGAACATGGTTTCCGTCAATCGACGCTTCATGCCTTGGCTCAATAAGGCGATCGGGTGGGCACGATCAATCGGCGAGGTGCGCTATGTTCGCGCACTAATGTCGCGCGACGCGCGCACGGAACCCGAATTCCTCTGGGAAACTGCAGTTCACTCCGTCGATGCCTTGCGCCACATCGCAGGAAACATAAAGCAGGCGAGTTTCCGTCGAATGCGGCACGCTACAGGCGCGAACTGGTATGGTGTGGACGTCGAATTTGATGAAAATGGGGTCTTCGGTCGTGTGGATGTGCTTCCTACTTCCGGTGTCCTCGAAGAAACTTACGAAATCTGCGGCGAAGGCTTTCGAGCGATAGTTACTTGTCCATTTGGCCCAGAGCGTAGCTTGCGATGCTATCAACAAGACCGACTTGTACTCCACGAAACGGATAAAAACATCCCGGAAGATGTGGCCTTCGGCTTCTACGATGAGGCTAGATCCGCAATCCGCAGTCTGCTTGAGAAGGAGTTGCTAAGTCCGACGATCGAAGACGTGTATCCTTCCGTCGAGCTTTGTTTCTCCGCTCAACCGAACCATTCGTTGATTTAATCTGCCGCGCACCGTTCCTGAGCTGCTACAAGATCATCCCTGCCGTGATGTGCGGGCAATTACTTTACGTCATCACTTTCCGTAGTCACGGATTCAACGTTAGCCCTGTTTAACGAGAGAGGCGGTAGAGGACTTTTGGCCGATGTAAGCACCAGAGGCCTTCCCAAACTTTCTTTTGTTCTCGTTTTTCTTTCTATTTATTAGTTTTTGTTTTGATTTGGGTTCACGATTTGTGCTATGAAAGTCATCCAGCTTAGAAATCCGGAATCGGAGAAGTTTATGAGAGTGGCAGCTTGGTTGGTTCGTTTGCTCACTTTGGTATCAATTTTCGCAGGCGCAAGTCAATTCCTCATGGCGCAAGGAACTGACCTGGGTACGATCACGGGAGTAGTCAAAGACGGCACTGGTGCAGTCCTTCCCAATGCGAGAGTCGTGATTCTTGATTTGGCGACAAATGCTAGACATGAAACGAAGACGAACAGCCAGGGAGTTTACCAGGTATTCGGACTGCCCTTGGGTCGTTACGACGTGACGATCTCTAATGCCGGTATGAATTCCATGGTGGTGAAGGGAGTTCAGATCAACGGTAGCGACGTGGTGTCTGCCAGTGCGCAACTGAAAGTCGCTTCTGCAACGGAAACGGTGACGGTCTCGTCGGAAGCGCCGCTGATCAATACCGACGACCAGACCATTAGTAGCACGATCCCGAGCCGCGCAGTAATTGATCTTCCCCGCGACAGTCGTAACGTGTATTCGTTCCTCTATCTGAATCCGAACATCACGCAAGGCTCAGCAGACGGGGAGTTCAAGTTTCTTGGTGGACAGAGTTACGGTGCGAGCTTCTCTCTTGATGGGCAGCGGTCGAACGGTGGTATTTTCGGCGAGCCGACGAGTAGCCAGCCTTCGCTCGAAGCTGTCGGTGACATCAATGTTCTCTCGAACGACTTCAGCGCGGAATATGCCGGTATCGCGAACATTCGCGTAACCACGAAGCGTGGAGGAACGGGCTATCACGGCTCGATCTTCTATGACAACAAGAACTCGGCACTCGCCGCCTGGACATCACAGGACAAGATCGGCGCGCAAAACTTCGCGCCAACTGCCTTCCAAAGCAAATATCCGAATCCTTACTTCAATCTGAATGACGTCGCCGGATCGATTGGAGGTCCAATTCCGAAGTTAGGCAAGACGTTCTTTTTCGCGGCGTACGAAAAAAACTGGAGCGTCTCGCCCGTTAACGTTACGTCCAACACACTTCCTCATCCGAGCCTCTGGGCTGGTGATTTCTCGCGAGTGAGCGACGCAAATAAGCCCGCAGTTCCTGCCGGTGTGACGCTCACTCCGGCGGAAATCGCAAACGACACCGTTGGAGGACTGGGACAAAAGTTTATTACTATCCCATCGCGCCTCTTGTCCCCAAACGTACACTCGCTGATCTCGAACTACTTCCCAAAGATCGGATTATCGGCCCCCATCGATTCGAGAGGCAGAATTCCCGGCTACCAGACACTTCTCTCCGGGCAATCAATTCAGGACTTAGGCACACTGCGCGTTGATCGCGACTTCTCCGATAAAGATCACGTTTACGTCGTCTACAACGCTTCCGGTCAGACGACTTCCGGACCGCTGGTCCAGGCGCCCTATACGGGTCTCGGCCTGCGGCAAACAGACCGCCGCAACGACACGGTTAACGTTTCTTACGCACGCTTAATAGGTGCACACTTGGTGAACGAAGCTCGCGGCGGATTCAACTTCCAAAAGCTATTCACTCACAGCAATGGCACTTTGCAGAGCTTCCTCTCCACGATCGGGTTCTCGCAAAATGATATTGATGCTTATGGTGCAGTAGTCGGCAAGAGCGAGCTCTCAACCTATGGACATCCGGCAATTAACTTTAGCGGAGCTTTTGCAACATTCGCTAATGGCGGTCGCAATACGGATCGACCACTGGACCAGAACCTGGTCACCTTCGGTGACACATTCACTTGGGTCCTTGGAAAGCACAGCCTGAAGGCGGGCGCGGATTTCGTCCGTAATGCCGCCGTGGACGGTTTCGCCGTCAACCGTGGCAACCCTCGTGGTTTCATGACTTACACCGGGTCCGGCACCAGCCCTTTTGCCAATTTCCTGATGGGTCGCGCTCCAAACAGTGTTGCGTACATCAATGCACCGCGTTCTCCGATGGACGTCTACAACTGGGAGACTGGTTACTTCGTACAGGACAGCTGGAAGATCTCTACGAAGCTGACCTTGAATCTTGGTTTGCGATATGAGTTGATAACGCCATTCATCGAGAATCATGATCTGCTCGCCAACTTCGATCCAAACTTCGTGAATCCACAAACTGGAGCAAAGGGTCGCTTCGTCGTGCCTTCGGAGCAAACCCTGCCGTTCTTGGATACTCGAATCAGCAAAATTGGTGTTGTGACGGCCGCTCAATCGGGTCTCGACATCGGGCGTGGCTTGGTGGAGACGGACACGAACAACTTTGCGCCGCGTGTCGGCGCTGCTTACGCACTGGGCAATAAGACGGTGATTCGGGGTGGATACGGAATTGTTTATCCAACTTCGGCCGCGCAGGGAATTCGCGATCCAATCGCAACCAACCCCTTCAACCAGGGTCTTACAAAAAGAGCGACTGGCGCTCCAATTCAGGCTTGGCCAACCCCGCTCACCGGGGGAACAGTTACTACCGGTTTCGGAGGGCTTCCGGCCATCAACGCGGTGCCGTTCAACCTCCAGCAGCCTCGCATCCAGCAGTACAACGTAACCTTCGAGCGTGAGATATTCCCCGACAGCTCGATTCGCTTCTCCTATCTCGGCAGCAGCTTGAGCGGGCTGATCGCTGGGGTGGATCTGAACGCGCTTCCTCCGAGCAACAAACCGTTTGGTACCACCGTGGATGATGGCACCGGGGTGGGCGATGGTGTAACGCCGTGCGATCCGGTAGATGCAGGCGATTGCGCTTATTCGGTGGCGGATCTTGCGCGACAGCCTTTCCCGGGTCTAGGAGACTTCCTACTCAGCTACGGAAACTTTGGTCACGGCCGCTCGAACTCATTCCAGACGCAGTTCGAGCACCGCAGCTCGCACGGACTATTGTTGAATG
Organism: Terriglobales bacterium; assembly: GCA_045808065.1. GTDB lineage: Bacteria > Acidobacteriota > Terriglobia > Terriglobales > Acidobacteriaceae > Gp1-AA112. The sequence goes on along the minus strand of JBJMGD010000018.1, from coordinate 98,542 downwards.
TGTCTTATACGTACATCGATCAAAAGTCGACGGGTCTAGATACGGGCAACTCGAGTCTGGGCGGTATCGCTTACAACCCGTTTCAACAGGATAACGATTACGGGCAGGAAGCATTCGTCCCACACAACCGCTTTATCGCCTACGGCGTGTACGACCTCCCAGTAGGCCGGGGGCGCAAGTTCGGCTCGGGCTCCAACGGTGTCACCGATGCCATCGTTGGCGGATGGCAGACCAGCTTCAACATGTTCGCTAAATCCGGAACTGGCTTCACCCCCTTCTGGATCTGCGACAACTGCGGACCGTTGACTCCCGGCAACACCGGTATTACTTCGGTGGACGCTAATGGCGACTTCAATGCGGAGCCATCGTTCCGCGCTTTTGTGACCGGCAATCCCTACAAGCGCAACGGCGACGAGATCTTCGACCCGGGTGCGTTCGCACTGCCGTCATTTGGCGGCGATATTTTTGACAATCCGCAGGTCGCGAAGCGCAACATGCTTACCGGTCCTGGAACTTGGGGAGTGAATCTTGGAGTTCACAAGAACTTCCGCATCACTGAGCGGTTCGCAGCGAACTTCGGAGCGGATGTCGACAACGTCTTCAATCATCGTCTGTTTTCGCCGAACAGCGATTACGGTGGGGGTGGCGGACCATTCGCGCTACTGGGCGACTTCACTGTGAAAGTGGACCCCGCAACGTTGCGGCCGGTCCTGAACGACGTGACACCGAATCCGGATTTCGGTCGTCTGATCAATACGTTCACGCAGGAAGGTGTGGATAGTCGCCGCACGATCCGCTTGCGACTCCGGATTACCTTCTAGTTCGCCTCAGTGCGGCAGACTCGGTCGTCAGCCAATCAACCCATTGGCCGACGACCGTTGTCCGGTTGGCTTGAGAAGAATACTCAAGTCGTTCTCGCAGAGATAATTCAAAAGGGCCGATGAAAAGAGCGCTTCTTCTTCTCGTCTTCGTTACATTCGCACCAGCAAAGGGATTGTCAGACCGTCCTGGTGATTTTCGAATTATTGGACCAGGTGGCGGCGGCGCGATGTTCAATCCCACCATTAGCCCACATGACGTCAATACCGTCCTGATTTCATGCGACATGACGGGCTCTTACATTACTCATGATGGCGGGAAATCCTGGCGAATGTTCAATCTCCGCGGCGTGGTCAATTTCTTTGTATTCGATCCGAAAGATCCGAACACGATGTACGCGCATGCCACCGCACTCTGGCGAAGCACCAATGGCGGTGAAAACTGGAGCCTTGTCTATCCTCGGCCCGACGCCGTAAAGGGCGTAAAAATGAGTTCCGATCATTCCGACGAAACAGTCGTTGCCGAGCCTGATCCACTCGGCTCCATGTCGGCCATGGCTGTTGATCCTTCCGATTCGAACGTGCTTTACGCCACCGCCGGTCCAGACAAGGACAAGACATCGCTGTTCATCTCGCGCGATCGCGGTGATTCATGGCAGAAGCAAGCTGACCTGTCCGCCCGCCCGAAGCACATCTGGGTCGACCCACACTCACCAGCCGATAAACGCACTTTATATATAGGTTCCGGAAACGGAGTATTTACCGGTTATGGAAGTGCGCTGTTCGTCGCATCCCCCTCGGGCGTAAGCGCGGTAACTCTGCCTGCGAAAGCTAGCGACATCTCGTTAGGCTTCTCTGCGAGCGAGAAGCCAACCGTGTATATCACTTCCGACCAGGGTGTTTATGTTTCAACCGATGGTGGTGCTCTCTGGAATTTGTCGGCACTTCCGGGAAAAGGAGAAGTGCGCGCCATCGCAACAAGTTTGCCTCATCCCGAGACGGCTTACGTGTCCTACGACAAGCTGAGCCTCGACGGCAAAAGGTGGATTGGCGTTGCGAAGACGACTAACTCCGGCAAGAGCTGGGATCTGGTATGGAAAGAGGCGGATCACGGCGCGCCCAACGTTCACGATGCCTGGATCAGCGAACGCTTTGGTCCAGGCTGGGGCGAGAATCCTCTCAACATGACCGTTGCCGAACAGGATCCCAATCTTGCCTATGGAACGGATCTTGGCCGGACGATGCGCACAACTGACGGCGGTAAGACCTGGGTCGCTCAGTACTCGCGCAAGCTCGACAATTCTGGATGGACAACTCTCGGACTTGACGTCACCACCAGCTACGGAATTCACTTCGATCCGTTCGACTCGAAACGTCAGTTCATCACGTACACCGACATCGGACTATTTCGCAGTGAAGATGGCGGAGCGTCATGGACCAGCTCAACCATTGGCGTTCCTGAGCGCTGGCTGAATACTACCTATTGGGTGGTATTCGATCCCAATGTGAAAGGCCGAATGTGGAGCGTGAACAGCGGCACTCATGATCTTCCGCGCCCGAAGATGTGGCGCCATAACTCTGTGCTCAACTACAAAGGGGGTGTCTGCCGCAGTGACGACGGAGGAAAGAACTGGCGCGCGTCGAGTGATGGCATGCCACAAACGGCGCCAACGCACATCCTTCTTGATCCAACAAGCCAAATTGGGAATCGCGTGCTCTATGTCGCAGCCTTCGGCCGCGGCGTGTACAAGAGCACCGATGACGGCAAAACCTGGGCGCTGAAGAATCAAGGCATCACTCAGAACGAACCGTTCGCCTGGCGACTCGCGCGTGCCTCGGATGGAACTCTCTACCTCGTAATCGCGCGCCGCTCAGAAGACGGCAGCATCGGCAACACCGGAGACGGTGCTCTGTATCGGTCCAGCGACCAGGCGGAGCATTGGGCGCCAGTCGCGCTTCCAGAAGGAACAAACGGTCCCAATGGACTTGCTGTCGATCCCAATGACCCCAGTCGGCTCTATCTCGCCGCTTGGGCTCGCAATTCGGGTATGCACGGGGATGGCGGCGGTATCTTCCAATCGCAAGATGCGGGAAAAACGTGGAAGCAGGTGCTCGACAAAGACCGCCATGTTTATGACGTAGTGATCGATCCCAAGAACTCGAAATCGTTATATGCCGCCGGTTTCGAATCGTCTGCATGGCGTTCGACCGATGCCGGCGAACATTGGAAGCGAATTCCTGGCTACAACTTCAAGTGGGGACAGCGAGCGGTCCCTGATCCGGCCGATCCGAACAAGGTGTATATCACTACCTTCGGCGGCAGCGTGTGGCACGGTGCCGTCAACGGTGAACCGCGCCCGGTGGACATCATCACCCCGGTTCTTGAACCAGGCCAATGATCGCGGCTTAGTGGCTCAATGCGAACTCTGAAGCAAATCGCGGTCGTGCTCACCATAGTCTCGGCGGGAGCGTTGCATGCTCAAGTACATGTGTGGCAGGGAACGCTTACATTACCAACCTATGAAGAAGGACTTCCCGATCCCAATCCTCCATTCGACCAGTTCACCACGAACCGCTTCAACTACCCCTACCCGCTTCGCAACAACCTAACCAGCCGGCGCGTCGATCATGCATGGCGCGCCGTTTTTTTGGAGAACGAATACCTGAAGTGCTCCGTTCTGCCCGACATTGGTGGTCACCTCTATACCTGCTGGGACAAGATCTCCGGCAAGCCGATGTTCTATGCAAATCCGTCGATTAAGAAGGCGGCGATTGCATATCGCGGTGCATGGGCGGCGTTCGGCATCGAGTTCAACTTTCCGGTGTCGCATAACTGGGTGACGATGTCGCCCGTCAACTTCGCATTTGCTCAACACGCGGATGGTAGCGTGTCTGCGAGTATCGGAAACATAGACCGCGTGTACGGAATGGAATGGACGGTCGAATTGATCTTGCGACCGAAATCCACCGTCCTCGAGCAGCGCGTGATGCTCGCGAACCGCAGTGATGTGCGCCATCGCTTCTACTGGTGGACGAATGCCGGAGTCGAGGCTTGGGATGACTCTCGCATTGAGTATCCCATGCGATTCGCGGCTACGCATGGTTTCACCGAAGTTCACACTTGGCCGGTCGATGATGACGGCGTCGATTACAGCATTCTCGGAAATCACAAGAAGGGTCCGGTTTCGATGTTCGCTCATGGAAGTCGCGAAAACTTCATGGGCGTCTGGAACCCCCACACGAATACAGGTACGGTCCACTTCGCCGCCTACGACGAAGTGCCTGCGAAGAAGATCTGGTCTTGGGGTGTTGATGCTGACGGCATCGACTGGCGGAACGCACTCTCCGACAACAACAGCGCATATCTCGAAGTGCAGGCTGGACTGTTTCGGAACCAGGAGACATATGCATTCTTTGAGCCGCGTCAGGTCATCCGATTCTCGGAATACTGGATGCCCGTACGGGATATCGGCGGCATCTCTCGCGCCACCCTTACGGGTGTGGCTAGTCTGAAGCGAGAAGGCAGCACGTTGATCGCAGGTTTCAATGCCAACCAGCCGATTGTGCAGGCCTCGGCGGCGATTCTCAATGGCAAGGAACAGGTGCTCCACGAACAACTAACCGTAACGCCGGAGCGCACCTGGCTACGTAAGATTCCCAACGCCGACTCGCAAGCGAAATACACGATCGAGATCAAGGATTCTCATGGAGCAACCCTGCTTCGTCAGAGCGAAGGCGAATACGACTGGACGCCGACCTCCGAAGTGAAGGTTGGAGCGCAACCGTCCTACCAATTTTCCAGTCCTGAAAAGCGTAGTTACGACGATTGGATAGAGTTTGGCAAAAATGAAGAGCTGAATGGCCGTCTGCTGAATGCGCTCGACACATATCAAAAAGCCTTGGCAAAGTTCCCGAACGGCTTCGTTGCCCAAAAATCAGCGGGTCGCTTGGCAACCGCGCTCCTTCACTTTGAGGAAGCGAAAGAACTGCTGCAGCCGATCGAGTCTCGCGATACCACGGATGCAGAAACCGCCTACTATTTAGGTCTCGCTTACGAGGGCCTCAGTGATGATAGTCACGCGCGCGCAGCCTTCGAAGCCGCTGAGAGACTGCCTTCCTTCCAGTCGGCTGCCCATCTGCATCTCGGTGAACTGCTGGCTAGAACCGGGAACCTGCAAGGTGCTATCAAACACCTGAGCGACGGCCAGCATTCTGCACCGGACGATGAACGAATCTTGGAAGAGTTAATCGCGCTTAGGGCTGCATCAGGCGACGCTGACATCCGTTCATTGCGCGGGAAAGCGATGAGCCGTTTTCCACTCAGCCAGTTCCTCGCGGAAGAAAATGGCAAAGCCGATCTCGTTCAACTTGCTAACGATCCGTATCGAGTTCTGAATGTCGCTGCCGAATACATGCGGCTCGGGTTGTATCGGAAGGCGCTCGCAGTACTGACACGGAATTATCCGAAACGAGATCCGCATCAGACGGAGCCCGGATCTCTCGCTCTTCAGAATCACCCCATGGTGGCTTACTTCCGAGGCTACTGTCGAGAGAAACTCGGTGGTTCGCCATCGGCTGATTACGAAGCTGCATCGCGCCTCTCGACTGCGTATGTGTTCCCCAACACAGCCGATGAATTTACGGTGCTTCGTACGGCCTTGAAATCCAATCCGTCAGATGGCACCGCTCACTATCTGCTTGGCACTTTTTATTTCTCGCGCGGTTTGACCGATCCGGCTTTGAGCGAATGGGCTGAGGCGCATAAGTTCAGCCCAAACTTACCGGTTCTCAGCGCCAGCACTGGCCTCGCTTACCTGCAGATCAAGAACGATCCCGAGCGCGCCTTGCAAGCCTTTCGAGAAGGGATGCGTAGCGATCCGGACAACATTGCCAACTATTTCGGCACTGATCAAGCTTTGAGTCTCTTGCGTCGCACCGCTCGCGAACGCTCCGAGGCACTCAGCAAATACCCCCATCTCGATTCAGCGCCGCCGCCGTTAGTCTTTGAGTTGATCCTGAATCTCACGGAAGCCGGAGAGTTCGACAAGGCAAACAGCCTCTTTCGCCATCGCTTCTTCCCGCGAGAAGAAGGCGGCACCAACGTACGCCAGGTTTGGATCGAAGTTCAGTTGCAGCATGTCCTCGCGTTGGCGAATGAACACAAGTGCGATGACGCGATTTCGCTGACCAACACGCTGGGTTCTCCTGTCGCGGATCTGACGTTCACGCGAGACGGGTTGGAGCCGTTTCTCGCCTCTGCGCGCACGAACTTTCTGTTAGCTCAGGCATACTCGAGCTGCCGACAATCCGATCTCGCACAACAGAAACTAAAAGCGGCAACCCAGGCCACCGCACCGGACCAAGTGGGCTGGGCATGCATGGCATCGCAGAAGCTTCCTGAATTCGATCCGAATCAATGGCAGGCGCGGTTGCAAACCGCCTTCGATCAGGCCACCAGCCGTAGCGAGACGAGCCAGTATCCAAGCTGGTGGATGTATAGCGCGGGTCTCCTCGCGCGTGAACTCGGCAACGACGACGAAGCGAATCTTCGATTCCATCGCGCCCTGCTGTTGCCGGATCGCATGTTGGCCTACCATTTCACGCGGCTCGCCCAATCCCGATTGGGAAATGAGCGTTCAGAGGCTGGTAGTCAGTGAAGCGGCGCGACTTCATCGGAGCGATGCTCGCGTCGGCGATCGCCACTCGCCTTCAATTGCAGGCGCAGGAGGTTAGTCGTCATCCGCGATTGCTGATCTCTGAATCCGATCCTTTTTCAGGTCTGCACATTCTAAAGGCGCGATATGCATCCGCACCCGGGCCGTCTCAGGACATGGAAGGCTGGGCGCTTTCGTGGTTGTTAACGGGGCGAAAGGAGTTTGCCGAGCGCGCTCTCGGCGAAATGCGCAACAAACACATTGCGGCCAGTGGGAAGCCTTCACGCTCGTGGGCCGATTACGCGCGCTGGTCACTGGCATTCGATTGGCTGTTCAACTACCCGGGATTCGATCGAACTCTCAAGGACCGGGTCGCCGCCGAACTGCGTGATGGCGCAGCCGCGATGCTCTCAACCCCGGACTTTAAAGAGCCGACTCAGTACTCGTATCACAACTACTCCGTCCGCTATTTGGCTTTGGCGGCATTCGCCACTGCCGCGGTCGAGGGATATCCCGACTGCGATCAACTTTGCCGCACCGGGCACGAAAAAGTGCAAGCATGTTTGGACAACGTGCTCGACATCTCGCAGTTCGCGACTCCTGACGGCAGCTATCACGAGTCGATGGACTACATGCGCATTACTTGGGCTTCGCTCGTGCTGCTTGCAGAGCTGCAGCGCACCACCACGAGCATCGATCCTGCGCGTCATTTCTCAGTATTCCGCAACATCGGCAACACTTACCTGTACAAATTAATGCCTGATGGCACGCCTTCCCGCGAAGGTGATAACGAATATCCGGTGCTTGACGCTCGTGATACCGCGCTGCTCGGCTACGCGGTGCATCGCTTCAAGGATCCTTACAGCGCATGGCTACTTCGCGAAAGCGGATTCTTCAGCAAGCAATGGGTTCTACCGGTACTGCAATTCCTCTGGGACGACCCAGAAGTTACGCCGCGCAATCCTGCGTTGGCCGCCGAGAATGAGCTTCCACGCCAACGTTATTTCGCGGGAGTCGGGCACCTCGTGATGCGAGATGGCTGGAAGCCCGATTCCACGTGGATCGAATTTGATTGTGGACCATATCTTGCGAAGCACCAGCACCTTGATGAAAACCAGTTCACGATTTACCGCAAGGGTTATCTGGCCATTGACAGCGGAGCCGACTACACCGACACAGAGAGTCCGCATTATCTGAACTACTACCGTCGCACAATCGCGCACAATTCCATCCTTGTCTACGACCCGACTGAAAACTTTTTCTGGTCCGATAACGTTCTTCCGGCGGCGAACGATGGTGGCCAGCGGATGAACTCGTCGCGCTACTGGAACACCATCCGGAGTCGCGATGACTTTGAACGGACGCGCGATGTATGGGATCTCGGTTCAATGCGCCTCATCGATTACGTTCCAGGGCAGTACCACTATGCGCTTGGAGATGCAACGAATGCCTATGGCCAAGGTAAAGTGCGGACCTTTACCCGCGAACTGCTTTACGTTCCAAATTCGAATGTGCTGTTCGTGTTCGATCGCGTGATCAGCGGAGATCCTTCGTTCCGTACGGTTTGGCTGTTGCATGGCGTGAAGCTTCCCGTTGTCGATCAAGACTCGGCCACAAGTCCCGGCACCAAGAATTTCCCGCAAGCGAAAACATTTCGGTTTGCCGACGGAGGAGGAGAACTCCTCGTGCACTCGTTGTTGCCGCGTGAACGAGTTGTTACTCGCCGCGGCGGTATCGGAAATGAGTTTTATACGCCAGGCAATGACAGCGGGGGGGCGTGGGGCTCGGGACAAAACTGGCCGCTCGAAGAAGCAACCGGCTCTCCTTTGCCAGACGATCCCAAACTGCGCCGTATGTGGAAGCTATTCTGGGGTGAGGATTTCAATCGCATTCTTCCGTCAAATCGCAAGAACGTCGTTCCTGGTTCGTGGCGAATCGAAGTTTCGCCCGCTAAAGCGTCGCACGAAGATTTCTTCCTGCATGTTTTGGAAATCGGTGATGCGGAGCAAACCGGCAAGGCGCGAGTCGAATTGCTCGATGGTGTTTCGGTGAAAGGCGCGGCATTCGAAGGCGGTCCAATGGTGCTGTTCAACAGCACAGACTCCGCGTTGGACACGGCTGAAGTCTCTTTGCCGGAAATGACATCCCACTCACTTCTTCTTACCGGCTTAAGAGCACACGCAACTTACGAGCTCAACATGAGCGGGTTGAACATTTCATCCTCGCCGACAGCTGTGCTGCCGGGCGTATCAGCCGGCGTTCTTCGCCTTCGGGCAAACCGGAATGGGGTGATAAGGATCGATAAACCTGAAATCGCGGGGTTGCGCCTACGGCTCACTCGAATCTGAGTTGGCAACGAAGGCACAGATAAAGAAAGTAAAGGATAGTATCGCGGTAGCGCTCCGCACTCTTAGCTGTGCACTCATAAGCCCCAAAAAAAATAGGGTTATAAGAAAAGCTCGATTTTTTTAAGGCGGATGCGAAACGGGACGATCATTTTTTATGCTTTCGTTTTCTTTCGTTTTCGCTATACTAAACATCGATGTCGAGGGGCTCTCATGTGGGATTTTCAGTCAGAACTTAACACTTGGTTAGCTAAGCTCGCGGAAGCTCAGCCTCGGGTGTGCCGCCTGCTCAGCGTATCCCCTAAGATCCAACAAAAAGAAGGGTATTTCCACACGTTGCGCGAGATATGCCAGCAGCCCATAAGTTGGCCCGCAACAGCAGAGCTAGTAGTCAGGAATCAATCACGGATTAAAGCATGTTTGGATGGAGTCCTGAACATCGTGCTTACCGGTTCTGGCAGCTCCGAATATGCGGGAGAGTGTGTTCGCCTCGATTTGCAAAACCGGCTTCAGATCACAACCAGCGTTGTAGGTGGCGGCACCCTTGTTGCTCATGGAACTCGAGCGGTTCCGCCGATTCGCCCGGCACTGATGGTCTCCATCGCTCGTTCAGGAGACAGCCCAGAAAGCTTCGCTGCGCTGTCGTTGTTTCTTCAATCTGACCCCGCTATGCGGCATCTCGTGCTGACCTGCAATGAAAGCGGAAAGCTCGCCGCGGCCGCATCACCACAGGTTACTGTTCTTACCTTGGACGACAGCACCAACGATCGCAGTTTGGTCATGACGAGCAGCTTCACCAACCTTGTTCTTGCTGCTCGCGGACTCGCCTATGCCAGCGATTCAGCAGCTTACATTGAAATATCGCGCAAGCTCAGCGATATCGCTGCTCATGTTTTACTCACGTATTTTGAGAAGATTGCATGCATTGCCGAAATGCCGTTCCGTCGAGTGGTCTTCCTTGCGGACAGCAATCGCCTCGGCGCTGCACGCGAAGGCGCGCTGAAAATGTTGGAAGCCTCAGCTGGCCGAGTGCCGACAATGAGTGAAACGTATCTCGGCTTCCGTCATGGTCCCATGAGTTTCGCGCACAGTGATGCGCTGATTGTGTGCTTCCTCTCGTCGGATAAATCCTTGCGTGCATTTGAGTCAGACCTGCTACACGAGATGCGGCACAAGGAACTCGGTATGGCGAAAATTGTAGTTGGGGAGAACATTCCGAAAGATATCCTCGGCGAAGGCGATCTCGCTATCGAATGTCCTAGTCTGGCTTATGTGGGCGATCAAAGCGCGTCAATGATAGATGTGATCGTAGCTCAGTTGCTTGCGTTCTTCCGCAGTCAACGCGAAGGACTGAACCCGGACGCTCCGTCGGATGGCGTCATCAATCGCGTTGTGCAGAGCTTTCAGATGCATTTCCGGGTAAGTCAGTAGTTGCAGGCCTCGGTTTCAGAACCACCAGGGAGGATTCGTGAATGAATCGCCGTCAATGGATGTTTCAGGCTGGTTTAGCAAGCGTCGGAATGGCGGCTGCATCATCGATCACTGAGGGTTCCGAATCGCGAGAGAATGCCAGCGCGTCCGATAAGAACCTCCCGCTCAAAGACTACAAGCCAAAAAGCATGCTGCAGGTTCACGAAACGCAAGTGGCCCGCGCACGTTTTCCCGTCATCGATGTCCATACCCATCTGTCGGAATCAGCGAAGTACGACAAGGGCGTAGCTATTGTGAGTGAGCGCGAGTTCCTGGCCACTCCAGAAGAACTGCTCCAGGTAATGGACGCCAAGAACGTTCGCACGCTGGTAAATCTTACCGGCGGCTATGGCAAGGGACTCAGTGACGCGATCGCTCGCTATGACAAATTCCATCCGGGCCGATTCATCTCGTTCTGCGAGCCAATCTATGAGAAGTTTACTGACCCTAGGTATCCACAGATTCAAGCCGACACAATTCAGCAGTCGCATCAGGCGGGCGCGCGTGGTCTCAAGATTCTGAAGACGCTCGGGCTCTACTTGCGCGAGAACATCACGTCCGGACAGCTGGTGAAGATCGACGATCGTCGCTTCGATCCGATGTGGGACGCCTGCGGTGAACTCAACATACCAGTTGCGATTCACGTCTCGGATCCGGTTGCGTTCTTCACACCCACCGATCGATACAACGAACGATACGAGGAGTTGCACGCACATCCGGATTGGTCTTTTTACGGCGGCGACTTCCCATCGAACGCGGAACTGCTTGAGGCGCGTAATCGCGTAATCGCCCGTCATCCGAAGACGCGGTTTCTTGTATTGCATGTTGGCAATTTCGCCGAGAACCTCGCCAAGGTTTCCGAGAACCTGGATCGATTCCCGAACATGACGGTAGAGTTGGCTGCTCGCATCGGGGAACTCGGCCGTCAGCCGCGAACGGCTCGTCGGTTCTTCGACAAGTACCAGGATCGAATTATGCTCGGCACAGATGCTACGCCGCACGGGGACGCATTCCCGCAGCAGTTATTTGGCAATAAGTTGTATGAGATTTATTGGCGCTTCCTTGAAACCGAGGACGAATACTTTGAATACGCGCCAGCCGAAGTTCCACCGCAGGGACGCTGGAGAATTTATGGCGTTGGCTTGCCCGAACCGATTCTGCGGAAAGTTTATTACAACAATGCAGCGCGGTTGCTGCAACTGGAACCGCTACCGTCTTAAGAAATGCAGACCGTTTACGCCCGGATTACCTCGATTCCGCGGTTCTTCAGCTCGCGCGTGAAATCGTCCGGAGCATGCGTATCGGTGATAAGTCGATGAACCTTCTCGACCGGACCGATTCGGGAAACGCTTCTCCGTCCGAGTTTACTGTGATCGGCGACTACATTCGTCTCCTTCGCTACGCGCATCATCATCGCGTTCAGTTGGGCTTCCAACACGTCTGGCGTAGAAGGTCCATTTTCAAGATCGAAACCGTCCACCGCGAGGAACAGACGGTCGGCGTGCAGTTCGCCAAGCATCGCTTCAGCTTGAGGTCCAACGAAAGATAACGAAACCGGCCTCAGCAAGCCCCCGAGTCCGATGACCGAGATCCCTGGGGCATCCACCAATTCGGAAACAATATTGAGGGCGTTGGTAATGACCGTCAAGGACTGCAGATTCTTGGATTTTAAATGGCGTGCAATTTCGGCCGTCGTCGTGCCCGAATCCAAGATGATGACCTCGCGAGGCTGCACTAGATCAGCCGCGGCTTTGCCGATTTTGGTCTTCTCCGCGCGATGAAGTGCAGCTTTCAGTCGCAGAGGGTAGTCCCGGCTGGCTTCCGTTTGGCGAACAGCGCCGCCATGGGAGCGGACCGCCGCACCACTGGAAGCCAGCGCATCCAGGTCGCCGCGAGCGGTCACTGCCGATATAGAAAACCTCTCGACCAAGTCCGTAACCGTGATCTGCCCCTTCTGCTCGAGCACTTCCAGTATTTTTCGACGTCGCTGTTCTGCCAGCAGACGCGTGTCGTCATTTTTTTTTCGCATCAGGCGCCAGTCGCCGGTCCGGTTTCGGCTAGCAGAAAATCGAAAACCATTGGGCTGTGCAAGTTTCCGCTGCTTTGTTTCGCATTATATCTTTTGATTGCTGAAAGAACAGTGATTTACACATGAACAACAAGCGTGGAAGCGAGAGGCTGTCCACGGTGTTGGCGTCAGACGTGCATGGATTGGATTCGCGCCCGCCGATACTGTCGAAGGCGCGCAAGGTGGCCGCGGAGATCGTCGGCGAAGCTGCGGCCAACGCGCTGGTGCAGGAGAATCCCGCGGCGATTGTTGCGGGGGGCCCGCTACCGGGTGTGTGAGCCTGTGTATGTGTCTGCGCAGCGGAGGGCTAGGCGTTTGGTTGCAGCAGTGGATTTAGAACACCGACACCTGATTTGAGTCCGGTGCGTCTCGCTTAGGAGGTGAGAGCAGTTACAGTCACTTCTGTGCTGAGCTCGCTTGCGCCTGCGCCGGTTCGTCTACTTGCAGGATTCGATCTGCTGCCACGTTCTTCAGCGTCTGGATGATCCCACTCGGCCAGCGGATTTCTATGGATTGGGCGACTGACCCGGTTCCCAGACCGAAATGCACTCGCTTATCGCTGGACGAAAGATAACCTACGGCAGTGCTCACGGTCGCATACTGAGCACCCTGGGTTGTGATGACCTTCACTTCCGCTCCGATCGCGTCGCGATTGCTTCGGTGTCCGACTAAATTCAGCGTGAGCCAGTGATTGTGCGTGTCCGTCTCATTGCGAACAACGTACGCGGGACCGTCATTCGTTGTGACCACTACGTCCGAGCGACCATCGTTGTCGAGATCACCGCTCGCAAGCCCTCGTCCCACCCATGCTTGATGAAAGACACTACCTGATTGCGCCGAGACATCGATGAAGCGCTTACCATCGTTGCGCAAAAGCATCAGCGGCTCGCGATAGCGAAGCTGCGGATAGCTGAGCTGAATCGTGTCAAGGTCATGACCTTGCGCGATGATCAGATCCTTCCAGCCGTCATTGTCGTAGTCAAGAAAGCGAACACCCCATCCGGAATGCAACATGCTGATGCGTCCCAAGTCGGTGTCGTAGGTCGCGTATGTAAAGGTGGCATCGCCGTCGTTCTGAAAGATGGCATACATCTGATTAGCGAGATCGTCGACGAAAATGTCAGGACGGCCATCATTGTTATAGTCCGCGAACTCGGTTCCCATTCCGGCAAAGGTGCGGCCATTCACGTCAACGGCGACCCCAGCCATGAGCGCGGTTTCGCTGAAGCGTCCGTTGCCATCGTTGTGGTAGAGGAATTCCGGCATGGAGTCGTTGGCGACGAACAAATCAGTTTTGCCGTCGCGATCGTAATCTGCCAGCGTGACTCCCAGGCCTTTGCCTGGCTTCGAGATTCCGCTCTTCTGTGCGATTTCGCTGAAATGGCCGTTGCCGTCATTGTGATAGACAAGCGGCGCGATCGGTCGAAAGTAATCTGGATGACAATACGCGCGATAGCCTTCGCGATGTTCGCCGCAGTAGATGTCGTCGAAATCCCATTCAACATAGCGCAGGACGAGCAGATCGAGAAGGCCATCGTTGTCGAGATCGATCCAGGCAGCACTCGTTGACCATCCGCTCCCACTGACGCCCGCTTTTTCTGTCACGTCGGTAAACGTGCCGTCGCCATTGTTGTGATAGAGCCGATTGCCGCCATAGGCAGTGACGTAGAGGTCCTCAAAGCCATCATTATCGTAGTCACCGGCGGCGACGCCCATGCCGTAACCGACGCCCTGCACTCCAGCCTTCTCTGTCACATCTTCGAATTTGCCATCGGACTTCTGATGAAAGAGTCGGTTCCAGTATTTCGCACTCGTTTTTTGTGGAGTCGTTCCTTTCGGAGTTGGATCGGCAAGAGGCGCTCCGTTAACAAAGAAGATGTCCAGCTGCCCGTCATTGTCGTAATCAAAGAGAGCCACGCCCGAGCCCATGGTTTCGATCAAATACTTCTTCGAAGTGTGCGAAGCGAGATGCTCGAAATGCACGCCTGTCGCCGCTGTGATATCGACGAATCGCCCCGGAATGGCGGCCTTTAATGGCCCCGGTTCTGGGCTGGCTTTATCTGCTTGTTGTTGCGCGTGCAACCACCAGGCGCATGACAACGCACAGAAGGTTGCAAGTACGCGCAGGCTGAGATGGGAGCGTCGTGGACGGGAAAAGTTCACGCGGATTGATCGCTGGGTGGTCTGAATTTAAAGTGTCTTACGCAGGCCACGCAAGCATTTCTGAAGCAGGCACGCCGCGCGCAGCTTTGTATTAGAACCGCCGCAACTATGCGGTTTCGCTGTTTTGAATTCATTGCTCTCGCCTTTGCCGCGCGACTTTTTATTCCTTTTCCTTTTCTTTATCTCATCTGCGCCTTTTGTGCCAGCATTTGCACAGTCCAGACCCTTGGCGCTCGCGCGTGCAGAAGCTCTATCAGAAGCGAAGGCAGCCGAAACACAGGACAACGCGAATTCGATGGAAATATACCTAGGGGCGCTCGTCTAGTTGTTCGAGCGCCTGCCGAACTGCGGCTAAATCCGGACCCTCGGGCAGTAACCGCTGAGCTCTTTCTAATTCCTCTCTAGCGTGCTGAACGTCGCCTTGCTCTGCATATATCAATCCAGCGTTCTTTCGTAGTATTCCTAACTGTAGGCACTTGCCACACATGTCGATAGCTTCTTTGAGTTGGCGTACTGCCTGATCCCAGTTTTTACCTTCGGCTGACCTCAGCGCAAAGTTATTCAGTTCCTTCACGCGATCAGTTATTTGCTGCTTTTGTTGCAAAGCCTGAAGGCGTGACACGTACTCCGGGGCCTCCGGACTGTTGGCCTGCGTCAACGTGCGCGCAAGGTTTGAGAGCGCCGACTTGTTGTCTGGATCCATCTCTAGCGCCTTCTTCCATTGTGCAATTGCTTCGTCTCGCTTCCCTTCCTGCAGCAAGTTTCGCCCGAGATAAAAGCGCGCTTGCGAATTTGATGGATCGATCTTCACAACTTGCTCAAAGAGTTCGGTAGCGCGCGCAGAAGAATGCTCGATCACTCCCAGGAGCAAAAGGGCTGGAATGTAGTTCGGCGCGATGTTCACTGCTTGTTTTAGTGATGCTTTGGCTTCTTCCGAGCGATTCAGGTCATGGAGAATGCGTCCGCGATTGTAGAGCGCCGGCGCCGAATCGGGCATTAGACGCACGGCTTCCGAGAACTCAGACAGCGCCGACTCGAGATCGTTTCTGTCGGCAAGAGCGATTCCCAGGTTGAGATGTGCGGCAGAAGAATTTGGTCGGAGCGCGACGAGGCGGTGGAAGGTCTTGACTGCTTCGTTCATTTTTCCCATTTTGCCTTGAAGCATTCCGAGCGCGGTTACTGCGGTCTCATTGGCATCGTCGAATTGCAAGGCAGTCTGAAGCGATTGTTCCGCTTCGGAATATCTGCCTTCCGAGGCCAGCAGCAGTCCAAGATCGACGTGCCCCAGCGAACCTTCCGGATCGACGCCGATAGCGCGACGGAAAAAAGCCTCGGATTCGTGATTCTTGCCTTGACGGTTCAAAACAGTACCCAGATTGTTCAAGGCCTCCGCGGAGTGAGGGTCGTCGAAGAGCGCCGCACGAAATTCCTTTTCTGCAGCCGGAACCTGTCCCTCGGCCAGATAGAGGGAGCCAAGTTCGTTGTGAGCCTGCGAGAATTTAGGATCGAATTTGAGCGCTTCCTTCAGTTCGCGTTCTTCGCCGTCGTGATCTCCGACTCTGGAGAGCGCGATGGCGAGATTGAAGTGAAGTTTAGCGTCACGAGGCGCGAGCGCCACTGCACTTCGAAAGTTCTCAACAGCTTCTCGATTGCGTCCCGCTCTCAGTTGATCGTTACCCTGATTGTTGAGAAATGCCGCTTTCGCTTGCTGCTCCTCGGTGTCCTTGAGTTTTTCGAAAGCCGCGAACTGCACCCGTGCGGCCGCTCGATCGCCTAATTTAGAAAGCAGCTGCG
This sequence comes from Terriglobales bacterium, assembly GCA_045808065.1. GTDB lineage: Bacteria > Acidobacteriota > Terriglobia > Terriglobales > Acidobacteriaceae > Gp1-AA112. The sequence continues at coordinate 82,230 of JBJMGD010000018.1, read as the reverse complement.
CAAGCTGATATCTCGCTTCAGATGCTTCGGGGTTCAGCTTGAGCGCAGTTTGAACCTCCGTGATGGCGTCGGCCGTCTTACCTGATCGTCCGAGAACAACGCCTAAGTCGTAATGGGCCTTGTAGTTGGATGGACTGGCCTTGATTGCTTCGCTTAAGACATTCGTAGCCTCGTCGAAATGAGAGGAGTTCTTCAGCGCTTCGCCTAAGACCTCAAGGCCTTCCGCGTCGCTCGGTTTGTGAGTGACGTAATCGCGCAGATAGCTGAGCGATTCTTCAGACTGGCTTTGATTCAACAGAGCTTTGGCGAGGAGAAGTTCCGCGTCATATCGCTTCGGATCCCGGCGCAACACTTCTTTGTATTCTGTCACAGCCTTCGCATAATCCGCACGATGCGCATAGGCCGTAGCCAAATCGAAGTGCAGATCCGGCGATTGCGGGAATGCTGATATTAGTTCCTGAAATACCGGGATTGCCTGATCGTACTCACGTAATTGCGAGTAAGCGACAGCCAATGCTGTCTTGAGCTGCACTGCAAGGATGGGTGCCGGAGCGTTGGCCAGTCCCTGCTTTAAGTAATGGGTTGCAGCACGGTAGTCTCGTTGCGAGCTAAGGAGTTGTGCCAGATCGTAGTCAGCGAGAGCAAATTTCGGATCCAACTTCAACGCGGTCTGAAACTCTTCGGCAGCCGCGTCTAATTTTCCAAGATCTTGCAAGGTCAATCCCAATGCATTGTGCACTTGCGGCGATCCGAACTGGTAGCGCAAAACTGTCCGTAGTTCCGTTTCGGCACGCTGGGGATTGTGATTCTCGATAAGAGCCAGGGCCAAACTGTAGCGTGCCATTGCTGAATCAGGATCAAGAGCCAAAGCCGCCGTGAATGCCTCAGCAGCACACTCTGGATCACCCGCTTTGCCGTAGAGCGTCCCCAACCGCTCATAGCTTTCAGCAGTCGGTTGAGCACCCACGGCTTCAAGGGCAGTAGAAAGGGAGGGGAACGAGGTTCGGGGCTGTTTGCATGCAGCAGAGACTTTTACATCTTCGAAACCCGGAGCAGGACCAGAGGCTTGACAATATCGAGCGGACGCAGGGAAAGAGGCTCCGGAAAGAGCGAGCACGCAAGCTGCACGAAAGAACGAAGTTCTGAACTGCGACGTCGACATTTTGAAAATCTGATTAGCGCCGGTTCTCAAATCCACCTTCCAAACACAAGTGGCATCGTCCTTACGACGATGCCACTCATATTCAGGTCGATGGACTTCGCTCAATAATAGAACTTCAGCGCAAACTGCAACTGCCTTGGCGCGTATCCTGTGGCGGTTGTAGTCACCACGCCAAAGGTGTTGTTCTTGAGATCCAGTTGTCCCGCAGGGCATTGGTCCGTCACTTTCACCAGACATTTGAGGTTCGTGCTGATGTTCGAATTCGGCAGACCCCAAATCGGCGAATTCGTCACGTTGAAAGCCTCTGCACGAAATTCCAGTCGCGTGCGCTCTGTTATCCGAAAATTGCGGAAGATGGAGAGATCAAGATTATTTCGACCGTCCGCGCGCAAAACGTTGCGGCTGAAGGTTCCAAAGGTCCCTGTTGGAGGAACGGCGAAAGCCGAAATATTAAACCAGCATGTCCGCGTGCCGACAGGAGCGCCATTCGGACAGCTTCCACTGTTAGGATCGCCTACGAGGTTGGCCCGTTCCTGCAAAATACTTCCCACATTGGGAATCGTATTTAGCGCGCTCAAGTTGTAAAGTTGGCCCGACTGGAAATTCAAGATGCCGTTCACCTGCCAGCTCCCAGCGATCCCGTCGACGAACCGATTACCGGTCTCGAACTGCTTTCCGTTTCCGAACGGAAGATCATAAACCCAATGCGTGGTGAAGATGTGCGGTACATCAAAGCCCGCGAGGCTCCTGTCGTTGTTGAGATGATAAGGATCCTGGACCGAAGATCCATCGGCAGCGAACCAACCATCGGAGCCGATGTCAATTGTCTTAGACCATGTATAGGACAAAAGCAAACTGAGCCCGTGAGAGGTCTTCTGATTAAAGGAAACCTGCAACGCGTCATACCATGACTTCCCGATGCTCTCATCGTAGTGAGTGGGAACTTGATATGGAAATGGGAAGCGTCCTTGAGCCGCTACCAGCGCCGGAGTACAGGTAGTCGTGTAGCAGCTAACCGAGGGTACGAGAAGTTTGCCCGTAGGGTCGGGGGTCGTGGCCTGATTGCCGGTGATGCCTACATCAAGCCGGTGACCGTGGGAGGCTACATAGTTGGTCGTTAATGTCGCGTTGTGCGTGACCGCTTCCTGAATGCCGATGTTCCACTGATCTGAGTAAGGATTTTTCAGATTGGGATCGACAAACCAGTTGTTCTGCTCAAACGGAGTGGGCAGCGGAGTCGTGTTTGCTCCCTGCAGCGGATTCTGCGCAAACACAGTTGGCGGTGCGTTGACGTTGTTGAAGCTGACGATGAACTGATCGGCTCGCGGCCAGGTTCCTTGCTGGTTTTGTGCCATCTGCAAGACGGCAGCCCAGTCGTCATAGAAGCGGCCATAAGCCGCGCGCAACACGGTTCGGTCGCCAAAGCGATAGGCGAGCCCAACTCGCGGCTGAATGTTGTCATAGGCATTGGGCCAGAAGTGACTCCCAAATGGGGAAAGCTGCACATGCGCCGGCAGCGATCCGTCCGCAGTCGGAATGCACGGGGGCTTTCCTCCGGTAGCGTTACAAGCGGCCGGAACGTACTGGATGTCGTAATTGCCGGTTCTGAGATCGATATTGCCGATCGGCGCGTTGTTGTCGCTGGGACTACCATACGTCGGCACGAACGTTACGTCATAACGTCCGCCGAGATTGAGAGTCAACCGGTCAGTGAGCCTCCACTGATCCTGAAAGAAGAATCCATCCACCCACCCGCCGTGCTCGGTTTCATACTCGTTCCGATAGGTATCGCCGGCAGGAATTCCCAGTAGCAGCGAGGCAAAGCTGAATCCACCGCTTCCGGAAGAAACCTTACTTGCCGTCTGCGCCTGATCGAAATCCAAATGATTGGTGTTGAAGGTCTGCTGGAAGCCATTGCTGTTGAAATCGGCTCCCATGCTGAATGTGTGCTTACCATGTGTCTTGGTGAACGTCCCTTTGTACTGCCAGATATTCGTTACGATTGCCGGGCTGCTGCCTTCTTGAAAATTCGGAAAGCCCCCGTTATTGAAATTGATGGCGTTGAAGTAGCACTTGCGTGGGCCCTGCACAAACGAGCACTCAAAGCTCTGGTCGTAGCCACCTGCCTGGATTAGCTGCTGCGAAAAGGTTTCGGGAAGCAGGGTCGGGTTGGTCGAAAATCCGTAGTTTCGTCCAAACTGCAAAGCCAGTACTGCCGATGGGCTAAACGTGTGGTTCCAGTTCACAACCAACTGGTGCGCCCAATAGTCATTCAAGTTTGTCTGCCCAAAGATGCCGGGGATGTCACGCGGCGACTCGATGTGGCTGAATCGGCCAAAAATCCCATCCTTTTGCCCAAGCTCCTCGTCGATGCGGACGTTGTAGCTGTTTGGGTCCTGCGTATTCAACAGAGTTCGTTGGAAGTTCGCAGTCGGATTGCTGGGATCGCTGAAGTTTGGGGTCAGTCCGCCGTAGAGCAATTGCGCGACTTTCTGCATGTGCGGATCGATCAAACCCGGCGGAAGAATGCTGCACGCTGTCATTCCAGCGGGAGGCGTTGTGGTTCCAAGCGGCGCCTGAAGTCGTGCTGATGTGCCCGTCCCCAAAGGTGCGGGCGATCCGTTCGCGCACAGAAACGGCGTTCGAGTGCCGGAAGAGGTAGTGCTGTATGGGTTATAAAGCTGAACTCCCTGACCGCTGAAGTCGCCATTGATTTGGGTCGCGGTTGGAATGGTGGACGTGTTGGCATTGCCTTCGTGCCGGCGCACGCCTTCGTAGCTTCCGTAGAAGAACGTATGATTGCGCCCGTTGTAATGCGGAAGCACTACCGGGCCGCCGATGTTTGCGCCAAATTCATTCTGATGAAGCGCATTGATTCCCGAAATAGGATTCTTTGCGTCAAAAGCGTTGTTGCGCAGAAACTCCCAGGCTTCACCGTGGAAGTTGTTGGTGCCCGACTTCGTGACTACATTGACGACCCCGCCCAGCACTCCGCCAAACTGTGCTTGGTCGTTGTGCGAGTCCACCTTGAATTCCTGGATGTCGTCGATGATTGGAGGCACCGAGTAGGTGCTGCTGAAACTTTCCTGGTCGTTGAGGCCATCGACAAGAAAAAGATTGCTGCGGTTCGTCTGGCCATTGATGGATGGGAACGAGAACGAACCGATTGTGTTTCCAGCAAACTGCTGGTTCCCACCATTCTGTGCGGTGTTTACCGTGCTGACACCCGGCGTGAGGTTCAGCAACTGGGTAAAGTTTCTGCCGTTGAGGGGGAGATCGTTCACCGACTTGCGGTCGATCACCGCGCCCAACTCGGAAGTGGACGTCTGCAATCCAGCTTCTGCCGCTTCCACCGTCACGCTCTCGACGGTCGAGCCCACGTGAAGGCTGAAGTCCAGAGTCGAGGTCTGATTGACCTGCAACTCGAATTCCGGCTGGGTTGCCGTAGTGAAACCGTCTTTGCGCACCGTGACTGTGTAGCGGCCGGGATTGATGTTCACCAGCACGTAGTTTCCTGCACTGTTTGTAGTGGTGCTGCGCTCCACGTTAGTGGCAACGTTCTTCAGCATGACAGTCGCGCCGGGGATGAGTGCGCCGGACGGGTCAGTGACTGTTCCGTTGATCGAGGCAGTCGAAACCTGCGCCTGGGCTGTGGTCACAAAACATGCCAAAGCGGTGATAAGGAAATAGGCGAACCAACATTGGCGAGAGCTCGCGAGGCAGCGTGTCATTGCTGTTCCCTCCTGGGAATCGAGTAGCAGTCAGGGGCCCGGGCTACTTGCGCGCGTCATTTGCGTGCAATCCTGAACAAATGCGCGGTTGGTCGCAGAACATACCTAACAATCATTGCTGAATTCAAGATAAAAAATTTATCTTTCACGATGTGAAATCACTAACGAGGCGGCGGCACTTGAGACGAAACGAGTATAGAGGCCAATGAGAACCTACCGTCGCGCACTATTCCGGTACCAACGTGCTTCCTGCTTCTCAACGGCTCCTAGCGCCGTTACTTCGCAGCGCACTGGGTCAGCGCCGTCCGAAAATTGTCGTCGTGCGGAAACAAAGCGCTGGCGCTTGCTGCAATCTTGCAAGCTTCAGAAGGCTCTTTCAGAGACGAATAGGCCGCAAGAGAAAGCCGGTAAAAATTCTCGTCGTATGGAATAAGAGCGATGCCCTGCCGCAACACCTCGAGTGCGCGTTTTTCCTGATGAGCCGCCAGCAGCATTTTCGCCAGCTGCTCAAAGTCAGAAGGCTCGGTGAGGCCGAGCTTGCTCGCTCGATGCAGATACCCGATCGCAGTTATTAGACCGTGGAGATTCTTCTCCTGTAACGCAAGATCGGCAAGCGCCTGGAGCACCGATACGTTGTTCGGCTCTGTAGCTTCGAGTTGCTTTCCCATTTTCCAATAACGTTCGCGGTATTCCGGATGAGAAAGCATCACCTGCCGATAGGCTTTTAGCAGGGTGAGCGGAGACGGCTTCGCCTGTGCGTTTGGCGCGCTTGTGAGGTCGATCAGATCCGGCAATTCGGGCGTAGTCATATGGAATGCCGAATCGGGAAATGGCTCGTCGGGTGTGAGCACGATTCGGTGGTTGGTCAAGACTGAATGCGAGATTACTTTCACATCGCGTTTTGGCATATGGCAACCCACGCAATTATCCGGCGGATTCTGTGCCTGGCGCTCGGCCAAAGGCTGCTTGCAATTTTGCTCGGTATGACAGGTGAGACATCTCTCCCGAAAATACGCCGGAGCCTCATCCGTGGTTGGCTGCACGTGAGGATCGTGACAAGTGATGCACTTCAGCTTTCCTTGACTGCTGCGATAGCACTTGCTTAGCCGCATCGAGAGGATGTGCTCGAGCAAGTCGTCGCGCGGCGGGGACTGTGGCCCGAATGGAACCATATAAATGCTGAGCGTTTCGCTGAGAGGTGTTCCGGGACGGAAGTCCCCATAGTCCTTGCCTTCGCGCAAGACTCGCGCGTCGCCGGTCTGGTGGCAGCGCAGGCAAATGTTGTCGGCAAGCCATCCGCTTAGCTTTGCCGGATTGACGATTGTGTCGGTGCTGGCTGCCGCGATATGCGCTTCCCCAGGACCGTGACAGTTCTCGCAGCCCACAGCTAACTCCCGAAACGCAGGATTACGAAACTTCCCGTGGCCGTTCACGATCGGTTGCGGACGTCCGCTGTGGCAGGCAATGCATGCGGGCAGAATCGGTCGCGTGAAACCGAAGTCGCCGTACTGATATCCCGGCGAGAGCGCCCATTGGTGGGGATTGGAATAAAACGACAAAGGGGCCTCAAAAAGATAGTCACCCTGGCGCACAAGTCCGCCCATCGCGTTTTGACCTGCGCCAATAATCCAGTCGAGCTTCCGCGTGTCGCGAAATACTTGCTTGCCTTCCGCCGTCAGCTCATATTCGCTTTGATAGAGGCCGCCGTCCCGGACGAATAATTCAAAATGGCGATTCAGTCTCTGATCGAAAAACGAAGCCGACGTGGGAGCGCCCGCGAGAGATGCGGGAGTCGCCGCAACCATCGACGTTCCCATGTTGGTACGCGAATACTTCTCGTAAATATCGGGATGGCAGAGCGCGCACTCCTGCGAGCCGACGTACGCGGCAGTGAATCGTTTATATGGCTCAGTCGATTTCGCTGTACGCCTGTTTCCGCTGGTCTGCGGCCAGGCAGTGAGGCAAGCAAGCGCAATCGAGAAAGCAATAGTGGCGAGAATCGCAGAACGAGTTCGGCCCATGGAATTGTCAGACACGCGAGTATGAGCGGTTGTTATACCTCAATAAATGAGGCCGCGCCATTGGAGAGAGGAAGAGTGAGGCGCTTCCATTTCCTTCATTGGTCGTTTGTCCGCGCGTTGCAAAGGGCCCGCCATCAAAGGTCGCTAAAGCTACCAAGCTGTATACGCCCCGCAAATCGGCGGTAGAGCATTCTGCCGCATTCAAGCGGGACTGTGCGAAGCCCGCTGGCAGAATACTGGCAAATACCGCGATTTTTTTCATAAACATCTTCTCCTTTCGATGTGCCGTTCATACTGTGTTCTCGTCCTTATAAGTTTTGTTAGACAATGCGCAGAATACGGCCTCATGCCGTTCCGCGACCTGGACAAGTTTCAGGATCGATGAGTTCTGCCTCGTATGATTCAGGGAAACAATCAGGCAATTACCGTCGAGGCCGATAGCTCTGGGCGGATGACGAGCTACTCGGTAGTTATCCAAGCAGGCTTTTAGGAGCATGTCGCGAGCGCGAGATCGCAGAGTTTTGCAATTACTAAAACCAACGATCGGCAGCAGTGCCTACGTTTCCCACTACATTCATGAATCCAGCCCGCTCGAAGTCCAGTGCTTGCTGCGGTTAGCCTTGAGGGCACGTGATCACAGGTCTGGTGCGATGCGCACGGGTTGAATTCGCGCCCGGCGATAGTCTCGAAGGTGCGCGGGCTGCGGCAAACGGTTGTTTCCCCGAATATTGTCCCAAAGCGGCCAACGAGAGTAGCTGAACTTACATCCTTATTTGCTGCGCAGTCGCCCCCTGAATAGTGACTCGAAGGATTGCACGCGGATGAGCAGTCGGCATTCTCCGTCCCTGATCATTTTTGTTCTGACCCTTTCGCTTCTGGTTCCGCGCACCTTCGCCTCACAGCCGAGCAAGGCTCCCGTCGATGGAACTCAGCTGGTACGACTCCCCGGAAATGTGCACCCTCTGGCTCGTGCTGAATTTGATCGCGGGGCTGCGCCAGATGCGTTGGCCGTGAATCGGATGTTGCTTCTCTTGAGCCGGACACAGGAGAAGGAATCCGCCTTGCTCAATTTCCTGCAGGAGCAGCAGGAGAAAAGTTCGCCCAATTACTACCAGTGGCTCACTCCAACGGAGTTCGGGCGACGCTTTGGTCCAACCGATCAGGAATTGAACGCAGTCACTTCGTGGTTGATTTCCGAGGGCTTCAGGGTTGACCGCGTCGCTTCAGGACGACAGATCATCGAGTTCTCAGGAAATGCATTAACGGTCCGCCATGCCCTGCATACTGACATTCACAAGTTCGCGGTGAACGGCCGCGACTATTGGGCTAACGTGAGCGATCCGCAAATTCCTTCGGGCGTGGCGGGACTGGTTAAAGGAGTCGTCTCGCTCAACAGCTTTCCTCGCACGCCGCTGCACACCGTGGTTTCCATCTTGCGGCACTCGAACGATGGAGCGCCGGACCCACTATTCACTATCCCAACTCCCAGCGGGCGTTCATTTTATGCAGTTGGGCCTGCTGACTTCGCCACCATATATAACGTGCAGCCTTTGTGGAACGCTGGCATCGACGGCAGCGGACAGAGCATTGCAATCGTTTCCCCCACCAACATCAACGTGCAAGACGTGCGGGAGTTCCGAAGCTTGTTCGGACTTCCGGCTAGAGATCCGCAAATTATTTTGAATGGAGCCGATCCGGGAATTCTCCCCGGCATCGAGCCGGAAGCAGTTACCGACGTCGAGTGGTCCGGGGCTGTCGCGAGGAACGCAAATATCACACTGGTAGTCTCACAGGATACGGAAACATCTGCCGGAGTGGATCTCTCTGCTCTTTACATCATCGAGAACACCGTCGCACCGGTGCTGAGCGTCAGCTATGGAGCCTGCGAGGCGGCATTGGGTACAGGCGGGAATGCGTTCTACAACTCGCTTTGGGAGCAAGCCGCGGCTGAGGGCATTACCGTCATCGTCGCCAGTGGTGATGCCGGGTCGGCCGGCTGCGATCGCCCGGATCAGTCAACCGCCGTAAAGGGATTGGCTGTCAGCGGGCTGGCTGCAACTCCCTTCAACGTTGCGGTTGGAGGCACCGATTTCGATCAGGCGAGCATAGCGATGGCATACTGGAACTCGGCGAACACTCCGGGCACCGAGTCTTCCGCTCGCTCCTACATTCCCGAAATTCCATGGAACGACTCCTGCGGTCAAGCATCTTTGCCATGCGCGCCGGGAGAGCCGGCGGACATTGCCGCTGGCAGCGGAGGTTTCTCCACCATCTATCCCAAACCGGCGTGGCAATCTGGAAACGGAGTGCCTCAGGATGGTCATCGCGACATTCCCGATGTTTCTCTGTTCGCGGCTACCGGGAAAAATTTAAGCACCTATGCAATCTGCGAGTCAGATCTGAATCCGAATCATGTTCCCTGCGATCTCAACAGCCCCTACAACGATATTCAAGGTGTCGGGGGAACGTCGGTGTCGGCGCAGGTATTTGCAGGAGTGATGGCTCTCGTAAATCAAGCGAACGGCGGCCGCCAGGGAAATGCCAATTTCAATCTATACAGACTGGCCGCGCAGAACGCGGCGAATTGCAATTCCAATTCGGGACCCGACAGCTCTTGTACGTTTTACGACGTAACCAAAGGAAACATCTCCGTCGCGTGCAGCCCAGGGACGGCTAATTGTAGTAGCGGCAACGTTGGGCTGGTCTCGCCGGAAAACTCCAGCGTGCTTGCCTGGAGTGCCGGAGCTGGATTTGACCTGGCTACCGGGCTGGGTTCGGTGAACGTTCAGAATCTCGTCAACAATTGGGCACGAGCAAGCTTTACAGCGACGAGCACCAGCTTATCGATCTCATCCGTCAACATTACTCATGGCCAAAACGTGAACATCAATGTGGGTGTAACTCCGAATTCCGGTTCTGGAACTCCCAGTGGAGACGTCGCGCTTCTAGGAGCTCCGAACGGTCTTTCCAAAGGGATGTCAATCTTCGCGCTCAGCAGCGGTCAAATCGCTGCGCAGTCAACATCGCTCGCCGGCGGAAATTATTCGGTGACCGCTCATTACGGCGGCGATGGAGTCTTTGCCGGCAGCGATTCCGCACCTGTAGCGGTGACGGTCACACCTGAAGCCAGCAAGACGGTATTGAGTCTCATCACATTCGATCCCAACACTGGTCGCCTCACAAACGGGAACGCTACCAGCGCGGCCTATGGTTCACCGTACATCTTGCGCGCGGACGTCGAAAGCGTATCGGCTGGCAAACCCTGCTATCAGATCAACAGCCTCGGCTGCGCAACGGGAACGATCAGCCTTGCCGATAACGGCTCGGTGCTCGACGGCGGCAGTTTCAAATTGAACTCGGAAGGATTCGCTGAGGATCCCGCCATTCAGCTGATGGGCGGAAGTCATTTGGTTCAGGCGCAGTATGCGGGAGACAGCAGCTACACCGCGAGCACCGGATCCGGCGCAATCACCATTACGCCGGCAGTAACGAATTTTCTGCTGGGTAATATAGCCGCTCCATTCCTCGTAGACACCCCTTTCACCGTGAGTGCGACCGCAGAGGCGCACAGCAGTGGAGTACCGCCAACCGGAACAATCAATTTCTTCATCGATGGCGCTATCGACGGTGAGCCGGTCACACTCACTCCGACGCGGCCATGCCAGCTGTGCGTGGGTTTGACGGGTTCAACGACCCTGACGGTGCATAAGCCCGGCGATCATCTCATCGGCACAACTTATTCCGGAGATGCGAACTACCAAAGCAACAAAATTTTTGGTTTACAGCTCCACTTCTTGTATCCGATCTCGTATCTCACGGTTTCAGTCTCCCCATCGACCGTGAAATATGGAGACAGGACCACGGTCACCGCCCTCGTAGGCACTACAAACAAGAACCTGCCACCTACGGGCATAATTACTTTTTCCACGCTCGGCGGGGCGGCAAGCCCAGTCAGTTATGCGCAGATTCAAGACGCAAACGGCAACTCAGTTTTACAGGCTACAGAGCAGATAAGCCCCTTGTATTCCGGAGCGATCTCTGCGTACTTCGGTGGCGATACGAACTATGCACTTGCGAACTCAGCGCCTGCAACTGTCACCGTGACCAATGCGCCTGATTACACTCTCAGCGCCAATCCCGCAACCCTTGCGCTCACTGCGGGGCAGTCTGCCAGTTCGACTCTGACGCTCAGTGAGATAAACGGCTTCAGGCAGGCCGTATCTGTAATCTGCACGGTTCCGCCGCAGGCCAAGATAGGCTGCACATTCAATGCTCAGGTACTGACTCCGGCAGCAGGCAGCGCAACGGCTACCGCCACATTCACTGTGACGACCACGGCAGCCAATCAGGCAGCACTGTTGCGCACGTCCAGTCCGTGGCTTTGGAGCACGAGCGCGATATTTGCGGGCGTGCTGACGATGGGTGGATTTGGAAGGCGCCGGAGCACAAGGCTGCTGGCCATGGTCGTCTTGTGCTTAGCCCTTGCCATCACCAACGGCAGCTGTGGAGGTGCAGGGGGTAAAGCTACCGTGGCCGCCGCGCCCGGAAGCGTCAACTTCCCCGGCACAGCTTCTGGCACCTACACCGTCTCGATCGTCGGAACTGCAACGATCGATGGTCGCCAAGTGACGCATCAGGCCGATCTTTCAGTGAGTATCAAATAGAAAGGCGGCCGTTAAGCGGCTTCCCTCAGAGGAGCGTTCAAGTGCTCCTGCGGGCGGCACGTCCGAAGGTCGGGGCTGAAAGCCGGACTCCGGATCATAGGTTCGTGTAACCAACATTTCATCGTGGGACCTCAGACGTGCCCCCAGCGGGCGTGACTTCAAGACCTCCTCGTGACGCACGTTCAGCCCTAGAGAGACTTTGTTCTTCTCCAGCCCAGCTAGGCCTGACCTCCTGCCTTTGCAGAGCTAGCCGAGATCCGCGCGGCAGCTGTCGAACGCTCTTTATTTCCTGTCTTTCCTCAGCTGCGTTCTGCTGGTGCGCTGTGACATGGCAACGAATGAGCGCTGCAACTGCAACAAACATTCGTCTGCTAAACCGGGCCAGCTCCGGGTGCGGATGGTGCCCTCTAGGCCGCGTGACCCGTGCGAGAAAGGGACGAGCGCCGCTTACAGGGCTGTCGTATTCACATTGGCTTTTGTTGGTGCGCAACTCAAGTCGCAATCGCTTCAGACTTCCTTCACCGCTCTCGTAGGCCACGTCACAATATCCAATGCAGTCGATTCGGAAAGACGAGCGCAGAGGGTTCGCAAAAAAAGTTCATGCGCTGAACGGTGGCAACTCACGACGTTCCTTGCGTGATCTGGTAGTGAGTTCAGAGTGGGTGTCACCGGCGCGAGGGTTCGGCACCTGATTCTCGCTTAGCCATTGAGCGACTTCAGTATTGAAGCGATAGTGAAGGTCAATGTCTGAGTTCGAGAGGATGCACCAGCTTTCATTGCCGGCGCGGAACTCCACTCGGTTTTCCCGGAGACGGTACTCGTTCGCAACACCACCGAAGAACAGACAAAGCGTTTGAGGATGCGACATAGGACGTCGGGTCAGCACAATAAGCGTGACATGTCCGCGGTCGGCGCTGAAACGCCAAGGAGCGCCCCGTCGAGAAAAGCAGAGCAGCGGGTTGCGCACCCTGGCCAATGGTGAAATCGTTGAGGCTAACGAAGAATCATCGGGAGTCCGGCGTTCCAGCCGACGATTCAGGCGCTCGACAATCTGCTCCAAGTTAATCGCTGCTGGACCTAGGCCAAGACGAAGGAAGACCCGTCTCGCGTGACAGTTATCAAAACGTAATCTGTCGGTCATCGTTCTGCAAAACAGACTTGCTATCACTGAGATCTGTGGCGCGATGGTCGTCGGTTCACCTTTCAGTGACCTGCATCCAGCGTACGCTGCAAAAATCGTTCATCTGGAGTGTATGAATGTTGAATGTCAGGTCTTTGCGCACGTTTGGTGGACTTGCCCTGCTCGCTACCCTGGGCAGCCTCAGCGCCGGTGCTCAGCAAATCAAAACTGTATTTGTGATTGCGATGGAGAATCACAATTGGACTCAACCCGCCAATCAGTTCACTGGCGGGATTCAGCAGATCTATCAAAACCCGAACGCACCATTCATTAACAGTCTGGTGAACGGAACCGCGTTTGCGCTGGTAAACGGTTCGGTAGTGGACATCAGTCAGCAAGTCGCCTATGCCACCGCGTATCACAATGTCCTTGCCACTCCGAGCGGACTCAACGCACACATCCATCCATCCGAGCCCAACTACATTTGGGCGGAAGGCGGGAGCAATTTTGGTGTGCTGAATGACAACGACCCTTACACCGGTGGTACCAACCAGAACACGTCGCTTCACTTGAGCACTTTGCTCGCACAGGCGGAAAAACGTGGAAGTCGTATCAGGAAGACACTGATCTCGCGCGGACTGGCAGCGGCCAGCTCACCAATGTCCCACTTCCGCAGGATCAATGGACTGTTCCGCTAACCAGTTTCTCGGGAGCTTTTGCCGATGGCAGCTTCAACCAGTACAACGGCTCAAATCAGTACAACTACGCTGCAAAACATAATCCACAGGTGTTCTTCAGTGACAGCAACGGCGGTAACAATGCAACTCCGACGAATCCGTTGTCTACGCAATACGCCCCGCTGCAGCAGCTGGCGACTGATCTGGCCAATGACACCGTCGCCGATTACAACTGGATCTCGCCAAACCAGTTCAACGATATGCACACCGCGCTGAAGGCAGGCTACAAAGGCCTGACGGGAGACGCCGCCAATATCCGGCAAGGCGACGACTTCCTGAGCCAGATTGTTCCTGCGATCATGGCGTCAAAGGCGTACAAGAACCACGGGGTGATCGTGATTTGGTGGGATGAATCCGAAAAGGATGGAGTCGCGGGTGACAACGCAGACGACTTTAATCACACGATAGGTGAGATCGTGATTTCGTCACGCGCGCGCAAAAATGTGAACGGCGTCCCGTATGCCAGTCCGCTCGACTACACGCATTCGTCTGACTTGCGAACGATGCAGCAGATCTTCAACGCCGGACCATTCGTGGGTGATGCAGTCAACGCCACCGATCTCTCCGACTTGTTCGATCCAGGCGCAATTCCAAAGAGTCCGTAGGAAGGTTCAACTAACGAAAGTATTGCGAGGTCTGTTACGGGCGTGGGGATCGGAAGTCAGAGATCCCTGCGCCCGTTCTCTTGGCCGCTCCAAAAGGAATGCGACACTATATCCGTCCCATGACACCGAGACTCAGATGGCGGACCGAGATGATCGCGTCTTTTCTGACGGCGGCGATTCTGTCTTTTGCGGTCTGCGCGAACCCGCCTTCCCGCTCCCATTCCTCCCCTCCCACTTTCTACGAGGACGTGCTGCCGATCTTGCAGCAGCATTGTCAGACGTGCCATCGCGTGGGGGAGATCGCTCCTATGCCGTTGGTCACGTATGCGGAAGTGCGCAAGTATGCCGCGGAGATGAAAGAGATGACAGGAAATCGGATGATGCCTCCATGGTTTGCTGATCCGCGCTTTGGACACTTCGCCAATGACCCGTCTCTAACTCGCGCACAAATTGGCAAGATCGCAGCTTGGGCCGATGCAGGCGCGCAACCGGGCGATCCTAAAGACGCTCCTGCGCCACGGCTGTGGGCGCAGGGCTGGAATATTTCAAGGCCAGACGTCGTAATTGAAATGCCACAGCCGGTGACTCTTCCAGCGCATGGCGACGTCGCATATACCTACGAGATCGTGCCCACAGGGTTCACCGAAGACAAGTGGGTGCAGGCTTCGGAAATTCGTCCAACCAGCCGCGAGCATGTGCATCATGCGGTGGTGTACATCCGTCCGCCAACCTCGACGTGGCTGCGCAACGCACCCGTGGGACGGCCCTTTTCGGCTTCGGACATGACCGCAGATGAAGATGTCCGGCAGGCGCTGTTCACAGATAGTGACATGCTGCTCGTCTATGCTCCCGGCAGCTCGCCTGACCAATGGCCGCAAGGAATGGCAAAATGCATTCCCGCTGGTTCGGACCTCGTCTTCCAAATGCACTACACCACGAACGGCCATATCGCGAGCGACAAAACCGGTATTGGCATCGTGTTTTCGAAGCACACGCCCAAAGAACGTGTGCTTACACTGCAGTTGACGAATCACAGCTTCGTCATCCCACCAGAGGTGGACAACTTTCGCGTGGAAGTCTTTGGCACGTTGCCCAACGATGCCACACTGCTCAGCTTCTTTCCACATATGCATCTTCGCGGCAAACGCTTCGAATATGACCTCGTCCATCCGGACGGCTCTATGGAGACTTTGCTGCGCGTGAACTATCACTTCCATTGGCAGATGAGCTACCGACTCGCCGAGCCGCGTTTCCTCAAAGCAGGCACTAAGCTGCAGGCGGTCGCATGGTTCGACAATGCCAAAGCGAATCCGCATAACCCCGATCCCACCCAGACGGTGCGTTGGGGTGGGCAGACGTACCAGGAGATGATGGTTGGCTTCTTCGACCTGGCGGTTCCGGCGAATGTGGACAAATGGCAGTACTTCGTGCGGCACATCCCGGCACCTTGAGTCGCTGATATCCGCACTAGACCCAGCATCTCTCCGGCGTCGTACTAACATCCAAATCTAACCAGAAGCAACCCTGCTTCTCACAGGTGCAGCATGCGCGACTCGTCGAATCCTAGGTTCCTGGCGGTTCAACGCCGCACCCTTTGCGTGTTGATGATGACCTTACCGGCGGTGTTGACACTCACTGCGCAGTCTGACCGCATGCAGACGCTTGCTACGCAAGGAACGTGGCATTTGCATTCGCGGATCCCGCTTGGCTCAGACGCGATACTTTTGCAGCCTTCTCACCGGCTGGTCACGCTTCTGGCCACCGCGGAAGCTCCCGAGTTTGAAGGTTGGGACCTCAAAGAGCAAAACCAGAGACCGGTGTTACTCGACGTATCGGGAAGACCGGTCAACGCGCTCCCTAAGACAATCACTTTTCGCGTGACCGTCGGCACGCGCGACAGGTTCGCCAACCAGGACCCGATGCCGTTCGACTGCTCGACGAAGTTGAACGAGTTCTTGCTCGACATGCACTTCCAACTTCAGGTCTTCCGTGGTATGCAAATGCGCGAGGTGATGCCCCTCAAAGCTGAGATGATCGGAATTCCCGCAGATGAGCCATCGGAGGAACGGATTTACCGAGCTACTTTCAATGTAGGGGACATTCGTCCGGACGATCGCATTGTGTTGCTGGTGACCGATGGCGCGGGCGCGCGACTAAGCAAGTTTCATCTCGAGTTTCTATGAGCGGCTTACGATTCCGAGGAAATCATTTCCCGCTCCTCTAACAGAGTCGGATCTCCCACTTCTACTTCCTCCTGGAATTCGGCGAAGAGGTCGGGCATGTGCTCGGCTTGCGACATCCACACCGGAGCAAACGACTGTCGGTGCAGCGGCGATGGTCCGTGCTGACGAAGAATTGCTTTGTGTTTCGGCGTGCTGTAACCCTTGTTGGACGCGAGTCCATAAAGAGGGTATTGCAGATCGAAGTCGCGCATCCAGCGATCCCGCTCCACTTTGGCAATGATGGACGCGGCAGCGATCGAGCAACTCAAGGCATCGCCGTGAATGATCTTCGTCTGCTTGCAGTCAACGTCGATCTTCAGCGCGTCTACTAAAACGTGATCTGGCGCGGGTTGCAATTGCTTCACTGCCATTGCCAATGCTTCGACGGAAGCCCAGTAGATGTTGATGGCATCCACGCGCGCTGCATCTACCGAAGCGATTGCGTAGGCTATGGAATGTTCGCGGATGCGTTCGGCCAGAACTTCGCGAACCTCCGGAAGCAGAAGCTTGGAATCGCGCAGACCGCGAATGCGATAGTCAGGCTTAAGAATGACGGCTGCGGCGACCACCGGGCCGAAAAGAGCGCCGCGTCCGACTTCGTCCACGCCGGCAACGAGCTGTGCGCCGTCAGTCCAGGCAAGCTTCTCGTATTTGAGCGTGCACTTGAGTTTCTTGAGCAGCCGCAGCTTCAGCGTGGACATCGATCGCTGCTCCTCCCCAGGTTTGAGCAGCTTCAGGTACTTTCTTGCACGCTTGGATGGCTTTTTGGCGGGCACTGCCGCGATATTAGCAGTGTTTGTTGTGGAGAGAGCGGTGGAAAAGAAGGCTGCTTTCCAGATTTGCTTCAAAACTCTCTGATTGCTCGAAGCTGGCAGCTTCCTTCCTAGCTCTCAACCTCGCGCAATCTTGCGGCTTTGCCCTTGAGACCGCGCAAGTAGAACAGTTTGGCGCGGCGGACGCGGCTGGAGCGCACGCGCTCGATCTTGTCGATCACTTTCGAATTCAGAGGGAAAATGCGTTCTACGCCCTGCCCGAAACTAACTTTGCGGACGGTGATGCTGCCCTGCGGTCCGCTTTTGTGGGCGATTACCACACCTTCAAAGGCCTGAAGACGCTCTTTGTCGCCTTCCTTGATTCTTACCTGGACGCGGACGGTATCTCCGGGATTAAAGCTAGCAAGATCCTTGCGCTGCAGTTTCTCTGCAAGCTTCGCCATGATGGGTGAAATCGACATAATAAGTTCCTTTCGCGCATGCGTCGCACCGACTTTGCCGGGCCACGATTAAATTTCCATGGTTTGCAGCGCTTCGCAGGCGTGCTCAAGAGCGCCACAACAGAGCCCATCTGGCGTGCCTACGCCTCCAGGGACAAAGTTAGATTGTACCGGATTCAGAGCGTTGCGTCAGCTTTGTGCTTGATTCTGCTGCAATTCCTCGACGATCTCACGGTCCTCACGGCTTAACGATTCCGATTTCAAGAGTTCGGGTCGGTTGAAGAGTGTCTTTTCCAGCGCCTTCCGGCGTCGCCATCGTCTGATCTGATCGTGATTGCCCGACGACAGCACCTCTGGCACCATCCACCCACGAAACTCGGCCGGACGAGTGTAGTGAGGATAATCGAGCAGACCGCCAGAGGCGCAAGTCGAGTCTGGCACGCCGTCCTGCGAAGTCCTTACTGCCGAGCTGAAGCTCTCCTGAGAGGCAGACGCTTCGTTTCCCAATACACCGGGTACAAGTCGCGCGACCGCATCGATGACTATGGCCGCTCCGAGCTCACCGCCGCTGAGCACAAAGTCTCCAACAGAGAGCTCGCGGTCGGCGATATGCTCGCTCACCCGCTCGTCAACTCCTTCATAGCGGCCGCAGATCAGCACAACGCGATCAAATGTCGCCAGCTCTTCCACTTCGCGCTGATGAAACAATCGCCCTTGCGCCGACAATAAGATCACAGATTCGCGTGTGGAGCTGCGCCTGCGATCCTCGCGAGAACTGATTCCGAGCGACTCGATGCACTCAAAGATTGGCTGCGGCTTCAGCACCATGCCTTCGCCACCGCCGAAGGGGCGATCATCCACAGTCTGATGGCGATCGTGCGTGAAAGCGCGCAGGTCATGAACGTCGACATTCACCAGTTTCTGTTCGCGCGCGCGACGCAGGACCCCATAGTCCAGCGGCCCGCGAAAGAAATCAGGAAAGATGGTGAGGATGTCGAAGCGCATATTTCGTTTCAAGCCGACGTGCGAGAAGCCCCGTCTCAGAATCAGCTTCTGCGCTGCTGGACCTTCTCTTCGTCGGACAATGGAGCATTCACATCCAGCAAGCCTTCAGGCAATTTCATGTGGAGAGTTTTCTTCGACGCATCGAAGCACACCACATATTCCGCGGCGAATGGAATCTCGTATTGTTTCTCACCGTTGTCCACAAGCAGGAGCGGTGCGGTGCCGCCACTTTGCTGAATGTCGGCTACGATACCGATCTTGCTCTGGCTAGCATCAACAACGGCGCTGCCGACGAGGTCGCCAACGTAAAAAGCTTCCGATCCCAACTCGGCACGCTCGGAAGTGGGGATTTGAACCATCCATCCGCTTAGATTTTCGGCATCGCTGATGGAATCAACGCCCGCAAACTTCAGCACGACACGTCCTTTGTGAAACCAATGATTTTCGACCTTGCAGTCGCGACGCGTGGTGCCGAGTTCGGAGCTGAGCCAAAGCTGCTTCCGTTCGACAAATTTTTCCGGAAAGTCGGTGAGGAGATCGGCCAGGACCTCACCATGTCGGCCTTGCGGCCGCACGATGCGGGCAATGACGATGAAATCCTGTTCGCGCGTCAAGAGATTCCAAAGCGAGTGCGCCAGCAGCGCAGGACTAACCGACCCCAGCCGGTGCCGAGTGGCTGCTGGCTCCGCCGGGAAGGCCTTCCTCGATGATCTCGAGGGTATGCCGCTTATGCAGCTTCATGCTGGCAGCTCCGATGATGGTGCGGAGAGAACGCGCGGTGCGTCCTTGCTTGCCTATCACTTTGCCGAGGTCTCGCTGAGCTACGCGCAGTTCCAGCACTGTGCTGTCAGAGCCCGGGATTGCCTCTACGGTCACGAGCTCGGGTTCATCCACCAACGCTTTGGCGATGTCCAGCACCAACGAGCGCACGTCTCCGGCTTGCTCAGTCGGCATAAGGACTCCTGTGGGCGGCCTCTGCCCGTACCCAACCTTCCCCGGAGTTCGACTCCACGCCTAGTTGCGAAATCGGGGACCAGCCTAGCCTTTTCTTTTGCTCGAACGAATGACTTATAACTGCGTACTAGGCCGCGGTGCCTGCTGGAATGGGGGCCTTCGACATCAGCTTTCCAACCCTGTCTGACACCTGAGCGCCTTGGGATACCCAATGGTCGATACGTTCTCGCTTGAGATCTACGGTTGCCGGACTGGTTCGGGGATTGTAAAGCCCAACTACTTCGAGCGCGCGTCCGTTGCGCGCGCGTTCTTTATCAATTACAACTACACGGTAATAAGGTTGCTTACGCGCGCCCATGCGCGCCAATCGGATCATTAGCACTGAATCTATTGTCCTTTCCTGCATGAGGCTGCAGGAAGTTGCCCGCCTTTGCGGGCAGGAGCAGCCACTCCTAAGATTATGTCGTATTGACGGGAAAGCTGACAAGTTGACGGTAACTTGGGGCAAGTACGTCAAATACTCGCAGAGCGCTACTGTTGTGAGGGGCTCAACACTGGATCGAGCAGCAAACCGCGGGCTTCCGCAGCGGTAACCGGCTGATCGGACGAGTAAAACTCCACGCCACTTCGTCCCATGCGCATAGAGAGGATGCCGCCTTCAGGGGCTCCCGCACTATGGTCGTTTGTTCGGACGAAGTCATAGCGTGCTATGTGATCCTGCGGATCAACGACGATGCGAACCTCAAGGCCGGAATCCGAGTTGCTCACGCGATACTCCCCGTCATTGGGCTGGGAAAAACTTACCGATGCCGATTTGCTATTGAACCGCTCGACATCCGACCGGAGCTCCTGGCCGAGCTGTCGCCAGTGCTCGAGCGCCGCTTCAGCGAAGATCTGCTCATTGTTGACAGGATTGGCACCCATCAGGTTGATGGATGAGGTCTGCGGCAGCTTGGATGGCCAGTCTGGTTCTTCTAAAACCAATTCACCACGCAGGCACCGAGGCACGGAGAACAGCCGAAAGCGTGGTTTAAGACTTTCGGGGCTCCACTTTCGAGTTTTTACCTCGCGAGGACTCTCAGGAAGTTCGAATGATGACCACGTAAATCGGCATGTGAAAATTCGAGCCGTGAAACTTGAAATCTGACTTCAAACTTGAGAACCTGAAACACCTTTCGTTTCGGCTGTTCTCCGTGGCCGTGGTGACACGCTGTTCACCGAAAGCGCATGCCTGCCAGCTTGCGCGAGAAGCCGCCACCTTTGCTCAGGCTCTTGAATTGCTTCTTCATCATCGCGTACTGCTTCAGCAGCTGATTCACTTCCTGCACGCTGGTTCCTGAACCGCGAGCAATTCGTTTACGGCGGCTGCCGTTAATGGCTTCATGGTGATCGCGCTCGTAAGCGGTCATCGAACTGATAATCGCTTCAACGCGGTTCAGCTCTTTGTCGTCAACCTTGTCGGCCATGTTCTGGATGCCGGCAAATGGTCCAACGCTGGGCAGCATTTTCACGATGCTCTGCAGCGAGCCAAGCTTCTTGATCTGCCGCAACTGTTCGCGAAAATCTTCGAGCGAAAAACCGTCGCCGCTCAGCGCTTTCTTGGCGAACTCTTCTGACTTCTTTGAGTCGAGCTTCTCCTGAGCTTTTTCAACCAGCGACAGGATGTCTCCCATTCCCAAAATGCGACCGGCAATGCGATCGGGATGGAATGCTTCCAGCGCATCGTACTTCTCGCCGACGCCGAGAAACTTGATCGGTTGTCCAGTGACATTGCGGATGGACAGTGCGGCGCCGCCTCGGGCATCGCCGTCCATCTTTGTAAGGATTACGCCTGTCAGGTTCAGCTTCTTGTGGAACTCGTTGGCAGAGTTTACCGCGTCCTGCCCAGTCATTGCGTCCGCGACAAACAGGATTTCCTGTGGGCTGAGGAGCTTTTTCAGGAGCTGCATTTCGTCCATGAGTTCGTCGTCGATGTGCAGGCGGCCAGCGGTATCGACGATGAGCACATCGCAACCGGAATTTAGCGCCTCCCGCCGTGCCTCCTTCGCCAGGCGTTCCACTAAAGCAGTAGAAGCGTCTCCATTGATCTTTCCTTCATAGATATTCGCGCCGATGGCTTGGGCGACCACCTTCAATTGCTCGCGAGCGGCGGGGCGGTACACATCCACTGACACCAGCATCGGACGGTGCCCACCTTTCTTGAACCATTGCGCCAATTTTCCCGATGAAGTTGTTTTACCCGACCCTTGTAGACCGGCCATCAGAACTACGGTTGGCGGCTGGGAGGCAAACTTGATCTTCGCAGTGTCCTTGCCAAGGATGCTGATGAGTTCGTCATGAACGATCTTCACCACCTGCTCGGTGGGAGAGATCTGAAGCATCACCTCCGAGCCGACCGCTTTCTCGCGAATGTGGTCGATCAGTTCTTTGACAACCTTGAAGTTAACGTCGGCTTCCAGCAGTGCGAGACGGATTTCCCGCAACGCCTCCTGCATGTTTTCTTCGTTGAGGCTGCCTTGGCCTCGAAGGTTCTTGAATGTTCGCTGAAGTTTTTCGGAAAGGTTCTCAAACATGGGACTTCACTCATTCTAAACGGTGTTGCTAGACGCAACGAAAACAGCTTCCGAGTCGAGTTGCGCGGTGAGAGCAGCTGAGCAGCTTCACAAACCTTTACTTAAATTGACTGAATTAGCGCGGCTCGTCCAGAGCACGTCCGCTAATTTGGACATCTAATTGCAAACCTCGGTTTACAGTGCGGCTCTTCAATGGCCGAGGTCATCCGAGGAGAGACAATAATGAAGAAACCTGTACGCTTTATCAGTTCGCTGTTGCTGGCCGGAGCGCTGCTTGCGCCGGTCGCGACCTTCGCGCAGGATCGGGATCATGATCGCGATGACCACAACAAGAACGTCCGCGTCTACGATCCCTATCGGAGGGATTATCACAACTGGAACAGCGACGAAGACATTAGGTACCGCCGGTGGTACACCCAGACTTACGGCGGGAGAACGTATCGCCCGTATAAGAAACTACACAAAAAAGATCAGCAGGCTTACTGGAAGTACCAACACGACAACGATCGCGATCATGATCGTGACAGGGATCGGCACTGAAGATAGTCAAAGCCCGGAGGCACCGCTTCCGGGCTTTTCATTTCTGCGGCGCGCTTGAGAGCTGATGCCGGTTGATGATCAAACAGCGAAGAGCTTCAGCAACTCTCCGGTCGGAGGCAGATCGCCTGCTTGCTTGTAATCAAAGAGCTTAGCGCCATCCTTAAATACCTGAAATTGGCCTGGCGCTCCGGTACTGACTTTCACATCGACACCCTTTGCAGCGGCAGCTTTGCGCAGGCTCACGGCCGCGCGCCTCAGGTCCATTCAAAAAAAACAACGCTTCACTTCGATCATTGCTGGTTCCTCCAAACCTCTTGTGCGACCAAGATCGTATTTACGTGAATGCTGACCGTGTCCTCGACGTTGTGCGCATAGCCTCCGGCGTACGTGACCATCACCGGGATGCCGCGCGATTTCGCAACCTCAAATACCAGACGGTCCCGCTGCTTAAGTCCATCGATGGTCAACGACAATCCTCCGAGTTGATCCTCGTGATAGGGATCCGCTCCGGCAATGTAACACAGCAGGTCCGGCGAGAAGCTGCGCAGTCCTGAACTGAGTGACTGATCGAGCCAACCGAGATACTTCTCGTCGTCGACGCCGTCCGGCAGATTCACATCAATCGAAGAGGGTGGTTTGTAGGCTGGATAATTGTTCGCCTGATGTAGCGAGATGGTAAAGACCGCATCGTCCGAATCCGAGGCACTCTCAGCCGCCGTTGCGGAGCCACTTTTCGCGGCCGAGCTGCTGGGCAGAGGCCCGCCAACCTGATGCTTGGGCGGGAAAATGGCCGCTGTGCCATTGCCATGATGGACATCGCAGTCAACCGTCATCACCCGCCGAATCCGGCCAAGCTTCTGCATCTTGCGGATCGCGATCGCCACATCGTGGATCATGCAAAAGCCTTCGCCATGATCGGGATGCGCGTGATGGAAGCCTCCGCCGATGTTCACGCAGACTCCGTCGTCAATCGCTCTCTCTGCCGCGAGAATCGAGCCGCCCGCCGCCAACCAGAACGCCTTAACCAGCGCAGGCGAATAGGGCAGCTCCATCTGCATTTGTTCAGAGACACTCAGCTTTCCGTGCAGCAAACGATCCACATATCCCGCCTCGTGCACCAGCCGAATGTCGCTGTCCGACGCCGGCTTCGGTGGAATGAAATCATCATCTTCCGCGGCTCCGGTCGCGAGCAGGCGATCGTGAATCATCCGGTACTTCTGAGCAGGAAAAACATGGGCTCCGATGGGAAGAAAGTAATCGTTGGAGTAGACAAGACGAAAGGGCAGGCGCATGCGTTTGGGAAGGCGACTCACCATGATAGGCGATAAATTCGGTGATCGACTCTTGACTCGTCGTTCGTTCGACCGCTTGGACCGGCAGCCTACTTCGTCTTCTTCTTTGTCTTTGACTGCTCCGGCATTTGGCCAGTCACGCTGGCCAAGACTTTTTGGAACGCTTCTTGAGCGCTCATTTCTTTGCGCCCGCCTTTGTTCTTTCGATATTTATGTTCGTAGTTACATGTTCGGCAGCGCGTTTTTTCGACTTCCTCACCGGCCATAACTACGACCGAATGATCCGTAGTCCGTTGGCAGCGCGAGCAATAATCGTCGATATCGTCCCCAAGTCTCGACATGCCGACCTCCTGATGTTCTGGACGGCGGGAATGGTAGCACGCTGGCTACCAGGGGCTAAAAGGTGATGAAATGGCGATGCTAGACTCTACGCATGCGTCGGAAACGCGGGATTTTCATCACTTTCGAGGGTCTCGACGGCTGCGGGAAAACGACTCAGCTGGCACGTTTAAAGGAAACACTCGCGGCTCGGCAACACGACGTTCTCGCAACCCGCGAGCCAGGAGGAAGCGCGATTGGCGAACGGATTCGCTCGATCCTGCTGGATTCCCGCACCGCTGGTCTATCGGCAACCGCGGAGCTTGCGCTCATGTTTGCCGATCGCGCGCAACATGTGGACCAAATCATCGAACCAGCGCTAGCTACAGGAAAGCTCGTGCTGTGCGACCGCTACACAGACAGCACCGAAGCCTATCAAGGCCACGGACGAGAACTAGGATCCAAGGTTGTCCTTAATCTGCACCGCGACCTTTGTCGCGATCTTTGGCCCGATTTGACACTGCTGCTCGACTCCGATCTCGATACAAGTGTGCTCCGCGCGCGCAGTCGTAACCGGAAGGCCAATTCTTGTGAAGGGCGCTTTGAAGGAGAGAATGCCGCGTTCTTTCGCCGTGTCCGAAAGGGCTTCGACAGCATTGCGCAGCGAGAGACTAGGCGCGTGACGAAGATTCCGAGCGGCTCGATCCAGGATGTGGAAACCAAGGTTCTTCAGGTCGTCGAAAAACACTTTCCGCAGCTCGCCACACGCGTACTCGTGTACGGCAAGAGGGTGCAACCTCGATTGGAGAAACGGCAATAGCGTGTCTTTCAACCAGTTCCGAGGCAATCGAGAAACTGTCACTCGCGTTCGGGAGATGATCGCGCGCGATCGCTTCCCGCATGCAGTGATCATCTCCGGCACGGAGGGTGCCGGCAAATATACGTTCGCGCAAATGATCGCCAAATGCCTGAACTGTCTGGAGCCCTCATCTGCTAACGATGGCTTACCCGACTTCTGCGGACGCTGCAGCAATTGCACACGCATCGCGCAAGCCGACGATCTCGAGGCCAGGTTTGCCGAATCCGTCGAGACACGGGAAGGCATGCGGGAGACGGACAAGCGCGAGTCTCGCATCCTGATCCAAACCCATCCTGAGGTGATGGTAGTGCCCCCTGATCCACCGCAGATGCTGATCAAGGTTGGACAGGTGCGACAGGTGATCGACTTCGTGTTCTACAAGCCTGTCGAGGCGCGCCGCAAAATCATCATCTTTACCGAATCCTCTTTCATGAAGGAAGCCGCGAACTCGCTGCTGAAAGTTTTGGAAGAGCCCCCAGAATATGCCAGTCTCATCCTACTCACGACAAATGCCGGCGAACTGCTACCTACTATTCGCTCCCGGTGCATTACCTTCGCGCTTAATGCTCTTCCTGTAACCGAACTCGAATCGGTCATCGCGGATTCCCGCATTGAATTGAAATCAGTACAGCGTGCTCTCATCGCACGCCTCGCAAATGGCGCTATGGGCCGAGCACTCAATTTCAAGTTGGACGAATACGTGGAAGCGCGTGGGGATGCGCTCGCGATTTTGCGACATGCCATTTCGGGAAGCGATCACAGCGAGTTGTTCAAAGTGACCGAGGGGTATCGCGCCGGCGCCGAGGGTCGCGACAAGACCGATCGGCTCGTGCACACGCTGTATGCATTGCTTGAAGACCTGCTCATGCTCAAGTCCGGCATGCCCGAACTGGTGCGCAACATCGATATCCAGGGAGAACTTGGAAGAATGGCACAATCGGTCGATTTCGACTGGATCGCTACGGCCTCCCAACGCCTCGGCGAGGTGGAACGAGGTATGCGCAGAAACCTGCTGCGCTCCTTATCACTCGATGCCTTAGCAACGTCTCTCGAAAGGTGATTTCACCATGGAGACACGGAGGCACGGAGAACGGCCAAAACCGGAACTCGAGACGCCTTTACCCGCTTTGCTTTTCTTAGTGCCTCCGTGTCTCCGTGGTAAAAAGGTCCGATTTTGCGCTACTCACAAAAACTGTGATACGGTAAGCGCAATTCAAACCGCTTTCTCATCCGCAGCTTCGGAATTCTCGCGCTGCTGGACCGCTTGTACCGTTTCGGCGCAAGTTGGCGCGAGATGCATCTCGGGGATGCGGCTATCGTTGGACACAGATAAAAATACAGATGAAAGATCCAGGGAACTCTGCAGCGGTTGGCCGCGCGCCCGAGCGCGTACCCGACACCGATGAATTTGTAAGCCGCAAGCTTATTCGTCCTTCTTTGTCTACTCCGCGTCGCTCCGATTCCGGCATCGATCATCGCCCTCTCACCAGCGCGGAGCAGCGACCGATGAAACGCGGCAACGCTGCCGAACAGACCCACGCCGAAGCTTTCTATTTTCAGAAGC
Source organism: Terriglobales bacterium (assembly GCA_045808065.1). Taxonomy (GTDB): domain Bacteria; phylum Acidobacteriota; class Terriglobia; order Terriglobales; family Acidobacteriaceae; genus Gp1-AA112. The sequence goes on along the minus strand of JBJMGD010000018.1, from coordinate 55,650 downwards.
AGATGCAAGGTCGGACGTCGATGGTCGTCGTCCTTAAAGACGGCGAGGAAGTGCACGGCTGGATCGAATGGTACGACCGCAATTGCATCAAGGTAAATCGCAGCGGGCACGCGAATCTGCTGATCTACAAACAGAGCATCCGCTATATGTTCAAGGCGGCCGACAACGGACAGCGACAGGGTTTGTGATTTCGCGACTCGGTTTGAATCGTGAGATCGCAAATTTTCAAATTACGAAATCCCCAATCCCTTTCACCTTGCCGCTCGCAGCAGCCTGTCTCGTAGCGCCAATCCCATTCCCTCTGCTGCCGGTAGCGGACACAAAATAATGCTGACCCCTGGCTTGTCGAGATAGCGCAGCCCGGCGAAGAGGTTGTGAGCCAGTTGCGCCCAATCTTCCCATCGTCCCCAATCGAAGATCACCAAACCTCCGGCAGCAAGCGTCGAGTCATTGAGCCAGCCATGTGGGGACATCACTCCGACGTAATCGCCACGTTCGCCCTCTCTTGCGACGTGCTCGCGAATCGCTTCCAGCAAGGCTTCGCGTTTACCCTCGACTGAAATCAATGTTGCTCGCGGAGCATAGTGACGGGTCGCGAGCCCCGGTGAAGCAAGCGCTTCTGTACCCTCCTGAGTCGCTGCGGTATAGACCTCTATAGCACCGAGAACAGCTTCGAGTTGTTCGCGCGTGGTGCCTCCTGGCCGAAGCAGGAGCGGTGGCGAGCGGAGCGGGTCGAGCACCGTCGATTCCACACCGATGTTTGTAGCTCCACTGTCCAGAATTGCATCGATTCGGCCATCCAGGTCGCGCAGCACGTGCTCGGCGGTCGTTGGGCTGATTTGTCCAAAGCGATTGGCGCTGGGAGCAGCCAGGGGGACTCCGGCGGCTTCGATTAACGTTAGCGCGACCGCGTGTGCAGGCATGCGCACTGCAACCGTTTCGCGTCCAGCAGTAACCGTAGAAGGCAGCTGCAATGATTTCTTTAGCACCAGCGTCAGCGGACCGGGCCAGAAGCGCTCAGCGAGTTCACGCGCCTTCTCGGGAAATTCCGCCGCGACGAGCGACACCATCTCGAGCCCAGCCACATGCACGATTAGGGGATCCCACGAAGGACGTTCCTTCGCGACAAAAATGCGAGCGACCGCGGCAGGATCGAGTGCGTTTGCCGCCAATCCGTAAACTGTCTCGGTAGGGATGGCGACCAATCCACCCGCTTTCAGTATGGCCGCACATTCGGTGATGGCCGCGTCGCCAGCCTTGGCGTCGGGAGGGACGGTGAAGCGAAGAGTCACTCACGAAGGATATACACACAACCCAGTGCGACCACAATGAATCCAGCCAGCAGCCCCGTTTGCTTCACCGTTCGATTCGTCCTACCATTTCTTAGCTCTACGTCATTCATCGAGGTTAGCCTTATGTCCAGCAGCGCACTTGCCAGTCAACTCAAGCCATGTCCGATTTATGTGAACGGCAGACCGCAGGTTTCGCGCGGCCAGACTTTCGTCCAGCACAATCCGGCTACTGGCGAAGAAGTCGCGGAGATTCCATTGTGCACTGCGGACGAAGTTTCGGCTGCCATCGCTTCTGCGCACGCGGCTTTCCCGGCATGGAGCGCTACTCCCGTTCTCAATCGCTGCCGCGTGCTCTTCCACTTTCATCAGCAGATGGAGAAACATGCCGACGAACTGATTGCGCTGGTTACAGAGGAAAACGGTAAGGTGCGCGAAGAGGCTCGGGGATCGTTCCAGCGTGGGCTGGAGTGCGTTGAGTTCGCCTGCGGTGTATCCAGCCTGATGATGGGAGAGACCGTCGAACATGTCGGCGCAGATGTCGATGGATGGTCCACGCGGCATCCGCTGGGCGTGTGCGTGGGAATCACTCCATTCAACTTTCCCCTTATGGTGCCGCTGTGGATGTTTCCGGTGGCGATCGCCTGCGGCAACACATTCGTGTTGAAGCCGTCAGAGCGAGTGCCCCGCTCGTCGGTCCGCCTGCTGGAACTGATCTACGAGGCCGGACTGCCGGCCGGAGTGATGAACCTGGTGCATGGAACCAAGCAGGTTGTTGACCAGCTTTTGACCGACCCGCGGGTGAAGGCGGTCTCGTTTGTTGGATCGAGTCCGGTGGCCAAATACATTTACACAACCGGCGCGGCCAATGGCAAGCGCGTGCAGGCGCTGGGCGGAGCCAAGAACCATTCTGTCGTGATGCCCGACGCCGACATGAAGCATTCTGCGAGCACCATCATGTCGTCGTCATTCGGATGCGCCGGCGAGCGCTGCGTGGCCACCAGCGTAGTCGTTGCTGTCGGTGAGGCTGCCGATCCGCTGGTCGCAGCGTTGAAGAAGGCTGCCGACGAGATGAAGGTGGGCGACGGAGCAGATCGCGGTACCGTTATGGGACCCATCATAAACAGTGACGCCAAGAAGAAGATCTTGAAATACATTGAGGTTGGTGAGCAGGAAGGTGCCAAGGTCGCACGCGATGGCCGCAAGGACGCATGCTGTGAATCGGACGGATACTTCGTCGGTCCTACCATCTTCGACAACGTGAAGCCCTCGATGCGCATAGCGCGTGAAGAGATCTTCGGGCCAGTGCTGTCGGTGGTCCGAGCAAAGAACCTGGACGAGGCCCTCGAAGTTGTAAACGCCTCCGAGTACGGCAATGCCTCCTCAATCTTTACTAAATCGGGACAAGCTGCCCGCGAGTTTAGCGCCAAGGCACAGACAGGGATGATCGGAATCAACGTCGGCGTCCCCGCGCCCGTAGCCATCTTCCCGTTCACCGGGTGGAAAGGCTCGTTCTTCGGGGACCTGCATGCTTTGGGCAAGGACGGCGTGAAGTTTTATACCGAGACGCGGGTTGTTACCTGCCGGTGGTAGCTTCGGAAGTCAAAACACGCCAAGGATCACACGGAGAATGCACGGATTAACGGGGAGCGAATCAGTCCGGACAGAGTCGCCTTTTCTGCGTTCGCCGAGTCCCTAAACCTTTTGCTCAGATTTATCCGTCGAATCCGTGTAATTTCCGTGTGATCCGTGTCATATTTTGACTTTCCGCTAAACTCCGGAGTAAGTCGCACGCTTGAGGAAACTCCCAGCCCCAGCTTTCCCCTGAAATCTGTCGTTTTCGACGAGCACGCGGCCACGCGACATCACCACATCGGGCATGCCCTTCACCTTGATGCCTTCGAACATCGAATAGTCCACGCGCATGTGATGAGTCTTGGCGCTGATGGTATGTTCCCGATTGGGATCGAAGATCACAATATCCGCGTCACTGCCAATTGCAATGGTGCCTTTGCGTGGGTATAAACCGAAGATTTTCGCCGGAGTCGTGGACACAAGTTCAACAAAACGATTGACGCCGAAGCGTCCCTTTGCAACGCCGCCGGAATAGACCAGGCTCAATCGATGTTCGATGCCAGGTCCGCCATTGGGAATTTTTGTGAAATCGCCTTTTCCCATCTCTTTCTGCTCTTTGAAGCAGAAGGGACAGTGATCGGTCGAGACCACCTGGAGGTGATCGTGCTTCAGGCCATTCCAAAGTTTCTGCTGATGCCACTTCTCGCGCAGGGGCGGCGTAAATACATATTTTGCGCCTTCGAAGCCAGGCGCGTCCATGTCCTCAAGCGAGAGATACAAATACTGCGGACAGGTTTCCGCATACACCGGCAGGCCGCGATCGCGGGCCTCGCGCACCTTCTCGAGCGCATCATTGCAGCTGAGGTGAACGATGTACACCGGAGAGCCGGCCATCTCCGCCAACGCAATCGCGCGTGACGTGGCTTCAGCCTCGGCAGTGGTAGGCCGAGTGAGCGCATGATACTTTGGCGCCGTCTTGCCTTCCGCCAGTGCCTGCTTGACGATTACGTCAATAGCTCCGCCATTCTCGGCGTGCATGCAGATCATGCCACCGCCTTTCGACGCAGCTCGCATGGCACGGAAGATGCTGGCGTCGTCCAGCATGAAGACACCTGGATATGCCATGAATAGTTTGAAGCTGGTAACGCCGTCGCGGATAAGCTGCGGCATCTCGTCCAGGCGAGCATCGGGCAAATCGGTGATGATGCAATGGAATGCGTAGTCGCTCACTGCCTTGGACTCTGCCTTTTGCATCCAGGCGTCGAAGGCGGTGCGCAGCGTCTGGCCTTTGTACTGGATGGCGAAATCGATCAGCGTTGTTGTGCCGCCAAATGCCGCGGCCCGCGTGCCAGTCTCAAAGTCGTCGGCGCTCGTGGTGCCACCGAATGGCATGTCGAGATGAGTATGGACGTCGATGCCACCGGGCATGACGTACTTTCCACTCGCATCGAACACTCGCCCGGCATTTTCGCGCGGAAGATTCTTAGCAATGGACTCGATCTTGCCGTCCGCAACTCCAACATCGGCGGCGTAAGTATCGCTGGCCGTGACTACAGTTCCATTCTTGATGAGGATGTCGAAGGACATGGAAACTCCAACCTATCAGCTACCAGTGGTCAGCTACCAGCAAGGAGGATTTCGGCCTCTGAGGGCATTCAGATTCGTGACCTCGGTCTTTACTTCGTGACCTTCGTGTTCGCTCTTGCCGTTGCCTGTGACTGGGAGGCTGGGCCAAGAACCCGTGATTTTATGCTATGCTCGCGAAATTTCCACCCCTCTTTCGCGATAGGCTGGACTAGGTGATCCATGCATACGGGCCCAAAGCTCACTTCGGAGCAGCTTGAGGAGAACTTCGCCGACATTAATCCGCCGCTGACGCCATCGCTGGCGCTGGAAGCTGCCTCACGTTGTCTTTTTTGTTATGACGCTCCCTGCATTAAAGCATGTCCGACAGAGATCAATATTCCACAATTCATCCGTCAGCTACTGACTCAAAACCTTGTGGGCTCGGCCCGCACGATTCTCTCCGCCAACGTCCTGGGACACAGTTGCGGGCGCGTCTGCCCCACTTCGGTGCTTTGCGAAGGCGCATGCGTCTTGAATGCGGAAGGGAAGCGGCCGGTCGAGATCGGACGATTGCAGCGCCACGCTGTAGATCATGTTCTGGATCGCGGAATCCAAGTGCTGAGGGCGGGAGAATCAAATGGCCGTCGTGTGGCTTTGATTGGAGCCGGTCCTGCCAGCCTTTCCTGCGCGGCGGAGTTACGCAGGCTGGGGTACGCAGCGGTGCTTTTCGACGCGAAATCTGAACCCGGTGGACTGAACACGTACGGCATCGCCGCTTACAAGATGCGCGCTCCCGACTCATTGCGCGAGATTGAAATGATTCGCACGTTGGGCGTTGAGATCCGTTGTGGCGTGCAGATCGGACGTGACCTGAGCTTGTCGCAGCTCGAGCGCGAATACGACGCCATCTTCGTGGGTGTCGGTCTTGGCGAGACCGATGAGCTGCACATTGAAGCGGAACACATTCGCCGCTGCGTCGATGCGCTGTCTTTTCTCGAAAGGACAAAGACCGCGGCCTTCGATCACGTGCAGGTGGGGACACGAGTGGCGGTCATCGGCGGGGGCAACACGGCAATTGACGTAGCTACCGCCGCCCGCAGGCTCGGCGCGGAGACGGTGTACATGATCTATCGCCGCAGTCGCGAAGAGATGTCGGCCTTTGACTATGAATATGAATTGGCCAAAGCTGACGGAGTGACCTTTGTGTGGCAGGCGGCTCCGGTACGCGTGGTCCCTGATGCCCGAGGTCGGGCGCAGGGACTTGTATGTGTCAGAACGGAACTTGGCGCGCTCGACTCCTCCGGGAAGCGCTCTTTCCGGCCTATACCGAGAAGCGAATTTACGCTCGAAGTGGATATGGTCGTGAGGGCACTCGGCCAACAGAAGCTTGCGTTCCTTGCGGAGATTCCTAATCTCAAGCTGGATGCGGGCAAGGTGATCGTTGATCCGAAAACTATGCAGACCTCAAATCCCAAGTACTTCGCCGGCGGGGACTGTGTGAACGGCGGAGGGGAAGTGGTGGACGCGGTTGCGCACGGCAAGCGTGCGGCTCGCGGAATGCACGCTGCTCTCGAATCGAAGACGAAAGGAGTCGCGCATGCCTGATCTGAGCATCAACTTCTGCGGAGTGCGCTCTCCAAACCCATTTTGGCTTGCGTCGGGTCCCCCGACCAACACGGCTTATCAAGTGATGAGAGCGTTCGACGCGGGGTGGGGCGGAGCAGTGTGGAAGACGATCGGCGATCCCATCATCAACACCGCTTCGCGTTATGGGTCGATTGATTACAAGCATGAACGCATGATTGGTCTCAACAACATCGAGTTGATCAGCGATCGTCCGATTGAAACCAACTTCCGGGAAATTTCCGACGTCAAGAAGCGATTTCCCGGCAATACGGTCATTGCGTCACTGATGGTTGAATCGAAGCGGGAGGCTTGGCATGACATTGTGCGTCGTGCGCAGGATTCGGGCTCCGATCTGCTGGAGTTGAACTTCGGATGTCCACACGGCATGTCAGAGCGCGGCATGGGCGCTGCTGTTGGGCAAGTTCCGGAATATACGAGTTTGATCACGAGCTGGGTGAAGGAAGTGGCCACCATTCCAGTAATCGTGAAACTGACGCCAAATGTTACGGACGTTGCCCACATGGCGCGTGCTGCGCGTCAGGGGGGCGCCGACGCAGTTTCTCTCGTAAACACGTTCAACAGCATCGTTGGAGTCGATTTGGGCGACTTTGCGCCGCGTCCGAGTGTCGCCGGATACGGCAGCCATGGCGGCTATTGTGGCCCGTCAGTGAAGCCCATCGCACTGCACATGGTGTCTTCGGTGGCACACCATCCCGAAGTCGGAATTCCTATTTCCGGAATCGGCGGCATCGCCAGCTGGCAGGACGCAGCTGAGTTCATGCTTCTCGGCGCGACTTCGGTGCAGGTGTGCACTGCGGCTATGCACTATGGTTTCCGCATCGTCGAAGACATGATCGACGGTCTTTCTCAATACCTCGAAGACAAGGGTTTGGCATCCGCAACGGATCTTGTGGGTAAGTCCGTGGGCCGCATTCGCGACTGGGGCGATCTAGACCTTAATTACAAGATCGTAGCCCGCATCGATCCTAAGCTATGTATCGGCTGTAATCTTTGCTACATCGCCTGCGAAGATGGCGCACACCAGTGCATCACCGCGGCTGAGCGTCCGCGTGGCGATCTGCGCGGCGGAGATATTGCAAAGCACGTTCCGCGGATTCTCGAAGACGAGTGCGTGGGCTGCAATTTGTGTGCGCTGGTGTGTCCAGTGCCCGGCTGCATCAGCATGGAGCAGGTCGACAGCGGCCGTCCCGCAATGAGTTGGCGACAGCTTCAGGAAGCTCGCGGCAAGAGCCCACATTGCAGCACGGAAGAGTTGCTGACAAGAGGGACGGCTGTTGGTGATTAATTCTGTCTGGGCATGAGTGCCAGATATATCAGGGATGCCACAGCAAAGCCTACGAACCAAGAGTAGTCGTACAGGAACCGAACTGATGGAACTACCAACCCCACCAGCGCAACTCCGGTTCCAATCACTAGGGCAGTGATCGCCTTCCAGTTGAATCCAGCGGAGTACTCATATTCTGATCCGCGCAAGTAGAGACCGTCGACCGACAAGATCTTGCGCCGGACGAGGAAGTAGTCGCAGATCATGATGCCTGCCACCGGCCCAAGCACTGCAGCATATCCACCCAGCCAGCCGAAGATGAACGTCTTGTGATTCGCGAGAAGCTTCCACGGCATCATGGCGACGCCCATAAAGCAGGTGATTACGCCGCCGATTTTGAACGAAATTCCTTTCGGCCAAAGGTTGGAAAAGTCATTGGCCGGAGAAACAACATTCGCTCCGATGTTCACATTCAACGTAGCCAGCACAATTGCCAGCAATGAAATGATGACTGCGACAGGAGAGTGGAAGCGACTGAGCAGTTGTACCGGGTCCCAGATCGCCGTGCCGTAGATCACCACTGTGGCCGAAGTCACCGCCACGCCGATGAAGGAGTACAGCGTCATCGTAGTGGGAAGCGCAATTGCCTGGCCGATGACCTGTCCGCGCTGATCGCGAGCGAAGCGGGTGAAGTCGGGGATGTTGAGCGAGACCGTCGCCCAGAATCCAACGGTGCCATTCAATGCTGGAATCAGGAATTTCAAGAACTCAGAAGTGCTGCGGAATTTCGAGCGAGCCGAGAGCATCGGACCAAACCCCCCGGCCGACGTATATGCCCATCCCAATAACAGCAAGCCAACACCGAGCAAGATCGGCGCACTGATGCCCTGCAGGAAGCGGATGTATTCGATCCCTTTCAACACGACCATCAAGTTGATTGCCCAGAAGATTCCAAAACAGATTGCGACGCCATGCGGATTCCTTGCCCAAGCGGGCCAAAGTGTGGCCAGCAGGGTATTGATGGCTTCGCCGCCGATCCAGCTTTGAATGCCGAACCATCCGCAGGCGACTAGTGCTCGCAGCACGGCTGCGACATTTGCCCCGAGCAGTCCAAATGAGGCTCGCGCCAATACCGGAAAGGGAATTCCATATTTAGCGCCCGGATGGGAATTGAGCAGCATCGGCGCCAGCACAATGGTGTTACCGAGGAAGACGGTTAGCACCGCCTGTTTCCAGTCCATGCCACCCTGGATCAAGCTGGCCGCCAGCATGTACGTCAAGATGTTTACTGACATCGAGACCCACAGTGCGGCGTAGTTGTAAGTGCCCCAGGTTCGGCGCGCGGGATCTGCGGGAGCAAGGTCCCGGTTATAGAGCGGACTGTTTTCGATGTTGCGGTTGCCGATCTTGCTCTCTCTCGCGACGGTGCCCATAGGATTCGATGAGGATTATCTCGCCGCGGCAACGGCCGGCTGCTGCACTGAACTCAAAGCTTCGTCCATGATGTGGATAGCTTCATCGACATCGCTCTTGGCAATATTCAGCGGCGGTGACATGCGGATCACATTGCCATAGAGTCCACCTTTGCCGACCAGCAAGCCGCGATTGCGACATTCTTCCATGAATTGCGTTGTCTCCTTGGGCGCGACTTCTTTAGTTTTGCGATCCTTCACCAATTCAATTGCCTGCATTAGGCCCATACCACGCACATCGCCGATTAGATCGTGCTTGTCTTTCAGGCTTTCGAGTCCTTGACGGAAATAACTGCCGACGACCTCGGCATTGTCCATCAGACGATCTTCTTCGATCAGATCGATCGTGGCTTTCGCCGCAACGCTCACCACTGGATTGCCTCCGAAGGTGGAGATCTGTAGACCCTTGAAGCTGGCGGCAACTTCAGGTCTGGTTGCGGTAAGTCCGACGGGCATGCCGTTGGCCATGCCTTTGGCCGAAGTGATGATGTCGGGATAAACCTCCCATTGCTCGATCCCAAACCATTTTTTGCCCGTGCGTCCCCAAGCGGTTTGGACCTCGTCGGAGATGAAGAGCCCGCCGTACTGCTTCACGATGTTGAAGACGATCTTGAAGTACTCTTTCGGCGGCGTGATGAATCCGCCCACGCCTTGGATCGGTTCCGCAATAAATGCTGCGATTTGTCCAGAGGTCGTGGTCTGGATCACGGCTTCGACATCCTTCGCGCATTCGATGCCGCAATCGGTGGGCTTCATGCCAAACGGGCAGCGATAGCAATATGGATTGAGCGCATGAACCACGCCGTGCGCTCCGCTCGGCAACGACTTTCGCCAAGTGCCATGCCCAGTAAGCGATTGCGCGAGCTGCGAGCGGCCGCTGTATCCGTGGCGCAGCGCGACGATTTCGAAATTGCCCGTGTGCGTGCGAGCCAGTTGCACCGCGGTCTCATTGGCTTCGGTACCGCTATTAGAGAAGAAGCTCTGCGAGATCTCACCGGGAGTGATCTGCGCGATTTTTTCCGCCAGGGCGACGATGGCTTCATTGGGAAAAAGAGTGGAAGCGTGCTGCAGCTTATCGATCTGCCCTTTGACCTTGGACGTAACCCGCGGATTGGCGTGGCCGACGGAGATGGTGACGATCCCACCGAAAAAATCGAGGTACTTATTTCCGTCGGCGTCCCATAAGAACTGCATGCTGGCGTGATCTGTGACCAGCGGCTCGGCAAAATAGGTTGTGATCGAAGGAAATAGATACTGCTTATGTTTGCGGAGGATTTCTTCTTTAGTCATGGGACCTCGAAAAGGCGATAGGCAATAAGCGATAGGCAATAGGCTAAACCCGCATCTTCGTTCTTGCCTATTCCTTATTGCCTATCGCTTACTGCCTATCTTCTTATTGCCTTTCACTTTCCCACACTCGCGGTCTTTCCTGCCTGCGAGACCATTGGCTCATATGAATCGGGACGGCGGTCGCGGAAGAATTGCCATGTCTTGCGCACCTCGGCAATCATTTCAAGATCGAGATCCGCCACGACTACCTCGTCTTTATCACGGCTGGCCTGCGCAACTATTTTGCCGCGAGGGTTGCAGAAATAGCTTTTGCCATAAAACTCGCCGATGCTCCAGGGCTTCTCCACGCCAACGCGATTGATCGCTCCGACAAAGTATCCATTTGCCACGGCATGCGCGGGCTGCTCGAGCTCCCAAAGATATTCGGATAATCCAGCCACTGTGGCCGAGGGATTAAACACGATCTCCGCTCCATTCAACCCAAGAATGCGCGCGCCTTCCGGGAAATGGCGGTCGTAGCAGATGTAGACGCCCACTCGGGCATAGCGCGTCTGAAACACCGGATATCCAGTATCCCCAGGAGTGAAGTAGAACTTTTCCCAAAATCCCGGAGCGACCTGGGGGATGTGGTGCTTGCGATATTTACCGAGATATTGCCCATCGGCGTCGATGACTGAAGCGGTGTTGAAATAGAGGCCGGTCATCTCCTCTTCGTAGACGGGAACAACAATCACCATCTTGTGCTTGGCCGCGATCTTCTGCATCAGCTTTGTGGTCGGACCCTCAGGCACGCGCTCCGTCATTTCGTACCATTTCTGGTTTTGTTCGGCGCAGAAGTAGGGACCGTAAAACAGCTCCTGAAGACAAAGAACTTGCACCTTCTGCTTGGCAGCCTGCTCAATCAATTTCACGTGCTTGTCGATCATGGCCTTCTTGATCTGAGCCATGCTGTGATCAGGGCCAAGCGGATTGTGAGCCTGAATAAGGCCGCATCGGACAATTCGAGACATTACCTACCTCGCGTTGGGAATGCTTAGGAAGCTGAATATTACAACGCAGCGAAGGCAAGCAAACAGCAGAAAATGCCCGCAGAAGGTGATTGGCTCACGCGGCTTGAGGATCAATTGTCCAGAAGGAAGAGCCGGAGACGCGATTGAGGGTTGCCGTAATTTCTGTAAGGATGTTCATCAACTCCGAACCAAGCTGACGGGCGAAGTCCCGGCTCAGTCCAATTGATTTGGCGTTCACATAGGAGCGATGCGCCGCCAGAAGTTTGTCGCGAATCTCTTCCGGAAGAAGGCTGTCGTTCTCGAGCAACGGAACCATGTGGCGGTCATAGGCGACACGCAAAGCGCGGTTCCACGGCACGATATCGCTCGTGAGTAGCTGGGCAGCCTGAAACAAATGCTCAGCCGCAAATGCGAGGGTAATAGTCGAATCCCATTCCAAAGTGGCGCGCTCGTCTGTGAGATTTGCTGACTTGCTACGTTCGATGCAGCACGTTGCCTAAGGCTGATGCTTGGAAATCGTCAACTAGAAAGAAAAAATGCGGAGACTCTGAATTAAGTCTTACGAGGCCATTCGCGCAGCAACTCACGAGAGAGTCCCTCAAGATCTGGAAAGATCGTCGTTTCCGAAACACCGCAAGTGCGCAAATCGTTGAGAATATCGCCGGCGAATTTTTTCTCAATGATGATGCGAAACAGAATTCCCGGATGCGACGCCGCAACCGTGATGAGCCCGTTCTGATCTCGGCCGTGGATAGTGAAACGGCTTCTCTGCACGGCGAGCCTGCGCGATACGTGGATCGGATCGACCGCAATCGGCAACTCTGACCGGAGTTCATCGCGCGCGGATTCAGGCAGGTATCCAGCAGCTTGTGGCTCGTTGCTCAGGACCACCGAATCGGTCTTGCAAACCACCTGATTGAGCCGCACCGGGTTCAGCACCCACACCGCGGGAGGCGCCTGCTCCGGCAAAGGTGAGCGCAGGGCAAAATACAACGCGATCAAGGCGCTGTCGGTCCAATCGAGCAGCCTTGTGGGAGCGTTGTTATGCCGCATGAGGAAGTACCATTCCCACTCATCCTGCGGCTCGCGCTCTGAAAGCATGAGAATGCCGCGCCTGCGAAACTCGCGTCTGATCTCCCACTCGTTGGCGTTTTCGTAACGAAAGAAAGTTGGTATGGGATCGTGCTCGCGATCGGCTCCGCGGAACCACAGCTCCGGACGCCGCATCTCCCGCGCGGGCAGCCTGTCGCGGATATGAAATACAGCCTCAAGATAATCGAGCAGCGACTCTGCCTGATGCTCCTCGATCTCCGCTTGAACGCGCCCTTCCGAAGCGGTCTCTACCAGTCCGAATTTGGAATTGCCGGTCATTCTATTTTGAGATGCAGAGTCGAAATTTGAGTGCAGCTTCGCCAGCCTCGGGGCAGCCGCAGAAGCTTTATTTCGCCACCGGCAAGCCAAAGGAAAACACAGATCCATGGCCGAGCTGACTGGTCACACTTATCCTACCTCCATGGGCTTCCCCGCGATCGCTTTCACTCCGCGATTGTAGCTGACTGCCCACAGGTTATTGGTCAGCTGGTCTTTGTGTGCGAGCAAGATATGAAAAGAGCCGGGGGCGCGGCGGATGCGATGAAACGAATCCCAGGATGCAGGGAAATAAGCAGGGAAACTTTTTCGCAAAGCTCACAATCCTCGAATTATCAGCCAAAAAGTGAGGATTTCGACTAAGAGCAGGGAACTTGCAGGGAATTTCGCCAGCACCAATCAAGACAAGCCGCGTGTCGAGAAGTGACCCGGGCGGGGTCGAGATCCGCTGTCTTGGCTAGTCGGTCCTGCAGCAGGGACAAGCGCCGATCCTGCCAGTCTGAGGTGCGCCGCTTTGATCGAGCTTTGATTTGGCAGGAGCCTACCATCACGCCAGCGTTTTTTTTGCCTTTTGTTAGAATCGCGCATCACCTTGCGAGCGATGTACGCATTTCCCAACATGTCCGGTCCGCAGTGGCGGCACATAATGTTGGTTTCTTCGAGCGTGGCGCGGTTGCTGCTTGCCGCCGCGCTGGGAGGAATCATCGGACTGGAACGGGCCATTCATCGCAAAAGCGCCGGTATCCGCACCAACATGTTTATCTGCATGGGCGCGGCTATGTTCACCATTCTCTCCAACATCATTCCCGATCCGGGAGTCGGAGATCGGACTCGGATCGCGTCCAACATCGTGCAGGGTGTGGGATTCTTGGGAGCTGGCGCCATCCTCCATGGCAAAGGCGGAATCTCCGGTCTTACCACTGCAGCCACCATGTGGGTGGTGGCCTCCATCGGAATGGGAGCGGGCGCCGGACATTATCTGCTTGCGACCTTTGCCACCATCACCATTCTTCTCGCGCTGAATGTCTTCGGTTACATCGAAGCCAAGTTTGGATTGAAGCCGCTCACGGTCAGCTATGAGATCAAAGGAAGAAGCGCTCCTGAAATCCTCGATGACCTAAATAAAACTATCGAGGACTCGCACCACTTCATGCACGGCCTCCAGGTCAGCCGTTCGCAGAACGTCTCCCGCGTAATCTTTAATCTCACCTGCACCCTGCCCGAGCACCGCGCGCTCCAGGCCAAACTGAAGATGCGTCCTGAATTTGAGAGCGTCACGACTTTTGACGCCAACGACGAAGAATGAGTCCCAAACCGATCCCATTCGTTAAAGCCGAGGCCTGCGGCAACGATTTCCTGATCGTCGGTTCGGAATACCTCGGCAGCAATCCGGCCGATCTCTCTCGACGGCTGTGCGATCGTCATCTTGGCGTTGGCGCCGATGGGGTTGAGTGGGTAAGCATCGACGCGCGGGGACGAGTCATAGCCCGGCTGTTCAACGCCGACGGCTCAGAGGCTGAGATTTCCGGAAATGGAACGCGATGCGTCGCGGCCTGGGCCGTCGAAACGCGCGGCGGCTCCGAGGTTCAGGTGCTTACCGGAGCAGGTGAGAAGGAATGCATGCTGCTCCGCCGCTCGGAGCATGAATTTGAATTTATGGTCGAAATGGGACGTGCCGAAATAGTCGGCGAGAAGACGATTCAGATTGCTGATGGAAGCGCAAAAGGCTGGATGATCTCGACCGGCAACCCCCATTTCGTCGAGTTCGTCGAACAATTTCCAGCGAAGTGGCAGAAAAGGGCAGCGGAGATTGGCGAGAGCAGGGACTTCCCCGAAGGCGCCAACGTGGAGTTCGTGCGCGTGCTCGGCCGCAACAAAATAGAGTTCCGCATCTTCGAACGCGGAGCCGGTGAGACGCAGTCGTCCGGGACTGGCTCCTGCGCTTCCGTGATCGCCGCCATTCACACGGGCAAGGCGGTATCTCCGGTAGAGGCGCATGCGCCCGGAGGAGAACAGGTAGTGCATTGGGACGGAGCCAACGCTCTGTTGCTCGAAGGTCCCGCACGGTTGGTGTGCCGGGGAGAGTTCTTACTCTGAACTAGAAGATATCCGACCGCTCTGAAACATCTTCCCGTTCAACACTGCGTCTCTTGTGCAATGCACTTTCTTAGCAATCCATTCAGTTTGGCGGCTACGTTACCCATGACAGAGTTCGGCTAAGATTGATGATTCTGTGACCGCGGCGCACCCATCGATACTTCGACCGCCGGTTCTCCATTCAGGGGACACTGTCGGAATCGTTGCGCCCGCAGGTCCGGTGAAGCGGGAAGATTTCGATGCTGGAGTCGCGCGACTGCGCTCGCTTGGGTTCAACCCGATTTATTCCGAGGGGATCTTCGATCGTGACCTCTATTTCGCCGGTGGAGTACGGCGTCGTGTCGATGAATTGCATGAGATGTTTCGCGCGCCGGAGGTCAAGGCGATCATCTGCGCGCGTGGCGGATATGGAACCAACCACCTCTTGCCTCATCTGAATCTCGATCAGATCGCTCGAAATCCTAAAATCTTGTGCGGCTACAGTGACGTCACTACGCTTTCGACATACTTCAATCGGATGACTGGCCTGGTTGGTTTTCATGGCCCCATGGTCAGTAAGGACTTCAATCGCCCTAACGGAGTTCATTTTGCATCGTTTTCCAGCGCAACTACCGGACAGCAGCGGTGGAGCATCACAAACTCTGATTGTCCTGCGCTCGAACCGATCTCAGAAGGAGTGGGAGAGGGCACACTGTTCGGTGGATGTCTGTCGTTGCTGGTTGCTTCTCTGGGAACGCCATACGAGATTCACACGCAGGACACTATTCTCTTCCTGGAAGATTTGGGCGAATGGCCGTATCGCGTGGATCGCATGCTGATGCATCTCAAATATGCAGGTAAGCTGAAACAAGTGCGTGGGATCATCTTTGGGGAGATGCTTGACTGCGCTCCTGCAGAGGGAGCGGGCTACACGCTTCAGCAGGTCATCGAGCGTACGCTGGGCGATCTCAAGATTCCTATCGCCTTCGGCTTGCGCTCTGGCCACGTGTCGGGGGGGAATATCACCCTCCCGATTGGAGTGCGCGCCCGGCTTTCGGTTTCAGACCGGGTGACGCTGGATATTCTTGAGGCGGCAATAACGGGCACAGGAAAGGCACAGCACGCAGCCTCTTTGCTTTCACGAGTAGAAGGTGGTCAATAAAGGCTGAAATTGGGCGAGCGCGAACACGTACACCTCATTGGTATCTGTGGTACCGCGATGGCCGCGCTTGCTGGCCTATTGAAGCAGCGTGGATTTCACGTCACCGGATCGGATGCTGCGGCTTATCCTCCCATGTCGGACTTGCTGCGCACCATGCAGATTCCCATAGCCGAGCCATACGCCGAGAGCAATCTCAAACCTCGTCCTGATCTGGTGATCGTCGGCAACGCGATTTCGCGCGGCAATGTCGAACTCGAGCACGTGCTCGATCATCACATCCCATTTCGGTCCCTTCCGCAGATCTTGCATGAGAGCTTTTTGCGAGGGCGCGAGCCGATCGTTATCGCCGGAACCCACGGCAAGACGACGACCACCTCGATGTTGTCATGGATCTTTCAGGTGGCCGGACTGAATCCTTCGTTTCTGATCGGGGGTGTGGCGGAAAATTTTGGCACCAGCTTTGCGTTGAGGCAAAGCAAGCACTTCATTCTCGAGGGCGACGAGTACGACACGGCGTTCTTCGACAAGGGTCCCAAGTTTCTTCATTATTTTCCCGATGCCGTCATTCTCACGTCAGTGGAATTCGATCATGCCGACATCTACAAGGATCTGGATGCGGTGAAGACTGCATTCAAGCGTCTGGTAAATCTGATTCCGCGTAGCGGATACCTTGTCGCTTACGACAATTCCGCAAACGTCGACGAATGTATCGCTCGGGCGTTTTGCAAAGTGGGACGCTACGGCCAGCGCGCAGGATCGGAGTGGCGTGTTCACGATCTAAGGTACGAAAGCGCTGAAACTTCGTGGACACTCGAGCACGAGGGCCAGGTCTGGGCAGAGCTGCGAATGTCTTTGGCCGGTGAGCACAATGTTCTGAACGCGGCCGCGGCTGCGGCGATGGCCGCGCATTATGACATTCCTGCCGAAGCCATCATCGAAGCATTGGCGACATTCAAGAGCGTGAAGCGCCGCCTTGAAGTAAAGGCCGAAGTCGCGGGGATTACCATCATCGATGATTTCGCCCATCATCCCACCGCCATCGCGGAAACGCTCAAAGCCTTGCGAATGCGTTATCACGGACGGCGTCTGTGGGCGGTCCTCGAGCCACGCTCGAATACCCTGCGCCGCAACATCTTCTTCAAGGAACTGGTGTCGAGTCTGAACAATGCAGATGAAATAGCAATCGCGAGCGTCTTCAAAGCTGAGGCAATCCCGGAAGCGGAGCGGCTTTCCAGCGCTGCTCTGGTGAAAGAACTCAGGCGTCAGGGAAAGCACGCGCGCGAATGCAAAGATGCCGACGCCATTATTGAATCGATCGCTCCGGAGTTGCGCGACGGGGACGTGGTCGCGATCCTGTCCAACGGAGGCTTCGGCGGCATCTACGAGAAGTTGCCTGCGCGCTTAAGCCAGAACGCATGAGATTTGAAATCGGTTTGAAAAATACTTTAGACGTTGCACCTCTCCGTCGAACCCTCCATTTGTTTGTTCTCCTGACGATACTTTTCTCACTTGCTGCGCCCGCGTATACCCAGACCGAATCAAAGCTGGATTACACAATAACTTTGGGGGACGCCAAGGATCATCGGGTACACGTCACCATGACCTACGATCCTGAGAGTGGGGGAAATGAAGTTCAACTCCCGGTGTGGAACGCGCTCTACCAGATTCGAGATTTTGCCAAGAACGTGATCGCCGTCAAAGCGTCAAGTCAATCGGGAGAGCAGCTGCCGGTAAAGCAGATTGACAAAACCACTTGGGAGTTCCGCCCCAGGGCTGGGTGGGTGACTCTCGACTACGATATCGTGCTCGACGAGGCTGGCCCGTTCGGAGCGCAGTTCAACTCGCATCATGCCTTCCTCAATTTCGCACAAGTGCTGATGTATCCCACCAATGGACGAGAGTTTCCCATTACGGTTCGATTGGCGCAAACTCCTCCAGGCTGGAAGCTCGCGACTGCGCTTGATTCGCTCAGTCTTCCCGCGGCTCAGGAGGTTAGCTCGCCTGGCTACCTGCTGCGTGCGGGCAACTACGACCGGCTTGTGGATAGTCCATGTGAGCTGGGCGAGTTCGCTGAGACCGATTTCGATCAAGGCGGTGCCCGGTACCGTGTGGTGATCGATGCCGATGCGAAGGACTATGACGCATCAAAGCTGGTCGATTCTCTCAAGCAGATCACGGCCGCCGAAACCGCATGGATGGATGACCGCCCATTCACGACCTACGTCTTCATCTATCACTTCTCGCGAGGACCGGCAGGTGGAGGGATGGAGCATGCATTCTCTACCGCCATAGATCACT
The DNA here is from genome assembly GCA_045808065.1 of Terriglobales bacterium. Taxonomy (GTDB): domain Bacteria; phylum Acidobacteriota; class Terriglobia; order Terriglobales; family Acidobacteriaceae; genus Gp1-AA112. Next base: position 37,633 of record JBJMGD010000018.1, on the reverse strand, counting down.
CCGCTAACGACCTGAAAGACCTGAAGAGCTTAAGTTCGGTCAGCGCGCATGAGTTTTTCCATTTATGGAACGTCAAGAGAATTCGTCCGCAATCGCTGGAGCCGATCGACTACACGCGCGAGAACTATACGCGCGCGCTGTGGTTCAGCGAAGGCGTCACCAGCACCATCGCCGATCTAGCGTTGCTGAAAGCCGGCCTCCTTCAGCCCGCGGATTATCTGCAACGCCTGTCGAACGGAATTTCAGTATTGCAGTCTCGTCCGGCGCACTCTACGCAATCGGCAGAAGAATCCAGTTTGGATACGTGGCTCGAGAGATATCCGAACTATCGCGCGCCGGAGCGCAGCATAAGCTACTACAACAAAGGAGAGCTTCTGGGTGTCCTGCTCGATCTCAAGATTCGTCAGGATTCGAAGGGCCGTTCCTCGCTGCGCGATCTTTTGCGTGCCATGAATCGCGACTACGCACAAAAAAGTAAGTTCTTTCCCGATTCAGATGGGATTCGCGGCGAAGCAGAAAAGCTCACGGGAACAGACTTGTCGAGCTTCTTTGCCGAGTACGTTGCCGGAACCGCGGAGCTTCCGTATGACGAACTGTTTGCCAGCGTCGGAGTGGTTCTAGAAACGCAGGATCGCCTGGTGGCGGACGCGGGCTTCGTGGCGGCTCGGAATTTTACCGGACCACTCGTGATAGAGGACGTCTACGGGCAGCAAGCGCGAACCGCTGGTCTTCAGTTGGGTATGGAGATCCAGGCAATCGATGGCCAAGTGCCTGGGCGAAGTCTGGATCAGCAATTCGCAAATTCTGCGCCTGGAGCAAAAGTTCGCATAACCGTGAGCAATCGCGGAACGCGAAGGGACGTTCAGCTCACTCTCGGCGAACGCAACGTGAAGACCTATGTCCTTCGCGAATCGCCGCAGGCCACCGCCGAACAGCTCGCGCGCCGGCACGCCTGGCTGACCTCCGAAGACGAAGTGCCGGTCCGCTCAAGATGATCGCGGCTGTTCGCACCGCTGCAGCATTGCTGTTCGCGATGATCTCAGCGCCTCTGGGAGCAGTGCTCGCCTTTCCCTGGACTTGGATTACCGGCAATGCCGACTTCTTGTTCGGGACTGCTATGTGGATTGCGCGCACGGGGCTGCGAATTGCGGGAGTCCACGTACAGGTCGAAGGCATGGAGCGGATCGATCCTGCGGCTACCTATATCTTCATGTGCAATCACGTCTCGAATCTCGATCCGCCGATCTTGATTTCCCGGCTCCCGCGGCGTACTTCCGTGTTGGTGAAGAAAGAGCTGTTCCAAGTTCCCATTCTGGGCCGAGCGATGCTCATGGGAGATCTCGTTCCCATCGACCGTCGTAACCGCGAGGCTGCCGTAAACAGCATGCGGGCAGCAGAGCAGGTGATGGCCAAGGGACTGAATATGACCGTTTTTCCTGAAGGCACACGGTCGCCCGATGGTCGGCTGCTTCCGTTTAAGAAAGGTCCGTTCTATCTAGCCATTGATAGCGAGGTGCCGGTTGTGCCGGTCACAATCCTTGGCTCAGATGCTTTAATGCCGAAAGGAAGTCCCATCATTCGTTTTGGAACAGTGCGCCTGGTATTTCATGCACCCGTGTGTTCAAAAGGGTTCACGGATAAAGAGGACCTCATTGCAGCGGTGCGCCGCGAGATCGCTTCAGCACTACCGCCCGCTTTGCGCGAAACGGATCTTAACTCCGCGTCGTGACATCTCGCGTTGAAAGATGTCTGCTGGCACATCCAGCTCTTGGCGGATCCCGCCGCGCTTGGCTATCACTCCGCTGGCGAGCATCTGCAACACTACCGACGCAGGCCACGCAGTGGTGCGCATCATTGAGGTGAGGCCGCTGCGTTTGTCATATTCGTCGATCATGGTGTAAGAGAGTACTCGTTTCCTCGCGTGCCCTTCGATCCGCATGACGGTCACATCGGGTTCCTCACCGCAAAGCTTCTCGAGGAAGAGATGCGAGGTGAGTTCGCGGGGACTGATGACTCCCGATTTCAAACTGCGCTTCTCGCTGGAAAAAAAGCCGAGGTCGTAAAGACCTCGCACCAACTTGTAATGATCGGGATAACGCAAGGTCTTCTCGAAGCACTCTCCGACTTCACCCTGAAAGCTTTCGGGCATGGTGGATGTTCCGCCCGAAGTGTGGAATGCGACCATCGGACGAAAGCCGCGAATGCGAAATTCCTCTGGCTCGGTGAGTGGTTCGATTTCGACCAGCTTGCCGCCTTTAAGTACGCGCGCGGGCTCCACATATTCATTGATGAGACCCTCGACGGAGAAGACCAACTGGTATTCAAAAGGCGGTTTCGGTACTTTGGGAAGCCCTCCAACATAGAGCTTCAGCGCGTCTATGACCGGCTTGGCCTTCTTAGAAGGCACCGCAGCGGTCGATCGCAAGGGCCGCTGTTCCGCTCGCAGACGACGTACCAGATCTCCGGCGAGAATGCTTGCCATACCAGGCGATAAACCGCAGTCAGGCGCGAGTGCCACGCCATTCTTTTCCGCTTCGGCTCCCATCGCCAAAGTCTTCCGCACGACGGTGTTGTTGCCACCAAGATCGGCAAAATGACAGCCTGCGCCGATCGCAGCGCGCGCGAGTCCAACATTGAAGAAGTAGGGGACGGCCGAAAGTGCTCCCTGGTGTGCGCGCATCAACGCGGCCGCAGCGTTTTCATCCGCTGCATCCATGCCGATCGCGCGCACGGGAGCGCCTTTCTTGCCGTGGGCTTTGGTGATGAACTTTGCAGCTTCTTGAGCGCGTTCCGTGTCGGCATCGGCCAGGGTCACGGCCTCGACGCCATGCGAACGCGCCATGTCGAAAGCGGCCGCCGATCCCATCATTCCGGCGCCAATCACCAGTAGTTTCATATTTCTATCCGAGGAAATGCCTTTATGACTACATGGTTAGCAGAGCGGTCAGAGCACACGGTCAACGCGAAAGTGGCTTCTGAGGGCAACACCATGAGCGCTGAATTATGTGCTTATGACGGCGAGCGAACCGAAGTAGCCTGACATTCCTATCGCCGTGGTTCGCGAAAGGGAACTAGGGAGTGTAAATGAGGATCGGCTTGCCGCAAAGTACTTCCGGCTAACGATGGAAGCTGACGGTGATGCGAGTCTCAGTTTCTACGGGCTTGCCGCCGAGTTTGTAAGGCGAATACCGCCACTGGCGGGCTGCACTGACGGCTTCCTCGCGCAGCAGCGGACTGCCGCTCATGACCCTTAAGTTGCGCAACGTGCCCTCCATCGTAATTGTGGCGCTGATAACAACGTCGCCTGCGACTCCCGCTCGACGTGCCATTTCGGGATATCGGGGAAGAACTTTCTTCACCAGCTTACCCTCGGTCACACCTTGCGACTGGATCGGAGTCAGCGGACTCAGCTCTGGAGTGGGCATTGCGCCGCCGATGATGGAGGCCGGTAACATTGCATTCGATCGAGCCGTGAGCTGGTTCACTACGGGCGCCTCAGGGGCGGTTTCAAGGGTGGGGTTAGCCGACCCGCTTGGGCGCTGGACCACCGCGACTTCATCAAGAGAACGATTGGTCGAATTGGAATCGTGAGATTCAGCAGCTGCAACGTTCGGTCGAGGACTGCCGGGTCGTGGCTTCGTCGCGGCTGAGGCAGTCGTTGATCTCTCTGCAGCGATCGCAGGAGCGGCAGCGGGCGAGGCGGCAACAACGGGTTGCGTAGCGCCGGCCGGTATACCTGTCGTTCCATTCGCTGGGCTTGGCGAATTGAATTTGCCTCGGAGGAAGTTACCAGACAAAAGCACGACAACGAGTAGCAGCACCGCCGCGACGATCGCAATCGGCAGCATTGGAATTGCTCGTCTTCGCTGGATACCAGGAGAGAACACCCGTACTGCCGGCGCATTCGAGGTTGCGACGGCCTTCGCATAGCTACGGGTTTGGTTCAGAACCGAAGCTGATCTCAGGACAGTGTCCTGCAACATCGCTGGCTTCGTGAAATTGCCATTCTCCGGAGTAGCAGTTCGCCTAGGTTCCAGTGCAGGCGGAACTTCGGGAACGAATATGCGTTCGCTTCCGTCAATCGACACCGCTGATGTTGGGATCTCAATGGCTTGGTCGTCCATGGCCGCGAGGTTTTGGCTGGCCACATCGAACATGTTGGTTACTGCTTTTTCCTGGATTTCCGCATTCTGTACAGCAACACCGGCCACAAGATCGGCGATGAAGCTCAGAACGAGAATGTCGCTGCTTTCGAAATTGCACGGCTCCGGAGACAGCACCTCTGCAATGCCTACAGTTTCAGATCCAGAAATGATGGGGACAATCAGCAACGACCTGAAATTCAATCGCCGACATATTTCGGGATCCACTCTTGCATCGCTTTCCGAGTCTTCGAGCAGAACAACGTCGCCTCTTCTGAGGCACTCGCCCGAGAGGGAGGCCGCCGAGAGCTTCACGCCGATATCCGGCGCATTGCCAAAGGATGCGCGGCAAACCACGTCTGGACCTTCACGCAAAGCAATCGCCGCTCCGCTTGCGCGGGTAAGGTCCGCCATACGGCCGACAATGGTTTCAAGCGACGCGTCGCGATCGAGTTGCTGCAATGACATCGCTGTCTTCAAATCAGCTACTTCGCGCAGCCCGGCGATTTTGGCTGTTAGTGCGGAATCCGTGCCCGGTTCTGCCGGCGATTCTGTCTCGATGACGGTTGCGTCTGCTGCAAGCCAGCGCGACAACGTCGCGGTCGAATGCGGCTCGAGGCTAGTGAAGCGTATCCCCGCTCGTCCGGATATGTCGCTCCACGCCACGGCTACGGTTCCATCGATGTCGGAGTCAGCTTCGGGAAGATGAAAGTTAACTTGCGCCACCGCTCCTACGTCGAGCTGAGAGGAGGCTGTCACGCTGAGGCCACCCTCACTCACCTCGCTTAGCAAGACCTGTTGGTCTGCGAACAACTGGATAGGGATCGGCCCAGACAGACGCTTCCTTGCGGAAAGACGTTGTTCATGGCCGGCTGGCTGAATGCGGCTGAGTTCGGCTGCGGTACCCATCTGCCTTCTCTGACCTTATGGGAACTGTTTGGCGGTTGCCCAGGCTGCAGGGGCAGACGCTGGTTGCGCTGAGTTGGCTTTGGGCGTCGCGCTATACATCGGAACCGCGGACGGTGATGGGCGAGCGCTATCCTCAAGCAATTTGGCGCTCAGGCGAAGGGCTTCGATCTCGTGCTGAATGCGCTCCAGATCGGATTCCTTTTGACGAATGACGTCGTAGATGTCCTTCATCGGTGCTCTCTTAATGGATTTGTTGGGTGGGGGGTATGCGCATCATTACCCAGCAGACTGGGAAAATCAACAGGAATTCGCAATTTGGCGCGCGGCGCAGAACGATTACTCCACGAGAAAATTCAAGTGCAGTAACCAGAGCGGATTACTCCGCCCATCGTGGTCACTTTCAGACGGAGGATTCTTCAATAAATCGTCGAGCAAAACAAATAACAGGGAATTAAACAGGCACTTTCGCGATTTCCAGTCAGAAATCATCAAATCTTGCCCGAATTCCGCAAATTTGGTTCGAGGAACAGGGATTAACAGGGAATTTCAGTTTTTGTCGCCAACTCATCTAGACGCAAAGGCTTACGAACAAAAAAGAAACCATGGCGGAAATAACAGGGAATTATCAGGGATTTCTGGTGACTCCTTGAGCTTCGGCACCCGCACCGGTTAAGGGGTTGAAAGCCGCGTGATAGAACTGACGTCGTGGCGTTCTTCCTCGGCATCGACGGTGGTGGAACCAAGACGGAGTGCGCGCTCGGGGATGAAAGCAGAGTGCTGGGCAGTAGCTTTGGCGCGACCGTCAAGATCAAGAAGGTTGGCACAGACGCTGCCGGCCTGGCGCTTGAGACGGCCGTTCACGAAGCCTGCGAGCGCGCCGGCATCGCCGCCGACCAAATCGCGCGGACCTGCATCGGCATCGCCGGCTCGAGCATTCCAGAGGTGGTCGATTGGGCCTACGGCGTTCTCGGACAACTCGTTTCCGGCGAAGTCGAGGTTGTAAATGACGCTCTCATCGCCCACCGCGCTGCCTTCAATGGTGGGCCTGGGATCCTGGTGATTGCGGGCACAGGGTCAAACGTTCTCGGCATCAACGATCGCGGCGAATTCGGACGCGCCGGCGGTTGGGGCCCGATTATCTCCGACGAAGGATCCGGATTCTGGATTGGCCGCACCACGGTAGCGCGAGCTATGCGCGCTCATGACGCCGGAATTTCGACCGATCTCCTCACTGCCGTGATGAACGCGTGGAACTTGAGCTCGCGCGAGGAGGTCGTCTCCATGGCAAATTCGAATCCGCCGCCCGATTTTGCCTCGCTGCTGCCGGAAATTTTGCGGTGCGCCGATCAGGGCGACGCCGTCGCCCGAGAGATTCTGGCCTCAGCAGCACACGAACTGGCGCAGTTAACGCGCATTGTGATCCGCAAAATCTGGCCGGCGGGCGGCGATGTTTCCATTGCGGTTACCGGGGGAGTCTTCGCGCATTCCGCCCAAATCCGGGAGATGTTCGCCAACTCCATTCGCGCGGAACGTCCGGGGATCACCGTGAACGTCGAGCCGGTGCATCCTGTGATGGGAGCGCTGGACATGGCGCGCAAGAAAGCTGCCAGCATTCGGGCCTGATCTCCGATAGGGACGCAGCACGCTGCGGGCTTGTGCAAGTTAGCGGCTAATTACTTACAATCGGCTCTCTGCCATTGCCTACCAAACTGTCATCCTGAGCGAAGCGAAGGACCTCCCGGCAGGAATCAGCAAGCAACCTGAACTGTATCGCTTTCGCACATGCACATCTCGAGCCCCAAATGTCGGATTCCGATTTGCTATGGCTACTTGGGACAGCCCTGCAGCACGCCGCGGTCTCTGTGTCGGACTTGTCGGCTGGCCGAGGGCCACTGTGCCACAAGTGCTGTGCCACAACTTAGGTACTCGACCAGACGACTACAGTCACTTTTAGAAACCGCACTACAATCAGGCAGCACCATAATCAGGCAGAACCATGACAACTTCCGGCACAGCTCCGACCAAGACACAACCGCTCTCGGTGACGCGTCCCGGGGCAAGTGTGCAAGAGCTGGTGGAAAGCGTCTTCGCGGAAGACCTTGTGGTTGCCGCTGGACACGCTTCGCTCAACGAGAGCCTCGCCCTTGCTCTGCTTCACCGTCGCGATCTGCCCGCTGCTGCCATCGAAGCAATCTCACGCAATGCGGTAATCCAGCGTCGTAAGGTGTTGATCGAGCTAGTGCAGCATCAGCACACACCGCGCCACATCGCACTGCCGTTTCTGCGACGGCTGTTCACCTTCGAGCTGATGGAGGTGGCCCTTGCGCCAGCGGTGGCTGCCGACCTGAAGGTGGTAGCCGAAGACTTGCTCATCAATAAGCTGGAAACGCTCTCGCTGGGTGAACGCATCGCTCTGGCGCGACGCGGATCGCCAGGTGTTGCCGGTGCGCTTCTGCTTCACGTCGAACGTGCAGTGATTGAAGCAGCCATGCAGAATCCGCGTCTTACTGAAGTGAGCATCCTCAAATCTCTGACGAGACGCGAAGTGCCACTGCTCCTGATGTCGATGCTCATCGCGCACCCAAAATGGTCGCTGCGACGGGAGATCCAGCTCGCCATCCTGCGCCGGCCAGAAGCAACGGATACGCTTCTGACCCAGACTGCAGCCAAGCTTCCGAAGCCTGCAATTTACGAAGTGCTCCAGCACACTCGGCTTCCGGGACATAAGGAAGCGTTGTTGCGAAGATTGCTGGAGTGCGAAAAGTAGATACGGATTGACGTCATCGGCACTTTCAAAATACCGGCTGCAATCTTGATGTCGTAATTCAAATCAAAATCAACACCAACCGCCAGGTCCTTCGGCCGAAAGACGGGCTCAGGATGACACGGATTTCGGGTCTGAGCCTTTATTCTGCTAATGAAAATACTGTCTGGTTTCCGCTCATGTACAAACCGTCGAGTAAAGGGAGCATGACCTGAGTGCATTGATAACGCGTGCACCCTCAAAGCGCATGTCATCCTGAGGCCGTCCTTTGGCCGAAGGACCTTGCGGTTGCCGTTGGTTTTTGCCGTTGCAGTTGGTTTTTGCCGTTGCTGTTGGTTTGCCGTTGCTGTTGGTTTTGCGCTTGATTGAATACTGATCACTCGCCCCACGCATCTATATCCTGAGCACACCAACATGGAAGTCCGCAATCACATTCGCACCACCGGATCGGCGCTGAGGAATTGGTTCATCGCCACCCTGCAGGACGCAGCCGCCGTCGGCGCCATGTGGCTCGTCGGATTGCTCATCCTTCGTCTTCCATTGCCGTTCGTCTTCATCTGGGCGATCATCGGCGGAGCCTGCCAGTTCATTCCCAATTTCGGACCGCTGATCGCAGTCATTGGCCCAGCGTTAACCACGTTGTTCGCCAGCCGCTCCGATGCCCTGATGCACCTGCTCTACGTATTCATCCTCTACGCCATCATCGCGGTGATCGATGGCCTAGTGCTGCAGCCCTACCTGATGAAGCGCAGTAACCGCGTTCCAATATGGGCATCGATCCTGGCCCCCATAGTGTTGGGATTGATCATTCCCTTCTGGGGCGTCCTGCTGGCGCCGCCCCTGCTGGCGGTTATCTACGCGTTTAGGAGAAAGCGGCTGCCGCAGCCTTCTGGTCACAACTGATTGTCATGGGGAATTAGCGGCAGTCTCTGTTCGGTCGTTCGCTGACCCCCGGCGTAATTGCGACTACAATTCCCGCGTGAGTGCCAGAATCGTTCTTCTCGTGACCTTCATTGCTGCCTTGCTTATATCCGCAAGATCGCAGCCCGGAGTATCGAACAGCGCAGCCTCCGGAGATGGTCCCTGCCGGCCACAAATTGGTGCCCATGGGCGAGGACCAGCCCCACGCAATGGAATCGTGATGAACGGGATTGACATCCTCGAACAGGATGGTTTCCGGGAGATCCGGGGTCCCAACCCGTCCTCCCCACGCGCAGTCGGCGTTATCACCAACCACACTGGTTTCGATGTCGAGGGCCGCAGGACGATCGATATTCTCGCCAAAGCGCCCGGCATCAAGCTCGTGGCGATATTCAGCCCCGAACATGGCGTGACCGGAGAAGTCGACATCAATTCGGTGGGTGATTCTGTCGATCGCGCCACGGGCGTACACATCTACAGCATCTACGGCGACACGACGGCGAGCCGGCATCCACCCGAAAGCATGCTCCGGAAGCTGGATGTCCTGGTGATCGACATCCAGGACATCGGCTCCCGTTTCTATACGTACGAGTCCACCCTGGGTTACACACTTGAATCGGCAGCGATCACCGGCACCGAGGTGGTTGTGCTCGATCGGCCGAACCCTTTAACCGGCGTGCATGTGCAAGGACCTGTCTCGGATGGCAAGCACCTCAGCTTTGTCGATTACACGACGGAACCGATTCGACATGGCATGACGATGGGCGAGTTGGCAAAGATGTTTAACAGCGAGCGCCACATCAATGCCAAGCTCAGTGTGGTTCCCGTAAAGGGATGGACGCGCAGCGACTGGTTCGATTCCACCGGTCTGGTCTGGATCAACCTGTCGCCGAATATGCGGAATATGAATGAGGCCGCGCTGTACACCGGGATCGGGATTTTGGAGTATACGAATGTATCCGTGGGTCGCGGCACGGATACGCCGTTCGAAGTGTTCGGTGCGCCGTGGATCAAATCACGGGAATTCGCGCAGTATCTGAATGCACGCGAAATCCCGGGTGTCCGATTCGTGCCAACCTGGTTTACACCCGCCAAAGATGCCAAGTTAGGCGGACAGCGCATGGGCGGGGTGCAGATGATCGTGACTGACCGGTCTGTTCTCGATGCGCCGGAACTTGGATTGGAACTTGGCTCCGCGTTGTTGAAGCTCTATCCCGCCGATTGGGAGTTGGATCGATTGATCGAGCTGCTGGGGAATGAGTCGACCTTGGCGGAGCTTAAGTCTGGCAAAGATCCGCGATGTATTGCCCAGGACTATCAGCCGGATCTGCAACAATTCATGCGCGTCCGCCAGAAGTACCTGATCTATTCCGATGCCGGAATGCCGAAAGCTATTCCAAAAATAGGAAAACGTCATGGATGTCCCCCTTGGTTCCACCCTGGGAACGCTGTGATATCAGCGATTAGACTGCGTTGACGTAGCCTGTGTCGCGCTGTGAACCGTGCGGTGGGTTAGTGCTGTCGGGGTTGGTCCTACTGGCTTGTTATCATTCGTTTTGAATGTGGACTACCTTCCAAAACCACTGAACCGCTACAGCGAAAATCGCAATGGAAGCAAATAGTGAAAGTGCTAATCCGTTCATGGCTGCTTCGCGTTGGATATTCAATGACAGCCCAGAGTAGTGACAGATAGCCCGGATTGCTGCGCCTATGGCAACCGCCGCAGAGGCGAGTCTCAACAAGCGCCCGAGACTCGGTAAAGCAGCAAGATAGCCTGTGTACACAGCTAAGATGACGGTGCTCCATGTAACCTGCGGCAGATGGCCCTGGGCGATTTCTCTGGCATCGAGGATTGCTATTAGCACTGTCAGCAGGAGCACCACGACCATACCCGCCGTCGATATCCAATCGCTGTCCACCACGAGCCCGGGTCCTCGCGCGTGCCGGTTTCTACCTTGCAAGATGCTGCTCCAGCCGATGCTTCAGGGGTGAAGCCTCCCTAGCCTCTTTGCCGGGTGCCCCGCCCTCTCATCTCACATTGTTTCATATTGGTTTTTGTTGATCGATAGAGGAAGAGGGTGCCTTACCCTCCGTGCCGTTCGGAGGGTGGGTAGGGTGACTGTCTGCGAAAAGAGTTTGCGTGAACCTTTTGCTTGGTCACTCCCTGTGAAGCTCAACCCAGGACCCCCTCACATCCTCGCTACCCACCCTCCGAAACCCGCGGAGGGTAGGGCACACCCAGTGTGGGTGCATCCACAAAAACAGAAGCAAGGGCGGGGCACCCGGCGATTACACTCAGAATGAGTATTTTGGCGGCGCAAGCTACTCGTTAGTTGCCCAAGAGCGGGGCGCATGGGGAATGGTTGACGTTAACAGGCGTCTACGCTCAACGAGTGAAATCGCGATTTAACGACAGCTACCCTGCTAAATCACCAGGGAAAGTTACGTCAACTTCAACCATATGTTGCCTGTTGCGTGAGGTTCCAGCTTCGGAGGGAACGCACGAAGAATGAATCCTTGAATGAAGAAAGCCGCTGCCAAACTGAATGGCCATCCGATCAAAAGCCAACCGGGGCCTTGTTTCATGTAACCGTAGGCGATTGTTCCGAACAATACGCCTTCGGAAGCGATGAAAACAATCACGCGGTAGTGCGTAGGAAAACCGAGTGGCACTTTGCATCGAGGGCAGGTCCGAACGAATCGAGCGTAGTGGCGGTATGCGAAGCGGAACTGACACATGGGGCATGTGAGAGGCCGCCCTATGCTCATCGCCTTTTGTCTCAGTTCCAGCCATCGCTCAATAGCCAAAATTCACCTCATTGCGGGAGGACAGCATATCGCAGAATGAGGAGGGATTCGCTCCTGCATTGGGCAAACTGTCGCGAACAGGCGATTTCACTCATAACGCATTTCGTCTGCTTGACCGCGACAACGAAACGAAGTTATTGCTTCACCGTGTTGCGCGACCTGCGCGTGTCTAATGTGCGCCAGTTAGCGAGATGGCCGACACCTGGGCATGCTTACTCGTTTACTGAGTCGTGGCAGGAACCGGTTGCAGGCAGCTCATCGAACTGCCGAGCGGACTGCGGATAGAACGCCCGTTTACTTCGTTATAGTCCCACACTGCGGATCTCCGCAGTTCCGGGATTACCTCCAGGCAATGGCCCGGCCCCACATTGCGGTAAAAGTCCCATTCTTGGAGCGAATCGAACGCACGATCCCCGATGACGACATTCGGATCTGAGATCGCCGATGTCAGCAGGTCGCGTAACGCGCTGTTGGTCGGGGAAGAAGGTGAGTTCTGCGCGCGTGCTCTAAGTGCCAGCCGTTCCAACCACTGAATAGCCTCATATCGTGCGCGAGCATCTTTGCTGTGCAGCAGTTCACCGGCGCGAGCAAGAATAGCTTCGCCGCAGGTTGTAGAGGTGCGGCAGTTGTCAATGTAATCGATCATGCGGTGCGCCGTTGCGTCACGAATCCATGGAACCGGATCGTTAAGCGCGGCAACAAACGGTGCAACATTGGAATCGCCGGCGGCAGCATCGATACTGAGAAAATGCTGAATCTCCGCGAAAATCTGTCCCAGACCGGGAGCACTGAAGTCAATCGCGCCCGGAATGTATGCCTTCGTTCCCGAATCGCCATAGATATGGAGATCGTATCCAATCAGGAACAGATTTCCTGGCTTGGGTTCTACGCGATCAAGCGCGGTCGGAGGCGGGCCGACGATGCGATATGACGTTCCTGGAGGAGGCTCCGGACGCCAGCGCGATTCGGCATAAATATGCGTCTTATCGGAATTGCCGCGCCAGAACTGCTGTATCTCGAAATCAATTCTCAAATACGGAGAACTTGGCGTGACTGAAGTCACCTTAGCAATCGCGATTAAGAAGTTTGGCTGTTCAAGGGCGCCCGCGATCTCCGGAGCATCATATTGGGAATGATTTTTGAGGATTTCGTCGTGGGCCTTTCCGCGCGACAGGCGAATTGTTTCTACTTCGGCCGAGGACATTGGCGCCGACGCTTTAGATTCCAGGAAAGGCTCTTGAGCGGGAACTCCGAGAGCAAGCGCGAGCAGACTTCCGGCGGGCATGAAATACCAAAAAGCTCTTACCATATCGAACCGCCGCTACAGAGCATACTCGATCCAGTCGCACATCGTTTCCCGGAGCAGAACATGCACCGCAAGCCACGGCAAGTCCAGAAGCTCAACTGATGTAATCAGGCGATAACGCTCATTGATGTTTTGAGTGCAATCGCCGGGTGCCCCGCCCTCTCATCTCGCATTGTTTCATATTGGTTTTTGTTGATGGATCGAGGAAGAGGGTGCCCTACCCTCCGTGCCGTTCGGAGGGTGGGGGAGGGAGACTGTCTGCGAAAAGAGTTTCGTGAACCTTTTGCTTGGTCACTCCCTGTGAAGCTCAACCCAGGACCCGCTCACATCCTCGCTACCCACCCTCCGAAACCCGCGGAGGGAGGGCACCCTCAGTGTGGGTGCATCCACAAAAACAGAAGCAAGGGCGGGGCACCCGGCGTGACTTGAAAATTGCGGGCAGATCAGGCTGTCCCCATTTTTTCCCTCTATCGTTTACTAGAGCGCAGAAGTGCAACTCCACCGTTGGAGAGGAACTTGGACGTGCGGTCATTGCCAATCAGGGCTGGCTGGCAGACAAGGCTCTGATCGACAGCGTCATCGGTCGGTGCGCTGGCCCGAGGATGTGCAAGTCACTGCGCGACATGCAGTATTGGAACCAGGCCACGGAAGAGTGAAAGAATCGGGTGATTTGGTGATCGGATGACGTAAGAGCAGCCTAGCTCCTGGCTGCTCGCTGCACCCTGCCATGCACTCCACCATGTTGACAAGGCCCGTTTTGGGTGTATCGTTAGCTTGCTCAGCCGAGCTGGTAATTGTTGAACTTCTTCCCCTCCGACTGAACTGGCGTTCTCCTGTTCGCTGCGAAAAGGCCCAAGAGTTCTCAGGCAGCGTTCCCTCGAGTTGAGGGGTTCTGCCGGGAAACGGAGGTCGTCCATGAGACGGTTTCGTTCGATCTACTTCGCACTCCTGCTTAGCGTCGGAATGATCGGATGCGGTGCCGGATCAGCACCAGCACCTGTCAGCTCAGCGCCGACTGCAGTGGTCTCCAACCCTCCTCCTGCAACACCCGTTACCGCACAGTCGACGGTCACGTTTACGCTGACCGGCAACATGACAGCGGCGCGCGTTGGTCATACCGCAACCCTGCTGAGCGACGGCCGAGTATTGATTGCTGGAGGCGATGCTGACCCGTTGGCCGGGTCTCCCTCGGGAATCAGCGCGGAGGCTTATGATCCCAAAACGGGAACATTTACATCTACCGGCAGCATGAACCAGGCGCACACTTTCCAGACTGCCACCTTGCTCAACAATGGAAAGGTGCTGATCGCCGGCGGCGGCGACGCAGAACTCTACGATCCAGCAACTGGCTCATTCGCTCCCACAGGCGCAATGCTCGTACACAGCAAGTTTCCTCGCGCAGCACTGCTTCCCGACGGCAGAGTGCTGGTCGCCGGCGAAGTCGATGCTGAACTCTACGATCCCGCATCGGGCGCCTTCCGCCAGGCGGGACCCTATGCTGCGGCCGCCGCAGACGGCTATACCAGTGCCACACTTCTCGCCGACGGCAGAGTTTTACTGTTGGGAGACGGCCCGGCGCAGCTTTACGATCCGGCGTCCGACAGATTCACCGTGACTGCCTCGCTCGCCTCGGCTGGACTTCCCGGATTGGAACTCTTCACCACAACCATACTCAAGAACGGCAAGGTCCTGATCACCGGAGGCATGGACGGCATCGCTCGACATGCTGAAGCTGAGCTGTATGACCCTGCTGCCGGCACGATGTCGCCGACTTCAAGCATGCACGCGATGCGCGACGCCCATGCCGCGGCCCTGCTCCCGGATGGGCGGGCACTGATCGTCGGCGGCGACAGCATGGCCTGCGGAAGCAATTCCTGTACTTACTCGGGCAGCCTGACGGGTGCAGAATTCTACGATCCCTCCGCGGGCGCGTTTTCCGCGGCCGGTGATATGAACGTTGCCCGTACTGAGCCACAAGCTACAGTGCTGAAGAATGGCGATGTCCTGGTGACCGGCGGCGTAAGCTACTGCGGAATCGGATGCTTCAAGGGCAGCCTCTCCAGCGCCGAGGTCTATCACCCGCACTGACCACGAGAGTACGCCGAATTTGTTAACGATCGCTACCGGCCTATGACAGCAACCGATATTTGCGGAGTCCTGATAGCTGCTGTATCGCTATTCCCACTGCGAAAAGCTCGAATCTCTACGTTCTATGACGTCGACGAAGATGCAACGACAAAACCAAAGCATCTGAAATGCAAGGAATCCACTCAATGGTTGGCAATCAATCCTTTCACACAAGCGCGTCGCTCGATAGCGAGCGACTTTCATGCAGCGCATTACAGTGACCGCCGACGTTGACTTCGAAAGACGATTGATCTGCGAGTGTTGCTAACAGGCGTTTTCAATCAGAACGGATCGTGAGTGTAATGGCGATGTTACGTTAACCGTCGTGACTGCATTGAGTCTCGCGCCTGTTCAGCAAGGACCCGAACGTCTGGAGGCGCATATGCCGCTACGTCTATGAGATGGTTCAAGCAAACCAGTTTGTAGTGCTGAAAAGGATCAATGTGTCCTCCTGTGTCCCGCCTCAAGTGATCAAGAAAATGTGATTGGCTATAAACACGGAGGATTCTTCCAGTGTAACTTTCGTCTCGTATCCCGCCGCCGAGTTTGATCCGACCAACTCTTCCGTCACCAAATACGCGGCGCAGCGCTCCCAGTAAAGCTCGAAAAACCTACAACCGTCGACAGGCTCAATGGGCGAGGCGTCCTTCATGATGGCCTCAAGCTCTGGATGGAACTTGGCCACACCGGAGCGATTAACCACGGCTTCCTCAACGACCAACTTCAACGAGTTGTCTCGCGGTTCTGACAACTCTCGGAGGTACAGATACTGTACCGACTCCAATTGTTCGACTGAGGTCGCCTCGATCATCACTCAAGAGCTTAGCGCATCGGGAATGGTGGACGTTAGCAGGCGTTATCACTCAAGAAATGCTATGGCGATTTATTCGTCAATCATTGGCTCGAACGTACTTTTCGGCCCACGATTGATTCATCATTCCGTTGAGAATCTGCATGTCGGGAAAATCTACGTCAAAGTGAATCGTTAGCGTCTTTGCGTCAGGTGACAGTTGCCAGCGCTGCTTCGTGTGTAACCGCGTGGGCGATTTCCCCTGCTGTGGCGCGACAAATGCAGTCGAGTCGAGGACGAGGTCTTTCCCTTTCGCTGTTGCTTTTCCCTTGCCAGAAACGCCACCAGGGGTCACATACTCGCCTTCGCCAGCATTTAACTCGAAAAAGCTGGTCGTGCTCTTGCCTCCTTCAGTACGCACGAACCTGATTTCATCGGCTGTCTGCGTCACCTTCAGAGTCGTGATGCTGCCAGCCTCTTTCTTGTTCTTGCCGACTAGCATGTAGGTGCCGGAAAAATCGGGCAGCTTAGGGCCACCAAGTGCGACTACGGAAACGGCGAGTGTCAGAGCGACGACGGTGAGAAATTCTCGGTTTTTATTCGAAACCATAATTGCACACTGTTGTTAACAGGCGTTCTCGCTCACGACGGCTGTGAGTGAGATGGCGATTTCATAAAAACTACCGTCGCGAGGAAGCTAGCGAAGTGCGATTCATTCGCTTGTTGCCGATGAACTTATACGTGCCCTTCTCCCATCCGTACTGATACACCATAACTCGCATTTCCGCTGGGTTACGCTCACCTTTGCCCTGGGCTAGTGAAACCCAAATCACGCTATCAAAAACCTGAACCTCTGCGTCTCCAAAAGGTGTATCGCAAAAAGCTTGGCCGCTCGGTGTTTGCAGCTCTGCCCACACCTTGCGGTAATTTCCATGCGAATTCCTTGCGAATACGGACAGCGATAAACAACTTGGGTCGCCCGACGAAGTTACGAGGAGAATCTCTTTCCTAGCGACTAGTGAATGAACATCTACTTGGGTGATGTGAGAATCGTCATCATGTTCATCAGCAAACGTTGAGGCCATGCGCCACAGTCGGTGCACCGTGAACGCGCTCAATCCGGTGGTTTGCGACCACTTCTCATCATCTTCCCGGTGCACCTGCTCCCAATCCTGACCCCTTGCCCAACTCACGACAAAGAGCGCAAGGATGACAACGAGAACAGTGACATATGTTTTCATCCGACTTTGCCCTGCAGCCGATGATTAGCGTAAAGGCGATTTCTCAACAACTGATTTTTAAGTCTCGCACGGAGATGGAGTTCGACCCTCGATGAAGCGGCACTTTCACCAATGAAAAAAGGTGCTCCCATTTTCGCCAACTCAGCAAGCTCGGCGTTGTCAAACGGAAGATTCCATCCGTACAGTACGGCTTCCAGACGATAAGTACCCGGCTTCAACTCTTTGGCGAACACCTTGGAATCGTAACTAACAGAGCCGGTCAGCTTCTGTCCGGGTTTCAGAAACGCCGCATCCTTTCGCATCCGCTCGGAGACACTCATTCGATCCGCCGGGCTTGGGCCAAGGCAGGAGCCGCCGTAACCCGGGTCATAGTGGTTTCCGAAACTATCCTCAAGCCGACTCCAAAGGTGAGGCGGATTCCCGCACTTTGCATCCCATTGGGATCGCGGAACGTACATCGCCCCGTTACTGACATTTTTGATCGAGTAGTAAATAACGATCTGATCTCCAATGTTGTAGAGCGTGCGATCGGTTCGGAAACTGAACTGGACATCGTTACTGTGGATGAAGGGCTGTTGGCCATGCGTTTTATTCGGGTCGGCACAGAGAAGCAAGAAGCAAAGAATGGTTAGCGTCCATGAGCGATGACTCAGAACTGGTTGCCACCACAGCTCAACATCCTCGGCTATTAGACAGAGAATACTCTCGCAGGCTCGAAACTGCTCCATACTCCTATTGGACACCGCAGTCGTCCAGATGTGCGCGAGCCTGTTGTAAACAGGCGTTAACACTCAAGAACGCACGGTGGGTGTAATGGCGATTTAGCAACAATCATCTCTTCAATGAAGGCTGCACTGCTCGGGTAAACGGTATATCTCTAATCTGCCACCTACTGCTGTGGAGACGTACTGCCCCGATGGTGACAATGCGGCGTGGCTGAACGAGGCTGCATCTTCGGGCAGTTTTCTGTCCCATTTGAAGCATTCTCCGCCACTCCTAGTGTCGATCACTCGCACGGACTCACCGTTGCTCTTCTGGTCGGTTACACCAGCACCCAAGCTGCCGATAGCGACTGCCGTTTCCGCCGTGCTGCGCAGAACAGAAACGTGTCGAGTCGAATAGTCAAACATCAGGCGCTTGGCACTTCGATCTACGTTGATGGCCGTTGGCGAATCCTTAGGCAAGGCTAGTTTGAGACGCTTCTTGCCGTACCAATCAGTAATTTCATTCAGGCCGCAGGTTTGCAGATATAGCGAGTCGCTCAATAGCACTGCTGATGTTGCGCATCTCGTTTCCGGTTTGACGGCGAACGAGCCAAGCTCAATGCCCTCGACTGTTTCGGTGCGAACATTGTCGCCTTGTCGAAAGACGATCTTGTCATCTGAGACTGCCAGCAAAACCCCCGACTCGCTCCTCAACTCTCGGAACGACGGTGTGAGGCGATACAGAGTCCAGTTCTTGTCCGTCGTATTGCCAGCCGTGTTGCCCGACGCAGATACAAGCTCATGCCACACGTATGGGATTCTCGCCTGCGTGTGCGTTTTGAGCGAATACAGAAGCGATGGAGGGCTTCCGCCGAGACTGATGGCTGTTAACAATACCTGATCTCCACCGTCGGCGTGGATATAGGTTTCACCGCTTGCATTGAAATCGGGCGTGAGTCGTCGGAGCGAATCGCCGTTCCATTCGAGTACGGATACGGTCTGTTGCTGCGGCTCTGCTGCATGCCATAGGAGCGCGATGACGTGATCTGTCAGGAAAGCGACGCTGGCCGATGTATCGGTTTGGGGGCGGGAAAGCGCGTTTGAGAGGTCAAACGATTTCACGAGCGCGGGAGAGTGGATCTGAGCACACAATGGCAAGACGATAAGCAAAACCAGCAGAAAACCAGGGCGAAAGGTCATTGGAATATCGCAACAATTATTTTAATAGCGGGTTTCGCGGCGTCGTTGTTGATACCAGGCGATTACACTCATTGACGCAGTAATCACACACTGCGTGGTGCGCTGCTGGGAAATCCGGGATTGACCGTTCGCCACTTCTTCGCCTACCCTGTTGAGCATGCCTGACGATTCACGGCAGAAGAACGCGTTGCTCATCGCGGCTTCTCTGATAGCTGCTGTACGCACAGCGCGTGAGGAGAACATCGTCCCGACTATGCCGAGACTCGTTTCCAAGATTGGGGACTCAATTCGACTAGCGCGAATGGTGCTGAAGCAGATCGAGCAGGACGCTGACGGCAAAGCGGACGAAAGATACGTCCGCACCCGAGAGTCGAGATGAAGAAAACCCGAGCGCGACTAGAAAGCAGCGCACTTCGTTACATGCCTAGTCTTGACCTCTAGGTAATAGCATCTTGATTTTTCGTCTTTGATGAAGAGTAGCGACCCGGGCCTGCGATGAATCGAACCTGGCTTGTTAAGGAGCGGGGCTATCTTCAATTCACTAATGAAGACCCACTGAACGTCTTCTTCAAGCCAGGGTTTGATGTGGGTTCGAAAAATCTCGGCTTTCCACAACGATTTGCCACTGGTTGCGTCTGTTGCCACGACGTAGGCGACTCTTCCGTCGCCCTCCGCAGAATATGTCACTCCTTCGCTAGTTATCGGCGGAACTGCCTTGGGAGGCATTCGCTTTGCGTAAAGCACCGAACCAAGGAGCAGAAGCGCGAATGAAAGGGCTACGGAGCGTTGGAACATAATTCCCATTCATAGCACATCGTGCACGGTGGCAAACACCGTGAGGAAAACTGGAGACAGACGGGACGTATTCTCATCTTCCGATTCAGGAAATGGAATTGAAGGAGCAGATTGAATTCTAGGAATCGAGAGCAAAATGCTTCCGAGCGACTAGTAATTGGTTGTTGGTTTCGGCGGGTCAGAGTGGACTTCAACTACGTCCACTCCTTGAAAAGATACTTGCAATCGGGGAATGTCAGTCTCCTGAGACGATAGTGAGTATCGAAATAAAGTTCGGCAATCCTTCGCTGCTGTAACTCCTGCTGTAACCGAGAGCGTCCAACTTTTGACGTTGTCCGTTGCTGAAACAGCCAGCATGGGAGAACCGGACATCGCTCTCACATTCGTGGTTCGCCCGTGCTCATCGATGTCGAATGCAACGAGCACGTCACCGGTGACGTGAGCCGTCCGTGCAATAGGCAGATACATTGGAAGCGCCGCCGCTTTAAGTGTTAGGCGATCACTTGCGCACTGAGCCGTCGCGGTCAGACTCAAAGCAAATGCCAGAAGGAATGTAGCAATGATCATTTTGGCGTCCGTAGGCTCCAACAAAGTCTTTGCCGATGTAATGGAGGCGAAAGATGAAGCGCAAAATCATTTTGCTCCTCATCCTTGTTGTTTTACAGGGAAGATCGCGGGCGCAACAATGCGCCGGCGCTCAAGTCAAACGTCCAGATCCGATTCTCAGCGCAGCCATGAAAGAGCTTATGAGCGCGGCCCAGCGTGTGAGGAGCGCGGAGGCTCCAGCAATTAGCGCAGAAGCCTGGTTCCAACTGAATCAAACGGCTAGCGAGTTTGCTGAAGCTCTCAATCGCGTTGCGAGAACTAAGCGAGACCGCCAGAAGTGCAGCAACGTCGCACTGGAAGCCAGCGCGATGGGCATACCCATTTATCTCTGCGAGTTCAGTGCTCAGTGGGTGGCAAGCAATGAAGGGTACCTGATCTACCATCAGTTTCTACGAAATGGTCCCAGAGCAGAAGATGCATGGTTTTACGGGGAGCTCGGGAATACGCCTCATCGCTGCGTTGATTACGGGGGCACAAAAGATGAAGGCGAACATTACGTCCCGCTTTATCAAGCCTTTCTCCATCGCTTTCCAAACGGCAAACACGCCACCGAAGCAAAGGAAATGCTGAAAATTTTTGAAAACGAAGCAAAGTCGAAATGAAGACCTGAATTGGGTGTTAGGCAATTCATGGACTTAAGCATTTAAAATCCATTCAGTGGCCCTGTAGCTCAGATGGATAGAGCAGCGGTTTCCTAAACCGAAGGTCGGCAGTTCGAATCTGCCCAGGGCTACCATACCCGGTCAATGTTTACTGTGGGTTGCGGAATCTTGACGGTTCCGAAGACCGGTCAATGTAATCGCGATGTTTCACCAACTATGGGTCCGAAAAATCCGTGGGAATGCGGCGCACTGCGCGGAATCCGCGATACGTCCCTTCGCCCGATGAACAGTCGTGAATACCAAATAGACGTGTACATTTCCACCAAGGCAGCCAAAAACTGAGTCCCAAAGCGCTTTCTGTGAACAACAGCCCTCTGCGTCAATCCCGTTTCAAGCAGCTTCGCTATCGCATTATCGTCTTGGTTTTCCTGGCAATAACCGCCGTCGCGCACGTGTCATGCTCGCGAGATCGGGACTGGCCGGTTTATGGAGGTTCTCCCGCGGGCACGCACTACTCGCCTCTGCTGCAGATCAATCGTTCGAACGTGAAACAACTCCAAGCCGTCTGGACGTTCGACAGTCAGGAAACAGGCGGCCTGCAGACGAGTCCCATTGTCGTACGCGGCGTTCTGTTTGGGATAACACCGTCGCAAAAGATATTTGCGCTGGATGCCGCCACCGGGACACTGAAATGGAAATTCGACGCTGGCATTGCGGGAACGCAGCCTGATCGGGGACTCGCGTACTGGGAGAATGGCGGAGATCGTCGCATTCTCGCGGGCATTATGAACTTCGTGTATGCGCTGGACGCGAAGACAGGAGTGCCCATCGCCGACTTTGGTGACCATGGCCGGATCGATCTGCGCGAGCATCTCGGACGCGATCCTGCGACAGTCTCAATTTTTCTGACCAGTCCACCACTGGTTTACAAAGACCTGTTTTTCGTCGGCGGTCGCGAACCCGAGACATTGCCGGCTCCTCCGGGTGACATTCGCGCTTACGAGGTTGGCACAGGCAAGCTCCGCTGGAGCTTCCACACGATTCCTCATTCCGGCGAATACGGCTATTACACCTGGCCCAGAAGAGCGTGGGAGACCAGCGGGGGCGCCAACAACTGGGCAGGCATGGCTCTCGATTCCCAAACGGGCATTCTCTACGTGCCCACGGGCTCGGCCGCGTTCGACTTTTATGGAGCGGATCGCATTGGCGACGACCTTTTTGCCGATTGTCTGATTGCGTTGAAGGCTGAGACCGGACAGCGGATCTGGTATTTTCAGGGCGTCCGCCATGATCTATGGGACCGCGATTTTCCGGCTCCGCCGGTCTTGGTCGCGGTTCAACGGGGAGGAAAGAGCATAGATGCCGTGGCTCAGACGACGAAGCAAGGATTCGTGTATGTGTTTGATCGAGCTAACGGTGCGCCGCTCTTTCCCATAGCATACGGCAAGTATCCGCCCAGTGACCTGCCCGGCGAGCTCACAGCCGAAGAGCAGCCCCTTCCGCTTAAACCTGCACCCTACGCTCGACAGCTCCTGACCAAAGACTTATTGACGAGGCGCACGCCAGAAGCTCGTCGATGGGCCTTGGAGCAATTCGGAAGGTTCCGAAGTGAAGGACAATTCGTGCCCCTTGGAACTATGCAGAGTACAGTCATCTTCCCTGGATTCGACGGTGGTGCCGAATGGGGTGGACCAGCGTTCGATCCTGAAACGGGAATTCTCTACGTGAACTCAAACGATATCGCCTGGGAAGCGCGCCTGGCGGAAAACCCGCCACAAGCGCGCAACAAGATCACTGGCCGCAGCATTTATCAGTCGCAATGTACTATCTGCCATCGCGACGATATGGCCGGCTCACCGCCACTTTATCCTTCGCTGCAACGTATCGGGGACCGGTCTGATCGGGCCACCCTCGCAAGCGTGATTCGGAAGGGACGTGGACGTATGCCGCCATTCCCGAATCTGTCCACCAATGAAATCAATACAGTGATCGATTATGTGCTCAAAGGAGAAAACAGGGAATTGTCGGCGGACACGTCTGCGACGCGGCCGACGCGCTATCGATTCTCCGGATATACCAGGTTTCTCGATCCTGAGGGCTATCCCGCTGTCGCCCCGCCCTGGGGAACACTGAATGCAATCAATCTGAACACGGGCGAATATGTGTGGAAGATTCCACTGGGAGAATATCCCGAACTTGCAGCGCGAGGGCTGACGAACACCGGCAGCGAGAACTATGGAGGTCCCATTGTAACGGCCGGCGGCCTTTTGTTTATTGCAGCAACGAACTATGACAGAAAGTTTCGCGCCTTCGATAAGGCGACAGGAGAACTGCTTTGGGAGATTACGCTTCCGTTTGCCGGAAACGCTACACCCATCACCTATCAAATCAACGGTCGCCAATACGTAGTGATTGCTGCCGGAGGCGGGAAGGATCTGCGCTCCAAATCCGGTGGAGCGTATGTGGCATTTGCGCTACCCCGGCTCTCACGGTAGTACCGCAGGATCGTATTCACGTGGAAATCCGGGGACAGACGGAACGTATCCCAAAGCTATTTCTACAATAGGAAAATGTCCCGTCTGCCCCCTTTTGGTTCACAGGGCTACCAGCAGTCTTGAAGGTGTTTCAACACACTACGAAATGCCGGTTGATCGAGCGCCTGCAGCGCATCTTCGCGCTACCGGACACCAGAGCACTGAACGCAAACGATCTTGCCGCGGCGAATCGGCACCACGATGAGAAACTGGCAAACAGCCCGTGGTTCCGGCTATGGCAAAGTTATGGCGTATGCTGCCGACCCGAGTCTCCCGTCCTTCAACTCGGTGAGACGAAAGCATAGCTGAATGCTGTTCGCCTCATAGCGGGTAAGCTGCGTGACAGCGGCGACATCGATACAGCGTCATTTGACGCCGAAAACTACGGAGTGTGGTATCGGATCGCCTGTGGCGGTGAACTGCAATCTGTATCTGCCCGAGCTCAATCCCCTGGTGCTCAGATTGAAGATGTAGCCGCCCGTAGATCCCAGGGATGCATTGAAACGGAAATCATTATCGGGGTTGGCGTTGCCCTCAGCCTCGGCCGCGCCGGCGAACCCGGACACCGCCGTCAGTCCACTCGCGTGCAACACGATTGTGATAGACGAGAGATTTCTTCCGGCAGCATCGCACAGCTGAACCTTGCTAGATGACGTGCTCCACAATTCAGGTCCGAATCGAATCGACATCTTTGACGGCGCCTGACCGGGGCTACCAGCGCTCCCGCCGTACAATGCCACCGTCCTTCCTCTGAGTCAAAATGTTCTCTCCTCTGTTGGCATGGAAGATTGTGCGCGATCTTGGTCCTGCATGGGTTTTGAAGCGGGCTGGAGTCGAAGCCCAGTTACGGCTTGGGATTCTCAAACGGCGTTTGCCGGTTTCAAATTGGGATTTCCAGTCACGCGAATGGCTGCGAGACGATGCGCGTTTCGAGCCTGAAGAGTTCAAGCAGAGCCTTCTAAACAAATCGAAATTCTTCTTTGATTCAGACCATCTGCCGCACTGCCGCGACGAATGCGAAGTTTGCGCGCAGGCGGATCGCGTCCTCTCCGGTGAGTGGCCCTACTTCTCGCATAGGTGGTACCAAATCGGATTTCCGCCGGACTGGCACTTCAACGTACTGGAGGGCAAGCGAGTCCGGGATCAGGCGCACTGGGCGGACGTAGGTTACAGGGGAGAGGTTACAGGCGACAGAGGTGGTCCGGGTGCAGACATTAAGTTTGTTTGGGAACCCAGCCGTTTTTCGGTGGTGTACTTGCTGGCGCGGGCTTATGCCGCAACCGGAGACGAACGTTATGCGGAGGCGTTTTGGACATTGATTGAGGATTGGGCGGAGAAGAACCGGCCCAATAGGGGAGCTAATTGGATTAGCGGACAAGAGGCAGCGTTTCGCATTATGGCGTGGTGCTTTGGTCTTTATGCCTTCTTGAGCGCACCCCAATCGACTGCTGAACGGGTGTTGAGGCTGGTCCGCATGATCGAAGTCCACGGTGAAAGAATCGCCGAGTTCATCGATTACGCTCTCTCGCAGCGAAACAATCATGGCATCAGCGAAGCGGTGGGGCTGTTTACGATTGGCGTTCTGTTTCCTCAACTGCGACTGGCTGCCGAGTGGACCAAAACGGGACAGCAACTGATCATGCGGCAATTATCTGAACAGGTCTATGAAGATGGAAGTTATATCCAGCATTCGTTCAATTACCAGCGCGTGTTGATTGACAATTTGGTGTGGTCATTCCGGCTGGGCGAGTTGAATAGCTGCCGGTTTCCCCGCCAGAGTTACGAGCTTTTGGATAAGGCAGTGGATTTCATGCTCCGGTTTTGCGATCCGCAGAGCGGGAAGATGCCGAATTACGGAGCCAACGACGGCACTCTGGTTTTGCCCTTGAGTTCTCGTGACTACACCGACTATCGACCTTCGTTGCAGGCAGCGCATTATCTGGTGCATCGCGCGTTGTTGTTTCAAGATGAAGCGTGCAATGAGCAGGTGCAATGCCTGTTTGGGGGCGAGCGGGTTGCAGAATCGGCCACGGGAGATGAGGAATTCCCTCAGAAGTTGGCGGTGGAAGCCCCCGACTTTCAGTCGGGGGGAGCTGGACTTCCAGTCCAGCGGAAAAACGATGAGCTTTTCAGAATGGGCTTTAGCCCCGGGCCGTGTAGCGAGCCAGCGCTAAAGCGCACTGTGGTTGGCGAGTCATCATCGCAAGGCTTGAAAGCCTTGCTCCCCCGACTGAAAGTCGGGGGCTTCCACCGAAAACCAAATCAGGATGGCTTCCAGCGAAAACCAAATCAGGATGGCTTCCAGCGAAAACCAAATCAGGATGGCTTCCAGCGAGAACCGAATCAGGATAGCTTCCGCCGAAAACCAAGTCAGGACGGCTTCCACCAAGAGCCGAATTGGGATGGCTTCCCCCTAAACCCGAATCGGGAGGTCTTCGACTGGAACTCCAGCCCCGGCAACAGACAAGCACGTACCAATCCCGAGCTTTCTCGGCAGAATAGTCATGGCCCACTCTCAGGTTATCTAAAGCTGCAAGCACGCGAGAGCTATGCGCTTTTGCGAGCGGCAAAATATCGAAATCGTCCGTCGCAAGCCGATCAACTGCACATGGATCTTTGGTGGCGAGGAGAGAACATCGCTTGTGACGCGGGATCGTACCTGTACAACGGTCCATCGCCGTGGACGAATGCTCTGGCTGGAACCGCGGTTCACAATACCGTCACCATTGGCAATTGCGATCAGATGACGCGAGCGGGCCGATTTCTCTGGCTCGATTGGGCGCAAGCCAGTTCAATGTCGTACGAAGTCGAGGAGCGCGGAATTGCACTCGAAGCCTCGCACGATGGATACAAGAATCTAGGCGCGGTACACCGGCGATCGGTGATGTGCTTCAGCGATCTGGACAGTTGGGTTGTGGTCGACGATGTCGTGGGAGATTTCTCAGGAGCAGTGCGATTGCATTGGCTTTTTCCTGACTACCCGTGGGAATTCGATCGAGATCGTATTCATCTCAATTTGCGCACTCCCATCGGAGGATTCCAGTGCCTGGTTTCGGTTCAGCAGCAGGCATCGGCGAATATCGCGAGAGCAGGCGAAATAATAGGCGGAAATGTTTCCCATCTTCCCGAAGTTGATTTGCGGACTCGGGGATGGCGATCGCTCTACTACGGTGACAAAGAACCTGCCCTATCTCTTGCTGTAGAAACCAGCTCGCGATTGCCGGTTCGGTTCGTCACCGTGTTGGCTCCGGCGGACGTGGAAGTTGTGAGGTTGGACGCGACGGCGGTCGAATTGCGTTCTGCAGAAAGAGAGCAAGTGAGCGCCATCGAGCTGGCCACAGGACCATGCATTTTCCGGAACCCAAGAAGATGTACCTGAACAACTGTAAACAGCTCTCAAGAAGCTAAAAGCCTTTGTGGCACAGGCGCCCTAGCCTGTGTTGCCGCATTGAAAACACAGCCGGGGGCGGCTGTGCCCCCTGTTTCTCTCATTAGGCAGTTGCTGTTGCGTTTGCCGTCGAATCGGACTAGGGTAGCCGCGCATGAACGATAAGAGCACCACCGACACTCTCAAAGTCGGCGATCCGGCGCCGAAGTTTACTCTGAGCGCCGCAAACCGGCAGCAGTCGACCGACCTGCAGACTCTGCTGCAGCGCGGCCCAGCGATCGTTGAGTTTTTGCGCGGCACTTGGTGACCCAACTGCGTGAAACGCATGGCTCAGTTTGAGCCGCACAAAGATGAGATCGAGCGCAACGGCTCGCTGGTCTACATCGCCGCGGAGAAACGCGGCGGAATGTTCAAACCAGAAAAGTTTATGGAGAAGAATCCAATCTCATTCCCATTTCTGCTCGACGAAGATCGCGCAGTAACGAAGTCCTATGGCGTATACAAGGCCATGGGCGTTGACTCGATCAATATCGCGCGTCCGGCAACATTCGTCTTGGATGAGAGCGGGCGAATTAAGTACCTATATGTCGGAGACGGCCAGACTGACCGCGCTCCGGTGGAGCAGGTTCTGCAAGCACTCCGGTAAGACGTCAGGAAAGGCTCTGATCGCTCACTTCCTGCAGGTGATGAAGCCCCTAAAAAACTCTAAACACTGTCATTCCTCGCTCCGCCTGTACCCCGTTTGCTTCTGCAGAATCGGACTTCGCGGAGCGGGGGATCTGCTGTTCGCGGTTCAGTAACAGCAGATCCCCTCGACCGCAAAACTACGGGACGGGATTGCAAACTGTTTTGAGGCGGTCGAAGGGATGACAGGATAGGGTCGGTCTTCTTTTAGACCAGGCTGGTGAGCGGAACGACACCGCACCCCAGCTCACCACACATGGTCACCGGTCTCGAGCATCTGTTCCTCGACAATGATGGGCAACTCCATCCAGCCTTGTGCAGGAAGGGAATCGACCGGTAGCTGCTCTTTGAATATGGTGAAGCGCAGTAACAGCGTGTCACCCGTTGCAGCGCCGAGCACCGACAGCGGCAGCTTCACCCGCAACAATCTTTCGAAGCTCGCGCGCAGTAGGTTGTTTACTGAGGCATTCCGGTTGGTGCCATCCTCGCCGGGTTGCAACAGGCGGCTGTCACAGAGTCTGTTGTCTGACACGCGGAAGAGCGCGACGAATGCCTTGCGATTTTGCTCGACACTTGCGGGCAAAACTTCGATGCGAGCTTCCAGGCTGTGATCTCCGTGTAACTCGCCGGCCAAATCCAGGCGAAGGAAAAGATCGTGCTGATTGATGCCGGCGTACGCGCGCTCCAGAAGAAATTTCTTTCCATGCATCGCCGAGCCGCGGCGGTCAGCGGCAAAGCTGGCTGCGCCCAACCAATCGAAGTACCCAATGTTGGGCGAATCGATCCGTGGGCGGATAAATGCCGTCTGCGGAACCGTGCGCGCCTTACCGATGACGTCGGTCGAGATGGGATGATGCAAATAGTCAGGGGGATTGGTGCCCAACAGCCGATAGACATTTGCTAGATGGTTGCGATAGAGCTCATCAAAGTCGCTGTCGTTGGCTGAATGATGTTCGGGACCATACCACCAATTCCAGTCACTGCCTTCGGCGATCAGGAGTTCTTCATAAGCGAGCCGCTGGTTTTCAGCGCTTGCGGCGCCGGAATTACGCGCGTAGAAGTCGCGAGCCTCGGCGAGGTAATCCCAGGCGAGATTATCTTCCGGCGCTCCGATCCAAACGTTGAAGTTGGCGTTGATCCACGAACCGGGCACCAATGATGCCAGAGGAACGGCATCTGTGGTTCGCGCGATCGCCTCTGAGATGGTGAGCGGCTCAATCTGGGGATCGGCGTCAATTGCGCTGTAGAGGCGTCGCAGAAACTCGCGGCCGGATTCGGGAAAGTGTTCCCAGGCATTTTCGCCGTCGAGAATGATGGGCACAACCGCGTCGCGCCCCGCGGCGAGCACGGGCTGGGCCGAGGCTTTCACGCTTCTGATGAAATGCGCGGCAGCATCCGTTGCCGACATGCCGGAGTAGACGAACCCGATCAGGTCGGAAAGATTGTGATCGCGAAAAACCACGGAAACGGAATCCTCCCCATCACCGTGCCGGTAGACGCGATAGAGCCGTTGTGCGGAGTCGGCGGTCAGTTGCCCGGAGCCGCTGCGTTCGAAAAAGCTGTGCGTCGAGCGCCCTAGTACGCCTTCATCGGTGGCCAGCCATTTGATTCCGACCTGCCGCGCGAGCGCCAGCACTTCGTTTGACACACTTCCTTCTGATGGCCACATGCCTGCCGGGCGGCGGCCGAAGGTGTGCTCGTGGTAATCGACGGCACGCCGCATTTGTTCGAGGGCATCATTGGTCTGCAGGAACCTCCGACGCGGCAGTGGCAGTCCCGCGCTGCTGGCGCGGCCATTGTTGGTGTCGCAGAGCAGCGGAAGGATAGGGTGATAAAACGGAGTTGTGGAAAGCTCGACACCACCGCGATCCACCGCACTTCGATATGCAGGGATCACAGCTGCCAAGATTCGCGCTTCCATTTTGAGTAACGCTTCCTGGTCGTGCCGGTCAAAGTCACGTCCCTTGCCAATCAGTGCGGCGACTCCCGGCTCACCGAGGAAGAACTCGTCGAACCAGGCGAGTTGCGAAAGCACTTGCAGATCGGTGAAGTCCCGCGGCTCGAAAGATTCGACGGCTGCCGCAGCCGAGCTGTGCCCAGCCCGTTTGGCAAGCAACTCGGCATAACGCGGATATCTCGCGATCTGGTGCGAGTGATTGGCCTGGAAGAGATACGTCAGTGCAAAGACTTTGTCTTCGTGCGTGAACTCGCTTGCTGCCTTTGAGACAAGATCCCGCCAGGGGTCTTTGGCCTCGCCTGCTACGTAGTCTTCGATTTGCGTGAGTAGTGAGGGGACAAGATTGAAGTTCTGGTGAACCGCCGGAAACTCATCGAGCAGCTTCACCATGCCGTAGTAGTCCTTGAGCGCATGCATACGAACCCAGGGCAGGCGGTACTCGCCGGTCACCAGGTCCTTGTAGAAAGGTTGGTGCATGTGCCAGAGAAAGATCAGTCGAATGGAAGGCATTTCTAAAGCAGTTTCACGATGGCTGATCTGGTGCAGACCAGCATGCTGCGTCTCTACCCTAGTGTAATCAAGAGTGCCGATCGCGCTATTCAGGTAATCGGCAATTCGCGATGTTAGACTGACTTTAGCCTGTAACCATGCGGATTTTGACTCGCTACATCTTGTGGGAAGTCTTTTCACACGGCGTGATCGGCGCAGCCTTGTTCACGTTTGTGATCTTCATGCGGGATGTGAGCCGGATTTTGGAGTTGGTCGTCCGCAACAGCGCCCCCATTCCCAGCGTTGCCGAAATCTTTTTCCTTACCATTCCCACGGCCTTGACTTTCACATTGCCGATGGGAGTGCTGGTAGGCATCTTGATTGGGTTGTCACGCATGGCGGCCGACAGCGAGGTGACGGCACTGCGCGCCAGCGGAGTTGGCGCCTGGCGTTTTGTATGGATCATCAGTATTTTCGCCTCTGGCGCGCTGGCGGTTGCTTTGGTGAACAACGTGGTCGTTGCGCCACGGTCAGCAGCGGCATTAGCGAATTTGCAGAACTCGCTCAAGACGTCGCAGATATCGTTCGAGATCCAGCCCCGTGTCTTCTATGAAGACCTGAAGAGTTACGTGCTCTACGTGCAGGACGTGGAACCTGCATCAGGTGCGGCGGTGTGGAAGAACGTCTTCCTCGCGGACATCAGCAATCCTGCTGCTCCGAAAGTTACCTTGGCGCAGCGCGCGGTAGTGGTTACGGAGAATGATGTTCTCCGCATGCGCCTGGAGCACGGCAGCCAGCAGGAGACGGACCCAACAAATCCCAATCAGTACACGGTTTCGACTTTCGACGAGACAGACATACCTATCGCGCTGCCTCCCGCCGTGCCGCCGCCTCCGCGTGATCTGCTTCCCGCAGCCGAACTTACAACCAGCGAAGTGTTAGAAAGAGCACGCCACAGTGATCCGGCGAGATCGCGATGGTATTGGATTGAGTTTCATCGGCGGTTTGCGCTCGCGACCTCCTGTCTGGTGCTGATGCTGGTGGGGATACCCCTCGGACTCTCGTCAAAGAAAGGCGGGAAGTCTACCGGCTTTGTGCTTACGATCCTGCTCGTCTTTCTCTACTATTTCTCGCTCAGCGCAGGCATCGCTTTTGCGCGGCAGGGAAAGCTGCCGCCCGCCTTGGGCGTCTGGAGCGCGGACATCCTGTTCGCATTCGCCGGGCTGTTCTTGTTGCATCGCGTGCAGCAGTCGAGCATCGACGTAGTTTCATTTGGGGCCGTGTGGAAGGAGATTGTCCACAAGCTCCCATGGGGCAGGGGTAAGGCCGAAACCGGCGGAACCGGTTCGTTCTTACGCAAAGGCAGTTCGCGCTTTCCCCAGATTCTCGATGATTACGTTTTGCGGCAGTTCCTCGAATATCTGGGCTTGGTTCTCGCAACCTTCGTGGTGCTCACCCTGGTGTTCACTTTCTTTGAACTCCTTGGCGACATAATCCGCAACCGCATCGCGCTGATCACTGTCGGGGAATATCTCCTCAACGTGATTCCCTCGATGATTTATTTGATGACACCCTTGAGCGCGCTGATCGCGGTGCTGGTTACGTTTGGATTGCTGCAGAAATCGAACGAACTGACCGCGATGAAAGCTACCGGGATCAGCCTCTATCGTTTGATTGTCCCGATCCTGATCTTGGCGGCGATGCTGTCGTTGACGCTCTTTGTTTTCGATCAGCTCTATCTGCCTCGCGCTAATAAACGGCAGGACGCCCTGCGCAATGAAATCAAGGGCAAACCGGCGCAGACTTATTTGAATCCCCAGCACAAGTGGATTTTCGGGGCGCACCAGGAGATCTACTACTACGAGTTCTTCGACAGCGAACGCAACCAGTTCGCTAATCTCTCGGTGTTTGA
The DNA here is from genome assembly GCA_045808065.1 of Terriglobales bacterium. Taxonomy (GTDB): domain Bacteria; phylum Acidobacteriota; class Terriglobia; order Terriglobales; family Acidobacteriaceae; genus Gp1-AA112. Next base: position 5,754 of record JBJMGD010000018.1, on the reverse strand, counting down.
CATAGACCAAATGGCATTCGCGTTGACTGAACGAACCTTTGCCTCGCGCGTGTTCTGGAACGACTCGCTGCGCAAGTGGGTCTTCGAACGAGGATGGACGCGAACTCTAGCTGCAACCCAGGTGAAGGATTACCGCACATTCGACGTCACCACGTTCGCTGACGTCGATGAGCCACCAAGTTATTTTAAGAAGGAAGTAAAGCAGTACTCTGAAATGAACTTCGACGAGCTGAAGGGTTATATCCGCGAGTTGGAGCAGGGCGGCTTCGATGTCGTGCGCCTGAAGGTGCAGCTCTACAAGAAGCTGTCGTTCCCGCTGATCACTCTGGTGATGTCGATCCTCGCGATCCCATTTGCGCTTTCAGCGGGACGACAAGGCGCGTTGCGCGGAGTTGCCACTGCCATCGGGATCGCCGTGGTGTACTGGATCACCAGCGGCCTCTTCGAGGCGATGGGAAACGTCAATCAGCTGCCCGCAGTGCTGGCCGCGTGGTCCCCAGACGTGATCTTTGCGCTTGTTGGTGGATACTTCATGTTGAAGGTGCCTACGTAGGGTGCAGGAAAGTCTGAAGGCTTTAAACGTGATCCGGACGCCCTCGCCCGGGTGATTGAGTGTAGATCTGCCACCTTTTGACAATAGGGGACTCTCAGCGTGTCAGGGACTGCAAGTCCACTTGGATGAAGAAATACCCGGCCGATGGCGGCCGGGTCCACGTTTGATGTGATCGGATGCTCCACAGAGTCTTTCGCATCGGGTGAAGCCAATAGGTACCGAAGAACGTCTAAGCTAGTTATTCCATGTTCAAGAGGCTCAATTCCTTAAAGCCGTACCTGTACAAGTATCGCGTCCAGTTTTTCTGGGGCGGAGTGGCGCTTGTCTTGAACAACGCCATCTGGATTCTGTTCCCACAGGTTATCGGTCGCGCTATTAACGATCTGAACCGTGGGGTCACGCAGCACAAGATTGCGACCTACTCGCTCGCTCTGATTGCGATCGCACTCAGCAAAGGATTTTTTCAGTACCTGATGCGATGGATCTTAATCGGCATTTCGCGCGAAATTGAATTCGATCTGCGCAACGATCTCTTTCGACATCTTGAATCTCTCTCCTATTCGTATTACCAGCGCACGCGCGTTGGCGACATCATGGCCCGCGCCACCAACGACCTGAACGCCGTCCGCATGTTGCTGGGACCGGCCATCATGTACACGGCGAACACGATTCTGTTCACCGCGGGCGCGCTGCTATTCATGTTGAAGATCAGCCCGCGGCTCACGATGTTTGCCTTTCTGCCGCTGCCCGCGGCCAGCATTCTGGTTCAGTATTTTGGGCGTCGCATTCATGAACGATTCGAGCGCATACAGGCGACGTTCTCCGACATTTCCGCCCGCACGCAGGAGAATTTGTCGGGAGCGCGTCTGGTTCGGGCCTACGTCCAGGAAGAGTCCGAAATCGAGTTATTCGAAACCGCTAATCAGGAGTACATCTTCCGCAGCTTGAAACTGGTGCGCTTGATCGGCATGCTCTGGCCCACGCTGGAGGCGCTGCTTGGGCTCGCCATCATTCTTGTGCTCTGGCTTGGCGGCAGGGAAGTGCTGTTGCACCGCATGGATGTGGGTCAATTCGTGGCTTACAACACTTACATGGTGCAGCTCACATGGCCGGTGATCGCACTGGGCTGGGTCATCAATCTATTTCAACGGGGCACAGCGTCATTGGGGCGAATCAACGAAATATTCAACGAGAAGCCGTCGATCACTGATGCAGCCGTCGCTCCCGATTTGAAACACGCTTCCACCATTCACGGCGATATTGAGTTCCGTAATCTGAGCTTCAGCTATCCGGGCAGTGGGGAAGTGCTCAGCGGGATCGATCTTCGCATTCCCGCGGGGACGAGTTTGGCGATCGTCGGTCCAACCGGTTCGGGAAAGAGCACGCTGGTGAGCCTGATTCCGCGGATCTACGACGTAGCCAGCGGCTCGGTGCTGATCGATGGCCGCAACATCACCGAGTTTCCTCTGGCTACGCTGCGCAGAAACATTGGTTTTGTTCCTCAGGAGACGTTCCTTTTCAGTGCCACCATTCGCGAGAACATCGCCTTCGGCATGGAGGTCAGCTCCGAAGAAGAGATTGAAAATGCAGCCGACGCTGCCAGCTTGGCAGCCGATATTGAGGGCTTCCCGCAAAAGTACGCCACTATGGTCGGGGAACGCGGACTTACACTCTCAGGCGGTCAGAAACAGCGCACTGCGATTGCACGGGCGATCGTCCGCAATCCGCGTATCCTCATCCTCGATGACGCACTATCCAGCGTCGACACCTACACCGAAGAGCGGATACTGAATCACTTGCGGGAAATCATGCAGGGGAGAACGACGATCTTCATCTCGCACCGCGTCTCCACGGTGCAAGCGGCCGATCAGATTGCCGTACTGCACGGAGGCAGCATCGTCGAACTTGGCACACACGAGCAGTTGCTGGCTTTGAACGGATACTACGCCGACCTCTACAGCAAACAGTTGCTGGAAGAAGAGCTCGCCAAAGTCTGAATGTGATGAGACGCGTCGTCACTCCCGAACTGCTCGATGAGGATCTTGGGACGCCTGAAGAGATTCGAGAAACGCTGCTCGATTTGCGGGGCCTCAATCGAAACTTCGGTGGCTTCCGCAGCGTGGGTGGGATGTTGCGAACTGTCGCGATTAAGACTGGGACTCCGTCTCTCAAGCTACTGGATGTGGCCGGCGGAAATGGCGATGTGGCCGATCATGTTGCTCGCCAGTTGTTGACGGAAGGAATTCAGATTCGCGCCACCGTTCTGGATCGGGCCGTTTCTCACATGAGTGACCATAATGGGAAACTCAATCGAGTCGCCGGTGATGCTCTCGCTCTGCCGTTCGCGGACCGCAGCTTCGATGTGGTTAGCTGCAATCTGTTTTGTCATCATCTCGAACCCGAGGAGATGATTGCATTCTTCAATCAGGCACTGAGGGTTGCACGGTTAGCCGTGATGGCCAGCGATCTGCGTCGTAATGCTTTTCATTTGCTTGCGGCTTATGCCGGTCGACTGACCTATCGCAGCCGCCTCACCCGCAACGACGCTCCTGCGTCGGTTCGTCGCGCCTACACTATCGCGGAAATAGGCGAGATCGCCGAGCGGACCAGTGCTGATTCTTACGATTTGAGTCCACACTTCTTTCAGCGATTCGGATTGATCCTGTGGAAAGCCAAGCGATGAATAAGGCTTTCGATGTTGCGATAATCGGCGGCGGTCCCGCCGGAACTGCCGCGGCAATCACGGCAGCAGATTTGGGCTTCAGCGTACTCCTTTTGGAGGCAGGCAGCTTCCCACGGCATAAGGTATGTGGCGAGTTCGTTTCAGCCGAAGCGTTATCTCTGTTGACCAGCTTACTTCGCACTGACGATCTCGTCGCGAGCGCGCATCGGATCTCCATCGCGCGTGTTTTTCTCGATGACCACGTGCTGACCTTGCCTGTGTGTCCAGCCGCTGCGAGCATCTCCCGTCACGATTTGGATCACGCTCTGTGGAACGCTGCGTCCCGTAGGGGCGTTGTTGCCCGCGAGCGGAGCCGGGTCAAGCAGGTGCGTTCAACCGCGGACTATTACGAAATCGAAGTCGAAGGAGAAGAACTGCTCGCGCGTTCCATCGTCAATGCAGCCGGTAGATGGTCAAACCTCCATAACGAGAAGCGCCAGAACGAAGAGGAATGGATCGGGCTGAAGGGACATTTCACGGAAGCTCGGGCCTCCACCTCTTGCGATCTGTATTTCTTTCCCGGCGGCTATTGTGGAGTGCTTGCGCTGGACGACGGTACGGTGAACGCAGCTGCTATGGTGAAACCTGAAGTTGCGCGAAGCCTCAAAGCCATTCTGTCTCTGAATGCTGCTTTACAGGCGCGAAGCCATAGCTGGGAACCGGTGACCGTGCCGGTGAGCACGGCACCGCTGTTCTTTCGTTTTGCGCAGACCTCCGAGGACGGCATGATCCTGGCAGGCGATGCCGCTGCTTTTATTGATCCGTTCGCCGGTGACGGCATCTCCATGGCTCTGCACAGCGGACGATTGGCGGCTTTGGCGCTGGCATCTTATCTCTCCGGCAAGTGTTCTTTGCAATCGGCAATGCAGTCGTATGATCGCTCGCACCGTGATCTCATTCAGCCTGCTTTGAGAAACGCCAGCCGTTTGCGTCGGTTGCTAAGGCTCCCTCAGACTTTGCGCGCCACTGCGATGGGATTGCTGAAAATTCCGCTATTTGCTCACGCCGCAGTTCAAGAGACGCGTGTAAGACAATAATTTATGACTTCAGCTGCGGGGAGTGCTGGCTCTGCGCCGAACCCATGAATTCCGGCATTGTTGGGTGGCCCTGTTGATTGATGCCTTTCCGTGCGAGAGTTCGCGGGATCGTCATCAGCAAAATCTTCACATCGAGCCAGAAGCTCTGATGATCGACGTACCACACGTCCAGCGCGAGGCGCTGCTCCCACGTGATTGCGTTGCGTCCATTCACCTGTGCCCATCCGGTGATGCCCGGACGCACGTCGTGACGTCGTAGATGCTCTGGCGAGTAACGCTCCAGGTATTGCATCAGAAGTGGACGAGGCCCCACGAGGCTCATATCCCCGAGCAGAACGTTCCAGAGTTCGGGCAGCTCGTCAACACTGGTCGCTCGTAGCAAGCTGCCAAGCGAGGTGACGCGGTTCTCGTCTACATCCTCGCCGAGTCCTTCGGAGCAGTGCATGGTGCGGAATTTGTAAATTGTGAATGGTCGGCCAGCGATTCCAGCCCGCACTTGCCGAAATATCGCGGGCTTGCCAAGACGCAGCCGCACAACGACCCAAACGACCAACATAAGAGGAAAGAACAAAATGAGCAGAGCCGCGGCTAGGGAGACATCGAGGCTTCGGTTCAAGGTCGGAATCCTGCCGCAAAAGGTTCCATCGGCTCACGTCCCGGCGCAGTTTTCAGGCGCCGAAAGCTTCGCATACAATCTTTGCGGACGCTACTTTTTAATGCATTTCCAAGGCATCTCGATGCGCAAGAGTGTTCTGGTAACGCTGCTTCTGGCGACGGGCTGCTTGGCCCAAGTCCAACCGCCCCCTGTATCCAATGCTTCCGGGACCAAGGTTGATGCGAAGGCCGAGATCTCAGGTCAAGTAGTTGATTCAACCACTGGTCAGCCATTGAAGAAATCGTGGGTGACGGCGAGGCAGGCGGAGCGCGGTGGTCGAAGCGGGTCCACAGCCGTAACCGATGCTGAAGGTCGATTTTTGCTGAAGGATCTCGATCCTGGCAGATACGTGCTTTCAGCTCAACGCAACGGCTATGTAAGCCAATCATACGGGCAAAAGAATGCTGGGGAGCAGGGAAGCAATCTCACACTCAATCCGGGTCAACACCTTACCGATATCGTCTTCCGCCTGATTCAGGGTGGTGTAATTACCGGCCGCGTCGTTGATGAAGACTCCGAGGCTCTTTCGCGCGCTCAAGTGCAAGCCCTGCAATTTAGGTACTTCCAAGGTCACCGCCGTCTGATGCCAATGGGGAGTGCGATGACCGATGATAGGGGCGAGTATCGGATCTTCGGAGTTCGTCCGGGGCAAGTTTATGTTCGCGCAATTCTGCGCGGCTTCGGATATGTCGGCCAGGGAGAATCGGTCGATCCTTCCGCCCCGTCTGAGACCACTTCGTATCCGCCCGTCTTTTATCCCAACGTGCAGGATGCCACTCAAGCTTCG
>JBJMGD010000017.1:0-366206 GCA_045808065.1 Terriglobales bacterium | reverse complement strand
TGTTTCGCAAGATGTGCAGGCAGTTCCTTCGCCTGCCATCACAAATGGCGAAGAGTTTGTCGCAGCTTTTCTCCATCAGTTTTCTCCAGCTAGTGCTTGGATACCAGTCAGCAACATCCGTGAAGGCAATATTTCCTTGCCCCCAACTACTGAAGAAAAGCGGGAACTCTTAATCTTTATCGCAAGCCGCACGGGGATGATGGTGAAGCGGGCTGCCGCAGGCGCAGATGGCTTTGTCGTGGATCACTACGACAGAAATGCTGTTGAGCATTATCTTCATAATGTTGGCGACCGGCTGATGCAAGCTCTCAAAAATAGCCCGCCATACGCGATTTTCTGCGATAGCCTCGAGGTCTATAACTCAGATTGGAGCTCCGATTTTCTCGATCAATTCGCGAAGCGAAGGGGATACGATCTGCGGCCTCGTCTTCCTGCCTTGATCGAGGATGTGGACTCAAAATCGGCGGAGATTCGTCACGATTGGGGGCAGACACTGACGGAACTCTTCAATGAGCGCTTTGCATCAACTGTCCACGACTGGGCAAACAAGAAGCAGACCAAACTCCGCATGCAAGCCTATGGGATTCCACCCGCCGAACTCTCCAGCAGCGCGCTTGTAGATTTACCGGAAGGGGAGGGGGCCGCTTGGAAAGAACTTGCGGCCACCAAGTGGGCCTCATCTGCCAGTCACATTTATGGTGTTCCGATTACTTCCTCGGAGACCTGGACGTGGTTGCACTCCCCTGTTTTCCGCGTGACTCCTCTGGACATGAAGGCTGAAGCCGATCGCCATTTCTTGCAAGGCATCAATCAACTTATTGGACACGGCTGGCCGTATACGCCTGAGAACGTTCAATACCCCGGATGGCGATTTTATGCCGCTGCTGTGTTCGATGAGAAAAATCCCTGGTGGCTCGTCATGCCCGACATCACCAAGTATCTGCAGCGGACGAGCTACGTGCTTCGTCAGGGACGACCTATGAATGATGTTGCTCTGTATTTGCCGACCGATGATGCATGGGCACATTTTAGTCCGGGCGAAGTGGATCTATTTGAGACCTTGAAGCACCAACTCGGGTCGGCGGTCATCTCAGGCATTCGCGAATCAGGTTTTGACCTCGACTTCTTCGACAACGATGCCGTCAGGCGTTCCGGAAAAATTGAAGACCACAGCTTTGTACTTGGCTCGAATCGTTATCGGGCCGTAGTTTTGCCCGGCGTAGAGCGCATTCCGCTGGATACCTATCGGAAGCTTGAGGAGTTCGTCGACAACGGAGGCATTCTCGTCGCAACAAAGCGCGTGCCGGAACTGGTGCCTGGATTTCGGGCCAGCGATGAGGAGCAGGCTGAATTCCGAAAGATTACTGATCACCTTTTTCGAAGTCCCAACGCGTCCGCATTCCTGATTGAGGATGAAGCGCAGCTGGGTGCTAAGTTGTCCAGCCTTCTACCATCCGATGTGTCGCTGTCACCGGTCGCTCCGGACATCGGCTTCATACATCGCAGGCTCCCAGAAGAAGAAATCTACTTTCTGGCTAATACCGGCAATACACGTCGTACGACGGTCGCCACATTCAGGGTGACGCAACTGCAACCCGAGTGGTGGGACCCGATGTCTGGGAGCGTCTCGGCGGCGGCAGTAAAGCACCGAACTGCAACCACAATCAGCGTGGATCTCGACCTCGAACCCTATGGGTCACGAATTCTCGTATTTTCGCGGCGCCGGCTGCGGCCGGATGTTCGTCCTGCAGAGCCTCGGAACGTAACCGATCTTAGCGGCGGATGGCGCGTAACTTTCGGCAACGGACAAACGGTCGTAATGGATGAACTGCGCTCCTGGACCGCCAGCAATGACACGCGATATTTCTCCGGTCGGGCAACATATGAGAAAAGTGTGTTCGTCTCTCCGAGCTCGTTGGGCGTGGGAAGCTCGGCGCTACTCGACTTTGGTGAGGGCAAGCCGATTCCGTCACATGAGCTTAAGGCAGGTATGCAGGCGTGGCTCGACGCGCCGATTCGGGAGGCTGCTGTCGTTTACGTCAACGGTAAACGGGCTGGTTCTCTATGGTGTCCGCCCTATTCACTGGACATCACCAAACTCCTACATCCGGGCGAAAACGGTCTGAAGGTCGAAGTCGCGAATCTTGCTCTGAATCACATGGCAGGCAGATCCCTTCCTGACTATCGTCTCCTCAACCTTCGTTATGGCACGCGCTTCGAAGCGCAAGACATGGATAAAGTGCAATCAATTCCCGCAGGCTTGTTTGGGCCTATCCGGTTGATGACATTCGGCGGCGTTGCCCAGAACAGGAATCTCAGAGTGCCGCGCCGAGCTACTTTGCGCTGATTCTTCTTCAAGCTTTTTTTGCAGGTTCAATAGCAGTTCCCCGCGACCAAACTTGGAACCGTTTTTGGAACCGTTTATCGCCGAATGCACTCCAAAACGGGCATTGTGCTCCGACTAAGTCATTGAAAATACATGTGCTCATCCTCCCCTAAACCGGCTGTTAACCGGAGGGTTGTAGGTTCGAGTTCCTACCTGAGGAGCCATTCTTTTCTATCAGTTAGAAAAAACGCATCCGCCGTTATCATCCGACTGGTGGGAAAACTGCGGGTACCCCGAGGCAGTTTCGCTGAGCTTCCGGCTCAACGTCGGGCATGCCGGATCCATGAGGGAGGCAAGGAGAATGTCAGACTACAGAATTGAACGCGATGGCACTTTAATTACGTTGCTCAGTGAACGATCAACACAGAGAGCCCTCACGCGCTTACCGAGGAGGTCATGCGCCAATGCGTCTGGGTGAAGCCGGAGCGCCGGAGCGAAGTGGAGTTCGTCGAACGAACCAAGGGCGGCAGGCTGCGGCATGCGGAATTCCGGCGACTGGTTGGATAATTGCTATTTATGTTTGGGCGGGTCAGGCCGTCTCCCTTTTCGCTTAAAGGAACTCCCGGCAGCTCACGGGTGTCAATAGACTTGTCTGCAATCTGCAATGCGGTCCCTCACCGTGCTTTCGCCGACGCCTGTCAATCCCGAGGAGTCTGGCAAGACCTCTGGCATGTCTGCGTCTCCCTCTCACCTCATACCTTCTTCTGATTCACGGCGGGCGCTGGTGTACGCGATGGCCGCGGCATTCATTGCGGCATTCATTGCGTGTCCGGTGCTCTATCTGGGCTTGGGCAGGTGGATGACGCCACGACACATTTATCCAGCCTGGTGGATGCCTCCCATTCTCATTGCCATCGAGTATGTGGGAATCGTCTCTGTCGCAGCTCTTTCCGGCGCTGTGGCAAGCTGCGGGCCGCGCCTGCAGTTGGGCAATTTCGAAATGCGGCGCAATACGGTTCGCGCTACGGCAATCGCGATTTGGACAGCGCCGCTTATGGTGCTCCTCCTCCAGCGTTCGGCACTGACAGGAGTGGTCGCAGCGGGAATCGTGATCTTTGCGTGCAACATGCTGGGTGTCGGCGCGAAGGAAGGTGTCGAGCCAACAATCATCAGCGGGCAATCTGGACCGGGAATATTTCAGGTTACGAACACGCTCGGCTTCGCAAAGCGACTCGCACTTGCGATCTTTGTGTCGGCATTGTTGCAGGCAGCTGCAGTCGCGAACGTTATCGCGGAACGTGAGCTTGCGCTGTTGCTCTTTGTCATCGGAGCCGCGCTGCTCGCAATGAAGTTGCCCGCCTTGGAAGGCGAGCCGGATCGGCCACGCCTTGCGTCCCACGCGGGATCCCGCGCGTTCGCAAGCATGACGATGGCAACTCTCGTCGCTCTTATTGGCTTGCTTCCGCTGCTCTCAGGGGGAAGTCGCGATCATTCATTAGACGCCGTGCTGCGCAAGCTGTGGCAGAGAACCGGTTCTGGAGCTGTCGTCCATCGCAGAACTGTCCGGTTGCAAGAGGCAGCCGCTCGAAGTGACGGATACATTGGGGTGATCCTCATCCCAAAACAGGAACATCGTGAAAAGCAAATTGTGGCGCCGCAGCTTTCTCTGTCCTCGCGAGCCCCAGGCCTGTTGCGTCCATTGACGATTCGGTTTACCGGTTCCTATTGGTTCTTTCAATATCCTTTTGTTCGTCCGCCATTTGACTCGGTGAAGGCCGAGGGCGATCCGGCAAACGTTGGGGTGCGCTCGTCCAACTACAAGCCCCTCATGATGGAGGCGGTGCAGACCCTGGATGACCCGATTGACCCTACTGGGTTGGGCAAAATACAGCTCTCCATGCTCGACGCCGATCGCTATCCCGGAACTGTTTCAGTTGAACTCGTGCTGGTGGATACAGCAAGCTGGGATCACCCACTGCAGTCACTCGGCATTCAGCACTTGAACATGATTCCAGTAGTCGAGAACGCAAGCAGTTCCCATTCCGAGACGCTGACCTTCGCCGTGGCACAAGACTCGAAAAGCAAACAGTTCAATCAGATCCGCCTGATTTTCCGCCTCGACCCCTCGCGAAACAGGCAAGGCGCGGCAATCGCGATTCAAAGCTTTGTGCTGGTTCCGGGTTATTGAGAAGCTCTCAGCCGAAATGCAACAGCAACAGACGAACACGGATGACACGGAGGTGCCGGGTGCCGCACCCTTCGCGGTGTGAAGGGTGCGAGTTCAGAATGGGTCCTCCGGATGGCAGGCGCGCTTTCGAGTAGCGTTCATCCCCTGTGTTGCTCTCGATGGTCAACGAAAGCTCGACGTGCTGCGCGCATCTCGTCTTGCAGGCGCTGGCTTTTCCGGATCCGCCGCCTCCATGAGGTGCGCACGCGACGAGAAGACGGCGGAAATCTACTGTCGGGGAAACTGCGGGTACCCCACACAGAAATCAGCAGCAATCGGCAGCAATGTCGGCATAGCGGAACTGATCCGAACCACGACTACTCAATTCGAGGTTGATCTCGGGTTACGGGCAATCCGGAAGGTAAGAACAAGGACGATATATAGCTTGCGAAGATGACGTTTATCGTCCAGTTCTTTTTTCTGAGGGTTGGGGCACAACAGTGATCGTCATCGATGATGGATATTCGCGGGAATGATGGATGGAGTTGTGTGCCACCATTCCTTTGCTTTCATCGTAATTGTTTCCGCCGGTGTTCAGGTTGCGATCGAACCGGGGAAAGTTGCTGCTTGAAACCTCAATGCGAATGCGATGGCCCGCGGGGAAGTAGTTGCTGGTCACCATGGGCTGGAACGCGATCTTGTAAACTTTCCCAGATTCCATCCAGACCGGCGGCTTGTCGTAGCCGTCGCGATAGCGCGCGCGCTGGATATTTTCATCGAGGTTGTAGGCCGGACCGTCTCCCGGATATACATCAATTAGTTTGACTGTAAAATCTGTGTCCTTCGTGTCGGAAGACGCATAGAGCGTCACCTCGATCGGCCCGCTGAGTTCAACCCCCTGCTTCATCGGGTCCGTCGTGAAGACCAGGATGTCCGCGCGTGACTCCATAGCTCGCTGATCGAATGCTCCTCCTGTAATTGCATTCCCGGTGCAACATACGTTGCCACCGTAGGAAGGCACAGGGTTCATTGGATCGTAGGTGAAGCTGTCCGGCAGGTCTGTCGCTGGACTCGCATCGGCAAGCACCCCGTCTCCATTCAACGTGTTGGCGCGTCCTCCGCTTCCAAGGTAGAACGTCATGCGCTGCGCACCCTTGGGAGGCCAGGTGTCCGACGACTGCCACCGGTTCAGTCCCATCGTGAAGTACTGTACTTTGGGCGTCTTCTCCAGCAGTCCGTTATTTTCCCCTTTCAGGAAACGATCGAACCATCCATAAGTGAGGGCGTCATAATCCAGACGCGCATCGCCCATGTGGCGCTCGCCAACCACCGTGTCCTCGGTTGCCCGTTTGTACGAGCAGTGCAGAACAGGAGCAATCACCGCATATTGCTGGTTTGCGATGTCCGGCTTAGCCGTGCTGTGCACGTAGTTGTAAGCTGCGAGATTGGGACCGATCGAGACGTCGTACCAAGTCATAAACCACAGGCCGGGGACATTGATGGGCATGCTGTCATTCCAGAGCCCACCCCTGTACCAGGCGGGATCGTTGGGCGTACGGCGAATCATTGCGCCGCCTGTAGGTACAGGCATCGCATCGGCGAAGATTCCGTGTGGTCCGCCGACCGCATCGATGATGTCATCTTCCGGCAAGTGACGAAGAGCTTTTGCCCAGTCGACGGGGGGAAGCTGCTGCGCGAGATCGAATGCACGCGAGGCGCGCACCAGATCCGCCTGCGAAGTGTTGGCCGGGAACATCGGACGAACTTGGTTCTGTTCGCCGTACAACCAGGCAATGAAGAGCATCTGCACAGCACCGCCGCGGAACCAGTTTCCCTGCTCGTAATAAGGCTTCACGCGACCGACGCCCGCGCCAAAGCTCTCGGGAATGATGGCGCTAAGAGCGGGATTTCCCATGGCAGCCACTCCGAGTTGCCATTCCGCTGTCGAGGAGCAGCCGATCAGTCCTACTTTGCCGTTCGACCAGGGCTGCGAGGCCATCCACGTGATCTCATCGTAGCCGTCCGTGCGTGGTGGGCCGAGGATGTCATAGTTGCCTTCGGAGAAGAAGTGGCCGCGCTCTTCCAACTCAACATAGGCATAGCCGCGCTTCACGGCATCGAGCTCGGCCGTCACATCGCGGGGGACCCCATTGCGAACGTCCCAGTAGTTGAAGTTGTAAGGAGTACGCACGAAGATGATCGGATACTTCTGCGACGTGTCCTTCGGACGGTAGACGTCGGCTGCCATTCGCTTTCCATCTTTCATCGGGATCATCAGCTTGCGGTCGATGGTGGCGATGGACTCGAGTTCTTTCTCTACGCGGTTGCGCTTGGCGATCTCGTCTGGCGTGAGCGGTGCTTGCTGCTGTTGTGCAATGACCGACCAGGGGAAGAACAAAAGCGCGAACAGCGAGAGCCGAAGCAGCCTTCTCATGTGCGAGGACTCCGTGGGACGGCGCATTGTAGCAGGCGCCACGAGCAAGATGTACGCACCGGCCGAGGCGTGCGCAGATGGCTCAAGAAACACAGTCGCCGGGCACCAGCAGATCCCACCAGAGAAGAGATAGTTGACGCACGCTCACCCGAGTGTAGGTCCTCTCGTTGGGAACCGACCAGCACTCAATGGCGAAGTGTGGTGGACTCTGAGAACCGGCGCGTTTTGATGTCGCGTATTGGTGGTTGCCCGAAGAAGCGTTTGTACTCGCGGTTGAACTGACTTGGGCTTTCGTATCCTACTTCGAACGCGGCGCTGGTTGCGTCCATTCCCTCAATGAGCATTCGCTCGCGTGCCGCCGCTAATCGAAGCTGCTTTTGATATTGAAGCGGACTCATCGCAGTTAAGGAACGGAAGTGATGATGCAAGGTTGACACTCCCATCCGAGCCACCTCGGCGAGTTCTTCGACACGCAGTGGTTTCGCGTAGTTGGCCCTGAGCCACGCGACCGCTTTGGCCGTTCTGTGGCTTTGATCTCCCAGCGTAGCGATTCCGCGGAGACGATCGCCCTGCGGACCACACAGCAAGCGGTACACGATCTCGCGTTGAATCAGTTTGCTCATGAATGGGACGTCCTCTGGAGTATCCAGAAGGCCAAGAAGCCGGGAACAGGGTTGCAAAAGATCAACCGTCGTTTTTCCAATTGCGATTCCGCGACCGTGCGGCTGCCCGTCGCGCTCTCGGAACTCGTCCTGCGCGAGGATGTCGCGAACCACCGCCATATCGAATTTCAGCAACATTGCGAGCAAAGGCGTTTGGTCACTTGCTGTGACGATCTGGCACATGGTGGGCACATCGACGGAGGTCAAGAGGAACGTCGATTCGTCGCAGATGTATGTCGTGCCCCCGAAAGTAACCCGCTTTCGGCCTTGGACGAACACATTGAAGCTGGGCTCGTACGTCGCGGGATAACAAGCAGTCATCTGCGTCCGCCGGTACAGCGTGAGGCCGGGTACAGGTGTTGTCTGCTCCCCAACGCGCCGCGTGTGGAAGGCAATGTTGCGCACCAGTTCCGCCCGCAGCTCCGCAACCAGTGAATCTCGATCTTCAGTGCGATTGCCCTGCATCACCGCCCTGCGAACCAATGCCGGTCTCATGCGATTAGGGTACCGCTGAAACTGGCGTGCCGATGAACAAAATCCTAAACAGCGACACGAATAGGCAATGAATAGGCAGGATTGGGATATCCGCTTAGCAGATGCCGGGTCTCTAATGTTCAGGTGGGAAAACAGAAATGAAATTGCAGCTTTTGCTGACTGTCGTGGCACTGCTCAGCTCTGGCGTCGCAGCACAGTCCACCCACGGCGCCCCTCACGATAACAGGGAAATTCGGAACCGCTTCGTTGGTGCATGGAAATTGATTTCACTCGAAGAGACCAGCGCAGACGAACAGGTTCACAAAGCTGATTGTGCTGGCATGTTCGTGTTCACGAGTGATGGTCACGCATCTGTCCAAGTCATGTACCGAAATGCGGAGACTGGCAGTGCCTATGCACAAGGTGGCTACGAGGCCTCGTACGGCAGCTACCACATCGATGACTCCTCCACTTTCACGTTTCATATCGAGGGAGCATTCGTGCGAACGCTGATCGGCAAAGACCTGAAACGCGGGTACGAGATTTCTGGGAATCGCTTAACTGTGAAATCGACGGATCCGAACGAGCACTGGGAAGTTGTTTGGGAGCGTTACTAGAACAATGCGGAGATCAAAACCATGAAAAAACGGAAACTCGGAAAAAGCAATCTTGAAGTCTCAGCCATCGGACTCGGCTGCATGGGCTTGAGCCAGAGCTACGGCCGACCGGTGGACAAGCAAACGGGAATCGCACTGATCCGCGGGGCCGTCGAACGCGGCGTCACGTTCTTCGACACCGCTGAAGTGTACGGCCCGTTCAGGAATGAAGAACTTGTCGGTGAAGCGCTCGCGCCAACCCGCAAGGATGTGGTGATCGCGACGAAGTTCGGATTCCGCATCGAAAACGACAAGCAAGCCGGGCTGGACAGCCGTCCAGAGCACATAAAGCAGGTGGCCGAAGCCTCGCTGAAGCGCCTGAAGACCAATGTCATCGACCTCTTTTATCAACATCGGGTTGACGATAAGGTGCCGATCGAAGACGTGGCCGGAGCCGTGAAGGAGCTCATTGCGGCCGGCAAAGTAAAACACTTCGGGCTGTCGGAAGCGGGCGCCCAGACGATCCGCCGGGCACACAAGGTGCAGCCGGTAACAGCGCTGCAAAGCGAATACTCGCTGTGGTGGCGAGAGCCGGAGAAAGAGATCATCCCGACTGTTGAAGAGCTCGGCATCGGCTTTGTACCGTACAGTCCACTCGGCAGGGGCTTTCTCACCGGAGCGATCGACAAGGATACGCAGTTCGAAAAGGGCGATTTCCGGAATATAGTTCCTCGCTTCTCGCCGGAAAATCGCGACGCAAATCAAGCTGTAGTTGATCTGATCGGCGAATTCGCCAGGCAGAAGAAGGCGACTCCAGCCCAGATTGCGCTCGCCTGGCTACTCGCGAAGAAGCCGTGGATTGTTCCCATTCCAGGAACGACGAAACTGCACCGATTGGAGGAAAACATTGGAGCTGTCAGCGTGCACCTCTCTGCCGATGATCTCCGCCAATTGGAAATGACAGCCGGGAAAATTCCGGTGCAAGGCGCTCGCTATCCCGAAGAGCTTCAGAAACTTGTCGGCCGCTGAGAAGAGCAAGACTAAAAACGAAAGGAATGATGATGCGAGGAGCTGTTCTTTATGGGCCGCGCGATGTGCGTTTCGAAGAGCGCGATGAGCCGAAAATCAGTAAGCAGACCGATGCGGTTATCAGGATTTCATCCGCATGCGTGTGCGGATCTGATTTGTGGCCGTATCGCGGCATTCAGCACATCGAGCAGCCCACGCCAATGGGGCACGAGTATTGCGGAATTGTCGAGGAGGTAGGACGCGCGGTCAAATCCGTTCCGGTCCGAATCCACAGCGAGCTTCCTCTGAGAGGAGCCTGAACATGAAGATCAATATAAAAATCGGCGGCAAGGTTCTTATTGCCAATTTGTCCGACAACGCAACCGCGCGGGATTTTGTTTCCGTTCTCCCTTTGAAAGTGTCAATGAACGATTTGTTCGGGCGCGAGAAGTACGGTGATTTGCCCAAGGCGCTTTCGGAGAACGGTCCCAGGAAAACTCGGTACGAAGTCGGCGACATCGCTTACTGGTCTCCGGATCACCAGTTCGCGGTCTACTACCGGCAGGACAGAGAGTCGATATCTTCGCCGGGCATCATTCCCATCGCAAAGATCGACGCAGGTGCAGACGCATTCAACGTGCCGGGATCAGTAAAAGTGACCATTGAGCTTGCCAAGTAAAACAGCGGCGCAAATCCCAAGCAGGAGCGAATTAATGACTACGAACGGAAAAGGAGACCTCACGGGAAGGGTCGCATTCGTGACCGGTGGGGCGAACGGCATCGGGCGTGCAGCGGCGCTGGCGTTTGCTCGCGAAGGAGCGAGCGTGGTAGTGGCCGACGTTTCCGAAAACGGAAATCAAGAAACAGCCCGCATGATCGAGGAACAAGACGGACGGGCGCTCGCTGTCAGGTGCGATGTGACGCGCGGCGAGGACTTGAAGGCGGCTCTCGACAAGACCGTCGAAGCATTCGGGCGGCTGGATTTCGCCTTCAATAACGCGGGCATTGAGCCGAGGGAACCCGCTCCGATCGCGGACTACGACTTAGAGGAATGGGACCGGATCATCGATATCGACCTCCGTGGAGTCTTCCTGTGTATGAAGCACGAGATCCCGCTCATGCTCAAGCAAGGAGGCGGTGCGATCGTCAACACCTCCTCAGGTGCTGGCGTCATCGGAATTAAAGGCAGCCCAGCGTATACTGCGGCGAAACACGGCGTGATCGGCCTCACCCGGGCGGCGGCCCTCGATTACGCGGCACAGAACATTCGGGTTAACGTCGTGTGCCCCGGCTATATCGACACTCCGATGATGGCTCGCTTCACCGGCGGCACCGCTGAAGGACGGGCGAGGGTGATCTCGGAGGAACCCATCGGACGGATGGGGAGGCCCGAAGAGATTGCCAATGCGGTTGTCTGGCTGTGTTCGGATGCTGCTGGCTTCGTGGTAGGCAGCGCCATCGTGATCGATGGCGGCCAAACCATTCAGTAAGCTGGACTGAGCGCTTCGGTGTTCGAGATGATCCTAAGGAGTACCCTAATGCATGATTGCGCTACGCGAGGAACAGAAGCATGAGTTCGACTGAATGGAATCGTCGAAATTTCTTGAAGGCTGCGGCAGCTGCGAGTGCAGCGGTTGCAATTCCGGAAGGCGCAATTTCGCAAGTCCCTGCCGAAAGTCGTTTGCCGGCGACTTCAAAATCAATTCGACTGAAAGTCAACGGCACTACGCACCAGCTTACGGTGGATACTCGCGCAACTTTGCTCGATGCACTCCGAGAGCAGCTTGGGATGCCGGGAACCAAGAAGGGCTGTGACCACGGGCAATGCGGTGCATGTACCGTGCACGTGAACGGGCGACGCATCAATTCGTGTCTTACGTTTGCCGTGATGCACGAAGGCGATGAGATCACCACCATCGAAGGTCTCACGAACGGTGAGGCACTGCATCCGGTCCAGGCCGCTTTCATAGAGCATGACGGTTTTCAATGCGGATACTGCACGCCCGGGCAAATCATGTCCGCGATGGCGCTGTTGCATGAACCGATTGGACCGAATGATGACGACATCCGCGAAGCCATGAGCGGCAATATCTGCCGCTGCGGAGCTTATCCAAATATCCTCGCCGCGATCAAAGCGGTGCGCAACCAACGTTCCTAACGATTCCCAAAGGCGGAGTACGATATGCAGCCTTTCTCATTCTCTCAAGCCCGCAATCGGGACGATGCTCTCGTGCAGCTTCGTCAGTCTGGGTCAGTTGCAATTGCCGGAGGGACAACTCTCGTCGATCTCATGAAGCTCGATGTCCAGTCTCCTCCGCATCTTGTGGATATCAACGCTTTGCCTCTGAACCGAATTGAAGCTCTGCCCGATGGCGGACTGCGCATTGGCGCGATGGTTCGCAACAGCGATCTTGCGCACGACGAGACAGTCAAGCGGCGGTACCCGGTTCTTTCCCAAGCGCTTCTTGCAGGCGCATCGGCACAGCTCCGCAACATGGCAACAACTGGCGGCAACCTGATGCAGCGTACGCGTTGCTATTACTTTCGCGATCCGGCGTATGCGGCTTGCAACAAGAGAACACCGGGCTCGGGCTGCGCGGCACTGGAAGGTTTCAATCGCATCCACGCTGTGCTGGGTGGCAGCGAGCATTGTGTGGCCGCGCATCCCTCTGACATGGCCGTTGCTCTCGTCGCACTCGATGCTGTCGTGCACATCATAGGGCCACAAGGTGAGCGCCGGGTTCCAATTGAGGAATTCCATAAGCTCCCCGGCGATACGCCGCACATTGAAACGGCGGTTCAGAACGGGGAGTTGATCACGTATGTGACGCTTCCGAAATCGTCTTTTGCGCAGCGCTCTGCGTACGTGAAGCTTCGCGACCGCGCCAGCTACGAGTTCGCTTTGGCTTCGGCGGCGGTGGCCGTTGACATGAGTGGAAGCACCATTCGACAAGTCCGAGTAGCCCTTGGCGGAGTCGCCACTAAACCGTGGCGATCCCATGAGGCCGAGCAGGCGCTCACCGGTGCGCCCTCTAACGCGGAAACATTTCGGGCTGCGGCAGAGGCAGCGCTCAAATCGGCAAAACCACTGCGCTACAACGCCTTCAAGATTCAGCTGGCGAAAATCGCGCTTGTTCGCGCACTGACGCAAGCCGTCCAGGCTTAACGATTTGTAAGGAGAGATGCCGTGCAGGATACCAGTGGACAAGGACCAACTTCGCAGCAGCATCCCACGAATACCACGGGCATGAGTGCACCGACCCAGACGAACGCGCGAACGCCTGAGCTGGGAGGCCATGGCGCATTTGGGAAGCCGACGAACCGGTACGATGGGCAGCTGAAGGTTACGGGGCGTGCTGCCTATGCCGCGGATCACCAGATAAAAGGCGTGGTGCACGCGGTAGCTATTCAGAGCCCGAACGCGAATGGTCGCGTGCGGAAGATCGACTCTTCGGCGGCGGAAAAGGCACCCGGATTTCTCGCGATCCTCCATCACGGAAAAGCCCCGAAGCTCTACAGGCCGTCGAACGACTTCATGTCGGCCACCAAGCCCGGCGAAATCCGAGTGGTCTTCGAAGATGACAAGGTGTATTACGCCGGACAGTACATGGCAATAATCGTCGCCGAAACTCTCGAGCAGGCGAATTACGCGGCTTCACTGGTGAAGATGGACTACGAAGCCGCGCCTCCCGTGATCGAGACCAACAAGGCGATGAGCACGGTCTATGATCCGGATCAATTTTTTGGCGAGAAGCTTGCGGCCAGGCGCGGCGATCCCGATGGCGCATACGCCGGCGCGGCAGTAAAGCTCGAGGCCACGTACAGTACTCCGATCGAACATCACAATCCGATGGAGCCATCTGCCTCGATGGCTGCGTGGGATGGCGACGAACTCACCTTGTACGAGACGACCCAGTGGGTGATTGGTGCTCGCAACACAGTTGCGGAGACACTTGGAATTCCACAAGAAAAAATTCACATCGTGTCACCGTTTATAGGTGGCGGCTTCGGCTGCAAAGGATTCATTTGGCCGCATTCGGTGCTGAGTGCCATTGCTTCAAGGCAGGTAGGTCGTCCGGTAAAACTGAATCTGACACGCAAGCAGATGTTCAGCGCCTGCGGCCATCGTTCCGAAACGATACAGAAAATCAAGCTCGGCGCCGGCCAGGACGGCAAACTCGCCGCCATTTCTCATGACACCCTGGTCCAGACCTCGACCGTGGACGAATTCATTGAGAGCTGTGGCGCAACAACCCGATTTCTGTATAGCTGCCCGAATGTGGGCGTTGCTCATCACGCGGTGCGGGTGAATATCGGTACTCCAACACCGATGCGCGCTCCCGGAGAGAATCCCGGGACCTATGCGCTCGAATCGGCGCTCGACGAACTTGCATACAAACTGAAGATCGATCCTCTGGAGCTCCGCATTCGCAATCACGCGGACATCAACGAACATAGCAAGCAGCCATGGTCGAGCAAGTATCTGAAAGAGTGCTACAGCATGGCGGGCGAGCATTTCGGATGGAGCAAGAGAAGTCCCGAGCCGGGCTCGATGCACGATGGAAAGTTACTGGTTGGATGGGGCATGGCGACGGCCACCTATCCTGGCATGCGCAGTCCGGGAGCGGCGAAGGTGCGCATCCTGCAAGATGGGACAGTCAGCGTCATGAGCGCCACTCAGGATATGGGTGGCGGAACATACACGACGATGGTGCAGGTCGCTTCGGATGCTCTCGGCATTCCCGTGGAGCGAATACATTCCACACTCGGCGACACTTTGCTTCCTCCTGCTCCCGTTTCGGGAGGATCGATGACAACCGCCAGCGTTCTCCCTGCGGTAAGGGCGGCTTGCCAGCACGCGCTGACGAAGCTGATCGAAGCCGCTACGAGCGATGAGAATTCACCATTTCACGGCGAGAAACCGGATGACCTCGTTGCCCAAAACGGGCGAGTGTTCCTGAAGGGATCGTCCGCGTCTTCTGGAATGACATATGCAGAAGCTCTGTCCAGCAAAAGGCTCGCGGCAGTGGAGGGCGAGAGCTTTATGCACCCTGGCAAAGAACGAGAGAAATATTCCTTCCAATCTTTCGGGGCGCAGTTTGTCGAAGTGAAATTCGATCCCGAGATCGCACGCGCGCGAGTTACTCGGGTCGTCAGTGCGTTCGATGTCGGAAAAGTGGTCAATCCCAAAACCGCGCGCAGCCAAGGTTACAGTGGGATCATTATGGGAATCGGCATGGCCCTGATGGAGCACACGGTGTATGACGATCGCGACGGCAGCATCGTGACCAGTAATCTCGCCGATTATGCCGTCCCGGTCAACGCAGACATTCCGGAAATGGAAGTCCTCTTCGTCGATAAACCAGATCCGTATATCGACGATCAAGGAATCGGGGCCCGCGGCATAGGCGAGATCACAGTGACCGGCGTCGCGGCGGCCGTGGCGAATGCTGTCTATCACGCAACCGGAACGCGCGTTCGGGATCTCCCGATCACCCCAGACAAATTGTTGCGTGTGTGACCGGGACTACCGGCAGCCCACTTTTATTCAAAGCTCATGCTTTGTTTCGATTGTGACAGTTTAGAAGTGGGTGGCGGGTGGGCCCTTTCTGCATGTTTCCTTTGCTCAGAGGGGTGGTGAGAAGCCTTACCGGGTTGTCGCGAAAATCCCTGATAAATTCCCTGTTCGGACCGGCCTCATCCTTCTTTCTCGATCCAAACCGTTGGAATTGAGCAACTTGGGACCACAAATTGGAAATTCCCTGTTAATCCCTGTTCGCAACAGCAAAATTGCAGAATTTGGGCATAAATCGAGGATTTTGAGCGGGAAAACAGAAAATTCCCTGGAAATTTCCCTGTTATTGGAAAAATCTGGCTTCGGCTATGGGTTCTAGCTACAGCCAAGGCACGAAGCCACGGCGGCGTCGGCGATGGCGAACGCCGTCTATCACGCAGCTGGAACGCGCGGCCGGAATCTGCCGATTACTCCGGACTAATTTCCCCCACCACTCTTTTCGTCCGCGATTTTGAGCGGAGGGTCCAGTCGCTTTCTTCAGCGGCCAAGTCGGGTTCGTGCGCCTACCTTGTGCTGGTCGGCGGCGTTAGAGGCCTAGTGACGACTGTGGTGAAGCGGCTCTCTTTTTATGTGCTGCAAGCATCAGATGTTGTGAGTTCCTGAATTGTGAGTTGCTATGGATACAATGGTCATCGACCTCGCCGATAAGTTGAAGGAAGTGGAAAGACGAGCCTGCTGGCTCAAGCAGGAGCTGTTTGAATGCTCCTGCGAAATGCAGAGCAATATCGAAGCAGTTGACTTTGATCGCCTCTCGGCTCTCATCGCCGCTGTCCGAAAGATAGAAGAAGAGCGCCTGCATGCGCAGAAACTGCTGCAGCTCGCGATCCTGGCGGCAGATAAGGCGGCTCAATCGCAAGCGGCTTGACGCTGCGATTGTCAGCGCGAAGATTGCTCATCGCGGTTGGCCCGAAGAGAAGTGGAACCTGTCTGCAGGTCTGCAGCTCGGTGCTGTCTTCTTACGTCGCACTTCTTTCGATTCTCGACACCTCAGCTGGTCGAGGTGTGTGCGCAGAGCCGGCTGTGCGAAGGAAGTTTTTCGCCTCTCACGATCGCTCGAGGGTTGTCGCTGACCAACGCTTTGGCGATAGGCTCACCCGCCAGAGTTGCGATCGCGAGCTTTGCTTCCGCCAGCAGTGGAGGCCTGGAGCCGATGCCGTGAGCGTCGCTCGCCACCACGTGAATGGCCTCACGCTCTAAGAGCCACTCGGCGGCAGACTTTGCCCGATCTCCCCACCTGCCGGTAAACGAGTTGGCGGTCACCTGGACCAGACATCCTTGGTCTACCCACTCAATTACGCGCTCTAATTCGCCCAGCAGAATTGGATTTCTCTCAGGATGAGTAATGATGGGCGCCAGGCCTGCGGAAATTAGCCTCTGCAAGTTGCCGGAAACGGAAGCAGGAACGGAATAGTCGTCTAGCTCGAGCAGCAGGTACCCGGTCTCATCGATGGTAAATTGCGACGGATGCTCAAGGACGGCAAGAAAATTGTCGTAGCTCAAGTGAAAGTCACAGCCGAGACTCAGCCTTGGTCGGCCATTCACCTTGTTCTCCAGCTCTTTCAGCAAAGCAGCAAGGCGCGGCCGATCATAACGAAACCGGTTGTTTGCATGAGGAGTTGCGACAATGTGCTCAATACCGCCGCGTGCGGCCATTTTGCACATTTGCATTGCTACTTCCCACGAGGCGGCGCCATCGTCGATGCCCGGCAAAACGTGACAGTGGATGTCAATCATTGGAAAAATAGATTTTTTAATCCGGTCCTCGGGGATCTCTGTGTTGCGAGGCAGCGAAAGGGCCGTGGACATCGAGGTCTCAAGTTCGCGGGTTTGCATCGCTACCCTTCGTATTAAAGGTGGCGGGTTCATTTCGGTGCTCGGAAAGCGCGTACAGAACAAGTTCCACTCGCGTCGATATGCCGAGCTTTTCGAAGATGTTGAAGAGATAACTCTTGATGGTGTGTTCGCTGAGCTTCAGCTTCTCGGATATTTCTCGATTGGTTAAGCCGTCCGCTACCAGAGCAACGACGTCGTCCTCTCGTTTCGACAGCAGGTTGTGGCCTTTGGAGTCTACAACACGAAGAGGCTTGGCGCTTGCTACGGCGCTCACCAGGTACTCAATTTGCCGAGTGCCCGCCCAGATTTGTCCCTGATGAACACAGTGAACGCACCGTGAAAGTAGTGTGCTGGGCTCAGAGCGCAGGAAGACTCCGCGCGCCCCAGTGCGGAAAGCGTCCACGATCAATTCTCGCTCCCCATCCTCCAGCAGCAGAATGACACGCGTAGGTACGGCGCTCTGCTGCAGATTGCGCAACACCGAATAACCTGCAAATGGACCATCGCTCAGCGATGCACTCACCAGAGCCACGTCTGGTCGTGCTTGCATAATGTCTCGAGTCGCGCCGTCGGATGTGAAAGCGGCTGGTAATAACACATCAATGTGCGGATTGCGATTTCTTTTTAAGGATGCTGCTATTAACTGGGCAGTCATCAACGAGCTGTCAGCGACCAAAACGCTGATCGTGGTTCCCGCGGCCATGGGGTTCCCCTAGAAGGCTTGCAACTTCGTTCGAGGTAAGTACCTGAACTGGGGTTGGCTGCACAACTTGTGTGAAGCTGGAATTGTTCTCAGGCGCCGCTTTTCTCGTTGGGCGAACAGCTGCCAAATCACCGAAAACTCAAAATTGGAGTAAGCGAGATCTATCACGCCCTCATCAACACCTACTTTCGGCGGTATCGGTGCCCTACGAAAAGTAGGTGTTCGCTCGTGTCTGTGAATGCCCGCCTTATCGGCCGAGCGGCCGTAGCCAGGGCCGCACTTTGCTTGGTAGCCGCCTGTTTAACAGTTAGTCATCATAGCTGTCGTGGGTTTGGACCCTACCTGTTTCCCGCGCCACGGAAAGCAGGCGGCCAGGTGCCATTTTGGAATTGAGAACTATGATTCGTTATCAGCTGGAGCTGCCCGTGACTTTTCGCTGGAAAGACCAGCACGGGCATGACCGCGTTGGAGCTGGGTTCACGCACGATGTAAGTGCCGTGGGCATGTTCATTTTCAGCCACGACCTGCCTCCGCGCGACAGTATCCTGCACTGCGAACTGAAATTGCCGCGGCTCCGGGATGCGGGCTGCGTACCTCTCCTCGTTTCAGGAAAGGTAGTAAGAATCGAGGCGGCGGCAGACTGGCGGACGCAGGGATTTGTGGTCGCCGGCGAAATGCTGGAGCTCTATAGGGAGCTGCCGGCCGAACAAGAGCGAGATGAAGAAAAGATTAAGTTGAGCAAGAGGACGGCACCCTCGGGGCGTCCTAACTAATTAAGTTTGTTGTACTTAGGTGACAAGTCTATGTCGTTGACGATGGCGAAGCTCTGCCCTGACCTCAGCCACATCGGTGCGTTCAGTAGAGATATTGAAGCTGCCGCCGAAGTATCGCAATGGTATACAGCCTACACGCAACCGCGACACGAGAAGAGCGTTGAAAAACACCTGCGCATGCGTGATATAGAAACCTATCTTCCCTTGCATCGAGAGATTCGTCGCTGGAATGGCCGCAGCGTGCAAGTCGAGCTTCCGCTTTTCACCAGTTATGTGTTCGTGCGGCTCCCATTGTCCCAACGTCTCAAGCCGCTCGAGCACCGCAGTGTGGTTTCAATGGTAGCCTTTGGCGGCTGTATAGCTGCGATACCGGATTCCGAGATTGGGGCTTTGCGGAATGCTCTTTCTAAGCGCAAATCCGAGCCTTACCCCTATTTCAGCCCTGGCAAGCGCGTGCGTATCCACGCCGGGCCGCTGGCGGGTCTGGAGGGAACGATTGTGCGCAAAAAGGGAAGTTTGCGAATGATTGTTTCCGTAGATTTTCTTCAACGTTCGATCGCAGTCGATCTTGAGCCGGCGGACCTGCGTCTGGCCGCTTAGTCCGTCCTAGCCGAACTCTCACCGAAACCTGTTTTTCTGATCTGGTCCCGATAAACACGTTCAATTATGTCGAGTCTTCCTATTCAAGCTCCGCAGTCGCTCCGGCGCATTTATGTGCGCGACTTGTTATTCCACCGTAAGCTCTTGATCTTGCTTTCGCAAACTTGGCTGATTGTGATGACCTATTACATCAGCTTCCTGCTGCGCTTCGATTTCATGCCTGGCCGCTCCGAGCGGTTGCTGCTTATCGATACTCTTCCTTTGGTACTGGGGATAAAACTCGCGGTATTTTACTTTTTCGGACTCGTCCGGGGCTGGTGGCGTTATGTGGGCATGAGCGATCTTGCGGACATCACAAAAGCGGCCGCTGTGAGCTCCTGCGTTCTTTATCCAGTCTTAGAGTTGACCCTTCGAAGCAGCGGCTATCCCCGCTCGGTACTGGCGATTGATCTTGCCCTAACCATCTTGGTTCTGGGTGGTTCCCGGTTCGCTGTGAGAGCGTATACGGAGCACGCTCAATCTTCGGCTTTGAAAGAAGGAGCCCTTGTCGTCGGGGCAGGACAAGCTGGAAGCGCGATTGTGCGCGAACTCAAGCAAAACCCTTCATTGCGCTTTAGGCCAGTCGGACTTGTGGACGACGATCCGACTAAGTTGGGCATTCGCATCCATGGCGTCACGGTTCTCGGTTCCACCTCTAACTTGCCGAATCTGATTCAGCGGCTGGACGCAAGCTGTGTGCTGATCGCCATCCCTTCGGCTACGGGCGTGCAGGTGGAGCAAATCATCCGCAAATGCCGTGAGTGCAGAGTGGACTTCAAGATCTTGCCCGCGCTGAACGAGAGAATGAACGGTCCCGCGTCGGTAAGGGAGCTGCGGAGTCTCAACGTTGAAGATTTGCTGGGACGCCAACCCGTTCGGCTGGATATGCAAAGCATTCGAAAGAGAATCGAGAACAAGACGCTGCTGGTCACCGGGGCAGCCGGATCTATCGGATCGGAGATCGTCAGACAAGCAGCCAAGCATGACCCTAAGGAGTTGGTTCTGTTCGAGAGATCGGAAAACGATCTGTTCAGACTGTGCAATGAACTTTCCGAACGATTTCCCAAGTTGAATTATGTCCCTATCATTGGCGACATTCTGGACGTGGGTACGCTGCGCGAAACCTTCGCGCTTCATCGCCCCGATTCCGTTTTCCATGCAGCCGCTTACAAGCATGTGCCGATGATGGAGAATAACTGTTTCCAAGCCGTGGTCAACAATATATTTGGCACCTATAACGCCGCTCTGATCGCGAGGCAATTCCAGGTAGAAGATTTCGTGATGTTGTCCTCTGACAAGGCGGTGCGACCCGCCAATATCATGGGTGTTACAAAGAGGATAGCCGAGCTGATCCTTCTCGGACTGCAGCATGAACACACTCGATTTGTAGCGGTTCGGTTCGGCAACGTTTTAGGCAGCAACGGCAGCGTCCTGCCCATCTTCCAGCAACAGCTTCAAAAAGGCGGGCCGATCACAGTTACTCATCCCGATGCAAAACGCTATTTCATGACGATCCCGGAAGCGGTTCAGCTAGTGCTGCAAGCGTCCACGATGGGCAAAGGAGGCGAGATTTTCATCCTTGACATGGGAGACCCGATCGGAATTTACGATCTCGCTCGAAATTGCATTCGCCTCTCCGGTTTGCAACCTGAACAGGATGTAAACATCGTCTTCACCGGCCTACGCCCGGGCGAAAAACTGGTCGAAGAGCTGGTGAGCAAGGGGGAAGGCATCACGCAAACCTGGCATGAAAAGATCCGGGTTCTCTCCAGCTCAGAAGTTTCTTTTGACCAGGTGCGGACATGGCTCGACGAACTGTCCGCTTTGGTCGAAGCCAAGAATGTTCATGGCTTGGTCACCAAGCTCTCTGCAATCGTTCCCGAATACAGCCCGAGTCAAGAAATTCTTTCTAGATGTCAGATCGATCGCCACGACTTCGCTTTGCAGTATCGCCGCGCTCGCCCGGGCCTTGTCGGGCTAGCGGAGAGTGCCGCCTAATGTCAAGGCGAACGCCGCGCCGCTCCCCTTTCTGTTTGCCGTTCCTGAACGAAACCGCCAATACAAGTCGTTCTTCACCCAGTACATCGGTCGCTAAAGCAATAAGGGTCTATATCATGAGCAACAATCTTGAGCTGGTACACTCTGCAGCCTCGCCCGCACCCGCCACAGAGCCGATCAAAATGCCACTGCGTCCCCGGGTGGTGGCGCCAGCATGGCCAACAGCGCACTCAGCGGAGCCGGAGTGCCAGCGTGCACTTCTACTTCTACGCAAAAACTGGCTCCTCTCCACTCTTTTTATGGTCGCCGTCGTAGTGAGCGCCATGGTGGTCTCATTGGTAATGAAGCCAATCTACGAGCCCGAGGCCAAGATCGAACTCGACCCTCCTGGTCGCGAAATATTCTCGTTGCAAAATGGCGGCGATGGATCCGCCGACACCGAATATCTCGAGACGCAGTCGCAAAAACTACAAAGTGATGAATTGGCTGTGCGCGTAATTCGTGCGCTCCACCTCGATCAAAACGCAGAGTTTGCAGGCAGGCTGGCCTCGTATGCCGACAATACAGGAACCAGTTTCGACAGCAACGCCCCTACTTTATCGCTCGCGGAAGATGCAGCCCTGCGCCACTTTCGGTCTGAACTGAAGGTCCGGCGGGACACTTCAAGCCGTTTGGTGTTTCTTAAATTTTCCAGTCATAACCCGGTGTTGGCTGCCACCATTCTCAACACGTTGATCAGCGAATATGTGGATTCCAACTTTGAGACAAGACACAAGGCCATTGCCCAATCTTCTGAGTGGTTGTCGCGGGAACTAGATGATGTTCGCCAAAAGATGACGCAGTCCAACCAGGCGCTGGCCAAGTTTCAGAGGACCAATGGCATTGCCGATATGGGCGAAGACCGAAGTACGTTGGCCGAGCAAATGGGTGAGTTGGATCGTCAACTCGGCCAAGCACAGTCAGAACGGATTCAAAATCAGTCTTATCTGAGGCAGATCCAGACCTCCGGACCAGAAGTTCTACCTCAAGTCCGCAACAACCCCGTTGTCCAATCATTGGTACAAAAACTTGGGGAGGCCCGAAGTCAAATCGCCGAAGCATCCGTGATCTACGGAATTAATCATCCGACAGTCAAGAAACTGCGCAATCAGGCTGACGAACTCGAGAGTCAAATCACGGCTCAGCGAAACGCCATCGTGAGTGAACTGAACGCGAATGCGGCAGCGGCCAGGTCACGTGAAAATTTACTCGCACTACAGATCGACGATGCAACGCAAGAATTAAACAAAGTCGCGCAATACAACTCGCTCAAGAAACAAGCACAGGCGGCTTCTGACCTCTACAACGGTCTGTACGCCAAGATCAAAGAGGCGGGAATCGCTGCAGCGTCTAAGTCGAGCAACATAAGAGTGGTTGATCGTGCGCGCGTTCTCGACACGCCCACCAAGCCTCGCCTGCTGTTCAATTTCTTAGGCAGTGTTGCAGTGGGATTGATTGGCGGCATCTTTATCGCTTTCGGTAGGGAACATTTCGAAGGCCGGGTTCACACCGCCGAGGATGTGCGCCGGGTCACTGGCTTGTCATCCATCGCTATGATTCCAGAGTTTGCAGGCGGGCACCGTGGTCTCAGGCTAAACCCGCTGACTGCGAGACCTGCGCTCAGCGCTGGTATTGCCCGCCAACCTGCAGAGAAGTTCCTCCTTAGCCGGCCGAACTCGCCGGAAGCGGAAGCCATGCGGTCTTTGTATACCTCGGTGATGCTAGCTCGACCCGAGAATCCCCCGAAGGCCATTTTGATCGCGTCACCTTTTCAAGGCGAAGGTAAGACGACCGTCGCGATCAACCTGGCCCTTGCCCTTGCTCAACGCGGCCGGACCGTATTGGTGGACGCTGATTTGCGGCGACCGGGAGTAGCGCTCGCGTTTGGATTAACCGAAAGCAAAGGGCTGAGTGAAGTGCTCTCCGGAGCGATTCGCCTCGACCGTGTGTTAGTGCCGAGTTTGATCAGCCCCAATCTCTCAGTTCTTCCCGCGGGATCGGCTTCGATTCCCGCCGCGCAGCTGGCTGCGTCGGAAGCAATGGGAACTGTGATTAATCTACTGCGAGAACAGTTCGACCACATTGTTGTCGATAGCCCGCCCATCTTGGCATTCTCTGACGGTCGTGCGTTATCTCCCCTCGTCGATGGCGTGATTCTGGTAGGACGCTCGGGTTCGACTACCGGTCAAGCTCTCGCTCGAAGCATGGAGCTGCTGGCAGATGTCCACTCGGCGCCAGTGCTTGACGTGGTCCTGAATGCGGCAACACATTTCAACCTCCCCGGCTATGGGTACTCGTACTCCTAAGTCGACTCTCATTCCCTATTCGGCGATTACAAAAACAACTGGAGTTCCAGCATGGAAGCTTCGTTTATCCCATTCCATCGACCCTCGATAGGAAAAGAAGAAATCGATGCAGTTACCAAGGTCCTCGAATCCAAGTGGCTGACTACGGGACCGGTGACGCACAGCTTCGAAAAAGCCTTTGCTGATTATGTCGGCTCAAAGTACGCAATCGCCGTTAATTCCTGCACCGCGGCTTTGCAGCTCGCGCTTGACGCAATCGGACTCGAACCAGAAGACGAGGTGTTGGTGCCTTCCTACACCTTCACCGCCACCGCCGAGGTAGTGACATATTTCGGGGCACGTCCGGTACTGTGCGACAGCGTCAAAGGGGGATTCAACATCGATCCCGAGGACGCCGCCCGGCGCATCACTAAGCGCACCCGTGCCATCATCCCGGTGCACATCGCTGGGGAGCCATGCAACATGGTGGCTCTCAAATCACTTGCTGATGAACACCGCCTTCATCTCGTAGAAGATGCCGCCCACGCTCTTCCTGCGAGCTATAACGGTCGCCGTATTGGATCTATCTCCGAACTCACAGCCTTCAGCTTCTACGCAACTAAAACCCTCACGACGGGCGAGGGCGGAATGCTCACAACCGATGATGACAACTACGCGCGCCGCGCCGCTATCATGCGCTTGCATGGGATCAGCGGGGACGCCTGGAAACGGTACTCGCGAGAGGGCAGCTGGCATTACGATGTACTGGATGCTGGCTACAAGCTAAATCTGACTGACATGCAGAGCTCTCTTGGACTCACTCAACTCAAGAAGGCGGATCAGTTTTGGAATGTACGACGCGAAGTGGCAGAGTTTTACAACTCACGGCTGTCGGGGCTCGATGAGCTTGAAATGCCTCCACAAGAGGCTGCAGAAACCCAGCACTCCTGGCACTTGTTTATTGTCCGCCTTAGAACAGGGCTCAATACTCTGAGCCGGGCAGAGTTCGTAGAAAGTCTCAAGAATGCAGGCGTGGGAACCAGCGTGCACTTCATTCCGCTTCATCTGCACCCGTACTATCAACAGTCCTACGGATATCGAAAGGGCGATTTTCCTAATGCAGAGGACGCCTATAGTCGGTGCTTCTCTTTACCGATTTATCCCGATCTCTCGTTCGAAGAGAGGCGGCGTGTAGTGGAAACCGTGGAGCAAGTTGCTTGGAAAAGTCAAAACCGCATTCTCGCGGCAGCCAGCTAATGATCCTGTCTTCCCCAATGGCGGTTCCAGCTGGAGAACTCACCGTTCGAAGCGGTCTCGAGGTAAGCCCATGGGCAGTCTCCTCAGCTAAGCGATGCTTTGACTTCGCGTTCGGATCGCTCGCGCTGGTGATGGCGTTACCGCTATTTGCAGCCATCGCTCTCGCGATAAAGTGCACTTCTTCTGGGCCGGTTCTGTTTCGGCAAATGCGAGTTGGGCAATATGGATTGCACTTCCAACTTCTGAAATTTCGTACTATGCGAAACCAACCGGGGACGGCGATAACCCGAAAGGGCGACTCACGCATAACCCTGGTCGGCAGATATCTCAGACGGATGAAGCTGGACGAGCTGCCTCAGCTTATCAACGTAGTTCGTGGGGAAATGAGCTTGGTTGGACCCCGACCGGATTTGCCGCAGTTCTGGTCTACCGTGGCAGCGGGGCATAGTGCCATTCTGCAACTCCGCCCGGGGCTTACCGGGTGTGCATCACTTCTCTTTCGCGATGAAGAAACGCTTTTGGCATCAGTGCCAGAGAATCGTCTTAACGAGTACTACGTCTCGAAGCTGCTGCCGATAAAAGTAGGGAAAGACTTGGAATACGCAGAACGATCAACTCTGCTTAGCGACCTGGGTACGATCCTAAGAACCCTCTTACTCTACGTATAACTCCTAAATAGTGTTTCAACCTTACGTGATCGGTCGCTGACCTCCACACCTGAGTTCCGTGCACATGAATAAGTCATCCATCACTGTGTCTATCGTTATTCCCATGCGGAACGAGGAGAAGTACATCGGGCGGTGCCTTGAGAGCATTCTCGTCAACGACTTCCCAAAGGAGGAATTGGAAATTCTCGTGGCGGATGGTAGGTCCACTGATCGCTCAAGGGAGATAGTGGCAGGCTTCGCCAGCCGCTATCCGCAGATCCGCTTAATCGATAACGCCAAACAGATCGTACCTCCCGGTCTGAACACCGCCATTCGCGAGTCCGCGGGACGTTACATTGTTCGCATGGATGCACATTCCGAGTATCCCCCCAACTACATCAGCGCCTGCGTCCAGGAGTTGAGTAACGGAACCGCTGACGTGGTAGGCGGGCGGCTCATCACGCGAGCTGGCGCCGAGACCGTGTCCGCTCAGGCGATTGCTCTTCTCTCCCAACATCCTTTTGGTGTCGGCAACTCCGGTTTCCGCTTGGGCTGGCAGGGACGGTATGTGGACACGGTTCCGTTCGGTGCATTTCGCCGTGAGATTTTTGACCGAGTGGGGTTGTTTCGGGAAGGTCTGGTTCGCCATCAGGATTTTGAAATGAATGCTCGGATCCGCCGGGCGGGCGGCAAAATCTTTCTTTCGCCGGCTATTTTCCTCAACTATTACAACCTGCCCACCGTTCCCAAACTGCTCGCGCGAGGGTTCCGCGATGGATTATGGGTGGGGCGAGCGTGGATGCGTTACCCGATTACCTTCTGTTGGCGTCACTGTGCGCCGCTCGCATTGTTCTCCGGAATACTGCTTCCTTTGCTGCTAGGCAAGTTCATCCATGGTGCTTCCATAGTCAGCATCTTGATCGTCGGCCTATATCTCACGCTGATGCTGGTGTCGTCGCTTCAAGTCGCCATGCGTCACGGCCTGCGAATCTTCGCTGTCCTGCCGGCGCTGTTTCTCGCCTTTCATGCGGTTTGCGCCATCGGCATCGTAAGCGGACTCGCAACCGGATTCAAGATACCGAAAGAACACGCAATGACCGCCTCTGAGCCGGTTTCCGTGCCGGAGGCCGCGTGAACCGCGCAGAGTCGCGCCTTGCTCCAGGTATGCCCCTTTGGATGGCTGGCCTCGGCATCTGCCTGGGTGTTTGGCTTGCCCGCGAGCAGTGGCTCTACTCCGTGGCCGTAGTTGCTTGCCTTGTACTCGCGATGTGGCCCGTCGAGGCAACTCTCGGCACTTATGCTTTTCTGCTTCCCTTTGATTCTGTAACAAGACTCGGAAGCTCTCCGGATGGGAGAACTTTGACTTTTTACTTGGGTGCTTTGACGGCTGTTGTGCTCTTGGGAGTTGGGTTGTCGGGCCAAAGACTTAAGTTCCCACCGCGGATTTCGAAATATTGGCTGGCCTTCGTCGCGTGGGGAGTACTCACAGTTTTTTGGGCTCTAGATGAACACGCGGTTCTCAAAGAGGTGCCCACGGTGCTCGGGTTGGCAGGGCTGTACTTGGTTGCAGTCTGCTTTCAGATTAGCAAGCAACAACTTTCGCGAATCGCGTTCCTCACCGTGGCCGGAGGTGTTGCCGCATCGCTTTTCTCGATCGAGAAGTTTTTTGTCGGCGTTTCAACCATCGAGGCAAGAAGCTCCCTTATTGCGGGAACGCAGCAAGCGGATCCGAATATCTTCGCGGCTAGTCTCGTCATTCCACTCGCTCTGGCCGTGGCGGAAGCTGGCTCTACTAAAAACGTCTCGAGGAAAATCATGATGTTGCTGGCCAGCGCGATCATAACCCTCGCCATATTGCTTACGATGTCACGCGGTGCGCTGGTGGCATTAATCGTAATGGGCGCAATTTACGCTAACCGGCTGAAACTAAAGCGGTGGGCTGTCGTGTGGTTGGCGGTGCTCGGCGCTGGATTCTGCGCACTACCTTCACTGTTTTTTTTACGCTTACAAAGCGCTCTGGCAACGGGCGGAGCCGGACGACTTGATATCTGGGTCGCCGGCCTCTCGGCGCTAAAGCATTTTGCTCTTCAGGGAGCGGGATTGGAGAACTTTGACGTCGCCTACGGACAATATGCCGGGTTCGCTCCTATCTTTCGAGGCTATAACCGCGCTGCACACAACATCTATCTGCAAATCGCAGTGGAATTTGGGATCACTGGAGCTGCTTTACTCTTGCTGGCAATCCATGGTCATTTGCGTGAGTTCCAATGTACACAGGCATTGCAGTCCAACGCCCGCTCGAACCCGCTTGTTCTCGCGTGCGAAACCATGACGGCCGGCATGCTGGTTTGCGCTTTCTTTGTTGGCCTATTGTGGGAGAAGTCATTTTGGATGGTGTGGATTTTTTGCGCATTTTCCATTCAAACTACACGCGCGTCAAGCGCGCCTGTCGCCATAAGGGCCTAGATTTTCGCTATTTTCGTCACACCTCACTCCATGACAACTCCCTCTATTGATCCTTTGTTCATGGGTCGCGACAAAGACGTCCTCCGCGGCCAGCGCACCCGTTCACTTGGGCAGCAACAGCTTCGTGTCGGCTTGGTCATCGATCGTTTGTTTGAACGGCGCTGGGCATCGGATCTTGTCCGCGCAATGAAAGAGATGGCGGCCGTAGACCTAGGTCCGGTGATCACCGTTGATGATCTGTCCGCCACTCGCGAACCGCCGGATGAACGAGTTCTCCTGCGTTTGTGGACTGCCATCGATCGAATATTATTCGGCCGAGGCAGCAATGGACTTCAAACTCAGTTACCGAACGAGTTGGAATTTACTTCGGGAAGAGTTGCCGACGCAGGAAATAGTATTCCAGGATCTCTATCGCCGTCGGCGCTTGAAACTTTTCGAGGCGCCAACCTGGATGTCCTAATTCAGATCGGCGGAGAACATCATGCCGACGAGCTGTCCCGCGTTGCAAAAAGGGGAAGCTGGTGGATCTCAGAGCCGTCTGCGTGGAGGTCAACCCTTGCTTGGTTCTGGGCAATGTACGAAGACAAGCAGGTCTTCGAAACGCTGCTTACAGCCATCAGCCCGGAAGGCCGGCAGCGGATTTTGCATCGCTGTGTCTCGGCCATAGATCCCGATTCTTTGGTCCGCAACAAAACTTCCAAACAGCGGAAGATCTTCGAGCTCCTGATCGGGGAACTCTCCGACTTGCAACAATCCACATCCAGTGATCTCGATGCCGCGGACGGGGGTGAGATTCCTGAATACTCATCTCAAGAATTCCGTCTGCCGACCAATCTGGAGCTGACAAAGTTCCTTCTTCGTTGGGCCTATCGAGGAATGGCAAAGAAAATAGAGCGCTGGTTTTGGAGGGAGCACTGGTTCGTCGCCTATCGCTCCAACGTGGATGCCTTCCCCACGTCAGTCGATTCGATGCAGGGCTTCCAGATTGTAGCCAGTGCTAGCGACCGCTTTTACGCCGATCCTTTCTCACTCAAAAAGGGGGATAAAACCTATCTTTTTTTTGAGGATTACCCGTTTGATAAAGGAAAGGGAATTATTTCCTATGTCGAAATTGATGAGTCGAGCAATTACACAACGCCCCGAATGGCACTGGAACGCGAATACCACCTCTCTTACCCGCATGTCTTCGAACACGGTAGCGAGATTTACATGCTTCCTGAAAGCCTGGAAACACGAAGAGTCGATCTCTATCGGGCTCTCGATTTTCCTCGGCAGTGGATACTTGAAAAGACACTGCTCGATAATGTCGCAGCAGTCGATCCGACAATTTTCTTCCATGATGGGAAAGTATGGTTATTCGTTTCCGGGGTGAGAAACGAACATTGTATTAATGAAGAATTGTTTCTCTTCTTCTCGGATTCCCTGACGGGCGATTGGACTCCTCACCCTGCGAATCCGATCGTTTCTGATGTTCGCAGAGCTCGTCCTGCAGGGCGGATATTTGTTCGAGACGGGCAAATCATCCGGCCCGCCCAGGATTGCTCGACGAGTTATGGCCGAGCTGTAAGCTTCAATCGAATCGACGTCTTGTCGGAAACAACGTACCGTGAGACCCCAGTTGCGCGCATTGGACCGGAATGGCGCGCCGCAAATCGAGGCACCCACACATTCAATCAGAGCGGGACGCTTCAAGCGGTAGACGGACGAGTCTTAATTCGCCGGCGCCAACGGAAATCTACATTGCGCGATGCTGCTCGGAAGTTGCAGGCAACCTGCAGCAGCATTTCTTCTGACGCGTGCTGCGACCTCAGCATTCGCCAGAACCTCTCAATTAGATCTGACGATCGCTGTCGAGGGGTGATTGCCAACGGACAACAAGAACCCTACGCGGATGGACTGATCAGATGAGCGCAATCACCGAAGCAGCAGTTGCAGGTTCGCTGTCTGACACAACTACTCGCACCCAGATTCGCGGCTCCGGCCTTCTGGTACTGGGATACCTGCTCGAGTTGGCAATCAATTTCACACCTCATCTATTGCTGGTTCGTTATCTCGCAACGACGAGTTATGGAGCCTGGGCGTATGCTCTGTCGCTGATAGCGAGTTTCCAGATGTTTACGCTTTGTTTAAATGAGGCACTACAGCGTTTTGTGCCTATCTATCATGAAGGGCGCGAGTACGGAAAGCTCTTCGGCTGCATCGTCGTGGCATTTGCGACAACGGTAATAATCGGCTGTGCGTTCATTGCGGTCTTCTATCTGGCTCCCCAAACTATGGGGGGGCTTTTGCAGCAGACGGAGACAATGAGCCTCCTGATGCTGCTGATTGTGCTCGTGCCTATCGAAGCAATCGAAGTTATGCTCATGCGTCTGTTCGCATGCTTCCATAGAGCGCGTCAGATTTTCTATTTGCAACACGTTGTGGCACCCATCGGCAGGCTCCTGCTCGTCCTGGTTTTTATCTTTCTGCATAAAGACCTGCGCTTTCTCGCAATGGGAAGGGTCGTCCTCGCAATTCCGATCACGGTTTTATATGCAACGATGCTCGCAGTGCTGATGCACCAGCTGGGATTATTCCAAGGCCTGCAGCGACGCATCGTGCTGCCCTGCCGCGAGATGTTCGTTTTTAGTAGCCCGATGATTTTGTCCACGGCGCTCTCAACGCTGGAGAATGCTCTGATCGTTTTGTTGCTCGATCGATCGCAGGGAGTAACGGAAGTAGCTTTCTACCGGGTTGTCATTCCCCTCGCGGCGCTGAACAACATAGTAATGAATGCATTCTCTTGGCTATATGTTCCCTCGGCATCGCGGCTCTTAGCTAAGAACGATCATGCTGGCATCAACCACCTATACTGGCGCACCACTGCCTGGATCAGCGTGCTCACCTTCCCGATTTTTGCGCTTACCTTTTGCTTCGCCCGACCGATTACGACTTATCTATATGGCGAACGATATGCCCAAGCAGGTGTGGTTCTTGCATTGCTCGCACTGGCGAGTTACTCCAACGTCGCCCTTGGCTTCAACGGCGTAACGCTGAAGGTGTTAGGAAAAATCCGGTATGTTCTCACTGCACAGCTTGCTAGTGCAGCCATCAAGATTGGCTTCAGCCTAATGTTGATTCCACTCTTCGGAGCCAGAGGAGCAGCAGGCGCAGTAACATTGGGCTTGATTAGCTATAACTTCTTTATGCAATCCGGCCTGCGCATTGCCGGCGGCATAAAAATGTTCGAACTCGAGTACTTGCCTGTATCGATACTGATTGCTGCCAGCACCGGCATTTTGTTCTTCTTGCGTGGAATTCTCGGTCAACACATTTCCCTGGCCCTCCTCTCGACGGCCGGAGCCAGCTTGATTGTGCTACTTGCAGCCAAACACCGCCTGAGTATCGCTGCAACTTTCCCCGAAGCTTTGCGACTACCGGTGGTTGGAAAGTTTCTCGCCTGATTGTTCTGCCCAAGTTATTCACTGTAATACGACGATGAAGGTCATTGGCTACTCAGTGGGAAGCGCAACACAAATTGACTTGGCGCCTCGGCAGCTCAAACCATCGCTGCTCGCCATAGGCCATTCTCGAAGCGAGCGGATCTCAGTCTGTCACTTGGCTTCGGGTGATGCCTGGGGTGGAGCCGAAGCGCAATTGACCACTCTCCTGCGGGCTCTTTCGAGATGTCGCGAGCTCGACGTTTGCGCAATCGTTCTGAACGAGGGACGTTTGGCTCGCGAACTCCGGAGATGTGACATTGAGGTTAGAGTCATTCCCGAGCGGGAAAACTCTTTCTGGCAAATAGTCTCACAAGCACGAGGGTTCATGCGTGCGAAGGACGTTCAGATTCTCCATGCCCATCGCTATAAAGAGAACTTCATTGGCGCGCTGCTTGCGTGTGACGAGCCCGGAGTAAGGTTGGTCAAGACCCAGCATGGCCGTACGGAAACTCTGTCGGGAATCGCAGGAGCCAAGCAGTGGCTGGCGTACACAATCGATCGGCTGACGATGCGCTATGCGGATGACGTTGTGATCAGCGTCAGCTCGCAACTAACCGGATATCTAAAAAAGTACGTAAGTCGCGACCGAATCGCAGTCATTCCCAATGGCATCGACCTCGCAAGCGTACATTGCACCTTGAGTCGATCAGAAGCAAAGAAGCAGCTCGGCATTCCAGAAGAAGCTCCGGTGGTCGGCTTCATTGGACGACTGGAACGCGTCAAGCGCCTCGACATCTTTGTCCATTCCGCTCGCGAGATTCAAAGGCAAAGTGCAAGCACGAAGTTTGTGATCGCGGGCAGCGGCCGAGAAGAAAGGCAGTTACGACAACTCATCGCACAGCAGGGATTAGGGGACCACTTTATTCTGCTCGGACATCAAGATGATACTTCCCCAATCCTTCGCGCCATGGATTTGCTGCTGCTTACTTCAGATCATGAAGGTTTGCCGATGGTTTTGCTTGAGGCGATGGCGCTCGGAACTTTGGTCGTTGCCCATAAGGTCGGCGGCATTGCCGAAGTACTCGCCGACAGACAGAGCGGCCTCCTAGTCGAAGATCGCAGTCCTGCAAATCTCGCTTCGGTTTGCGTGCAGGCGCTTCAAGACACGAGCACCACCGAGCGCCTGACCAGAGCGGCCCGGGAAGTCGTTGAGAGCCGCTATTGTGGCAACCAAAACGGCAAGCACGTACTTGAGCTCTACGCCTCTCTCACATAAAGAGTAATCCTGATGAACATTGGATTTATTTGGCACAGCGTCTATCCGTGGGATGTGCGGCTGGAGAAAGTCGCCGACGCGTGCCTCGAGGCAGGGCATTCGGTAACAGTTGTGTGCAAAGGAACAATAGATCTCGCCAAGAAGGAAACCGTAAATGGCGCGCAAGTATTTCGCGTGTTCTCTCCGGCCATAAGTAACGGCATCGGCTCGAAAGTTGCAACGTATCCTGTTTTCTTCAACCCTGTCTGGCGTTCGCAAACCCTGGCCGCTCTCGACAACTCCGCTGTAGATGTCATTGTTGTGCGCGATCTTCCACTCGCTAACTTGGCGTTGTGGGCTGGCGACCAACTGCGGAAACCAGTGCTGATCGACATGGCAGAAAATTATCCGGCTGCTCTTGTTGCCTACCAGAAGCTTATCTATCGGCCTTTCTTATTGAAGAACGCCTGGCTGCCCCGGAAATATGAAGAACTGGCGCTTCGGAGAGTCGATCATGTCCTGGTCGTGGCGGAGGAACAGCGCAGGCGGCTCATAACTCTGGGAGTAGATCCAGAACGAATAACGATCGTCGGCAATACTCCTGCGCAGTCGTTCATTGACGCTGGCGCCGCAGTCGTCGAAGACACGAACCGTTGCAATGACATGAATCTCCTGTACGTTGGAAATCTCGACAAGCACAGAGGAGCCGACCTTCTGATTCGCGCCTTGTCGGAATTAAGAGGCGAATTTCCTGAGGCGAAGCTGACGCTCGTCGGAGACGGCAACCACAGGGAATCCCTCATATCCATGACCAAACAGCTTCATCTCGAAGATGCAGTCAACTTTCCTGGCCGGGTGCCGTGGAGCAGGATCGCTGACTTCATTCGCCACAGTACCATCTGCCTCATTCCGCACTTGCGAAGTGAGCACACCGACACAACCTTGCCTAACAAACTCTTCGACTATATGGCATTTTCCAAGCCGGTGGTTGCATCCGACTGCGTTCCCTTGAAGCGCATCATCGAGCAGGAGCACTGCGGAGATCTGTTTCGCAGTGGTGATGTCGATGATCTCCTAGCAACTCTGCGCAGAACGGCGAAAAGTGCTTCTCTCGGCGAACATGGAAGAAACGGACGAGCCGCAGTTGAACGCGAATATAACTGGAACGTCGATAAAGCGAGATTTATCACTGCGCTTGAATATGTGAACCGCACTGCAACAACGCCATCTCCGCTAAGGAATATCTGTTCCACGCCGGCACGCGTGTCCGCATAG
This sequence comes from Terriglobales bacterium, assembly GCA_045808065.1. Lineage (GTDB taxonomy): Bacteria > Acidobacteriota > Terriglobia > Terriglobales > Acidobacteriaceae > Gp1-AA112. Next base: position 332,372 of record JBJMGD010000017.1, on the reverse strand, counting down.
CGCGCACACCCTGAATTGATGCCACAAATGTCAGAACATTTCTCAACACCTGCCGTGATTCTGGAGGGTTCTCCGCGAGGAAACCTCGGAATCGTGCGTACTTTGGGAAGGCTTGGTGTTCCCATGTACGTCACCCATGCAAGGCCGGCCAGCCCGGCGTGCCAATCACGCTATTGCAAAGGGGCATTTCAATGGGACTTTACCGCAGCCACAGCCGAGGAGACTGTCTCCTTTCTTATGACCGTAGGAGAGAGGATTGGAAAGCGTTCCTTTCTGATTCCCACCTGCGATGAGAACGCGATTCTGGCAGCGACCCACTTTGACACTCTAAAAGAACGGTTTATTTACCCGCCGCAGAGTCCCGCGTTGGCCAGCTCTCTTGTCAGCAAGAAAGAAATGTATTTTCTCGCAAAGCAGCATGGAGTCCCAACTCCGGAGGCGAGCTTCCCGGAATCGATCGACGATGTGCTGAGGTTCTGCGATGCGGCGAAGTTTCCGTTGATGGCAAAGGGAATTGACGGTGCTCGTCTGAAGCGACAGCTCGGGGCCGGCGTCATCATCGCCGAGAACCGCTCCGATCTTCTCGCTGTGTACGAGCGCCTCGACGAGAGCGAACGCTCGAATGTAATGCTGCAGGAGTACATCCCAGGCGGCGACGACTCGGTATGGATGTTCAATGGATACTTCGACTCCGATTCGAACTGCCGCTTCGGCATCACCGGGAAAAAGATCCGTCAGTACCCGCCTTACACCGGCCAGACCAGTCTCGGAATGTGTGTACACAATGATTTTGTGTATAACACCACGGCACGGTGGATGAAGGAATTGGGCTACAAGGGGATACTCGATATTGGCTACCGTTACGACGCCCGCGATGGCCAGTACAAAGTGCTCGACGTTAATCCCCGCATCGGAGCAACGTTCCGCCTGTTTGTGGATCAAAACGGAATGGACGTCGCGCAAGCACTTTACCTTGATCTTACGGGGCGGCCGGTACCTTGTTCTGCCTCGCGCGAAGGCCGTAAGTGGCTCGTGGAAGATGCCGATATTGGTTCCTCATTGCGCTACCGCAAAGATGGCAAGTTGACCGTGGCGCAGTGGTTAAAGTCCCTGACGGGCATTCAAGAAGCTGCTTACTTCGCGCGTGATGACATACGGCCATTCTGGGACATGTGCAGGCGCTCGTTGCGTACGTGGGCTAAAAACAACCCCCACTTACCGGTGCAGCCGAAGACGGTCGGAACGCCAGATGAGTGCGACGCTTCGTGCGGCACGGAGGAAGCTACCACGGCGTGCAACGCCGGGTAACGAGTTCAGGCAATCATGTTCATTTCTGCTAATCGCGTCCAGTTGCGTGGTAATGCCGATCAGTGCATATCCAGCAACAGCTACAGCATTTATTGGAGAGGTTTCGTTTACCTCGATGGTGTTCCGGCCGGCGCACCATCGATGGTGAAATTTACTGATGACCTGTCGCTCGCGAGCATTGCCCAACAATCGGCTCGGCTTAAAGGCGTCTACTTCGTGGTCGTTCACGATCACCGATCCGGCGATTGCTACGCGTTCGTTGATGGGAGCGGGCTATTTCATGCTTTCTACTCTGACCGATTCGCTGGGACTTCCTTCCTTGAACTAGTCGAGGCCGAGCAATTGTGTTTCGCCGATGTCGATCCTGAAGCTCTAGTAGAGTTCTTTCACTTCGGGAATGTGTACTCCGGAAAGACGCTCTTCTCCCGGATAAGGAAGGTATCTCCGGAACACATTGTACGGATCTCGCCGAACGGGCATTCGTCATTACTGGGGAGAGCAGTCCGAGATCTCGCGGCTCCGGTGGTCAGTTTCGAAGAATCCATCAAACACTTTGCTGCCGCCGCGAGCGGGCAGCGAATCAGCCTCGATCTTACCGGAGGAGTCGATTCTCGTTTACTCGTCGTCATGCTTCATCATCTCGGCCTGCGTTTTGAAGTTGCGATCTGTGGGTTCCAAACTGACGCCGACGTGTTGATCGCCAGACAAGTTGCGGATGCACTGGGCTTGGAACTGCATGTGACAGAGCGCTCAATGGAAAGTGTCGACTGGCGGGGCATATTCGCAGAATGTGACGGCCTCTCTGATGTGGTCAGGGCTGCCTCCCAATCACAGATGCGATCTGAGCGGCTTCAACGCGGAATCTCTCTTGTCGTAAGTGGCGTCGGAGGAGAGCTTCTCAAAGATTTCTGGTGGTTGCAGGACCTGCCGTTGTACGCGCGCAGCAAATCCGATGTAGCGAAGCTTTACGGATTTCGTATTGCCCCCATGGCGCTGCAACATTCATTCTTGAGTGAACAATATCGGGCCACGAGCTTGAGCTACAGTGAGCGCACTCTAAGTAAGTTATCGGAATACGTAGTGCCAGGAAACACCCAAACGTATGATCAGATTTACTACTCTTACAAAATGCGTGAATGTGCAGGTCGCGCAATCACGAACAACTTGCACGAGATGGTCTGCTATGCTCCCTATCTGGAACGGGATGTAGTAGCGTTCGGCTACCAACTGCCGCGCGGTCGGAGATTCTTCAACAACTTTCATCGGCAAACGATCACGCGATTGAATCGAAACGTGGCCCGTATTCCCACGACAGAAGGTGGCATCAGCGTCTCCGCGGAGAGTTCAGCAATTTGTCGCGATGTCGCGCGGTACGTATCCGATAAGCTCTCCCGATTAACGAACAAGCTTGCACAAAGAGCTTTCAACCGTGCGCACCGTCAAGGTAATTTTGACGGCGCCGATATAGCCGCCGCTGTGCGCGAAGTCTCGCTGAGGCGACGGACCCTCGATCGACTACAAGATGCAGGCATCGTGGATAGCAATCTGCGGCTCGATCAAGTCAACACCGATTATTTGGGACGAATGTTGTCCTTGGATATGCTCGTCGAAAAGCTGGAGAGCATTCGACCGGCAGCTTGCTCAAACACTGCCGCAGTTGAGGCTGCCTGAGTTCACAATGGATTGCGCCTCCAACTTCAGACATGGCTTTCCATTAAGCAACGTCATTGGATATAGGGCCAGATCGCGGGATTTGTATTCGACTGGTAAATTCCCAAATCCGGCGAGATCGCCGGCCGTGAACCGCCGGTCATGTCGATAAGTGGTGCGCCAACGCTGGTACCTGCTCCTATCGCAGGACTCATTGATTGCAGATGGTAATTCCCGCTACCGTCGGGCTGATAGTTCACAAATTGGGGATTGGCGTTGATTGTTCCTACCGCCGTGTTCCCATTCTGGAGATTCCAGTCGGCGGGTCCATTCTGGTACACGAGATTGTTGAGGTACTGGTTGTGAGTGCCTGTCAGTCCGTACTCCTCAATGCCGTACCCAGAAGCTGCTGGATTCAGCCCGTTGCTATAGACGATGTTGTTACTGACGATGGTGTAGTCATTAACGACAGGTCCAGGAAATGGACTGTAGTCATCCCCATCGCCAATCAATATGCCGCCATAGTTGTTGTTGAACACCGTGTTGTTGGCAATCGTCACTTGATTGGCTGCGTGCCATGTATGGATGCCCCAGCCTTCGCAACGGTACACAAGATTATTCCAGATGTGCCCGCGCAGATTAGCGTGATAGATGCCGTGATGGAACTGGTAGGTCGTGTTGATGTCACCGATGTCATGGACCACGTTGCCAATCACATCGTCGTCATGACCGCCATCATTGTTGTGATTGTCGATGCCGCTGCCGTAGACACAAGCGGTGGTGGCATGGCTCAGGTCATGAATGTTGTTGCTGACAAGACGGACGTAAGAGGCGTAGTTGATGATGCCGTAGCAAGTCGCTCCATCGCTGCCGGCAATGTCGAAGCCCTCGATATCGACGTAGTCTCCTTGATTGGTCCAGACGATATCGACCGAACTCGCGCGGATGAAGGCGCCCCACTGCACATCGGAGATAAAACGGATGCGTCCAGTGGCGGTACCGCTCATCGAGGTAGTGATCGCGCCCGAGTAATTGCCCGCAGCAACATGCACGGTCGCTCCCGCCTGGGCGACACTCGCGGCATGCTGAATCGTCAGCCACGGATGCAGTTGCGAACCATCATTTCCGTCTGCCCCGCTGGGCGATACGTAATAGTTCGTGCCCGACGCAGGCGGAGCTGGAGAGCTGAAACTCACTACCGCGCTGGCCGACTTGCTGCTGTCAGCCGCACTGACCGCGGAGATGGAAACCGGGGAGCTGGGTACAGGCGTGGGCGCGGTATAGGCCCCGGAAACTGAGATCGTTCCCAGAGCTGCATTGCCGCCCGCTATGCCATTGACCAGCCAGGCAAGGGCGGTGTTGCTGGACCCACTCACATTGGCATTGAAGGTTTGGGTTTGACCGGCGCTCAGGGTCACTGTCGTTGGGCTAAGCGTGACCGCAACCGGAGCGGATGTGATCGGGTTGGTCGCACTGCTGGGAGTCGTCGTAGTCGATTGACTCGCCGTGGTTCCGCAACCTGTCGAAAAAGTAAGGCTTAGAAAAAGAAAAACAGCGATGACCACTATGAGTGAGCTTGCACCTTTGCGGGGGATTGCCAATGTACCTCCACCAGGCTTCTTTTCAGGAGAAGCCTAAGTTCATGATTTTTGGGGACTTTGCTCGGTCGGCCGGGAGGAGCAAAGGGTGCCGAGTTCAAGGTTCCGGTGGATCCCTCGGCTTGCTTAAATAAAGGAAGTAGCAACCCAACCTTAACCCAGTAATGACTCTTCTGAGTTAAGTCGAAAGGCTTAATACCAGCACGGAGGTGCTAGCACTGGGAAATTCGAGAAGGCTGACAGTGACTCGTCAGTGCGGTACGACGACCGGCACGGATTAAAACCCGTTTACGCGTAATGGCGAAGATCACTTCTGAATGCTAGAACGGTCTCCGTGATGGACCCCGTTTCCAATTCAAGCTATCCGACTAAATCTCGCGATTAAATCGTCTGCATGATCCGCGTCCCATCGCAATCCTGGCCGGATCGTTTCCCAATTCGATGTACAGCATCTCTACCTCATGAACCTCAATCCAGAGCTTTGGCACAACCGCAAGAGGAATCTCGAAGCTCTGACATTCGTTTTTTCACAAACCACGTTGCCGGCAGTTGGTCGCAAGTTGCTCATCACGTTCAGTGACCACGCTCGCGGGCGTGAAGCTTCCTCTGGAACCTCAGGCCGAATCTCATGTCGCACGCTTTACCCTTTCCCAATCAACAACTATCTGTTGACAACTATTTCGATTCCGTAGCTCCGCAGTGGAAAAAACTCTACCGTGATCGCGGATTGAAGCCGGCGATCTTCGCCTATCGCCAGTCCGTGGCCCTGGAGTGGCTGGCGCAATCACTAACTCTGGAAAACTCCGATGTTCTCGATGTCGGTTGCGGAGCGGGACCCGCTTCGGTATTCCTGGCCTCGCGAGGCGCACGTGTGAAGGCCATCGATACCGTGCCAAGGATGGTGAACCTAACCCGGCAGAGTGCAAAAGAGCGCGGACTCAGCTCGCTAATTGATCCCTCCATGGGAGACGTTCACTCGCTGCGATTTGCTGACGACACTTTTGACGCCGTGGTGGCGATCGGCGTGATTTATTGGCTGCATTCTCCACGAAGGGCTTTGCGTGAAATTATGCGAGTTCTGAAGCCGGGAGGTCGTCTGGTAGTTTCTGCCGACAATGCACGCAGAATCACATACACGATGGATCCGGGGCATCTGCCGTCGGTGCTGGCCTTGCGAAGAAGTGTTGGCCGAGCTCTACGCGCAACGGGATTGCGCCAGCCCGCCTCCATCTCCGTCAATCGGTACTCTGTAGCAAAGTTCGACGAACTTCTCACCGATTGTGAGTTCGAAAAACTGAAGGGCATCACCATAGGCTTCGGCCCGTTTTCCTTCTTGGAATGCAAGGTGATCCCGGAGTTCATCGGGATTAGAGTTCACCGCGTTCTGCAGCGTCTCGCCGAAAAACCGCAATCAGCCTTTTCCTCTGCAGGAAACCATTATGTGGTGCTGGCTAGAAAGCCGCTTTGATCGCGCTTGGTGTTTGTTCACCAGATCGACAGAAAATCCAGACATTTGAATTTCAAAGGAGTCTTTATGAGTTTGCGCACATCGTTCAATCCGGCTGAATCATTCAACTCAGCCTCGGCCGGGAAGATTCACACACGCAACTATCTCGAGAAGATTGGCGTCAAGGAGCTTACTCCGGCAACCAGTCCTTTTGATCCGGGCTATGATCCCGCCACACTTGAAAGCCATCTGGAACAAAGCTCCCATCTGATGTCGGTTTTGAAGATTTCAATGGCCTGCTGGATGATCGCCAATGAGCAATCGACTCGCAGAAAAATTGCCGCCGCAAAACGGCGCTGCGTACCCACGGTGACCGGAGGCGGTCCTTTTGAAGTTGCGGTAGCGCTGGGACAGCTTCCCTATTACCTCGATTTGTGCGCTGATCTCGGTGTAACCCGCATTGAATGCGGAGAAGGATTCACTGACATGCCGCTGCCCGCTCATGAGGTGATCAAAATGGCGCACGAGCGCGGCTTAGAAGTGCAGTTCGAATTGGGAAAGAAACACGGCGGTGCGTTCAGCAGTGATGTGGTGGTCCAGCTGATCGAACAAGGACAGAGATGGCTCGATGCAGGAGCACTGCAACTGGTCATCGAGGGGCGTGAGAGCGCTCGAGGTGTAGGGCTGTTTGACGACTCTGGAAATTTCAATGCCAACTTTGCAGATTGCTTCGCGAATGCCTTTGGCTTGGACGTGGCGATGTTTGAAGCCCCCAACAAGCCGAGTCAATTCGCGTTGCTGGACCATTTCGGCTCCGCTGTGCACCTCTGCAACATTCGTCTTGAAGAAGTTCTGAGAGTAGAGATTTATCGCCGCGGGCTTCACTCCGACGCCTTTGCCAATCCCAAGCTGCGTCCGAACGTTCCCGCGCTGGCGGAGGTGGCATGAAACCCAGCGTAGTGATCGATTGCTTTCCGTCGAGCGTCAACAAGTACGGCGAGGAATATGCCGTAGTCACGATCGACGTAATTCGGGCCACGACAAGCGCAATTACGGCAGTTCTGGCAGGTCGACGATGTTTCGCCGCCGCAACTCTGGAGGAGGCCCACCTTCTGCGGCAGAACCTGGGCAATGCTCTGCTCGCGGGCGAGTTGCATGGAGATGTTCCGCCAGGCTTTGATCTAAATAACAGCCCTGCACAATTGGCGGAGCTGGATTCCGAGGGGCGCCCGATCGTGCTGTTGTCAACTTCCGGAACTCACCTTATGTGTTTGGCAGCCGCACGTGAGGCAGCCTATGTAGCGTGTTTGCGGAACTACAAAGCGGTGGCTGAAGCAATCGTTGGAGAGCACGAAAAGGTAGTGGTGATCGGAGCTGGAAGCCGCAACGAGTTCCGTGAAGAAGACCAAATGTGCTGTGCCTGGGTTACCGAAGAACTGCTCAATTGCGGCTACTCGACGGAAGATCGCTCCACTGAAGAGATCGTGAAACGTTGGAGCGCCGCTTCACCTGAAGCATGTCTGGTGAGCAATAGCGTCAAGTATCTGCAGAGAACCGGTCAACTGCAGGACCTCGATTTCGTGCTGAGTCACATCAATGATGTGAATTCGGCATTCGTGGTCGCGGGCCGCGAAATCGTAATGGCTCCTCCCAACTCCCGACTGGCTCATGCAGCACAATTCGACGAGGTTGCTGCTTAAGCTTCCAACCTTGCTTTGCGTCAAAGCAGATGCCGTCCACAACCGACTTGCGAAAATACCGTCACCATTTTGAATCAGTCGGGATCGGCGGTTTGCTCGTGCTTGGCCTGGCGATGGTTGGGTTCCACCACGCTTCTTCGGGTAGAACCGGAGGACGGCATTCGTCTTCATCTTCATTTTCGCCTCCGGTGCCCCTGAAACTATTGGTAGCGGAGAGTTCGCAGACAAACTACTACGTATCCCCGGCAGGCAATGATGGGAATGACGGGTCGCAATTGCGTCCCTGGTTGACCATTCAGCACGCCGCCAACGTGGCACAGGCGGGAGCCACGGTCCACGTGGCACCGGGCAACTATTCAGGCGCGATTACGACCGCCGCCAGCGGCACCGGTAACGCTCGCATTCGCTTTGTCTCCGACGTGCAGTGGGGTGCACTGATTCGCGCTGCGTCGGTCCACATTGTGTGGACTAATCTAGGCGACTACGTCGACATCGAAGGTTTCGATATAGCGGGCAGTACGCCCGACACGTGCGACGGCATCATCAACTACGCCTCAGATGTGCGCATCATTGGCAACAACGTCCATGATGTGGGATATGACAGTGTAAGGTGTGTGTTCGGCAGCGGAATCGTCAACCACAATAACCGAGCCGGGCACGACGATGATGTCATCGGCAATGTAGCCCATGACATTGGGAACTTTAGCCGGGCCCATCAGCTCCATCACGGGATCTACCATGCCAACTTGCGTGGTCACATTTGGAACAATCTGGTGTACCGGTGTGAGGGTTGGGGCATCCACCTGTGGCACGCGGCATCCGATGTGACCATTGCCAACAATACGGTCTTCAATAACGCCTATGGCGGAATACTGATCGGCGACGGTGACGATCCCGGCGGTTTTCCTCCGGGAGTAGTCAACGATCGCACGGTGGTGAGCAACAACATCGTCTATCGAAACGGGCTTCAGCGCGGCGCATCGGGATATGGCATTGAGGAATACGGCAATACCGGAGTTAACAATCAGTACCTGAACAACCTCGTCTACCAGAACGGCCCCAAAGACTGGAAGTTGCAGAACGGCAACCGGGCCGTCGGCAGCATCAGCGCCGATCCGCAGTTCGTGAACTATCAGCCGGACGGCAGCGGCGACTATCATCTGCGAGCCACCAGTCCCGCCATTCATGCCGGCACCAGCCTGGGCGCCGCTCCGTTCAAAACTAGTAGCTCCCTGGGAGCGGAGTTTGCTTCACGTACGCCGAGTCTTCACCTCCCTGACCTTTAGTGTTTCAAAAACTTATTCTCAGCAACCGAGGACTATGTGGGCATAAATTTCATCTCACTATCGTCCGGAGTTGCTGATTCACTCCGCTTTCGCTTGGAGGATCTATGCAGTACATCCACTTCCGATCTTTCCCTGTTCTTCTGTCACTTCTCATGCTTGGCACAACGTGCGGCTATGCGCGGCAAAGTGAGGAACAACGTCCATTGAATCTGGCATCAGCCAGCACGCACACGGATTCCTTGCCTACATCCGTTAACCATGAACTCTTGATTGGCAGCGGCGATTTGCTGGAAGTGAGTGTCTACGGAGCACCGGACTTTGATAAACGTGAGGTAAGGGTTGATTCATCCGGAGCCATTTCTCTGCCGCTGATTGGAACCGTAACTATCGCAGGCCTCCCGGTCCGAGCTGCCGAAGAACTCTTAGCCAAGCGACTCTCCGACGGCGGATATTTTTCCGAGCCTCGAGTTTCTGTGTTCGAAAAGGAGTACGCCACACAAGGGATTTCCGTTTTGGGAGAAGTACAAAAACCCGGCGTGTATCCTCTCCTCGGACAGCGCACCTTGTTCGACGTGATTTCCCTCGCTGGAGGCACGACTCCGAAGGCTGGCAACACGGTGACCATCACTCATCGCGCTCAACCTCAGCAATCATTAGAAGTTCCTCTCTCATATTCTGCAGGCGACTCCAGCCACACTAACCTAGAGGTGTATCCGGGAGATACGATAGTCGTGTCGAAAGCTGGACTGGTGTACGTAGTCGGGGATGTTCGCCAGCCGTCCGGATTCTTGATCGATAAATCCGAGCTAACAGTCTTGCAGGCAATTGCCCTTGCGCAGGGAACCAATCCGACCGCCGCTCTCCAGGACCTGAAACTGGTTCGCACGACTTCCGCTGGCCGACAGGAGACCCCTATCAATCTGAAGCGCATTCTGGAAGCCAAGGATCCCGACGTCAAACTACAGACCGACGACATAATTTTCGTGCCAACGAGCGCAGCAAAGTCGGTTACTCGGAGAAGCCTCGAAGCGATCATTCAGACTGCAACCGGAGTTGCAATCTACCGCCGATAACATCGCCACTGTGCAACTGGTATTCGCCTTTTTCTTGTGGCGGGATGAGCCTAGGGCTTCTGCGATCACGTGACGCCTGTGTCACATCCTGTGACCGGGCGCAGTTTTCCGTCTCGATCTTCCGCCGATGGTTTTGCTAAATCAGAATTGGTCCCCGAATCCGTCATTTCTGGTTCCCGGACCAACTCTGGCCAGGAACTTACATCCAACATAGCCGGAGTTCGGTCCGCATGTCCTTTGTGCAGACATCGCGTATTCCCTCGCTCGACGGTCTCCGTGCGGTTTCCATAGCCCTCGTCCTGCTCGCGCATATTACCGGCACGCGAAACTTTCCGCAGCACATTCAGTTCGTTGGCAGCTACGCCAACTTCGGAGTCCGAGTCTTCTTCGTGATCTCCGGATACCTGATTACCAGCTTACTTTTGAAGGAGCGTCTTAAGAGAGGACGTATCGATCTGCTGGAGTTCTATCGCCGTCGAGCGTATCGCATTTTGCCGCCTGCGTATCTGTACATGCTGCTGATCTGCATTGCGGACTGGTCGCACTTGACAGGCAAGAACGTTGTCACTGCCTTCACCTACACTTCCAATTACTTCATGGCCAGCACGCCGTGGCGGCTCGGCCATCTTTGGTCATTGTCGATCGAAGAGCAATTTTACCTGCTATGGCCGGCGGCCCTGGTGCTGGCCTTTGCGCGAGGACGCCAGATTGTCGTCGGCGTCGTGCTCCTTGCGCCGGTGTTGCGCATCGTCTTCTACTTTGCCGGGGCGCAATACGTCGAGTACTACTTTCCCACTGTAGCCGACGCGATCGCTACGGGATGCCTCCTGGCAATCGTCTGGCCCGAATTGAAACGCTTCGACCGTATCCTGCTTTCGCGAGTCATGATTCTGGCGCCGATTGTAACCTTGGCGATTCCTCTGCTTCGAGGCTCTGGATGGGAAAATCGGCTCTATCAGACGGTCGGCGTTTCCGCGATGCATTTCGGAATCGCGGTTTGCATGTACAACGCGATCTGCAGGTCCTGGCACTGGCTGAATCACCCGATCATGATCTGGATCGGGCTGACTAGCTACAGCCTCTATCTATGGCAACAACTGTTTCTTGATCGGGCCGACCAGGTGCATTGGTGGACAGCCTTCCCGCAAAACCTGGTTCTCGCAGTCGCGGCAGCCACTTGCTCCTATTACTTCGTCGAACGTCCGTTCCTGCGGCTGCGTGATGTGAGACACGAGATTCCAATTCCCGCCGCTGCGTCCGGCATGATCGCGGGTTCGGTCGTAGCTCTGCCTGACGGGTATGGGCCAAACGCTCGTGGCAGCATCGAATCGCTCTAGAAAGCGAGTTGATTTTCTTTCACGACCCTGACTACTGCTTCAGCGCTGGCACAAGCTCTCGCAGAGAAATTCTGACGCAAACGTACACACGTTCGATGGATCTGGGTCAGTCCTGCAGGCAGAGGATATTGCGGAACTCGAATTTATCAGCGAGAGTCTTCACATTGACAAAGAGAAAATTGCGTATGGCGAGCTCTCTATCCGTAAAGAAGTCATCACAGAACTGCAAACCATCCAGGTTCCGGTCACGAGAGAAGAACTCGTGATCGAACGCCGTAGTTCAGACGGGCGTTGCACCTCCGAGGTCCTTTGGGGTAAAACACTCCGAATCCCAATTAGCAAAGAAACGCGTGATCGTAAAGAAAGAGCCTGTCGTTTCTGAAGTAGGAAGGATTAGCCAACGAAAGATTGTTGAGACGAAATATATCTCCAGCCCAGTTCGCCACGGAAGAATTGCGTGTCACTCGCGAAGGCGATGCTCATAGTGCCGAGGATGACGGAAAAGCAGCCTAGAAAGTTCTGGGCTGGGGGCCTCACCGTGTTCCCATCTGGAACAGCCATGCCTTCGGCTGACAAATCCAAGCTGTGGATGGCCCATCCCCCACCCGGCCTGATTGGTGCCTTTTCTTTGTCGTTGGCTCCGTAGCTAGGGGCCAATAGCTAGCAGCCAGCAGCTTCATCTTCCCTTATCATCCTGAGCCTGCCGAAGAGCCTGCCCTGCGCGAAGCCGAATGGGATCCTGTGTTTTGTCGGTTGCGGAGGAAATTACACGAAGTAATCACCTGCTATCCCTGGCTTGGGACGCGGAGGGAAAAAACGCGAGGCGATTCGATATGATGGCTGGCGAGGATGACCGATGAGAATGATCGAAAGCACTCTGTCGGGAGTTTCCCTCATAGGCGGACGCAGCGTGGGGCAGCGGGGGGAACCTTTTCATGCGACAAATCCCACGAACGGTGTCAGGCTGGAACCCACCTTTCACGTGGCTACAGAGCCGGAGATCGAGCAGGCCGCTCGACTCGCGGCGGAAGCATTTTCGGTCTTCTCCTCTGTTTCGGGTCGAGTGCGTGCCGACCTGCTGCGCCGCATTGCAGATGACCTCACGGCGGCAACGGCGGAAATCACTGCCCGGGCGAATCTTGAAACCGGTCTCCCGATGGCCCGTTTACAAGCTGAGATGGGCCGGACCACCGGGCAAATGAAGTTGTTCGCCGATGTGTTGCAGGAAGGTTCATGGGTGAATGCCCGGATTGACGAGGCAGACCCGCAGCGAAAGCCACCACGCCCCGATCTTAGGTCGATGTTGCGCCCCTTAGGGCCTGTAGCTGTGTTCGGAGCCAGCAACTTCCCGCTGGCGTTCTCCGTCGCGGGAGGCGACACGGCATCTGCCCTTGCCGCCGGCAACCCGGTGGTTGTAAAGGCACACCCTGCGCATCCGGGAACGAGCGAACTGGTGGGAGTGGTCATCCAGAAGGCAGTGGAAAAGAGCGGCCTGCAACCTGGCGTGTTTTCGTTGCTCTTCGATTCAGGCATTGAGGTCGGCGTCGCGCTTGCGAAGCACCCGGCCATCAAAGCGATCGCCTTCACAGGCTCGGGGGCCGCAGGCCAGGCTCTGATGAAGCTAGCCGCCGCGCGGCCCGAGCCAATCCCCTGCTATGCCGAAATGGGAAGCACCAATCCCGTGTTTGTGCTCACTGGTGCGATGCGCGAGCGCACCGCAGAGCTCATTAAAACCCTGCAGACGTCATTCACTTTGGGATCCGGACAGTTCTGTACGAAGCCAGGGCTGCTATTCGTGCCCAACGATGGCGCGGCTGAGTTTATCGACATGCTGAGCGCAGGCATTCGAGGCCTACAGGCACAACAGATGCTTACGCACGGGATCGCTGCGAGGTACAAAGAGTCCGTACAGCAGCGGATTGCGAATGGGCAAGCAAAATTAATCGCCAGCACTAAAGTGGACATCGGCGACGCCTGCGCTGCGACCGCGGCAACAATCTTCAGCGTCTCGCTGGAAAAGTTCTTTGATCATCCCGAGCTGGCGGAAGAAGTCTTTGGACCGACGACGTTGCTTGTCCATTACGCAGCAAGAATGATCTTGTAGGCGCGGCAGAGCGACTGAGTGGCCATCTGACCGCCACTATCCATGGCTCTGACCAGGACCTTGTCGATGCTGCCGATCTGATCCGGGTACTGGAAAGGAAAGCCGGACGCTTGCTGTTCAACGGCGCTCCTACGGGCGTGGAGGTTTGCCACGCGATCGTCCATAGCGGACCATACCCAGCGACATCCGACAGCCGCTCGACTTCGGTCGGTACATTGGCGATGCTGCGATTTGCTCGTCCAGTCTGCTATCAGGATTTTCCCGATGCCGCCCTTCCCACGGAATTGCAGCGCTCGAATCCGCTTGGCATTCTGCGTTTGGTCAACGGAACATTCATGCGTGACTGATTGCCCAGCGGCTCGCTTCAAGCGACAGGGTTTTCCAACCTTCCAATCCCATTGATTTTCGATTCGGATCACGTCACCGCCGCGAAGAGTGAAATCGTCGCCGGGAACGATTCCCGTTCCGGTCATCAGGAAGACGCCGTCGGGAAAAGTGTTGTCCTGAAAGAGGAACTCCACGAGTTCCTTGAATCCACGCTTGAGCTCCATCAGCGTGGTATTTCCAACAAACGCCACCTTGCCGCCGCGCAATATTTCTAAGCGGATGGAGGTGCTGCGTTCCGGTTCGTGACAGAGCAGGATGCACGGTCCGAGAGCGCAACTGCCGGCATAGACCTTCGCTTGCGGAAGATAAAGTGGATTTTCGCCTTCGATATCGCGGGAGCTCATGTCGTTTCCAATGGTGCATCCCATGATTGTTCCGGCGGTATTGGCAAATAGGGTCAGTTCCGGCTCAGGTACCGACCAGCGGGCGTCGGAACGGATGCGCACTGCCTGTCCGGGGCCGATCACGCGTCGTCCGGTCGCTTTGAAGAACAATTCGGGACGTTCCGCCGCGTACACACGGTCGTATAAATCTCCGCCCCCCGCCCCCCGGCTTTCCTCTATTCTCGCCTTGCGGCTGCGGTAGTAAGTCACGCCCGCGGCCCACACTTCCTGGCTGATAATGGGCGCGAGAATATTCGCCGGGTCCATCCTCATCTGCGGTTTGGCGGTGGCAGCGCGGGCCCGTGCATGCAGTTCCGGGTCACAAAGCACGCGGTCCCAATCTTGCGGCGATCGCAAATCACTCAATAGATGAAATTGACCGCCGGCTTCGACAACAGCACCGTTGGATGTGCGATAGAGTTTCACGCCACCTTCCTCGCAACTGGCCTTACCAGCGCGGTTCTTCATTTACGTTCCTGCTGGCAAGGCGGGTCGAGTGCCTGTCTGACCCCGTGCCGCCGTTCTCACAAGAATGTCCGCTTACGACTCCACCATCAACGACATTCAAAGTTATTAACGTCTTGCGTATCACCCTGTCCTTTAAACGCGGTGTCGCGGCGAGGCCGCTCAGCAAACGAACAAATTTCCGCCGATGCATGATTGAAACCTCGCTTATCCGGGCTCCGGGTTCCCAAGGCTGCTACGTCAACTCTGAAAGCCGCGCAGTTACCGTACTCCTGAAGCTGCAGCGACAGGCGCCGGTCGCAAATTGATACAGACTGATACTGACAGCAGGTACGGACAGCACTTCGGTGGAGGCCGGCATAGCCTTCTCCGTGACCTGAACCTCAGGAGCTTTGCCCAACACATTGGCAGCATCGGGAGTCGTTCCAGTCATTTCCCACACCTTTGATTGGCTGATCGCTTGAACGCCTTTGATGTTCAAAGTGAGTGACTGAGGCTCTTCCGTCGCATTGACGACTGCTACGGTGAGAAACTTGCGATCACTGGTAAATGCGGCGGAGATATCCAACGGATACGTCGAGCTTCCGGGACTGGTCGCAGGTTGTTCGCCGCCGACCGGCCACTTAGGAGCAGGTTGTGGAGAATTGCCATTAACCTCGACCGGCACTGTTCCAAAATGGTCTCGGTACAGTTTGAACATCAAGCCAGTGGTGTTGAAGCTCGCTTCGGTGGCGTCGAGGTTGATCGTGGAAACGCCCATGGTGAAAGCTGACATCTTGATGAACTGCGTGTGCCGGAACATTTCTTGCAGCACCATCGCGTAGGCCAGGGCGAGTTTTAGATCTGTCGGCGTCCCCGTATATGCCCACTCATCGATGGAGAGAAAAATCTTTTTGTCTTTGATCGCTGGATACAGTTCCTGATAGTGTGTCCACTCCTCCGCTTTCACCCGAACTCGATTCGAGGGCACGCGAGCCCATTCGATCAAGGATTGGTTCACCGGCACGTATCCATAGCGCGGCGGCATGGTGGTTCCACCCGTGTAGGGATCGTGCTGGCCGATGTCCAAATCGAAGCGCGTGCCACTACGCGCGTACCAGTGCTCGGTCACGCCGTCGAATGTTCCCCAGCATTTCGAAAAAAGCCCCCCAGTCCAGTCCGCGTCCGTACCGAACTCGCCGATGACTTTGCCGGTAGCCATGCGGGCATTGCCGGTCACCGTCATTTCGTCCGGCATGGCACCGGATGCAAGGATCGTTATCGAGGGATCGACTGCACGCATGGCTTTGACGAAATCTCGATGCTTCATTACCCAGTAGCGCAACGGCGTCCAACCGATTTCCCAGAATCCATACGGCTCATTGCCGACATTCCAGTACTTGACGTGATATGGCTCGGGATGTCCGTTACGCGCGCGCAACGCGCCCATACGCGTGTTTGTAGAGCCGTTGATGTACTCGACTTCTTCTGCAGCCGATTCGGCGCCCCCGAGACCTGCATTCACCGTGATGTAAGGCTCGACGCCGAGCAGCTTGCACATCTCCATCAACTCGTCGATGCCAACGTCGTTAGGTTGCATTGCGTTCCATGCGTAATCCCATGTGGGCGGCCGCTTGTCGGGATCGCCGATTCCAACACGCCAATCGTAATCGGAAAGGAAATTCCCGCCCGGCAGTCGCCAGAAGCCGGAGTTCAGTTGGCGCAGCTGACCGATTGTCTCGGCACGGAACCCGTGGAGATTGTCTGCAGGCATGACCGAGATCGTCCCAATATGGAACGAACCGGTTCCGGTACCCACAATCTCCAGCCGGGCGTCGTCGCTATCCGACTGTGCGGTAAATTTCAGCGAGAACTTTTCGTATTCGGAATGAAGAGTGGGGGCGGAGATCTCATGCCGATCCTGAGGACTCGCGCCCCACACAAGGTTAACCTTCACTTTCGCCCCAGGACTTCCAGCGAGGTAGATGCGACCGAGGTAAGACTTGCCTTTGCGCACCGCCAAGCCGGACTGCTGGATACCGTGCGGCGTCGCAGCTTCCAGCCTTATCTCCGGAGAATGGTCGCCGACAAAAGCATGCGTAGCATCCATCGTCACGAACTCGTCAGGCCCTACGGGCCTCCACTTCTTGTATTGCATCCTCTGACGGATTGCATTGGGCGCTCCGGCAGCCTGAGCATCGGGTTTTGAGTCGCTCGGGAAATAGAACTTACGATCATCGAGCATCTCGCTCCACAGAGAGTGATTGATCAGATTGCCGATGTGCTCGATGAACATTCCGTACATGTATTTCGAAATGGGCTCCTTCACCTGTGTCGCATCGACCGTGCCAACGATGGGAGAAGGATGCGCATCGACCTGCGCTTGAGACCAGGGGGAGAGGACAATTGAGATTAGTGCGAAAACTTTGAGCTTTGTAGCGGTGCGTGCGAATATCAAGTTTCAGGACCGGCCAAAGTATCGATTCATTGCGGCTCGAAATTTATATGCTTGCGAACATCTATTGTCAACATCGGTACAGTTACCGATAATCGCCGCCTCTATTGGCCACGGTACTAAAGAGCCTAAGAGGATGCGCGCAGGGCTCTTACGGCTGCATTCGTCTTTGGAGGAAGCAGGCACGTGAATGGCAGACATGGCGTGGCGATCTAAGTGTCGATGCGCGCTCGCCGCATCCTTTACCTCTTCGTTACGAGAACTGGCCAGTGATGCCGTCCGTACTTTATGAAGGAATGTTGGCGCTGATTGCTCCGCGTTCATAACGGGAGCGATCTGGTACCAGAGAACAGAACTCGGAACGTGGATTCCAGTACTTCAAAATACTGCCTGTGATGATTGCGAACTGGCGCAAGCTCTTCGGAGCGATCACGGCGGCGGTCCGAGTGCGATTCACGCATACCGATGGGAGGGCTGGTTTCGCAGGGAGCCAAATTGGAATAGTTTGATATCGCGGCCGAAGATCGAAAATGGTGACCGGGCCGATGCACATATTGAAGGCAACACAGTCGTGGTGTCGTCAACTTTGATACCGAACCCTAAAGAGGTCCGCTATGCCTGGCAATCAAATCCGGCAGCAACGCTCTTTAATGTGGCGGGATTGCCCGTTGCGCCGTTCTGGACCGACTCATGGCCAGGCACCAGTGAGAGTCAGAAGCCATACTGAGAACACGAGTACCGATAAAGTTATCGAAGTCAATTGGGAGACAGCGGTTTCGCGTACTATTGCTGTGCTCCACCTTTTTTTCCTAGCCTTCCATGACGACGAGAATGAAGGATATTGCTCGCGACCTTGGGGTCTCGATCATCACTATTTCCAAAGTGCTCCGCAACCACCCCGATATTGGAGACGAGACTCGCGAGCGGGTTCTTGCTCGGGTGAAGGAGCTTGATTATAGACCGAACTTTGCCGCACGCAGTTTGGTGACAGGACGCAGCTACTTAGTGGGTCTGGTTGTACCTGACCTGCTCCATCCGTTCTTCGCAGAAGTGGCCAAGTCACTTTCTGATGTCCTGAGAAAGAATGGATATTACTTAATCGTTTCCTCCGCAGAAGAAGATCCCGAGCTGGAAGAACAGGAGATCAACCAACTCTTGGCGCGGCGGCTAGACACGCTGATTGTTGCCTCGTGTCGCTCGACGGTCGAACTCTTTTTCCGGATGGAAAAGCAAAAAATGCCTTATGTATTACTCGATCGCAAACTGCCTGGCCTGTCGGCCAACTTCGTCGGTGTTGATGATGAGGCTGTTGGAATGCTTGCCACCAGGCATCTGATCGAGATCGGCTGCAAGAGAATTGCCCACATTCGCGGCCCAGAGTACAGCCCCGCCTTACAGCGGCTTGAAGGATACAAGCGAGCGCTCACGGAGGCCGGCCTAAAAATTCTTGATGACTACATCATTGCTGAACGCAAAGTAGATGTGGACAGCAGGCGGCACGGAGCTGAAGCCATGGGCCAACTCTTAAGCCGTAAGCCCAGACCGGATGGAGTGTTCTGCTTTAACGATCCGCTCGCCCTGGGAGCAATGACTCGCGCGCTGGATGAGGGGCTGAGGATTCCAGAAGACTTGGCGATCATTGGATGCGGAAATCTGCATTATGATGATGCGCTGCGCGTGCCGCTCTCTAGCGTCGATCAGCAGAGCCGCCGAATGGGAGAGGAAGCGGCGCGGATCACCCTCGAGATTCTGAATTCGAAAACGGTCCGCAAGCCCGAAAAGGTCCTCCTCGAACCGCAACTATTTGCGCGCGCATCGACGCTGCGGCGTGCAGCGAAGCACGCCATCGCACTGCGGAGGCACAGGTAGATCTCAATCCGAAGTAGCCGGAATCACGACACTCCGTTTCTTCAAACCTGCGTAGCCCCAGGCTCCTTTTCTCCCTACATCGATCGGAGTTCCAGTGCAAACAATTGCTGAAATCGAACTTTGCGGTTTGGTTAAAACAAATACTTCAATCCCACCTGAAGCTGCCGCATCGGAAGCGCAGTTGAGCTGATGACGCCGAAGCCTTGATGCGCGGCGTTGGCCGGCGCTCCCGGAAATGCGGCTCCGGCGCGAATGTTCGCGTTCGGCGCTCCCCAGACTGGATGATTAAAGACGTTAAATGCTTCCAGCCGAAACTGGATCGCGTGATGTTCTCTATAAGGCATTGCAAATTGCTTATGCAGTGCGAGATCAATCGATTGAAGATGCGGCGTGATAAGCGAATTCCGCCCGACATTGCCGAAGGTTCCAGGTGGCGCCACTACGAATGCGGCAGGATCGTACCATCGTGCGGGTGAGGGATTCGCGGCATACCCGTTGCTTGCCCCTGTGAAGCTGGGGCGCTCGTTATTCGGAGTGTTAGTTCCGGAATTCACGAAACCAACATTGATCGTCTGCGGAACACCACTCTGAATCGTCGTGTTTGCGCTTAATTGCCAACCGCCGACAAAGCCGTTTAGTACTGAGTTGTTGATGCCCAGAACCTTGTCTCGGCCGACGGGAAGATCATAGACTCCCCCCAGCGAGAAGCGGTGCCGCGTGTCGAAGGCCGACAGTGCCCACTCACACTGCAGGCAGCGACTGTCTTGTGGAAAGAGCGAATCGTACCCCTGATTGCGAATGCCACTGCTGTCGTCCATGGATTTGGAAAACGTGTAGGAGGTGATCAGGTTCAGGCCTCGGCTGAACCGCCTCGTGAGTTTCGCACTGCCGGCGTTGTAGTTTGCGGCGAACCCGTCAGCGACCAACTGAATAACTCCAAAATTGGGAAATGGAACTCGCGACTGCGGATTGCCGCTTGTGCCGGGAACCGACTGATTGGCGTTTTGGAAGCCATAGAGATGCCGGCTTCCCGATCCGAGATAGCCAACCTCAACTACCCAATCACGTCCAAATTGCCTTTGAATGTTCAACAGGTACTGCATCGTGTAAGAAGTGGCGTGGTCATAAGCAGCAGCAAACGCAAACGGTGGAGGTACTTGGGCGACCGTTCCATTTCCGCCGGGAATCGCGTTGTTCCAGTGCAAGGTCGGACTTCCAACATCTGAAAAGATGTCTACTCGAGTCGCGATATTGCGGGCCAGATCGAAGTACATGGCGTTACCTACGTCCTGAACATAGAAAATACCCAAACCACTCCGGATCACCGTATTCTTGCCCAACGCGTATGCAACGCCGACCCGCGGAGCAAAGTTGCTGTACTTCGTCTCGAGGAGGTTGTGATTCATGTCGTCCCCGCAGACCGCTTGCGTGCTGGTCCAATGAATATTCAAGCCTTGATAGGGATCGGTGCAGCCGCTCTGCCGAACGAAGTATGGCCAGTCGGCCTGCGGAGCTTTGGCCACAAACTCCAGCTTCGGTATTTTCACATTGAAGTAATTGCCCAGCGTGTCCGTGAACGGCGGCGTCAGCTCCCACCGTAAGCCCAGCGATAAAGTCAGGCTCGGAGTCACCTTCCACGTGTCATCCACAAACGTACTCTCCATGTTGCGCTGGAACTTTGCATCCGCCACCGCGACCGCGTTTGTCGAGACCCAGAGATTCCCTAACAGGAACTCTGCGAAGGCATTTCCCCCAGTTTTGGATGGGCTCCATGTGGTGTTTGGCTGAAATGTAAAGACTCCGCGAGAGAACTGGTTACCTATTTGGTTGTAGTTTTGCCGATCGTACTCGAAACCGAACGCCAGAGCGTGATTTCCATGTACCCATGACACCTTATCGACGAACTGCATAGTGTTATTGTCGTTGGCATACGGACCATCGTTGGCATCGCCGATTCCGGTAAAACCAGTTCCACTAAAGTTGACGTTTGGAATTCCCCAGGTGACAGGCGCGCCGCTAGGTTGGCCAGGTATCCCGATTTGGGAAACAATGTCTTTCTGAAAAGCCAGCAGTGTGCCCAGGGAATTAAAGAATCGGGTATAGCCGAACCGAGCTTCGTTCACGAGGGTGGGAGTGAAAGTCCGAGTGTTCGATCCGGTGTACTGTTCGTAGTTAGTCAGGATCTTCGACCCAGCGCCACCTAGGCCTTCATTCGACTGGTTTTCGTCGCCCCAATTGTATCGGCCCATCCACTGCGATTTTGGTGATTCGTTGTAATCCATTCTTGCAACCAACCCGTCGCGGTTCTGCGGCGAAGAGCTGAATTGCGTGTAGTTGTTTGTCAGTCCCGGAAGAGTCGAGGAATGGTAATAATTCAAAAGCTTCAATGAGATCGGGTCTAAGCGGTTTTGGGGAATCTGGTTTCCCGGAAAGGGCTGCCCGGTCTGCGGATCGTAAATCGTCGTACCCAGTTGACTAAAGTCGCCCGTAAACATCGCAGGAGTCGGTACAGAGTACGTGGACAAGAAGTTTTGTCTGAGGCGAAGCGCCTCATAGTTCGCCATGAAGAATAATTTGTCCCGCCCGTCGAACAGATGCGGTAGGCGTACCGGCCCATCTAACTCGAATCCGTAGTCGTTCCATTTAAACGGCTGCTTCTTTGGGTGGACGCTGGTGAACGCATATGGCTGAGCGTCCAAGACATCGTTGCGGAGAAATTCGAAGAGGGCGCCATGATATACGTTACCGCCCGATTTGGTGAGCACGTTCACCTGAGTAGCTTCGTGTCCATACTCTGCGGGATAAACGCCCGTTTGAACTTTGAACTCCTGAATCGCGTCAATTGAGGGGAGCGCAACATAGGTATTGAAGTTCGGGTCGGTGTTGTTGACGCCGTCGAGCGTGTAGTAATCGAACATAATGCGCTGCCCGCCGGTCGATATGGATTGCGCAGCCCGATCGCCACCCTGGCGAGAGCCCGCCTGGCCCGCTCCCGGAGACAGTGTGTTCACGTTGGGAGACAGCGCGACCAGATTCAGGTAATTGCGGCCATTTAGAGGTAATTCAGCAACCGTCTTGTTTTCAATCACGGTACCGATACTTGCCGTTTCCGATTGCAGCAGATCAGCGTTAGCGGCAACTTCGACTGTTTGGCTCGTCTCGCCGACCTGGACCACAACATCCTGACGCACCACTTGCTGTATCTGAACCTCAAATGGTTCGCTGGACCAGGCCTTAAATCCTGAGACCTGCGTCGTCAGCCGGTAAGGACCCGGTGCAACAAATGGAAAAGTGTAGACGCCGGCGTCCGTGCTCGCCACTTTGCGCACTGTGTTGGTATTCACATTGGTGAGAGTAAGAGATGCCCCGGCTATCACAGCTCCAGAAGGATCGGTCACTCGTCCGGTGATCTCACCGAAGGTTTGTCCGTATACGGCGTTCGCACAAAAACCCACGAGAATCGCGAGAAGCAGTGCCCTCAAGGTGCACATCACGATATTTTTGCGCATAAACCCAGCTCCTGATATCGGTAACTTTATCGTTGTCTCCAGCGCGGGATTCTGCTACTCTTTCGTCCCCGATGTCAAGGCGAACACGAATGCTCTAGGAGTGGGAAGCGACTTCAAGCCGTAGAATGTCTGGCCTCTGCCATGAACTTCTTCGAGGGCCGTGTCCGATGGGTGCTGATTCTCTGGATATTGGCGATCAGTGCTGTCTCTTTCCTGGATCGGGTGAACATCTCGATCGCTGGTCCCTCAATCGAACGCGAATTTCATCTGGATCACATTCAACTCGGCTGGGTTTTCAGCGCATGGGTCGTCGGATATGCATTGTTTCAGGCTCCGAGTGGACGGCTCGCGGATCGCTTTGGACCTAGAAGGATTCTCTTTTTGGGAACAGTATGGTGGGCTGTGTTCACTGCGCTCACAGCGCTGGTTCCTTCAAAGATCGTTGGTTCGCTGGCGGTTCTGGTATTGGTGCGCTTCTTACTGGGCATTGGCGAGTCAATCGTATATCCAGCAAGCAACCGCTTGGTGGCTGCATGGATTCCTTCGCAGGAACGCGGCCTCGCGAACGGATTAATTTTCGCGGGGGTGGGATTGGGGTCGGCAGTAACGCCGCCTTTCATCGCTTACATCATTTATCACTATGGTTGGCGATGGTCCCTCTGGGCATGCGGCTTGATCGGGTTGGTCATCGGCGGCCTTTGGTTCTACATCGCTCGTGATGAGCCTCGACATCATCTCTGGGTGAGTCCAGGTGAGGCATCGTATATCTCCGCTGGCTTGCCACATGCGACGCGCAGTGTTGAAAGCCAGTCTTTGCCGTGGCGGACTATTCTTGCCAGTCAAGACGTCTGGGTTTTGACCACGAGCTACTTTGGTTTTGTCTACGTCGCTTACATTTTTTTCACCTGGTTCTTCACCTACCTGAGCACAGTTCGCGGCTTGAATCTAAAAGCGAGTGCTGGATATTCCGTGCTCCCGTTCGCCGCTATGGCGGCTGGTTCCTTTTTGGGAGGTTGGATCAGCGACCGCATAACGCGAGCGTACGGCAAACGTGTCGGACGTTGCATCTCAGCTAGCGCCTCGACTCTGTTGGCTGCCGTCTTCGTAGGAGTAGGAACGCATGTTCGCGATGCTCGACTGGCTAGCGTCGTACTCGCCGGAGGTGCAGGCGCCCTATATCTTTCCCAGAGTGCGTTTTGGTCAGTGAGCTCTGATATCGGCGGGCGCTCAGCCGGTTCCGTGTCGGGACTCATGAATATGGGAGGCCAATTCGGAGGCGCCACTACCGCCAGTTTGACACCATTCCTGGCAAAACATTTTGGGTGGGAGATGTCTTTTGGGGCAGCCGCAGGCTTGTGTGTGCTCAGCGCCGTTGCTTGGCTGATGGTCGACCCGAACTTGCAATTGAAGAGTCCAACGCTCGCGGCAGGATTCACAAACGTTGGACCGAAAGAAGATCAGACGAGGAGAAATTCCTGAATGAGTCCACTCACGCGCAGAAAGATGCTTAAGAGCATAGCTCCGCTGGCGGGGACGTTTGCGCTCCCTTCTTTAGCAGAAGCAATTCAGAACGTGAGCAGTCCGTACGAGCGACCGAAGCTCAAGATCACCGATGTGCGTACAGCGCAGGTCCGCGTGCATGGCCTGCAAACACATGTGCGCGTTTACAGTGACGAGGGCTTGTATGGCCATGGCGAGTCGACCGACGCTGCCGTTGGCACGGCAGCGCTGGTGAACCAGTTCCGGCGATTTTTAGTAGGACAGAACCCTCTGAACATAGACCCGCTTTGGGAGAGACTTCGTGTCTCGGGCATTTTTGCCGGTGCGCAGGGCGGGCAATACATCGCTGCATTATCCGGTATTGAAATAGCACTCTGGGACTTAGCTGGAAAAGCTTTGGGCCTGCCCGTCTATCAACTCTTAGGCGGGAAATTCCGCGACAAGGTGCGGATCTATTGCGACTCGGATATGGAGGATCCCATGGGGCCAGAGTCCGATCGAAAACTTCCATGGATCAAGGATCAGGGCTTCACCGCTATGAAGATTGACCTCGATGATGCGACTGACCCCAATCGCTTCGATCGGGTGAACTGGACCGCGAACAATGCTGAGGTTGATCGCATGGTGCGCTGGGTCAAGCATGTGCGCGAATCCATTCCGAAAGAAATGGAGCTCGCGTGTGACATGCATGGCCGCTACGATCTTGGCACCGCGAAGCGCGTCGCAAAAGAACTCGAGCCTTTTCGCTTGCTCTGGCTAGAAGAACCTGTACCGCCAGAGAACATTGATGCCATGACTGACGTCCGCCATTCGACCTCAACTCCAATCGCTTGCGGAGAGAACTTATATATGCGTTGGGGATATCGCGAGCTTCTGAACAAGAATGCAGTGGATATTATCCAGCCCGATATTCAAAAGGTGGGCGGCCTCTCTGAGGGGCGAAAGGTAGCCAACCTGGCGCAAACATATTACGTGCCGGTTGCGCCTCATTGTGTCGTGTCACCGATTGGGATGATGTCCACGGCTCATGTTTGCGCCTCAATTCCCAACTTCCTGGTGTGCGAATGGCACTGGATCAACTTCCCTGATCTTTGGAAGAACTGGGTGAAGGAAGGTGAAATCATCCAGAAGGGCTATATCACTGTGGGTGATCAACCTGGCATCGGCGTTGAGATGAATGAAGAAGTGGCACGCAAAGCACAAATTCCGGGAACAACCTGGTTTGAACCAAGCAAAGCCTGACGAGAATAGTGGAGCGAAATTCAACAATGAAGAGACTTAACCGAATTCCGCACGCGATTTTATGTCTGTATCTCATTGCGATAGCAGCCCAAAGCGCGCGCGCACAGCAAGGATTTTTTACTCGTGATGATGTCGTGAAGTACACGCCGGATTGGCATGGCGATCGGTTTCCAGATGGCCGCCCCAAAGTGCCCGACGACATTGTGGATCGCATGAAGCGAGTGACACTTGAAGAGGCGTGGGCTGTACTCCAGCAAAACAGCTTCATGCACCAGTATGAGGATGGTTGGCTGTCCATTCATCCGGACAAGGTATTGGTTGGGCGTGCGCTCACGGCCACATGGATGCCGGGCCGGCCTGACGTGCAAAAGCTGCTCGAAGAGGAAGGCGCCAAGATGCATCGCGTTGGAGGAATGAACGCATGGCCTGTTGACATGCTGCAGAAGCGCGATGTCTACACCTGTGATCACTTCGGACTGAAAGAAGGTGGGCCTTCGATCGGCGACAATGTCGGAAACGCCATTTATGCCAAATCGGGAAATGGCATTGTTTATGACGGCGCGGTCCGAGATATAAATGGTCTTGACGAACTGCCCGATTTCGCCGCTTTTGTTCGTGCATACGATCCATCGCACCACTATGGATCGCTGAGAACCGGCAGGCTCCTGAACTCCACGATGGTGAGCATTAACGCTCCCACTCGCATCGGTCATGTCATGGTGATGCCGGGAGATGTTGTGCTAGGACGCAACGGCGGCGTCATCTTTATTCCGCCGCAATTGGCGGAGCAAGTAGTCAAATATTCAGAAGAAACTCATCTGCGCGATATGTTTGGACACCAACGGCTGAAAGAAGGCAAGTACACTGCGGGCCAAATTGACGCCCACTGGATCGACGTCATAGAGCAGGATTACTACCAATGGCTGAAGCAGAATGAAGACCATTTACCGTTTCCCAAGTCGCGAATCGAGAAGATCTTGAGAGAGCACAAAAAAACAAGCGGCGACTAAACGTAGATAAACCTGCGCTGAAAATATTCGGGATTCGCCACAGAAAGAACTGCCGCCGTCACCAAGAGAACGGTGCTGTGGGCCCGGACGGAAACAGTGGAGCGGGTTTAGCTTTGCCGTCAGCCGACGATGTCCCGCACTCAGTGACTCGTAGCGGAGGGAGATTCACATGCTTGGCGCAAGCTCTGACTCAATCCAAAGAAACGAGAACCTTCGTAAAGCGTGGGGGATTTTCGCTCCACGATCGCAATGCTTTTGCCGCTTCCTGTAATGGAACAACCAGGCTCACGACCTGTTCCACCGGAAACTTGCGTGCCTCGAGAAGCCTAATCACCGATTGGAAATCATCGGGTAGAGCATTTCTTGATCCGAGGACATCCAGCTCTTTTTGCACAAACAGCTTCGTCTCGTACGTGACAGGTTCCTTGGTATATCCGATGTAAACGACCCTGCCTGTAAATGCGACTTCCTCGACCGCCGCTCGGAATGTCGAAGGTGTGCCAACAGCTTCGACCACCACGTCGGGACCGCGACCATCGGTCATATTCAGCAAGCGATTGTGTAACTGCTCGCGCGAGCTGTTGATGGTGTGCGTGCCACCAGACGCCCGCGCGACTTCCAATTTTTCGTCATCCACATCAATGCAGATGGTCGTTGCACCGCGAGCCCTTGAAGCAGCAATTGCTCCCAGGCCGACTCCGCCGCAACCGAAGATCGCAACAGTGTCATCTGCGGTCACGCGTCCGCGTGCAATCGCATGGAAGCCAACCGTCAGCGGCTCGACGAGGCACAATTCTTTCGGAGTGAGTTTCGCGGGATACAACGTGTTTCGCGGCATCACGATAAATTCCTTCAGTGCTCCGTCCCTTTGAACGCCGAGCGTTTGGTTGAATTGGCAGGAGTTCGGGCGTCCGCGTCGGCATGAGGCGCATTTTCCGCAGCTTGTGTAAGGGTTGAGTGCTACATCCGTTCCAGCAGAGAACGCATTGCTATTGCTCTCAATTACCGTTGCACATACTTCGTGGCCCAGGATGCGGGGATATGAGACCAGCGAGTTCAACCCGCGAAAGGAATTCAGATCGCTTCCGCAGAACCCAACCATCCGCACCTTCAGCAGGATCTCTTCGTCGCTCCTTTCCGGGTCGGGAATTGATTCGACGGATGCGTTGCCCGCGTTCTTGAGTACGAGTGCCTTCACATTCGAACCGTGTTCTCTGGCCCATGAAGAGCGACTAGCCGTGGATCCTTTTGAAGGAGAGCAAACATTTCAAACGGTAAAGTAGCAGGGTACGATAATCGATACAGTTAACGCTGCCAAGAAGTTCTAGCGCAGCAAACTATTGCGAAAGGATAGTTATACAAACAATCGAAATGATCTGCAGGCGCGCTGTTATTTTTGCCTTCATTATGATTTCCCTCGCATCGTGGAGTGCACAAGAACCTGCATTTACTATGAAGGGTGTTCACCGAGATGCAAGTGGGGTGACCTTCCGGACTGCGTCGGGCACCATCCCCATAGAGGTGTGCGGGGATCGAGTCATACACGTAGTCGCCAGTCAGGGTTCGGAAATCCCGGCAGCTAAAGTTCCAATTGCTATGCAGCCGTGTCGCAATAGTAGCTTTCAGGTCAAAAGCGCAAACAAAGCCGCTAGGCTCTCCACTCGGGCAATCACCGTGACCGTAGATGCAGCGAGCGGCGCGTTGGGTTTCTTATCCACCGACGGCAAACTCGTTCTCGGGCAACCAAAGCAAGGTGGCAAAGCCTTTGACGTACCCTCGATCTTCGAAGCAAAGACTTGGCAAGTGCAATAAACTTTCGCTTCCCAACCCGACGAGGCTCTCTATGGTCTGGGACAGCATCAGGAAGGTATTTTCAACGTTTTTTTTTTGCAATAACAGGGAAATTAACAGCGAGTTGTCTGCTTTTCCGCCCAAAATCCCCGATTTATGCCCAAATTCTGCAATTTTGCTCTTAGGAACAGGGAATAACAGGGAATTTCCAATTTTGGTCCCAAGTTGCTCAATTCCAACGGTTTGGAGCGGGGACAGAGGATGAGGCCAATCCGAACAGGGAATTATCAGGGATTTTCGCGACAACGCGGTAAAGCTCTCACGACTGAGCCACTGAGCATCACAACACAGGAACCATCCGCATCTTGAGTCCAGAACAAGTCGTCCTGAGCACGAGCCCCTACCAAATCCCAAGCCTGTTTTGCTTCATTCCACGCTCGAAGTGGTAGTGGGGCGTGCTATGCGCCAGAAGCGCGGAAAACCGGCGCCAAGCGCGAATTCAGGAACGTCCAGTCGAGTGCCTCAAGCAGCAGGCAGGGACCGAGAGCGCGCAGCGCTTAAGTGACCTGATTTGACCCCACAACTTCCTTTACGCCTCTCCTGCTGCACGCAAATTTGCGAGCCGCATTTCAGAGTATTTGCGAGACAGTACGACTCCCTGAGCGCCTGCTCGAATTGCAGCGTGTACGGCTTCGCGAACGTCATCGGGCTCGGTTTTCTTCTCGTCGCCGTTGGTGGGGATGTCGATATCGATCCCCGGCCAGACCCTTACTTCGCCTGCTGTCGCGAGCGCACGTCGGGTCTCTCGTTCGACGTAGTTGGCTGACAGTCCTTTGTGAGGTAGATCCTGAAGACTTGCTTCACTAAAGTTCTGGATCCTGTAAGTCATCGCGAGGACCTCATCGGGCGAGAAGTCGCCAAATATGGTTCGACTCACGCTCTTGACGTATGAAGCTAGGCGAGGCCCTCCGCAGTTGTTGTACATCACCACTTTCAGAAAATCCGAGTATTTGCGGAATTCAGAGTAGTCCTGCTCCGCGCGATAGAAAGGACTGAAGGAATTGTTGTGCCAGATATGCCAGCCAACCTGAATATCGGGCCGAATTGATTTCGCCGTCTTATAAATGTTCTGGTAAGCAAGCTTTTGTCCGTCGTTCCATAACTTTTCCCAATTCAGGATGTCCGGATAATCGACCAGCAAGCGCCAGTACGATACGAAGCAGCCGTTTGCGGGACGCGAACCGGCTCGCGTTTGCTGCACCAGCGCGGCAAGCTTGCGATAACCCTCCATGGCGCGAACTGTGTCGATCCCGCGCGCCTTTCCTTGCTGCTTGCAGAATTCGCAAAAGCAGGTGACAAGGAAAGGATCCCGTCCGCTTCCTCCGTGCGAGGCTCCCAAAGCATTTCCAAACGGCCCCTGCCGCTCGCTGCCCCACATGATTCCATCGACGGCATAGCTGCGAACGTAATCTTCTGTCAGCGCCTGCCAGAATGCCTGGACCTCTGGATTATGAAAGCAAAGAGTACTGGTTTTTTTGCCGGAGAGTGTAACTTCCTGCAAGCGTTCAATTCCCTCAAGATCGGGCCGGAAGACATCCTCATACCAGCAAAAAGTTTTCATGCCTCTCGATTTCGCTTCCGGCAGAACGCTTTCCAGAACATCGAAGCCGGGATGATCCGGAGCCTGGATGTTCTTGAGCGATGTGCGCGTGTAGTACTGCTCGTGGGTTCGTGCGAAATTCCCGCCCTGGAAGTTCGCGTCGTATTCCTGTTTTCCGTGATCGGGCAATGGCTGTCCGGGAACCTGCCTTCCAGCGATGCCACGGCCGTAACTGAACGTTGCGATCAGCAGAGTGTTTATGTTCGCGTCCTTCTGAACACGATCGAGCACCGGAGCGATGCCTTCATCGACAAAAGACACGGCTCCCACTTGAATGGCAACAGTGCGATCAGATTTTTGTGCGGCGACTGGAAGATTCGCGCCGATGCCTGCGGCAGTAATGAGTTTGGCGAAATCGCGTCGAGAGAATTCTGTCATGGCGTTGGCAAGTATAGAGGGGTGAGGCGAAAGTGCTCTAACACAAGGTTATTCACAAGAGAGGTGCGTCTTGACCGAACAAATCGCCTTCCAGGAACAATCACACCAACTGCGAGTAGAAGGCTGCGGTGCCAGTGCATTTTGCTGAAAATATCCTCTCTCCGCCCGTTTTACTATTTTGGCGCGCGGTGCTCAGCACGCCATTCTTGCGTACGACCGGATGTCATTCCATGTCAACGGAAGGATATGCTCGAGAGGCCGTCGCCAGTTAAGTGACTCACGATTTCCTAAGAATCAACTGATCCCTCCAATGACGCTAGCTGAACCCATTCTTCGTTTTTTGCTTTCCACGTGCCATGGAGAACGCCTGGACAGGAGAGGAGTGCCCGATGATGCTGCGACGTAGAGAGTTTCTCAAATCCATCCTGATCGGTATGGCGAGCGAGGTTAGTTCGCCCGGCAGACTGTCGCTGGCACAGAGCTCTGCAATGACACCCTCCATTGGGGACGACCGAAGTTACTGGGTCTCTGTCGCAAAGACACTTGCTACTCCTGTGCTAACCAGCCTATCTCGACGGGAACTGAAGAAGACGATGCCTATCGAAGCCAAGAATCCTGCGGACCGTAGCAAGTATGCACATTTGGAAGGCTTTGGGCGCCTGCTTGCAGGAATTGCGCCATGGCTTGCAGCTCGAGGACTGGACCGACATGAAACCACGCGGCAGCAAGACTTCGTGCATCTTGCCCAGGCCTCGCTTGATGCAGCCACAGATCCAAGCTCGCCGGACTTTATGAATTTTAACCAGGGCAGCCAGCCGCTGGTCGACGCGGCATTCCTGGCCCAGGGACTTCTTCGCGCACCCTCAGTTCTATGGGAACCGCTCGAAGCACGAGTTCGTCGGCAAATCGTCGACGCAATGAAATCATCTCGGGCGATTGCCACTCCTACCAGCAATAACTGGGTCATGTTTGCCGCCATGGTTGAGGCCGTGTTGCATACGATGGGCGAAAAAACGATTGAAGACCGATTCGAAGGTTGTGTGCGCCGGATGCTTGGTTGGTACAAAGGTGACGGTGTGTATGGCGACGGTGAATTTCTTCACTTCGACTATTACAACAGCTTCGTCATTCATCCCATGCTGCTGGATGTTCTGTCAGTTTTGAAGCAGAAGGACGGCCAGTTCGAACTGTTGTATGCAACAGAGTTGCAGCGTGCGCGACGATATGCAGAGATTCAAGAACGACTGATTGCGCCGGATGGCACATTCCCATCACTCGGACGTTCAACCACGTATAGGTTTGGTGCCTTGCAGACCTTGGCTCAAGTCGCGTTGCTCGGCCAGTTGCAGGAAAACGTCAAGCCGGCTCAGGCCCGCACTGCAATGACCGCTGTCATCCGCAGAATGAATGAAGCGCCAGGTACTTTCGATGAAGGCGGTTGGTTACGAATCGGTTTTTGCGGGCATCAGCCATCATTGGCTGAAGACTACATTTCTACGGGCAGTTTGTATCTTTGCGCGGTGGCGCTTCTACCACTCGGCTTGCCACCCGTCGATCCATTCTGGAATACCGCAGCAACGCGCTGGACTTCGCAGCGGATCTGGTCCGGCGACACATCTCTTGTCCCAGACCACGCCATCTCTGATATTCACTAAAGCGGTCTTTTGACAAGATAACGAAACGCGGTCCTGATATCCGATGACGCAATGGGCAGCTCGCGCCGCGTGGTACCAAACCGTGCCGGCTATGGAAGCTGAAGTTCTTGCTCGCCTTCGTGGAGCGCAGATTTTCGCCCCTTCCAGACCAACTCGCCAGAAACTCCTGGAGGCAGAGAGACCTGAGCATGGATCCCAGAAGAAACGCGAGTGAATTCCACCTTAGCTTCCCCTTTTGGGATGGGCAGACCAGCTTGCACGTGCTTGAGGTACCCAAGATGAGGCTCGATAGTAACGCTCTCAAAGCCAGGACCCTTGGGATGAATCCCTGCAACGAGAGTCAGCAAATCGTAGTTTGGGTGCGCGCTCCAGGCGTGCGAATCGGAGCGTGTTGGCTCCGGCGATTCAGCCCAGGTCGTCAGTCCAAGTGACACCATCTCCCGCCACGGCCCCAGCAGGCGGAGGTACTCATCTCCCATTCCGGCGTGCTCTAATGCGCGCGCCAGATAGAAGCGAAAATAGTACGTCGCAAGCGTCATCGGAGGAGGCTGCCGATTCGTGCTGAACCCCGGATCGCTCAGCGAGAGTATTCTCGCGAGCACATTCTTTTGCTGCTCAGCCGGAATGACATCGAGCCACACACCCAGAATGTTTGCGTGCTGACTGTAGTGTTGTCGCGCGGGAGTGTCCCCCAGCAAGCCCGTGTCCGAGTCCCAGCACAGCTTGCGAATGGCTTCAGACGCGTGATCGGCAGCGTTGCGATAAGCGTCGGCATTACGCGGCTCTCCACAGGCCCTTTCGAGTTCCGCAGCGTAACGTAGAGCCTCGACGAACTCCAGGGTGATAACCGTGGAACCACCATCGTCATCCTGCGGAGGCATCCCAGAATGCAAATCCTTTCCCCAATCGACGAATGGCCACCATGGCAATCTCTGCAGCAGCCCATCGGCTCTCTGGCGTTGGAGATACCAGTTGAGCACAGTCCTCGTGCCAGGAACTTGAGAGCAAACGAAGTCGTGATCGCCCCGGTACATCCAGAAGTCATGCACCATGCCGATCCAGAGCAGAGAGAAGGTCGGGATGATTTGTACGAGAGAGGAAGGATAGCGGCTTTGAGTGAGCCCGTCGGGAATGCGCGAATCATTGAAGGCCTCGATAGCTTGACGCGCCAAGCGATCATCACCAGCCACCGTATACGAAATAAGAGCTTGTATACGTGTGTCGCCAACATACTGAAGGCGCTCCCAGTAGGGCGTATCCATGTAGGTATCGTGTGCATCGAGTCGAGCCGTTCTCCAACCAATTTCCCATATTGGTTTTAAGGATGGGTCATCGGAATGGAAGTAAGCCCGCTGCACAAATGGGAAGGCCGTAAAGAAAGTCTGCAGTCGCTCGATTCGCAGAGGCTGATCCATCGTTTGCACATCCAATTGCAGGAACCGCCAGGTCCTCCAACTCAAAGGCATAAATTCTCGCGAGGAGGAGCCATCAGGCAAAAACTCGTCCACGAGACCGACGATATGCTTGCCTTCCGCTTGATTGCGATTTCCCTTCCGCCCGTTGTCGTCTACTAATGCTTCGGCGTAGACGAGACGGACGGCGGAACCGAGTCCACCACTGACAGTCAATGCCGGGTAACCTGTAGTCAACTGCGAGTTATCAAGCAAAACGTGAGCCGTCGAATTGGCTGCAACAGTGAATCCCCTATTTGGAAAACCGGATGGCATAGCAATCCCGGTTACCCGTGCGATCGCCCCTTCCGGAATGGATTTCATCTCCATCGCTGGCAGAGGATCGGAAACAAGCTGCCAGTTATTTGGGGAATCTCTCTCGCCTCTCAAGGAGCCGCGGCCCAGAGATACCGCATTAGCCCATGATCCGTGGCGATCGGATAAGTCCTGGTTCCACAACCAATCGGATCTTGTGCCGTCAATCCGTTCTCCAGGTTCAGCGGCGTAGTAACCCTGCACTTGGGCTCGCAGCGATTCAATACCCATATCCCGCTCCACCTGCCAACTCGAATTCGTATCTGCGGCGCTTTCAGAGTCTCCATCGCCATGCAACAGAAATCCAACACGCTCACTCATCTGCGCGATCGCGGCATGGGCACCGAAGTTCCAGACCCTTGCCGCTAACAAATTGCTGCCCAGACGCAGAAACGGCGCGATGTCATATGTTTCATATCTCCAATGGGCCAAGTCGCCACGACTTGGGCCGTTGCCCACTCGTTGGCCGTTCACAAAGAATATGAATTGGTTATCAGCGCTTACGTTGACGACGAAGTGTTCGCTTGGTCGAGGAATCTCCACGATTTTGCGGAAATTCAGAACAACCTCATCTCGCTCGGGAACGCCGGACGCGGTTATCCATTGCGCTCTCCAGACTTTGCTGTGAGCATCGGCAGCGACCTGCGCTAAGGCTGCCGATGCAGTTGCGAAAGCAAAAATCAGAGCAAGCGAGAGATTGCACTTTTTGCGCATGGAGACGGAAGGATACAGGCCAGAGGTGCTGCCGCTTCTGGGAAACACCCGACAATAAGGGCAAGCGGCAGAATCTTCGTCTTGCTCCATAACTAGAATTTACCTAAACGCACTCGCACGACGGCGGCATCGTCTTCGTGGAAGTTGAGGCCGCGGTCGGTCTCGTCGCCATTCCAAAGGCGGGCTGGCTTCCAAGTCTCATTTTGGTATGAGCCTTCCTGGGCAGTAAGAATTTGCATCCGCAATCCTGGCAGCCGGCCGGGCAGATGAAAACTTATGCTGGCGTCGACTCCGGTGACAAGGAATTCATCTGGCCCAAGCTGTGCGACCAGTGCGGCGCCATGAGCATCGCTCGTTCCGGGAGGTCGCCGGCCGTCGTGTTGAGGAAAGCCATAAGAGACCGTCGCCTGCCATGTCCCGAAATCCAGTTCCTGCTGCGATTGACCGGCTTCTTCCACCGCGGTCTTAAGCTTGCCTTCAAAATTCAATCTGGCGATCTCCCGGCTCACGGGACCGAGTAATGCAAAGTTACGTGGGTGCGCTTTGGGCGGTTCATCTCCGAGGATGTTCCACCCTTTCTGATCGATACCGAATGGGGAAAAGCCGATCGCTCCCTCACCGAGCGCGTAGAACAGGAACTTGGCGAAATTGTCACTTCTGCCGATTTCCGGTATCCACACAGGATTATCGGGGCGATGGTAGGCAGTGATGACCTCACGAACAAATCCAGAGTCATTGGCGTAGATATCGGGACCGATCATGTCAACCGATGGTGCCAACGCGCGCCAGAGGCCCACAAACTTTTGCACGGCGCCCCCGCTGGGATACTGAATGCCGGGAATCGGGATTCGCCGCTCGGGCAACTCCGCAGGCGGATAGCTAAGCCAAACGTTTATATACAGAGGAATGGCAAACTCTGCTTTGCCCGAGGCCGCGATCTCGTTGATATATCGCGCTTGATGATAAACCTGAAAAGTTTCATCCGCCTCGGAACCGAAGATCTGCGTCCAAGTGCCAGGTTGTCTATGAACAACACTGAGTAAGTCGGCCGGCACTTGGCCGGCAAAAGACTCGTTCGCGCCCGGTGAAAAGTCGCGCACGCTGCCAATACAGCCCCCTTCATTTTCGACCTGCACCATCAGGACGGTGTGCTCGTTCGCGTCTAATGTTCTAAGGTGGCGCATGAGCGCGACGAAGGCTGCCTTATCTGCCTCAAGGTTGGCACGTGAATTCGCGGAGAGCACGTCAGTAGGTTCACCATCCGCGCGGGTGACCCGAGGAAAGCGCTTCGCGTCGGTTTTAATCCATTCAGGCACGTAATGCATGTTGCCGTTTTTCCACGTGCCGAACCACAACAGAATCACATGCAGGCTGTGCTCACGCGCGCCCCTCACTACTTGATCGACATTGGTCCAGTCAAACTGCGTCGGCCGAGGTTCAATCTGTTCCCAGTACACGGGAGCCTCAATAGTGTTGGCATGCAGAGCTTCCAGTGATTTCCACACTTGGGGCAACTCTGAAGGCCAAGCGCTCGAATTGTGAACCTGTCCTCCCAAAATGAAATATGGATGCCCCTCCACCAAAAGAGCCCAGCGGCCGTCCTGTTGGACGAGCTTGGGAGCCTCGACGGCAAAGGTGATCGGAAGTCCAACAAAAACAAGAACAAGCAGAACAAGTGGGCGCCACAAGCCAGGCACGCGAATAACCTCCTTCAGATTAGTCGTAAACGCACGCAAACTATAGTCGCGCAGCAGAGAACTGAGCAAATGCATCTCTAACGGTCGGCACAATGGTTTTGATTTCTGCCTCCGGATCAGGTATGTTGCTGCGGCTTCCGGGAGGTCGACTGTGCTACAGGTCACGAACAACACAGATTGCGGAGCAACACTAAGAGCGCTGCTGTTCCTAATCCTTATTGCTGCCGGTCACAACTTGTGGGCCCAGAGCAAGCCCTTTGCGCCGGACAAAATGGAGACGATTCTGTATGGCGTCGCATTCTATCCAGAGTACATGCCTTACGACCGACTCGATATCGACGTCGACTTGATGCAGAAGGCAGGAATCACAGTCGTCAGAGTTGGAGAATCCACCTGGAGCAGTTGGGAACCGCGCGATGGAGAATTTCAGTTTGCTTGGATGCAACGGATATTAGATCGTCTACACCGGGCGGGCATTAAGGCAATCCTCGGAACTCCGACGTATTCGATTCCAACATGGTTATACAAAGAGCATCCTGAGATCGCGGTGACCCATAACAGCACCGTTCCTCGGCTCGCTGATCCTTACGATCCAACGTATCCCAGTTCGGGAACACCCGGCTTCTATGGCCCTCGGCAGAACTATGATTTTCTGAATCCTTACTTTCGGCAACACGCAGAGCGTGTGATTCGGGAGATTGTCAGTCATTTCAAAGATCATCCCGCAGTCATCGGATATCAGATAGACAACGAAACTTTTCCAACCGGAGTTCCGACGCAGTACATGAATGCTGCCTTTCTGGAACGTCTGAAGCAGAAATACAAGACGCCAAGCACGATCAACAAGCTTTGGGGACTGGTTTATTGGGGGCAACTCGTGGACCGATGGGAAGATCTTCCGCCACGAAACGGCATCCTGAATCCCGGCTACAAATTGGAGTGGGAGAATTTCCAGCACGATGTAATCACAGAGTATCTGGGCTGGCAGGCAAAGATCGTCAACGAATATAAGCGCCCTGATCAATTCATCACGCAAGATTTCAGTGGTGGGGTTCATACCAACATCGATCAGTGGGCGATAGCTGGTCATCTTGACGTTGTCTCAGAAAATCCCTACTTTCGCGCCCAGAAGCGGCTCGACGGTCGATCAATCTGGATGTCCGGTGATTTAGCGAGATCACTCAAGCAAACAAACTATCTGGTAACGGAAACCAATGCTCAAACGATCGGATGGGACTCGCGCGCGCAGTACCCACCCTATCCAGGACAGCTAAGGCTAGTGGTTTATACGCACCTCGCTGCCGGCGCAAACCTCGTGGAGTACTGGCATTGGCATTCGCTGCACTATGGCCAGGAAACCTACTGGAAAGGTATTCTCTCGCACGACTTGGAGCCAAACCGAACATATGGAGAATTGACTCAAGTCGCGGGGGAGCTGAAGAGAATTGGCCCACAACTGGCGAATCTGAAGAAAGACAACAAAGTTGGCATCCTGTTCAGCGCGGATTCTGCGAATGCAATCAGCTATATGCCGGTGAGCGATACCGTCGATTACATGGCGGTGCTCCGACAGATGTACAACGCGCTGTATGAGCTGAACATAGAACCAGATTTCGTGCAGGCTGGCGAAGCCAATCTGTCACGCTACAAGGTCCTGCTCGTGCCACCTTTGTACAGCGCCTCCGACGAGATGTTGCGGCATATCGCGGAATACGTAAAGAATGGCGGCCGTGTAGTCATGGCATTCAAGAGCGGCTTCACCGATCAGTACTCGACGGTTCGCGCGATAATGGCTCCTGGCCCGTTACGTGATGTTGCTGGATTTCATTACCAGGAGTTCACAAATCTGGCCGAACCCGAGCCGTTGAAACCTGACTTGTATGGCGTAGGCGAACAGAACAAGGGCGCGGTGTGGCAGGAATTCCTCGTACCGGAAACTGCGGAGGTAGTCGCCTCGTTCGATGATGCGTACTGGCATTTCCCCGCGATCACTCGTAACAAGTATGGAAGCGGCACGCTGATGTATGAAGCGACCTACCTTACGGATGCACTCCAGCGAGAAGTAATACGCAACATGCTGAAGGAGGTCGGGCTCAGTGGACCGGATCAGAGTCTTCCCGAACCAGTAAAGGTGAGGCACGGCCACAATGGACAAAATAAACTTTTGCATTACTACTTAAATTTCTCAGGGCAAGATCAGTCCTTCCCGTATCCATACGGGAGCGGATTAGATCTCCTCAGCGGCAGGCGCATGAGCGGCGGGCAAACGCTCAGGTTGAAGCCGTGGGATCTGGCGGTCATTGCCGAGCAATAGGCCAGCAAGCGTTCTACAAAGTGCTGAGCAAGGAGCATTGGAAGAGAATGTCTTCGCCTGAGTTCATCCGAAACGTCACACGACGCAAGCTTCTCAAGTCCTCAGCGGCTGGTCTCGCAGGTATGGCAATTCCATCGATGTATCCAAGTTCGGATGCTCCAGTAACAGCACGCAAGAGCCGCATTCGCCAGTCGGTGAGCCGATGGTGCTATCGCGACCTCTCCGTTGATCAATTATCGGAATATGCATTCAAGATCGGGTTGCAGGGTATCGACCTACTCCAGCCGGAAGAGTACGAGATCCCGCGCCGGTACGGACTTGTTTGCACGATGGGATATGCGGGGGGTGGCGAAATTGCGAGCGCTCTTAACGACACTCGGAATCACGCGGACATTGAGCAGGCATTCCGCGCGAACATTCCTATTGCTGCCAAAGCAGGAGTTCCCAATGTCATTACGTTTGCCGGGAATCGGCGCGGCATGTCGGACGATGAAGGCTCGCGCAATACGATTGCCGGTCTCAATCGCGTAAAGAAAGTAGCAGAAGATCACGGCGTTGCCATCTGCCTAGAGCTTCTCAACAGCAAGATTGATCACCCTGACTACATGTGCGACCACACTGCCTGGGGCGTCCGCGTAGTAAAGGAAGTGAATTCAACTCATGTGAAGCTGCTTTATGACATCTATCATATGCAAATCATGGAAGGGGACCTGATCAGGACGATTAGGCAGAATATCCAATCGATCGGACATTTTCATACCGGTGGAGTTCCCGGACGTCACGAACTTGACCATCATCAGGAAGTTCAGTGGGATGCCGTCATGAGCACGATCGTCGACAGTGGCTTTCATGGGTACGTCGCTCATGAGTTTGTGCCCAGCGGAGATCCTCGTACTTCACTTCGAGCAGCAGCAGACCTGTGCGATGTTTAGCGCCGTTGTGCCACTCTAGATGAAACAACTGGACTTGCGCGAGACAGGACTGCGGAAGAATTTTCAGAGCGGACGCACGAGCCCGTGAGCGTTACTTCCGCTGAGAGTTATGCAATGGCGTTAAAGCAATGAGTCGCGGTTTTCGAATTGTTGTCATCCTTCTACTCGCGCTCGCGATGTCGGCGCAGATGTTTGCCCAAGATTCGGGTTTGCAAGGGACTGTAATCATCATTAAAGGAACTATTCAGACGCCGACAGGGCAGCCGCTTGCCGGTGCATCTGTGGCCCTCGAGGCGACGGGCTATGCACCGATCCAAACGAAAAGCAACACCGACGGAACCTTCATTCTTAAAGCTGACCGCCCCGGCAATTACGTGATGAGAGCGGAAAAACCGGGATGGCGCGCTGCCGTTACGCCTCGCCTGACTTTTTCTGTAGGAGAAGAGAGGCACATCCAATTGGTTCTGGGGAACGCGGAGGCATCCGGCACTACAAAATTGTTCGCGGTTTCCCCAGCTCGGTCGCCATCAGCAATTGAACTTCACGACGAGCCGAATTTCGTGGTCGAAGGAGTCACTGATGGGACCAACTTTGGCGGGCATGGCTCAGACACTCGGCTGCGTACCAGCGAAGCAATCGCAAAAACTCTTGCCGCTACGTCGGGCACAACTACCGAGCCTTCCACGTCGGAATCGCTCATACCTGAAGCACGCGATCTTGAAATCAGTCTACAAAGAACGTTAACAGAAGCTCCCGGCAGCTTCGACGCGAATTATCGATTGGGGAGTTTCTACTTCCGGCTGCAAAGATACCGTCAAGCAGTTCCTTTTCTCGAGTCTGCTTATCGCATAAATCCAAGCGATTATGCAGCCGGGTATGAGTTGGCGCAGTGCTACCAAAGAGCTGGCGAATTCTTACGAGCCCGCGAGCAGGCCCGAACAATTCTTGCAACTTTCAACAAGGCCGAGCTTCATCATTTGTTAGGCGATCTCGATGAACGGCTCGACAACCCGCTCGGAGCGGTACGCGAGTATGAGGAGGCGGCTCGCCTGGAACCCAATGAGCAAAATTACTTTGACTGGGCAGCGGAACTTCTCTTGCACCGAGCGCCGGAACCTGCGGCAGAAGTGTTTGCGAAGGGAGTCCACGCCCATCCGACTTCCTCGAAATTGCTAGCAGGCCTTGGCACGGCTCTTTATGCCAGCGGCTCTTACAAGGATGCGGCCCTCCGCTTGTGCTCTGCCTCTGATCTAGCTCCTTCAAATGCCCTTCCCTATATTCTTCTCGGAAAAATGGAAAAGGCTTCTTCTGACGTACTTCCCTGCGTTGAACAAGAGCTCGCCAGATTCGTTCATGATCAACCTCGAAATGCGCTAGCGAACTACTACTACGCCATGGCCCTTTGGAAGCAAAAACGAGGATCACTAAATGCTGATGATGTACGACGTATAGAGGTTTTGTTGAACGAGTCAGTGACAATAGATCCGCGGTTTGATGAAGGTTTTCTGGCTCTCGGTGTCTTACATTCTGAGGGGGGGAACTTCGAGAAGGCCATACGCATTTATCAGCGGGCGCTGGAGTTGAACCCTTTGCTTGCGGAAGCACATTACCGGCTTGGTCTCGCGTACAAACGAGTTGGGCAAGAAACGAAGGCCCAGCAAGAATTCCAGCGATATCAGGAGGTCAGTGAAGCGGACACCGCTGCGCTGGAACGTCAACGCCGTGAAGTCCGGCAATATTTGATCAATCTCAAAGGCCAGCAGTAGGAAAGAGCTGTGTTTCTATGCGCTGAGGCTTCCTAATTCATTTCGTCTTTTGGGGCGGTTCGACAATCCCGCTACCTTCACGAATCGTGAGTATTTGGTTGGCCTTTACTTTGGTGAAGCGTTCGATTTTCTGCGTGGTGGGCCATTTAACCTCGATGAGGTCCACGATCTGAGACCTTCCCACGCCGAAGTGTAGACGAAGGTCGGACTGTGACATGACACTTGAACCACTATGAACTTCATCCATCTGAATGTGTGCTCCAGTGGTCACCCGAACGCGAGCACCTACTGCGGTGCGATTGCACTTAGTGCCAATCAGCTTGATCTTGATCCAATGTTTCGAGTTACCACCATCATTGCGAAGAAGCGAAGGCAGATCGTTCATGTTCAGGATTAATACGTCAATATCTCCATCGTTGTCGTAGTCGCCAAAGGCCGCGCCACGGCTGGAGAATCGCTCGCTGATACCGGGTCCCATTGCGAACGAAACATCTTTGAAACGTCCGTCGCCGAGGTTCTTGTATACAAGCCGCGGGTTCTTGAATGTTTGGCCAACTTCGTGCCGATCGATCTCTGGATATACGTGCCCGTTTACTTGCATGATGTCTGGCCAGCCATCATTGTCGAAATCGACAAAGCCGCAACCCCAGCCGACATACTGGTTGTTGATTCCAACTCCTGACGCGAACGTGACGTCGGTAAAAGTTCCGTCGCCGTTGTTGTGGTAGAGGTTAGAAGTGTCGTCGGCGAAGTTTGTTTTAAATATGTCGAACCATCCATCGCAGTCATAATCGGCTACTGCAACCCCCATCCCTGACTGCTCATGGCCATCCGCGCTATAAGCACATCCGGCTATGACTGCAACGTCGGTGAAGGTTCCATCATGATTGTTGCGGAGGAGCATGCTGGGTTGCGAGTCGACGGCTACATAGATGTCAGGCCAGCCATCATTATCAAAGTCATAGGAGACCGCAGTGATCGAATAGCGCGGCCCCGGCTTCAGGATGCCTGCCTTCTCGCTGACATTCGTGAAAGTTCCATTTCCGTTGTTGTGATAAAGAACGTTAGTATCGCCGGGAAGGCCGCGGGGGCCGCACATCACTGGTATGCCTTTCCACTGGCAATATGCCGCCTCACCAGGAGCAGCGGTTTTCGCTGGATCGAGTTTGATGTAATTACAGACGAACAGATCAAGATGACCATCCCGGTCGTAATCGAGCCAGGTGCAGCCGGCGCCCCAGCGGACCTGTTCCTCGTATAGCCCGGCCTTACGAGTAACGTCCGTGAACGTCCCGTCACCGTTGTTGTGAAACAGAATGTTGTTTCCCCAGAAACAGCAGAAGAGGTCATCCCAGCCGTCGTTATCGTAATCGCCCACGCAAACGCCTGTCTGCCATCCAGTGCGCGCCAGTCCCGACCGTGCAGTGACGTCGGTGAAAGTACCGTCGCGGTTGTTCTTGAACAGGTGTGAGGTAGGCGCAGTTCCGGCCGGCCACTGAGCGTCGAGGCGATTTCCATTGGTGAGATAGACATCCAACCAACCATCATTGTCATAGTCGAAAAAGGCGAGCCCGCTGCCTTTGGCTTCAATGATGAAGCGCTTGCGTTCGGCGGAGCCCCACACGTTCGGAACGTTGAGCCCTGCCTCGTGGGCGACATCTAGGAATACGACCGGTGAAGTCGGCGCGGACTTCGGAACAGGTGCTGCCTGCACCGCGAGGCCGCCGCCCTTCCAATTCCACACTGGACAGGTCAATGCGTCCAACAGAGTATTTCCAAGAACGAAAAAGGAGGAACCGAGAAAGCGCCGTCGCGACAGATACATAGGCTAGAGATATACACTTGCTTGACCTCGCCGGTGGCTTAGCCTGCAAACGCCCCTGGGCTACACCAAAGATGCCAGTCCGCGTCAGAGCGTTCGGTCGGCGAGTGATAGGGCAAACTGCAACAGCTGTTGTTTAGAAGTCATCGACATCGGCTCATTCAATGGAACCGAGGCCGCAGGCGCACTGGACAAGGCTGCTTCAATCCGGCCCACATCCAATCCTCCGGCATTGCTGCCTTTGAACCGATTCAGCACTTCTCGAGCCTTTGCGATTTGCCCAGTTTGGTAGTAGAACACGCCCAGGATGGAATAGCTTCCGGACCACTCGGGCAACATGTCCACGGCTTTCTCGAAGCATTCCTCCGCCCGCAGAGTTTTGCCTTGCAAGGCCGAAACTAGTCCGAGTCCCCACAAAAGTTTTCCCGAGCTGGGAATTCGAGCCAGACCTTTCCTAAAGATGCCTTCCGCGCCGTCGGTGTCGCTTTCGCGCAATTGGATGAGACCGAGGGACAAGTAGTACTGATCATTGTCCGGACTCCTATTGATAGCCTGGCGGAAAATCTCGCCAGCTCGAGCCGAATCACCCAAGTGTACGTGGATGTCTCCCAGTAAGGCGAGAAAGCCATCGTCTTGCTGTCCGGCTGACGAGAGTTGATGGGCTGCCTCCATCGCCTCAGGATAGAGACCCTTCCGAAAATAAGCGTCGGCCAGATCGAATTTCACATCATCGGAATCCGGATTTGCACGCAACGCCGCCTGGAAATGCTTGATAGAGTCGTCATAGAGATGGTGACGGGCCATCAATACACCAATGCCCGCTTGCGTGCGGTAGTCGTCCGCACTTAGTTGGTCAAGTTTCGCAATAGCATTTTGGGCCTCCTGCGACTGGCCGAGCCTCAGATAAGTCTCCGCTAGCAGATAGAGGTCCTGCGGTCGGTCCGGATGTTTTTGAACCTGTTCCACAAGCTGATTTAAATCCAGTTGCATGCGATCACGAGCCGACAGCGTTGAGCGGTTGTTGATGAAGTCAAAGAGGTGCTCAACAAGAATCGGAGGCTCAACAGAAGAATTCTTGGCGAGCGTATGAAAAACATTCAGGTCACGCTGTGCTGCCTGGTACTGATGAAGGCTTCGCTCGACCATTGCAAGTTTGTAATAGCCACCCGACGGGTCGTCACTGACGCGGATGTAACTTCGAAGCAGGTCCGCCGCCTGGTCGAATTTCTTACTTGCTATCCGTAGATTCGCCAACTCCAGCAGGGCGTCGGGAAAATTGGGCCGCGAGCGAAGAGTCGCTTCCAATAGCTTTTCGGCTGCAGCATAGTTCCCCTGCCGCTCCTCGATATAGCCCAGGTTGAATAGACAGGACGCGTTTTGAGGATCTCGCTCTAGTCCAGTTTGGAAATATTTCCTCGCCTCCTCAAAACGTCCAAGATGGCGGAATGAAAGTCCCATTAGTGCATAGGATCGTGCAGATGGGTCCAGCTGAATCAGTGTTCGGAATTCAACGATGGCCCTTTCAACCTTGCCTGATAAGAAATAACTCTCTCCCAGAGCTGCATGGAGAGCAGGGTGCTGTGGAGCAATTTTTACTCCTGTTTCCAAGATAGGAATAGCATCTTGG
The DNA here is from genome assembly GCA_045808065.1 of Terriglobales bacterium. Lineage (GTDB taxonomy): Bacteria > Acidobacteriota > Terriglobia > Terriglobales > Acidobacteriaceae > Gp1-AA112. The sequence continues at coordinate 287,948 of JBJMGD010000017.1, read as the reverse complement.
TAGTACCGTTCTGACATGCTGGTGCGGGCAAGGTGAAGGATGATATCAGTGTTCTGGGGAACGAGGTTGTGGGCACGCAGCAACAGATCCAGTGCGTCCAAAGGCCTCTTCTGACTGGAATAAACCGTAGCGAGTAAATCCAGGATCTCTGGTGAATCCGGCCTGAGTTTTAAAGCACGGTTCAACACCAGTTCGGCTTTGCCATATTCCTGGAGATGAAGGTATGTCTCTGCGAGGTTGAAGAGGATATCGAGCCGTTCGGGCTGTAATGTTTGGGCAACTTCTAATTCCCTCGCGCCAATGCGATACTGCTTATACGACGCAAGCAACGTGCCCAGAGCGAAGTGCACTTGTACGTCATCTGCGCGTTGCACTGAAACTTCCTTTGCGATCTTGAGAGCTCGGGCAGTCTTGCCAGCCTTCAGATCAGCTCGCAGCAGGTTAAGCTGACCCTCCAAATTTCGAGGCTTAACACGCTGATCAGGTCTCGTGGCTGTCTTGAGGACTGAGGGCTGTGCGTAGGAAGCACAACAATAATGACAAAAGGCCGCCAGGGGTATCAGCCACCGCCGGTTCTTCGTGGTCATTAATGCGATGATTTGCAACTTCAGGTGTCTCCCCCATGCATTGATGCTGGTGTCGGAAGGAGGTCAATGTAGCATTTCCAAGGTTTGCTGGGCCACCTTGTTCTCGGGTTGTTGCCGCAACAGTGCGAGGAGCACGTCTCGTGCTTTCTCGTTGTCCTTTTGCATCAGGTACAAACGCGCCAGGTTCAGATAAGCCTGATCATATTTGGGAGCGACCTGAATACAGGTCTTGAAATTCGCTTCCGCTTCCGAATAGTGCTGTTCGCGGATCAGAATCACTCCCAAATTGTTCAGTGCATCAGCATAATTGGGACGCAGGTTCACTGCTCGCTGCAGATAATCAGATGCCAGAGGGAGCTGCTCTTGTTGGGCGTAGAGCATTCCTAAACTGTAGTTAGCTTCAGGATTTTCAGGTTCGATTTCGACAGCCCGCGAGAAGAGGGCTGCTGAGCGATCGAAGTTACGTTGTCGCCGATACACATTCCCAAGGTTCAAAAGTGCAATGGCATAGTCCGGACGCAAGAGGAGTGATTGCTCGAATTCACGTATGGCATCAGCCGTTTGCCCCTCCTGCGCACTCAGCATCCCCAGGTTGTTCCATGCTTCCGAATAATTTGGACGCAGTCTCACTGTCTGCTCCAGATGTTCGCGTGCTGATTTAAAGTTTCCTCGACGCAGCTCGAGCGTCCCAAGGTTGTAATACGCCTCCGGATCCTGCGGCTTAGCTGCAATCACCTGCTGGAAAGAAGCAGCGGCTTGATCCAGATAGCCATGCTGAAAAAGTGCTACGCCGCAAGTGAAGTCGTTGCGCTGAAATCTTCCTTCGTAGAGCGTTCCCGGAAACGGAAGCGCGCGCCGGACACGTTCGGGCACAGTGGTTTGACGCGTTCGAATGTCCGACAGCAGCGTTTTGGGATCAACCAGTCCCTGGTACAACTTCACAATCATGCCTTGGTCGTTGATTAGAAAGCATGTAGGAAAACTCAGGTCCCTGCGACGATCAAATAGATAGCGGTAGATGATGTTGTATATTCCAGCGAAATCCTGATTCGCGAGCAGGTTTGTGTACGAAATCTGGTTCCGAGCAAGGAATGATTGCACCTTAACGGGCTCACAGGGGTCGTCCAGATTTATGCCAACGAGTTTAAGTCCGCTTCCACTTAATGCGGACTGATGTCTCTGGAGCCCTTTCATCTGATCGCCGCAATCAGCCGAAAAAGTTGTCCACAGCTGCAGGAGTAAGTGATGGCCGCGAAATGATCGTAGATCCCAAGCTTTTCCGCTGACGTCCAGGAGCGAAAACTCTGGGGCGCTAAGAGGCTCGATGAGCCATGTCTCAATCGGCGATGTCAAAGGCTCCGCGCCGGGACAATCGATAGATCGACTAAGAGAGGTGGGTGCTATGGCGAATGCTTTGGGAGTGAAGCTCTTCTCGCCTTCGACGATCTCGATGCGATGGTTGGCAGGGATGCCCTTAAAGTCCTCAGTCAAACCGCTCGGCCAGTGGATGGATGCACGAATTGTGCCTTGCTGCTTACCAATGCCAAAGAAAATCTCCTTGGTGTGCTGCGCCAAAAAGCCTGAGCCCGCCTGCAGATATTTAGTCTGACGAAGCGATCCAACCTCAACAGTGACCGCAGCTCCAATTGCATCACGGTTGCTTTTGGTACCTTGCAGCCGGAATGCGATCGAATCACCGATCTCTGTCATCGCATTGCGCAGGACACGGAGTTGCGGCGCATTTCGATTCTTGAGGAAGACCTCCAGCCTGCCGTCGTGGTCCAGATCGGTCAACACGAAGGCTCGACTGTCATCGGAAAAGTCCAAACCCACTGTCCCGGAGATATCGGAAAACGTACCGTCGCCGTTGTTCCAATAGAACAGGTTTCTTTCTCGGCCACTCCACGACGCATCGGAGCGGATGAGCTCATTGATCGCATTCCATCCTTGCTCATATTTTGAGGATGGTATGGAATCTTGCCGCGAGTTTCCGACTACCTGCCTCCAAAAAAAGCTCGATACTTCACGACTGTCATCGCCCGTAATGTACCCGTTTGCGACGTGGAGATCGGGATAGCCATCGTGGTCGAAGTCCCATGAATCCGAGCACCATGCCCACCGCCCTATGTCTACCCCCGCTTTTTGCGCAACATTCCGAAAATTGCCATTGCCGTCATTTCGATATAGCGAATTACCGCGGGCGTGCTGGCGATACAGTGCGCGGATATGTTCCGGCTCGTTCTCGTGAAACAGGCTTTCGTCCGAAACTCGCAACCCCGCGGGAGACCACATGTTTCCGACGTAAATGTCTTGATGTCCATCGTTGTCCACATCAAGCCAGCATGCGCTCATTCCTGCACCGACATCCTCAACATTGGCCTCACTAGAAATTGCTTTGAACGTTCCATCTCCGTTGTTGCGATAAAGATTACTGCGTCCGAAATCGTTTGCCACGTACAGGTCTGGCCATCCATTGGCGTTCAAGTCGCCCCAGGCACAGGCAAAACTGTAGCGGTCATTGTCGACGTTCAGTCCTGCTTCATCGGTTCTGTCGTGAAAGGTCGCATTACCTCCGTTATGAAACAAGAAGTTAGGCGGGCCATTGCGTGCGTCGAAGTAGGGAGCGGGATAATGATATTGATCGAGACCGACGTAGTAGTTGTAAACGCAGAAGTAAATATCAAGATGTCCGTCCCGATCGTAATCGGCAATCGCAGCCTGCGTGAAACTCCCTTGAGGGGTGCGCGCAAACTTAAAGGCATCGCGTTTGATGGAATACTTTCCCATCCCCTGATTAAGGAAGAGGAGTGGGCCACTTTCGGAAACGACCAACAGGTCCTGGACACCCTTGTTTTCGAAATCCGCGAACAGAGCGCAGGAGGTGTTATCGAGAACGTTTACTCCTGAAGTTTCGCTGATGTCCTCGAACGTTCCGTCCCCGCGATTGTGGTAGAGCCGATTAGGGAGACCCGCAGGTTGACACACATAGAGATCATCCAGGCCATCGTTGTCGACATCTCCCACAGCCAAGCCATTGTTACTGTAGACGTCAATTCCGCAGGCTCCATCTAGAACGGAGCGCCAATAATCCGTTCCGCGAAGCATCTGAAGCTTGTATGAGTCGGATTTGCCCAGCGCATGCGAACTGATGTCGATGAATGTCGGTGTGCGAGTTCGGCTGACGGTCTCGCCAATAAATTCCCATTTCAGTACTCGCCAGTTACTTTCGGCGTCTCGTCTCCATTCCGTGCTCCAAGTTCCGATTCGCTGCTCTCGTCCACCATCGTTACGTGTGCCGACTAAGTCGTAGCGAATATCGGCATGAAATATCGGCGGAGATCCTGAGACCTCCTGTACCTTAATAATTGAAAACTCAGCCGTGTCGAGTCGCGCTATATCCGCAAAGTTGATCCGCAGCTGATCCACAAATCGCTCTCGTGTGGACGCTATCTTTGGACCAAATTGCCTCCGCAACACATCAATGCCGTATTGGGAACGAACGGTCGTTTCCTGAATCGGGACCGGCCCGGCAACTTCGATCGAGGGAAGCAGTAGTGTAGCCACGTCTGCGACTTCGAGTCGCGCGGCTTTCAGTTTTTCTCCCCACCCGTCAAGTAGGCGTGCGATTTCAGACGCATCCTTCTCATGGACATATCCATCCGCGCCCGGCATGACGTGACGCAGAAGGTCATCCAGCGAAGGTTTCACTGGATAGTGAGGTACCAAGCTACCGTTCGCAGTGGCAAGAGGGAATTTCTGGCCCGTGCAGACGAGCGAAAATCCCGAGGGAAAGGGCACTGAACGGATTTGTCCCGGCAGGAAGAGCACCGGCGCCCAACGCATGCCCTTTAGAAAGCTTCGACGTGAAACGACGCGGCCTTTTCCCGTTTTCCCTGCCATCAACGTAATCCGCGGAGCGACTGCCAGCTCCAAATGCTAGCACCGGGCTGTAGCCCTTCAACGTGGCACTTACCACGTCAGACTTGCCCGGCTATCGAAGCAGCGCGACGGAGCGGCTCTTCCAGCAGCGCTGGCCCGGAAGACTCGCCCAAAACTAGTTCGGCACTGATTCGATATTCCTTCCCTTGAGGATCTGGTGAGCTGGAAAGCTGATGCAGAGCATCGGCTGCCACATGCCCCAGCTGTTCGCGATGAATATCTACAGTGGTAAGGGACGGATTGCTATAGTCCGCAAGTCGAGTCTTGTCGAAACCGGTAACAGAGATGTCATCTGGGACGCGAATGCCAGCACTCAGCAGGGCTTTGATCACACCGATGGCAGTCAGATCGTTGATCGCCATTATGGCAGTCGGCCTGACCGTAAGGGTCGCGATGGCCTCCCCAGCTGCAACTCCGCCTTCGAACCTCAAGTCGCCGGGCAGGATCGGTCCCGGTTCAAGTCCTAAGTCCACCATGCATTTCTCAAATGCCTTTAAGCGGACCACGTTTGACTTGAGATGGGCTCTCCCGGCAACGAACGCAATGCGGCGATGTCCGCAATTGTAAAGATAGTGCACGATCTGCTGAATCCCCGAAAAGTAATCAATCTGTAAGTTGCTCATGTACTGCCGAACGGGGACGAGATCCAGAAATGTGACCGCGATCTTTCTGCGCGCAAGCCCATGTATGAGTCGAGTGCTGACCTCCGACGTCATAATCGCAACCCCGCGGACTTTGTGTTCCATCATTCGTTCGGCAGCTTCCCGCGTGCGGCGCGGATCGTAATTGGTGTCGCTGAGGATTGCGTCATAACCGAGCTGGCGCGCCCGCGTCTCGAAACCCTTAATGACTTCGGGAAAGAATGGGTTCTCAATGTCGGAGACGATGATACCGAGTGTGCGGCGCTCCCGCGACGCGAGATGGCGAGCATGAACATCGGGAATGTATCCAAGTCGTTTGACGGTTGAGAGCACGAGTCGCCGAGTACTTCGTCCAACTTTCCCTGTCTCGTTCAACACATTGGAGACTGTCGCAATTGAGACGCCTGCTGCCTTCGCTACGTCACGAATAGTGAGACTCATCAGAGTGCGCACCCTCTTGGCGCTGATACCGACCACAAGGCGGGACTGCTGGGATCATTGCGCATGACAGCTTCGAAGAAAAATCTTGACACTTGATGTAACGACATGATAACTCTGTCGCGCGTTTAGGTTAAACGCTTAATCTTTTTGTTGCATTAGTCATCCGGCTTAATTGACGGGAGTAGGTTGTTCCCGGCGCAGCCTCAATTGGGCAGTGAGCAAGTGTAAGTTTCGGCTACAAAACGGCCCCTTCTGTATCGGCCCCTCCAGAACGTCAACGTATTGGTGAAACAGATGGTCCGAACATCGAACATCGAACATCGGACATCGCAGCCAGCGAGACTAGGAGAGTCGTCATGAGATTCCTGTCCCTTTCCCCAGCTACCCTGCGAACATTCCTCTTAGTTACCGTTTGCATTTGTCTCGCCTTGCAGTCTCTGCACGCGCAAGTTGATACCGGTAGCATTGTGGGAACCGTCACCGATCAATCGGGCGCGGTCGTTTCGAACGCCAAGGTCACGCTCACGAACCTTGGTACCAATGCGGCGCTATCTGCCACCACGGAAGCGGATGGCTCGTACAAGTTCTCTCCCGTGAAAATCGGCAATTACAAGATCGACGTTTCTTCCCAGGGATTCCAGACCGCGAGTCAGCGCAACGTCGTGGTCAACGTTGGATCCGACACTCAAGCTAATTTTCAGATGAAACCGGGCAGCGTGACCGAGGTCGTAGAAGTCACATCCGCTGCCCCTGTCCTCGAAACGCAGAACGCTTCTGTGGGCCAAGTGGTCGATCAGCGCAGCGTCGACAGCCTTCCGTTGAACGGGCGCAACTTCACGTTCCTTGCCCAGCTCGCGGCAGGAGTGAACACGCCTCAAGCCGATACGCGCGGAAATGCCGCGAGCGGCGCCTTTTCAGCGAACGGTCTCCGTCCGGCGCAAAATAATTACCTGCTCGATGGCATCGACAACAATTCCGATACGGTCGACTTCCTCAATGGAACGAATTACGTCGTGTTGCCTCCCGTAGACGCGATTCAAGAGTTCAAGGTTCAGACTTCAGACTTCAGCGCGGAATACGGCCGATCGGGAGCAGCTGTCCTTAACGCGACCATCAAGTCCGGTACCAACAGTTTCCACGGCGCTGCCTGGGAGTTTCTCCGTAACGACAAGCTGGACGCTGCGGATTACTTCGAGCGCACATGCTCGAGCACCGGGCCGTGCCAGACTCACAAGGGCAAGCTGCGCCTGAACCAGTTTGGCTTCTCAGCAGGCGGTCCGGTCGTCATCCCAAAGCTGTTTAACGGACGCGATAAGATTTTTTTCTTTGGCGACTTCGAAGGACTTCGCAGAAGACAGGGAACGATTCTGACGGGATCGGTCCCTACCCTCGCTGAACGAAACAGCAACTACACGAATTTCAGTGACTTGATCACCGGCCAATCGGGGGCAGCGAGAAATGATGCCCTGGGACGTTCGGTTCCTCTTGGAACTATTCTTGATCCTGCCACTACGCGAGCCGTTACTGCCGGAGCTGTCGATCCCGTTTCCGGACGCTCAGCGACAGCCACTGGCTTTGTGCGCGATCCATTCGGCACTTGCGCGCCCAGCACGGCTGCTTTTACGCTCGCAGGCTGCGGTCTCAACGTGCTACCCGCCAATCGTCTCGACGCGAACGCGATTAAGCTCTTGAATCTCTACCCGCAGCCAAACAGTTCGAGTCTCTTTTCGAATTTCGCCAACTCACCCGTATTGAGCGAAAACCGCAATGCCTTTGACACGCGGCTCGACTTTAACTTCAGCCAGAAGGACTCGACATTCTTCCGGTTCAGCCTCGTTGATGATCCGGAGTTTATTCCCAGCATCTTCGGAGGCGTCGCCGATGGCGGTGGCTTCTTCCAAGGCCCGCAGACGGCCTACGCGACTCAGGCTGCGCTGGCTCATACGCACACATTCTCTTCAACTCTAGTCAACGTGGCTCGCGCCGGTCTGAACTACCTGCACACCACGCGTACAGGCCCAGTTGCGAATGATTTGAGCAACATTCCCGCTCAGTATGGAATTCAGGGAATTCCGCAGGAGCACAACAACGGTGGTCTTCCTGCCTTCGGGATCAACGGTCTACAAACGCTGGGAAGCAACGCTTTCCTGCCTTCAGATGAGGTCAGCTCCACAATCCAGGCTACAGACGATCTGACCAAGATTTACGGGAAGCACACTTTCAAAATGGGATTCGAGTTCCAGCACGTCAAGTTCTCGACGCTTCAGCCGCCTTGGTCCCATGGAGAGTTCGATTACAACGGTAACTACACCGACATCCCGAGTGTTGGAGGCGGAAACACAGGGCGTGCAGCATTCCTGCTGACTCCGACTGCGGCAACGGTACCCGGCGGAATCAACTTCGTCGGCGGGGCCACGACCGTTCAAATTTCCAATATCTCGCTAACGGATAACGGAAAGGAGTACTACGGCGGTTACTTCCAGGACGATTGGAAGCTGAGTTCGACATTAACTGTCAACTTGGGATTGCGTTATGACTTCTTCGGACTTACCGGTGAGCACCACGAGAATCAAGCCAACTTCGTTCCGGGAGGTCCGCCAACAGGTGGTCCGATGTACATCATTCCCACGGGGCCGAACGCGAACAAGCTTTCCTCTGGTTGCGCAACCTGCTTTACAGATTTGTTGGTGAAAGACGGCATCAAGCTGGCGATAACAGATGCCTATGGACAGGGTCTCGGTAATTCGCAGAAGGCCAACTTTGCTCCTCGCTTCGGATTGGCCTATCAAGTCACCCCCAAGCTGGTAGCCAGGGCTGGGTTCGGCCTCTTTTACAACGGGTTCGAGAACCGCGGATTCTCGCCGAATCTGGGTGAGAACTATCCATTCCAATTCAATTTCACGTTTAACAGCCCCAATGACGCTAACCCGATTCTCAACAGTGCGGGCACGGCGCCAGTGTTCACTGGATGCAGCACGGCAGGGCCGGGCGGTACCGCCACCTTTGAGACAGGGTTCTCCTGCACGCCGCTCAATCCGCTACTGGTGAACGGGAACGGGCTGAATTTGCGCGGGATTCAGTTCGACTATCACACACCCTATTCGATGGGTGGTAACTTAACGCTGCAATATGAACTGACTCCAACTCTTGCGGTACAGGCTGGTTATGTCACGTCCCTGGCGCGGCATTTGGAAGTGTTCCCTAACTCAAATATAGTCACTCAAGTTTTGCCTACTCTGAACCCTGACGGCACTAGCCTAAACCCTAACAAATTCATCCCATTTCCGGACTTCAACCGTGGATCAAGCTATGCCATTACAGAAGGCGCCAGCCATTACCATGGACTGCAGACGAAGGCTGAGAAGCGATTTACCGGAGGCCTGAGCTTCCTGGCGACATATACCTGGTCGCAGGTGCGTAGCGATGCGCGCGACTTGCTGAATGGCGGCAGTGTCTCGGGATATCGCGCGCCGGGTGTTCCGGGAATGGGAATCAAGGCTGATTACGCACTGGCGCCTTTCGACGTTCGCAATGTCTTCCATTTCAGCGGCACCTACCAGCTTCCTTTCGGCAACGGTAAGCGGTTCATGTCGGGCGGAAATCGTGCCGCCGATTCATTGTTCGGAGGCTGGAGCATTATCTGGTCATCGACGCTTCAAGGCGGACAACCAGTCGGAATCGGCTGTCCAACGGGCGTAGCGGCTGGAGTCGGTTGCCAGTCTCTCAAGATTGCCGGCGTGGATCCGTATGCTGGACCACACAACGTGACTCAGTTCTTTAATCCAAAAGCGTTCACGCAACCATGCGTCTTGGGTATTGGCGGTCAACCTATAGCCAATCAGCCGACTGGTTGTGTACCACTGACGGGCACGGCCGCATTGGGCGGTATCAACGAGCTTGAGGGTCCGGGATTCCATCGGTTGGATTTTTCCACTTTCAAAGAATTCCCATTCCATGATCGGTTCCGCCTGCAGTTCCGAGCCGAGCTGTTCAACATCTTGAATCATCCGAACTTCAATGCACCCGGCTTTGGCGGTAATGGTGTTGTGGCTATTCCTGGTGCGCTGAACTTCACTAACTCAAACTTCGGCAAGATTGGATCGACTCGCGATGCTCCGTACGATCCGCGACAGATCCAGTTCGCTTTGAAGTTTTATTACTAGTTTCGACGGCACCGGTCGGAAAGGCGCTTGGAAGTGCCTTTCCGCTGCTTTTCGTTCTCTCAATGCCCGTTCTCCGGTGATAGCATACGAGTCCCGTGGTACCACTAAGGCGGCTTTCATCTCTCCTGCTCCTCATCGCTTCGGCGTGCGCGGGAGCTCTAGCGATCAGTAGCGAGCAAAGCGAACGCCTAGATCGCGACTTCCAGACTGCCGTAGCTCAGTACAACTCTGGCCGCCTTGCTGACGCCGCTATCCGACTTGAGGCGTTGTTACAGGATGTACCCGAAAGCTTTGAAGTTCATGAGCTTCTGGGATTAGTTTACTCGGCACAATCGCAAGACCTAAAAGCGACCACGCACTTTGAGAAAGCGGTAAAGCTTAGACCAAACTCGGCGGCAGCGAGAACGAACTATGCTGCGAATCTGGCCCGCAGAGGCAGGCTCGACTTGGCCGAGAAGGAGTTTAGGAGCGCCGTAGAACTCGACTCCGAAAACTTCGACGCAAATCACGATTTAGGTGAACTATATGTTCGCTCTGGGAAGATTTCTCAGGCCGAACCGTTTCTCCAGCAGGCTCATCGAGTGAATCCTTCTTCTTACGACAATGGATACAATTTGGCGCTAGTGTACGTCCAGATGGGGAGGCTCTCAGATGCGCGGGATCTCGTAAATGATCTCTTGACGCGAAAGAACACTTCCGAATTGCACAACCTCTTAGGTGTCGTGGAGGAGAAGGATGAAAAGTTTGTCGCGGCAGCCAACGAATTTGAAACTGCGGCGCACCTCGATCCCAGTGAGAGCAATTTGTTTGATTGGGGCAGCGAGTTGCTTTTGCATCGGACTCTCGATCCAGCCATAGAAGTGTTCCGGCAAGCGGCCCAGCGATATCCGGGTTCACCTAGAGTTGCAATTGGCCTTGGGGTGGCACTTTATTCGCGTGGAAATTATGACGATGCGGTGAAGTCACTGCTTAGGGCAGCTGATCTGAATCCATCTGATCCTGACTGTTATCGTTTTCTGTCGCGGGCTTACGACAGTTCCCCATCACAGGCCGAAGAGGTGATCCGACGGTTCCGGCGCTTTGCCGAGCTTCAGTCCAAGAATCCAGCCGCCCTTTATTACTACGCTATGACTTTATGGAAGGGACGCAGAATGCAGGATGCCGGCTTAGACCTGCATCAGATTCAATCACTACTAAGGGAAGCCATCCGGCTTGACCCCTCGTTCGCGGAGGCCCACCTGCAGTTGGGAAATCTCTACTCCGACCAAAAGCAATATGCGGATGCTATCAGTGAATACGTGATTGCTGTCAAATACAGCCCCGATTTGGGTGACCTGCATTATCGCCTAGGACAGGCCTATGTTCGAACGGGCGATAAGGATCGGGCGCAGAAAGAATTTGAGCTGTATCAGCGACTCCGAGCGGAGCATCTAGCGGAGGCGGATAAGCAAAAAGCGGATATTCGACAGTTCGTCTATACGGCAAGAGACTCGCCAGCTCCAAAACAATGAAGTGGATCTCGCTTGACTGCGTGGGCTGGCAATCGTAGTTTCTTGCGGCGGTTGGAGTTTTCATGTCCTGTTTTCGCCTGATACGCGACGCTGGATTGAATGGCATGAACACCTCTGCGTCGGGTCAACTTTCTCTCAGAGTAGCCCAAAGTCGACGTGAGTTCCTGCGCAGCGCTGCGCACTTGATGCTGGGAAGCGCAGTGCTGCGTTCGGGCCCTTTTGGTTTCGGTTCCAATGTTCCAAAACGAAAAGTCGTAGTAATTACATTTGGAGGCGGCGCTCGCGACCAGGAAACTTTTGCACCAGATGGTCAGCAAAACATTCCTTACTTAATGCGCGAGCTGATTCCGCAATCGACTTTCTTTACCCAAGTCGTGAATGGAGGAATTCTTGGCCATTACGTGGCGACCGCAAGCCTAGCAACGGGCGTCTACGAGACCATTAACAACTTTGCTTCACTTCCGCCGGAATATCCAACCGTCTTCGAATACTTCCGCAAGGAATTGCGCCGGCCATCCTCAGACGCGTGGGTAGTCGCTCCAAGCAATGGCTTTAATCGAATAGGGGAGAGCAACCACCGATCTTACGGAGCGGGACTTGGTGCCGGCGTGATCCTACCTAAGCATCTGCTGATGGCAGCAAACTCCGGCGCTGCCGGAGAGTACGAACATTTATTGCGGGACAACTACGAAACGCCGTTCTATGCACCGGAACTTGCTGGCAAAGAATTCGAACTGCAACAGCTAGAGCAAATTCTGAAATTATCCGTGGACGACTTCAAGGCAAATGCACGAACCCTGTCGAGTCCAGATGAGCTTTCAGTGTTTATTGCTCGCCGTCTGATGCGCCAAGTTGCTCCCAGCCTTCTCTGGATCACGCTGCATGATATTGACATTGCGCATGCTGGCGCTTACTCACTCTACATCGAAGGAATCCGGCGAACAGATCGGCTTTGTCTTGAAATTTGGAAGACGATTCAGGCAGAACCGGAATACGCAGGCCATACTACTCTTTTCATTCTGCCAGACTTTGGCCGCGACTCAGACGACGACTCAGGCGGAAACGGCTTTCAGCACCATCGAACTGGCGATGCGCTCTCGCGAACAACATGGATGATGGCTTTAGGGGCAGGAATTCGCGAAGGAATAGTTTTTGATCGAAGGATTGAGCCCACCGATCTTGTGCCGACCATTGGCTCAATACTGGGATTCTCTGCGTCTCTAGCGCAAGGAAAAACGATTTCCGAGCTGTTGTGAATATGCAGCCACGCGATCTCACACCAGAGCACTTCAAGGGCTATGCTCCCCAAGCTAGGACCTTGGCGACCAAGTATTTGCCGCTGTTGCAACGCTGGCCGCTGAGTTTCCTTCCCAGCGTGCTGCGCGAAATCATCGACTACGACTCCAAGTTTCCGGCTGAACGTGAGGCTTTGGAAAAGGAACTCGAAGTCTTAAGTTCGTTAGCGCCAAAACAATTGGATTCCTGGTTGAGCGCCTTTGCGCAGATTCGCCTTTCAAGTGAACTGGAGCGTTCAGACTGGGTGAATGCCCCAGGCCAGTTTGTCGAACAACTGTCGACACATCTTTGGACGACCCATCAACTTAACAACTTTCGAAGCGCAGCGATCGCATATGCGGATCGTTTGCGCGCGGCGGCTCCCCCGCAACCTCCGCAAGTACCGCGGCTCGGAATCAGTGTTATTGGAAAGGGGGTCCCTGCCTATGATGAGGCGTTATTTCGAAAACTCCGGGTCCATGGCGCATACTTCAGCCGCGTCAATCCGGAGAACGGACTCCGGACACTCCTCGATGCGGTTGCGGCAAGGGCGAAAGCCCATCGCGTCCCGTTCGCACATTGGTACATCGACGGTGGCGAGCCCGCTGATCACGATAATGCGCTGACCCCTATCTCTTATGCGTCGCTGGAACCCGCAAGGACCGTTCTCTTGCGAAAGATGCGGTCTGAAATAGATCGTCCCGGAATGGGACCAGAGACGCTCAGGACAATTCTTGCTCGTATGCAGCCGGCTGACATCGGCCTGGGTAACTCTGGAAGCGCGATCCTGGATCGCTTTCAGCTTAAACTGCTGACGGAAGGCTCCGGAACTCAGATCTTCAGCACAACATTCGCGCAGTGGGCCGCTCGCGAGGCATTGCGACGTGCTCAACCGCTGACGTTGCTAGTGCGCTTTTCCCCACGGCAACGACAGCGGCCGATGAATGAGTTGTTATCCACAAGCCGAGAACGAGCTGAAACCGATGTGATCGGCTCGCTCATCGACGCGGATATGGGCGCGTATTATAACTGGCTCAATCAGCAGCGGCTTCCCGGAACAGAACGAGCCTCCTTCCTGGTTTGGTTCGAAGGGCACACCCAGGCCGTAGCTATTGGTCCTTCGATGCCGCGGGGTACGGAATCAAATAGCACGACTGAGTTGAAAGACCTGCTTTCCTGGATTGCCTAGCTCCAATAGACGAAATCAAGTGTTCCCGATTTGGATAAGTTGCATGATCCTGGCCTACGTGGAGGACCGATGAAGAAGTTTTCACGCCGAGATGTCCTGAAAACCAGTGTGCTTGCTTCGGCTGCAGCCACGGTGCATGAGCTAGTACCGATGGCCGCTGCATTGGAGATTGCGCCCGACACTGCGGAGCCATTTCTTGAGCCTTCGCTGCGGGAGACGAACGATGAAGCGATGAAGAGGGCCGGGAGGGAGCGGCTGCTTTTGGATTTTGGCTGGCGTTTCCATTTTGGGCACGCCGACGATCCTGCCAAGGACTTCGGATTCACCGGCAATTTCCAGAAAACGGGAAACTTCGTACCTGCCGGTGCACTGGCCTTCGACGACAGCCAGTGGCGTGCGCTCGATCTGCCGCACGACTGGGCAGTCGAGCTGCCTTTTCAAAACGATCCCGCATTGAGGTCCAAAGGTTTTTATCCACTGGGAAAGAAGTATCCAGCCACCAGTGTCGGTTGGTATCGGCGCGTGTTGGAGTTATCTGCTGAAGACAAAGGCAAGCGCATCACGGTGGAGTTCGATGGCGCGTATCGCGAAAGCATGATGGTGTTCAACAACTTCTACATCGGTCGTCATAGCGGAGGATACGATCCATTCAGTTTTGATCTCACAGACTTTGTGACGCCAGGCGGCCGCAACGTGCTGCTGGTGCGGGTCGATGCAACGTCGAGTGATGGTTGGTTCTACGAAGGCGCGGGCATTTATCGTCATGTGTGGCTGGTGAAGACGAATCCGGTTTATGTGCCGCAATGGGGCACGTTCGTGAGAGCCGATGTCAAGCCCGACGAAGCGAATCTTTCCGTACTCACGGAGATCAGCAATGACAGCAACGCCGCCAAGACCGTGCGCGTGATCTCGACGATCCTAAGCCCGTCGGGAGAAACAGTTGGACGGGCCAGCAGTTCCCCGCAGGCGCTCGGCACTCGGGGGAAGCAAACATACGAGCAGAAGATTAATGTGAGGAAGCCACTCCTTTGGTCGCTTGAAAAGCGCAATTTGTACAAGCTGGTGACAGAAGTGCAGACGGAAAGCGGCGTCGTCGACCACTACGAGACCCCTTTCGGGATTCGTACAGTAGCCTTCGATGCCGACAAAGGATTTTTTCTTAACGGCAAGGTCGTGAAGCTGAAGGGAACATGCAATCACCAGGACCACGCCGGCGTCGGCGCAGCGGTACCGGACGCGGTGCAGTACTACCGTGTGCGCAAGCTGCAGGAGATGGGCTGCAACTCGCTGCGGACCTCGCACAACCCACCAACTCCTGAACTGCTCGATGCTTGCGATGAGCTTGGCATGTTGGTCTTCGATGAGACGCGCATGATGTCGTCAAATCCCGAAGGTATGAGCCAATTCGCCAATCTCGTGCGACGCGATCGCAATCGCCCCAGCGTCTTCATGTGGTCCATGGGCAACGAGGAAGGGACGGCGAATACAGACAAAGGATTGTTGATTCTTACTGCGATGAAAGCAATGGCCAACCAGCTCGACGGGTCGCGACCGGTATCAATCGCTCCGATACGCGCGATTGGAGTCGGCGGGCTGGCCGTGTGCGACGTGATCGGCTACAACTACCAGGATCCGCAGGCGGAGCAGTTCCATAATGGCAATCCTAAAAAACCAGTGATAGGTACCGAGACAGTAAGCGCCGTCGGCACGCGCGGAATCTACGTCACCGATTATTCGAAGGGATACGTAGCGTCCTACGATCCATACACCACCACAGGGCGCGCTTCAGCGGAAGGCTGGTGGCGTTTCTGCAATGCGCAGCATTGGCTATCCGGGGGATTCGTGTGGACGGGATTCGACTATCGCGGCGAACCCTCCCCCAACGGGTGGCCGAACATCAGTTCACAGTATGGGATCATCGACATCTGCGGTTTTCCCAAGGACTCGTTCTACTACTACAAGGCATGGTGGACCAGCGAGCCGCTCCTTCATCTATTCCCACATTGGAATTGGGCTGGAATGGAAGGAAAGCGGATCGCGGTGTGGGTCTATTCGAACCTGGACAAGGTGGAATTGCTGCACAACGGCCAGAGCATTGGCACAAAAGAGATGAAGAAAGATTCGCACGTGGCTTGGGTGGTGAAGTACGCACCGGGAACAATCGAAGCCCGCGGTTACAAAGGCGATAAGGTCGTGATGACAACGAAACGCGAAACCGCGGGTCCCGCAGTAAGACTCGCGATGTCCGCGGACCGGCAACAGCTCTCAGGAGACGGCGAGGACGTCGCAATGTTTGCAGTGCAGGTTCGCGATGCGCAGGACCGCGTTGTCCCGATCACAGACAATGAGGTGATGTTCAAGGTATCGGGCGGAGGAAAGCTAATTGGCGTCGGTAACGGTGACCCGACCGATCAGGCCTCAGACAAGGGGACGTCACGAAAGGCTTTCTGCGGATGTTGCATGGCGGTGGTGCAATCAACGAAGCAGAGCGGGAACATCAGCGTTGAAGCAAGCTCACCCGGCCTCGCACCCGCCACGGTTACTCTTCCAGTAGAAGCTGTAACCCTGCGGCCGCAGGTCCCCCTCTGGGAGCGCCAGGTTCCGAAAGGGGAAGGCATTACAGGTTTGTGGAGACCAATACCTCCCGAAGGCCGTCCGGAGTCATCTGCCCTTCCGGCTGTGGGTGATTCCATTTACTCGTTAAAGCAGGAAGGTAGCAGCCTCGCTGGGACGGTGGAAGGTACCGGAGCGAATTTCTTCGGTGGCGGTGACGTCCCTGCTCCCATCGTTAATGGGACCATTAATGGAAGCACTATCAGTTTCACCGTGGGAAACAGCAGCTTCACGGGGAATATTAAAGGAGATCACATTGAGCTGCAGCGCTCCGCCAGTCCTGGAAGCATGCCAAGCCCCGCAGAGAAGGCAGCCGACGCTCCGGATATCGGACCTGCACCGGATGGCTCAGATCCTTCGAGAGGGCCTTCCCGCCCTGCATCGACCGTTCCAGTGGTGCTGAGGAGGGTGGAGCGGTAAGCGGGTGAATACGGCACCCACCTAACAACCGTGCCTCTGCCTGTCGGGGGATTGCCTACTAATTTATGTTCCGAAACCTCTATTCGCACACGCCTGAGGTCAGGAGTTCGAGTCTCCTCGTGCCTACCATTTCTTTGCCGGTGGAAGCCGCCGGGCTGCCTTACTTCGCCCGCTCGCCCGATTGACCCAATTCGCCTTCCTGGCGTGCCCCCGTTGTCCTCCGTGCCCTCCACCTCGCATTTCCTGTAGCTGGAAAAGCCCATAGCTGAAGCCAAATTTCCCAATACAGCGAATTAACAGGGAAACTAACAGGGATTTTTTGATTTCTTTCCAAAAATCCCCGATTTATGCCCAAATTCCACGAATTTGCTTCAGGAACAGGGAATTAACAGGGGATTTTCAGTTGTGAGCCAAGTCGTGTAAAAGCAGAGACATAGGAGCGCAGGAAGGAAGTTCCAACTTTTAACAGGGAATTTATCAGGGAATTCCCCCCATCGCCCTTCGTGTCCGCCATCCTGAGCGGAGGAGGGTCCAACGCGCTTTCGCCAGGGTTGGAAACCGGAGTCGAAGGACGTTGTGTTGGTGTTCGTTTTTGTCATCGTTAGCGCAGTTGAAGGAGCCTTGGTTTGATTTTGGCCGTTAGCTGCTCACTTCGCCCGATTCTTCATACTGAGGATCATATTTTCAAGACACTCGACAAGTACTAGCGTCGAGCTACTTCCTGCTTGATGGAGGCCTTCTCCTGAAAGAGCCTTGGAGCAAAATCTTTTAAATCGCGACGCCAGGTCTGCCATTCATGATCTGTTCCCGGTGATTCATAGAAGACGTGTTGAATGCTTGCTTCCGCCAGGGAAGTATGCAGCCGTAAGAGTCCTGCACGCATCCTCTCAGGCTCTTTAGTACCGACACCGACCCAAAGTAGATGTACTTTCTTTGCAAAGGCAGCAGGATCGGCAAATACTCCGTTGTAATCCGTTTTGGGATCTAGTTTTCTGTCTCCCATCATCAGCATCCCGCCTGCGCCACTGAATCCGCCGATGTAGGAAAAGAGGTTGAGATGGTCGAGGGTGACTTGAAATGTCTGCATTCCTCCCATAGAAAGACCGGCCATCGCACGATGATCGCGATCGGCAACGGTGCGGAAAGTGGAATCGACAAAGGGAATCAGAGCCTCCGTGACATCATCTTCGAATGCGGCAGACATGTCGCGCATGGCTTTCATCATCTCCGGCGATCCAAATGGCTTTCCGCTCAGATCGGGCGGAGCTTGTCCTGCACGTCGCGCATAGCCGTACGCCATGACCACGATCATTGGCTTGCAACTCTTGGCGGCGATCAGATTATCCAGAATGAAATTTGCGTGGCCTTGTCGAATCCATCCTGTCTCGTCTTCGCCTCCACCGTGCTGAAGGTAGAGCACCGGATAACGCGCTTTCGCTTGCGCGTCGTAGTTGGGCGGCAGATAGACCAGCGCATGCCGCCAGGTTCCTGTGACTTTGGAGTTGTACCAGACCTCGCGAACCTGCCCGTGTGGGACGTCTTCAGGTGAGTAGTAAGTACTTCCTGGCTCCGGCACTTCAACTGCACTCGCGTATCTGCCTCCGCCAAAGAATGCCTGGCTATTCGTGTCGCTGACATCAGCCCCATCGATGTTCAGCGTGTAATAGTGCAGACCGGGAACGAGAGGTTCAGTTGTCAGTGTCCAAAATCCGTCTGACTCCTTTTGCATATCGACTTTCGGTCCACTCCAGAAGTTGAGCCGGACCTTTGTTGCATCTGGAGCCTTCACCCGAATTTGCACTCTTCCTGCACTATCAACTTTGGGGTATTCCGCCCCCCACACATTGGTTGAAGCCGAGTGAAAATCGCCGGATTCTTGTGTATAGGAAAAAACGCTGGCGAACAAAGCTATGAATATGATCCCAACCTGTTTCATTTATCCCTCTCCTAATTACTTGTACTTGATCTCTAAAGCGCAACCGCTGCATGGCATGTGAAGGCCTCTCTATTCGGGCAAGGCATATTGCCCATCAATGTGGAACTGGCCGGTTATGCCTGGGGCTCCGGTATCGGGCTGGCCGCCACCGATGCTGATGGTGTAATCCCCTTGAGGGATGATCGGATCTCCGTCTTCGGTGACCATGCCCAGATCGCGTGGCCTGAGATCGAAATGAAGCTTCCGGCTTGCTCCCGGATCGAGATGGATGCGCTCGAATCCACGCAGCGCGATGCGGGGTGCGCCCTTGACCGCCGGAAACTTGAGATAGAGCTGCACAACCTCATCTCCTGCGAGCTTGCCAGTATTAGCAACCGTCACGTCGGCGCCCACCGACTGTCCCGCGGGAGTCTGGGTCGGCACTCTGAGATCGCTGTAGCTGAAGTTCGTGTAGCTGAGGCCGTAACCAAACGGATAAAGTGGCTTGCCGCTGAAGTAACGGTAGGTCCGGTTCGCCATCCCATAATCCTCAAAATTTGGCAACTGATCGACGCTCTTGTAGAAGGTAACGGGCAGCCGGCCGGCTGGATTGTTCTTGCCGCTTAGAGTTTCAGCCACTGCCGTGCAACCTTCTTCGCCCGGATACCAAGCCTCAAGAACGGCATTGGCATGTTCGTTGATCCAGTTGACAGCGAGGGCACTGCCATTCATGAGAACGACGGCGACCGGTTTGCCGGTTCCTGCCACAGCTTCCACCAGGTCTTCTTCCGGCTGGGGCATGTCGATGTTGGTGCGGTCTCCGCCTAAAAATCCGGGCTCGCTGACCGGCATCTCTTCGCCCTCAAGCTGGCTGGTGATACCCACAACCGCGATCACGACATCTGCATTCTTCGCGGCGGCGATCGCCTCTGTCGAAGGCGTATTGTTCGCCTTCGTCCATATAAGTTCCGCATGCGGTGTGCTGTTCCTGGTTCCATAGGAGATCTCGAGCGCGACCTTGTGGCCCTTTTCGAGGTGGACGCGGCCTACGCCCGCAGAGAGTCCCCGCGTGCCACCGCCGAACGCGGTTGCTACTTGCTTACCGTCTACGGTAAGCCTTCCGAATCCTTGGCAGCGAATGCCGAGGAGGAAGTCCCCGGATTCCGTGGGTGTGAGGAATCCCGACCATTGCACTCCGAAGGTCTTCTTGCTCGCCACTTCCGGCGGCAGGTTCGTCTCGGTGAGCCTCACGTTGGGTTCGGTGCGGGTGACGAGGGGCGTGGGCTTCGGTTCCTCGGCCGGTCCGCGGCGCATGCCTTCGTTGTAATCGGCCTTAAGCCCTCGCTGGCCATCCGGAGTCGTCAGCAGAGCATCTGGAACTGGGCTTCCGTCGGTGCGCAGGAACTGCGTTCCGGGAACGAAGCTGATGGTCGCATCGGGGAACTCAGCCTTTAGGCCGTCCAGGATGGACACGATGTGCGTGGGCTGGCCCGCATAATTTCCGAGGAGCGGCCTTGTCTGGTCGGCAAGCGGCCCAACAACGGCAATCTTCTTGATTCCCGGTTTCAGTGGAAGGAGGCCATCGTTCTTCAGCAGGACCATGGATTCATTTGCCAGCTTGCGCGCCTCCGCGCGATGTTCCACGCTGTCGAGCTCTTTTTCATCGATCTTCGTGTAGGGAACCATGTCCGGTGGATCGAACATGCCGAGCTTGATGCGCGCGGTGAAGAGGCGAATGAGCGCCGTGTCTAAGTCTCTTTCCGGGAGATACCTTTGCTGGACGGCATCGATATAGGCCTTGTCCACCGGTTCCCCAAAACGCGAAGTGAAGGTAACGCACTCGTTATCCATGCCGCGGATGACGGAGATGGCCACGCCTTGCGCCTGCGTCGGGCGATAGCGATGATTGGCTGCGACATCTCTGACCGCATCGCAGTCCGAGACCACGTATCCCTTGAAACTCCACTTCCCGCGCAATTGGTCCTGGAGCAGGTACTGGTTCGCGCAGGCCGGCTCACCATTGATCGCGTTGTAAGCGCACATTACCGACCCGGCCTTTCCTTCGACGATCGCAGCGCGGAAGGCTGGCTCGTAGGTGTCAACCTCATCGTGCTTGCTTACGTCCACGTCGGCAAAGTGACGCGTAGGCTCGGGCCCGCTGTGCACCGCGAAATGTTTGGGCGTTGCGATGGCGAGGTAGTACCTAGGGTCGTCACCCTGCAGTCCGGTCACATAGGCGACGCCCATGCTGCCCGTGAGAAACGGATCTTCGCCGTAAGTCTCCTGCCCACGGCCCCAACGCGGGTCGCGGAAGATGTTGAGATTGGGCGACCAGAAATCCAGGCCTCCCATAATGCCGGTGTGCCCTTCACGCGCGTTCTGCACGTGCTTGATGCGGCCTTCCACGCCAATCTGCGCCGCCATGGTGTGAATTCCCGGCGCGTCGAACGTCGCGGCAAGCCCAACCGGTTCGGGATATTCAGTCACGCCCTCGTTGATCACGCCGTGCAACGCTTCGCTCCACCATTGGTAGGCAGGAATCTTGAGCCGTGGCACTGCCGCGGAGTTGTTCTGCATCTCAGAAGCTTTCTCAGCCAGGGTCATGCGGTGGACCAGATCCGCCGCACGCTCTTCGGGTGAAAGCTTCGGGTTCATGTACGGAAGGTTGGAATTATCCTGTGCTATGAGGGTGCAGGTAAGGAAGACGATGCAGGCGGTTGAGACAGCTGATATGAACTTCCCACAATGGTTCATCTATTCTCCCGGAACGGATTCAACTCTTACTTGCAACCTGCTTGAAAACACAGATTCTTGCTAAAGAAGGGCATTACATGGTTCTGAAAACGATCGGCGACTCTGCTCGTATGCGTGCCAGAATAGACTTCAAAGGTGTTCGCAATCCCGTACTTGTCGAGACCATCGTGCAACTTCTCGGTATCGACGCGTAAACGGTCCTGGTCGCCGACATCGATCGCGATTGCGCGATACCGGCGCAGATTCCCTACGTACTGATCGATGAAAGCGAGCGGCGCATTGGCTGCCCATTTTGCCAGCACCTCAGGCTTAGCTTCGCCGTTCTTGGTAGGCAAATCCAGGTAGAGCGGAGGATTCTTCGGATCAGGCGACCAAGCCGCTGCGCTCGCGAGTTGCGCTCGGGCAAAGAACTGCAGCTTGGCCGAGTCTTCCGGCGTCTTAACCGCCTCCAGTGCCTTATCGATTTCCGGATTTGTGCCGGCTGCTCGCGGCCCCAGGCAGCATGGGCTCATGATGTACAGGCTGCCGAAGACATCGGCGTGCTTCATGCCAATGCGTGTGGCTCCGTACCCTCCCATCGAATGGCCTACGAGCCCGCGACTCTCCCGAGTCGGAAAAGTCCTGTAGTGGGAATCGACGTATGCCACTAGATCGTGGGCAATAAACTGCTCGAAGTCCCCGGTAGTCACCGAGCTTGAATACATCGACCCGTTGTGGACTGTTTTCGAATCGGGCAGAACGACAATCATCTCTTTGGCGCCCTCGGCGAAAGCGCCTTCTATGGTCTGCGGTACTCTGATCTCATGACTCCACTGCTCGGCGCCGATGGAATAACCGTGCAAGGCGTACACAACCGGATAGCGCTGCGATCTTTCCTTTGCGTAGCTGGGAGGCAGGAAGACAAACACGTCGCGATCGACGGCGTCCCCCTCCAGGTTCCCTTCTAACGCCGTACCGTGAACTCTGATTCGCTCCACTGTCGCCGCTTTCGCACCGGGGACCACAGCAGGAACTTCGGTTTGTACCTGCGCCGCAAGCGGAAATGCAAGAGCTGCGCCAGCGAACAACACCAGTCTACGAAGTAGTCTCGTTGTCACCAATTGTCCTTTGCTGTCCAAAAGGGTGGATTCTCAACTCTAGGAAAGAACTGCGTGCACAAACTAACGGCACATCTCGGCTCCGTTGTCGCTTATCTGAAACAAGAGTCAAAAAAGCGCGACGGAAATTCCGCCGCGCTCAAGTGTGCGTGCGTGTCGAAATCAGAAGCTGAACTTCGCGCCAAGCTGCAGAACGCGAGGATCGTACGTGCTGGTCACGTGCCCGAAAAGCGCATCCGCAGAGGCGGTATCAACACCGTTGAACTCTGTGTGGTTGAAGGTGTTGAATGACTCGAAGCGCAGCTGCAGTCTTGGTCCAGCCTCATGTGAGGTGAGGATGATGTTCTTGAACAACGACAGATTGAAGTTGAATAAGCCCGGGCCGACGACGGCGTCCTTACGAGCATTGCCGAAGCCATTGTTCGGTCCACCAGCCCACGGTGCGACTGGGTTGCCAAAAGAGCCGGTGGTAAACCACGCATTGACCGTATGCGGCAAGCCGATGGGTCCTATCACGTTCATACGATTTGTCGTGCCGCCTCCCAGACCAAGAGTATCGGCGCCGGTGTAGCGAATATTGATCGGCGTACCCGACTGCGCGACCGTCACTCCCGAGAACTCCCATCCGCCAAGAACATGATGCAAGAATTTGTTGTCGCTCGTGTTGAAGAAGGGAATGGTGTACACGTAATTAGCGTTAAAGATATGACGCCGATCGAGAGCTCCCGATCCGCGGTCATAGGACAAATCAAACGGATTAGAAACGGCGTTGAGGTCGTTGCTAACCTCGTCGATCTGGTGCGACCAGGTATAAGCCAGTTGCACCGTCAGGCCATGCCGGTTTTCCATGCGCAACCCGGCCTGGAACGAGTTGTAGGCGAAATTGCTTTCGTTCTCCTCGACGGTAATGCCGGCGAAGCCCGGAAATTGTCGATACAGGTTTGCGTTCAAAGCAGGAAGGAATTTAGTAGGGTTAGCCGGGTCAGGCGTCTTGCCTGCAACTCCCTGGCGGTGCGCTATATCGTTCAAAGGCAGCGTGTTCAATTGTCTATCGTCGCTTTGATCCCATCCTCTGGATCCAACGTATTGCACCTGGGCCACAACCGAAGAGGCGACCTGGCGCTGCACTCCCAAGCTGAACATTGCTGTCCCCGGCGGACGATAGTTGTATCCGAGTACCGTCATCGTCGAGGGGAACGCCTGCGATGTCGTCTGTCCACTAATAGCACTGGTATTTGGGTTAGAGAAGTAAACGTTCGTAGATTGCGGCTGATAGGCGAACGGCGGGTTCAAAGCGGCGTTGTAAACGTCATTGCCTTGGACGCGCTCATAGAAGATTCCAACACCGCTACGGATAACTGTCTTGCCGTCACCGCCGAGGTTGTAGGCGAATCCCAATCTGGGCTGAACGGTGTAGTAGCTGTCTTGTACGTTCCCCCTCGGGAATCCGTTTGCACCAGCTTCGCGAATGCCGTTGAGATAGAAGTTCTGTCCGTTGAAATTGGTCAGTGCTGCGGGATTCAGGGTACCGTTCGCGTTCATCGGATTCGGCTGGCTTCGGTCATAAAGCGTAGGCACGAAGTTTGAGAACTGGTTGTAGCGTTCGAAGGCATGCGGCAGACCGTCGTAACGCAACCCGACATTCAGAGTTAAGCGCTGGTTTACGCGCCAGTTGTCATTACCGTAGAAGCCGTAGTTGTTGTTGACCCAATGTTTTCCTGCAAGGTACTGCAGTTGAGTGAAGCTATCGGCATCACCTAACAGGAAATTGATGTACGAGTCCTGTGAAAATGAGCCATTTCCAAAGATAGCAGTTCCCTGAGTGTTGGCCTGCAATTCCTGATTCTTGACCGCATGCAGCCAGCTAAAGCCGAATTTGAACTGGTGCTTGCCGCGGGTCCACGAGACGTCGTCGCGTCCCTGATATCCAAAATAGGAATTCTTCCAGGGGTAGTAACTGGAGCTCCACGTTACGCCATAAGGGGCTCCAAGTCGAACTTCCGGCATACGAGTACCGAAATTGTTGGCCGCCGGGAAAAAGGTAGTGCTGGACCACCCGCTGGGCTGAACAAAGGACCCCCCAGGACCAGCTATGGGATCTAGATTGATCGTATTACCACTCCAGAGGAAGCTCGTCTCGTTGAGCAGCGACGGCGAATACGTCTGTGTCAACTTCAGAGTGGATGACCACGAAGGGTTGAGCATCGCTGAGCCAACGGTCGGGTACGTGCTGTTACCCCACAACGGCGGATAGATGGTCTGGTTGACTGCATCGTGTAAGTAGTGGCCCATCGCCTGGAACTTAGTGCCGATATTGTGGTCGAGCCGAACCACGTCTTCACGCACATTGGTGACTTGCGGAATTGAGGAAATGTATTGATTCGTGCCGAAGTTCGCCTTCGGGAACGTTCCGGCATTCATCTCACGTACCGCGTTCTGGTCGATCAGATTTGCCGGGATGGTATTGTTCGGAAAAGGATTTCCTGGAGTTAGGCCGTCAGCCGAGTAGAGCGCCAGCTTGGCAGGATCGCTCGTTTGAGGAACTATTGGAGTGGTCTTACCCGCTGGAACCGTATAAGTGAACGGCTGGCCTAATGTTGGAAAATTGGCTGCAGGAATCGCAGCGGCGACAGTCGGTGTACTGCCCTGAATCTGCCTGCGCCACTCTTCATTCACGAAGAAGAATGTGTTGTTTCCAATATGTCCACCAAAGTTACCGCCTGGGATATTCAGACGGAATTTCGGACGCGCCTTGCCGGCCTGATTGAGGAAGTAGTTGTTTGCCTGAAACACCTCGTTCCGGTTGAATTCCCAAATTGATCCGTGGAACTTCTTGGTTCCGTTTTTGATCACCATGGCAATGGTGCCGCCTGAACCGATGCCGTAGTCAGGACCGTAATTGCTGTCGAGCGTCTGGAACTCAGAGAGCGAGTCGATGGAGGGCAGAGAACTGAAGCAGCCGCCGCAGCCACGATCATTGAGCTCACCACCATCGAGCAGATAGATGTTGTGGGTGTTGCGCGTTCCGTTGAAGCTGATGCCATTGGCGCTGGTCAACGCATTAGCGCCGGAATATGCGGGAAGGTTATTAGATTTTCCCATTCCGAGAGCGGCGAGTGCCGTGACGTTGCGCCCGTTGGTCGCCAACTCCGTCACCTGCTCGCCGCTAATCAGGCTGCTGACTTCGTTGGTCTCCGATTGCACCTGTATGGCGTCGGCTTCTACCGTCACCGATTGCTGGGTGTTGCCGACCTGGAAGGAAACGTTCTCTTCCAACGTTCGGGCGACGTCGACCCGAATGCCGGTTCTGGTGAACTTCTGGAATCCTGGCGCCGCGGCCTCGAGGTTGTACTGGCCAGCGCCCAAGTTCGCCAATAGGAAGTCGCCGCTCGCATTAGAAACTGTATGCCTTACCTGGCCCGTGGCCACGTTGGTGATGGTGATGCTGGCATTCACCACCGCCGCCCCCGAGGGATCGGACACGGTGCCGGTGATCGAGGCGTTGTCCTGTGCTCCGGCAGTTGCGGTGAATACGACCAGAATCGCGATAGACGCAAACCAGATGGCGATACGGCTCCAGTTTGACGGTTGAGGTGTGAGGCTAGTTACGGCGACGTGAGCCTTGGCGATGAACCGACTCATCATGTTCCCTCCCATGGATAAGGAATGCTGGCGGATGAGACCTTTGCGGGATCGAACAAATCGAATAATCATGAGTAACCGTTTACTCAAAACTGAAACCTTTTAGACCGGTTGTGGGTCCTTTGTCAAGACCCCTTATTTGGACGCGAAACCAGCCTAGATTTGCTGGGCAGAATGCCGGTTTCGTGGCGTTGAGCCGTAAACCTCTTGTTTTGCTGATCGTTAAAGGCGTAAGTGGAAGTGGTCTTACGAAGTGAATCGCAACCGAGTTGCGAGTGGCGGAGCTGGTGGGAGGATGAAGGGCAGCCTAGTGCGATTCACGATCTTTCTCACTCTCGGCAGTTTTCGACGACACTACACCAGAGCCTTCTCGAATTACATAAAAGTGGTTCGCAATCAGATTGGCGACTGTCTCTGCTCTGCCGTCCGGCCAGAATACCTTTGCGCTATCCACGCGGTCATGTTCACCAAGCCCAAAATGAATCCGCAAGTCGTTCTGAGATAGATAACTTCCGCCACTGATCACTTGTCCAAGCTGCACGAGGTTACCAGCCTTGGCTTGCACCCGCGCGTTGAGAGCCAATCGATTGCTTTTTGCACCTTCGAGCTGAAAGCTGATCCAGTGGTTCTGAGAAGACGCTCGCGGTTTAAGGATCATTGGACTACCCACCAAGTTTTCAACGACTGCTTCAAGCTGGCCGTCGTTGAAAAGATCGCCAACGGCCATTCCCCGACTTACCTGCGGAATCTGAATCGCAGGTCCCGCTTGATGACTTATGTCTTTGAAAGTTCCGTCCCGCTGGTTCATGAACAACAACTTCGGTTCGCGGTATCTGAGACGCGAGTTGAGAGTGTCCACCTGGGGATAAACGTGCCCATTGACCAGGAAAAAATCCTCCCAGCCATCGTTGTCAAAGTCGACGAACGCATCTCCCCAACCCACGTACCCTGCCGTACTCCTCGCAATGCCTGAAGCGAATGACGCGTCGGCAAAATTCATATTTCCATTGTTGCGATAAAGGGCGGAGTACTCGTTGTCAAAATGGGAAATCAGGAGCGACATCAATCCGGTATGCAGGTAGTCGCCTAAAGCCACGCCCATGTTGGCCTGCGCTGCGCCGTTCTCATTCAAAGCCACTCCGGAAGAGAACGCGACGTCCATGAACTTCCCAGCGCCATTGCCCTTGTAAAGGTAGTTTGGCTGACTATCATTGGTTACCAGCAAATCCAGTTTGCCGTCGTTGTCGAAGTCCGACCAGATTGCAGTAAGCCCGTACCGGCGCTCTGGATCGCCAACCCCGGATTGCTCCGAAACATCAGTGAAAGTTCCGTCTCCGTTATTGTGGTACAGAGTGTCGGGAGATCCTTTGAGTCCACGTGGTCCGCACTGAACCGGAATGCCCACGTACCTGCATGTGTCGGCGGACCCGAATGCTGCCAGGTTGTCGAGATGAAAATCAACGTAATGGGAAACAAACAGGTCTACCCGACCATCGCCGTCGTAGTCTCCAAATGCTGCGCCGGTGGCCCAGAGAGAATCGCCACCTAGCCCAGCGCTCTTTGTGACGTCGGCAAACGTGCCGTCGCCATTGTTGCGGTAGAGAACAATCCCCCCGAAGCAGGTGACGAGGAGATCGGGCCAGCCATCATTGTTGTAGTCGCCGACCGATGCTCCCATCGCCCAGCATGGATATGCGACTCCGGCCTTTTCCGATGCGTCGGTAAATGTGCCATCGTGGTTGTTATGGTAGAGCGCGCTGCGCGCCTTCGTGCCATGCAGAGCCATCTCCACATTCTGCGCGTTCGTGAAATAGATATCGGGCCAGCCATCGCGGTCATAGTCGATCAGAGCGACGCCACCACTCATCGATTCGACGATGTATTTCTGTTCGGGACTGGAAAGGTGTTCAAATCTGATCCCGGTAGAGGCGGTAATGTCCACCAGCTCTGGATAACTTTGCCTCGGCCCGCGCGGAGCCTTTCTGGCCTTTGATCCGGGTTTCTGGTAAGCGGCTCCTTTGGCTGTAGGCTGTGGATGCCGTTGTCGTGTTACGGTGGCAGTCGCGCACCACACAAATATGAGAAAGCAGATGCCTAGAAGAAACCCTAGCCTCTTAGCTATCGTGTGCACAGAGTTACGAGGAATAAAGGAAACGCGACTTGCATCGTACCATTGCGTACGCAGTCGCGGTTGCGCTATGCCAAGCGCTTAGCAACAAAGAATCGCCGGGCCGATTCTCGCCGAACGAGGCAAAATAGAATTAGGGTCTTCTCTGTGAACCGAGTTGGGAGCCGAATCCTTGCATACACTGCAATTGCGATGCTCGCGCGATGTCCTGCGCTCATGAGCCAGACGCAAGCGGCGGTTACGCAGCGTCAGACGGCGATCGCTCTGGAGCAACAAGGTCGAAGCGGCGAGGCTGAGGTTGCATGGCGCAACCTACTTAAGCTTCAACCCGGAAGCGCTGAGGCCTACGCTCATTTGGGCTTTCTCGAGTCGCACCAGGAGCATTATGCCCAGGCTATTCCTCTATACCGCAAGGCACTCCGCTTAAATCCCGAAATGCCGGGCTTGCGCATGAATCTCGGTTTGGCGCTCTTCAAGGCAGGACAACTCCGAGACGCGCTGCATATTTTCCAGGATCTTCTTGAGAGAGAACCTCCCTCATCTGCTGAAGGACAACGCCTGACGACTTTGATTGGCCTTTCCCATTATGGACTCGACGACTACGCAGAAGCTATTCCCTATCTCAAGCAGGCGACCGCGAACGATCCTCAGAACCTCCCTTTTAGGCTGATTTTGGCGCACAGTTGCTTGTGGTCGAAACAGTATCAGTGCGTGCTCGACGTCTATCATCAGATTCTGCTTCTGAATGCCGAATCTGCGGAGGCCGACATGCTCGCCGGGGAAGCCATGGACGAGATGCAAGACCACGCAGGTGCAATCGAGCAGTTCCGCTCTGCAGTAAAGGCGAATCCCAAAGAGCCCAACGTGCATTTTGGTCTTGGTTACCTGCTGTGGACTCAGAGCCAATATCAAGAAGCTGCACAGGAGTTTCAGGCTGAACTGGCGAACGTTCCCAATAATGCGCAGGCGCTTGCATTTCTGGCTGATTCCAAAATCAAATTAAACGATCGCGAAGCGGCCCTGCCTCTCCTGAAGAAAGCCGCTGCAATCGATCCAGAACTGGAAATTGCGCACATTGACTTGGCTGCTCTTTACAGCGATTCAGGGCGCAACCCAGAAGCTCTGCGCGAACTGAAAATCGCCGCCAGGCTCAAGCCCAGTGACGTAAATGTCCATTGGCGCCTGGCACGGCTCTACCAAGCGATGGGCAGGCAAGAGGAAGCGAAAGTCGAGTTCGACAAAACCAAGAGCTTGACCAGTGCTGCCGATGCGTCGGTTTTCAGTCAGCTCAATAATGGGAGAACGAAGGCCAGTCCCACACCTGCCAAGGGTCGGCCTGACGGCAATACTCAACAGTAGCTAAGCGATCAAACGAATCTCGCAAAAATTCCGCGAGCGATCTTTGCGGAATATGCGAGAACCTGGTCGCGGTATGTCTTTGGTTGGGTTCAAGTCATCGATGAAAAAAGGCGTACAGGACCGGCCGGTGACAGGCATTCGGGAAAACGCTTTCTCTTGAGATATCATCGGCAGACTCAGTTTGCGCAAGACTTATGGATATTCGACAAATTGCCAGCCGAGCAAAGGTCTCCACCGCGACGGTTTCTCGGACCATCAACCGCATCCCTACAGTCGATCCTCAACTCGCTAGACGAGTATGGAAGGTTGTGGAAGAGCTTGGCTATTACCCCAACTCTGCAGCGCGTTCGCTTGGTTCCGGCCGCAGTCGCGTGTTTGGCCTGATTGTTTCGGAGATCACAAACCCGTTTTTCCCCGAGATCGTTCAAACTTTTGAGAACCTGGCCGTTCAACACAACTACGAAATCCTGCTTACTTCCACGGTTTACGACGCTAAGCGTATGGAGCTTGCTGTACGGCGCATGCTTGAGCGACGAGTCGATGGCGTCGCTATCCTCACCTTTGGCATGGAGGACTCTCTTATCGAGGATCTTCATTTCAGGAAAGTTCCTCTGGTTTTCGTGGATGTTGGACCGGATCTGCCGCGAGTGAGCAATATTTCAATCAATTACAAGAATGGCATTCGGCAGGCTGTGCAGCATCTGGCTGCTCTTCGGCACACACGGATCGGATTTATCACCGGACCACTCCATCTGAAATCGGCGGTAGCGCGACGCCACGCTTTTGAGCAGTCGATGAACGAGATCGGACTGGAACCTTCTTTTCTTAGCGTTGGGGATCACACGGTCGAAGGAGGAATGAGGTCGTTCAGCGAACTTTTGCAAAACCGCACTTGTCCTACAGCCATCCTCTGCTCAAACGATATGAGCGCTATCGGAGTAATGCGAGAGGCTTATCAGCGCGGCATACAGATTCCGTGTGATCTCTCTTTAATTGGCTTTGATGACATACGCCTTGCACAATTCGTGACGCCGCCTCTTACCACCGTTCAGATGTCGCAGCACGACTTAGCAACAATGGCATTTGAGGCTCTTGTGAAAGATAGCGAAAATCCTGTGGCCAACCCGCGAAGAACCGATTACGTGATGAACACAACATTGGTGCTCCGGAACTCAACTGCGCTGGCGCCCATGTCCTCGGCGCCACGCAGCAAGCGACGATAGCGAATGCATTGCTTATTACTGAATCCATCACTTCGTAAGCTCAGCGGAATGTTGTTCGTGTTCTGCGCGTTATCGCTAGTACGCGCGCAAAACGCCACTGCGCCAACGATCTCAAAAGATCCGGTGACCATCGACCAAGCTTGGCAAAAGGCCAGCAGTAAATACGATGCTCAACGTTACGCCCTCCTCAAGGAAGTGGACAGCATCAATGGGGGCGGCCTCTTTCGTCCTGACTGGGAATCGCTACAGAAATACGAAGTTCCAGAATGGTACAAAGACGCGAAGTTCGGAATCTTTATCCATTGGGGACTCTATTCGGTTCCGGCTTTCGGCAATGAGTGGTATCCGCGAAATATGTACCGCGAAGGATCCGAGGAGTACAAGCACCACGTCGCGGCCTATGGACGGCCGGATAAATTCGGCTACAAGGATTTCATGCCGATGTTCAAAGCCGAGCATTACGATCCCGGCGCATGGGCGGAGTTATTCAAGAAGGCAGGCGCAAAGTACGTGGTGCCGGTGGCGGAGCATCATGACGGCTTCGCCATGTATGACAGCGGAGTGAGTGATTGGACCGCAGCCAAAATGGGACCACACCGCGATCTCATCGGAGATCTAGGAAAGGCCGTGCGGGCCGCAGGTCTGCACTTCGGGGTGTCGTCCCATCGCGTGGAACATAACTTCTTTCTCGGCGTAGGCCGCACGATTCCGTCTGACGTCAATGATCCACAATACGCGGCATTCTACGGCCCCGCTCATACCTGGCTCATGAACCCACGCGGAACTCCGCTCGACAACGACTTCACCTATGTCTCCACGGCGTGGGCGAATGATTGGCTCGCGCGCGCCGCGGAGTTAGTCGAGAAATATCATCCTGACATCGTCTATTTCGACTGGTGGATTGGGCAGCCGTCGATCCGCCCGAACCTTAGTCGCTTTGCAGCGTTCTACTACAACACATCACTGAAGTACGGGGATCACGTTGGGGTGATCAATTACAAGGATTACGCTATGCAGGAGCACTCCGGCGTGCTCGACCTTGAGCGTGGGCAGCTCGGCGACATTCGTTCGCTGTACTGGCAGACCGACACCTCGATCAGCAATCGATCGTGGGGTTACATAAAGGATGACACCTTCAAGGCTCCGGAATTCATCGTTCATCAGCTCATTGATATCGTCAGCAAGAACGGCAACTTGCTGTTGAACTTCGGTCCACGCTCCGATGGCACTATTCCCGAACAGGTCCAGCAGGTGCTCCTTGACGTGGGCGCATGGCTCAATGTGAACGGAGAAGGCATTTACGGAACCCGGCCGTGGAGGATTTACGGCGAGGGTCCCACAAAAGTTGCTGCTGGATCATTTCACGATACGGATACGGCTAACTACACGGCCGAAGACTTCCGCTTCACCACGAAGGGCGACGTACTCTATGCGATCGGACTTAAGTGGCCACTCAACGAAGAGATCGTCATTCATTCTCTCGGGCACACGCTTGGAACCAGGCCGGTGCAAACCGTCACGTTGCTCGGCAGCGATGCAAGGCTCCAATTTGAGCAGCGTTCGGATGGTCTGCACGTGCATTTGCCTGCACAAGCTCCGGCCAAATATGCCTATGTGCTGCGCATGACATTTTGATTGTGAGCAACATGACTCGACGCTTCGGCAGAATCGTTAGACACTCAGAATTCTACAAAGCGCCTGAACAAGGCAGATAGGAAAAAGCGTGAAGACGAGAATCCATCTTGCAGTTACGCTTGCATTGGCGCTCCCGCTGATGTCCGCGACGTCGAAGGAGGCGCAACAAAGCGGCGCAGGCCCCAATCCTTCGAGGCCCGCCGGTCCATGTGACACTTACGCTGCCGCTGGCGACCCGTGCGTGGCCGCTCACAGCACGACGCGTGCGCTGTATGCGTCTTACAACGGCCCTCTCTATCAAGTACTGCGCCAGTCGGACGGCAAGACTTTGGACATCGGCGTCGTCCAGCCCGTCGCCTCGCCGTCCCCGGATGCGGGCGGATATGCCGACGCGAGCGCTCAGGATAAATTCTGCGCGAACACGTACTGCTGGATCGCGAAGATTTATGACCAATCCCCGCAGCATAATGACCTGACGCAAGCTCCCCGAGGCGGATTCAGCGGCCCGGCACTCGGTGGGTTTAACAACCTGCCGCTCGCCGACATGGCTCCGATTACCATAATGGGACACAAAGTCTACGGTGTCTTTATCGAGCCGGGAATGGGCCTCCGCCAGAACGATGTGAAGGGCACAGCAGTCGACGACCAGGCGGAGGGGCAATATTGGGTCATCAACGGTCTGCATTATAACTCGGGATGCTGCTTCGACTACGGTAACGCTGAGATCGACAGCCGCGATGACGACAACGGCACAATGGAAACGGCCTATTTCGGGAATGCTCGCGCGTGGTATCACGGCAATCCTCCCGGCCCCTGGATTATGACGGACCAGGAGAACAACCTGGTCGGATGCGTTAACCCGGATGGATCCAAGCTCTGCGTGAACCTGCCGAGTATCAGTTGGCGATTCGTGACCGCGATCGCCAAGGGAGAACCGCATCACTGGACCTCGATGGGCGGCAACGCACAAAGTGGCGACCTCTCGGTGCTCTTCAGCGGACCGCGCGTCAACCCGAGTTATGACCCGATGCGCAAACAGGGGGCGATCCTTCTAGGCAACGGCGGCGACAACAGCAACGGCTCACAGGGCACGTTCTATGAAGGCGCAATGACGGCCGCAGGTACATTCCCCACCGACGCTACCGACCAGCTAGTCCAGGCCAATATCGTTGCAGCCAGATATGATGTGGCTCCTCTGATTCTTGCGCCAACGTCCGCGACCGCCACTCCACCAGGACTCCAGACGTTTTCCTCCGCTTCGGCGCAGGAGATTACGGCAACATTTACGAACGCCACTGGCGAGCCTGCAGCAGGCGTCACGCTGAGCATAGCTGTACCGAACAATCTGTGGACCTCGTTTGTTTCAGGGACCACCGAGACGTCGAAGAAATTCGCTGATCCGGTTGCCCCCGGTGCCAGTGTGAGCGCGACGTTCAAGGTCACGTCAGGCCCGGCGCCGTTCAACGGCGAGCTTCGGGGAAATGCTTCGTGGACGAACTCGAAGAGTGGCGCGAACCAGTCCGCGACAGCGGTCGAGAAGGTGCGGAACGTGAACCCGATCAAGATCAACGAGTTCCGTATTAGCTCGAGTTCTGCCAACAACTCAACCGATTCCTTTATCGAACTCTACAATGGCGGATCCCGCAGCGTTGACATCTCCAACTGGACCCTAACTGAACACCCCGCCCAGCAGGCGATCTTCTCGAAGGTGAAGATCCCTGCCGGCACAAAGCTCGCGACTCGCGGCTTTTACTTGCTCGGCCTCTCCAACTCCGGGCTTGCCGTTCCCGCGCGCGCCGGCGAGAGCACCATCTACGTCAGGAGCACAACAGGCATGTCGGTCGGCGATACAGTCACGATCGACAGCGGTTCCAATCTGGAAACGCACAAGATCGCAAGCATCGGGACTGCAGCCAGCAATCACACGACACTGTGGCAGCCTCTTCCCGATGGTCCGGTGATTACCATCCCCGTCGGTTCGACCAACGTGCCGGTCGCGAGCGTGTCCGGCTTTGTGGTCGGCCAAAAGATGGCCATTGGCTACGGCGCCACTTACCCTGCCGTCGCACGAGACGTAGAGCAGTACGAGGTGGTCACGGTCACCGCAGTCGGCAAGCCGGGCACGCAAGGCTACTTGGCAGCGGACGTGCCCGCTGGCGCGACCAACATCAAAGTAACGTCAGTGTCCGACATCTCGGTCGGTGACAAAATCAGGTTGGACATCGAGAGCCGCGGACATGGAATCGAGACGGTCACGGTTACGCGCGTCGGCACTCAGGCGAACCGCACGAATCTCGCGGCTGATGCGAGCGGCGGCGCGACGAAAATCAAAGTCCGCAACGTGAACGGTCTCGCTGCGGGTGACAAAATCACAATCGGTACCCCTGCAAATAAAGAAGACGTGACCGTTACCACCGTCGGCAGCGCAGGGCCAACGGGCGCCGGCATCGACTTTAGCCCAGCCCTCGCGCAAGCGCATACACGCGACGAAACGGTCATGAACCCGGGCACGGGCCTCGACTTGGCCGCCCCGCTCAAGTTCAATCATGCCTCCAACCTTCCTTTCAGTGCTCGAGGGACAGGGATCAGCTTCCAGCCTGCGACGGCATTTGCCCACGCGAGCAACGAGCCCGTGCAAGCGCTTGGTACCGGCATGGCCCTTGACCGTCCACTGGCGAAAGGCCACGACATCAATTCAGTTGTGCGCGACTCCGCAGTCACCACCGCGGGCTATCAAGGAACGCCCGCACCGAACCAATGGTTCGGCGGCCCCGAGCTCACAACTAACTTTCCGTTGTTTGGACGAACGATCACGCTCAGAGAGGGCAGCATGGTGCTCCGAGACGCCGCTGGCCTGGTTGTCGACACCCTCAACTATGGAGGTCTCGTCGACCCATGGGTCGCTGAGGGTTACCAAGCTACCTCCGGCTCAGAGCAGAGTGGTTGCTATGTGTCTGCGCCTGGTCCGGCCGGTGGATTTCCGCCACCCACACCGGCTGCCGGCGCGACCAATCAGAGTGCGGGTCGCCTCCCGGACGGCGCTGACACAGATAGCAACTGCACCGACTTCCTCAGACAGGCTGCCACTATTCTCTCTGTCGCTTCAGACGTCGGAGCAACCAACATCAAAGTTGCCAGCGTGCAAGGCTTTGAAGTCGGCCAGAAGGTCACGATTGATTCTGGCACGAACAGTGACACCGCTGTGATCGCAAAAGTCGGTACAGCAGGCGCCACCACTGTGAACGCCTCGACGGATCTAGGCGCCATCGTAATTCCCGTCGCCAGCATAATTGGTTTTCGCGACGGCCAGACCATCACAATCGACAGCGGCGCAAACTCGGAGACGGCAGTGGTTGCTTCCATCCGAAGGTTCGGCGCCACCTCCATAACAGTGGCCACCCCGCTCACTCGTGTGCACGCTGCCGGCGCACAGGTCACCGGCAGCGGCATCGACGTCGCTGCTGCATTGACCCGGGCGCATCCGTTCGGCGCGCAGGTGTACGACAATGTTCCCACACCCGGTGCGCCCAATCAGTATTTAACGAGGCCTCACTGAGGCTGCAGTTTGGCCTGTGAGCAGAGCCATGCGTTCATCTGCCTATCACCGTTACTACAGAACGATCAGGTTCGGTCCACGCCGCCGGACCCTCATGTCTCAGCTGATGTGCAGCGTTGTCCCAGGTCAACTTCGTGATGGAGCCGCCACTCTTCTCATATGTGTAGGTTGTCCCGTCGTCTTGAAATAGCGTGAAACCCCCATTCGCTCCCGAGTACACCCGCACTGAAGCGATCGTTTGCTGTTGGTGCGTGCTCTGCACTTCGGATCCAAGCGGCACGATGCTTCCCGCTCTTACAAACAGCGGAAGAACATCGATGGGAGCATCTGCTGTAATCATCTGGCCACCGTGCAACCGCTCATTGGTCCAGTAGTTGTACCAGTCGCAGCCCGCCGGCAGATACACCGTCCGGTGGGTTGCACCCTGTTCGGCGACCGGAGCGACAAGAAAAGCAGGACCATACATGTATTCATCGGAAATGTTCAACGCGTTCGGGTCGTTGGGAAAATCCATGAAGAGTGCCCGCATATACGGAGCGCCTGTTTGATAACTGCGATAAGCAACCGAGTATGTGTATGGCAGAAGCTGATAACGGAGCCTCAGATATTTCGCGAGAATCGGTTCAGCCTGCTTGCCATAAGACCACACTTCATTGTGATTTCTCTCTCCGTGCGCACGCATAACAGGATGAAATGCGCCCCACTCGAACCAGCGCACAAACAGCTCGGGATAGTCTTCATAGTGGTCAATCGTTTCGCGCGCATCCGAGCCGTCGATCAGCGGTTTGTGCTCCGCATGGTACTCCGCCGGAATGGATGGCGAGAAGAACCCGGCGATGTCCGTGTCCCAATATGGCATGCCGCTTGCGGTAAAGTTCAGGCCAGCGGGAATCGAGCGCTTCAGCATGTCCCAAGTTGAAACAATGTCGCTCGACCAGAACACCGTGCCGTTCCGCTGCGCGCCGAGGTAAGCCGCGCGAGCCAGGATCATCACTCTCCGGCTGTCACCAAAGTCCCGGCGAAAGCCCTCGTAAACCGATGCTGTGTGCAATAGAGGATATACGTTATAGAAGCGTGTTCCTGATCCGATCGAGAACACGTCGTTCGCGGGATCGATATCCGGCTCCGTTTCATCCAGCCATATGTAATCAAACCCGTATGGTTTCACGTAGCGGTCGCGAATCTCTTCCCAGAACCACTTCGCTGCTTCAGGGTTGGTTGTATCGAGATTCGGTCCAATCGTGGCTTTCGTCCATCCCGAATCGGGCTTTCCATCGGGCGTATGCACCAGCCATCCTTTGCTGACCAGCATGTCGTAAAACTGAGTCCCAGGCGCGAAGTGCGGCCACACGCTCAGCAGAGTATTCATGCCCATTTCATGCAGTTCGCGATTCATGGCCGCGGGATCTGGCCAGCGTTTCGGGTCCAGGTCCAATTCTCCCTGCCTGGTCATGTTCAGGAAGTCGACTACCAACACGTCCAGCGGCAACTTCCTCTCGCGATACCCCTTCGCGATATCGACAAGGTGTTCTTGCGTCGGATAAATTGCTTTGCTCTGGATGTATCCATAGGCGGCCTTTGG
Source organism: Terriglobales bacterium (assembly GCA_045808065.1). Taxonomy (GTDB): domain Bacteria; phylum Acidobacteriota; class Terriglobia; order Terriglobales; family Acidobacteriaceae; genus Gp1-AA112. The sequence goes on along the minus strand of JBJMGD010000017.1, from coordinate 250,278 downwards.
CAGTAAGTGCGCGACGCCTGTCACTTGCCTATAGCCGCTGTAGATTTCGTCACTGCGATCGCCCGCGATCACGAAGTACGAGACGCGGTCTCCAACATCCGACGACCACACATTGCGATTGTTGAATCCAAGGTCGACCGTTGTTTTCGATGGATTGTCCCAGACCAGGCCATAGCCACCAGTCGAGATCATGAACGGCACGCAAACATCCTCGCCGCCGATGGCGCCGTAATCGTGCCAGCAATGGACCTGGTGATCGCGAAGGTCCATCCAGCCTTTCTGCTGCTGGCCTAAGCCGTAGTAATGCTCGGTCGAGGGCGAGTCAAAGGTGGCTGTAACCCGGTACCTCTTTGCACCTGGTTCAACTTCCGCACGATTAGGGGTCATCATCCAGGTACTCATGCGCAACAGCATTTTTCCCTGCGCTGTTGTAACGAGCAGCGAGTCCTTGTATGGGCCGCCGCCGCTGCCTGTGCCAAAGTAGGGTTCGCGCAGCTCGCGATTCAGCGCGTCCAGCGGCATCGGGTGCGGCAGTTTGTCCTGCGGAAGATCTCCAGGCGCGATGTGTACTATCATGCGCGCCGATCGGAACACATCGCCTTCCGCATTGGATTCGTGCACCCACCCTTCAGCTGACGGCGTGCCGACAATGCCGTATCCCGGAGCGCTCGTTGCAGAAGCTTTGTCGACACTCATCGTCACGCGCAAAATGTTCGGCGCGTACGGTTCAAGCGCAATCACTCGCCCATTCCGCTCCAGCACCAGCGGGCCTCCCTGAGAAACAGCTTGCCGAGCCAGCAACGCAGGCATCAACAGCGCAATCAATCCGTACGGCAGAATTTGTCTTTTCATCGGAGTTGTTTTTGATCTCTATTTGTCATTGAGGATTAGAACCGTGCTGGCGTGCGGTTCAAGCATCGCAGTCACACGTGAACTCAGGTGCAAGCGCTCTCCGGTCCAGGCGTTTTTCGCGTTGTACTGACTTTCACGAAGACCAAGGCTCGCCAGCTCGCGATCCACGGTGATGGGTTTTTCACCCAGGTTGAATGCGGCCACGGCACGCTGATTTCCGGGCAGGTCCGCCGTCCAGACAACAAGATCGCCATCGTGCAAAACCTGCCTTGACGCTGTAGCTGTCTGGTCAATGCTCAATACATCGGCATTGGTCAACAGACGCAAAGTTTCTTTATCGATAAGAGTTAAATTGGCTCCGACAATCAGCGGACTGCGTGCCATTGCCCACAGGCTCAACTGGGTCTGCTGCTCGTTACTTGTGAGCCTGGTATGTCTCGGTCGAGGTCCTACGTCTGGGAACGGACTCAGTTCTCCAACAGGCAGCATATCTGCATCCGGCCAATTCCCGGGTCGGGAATATTGAGCCCAGCGCGCCGCATTCTCAAATTGGTTCTTGATCCCGATTGGGTAGTCCCGGGTGCCGCTGTCCCAAATGTCCCAAATATCATTGGAAATGCGCCACATTTGCGCGAGTTCGGCCACTTCTGCGTGGTGCTCGACCGATGTTGGTCCGGGCGAAAGACTAAGAACGATATCGCGGCCGCTGTGTTGGATAGCCAAAGCAATCTGCCGGATTTCTGCGGGCTTGTATGGGTGGTCGGCTATGCAGTCTACCTTTAAGAAGTCGATACCCCACGCGGCATATTGCCGCAGGAGAGAGTCGTACCAGGCTTGACCGGCCTCGTTGTCTTTGATTCCCCAACTCGTAGGGTCCCAGGGACAGGGATCATTCTGGTCCGCTGCATCTTGAGCTTTGAAATTCGAGCCCTCGATGGGTGCATTGTGCAGAACACTTTCACGCGGGATACCACGGATGACGTGAATGCCGAACTTCAATCCCTTCGAGTGGAGCCAGTCGCCGAGCTGTTTGAAACCCGTGTTCTTGCCGTTCTGGAGGGACGATGGAAAGCGCGCCGATACGGGAATGAATCGGCCATTTTCGTCGAACACATATTTGAGCAGTTCCGGTTTGGGTCTGTCCTCCGGATTGACCATATACCACCCTTCATCAATCACGGCATACGAATACCCAAACGGCTTCAACTTCGTAGCTAAAACCTCGACGTTGTTTCGAAACTCCTGTTCGCCAATACGCAAGCCGTAGGAGTCCCAGCTGTTCCATCCCATGGGCGGCGTCGGCGCAATCACCTTTTTGTTCGTGGAGCGAGTCTCTTTGCCTGCTACCACGCCCCAAAAGCAGAGGACGCAACCGGCAATTAACATCGCTTTGATCCAAACCACAGTAAGAAAAAGTCTGCTGGATTTCACTTATCCTCCGTCTGTTAATAACCGGCGAATATTGCGTCGCTGCGCACAATCTGGTTTCACTTCAGTATTTTTTCCACATGCGGATCTCGAGACGCCGCGCGGGCCACTTCTCGACAAGCGGCTTATCTGAATTGGTGGTAGACGAAATTCACTGCAAGTTCCCTGCGTTTGCTCGAAAATCGTCGCTTTGGGCTGATATTGCGAACATTCTGAGGTTCGCGAAAAAGTTTCCCTGCTTTTTCCCTGCATCCTGGGATTTTCTTTTATCGCGTCCACTGCCTGCCGATGCCGTTCCGCCGATGGTATTCGTCGGCGAAGCATCCGCCGTATCCTCTCCCAAAGATTCTGCTTTATGCCCTATTCAGCTCATGGACAGGGGTGTCCATACCTGCATTGCGGATGGCTGTCGATTCGCCCATGCGTAATACGGGATGAACTGCAACGAAATGCGCTTGGTCTTCCGTGGACGCTGCTCATATCGCGGATAAAGAAGGCGTTCCGCGCTGGACCTCTCAAAAAAGATTCCGTCGTGACGAAGCATAACGACTCCATCGAGGACATCGGGCTTGAATTCGCTTTGAAATCCCGCTTGAGAACCGTGTGCTGGATCAATCGCAACATCCGCAAGATGGATTCCAGCGGGCTGATCCATTTCTTCCATGCAGTAGACGAGCGGACCGCGTTGCAGCGCTACGCGTCCGGAGTCTTCTGCCACGCGCGGGTTTGCCATCAGCATTTGCGGCCGCATATCCATTGTTAAACGGACAGCATCCCCCGCTGACCATGTACGGAGAATAGGGAAATACTGACCCGGAGTTACACCACCCATAGCTTTGCTGTTGACGCTGACCCGAGTGTTTTCCGCCCATCCCGGAATGCGAACATAGAGAGTGAATGACGAGGGTCTGGCGGGCGAAACCGACATATCCACAACACCATCCCATGGATAGTTGGTCTTCTGGACGATCTTTATCGGAGTTCCATCTTCCAAGTGCCAATTAAGCTCGGAATTGTCGTAGAGATGTACATAAAGACCATCGCTGCTGGTGCTGTAAAAGTATCCCGGGAGAGAAGCGAGCGTGCGCTCGAGGTTGGGCGGGCAGCAAGTTGTGTCGTACCACGGATTGCGGATCTTTTCGCCGGTGGATGGATCGAAAGCCAGCGGGTTGCGATAGCAGTAAAGAGTTCCGTCGAGCGACATTCCCGAATTGATACCGTTGTAGAGGGCCCGCTCGATTACGTCGGTAAACTTCGCATCGCCCGTGGCGGAGAGCATGCGCCAGCTCCACATCATATTTCCGATCGCAGCGCAGCTTTCTCCATAGGCGCGGAAATTCGGCAGTTCGTATGCATCTCCAAAGGCCTCTCCCTCTGATCGCGAACCCACTCCACCGCTGACATACATCTTCGTGGAAACCATGTCATTCCAGAGTGTGTTCAGCGTGCGCCAATAATCGGCATCGCCGGTTTCCATGTAATAGTCGGTCGCGCCGCAGCATGCGTACATCGCGCGCACTGCGTGGCCTTCGAGCTTTGTGCGGGCTGTAAAGGGAGTTCCGCTGAACATGTAAATAGTCCGGTGTTCCGGAAATGGAGCTCGAGCGTCGCCTTGCAGAATGTATCCTGCGAGATCCAGCTGCCGTTTGTCAGCGGTGATTCTGTAGAGCTCAATTAGCGCCATCTCGATCTCGGGGTGGCCGGAGACGATCGGCTTCTTTGGAGCCGGGCCGTAGTTCGGCAGCAGAAAATCGTTCACGAAACGTATGCCGGCATCGAGCAGCGTGCGTTCGCCAGTGGCGCGATAGTACGAAATCGCTCCCTGCAACATGTGGCCGATGTTGTAGAGTTCGTGGCCGGTTGATTGCGTCTGCGGAAGCATTCGCAACGAGGCGCGATCCTCAACATAGTAGGTATTTAGATATCCGTCCGGCTGTTGAACGGCGACGATGTCATCGATGATCGCCTTCGACTTTCGCCGAAGCTCAGGCAAATCACCCGATTGCAGCGCAAAACCCACCGCCTCTGTCCATTTGTAAACGTCGGAGTCGGAGTAAACAGGTCCCGTCTGGGGAGCAGAGCTCTTTTGAGCCAAGCGGCGAAAGTTGTTCATCCGCCCATTTGCTTCCAAAAGATCGTGCATCGAAGGGATGCTCTTTGCAACGTTGACTTGACGCCGCCGTCCCCAGAATCCCCCGTTAATCGTGACGGCCCGTACTGGGACTTGATGCAGCTTCGCGTGCGGAGACTTGGCGAGATTCTCGATCCCTTCGCTTTGCCAGCCGGAGCCGGATACTGATGGAACATCCCCCTGTCCTGATAACGGGTTCCCGCCACAGAGGTAAGAAACAGTCGTAATCGAGACCGCCGATTTAATAAATCGTCTGCGTGAGACAGCATCGACCATGGTTTACTCCAGCGATAGAAGGATCGAAAACCGCATTTTTACGTGGTAAAGCTTGGTACGTCTTTGCCTCGTGACCTACAACGTTGCGAGTCGAGACGATCTACGCGCGCATGATAGCATTCGCGAACAGATTTTCTTCACTCTGTTCGAGTACCGAAGAGTTCTCAGATTTGCCTCGAGCACGTGCACAATTGATAGGAAACGGTCTTGTGATTGATCTCAAACATCTTGAAGCTTGGTTTTTGACAGGAAGCCAGCATCTTTACGGACAGCAGACGCTGGATCAGGTTGCGATGCATTCGCAAGAAATCGCAGGCGCGCTGGACGCGTCTTCCATCATGCCGGTGAAGATTGTCTTCAAACCGGTACTCACCACCCCGGAGTCGATCTACCAGCTTTGCCTCGAAGCTAACAGCTCAGCAAACTGTGTCGGCCTGATCATGTGGATGCACACATTCTCGCCGGCAAGAATGTGGATTCCCGGATTGAAGGGCCTGCGTAAGCCGTTTGTGCATCTTCATACCCAATTCAACCGCGAGCTGCCATGGTCGACGATCGACATGGACTTCATGAACCTCAATCAGTCGGCACACGGCGATCGCGAGTTTGGTTTTCTCACCAGCCGGGGACGCATGCGGCGGAAAGTGATCGTCGGATTCTGGCAGGACGAAGATGTCGCGGGCGAGCTCGCAATCTGGCTGCGTGCGGCCAGTGGGTGGCACGATGCGCAGCAGCTGAAGATCGCACGTTTTGGCGACAACATGCGCAAAGTTGCAGTCACCGAGGGCGACAAGGTTGAAGCCGAATTGAGGCTTGGATACTCGGTGAACGGACATGGCATGGGCGACCTCGTCGATCACATGAAGCACGTCAGCGACTCCGACGTAGACAAACTCATTGCCCATTATGAAGAATCCTATACCGTCGTCGAGCCGCTACGGGCGCGCGGAGAGAAGCGGACATCATTGCGAGAGGCGGCGAGAATCGAATTGGGACTGCGCCATTTCCTTGAGGACGGTAACTTCAAAGCCTTCACCGATACCTTTGAAGACTTGCATGGGCTCTCGCAGTTGCCGGGAGTTGCAGTGCAACGCCTGATGGCAGACGGATACGGCTTCGGTGCCGAGGGCGATTGGAAAACAGCAGCGCTGGTCCGCACGATGAAGGTGATGAGCTCCGGACTCAAAGGTGGAACGTCGTTCATGGAGGACTACACCTACGATCTGAGAGATGGCGGCGGCATGGTGCTCGGCGCGCACATGCTGGAGATTTGTCCTTCGATTGCTGACAAACGACCATCGCTTGAGATTCATTCTCTGAGCATTGGAGGCAAGGCCGATCCTGTGCGTCTGGTCTTTAATGCCAGCAGCGGTTCCGCTGTAAACGCCTCGGTGGTCGATATGGGGGACCGCTTCCGCATGATCGTCAATCAAGTTGACACAGTTGCACCTCAGCAGCCGCTCCCCAAGTTGCCGGTGGCTAGAGCGGTCTGGATTCCACAGCCGAATTTAAAGGTAGCTGCAGGAGCATGGATTCTGGCGGGGGGAGCACACCACACTGCATTCAGTCATGCCTTGACTGCGCAACATTTAGAGGATTTCGCTTCCATCGCCGATATGGAATTTCTCTTGATCGATGCCAACACTACTATTTCGGAATTCAGGAAAGAGCTCCGGTGGAATGATATGTATTACCGGTTGACTGCGTTCGGGAGCCACTTCCCTTTGTAGTCCATGTGGAAACCTGCGCTTAAAGTCGCCCCAGACTCTTCAGCCGTCACCAACTTAGCTGCAACAATGCGACGGACTGTCTCGGAAGCGTGAGATCAAGACTTGCTTCTCCGTTCACCAGGGATACCCATTGTGGGGAATCACTCTGCTGAAGTTGACCTGCAACCTCTAGTGTTGCAAGTTGCTCTGGCGAGAGCGATTGCGGCGATCCCATCTTTTTCCACGTTGTCCAGGAATTGCTGTGGCCCTCATCGATGCGATACTGACGCAACAAGACCCGTTTCGTGCCGCTGGTAAATGGGGCGATAACCAATCGCACCTTCGCTGCCTGTCCGACTACATCGTCGTCGCCGTAGTTCCACATTAAGGCCGAAACTTCACGGTCCCGAGCGACGGCCAACCCATCGACATCCCGCTCGCGCACGCCTTCTGTGAGCATGGTTGACAACACTACGCGCCCATTGCTCTCTGTTTTTACTCGACTGCCCTGCATCATTCCGAGCATTCGGAAGAGATTCAGCACTGGCTTGGCAATGCCATTCGTTGCCAGGGTGCGAAAGCCATCAAAGTAGGGCTGGCCCTCAAATTCGAAAGCCCATGTCAGCATCCCTGCGATGTTGGCGTGCTCGCGATCGGCAAGTTCGTAGATGTTCTTCAACATCACAGCCGTATACGCCGGATAGAGTGTCCCATTTCGGTAAGCATTTGGTGGATAGACACGGGCCGAGCATGCCGCGCATCCCTCCGGATCCGATTCACTGAGTACGATGGGCAAATCGCGAAACTTCGCGAACGCGTGCACAGTCCGAAAGCCTTCATCAACGTCCTGCATATGCTTCGCAATTCCCATGCGCACGTGGCCATCGACAAAAGAAGGATGACCCTTTGCGTGGTAAGTTATGAAATCGAGTGGAGCACCCGCATCCCCGGTCGCGAAGTTGGTGCCGTGATCGCAGTGTTCAAGGAAGTGCCGGAGGAATCCTGCTGCCTGCACACTAGATGGCCCAGTGACTGCTGGACCGCCGATTCTGGCTGACGGAAGAGCGGCTTTCACCGCTCTGGCGGTGTAGTCGTACAATTTGTCGTACTCTTCCCACGTCCCGTGCCAATAGGAGATATCGGGTTCGTTCCACAGCTCCCAATACCAGGATTCAACTTCCTGCTGCCCGTACTTTTCTACACAGTGTCGCAGCCATTGATGCACAAGCTCTTCCCACTTGCCGTAATCTCGTGGCGGATAAGACCAACCAATTGCGTAGTCTTTGTTCGCTGCGCCCGGAATCCACGTAGGACGATAGGGCTCCGGCTTTAATGACAACGCTTGTGGCATGAATCCAATCTCTACGAAAGGCTTAGCTCCGGCATGCAGATAGGTCTCAAAGATGCGATCTATTAGCTTCCAGTCGTAGATCGGTCTTCCCGTGGGCTCTTCGGTATAGGCGTTCGTAGAGCCCCACTTGAGGCCGGCGCTGCCATCGCCAGTCGCTAATAGAAAATGCGTGCGAATATAAACCGGAGCACTGCTTAATGCTCCTAACTCATTCACTAGCTTTGTGCCGTTCACGGTGTAAGTGTAATTTGGCTCGTCATATCCGAAATAGGAATAGATTGGTTTAAAAGATCCAATCCTTTGAGACGTGTCGATCCGGATGGATATCTGCTCCTGTGCGAGTGTGGCAACCGCAGCTGATATCTCGAGCAAGATAAGCCACGTGATCTTAATTCTGCCGCTCATGATCACGCATATGAGCAATTTCCTCGCGGTGGTAGCAATAATGTTGGAGTTCATTTGCAGGGAAGCTCTTCTAGCTGAAAAGTCATGTGACCATTCACTGACTGTAATGCTAATGCGCCACAGTCTTCGGCGATCCAATCTGATCCCCGCCTTCTGCAGCTCCGGCACGCTAACGGTCGTGGGAAACGCGATTACGAGTGAGTCTGCTCCCTTCCCGCTCTGATTCCCGGCGCCACGGCAGGGTGGAATCGATGAGAACGCCGTCCATATTGAAGAGCAATGCGTCGCTTTGCAGCGATGTAGTCTGAGGCATTCTTTGCCGCATCGTACCATGGGCATGCTCATTGCTCGCTCAGTGCTTCCACTCTCTTCTAACGGTCACGCGCGCTGGGGGTATGCCCAAAGCGGGCGCGCAAGTTTGACAAAAGTATTTCCCTGTTCTACGTTGACTGGCTTCGGCACAGCAGGCAATGCATACTACTGAACCTTTTAGTACAGGAGAATGCCGGAATCAGTGACGATACGATGCGCCGGCAAGTTGCAGAAATGACGCTAGCTAAACTTCGCGAACAGGTGCTGGACGCGAATCTTGATCTGGTGCGCAAAGGTTTGGTCCTATACACATTCGGCAACGTGAGTGGGATCTCGCGCCGCGACAAAGTTGTTATCATCAAACCCAGCGGCGTTCCCTACGACCAACTACAAGCTGAAGACCTGGTAGCCACTGATCTCGATGGAAACGTGCTCGAGGGCGATTTGAGGCCGTCGTCTGATCTGCCAACTCACCTGGTGCTGTACAAGGCATTTCCCAACATCGGAGGCGTTGCGCATTCGCACTCGGGGTATGCGACTTCCTGGGCACAGGCGCGCAAGTCGATCCCGTGTCTTGGCACTACCCATGCCGACTACTTTCATGGTCCTGTGCCCGTAACGGATTCGATGCGGGACTCGGAGATTGCGGACACTTACGAGGAAAACACCGGACACGTGATCGTCAAAGAATTCAAGAACAAAGACTATGAGGCAGTGCCGGCGGTTCTTGTGGCAAATCATGGTCCGTTTGCATGGGGATCGGACGCAAAAGCGGCTGCGCACAACGCAGTCATCCTCGAGGCAGTCGCACGCATGGCGTACTTTACGATGACCATTAATCATGAGGCGCAGGCAGTCGAGCGGGCACTTCACGACAAACACTACTTCAGGAAGCATGGGCACAATGCTTACTACGGGCAGGAACTAGAGCTCAATCCAAAAGAGGACGATAAGTGATTCCATTGCAACAAAGCCTTGATAAGCAGCTGAATTATCTCTAGTACCGCGCTGGATAGCAGATCTCAAGGGGGATTTCAAATGGCGGTCGTCGCGGGAGTGGACTTTGGCACTCTGAGCGTGCGCGTATCGCTGGTCGATAGCGAACGCGGATTGGTGGAATCCGCCATCGCAGAGTACCCGCTGCACCGCCGCCGCGATGATCCCGAATATGCCGCCCAATCGCACGAAGATCATCTTCGCGCTCTCACAGCGGCGATGCACGAAGTTCTTACCAAATCGGGAATTCCGAGTGATCATGTCGGGGCGATGGCTCTAGACACAACAGGCTCGTCGGTAATTCCAGTAGCAAAGAACCTGGAGCCGCTGAGCGAGTACTACTTGTGGTGCGATCATCGCGCCAAAGGCGAAGCGGCAGAAATCACTGATGCGGCGCATCGCGAAGGTCTTCAAGCGATCGAGTGGTGCGGCGGCGTGTACTCGTCTGAGTGGGGATTCTCCAAGCTTCTGCACTGGCTGCGTCATAATCCCGATAAACGTTCCTATTTTGCCTCGGCATTCGAACACTGTGACATGATTGCCGCAACTCTTTGTGGCATCACTGATCCCAAAAAGGTAAAACGCAGCATCTGCGCAATGGGACATAAGTGGCTTTGGAATGCCGATTTGGGAGGACTCCCGCCTGAGGGGTTTCTGGTCAAAGTCGATCCCCTGTTTGCGGGTGTTCGTGAAAAGCTGCAGGGAGAATACGCGACATCGGACCAGATCGCTGGCAAACTATCGCCTCATTGGGCACAGCAGCTGGGGTTGCAGCCAGGAATTCCCATTCCGGTAGGAGCATTCGATGCCCACTGGGATGCCATTGGCGCCGGCTGCCGCACCGATGACGTTGTGAATGTCGTTGGCACTTCCACCTGCATCATCGGAATAACACCATCCATCAATCTAGTGCCAGGCGTTTGCGGCGTGGTGCAGGGAAGCGTGCATCCGCAGCGGACCGGCATCGAAGCGGGACTTTCCGCCGTAGGCGACATCTTCAACGCCATTGCGACCCGCGCCGGTACCGAGGTCGCCAGCCTCGGCCGCAGTCTCGAGCACTATCGCGCCGGGCAAACCGGATTGCTGCGTATGACCTGGGACAACGGAGATCGCACTGTGCTCGTCAATCCGAACCTGCGCGGTATTACCTTGGGGTGGAACCTGCAGAGCACCGCGGCGGACGAATTGTTTGCCGCCATTGAAGGCACTGCGATGCACACACGCGTAATCCTCGATCGGATGGCAAGCCACGGCGTCACGATCAAACGCGTGATCAACGCCGGTGGCATCCCACAAAAAAATGACGTTTTGAACCGTGTTTATGCCAACGTACTGGGCCGGCCAGTGCTCGTCCCCAGCAAGAGTGTTGTGAGCTTAGGATCGGCGATCTTCGCATTCCTGGCAGCAGGCACGTTCCGCACAGTCGAAGAGGCGCAAGACAGGATCTGTCCTCCGCACAAGAAGTTTGAACCGGATATCGCTGAGCAGCGCGTCTATGATCGTCTCTACGAGCTATACAGCAAGATTTATTTCGAATTCGGACAACAACACGGTAGCTTCGGAAAGGTGCTACCCACACTGATCGAGGTCTCAACCGCGCAAACGAAATCTTCTGTCGATGAAAATCTTGCCATGAAAGGACGTGCGAACTGATGAGAAGAATCTCTGTTGGTCCTGTCAAAACGACGTGGCTGTTGGTGCTGTTCTTGATGATGGGGGCCGCGACCATGGAGGCGAAGACGAACGTAACTAAGCAGCCCTTCGGCAAGATGCCCGACGGCACTGCCGTCGACGTTTACACGCTCAGCGAAGGCCCAGTCGAGGCAAAGATCATCACTTACGGCGGCATCGTCGAGTCGCTGAAAGTTGCGGACAAAGCGGGCAAGTCCGACGACATTGTCCTCGGATTCGACTTACTCGATGACTACGTCAAGATCAGCAATGCTCCGGAAGGAAATCCGTTTTTCGGCGCCATCATTGGCCGATACGCTAACCGGATTGCGAAAGGAAAATTCACTCTCGATGGCAAGGAGTACTCCATTCCCATCAATAATCCTCCTAATTCCCTGCATGGGGGTCCGCATGGTTTTAATAACGTAGTGTGGAAGGGTAAGGAGATTCCAAACGGAGTCGAGCTTACGTACTTGAGCAAGGATGGCGAGGCGGGATATCCGGGAAATCTGACTGCCACCGTGCGCTACACGCTGGAACATTCAGCTCTGCGAATCGATTATTCAGCAACGACGGATAAAGATACGATAGTCAATCTCACCAACCACTCATACTTCAATCTCGCCGGGCAGGGACACGGTGACATCCTCAATCACATGCTTACGCTGCATGCGTCGCGCTTTACACCCGTTGACTCGACTCTGATCCCGACCGGAGAGCTTCGGCCAGTAGTGAACACGCCGTTCGATTTCACTCACTCCACTCGAGTCGGAGACCGCATCGACGCCGACGACGAGCAGATTCGCTTCGGCAAAGGCTACGACCATAACTGGGTGCTCGACTCATCAAGTGGAAAGCTCATCGAGGCGGCCGAAGTTTATGAACCGACCACTGGGCGTGTGCTTCGCGTCTCCACTACCCAACCGGGAATCCAGTTCTATACGGGAAACTTTCTGGACGGGACGCTAAAGGGAAAGGGCGGTGCGACATACGTCCATCGCGGTGCACTGTGCCTGGAGACTCAACATTTTCCCGACTCACCGAACCATCCTAAGTTTCCATCGACGGAACTGAAACCTGGACAGCGCTACCACACAGTTACGGTGTTCAGTTTTTCCACGCGGTGATGGCAGGTAGAACTCAACGAGAGATCGGACTCACAACAAGAACTGCGACGTACCAGCCCCGCATTCAACTTCTAGCGCCAATCCCGGTGAGCGGAGTCCTTCCCTCACCGGGACTTTTTTGGGAACCACAAGATATTACGCATCCCGAAACTTAACAGAATTCGAATTTCTGCGCTTATGAGCCTGGACAGTCCTAATCTCCGAAACGCCCGAAATGCCGTCGCTGCCGGCTTTCTCGGATGGACGCTGGACGCCTTCGATTTTTTCCTACTGGTGATGACGATGGAGGCGGTGGCGCGCGATTTTCACCGCTCAGTTCCCGCCATCGCTCTCACTCTCACCGCGAGCCTCGCGACGCGCCCACTTGGGGCCCTGCTCTTTGGCCTGATGGCGGACAGGGTCGGTCGGCGACTGCCGCTGATGCTCGTCATCATCTTTTATTCGGCCATGGAGGTGCTCTCAGGCCTCGCGCCCACTTACGCCTGGTTCTTCGCGTTCCGGCTGCTGTATGGCATCGGGATGGGTGGCGAGTGGGGCGTGGGCGCATCTTTAACCATGGAATCCGTTCCTGCGAAGTGGCGGGGATTCGTGTCGGGCCTGCTGCAGGAGGGATACGCCTTCGGATATTTGCTCGCAGCCGTTGCTTATTACACCGTCTTCCCTCGCTGGGGATGGCGGCCGATGTTCTTCCTCGGAGGATTGCCGGCGCTGCTTTCACTCTTCGTGTTTTCTCAAGTGCAGGAATCAGAATCGTGGAAGAAGTCGCGATCGGATTGGAAAACCTATCGCGCTGCTTTCGCCAGCAACTTCAAGCTGTTTCTTTATCTGGTATTGCTGATGGCGTGCATGAATTCGATTTCCCACGGTACCCAGGATTTGTTCCCCACATTCCTGCGCTTGCAGCGGCACTTCACCGTTCACCAGACAGCACTGATCACAATCATAGCCATGCTCGGAGCTTTAGCCGGCGGGATGTCGTTCGGCACATTTTCTGAAAAGCGCGGCCGCCGGCGCGCTATGACGACAGCTGTAATTCTCGCGCTATTGCTCATTCCAGTATGGATTGCCATGCCTACAATGGCACTGGTTGCGTGCGGCGCGTTTGCCATGCAGTTTATGGTGCAGGGCGCCTGGGGAGTCATTCCTGCCCACATCAATGAACTGTCTCCCGACAAGCTGCGGGGATTCTTCCCTGGCTTTGCATATCAAGTGGGGGTGCTTTGCGCTTCGGGGGTGGCGTATTTCCAGTCCGTTCTCGCCGAACGGTACGGTTACTTGTCGGCCCTCGCAGGTTCCATGGCAGCATTGCTTACTCTCGCTGCCTTCGTTATCGGCTTTGGCCCAGAACGCAAAGGGATCCGTTTTGGAGAGAGCCCAGGGGAGGCATCCCGAGCCTCGTCCGCGGACTACCCATCATGAGCTTTCTGGCTGCCTACCTTACCAGATCACCCGATGACCAGATCGCCCGGTTCGCCTTCCTGGTTCGTCGTCCGAGCCCTCAAGGTTCGCCTTTTCTGTAGCTGAAAAACCAAAGCTGAAGCCAGATTTCCAAAATAACAGGGAAATTAACAGGACTTTTCTTGATTCCGGCAAGAAACCCGCGATTTGTGCCCAAATTCCACAATTTTGCTTCAGGAACAGGGAACTAACAGGGGATTTTCAACTCTTGAGCCAAGTCATTTAAATGCAGGGTGGTGGCAGGAACAAGAGAGATGTGGCCTGATTTAACAGGGAAATTATCAGGGAATTTCTGCCAATGAACTCGCGAGAGCTTAGCCATATAGACCGCGAAAGATGCCCGAGGTCCTTCTGGCTTTTTTGTGTACTTGCCGGTTAATCCTGCCAGTGCCTCTGTGTTATCTGTGGTAAATACCCTGAGTCTCCGTGACCTCCGCCGTCATCTCCCTGCCCTTCGCTTTCAATCGCGTTCAGGGCCGCAGTCGAACAGCCTCACATCGGAGCGTTCGAAGTCCGTGGTGATTCCGCACTCAGGACACCGCAGGCTGTGTGATCCTGCCTGAGAGCGAAACAGATCGACGATGCGCATCCCCGAGAGTGGGTCTGACAGTCGATGTTGGTAGCGGCATGAGGGGCATATGAATCCACAGTAGCGAAGCGTACCGAGATGGCGCGATGAAGGCCTATGACCAACGTGGCGATTTGGTGGGTTGTGATGCATATAAGACCTGAAATGACCGTACCGAAAGGAAAGCGTGCAGTGGTGTGAAGCGCACAAAGGCGGAAGGATCTCTGCCGATTGGGAGCACATCCCAACGCAGCCTGAAGCCACGGTGCACAGATTCTTATGCGGTTTCGTGCAGGCGCTGCTTTTGGTGGAATTCGCCGGCAGCGCACCCATACCCTGAACGACGTATCAGCAATTTTCCTGCTGACGCCGGATACACATGATTGTGCTTGGGCGATCAAAGACCGGCTACTGGCAAAATCGGTCATCAAGAACGGCGTTCCCGACAGCTGCGAGAGTTCCGTCTGAGCGTCTGGGTAAGAACACGATCGGCCCGACTTCAATTTTTCTTTACTTCACCCCGTTACGCGGTCAGCCCGATCACCCGATTCGTTCTCCGTGACCTCCGCCGTCGTGCCTCAGTGCCCTTCGTGTTCGCAGTTGTCTTGGCTGCCTTACTTTGACCCGATCACCCGATGGCCCGATCACCCGATTCTTCCTTGTTAGCCAGCAGCCAGCAACGAGCAAGCCGGCTGCTTCTTTCATCTCAGGATGGTCTTCAATTGAGAGACGAGCGCCTCCGGTCCCTCAGCGGCATGGAACTTAAACTCGGCATCCGGCAAGTCGGAACTGATGTCGAAAATTTCGAGAATCGGAACGCCTTTACAGTGTTCGCGGAACTCCGCAGCAATGCGAACCTTCTCTTTGATACTGATTCCCTGCGATATCAGCAACAGATCGTAGCTATGGTCCTGGCACGCCTCGCGCAGCTGCGTCACGCTGTATACCGTTTTTACCTCGGAACCCAGACTGCGGATCAGCAAACTGCGGGTCTCTGCCAGCGTCGGGTGAAGCGCGACGGAGAGAATCCTCTTTGCCATGCTCATTGGGGCTTGGGCACTCATTCTTTCTCGCGATTTTTGATGGGCTTGGAAGAAACGAACTTTTCTTTCTTGTCGGTGCCGAGGAGCACATCGGCGTAGTGCAGCAGTCGTTGCGATTCGGTGTCGAAGGTTTGACTAAGCGCAAGCGCCGAGCGCCGTCCGTGCAGCTTCGCCATCAGAGTTGCATCAATCCACAGGCCGTCGGCCTGATCCTGCTCTTGTTCCTGCTTGTTACTGATCTTCTTTTTTCCCGCTTTGGCCGACATCGAGGGTGATACTGCCACTAACATCAATGTTTGTCCAGAGCTGAGTGAGCGGTTCCACGCTCGTTCGATATCGAACTTAAGATCATCAGGCTTACCAACCCCCACCGCCGCCACCACCGCCTCCTGCCCCTGACGATCCGCCACCCCCTGAGCCAGACGACGATCCGGGGACCGTTGACGAAGAAGCAACGGCGCCCACGAATGAGCCGGTAAAGGCTTCGGAGAACGATTGCGCTGAGAACGTATTAAACCCATTACCGGAATACCAGGTTGGACAATACGAGACGCCGGAACTCGAAGGTGCGGTCGCAGCCTGGGCGAGAATTTGAGAGAACTGCTGCGCCCAATTGTGCTCGAGGTCAAAGGCAATGGCGTACGGCAGCATCCGCTCGAACAGTTGCGGAGTTTTTCCTGGACCACCTCCCATGCGGCGGATGCGATCTCCATCCACTTCGCTGAGGAACATCTTGAAGCCATCAATGTGATCCAGAAGACGGCGTCCGGCTTGAGTCGGCGCTTTTAGAAGGAAGTGGAAAAGCACATTGGCCCCGATCAGAGCCATGACGGAAACGAACGTCGGCACTCCGGCACCCTTGTACAACATGACAGCGCCAAAGCACTCGCCCGCGAGAAAGGGAATCGCAAATATCGTTACCATCACA
Source organism: Terriglobales bacterium (assembly GCA_045808065.1). Lineage (GTDB taxonomy): Bacteria > Acidobacteriota > Terriglobia > Terriglobales > Acidobacteriaceae > Gp1-AA112. Next base: position 234,023 of record JBJMGD010000017.1, on the reverse strand, counting down.
GCCGCAGGTAACGCTCCCAGGCTTGGTACGGCCACGGCAAAGCCCGAAGCAGTCTGGCCCTTGTTTTGAATCACGCTCTTCCATGCCTTGTAGGCCGTTGCCAGCAGCGCCGTGACTCCCACAGTCCAGCCGGTCAGCCAGACTGTCATGAACAGTCCGACGACGGTTCCAACGCTTGCTGTGCTAAGCACCAACCACGCCACCGTACCGATGCTCAGCAACACGCCCGGCACCATGTACTGCGCATTCTTGACGAAGTAAATGTTCTCCATGGTTCCCCTCAGTGAGAGCGCGAGAGCTTTTTGCGCGCGCGTGAGAGTGCCTCGATTTTCCTGGCTCAAGTACAGAATTTTCTTTTCCTCAAACAACTCTCGAGCCAGCAGTTTTTCATCGGGGGTGAGGTTCTTTTCCGCAACCGTGGTGTCGTCATTCTTCAGAAGCTCGTATTGAAGCGACTCGTCTCGACGGATCTTCATGTATCCCTTGGCGGCGAGATTGAGTATCGAGGCGGCGAAGGCTTTGTTATCGAAGCTCATTCGTTGCACATATCGCGTGGCCGCGGGAGACAAGTTATCGGGCGGTTCGTAAAGCGGGACGATGCTCCCCGGAGCGGGATCGCGTCCGACCATGCTCCAGACAATGAGGTAATAGATTAGGACGAACCCAAGCCCTACACTTCCAATCAGTAGAGCCTGATTGTCATGGAAGAACCACTGCAGCTTCTGCTGCGTTGTCGGTTCGGCGATCACTCCCTTAGGCCAAGTGAGCAAGATCGTCAGTCCCTGGCGTGGTTGCAGGCTTTCGGCTCTGAATACCGGATTGCCGGCTGGATCGCGTGAGGTGGTGAAGTTCTGGCCGCGCTCTCCTGCGTATCCCGTATAGGCGCGAGTTTCGCGAATGCTGCTGCGGACTTGGTCAGGAGCGATGATTGTGGCCGTAACCGCGTCCATGGGAAAGTCCCATCCGCTTCCCGTGACATTCCAGTACAGCTCGTCATGATCGGGAAAGAATCCGAGCTCGCGATTTGCCGCATAAGTAAAGACGTAAGTGTAGGCTCCCGGGCGAAGCAACTGCTGAGAGTTCCCAAAATAGGTGCGCGTGCCATTCGACAGCGCCTGCGTGTGATAAGCCTCCGGCTGCCCATCGCGCTCAAGTCCCAGAATGGAGAATTCGATCGAGTAGCTGTTCCCGAACTGGTCCCGGTACTTCGTTGGGAAATCGCGATAAATGCCGTGGCGGATTCTCTGTCCGGCGGCTTGGACCGAGATGGTTTCGCGAACCACCAGACTGCCGTCCAGGTTGACGACAACTTGAGAGTCAAACGAAGTGATGCGCTCGGTCTGCTGCGCGAGACCAGGGGTTACGAACAGCAACAGCATAAGAGCACGTCGAAACGCTACGCTCATAGGTGCCCGATCTTAAGTCGAAAGTCAGATGAAAGAATCGGGAATTCCTGCATCGATAAGTCACGAAGGTACTGGAACCAGGGGCGGTGGACGGTCGAGAATGGGGCGCGACGTTGCCTCTGAGTTAGCGATATGGAAAACGTTTCGTCTGTCCCCCGGTTTCCCGCTATTTCGCACTGGCGCCGAGCGCAATGAAACTTGCGGTCATCCGAAACGGAAGCGTAGAAGTTTTTGAGCTGGCTCCTTGAAAGCGCCACCACGGCTGCGCGGCGTCCCGCCATTCGCCGCATTTGGCTTCCGGCTTACAATTTAGCGGACACAATGAATCGCAACCGACGATCCCTCCGTTCCGTTGTTTTGTCTGGATTGCTTCTTTATACATACCTGCCAGCCTGTGGTCAGGACCTCAAGTTCAAAAGAGAGGAAGCTGAAACCATCGTCGACATCGTAGCTGCCGATGTAACCAAGCATTACTATGACCCCAAGTTGCACGGCGTGGCTTTTGATTCAAAACTCCATGAAACGAAACTGAAGATTCATAACGCCCCGTCTCTTAATGCCGCCTTCGCAAATATTGCGGCAATGCTCGACAGTCTCAACGACTCTCATACGTACTTTCTTCCGCCGCCGCGAGGCTTTGCCCTGGACTATGGTTGGAGAATCCTGGCCATCGATGACCGCTGTTTTGTACTTCGGGTTCGCCCGGATACAGATGCGGCCACCAAAATTCATCCGGGTGACGAAGTGCTCCTCATCAATGGCTATAAGCCGAGTCGTGCGAACCTTTTCCGCATCGAGTACGTCTTAGATACACTCCGGCCACAAAGCAAAATCGAAGTGACGGTTCGTTCGATCGCGGGAGAGGAACACAATTTTGAACTTCTGCCGAAGATCTTTTCTGGGCAACTCGCATCCCCTACGCTCGGAGACCTGACAAAGATATGGGAGGTGCAACACAAAAGCATCAAACTACGATGGACTTCCTTAAACGAAAACGTGCTATTCGCGAAGATTCCTGTGTTTGCGTTCGATCAGGATGACTTAGACAAACTCGTTTCTGCGGCTCGAAAACACAAGTCGCTGATCCTCGATCTACGTGGAAATCCTGGGGGGCTGCAGGAGTCTATGACCGCCTTCACGGGCGCGTTCTTCGGCCGTGAGGTCAGGATTGCTGACGCCGTGAGGCGCGACGGCACTAGGCCGCTGACCGCCAAGCCGAATCGTCATCCCTTTTTGGGAACTCTCATTGTGCTTGTGGATAGCGCATCGAATTCTGGAGCGGAGCTGTTCGCGCGGGTCGTCCAGCTTGAAAAGCGTGGCGTAGTGCTGGGTGATCAGACGCTCGGAAGAGCGATGGAAGCCTACCTTCATCCTCACGCTACTGCCGGCATGGTCTTTGCCACGATGATCACTTCGGCCGATCTGATCATGGCGGATGGCAAGAGCCTTGAGCACACCGGCGTGGTTCCTGACCAAGTGATCCTGCCGACAGCGGACGACATTGCCAAAGACCGCGATCCGGTGCTTGCGCGCGCCGCCGAACTGGCTGGCGCGAAGCTTTCTCCAGAAGAAGCAGCAAAAGTCGTGCCTCATGAGTGGGAGCAGCCCATTTACGTTGCCGGTCACTGATCCCCGCAACATGTGTTCGTTTTCTCGGAACTACGCCGGGTGCCCGTCCTTGATTTTGCTTCTGGTTGATGAAACCCAGACGAGAGGCTCTGCCCGGCGCCGGTTTCGGAGGAAAATCTGGGCGAAAATCTGGGGACAGACGCAACGTATTCTCATCCATTCCCGATTGGGGAACGTCCCGTCTGTCCCCCCGTGTTTCAAGGGAAGACATCCTTCGGTCACCCTGACTCTTCAACCTCTATCGGGACTTCCGGCCAGCGACTCCAACGCGAGCAGGATTCGGAGAAGCCCAAAATGGAACCCAAGTTCCTGCGGTTGATTCAGGATCCATGGATTAAGCAAGACGGCCCTACACCCAGCAAAGAGTTACTCCTCCAAGTCAATGAAACTGTTAAGGCCCACAAGCTCAGGTAACTTCCTGGCACGATTTGGGACAGCTTAGATGTGACGTCGGCATCTAACTCCGCGATAACCCACCAATCGATATTTAGGTCCATCGCAACGCGCCCGCGAATGGGAAACGTTTTTCAAATGCAAATCGGAAAAGGAGATTTTCAGATGAAAACAGCACTTTGGAAAAGAATGTCGGGACTTGCGATCCTACTTGTGCTTGCGACCGGGATTCCAATCATGGCGCAGACAACCTCGGGCCTCACGGTGCCGGTTACGGGAAGCAATAGCTTTAGCGGAACAGCAACAATCAACAAATTCGTGAATCAAAACGGCCAGATAGTCGCAGTCGGCTCTGTGGCGAACGCGGCGCGGACTGCTTTTGTCGGCGTCAGTTGGCAAGTGACCCTCAGCGCCAACACAAGCAGCTTAGCGGCCTACCACTGCCCGGCGCCAACCGTAGCGCATCTCACCCGAGCTGTTTGGTCGCCAGATCGACAAAACGGTGCTAGATTGCTGCGGGTTCAGACGAGCACCAGTTGTGGCGTTCTGAGCATTAGCCTCGGTGCGACAACGATCAACATCGCCGGCGCTTCCGTAGCGCTCGACCCGATTGGAATCAATGTCAGCGGGCAGTCCGGCACTCCGGTGGGCGGCATAGTGTGCTCCCTTCTGAGCCTTGTTAGCAGCGTAGGTGGCATTGTGGGCAGCGTTGCTAATGTGGTGAATCTGCTGAACAGTCTGCTCGGATCGTTAACAGGAGCGCTCGGCGGCGTGGCTGGAGGTGCCGGCGGCGCAATTGGAGGTCTCGGCGGCTTCTGACGCCTAACCGCCCGGTATCGATGCTGAAGAGGTCCAGCGACCCTGCCTACAATGGGAGGCCGTTGGGCTTCTTTCGCTTGAGTGGGTGGTTCACATTTCCTACAATGGAACTAAAGCACATCCTTTGGAAATGTCGGTCGGTCATCTCGAAATCCTTCTGCAATCGCATAGCAAATGAATTCCCAAAAGGCTTCGCCAAGCACATCGAGGATCAATTCGAACCACTCCACACGGAGGAATACGCAAAAGACACTCCGGTAGTTCATAAAGGCGGGAGAGCCTCTAAACAAATCTCAGGATCCCGTTCGACTTCGCTCAGGGCCGGATGCGAAATGGTCCATGAAGAGGAATCCTAATTCAGATCAGAAAGGACGGCCTGATCTGCGGCAGTTGGGGAAGCCCAGATGAACGAAGAAAAAGCTGCCTACCGCTCTGCCGAAGGCTCGCGCGTAGCGAAGGGCAGCGCTTAGAAGAAAAGCAATTTGTTTAGATCGCTCCGCGCGTTGCGCTCCGCTCGGGCCTGCGGCAGCGCGGAAGAATTTGTTTTCGTCTACCAAGGGGTTCCTGGCTGAGTGGCGCACCCGGCAGTCAGCGCAGCTCCAGTTTTGTAAAATCTTCGTCTTCAGTTTTGAACTGACGGCCGGCCGCGAGAATGGCCGCGATCAGACCCACATTGATGATGCTGGACAACGGATCGCCAAGAACGAATAAGTGACAGACGATCGCACCCGCCATGCAAGTAACGAGCAGCACAACCCCAACCTTCGTAGCGCGTGGAACCACCAACAGCAACCCACCCGTAATCTCCATTACTCCAGTCAGGTATCGAAACCAATCTCCGAGTCCGATCTTGGCGAAGATGCGAACCCATTCCTGTCCTGGGCCAATGCCAAACTTTTCCAGGCCGGATGACACGAATATGAACGCTACCGCGAGTCGGAGAACCCAAGGACCGAGGTTGCGAGCAAACCCTTGCTTTTCCCTAGCTTCGGCTTTTCCGGTGGCAGTCATTCTTAGGTAAACCGGGTGTGTTGTAGGCTTGACCAGTTCAGTGTCAATCGTATTCGGCGCTGGTTCTGTGAGCAATGGCCTCGCGGGCGTCGCGCCTTATCGGTTGCCAGCTTGGCTCTTTGGGACCGCCGGAGACTTCCGTGGTGCCTTCGGCGGGATGGCCAACGCTTTGGTCAATCAGGTTCCAAAGACCTGGTGTCGCCCACGGTGCGCATCGCGCAGAGCGCGAGGTGAACATCGTTGCCGCTGAGAAAGACGTGTATGAGCGGCGTCGGTGAGGCGGCGCTGCTCTCGCGGCGACAGAGTTTCCACGCGGTGCTTTCGCTCATCCGACGCGTGAGTTGGCACGAAGGAACTGACCCAAGGAGTAGATCATGGCGAGAATCGAAGGCATTGATCCCCGGCAAGCTTCATTGCCGATGCGGCAGGTGTTTAAGAAAGTGCGCAAGGTCCTGGGCCGCGACCTAACGCCACAAAAGATCGCGGCCCGAGTGCCGCGAGTCTTCTGGGTGAACGCTCTGACGGAGTGGCTGTTGGGGCAGAAGGCAGCAGTCCCACAACGGCTGCGGATGCTAATCACGCTACGGACAGCGGTGCGGGTCGGTTGTCCCTTTTGAATCGACGCCAATTCTGCCGGCGGCAGAATGTATGGCTTGAGCGATGACGAAATTACGACGATCCGGGAGGGAAGCATTGAAGGGTTTGCGCCGGCGGAAGCCGCTTTGCTTCGCATGGCTGACGCTATGGCAGACACGCCTTCGAATGTGAGCGACGAGCTTTATGCTGAATTGCGCAGGCATTTTTCCGAGGAGCAACTGATTGAACTCGCCGCCACCGCGGCCCAAGAAAACTTTCGCGCGCGTTATAACCGAGTCTTCGAGGTGGGAAGTGAGGGGTTATATCGCAAGGGAGTGCGGTTCAAAGAGCGGTAAAGCCATTGGGTGAGGGAAGAATCAGGTGATTTTGTGATCGGGTGATCGGGGAAGTAGGAAGCAAAACCAACCACAAAACACGACGCGGATTTCACGGATGTGCCGCGGATTACGCGGATGAATGTAGAAACGTCGGTTAGCAACTTCAGTATCGATCCGCGTCAGACGTTGCTGCTGCTCTTTCTTCTTACTTCACCCGATCACCAAATCACCCGATTCTTACTGTGTTTTATTGTTTACGTGCGGCCATCTCGGCATCGAGGTCAGGATGCTTTAACTGGAAGCCGGTTGCGTCCTGATAGGCCTTGGCGAACGCCAGGAGCTTGGCTTCGCCGTAGAGTTGGCCTAAAAACGTTAGGCTCACTGGAGTGCCCGGGCCGCCTACGCCGTCATCATCGCCATTTTCTTTGCGGGGTGGTCGGGGTGCGTCGTCACCGCGAAATCCATTTGGCAGAATTACTGCTGGATGTCCGGTTAGATTCGTGGCTACGAGTTGCTCGCTTCCTGTGGGCGCAACGATCACATCGAAATTTTCGAACAGCTTTTTCCAAAGCTCCATCGCCTGCATGCGCGCGCGGTTTGCCTGGATGTACTCGACCGCCGGAGTGAAGCGGGCGATGCGGAAGCCGTTCGGCCAGTCGTCAGGAGATTGTTCGGTGAGCAGTTTGTCGCGCCCTGAGCGGGTGAGATCGTCGAAGGCGGCGGCGGCTTCTGCCGTAAGCAGCGGCACCATCGCTCCATATGGGAACTTCGGGACCGCGACCGCTGTGAGCTGCACTCCCATGTCGTTCAGCTTGGCGATGGTTGCGTCATTGAAACGCTGATCGTACTTGCGGCGCGCCTGCGCCTGCTCGCGCTGGCGGCGGCTCTCCTCGCGCTTCTTCTGCTCCTGCGGAGTCGCCGTCTTTTGTTCTGCCGGCGCTTCAGGCTCGGTGGGCGGCTTCAGCTCGAAATCTTCTTTGAAGTAGCCCACGCGCAATTTGCGCCAGTCGATGTTCCCATCCCAATTGAAGGCGACATCGCGCACACTTCGATCGTGGCCGTCGGGACCGTAGATTGCGTTCAGCACCAGCGCTGTGTCCTCCACCGCGCGGCAGAGTGGGCCAAGTTTGTCCATCGTCCAAGAGAGGGCCATGGCTCCAGTGCGCGGCACCCGGCCGAAAGTTGGACGCAGTCCAGTGGTGCCGCAGCGTGTGGAAGGCGAGGAGATCGAGCCCAGCGTTTCGGATCCGATTGCGAAGGCAACGCAGCCTGCCGCAGTGGCCGAGGCCGAGCCGGCGGACGATCCACTGGATCCTTGCCGTGGATTCCAGGGATTGCGTGTTTGCCCGCCAAACCATTTGTCCCCTTGCGCGAGCGCGCCCAACGTGAGCTTAGCGACGAGCACGGCGCCAGCCTGGTCAAGACGCTGCACCACGGTGGCGTCCTCATCGATGTTCTGCTGCTCGAATCCGCCTGCTCCCCAGGTAGTGCGATATCCCTTGACGGCGAGCAGGTCCTTGGCGCCCCAGGGCAAGCCGTGCAGCGGACCTCGATATTTGCCGGCGGCGATCTCGCGATCCGCCTCTTGTGCTTTCGTCCGGGCACGCTCCTCGGTGAGCGTGATGACGAACTTCAGCATGGGGTCGTACTTCCTCAGCCGCGAGAGATACATCTCCGTCAATGCGACGGATGAGATTTTGCGCGTGCGCACTAACTCGCCAAGCTGGCGGACGCTGTAGAAAGCGATGTCCTCGATGTTCCTGGGAGCGCTGACGTTCACAGCCGGAGCCTTTGCCATGCGCAGTGGACGCTTCTCGGTCTCAAACTTCATGTCGCCGATGACCGGATCGAATACGTAGGCGGGCGGGACCGAATTGGGAATGTGCAGCTTGTAAATATCTTCGAAGTGCTTCTTGTTCTCGTTTAGTCCGTCGAGCATGGCCTGCTTGTATTCGTCAGAGAGCGGCACGTCGGCGACGTCGGCGGCATTGTCGAGCATTTCCTTTGTGACTTTGCCTTGAGGATCCGCCAAGCTCCACAGCACGCCGGGAAAAAGAGTGGAAGTGAGTCCCAATTGTGAACAGACTGCGAGAAATCTGCGGCGATCGAGCATCGGTTGCGGTGTCCTCGGCAAAGGATAAAAACCGGCAATTATAGACGGCAGGGATGAGCGGTGGGGAAGCGTCGGGAACAATCGGGTGATTTGGTGATCGGGTGATCGGGTGAAGTAAGGCAGGGAAGACCCAAAGTTTGATGGTCTCAAAAATCTGTCATCCTGAGCGAAGCGAAGGATCTCCGGCGATGTGTCGGTCTTGATCGCCGTCTCACGGTTTTGAACGAGGGTTATCGCTTAGAGCCAGGACAGAACACGCGAGTCGCAATCATCCCGGAGGTCCTTCGGCGAAAAGCCGCCTCAGGAGATTTTTTGTGCTTGGGCGCAGCGTTTAGCTTTGGGTGGAAGCCCCCGACTTTCAGTCCGGGGAGCAAAGCTTTCAAGCGTTGCGATAACGGCGGCAATAGCAACCGATTGCGCTTTAGCGCTGGTCCGTGACCCCGAACAATCACATCTTCGTCATCGTGAAAGTTCCGCTCGTGCACCCTTGTGAGCCGGTCGGAAAGCTAAAGGTCCCGTTTGCCATAGAGCCGAGATATGCCAGCGTGCTGGTGCTCGTGATGGTGCCGCTCGAGGATCCAGAAGTGAACGCGAACGTGACGCCTACATTCGACGATTGACTTGCTGAAGACGCTTGACCGGTTATGTTGAAGGTAGTTCCCGTGGGGGCAATCGTCGGAAAACACGACGAGGCAGAGTTGGTGACCGCAACTACCGTGCCCGCCAGTGCATTCCCGTTTTGGGTGAAGTTTACCGTTAGACCCGTGTTGGTGGAGGGCGCTGCGGGCGCGAAGACGACGCTCCAGTTGCCAGTTATCACCGGCGTCTGGTTGGAGGCGCCGGGCATGGAAGAAGAATAGTTGCCACAGGCGCAAAGAACCGCTACCGCCGCAATCATCGCAACAAAACCGAGTCTCTTCACTGCATTACTCCTTCTGTTCGTACCTCAGACAAATGGTAGGAGTATCCAGGACTCGTTCAACGGTCTTGTGACGAGACGGACGGGACGACAAGGATGCGCTGCAGACGGTCACGGGGAGGGGCGTGGAGGCCCTGGGAAACAATCGGGTGACTTGTGATCGGGTGAAGTAAAAGAGGGAAGGCCGAAAATCCTGGTATCTCCTCGCTTCACTCGAGGTTGCGACCTTTGCAGAATCTGTCATCCTGAGCGAAGCGAAGGACCTCCGGCGATGCGTCGGTCTTGATCGCCGCCTCGTGGTTTTGAACGAGGCTTATCGCTGAGAAGCCATAACAGGGCACGCCAGGCCGAATCATCGCGGAAGGTCCTTCGGCGGAAAGCCGCCTCAGGATGACAGATTTATTAGGATGTCATTGATCTTAAGTTGTTAATAGATTCGTCTGAAAGAGAATGGCGCCCCGAACGACTTTGGCATAAAACATGACAATCCACACATTGACGCGGTCCCCAAAAAAACCAAATGCCATATTGCGCCGACGAGGCTGGATGATAAACATGCAATGCACTCAATCAAAAGACATTGTGGGTCGTAATACTTTCGATTCGTATTTTTAATTGGTCTTTCACGAGCTCTGGCTAATCTAATCACCATATGAGTGAAAAGCTTGTGAAACGCTATATTTTTGCCAGTGATTTTGATCAGACGCTTACCTTCAATGACTCGGGATACGTGCTCAGCGAAATGTTGGGAATTCCTACGGACGAGTTCGAGCGCAAAGCCAAAGGCATGGCAAAGTTGAATCTGGTGCAGCAGGGCGCGGAGCTCGCCTATCTGCTTCTGCACGATCCGGAATTCAATTCCAAGGCGCGCAAGGAGCATCTGTATGAGGTCGGCAAGCAGATTCGTCTCAAAGAAAATATCGACCTGCTCTCACAGATGCTCGACAGCAGCGTTGAAGGCTTTCATTTCGATTTCTATGTGATCTCGGCAGCGCCGGCAGAAGTGATTCATTCGGCGCTGGAGGGGATTGTTCCGGCGGATCACATCTTCGGAACAAAGTTTGCCTACGATGGCAGCGGCCGCATCGAGCGTCTCGAGCGCGCGACCGCCGGATACGGCAAGGTCGCGGTGCTCGATCAGTTGCAGATCACGCTGCAGATCGCTCCCGACCACATTGTGTACGTCGGCGATGGCAGCTCCGATATTCACGTGATGCTGCACGTGAATACGCGCGACGGTTTTACGATCGCCGTCTCCGAAGCCAAGCACGTGGCTCACATCGCCAAGCGTACTTTGCTCAGCACCAGTGCGCTCGCTGTGCTGGCTCCCATTTTGGAAGAGATCGCAGGCTGGCCGCGCTTGAAGATTCGCCAGCTGTTCGAATCGCATGGACTGCTAGTGCAAGAATGGGATCAGGTCAGAACCGACTGGCTCACGCTGCGATCGGAAGCGACCGAGACGGCGCAATCAGCCGCCGCAAACTGATAGCCCACAATCAAGGCGTCTAAATCCGGCAATCAACCGCCGCGCAATGAAGGTGAGATTTTGTAGACCTTCATTGCGCTGCGGCAGACTGTCTGTGGAAATCCTCTATCAGTGCTTTCCCGAGTCGGTCCTCATTCCGTCTCAAGGACGATCACTGAAGGGCATCAGCTAAGGCTTTCCCCGCGAATCGGATGTTGAAACGGATGATATGTTTGGGCTATTGACACTAAGGTAACCATGCGGCGTTGAAAACGAGTTACCGCATGATAAATTGAGCTCTAGGTCGAACCTTTACACGTTTCATTTCAGGTGCCCGATTAATGCGGATTCTGCTAGCTGATGACGATGTGTCGCTTGGAACGTTTGTTCGTAAAGGCTTGGAAGCAGAGCAACATCAGGTATATCTCTCCCATTCGGGAGACGAAGTCGATTATCTGGTCACAAATCAGAACTACGATCTCCTCATTTTGGACTTGAACCTGCCTCGAATGGACGGAGTGCAGATCTTGCGGCGTATCCGCAGCCAGAACAACAATCTGCCGGTGCTGGTTTTGACGGCGCGCAATAAAGTTGAGGATCGAGTAACGCTGCTTGATCTCGGCGCCGACGATTATCTGGTCAAGCCTTTTTCCTTTTCCGAACTCTCAGCCCGAGTTCGCGCGTTGCTGCGACGCCGGTCGCGGCCAATCGAACAAATCCTGCGGGTTGCAGATTTGGAATTGAGCCGGGTGGACCGCAGAGTGACGCGCGCAGGGAAACAGATCGAACTAAGCCCAAAAGAGTACTCGTTGCTCGAGTATTTGATGTCGAATGTGGGCCGTAGCGTGACTCGAACCATGATTCTGGAGCGCGTCTGGCAGCACTCGTTTGACACGAACACCAACGTGGTCGACGTTTACATCAACTATTTGCGTAAGAAGATCGACGAAAATGCGACGGTGAAGCTGATCCGAACCGTTCGCGGTGTGGGTTACAGCGTCAGCGATGGCTCAGACGCTGCTCAGGACGACGCTTCAGAGCCTGACAAAATCACCACCAGACCCGCTTCATAAATCGTTCGCGCCACGCCCACGGGATTTACCGTCCATGGATCCAATCGCCTCGCCCGATGTAAGCAACGACAAGGCTCGTCAACTCCCGCCGGAAAGCCTGATCGAAGTTTTTTTTCACAAGATGAGTCAGTCGATTGGAGCGCTCTCAGCGGCGCTGGAAGTGGGTTCCATGAGCCGCGATCCCGCGCAGCTTAGGGCCGCAATTGACCACGGAATGCCGCAAATGGAGCGCTTATTGTGGCTCTTCGATGTCACCCGGCGGTTCTTTGCGACCGATTTTCGCGCAAATTCCTGCCTTGTTTCCGTCCGTAAGTGCCTCGAAGATGCGGTTAAAGATGCGTTACCGCTGGCGGAATCGGCGCAAATCAGCCTCGAAACCGCGATTTCTCGAGACGCAATGGTGCTGGCGAATCCTGCTCATTTGCGGGATGCCATTGAAAACGTGCTGATAACGTCGATCAGGGAGGGCAATCCAGGTAGCAAAGTCAGCATTGAAGTATCGGAGCGCGACGACCGGTGCTGCGTGCTTATATGCGATGAAACCCCTTATGGTGACAGCACAGCGCAATCGATTTTCGACCCATTTCCCGCGGGAACTGACACTGTTGGACAGAAATCGGCGAATCTAGACCTGGCGCTCAGCCGGAGCATCGTGCGCGCCTTCGACGGTGATCTAACCATGGAACCGCGTGTAAATGGCCTGCGCCAATTCGTAATCCTTCTGCCATTGGCCCCGCCGAATTCCTAGGATTCCGTTATCGATTCTTAGAAAAAATTAATCCTTATCTAAGCAGGATCTTAGGCTGACCGGTCAGACTTGCAGTCGATATACCTGATGAGACAATTTGAAGTGCCATGGTTCAACCATCCAAACCCGCGATGACGATTCTGTTGGTTGAGGATGAAACCGCTTTGCGAGAGCCGGTGCGAGATTACTTGACCAACGAAGGGTATCGTGTGCTGGACGCTTCGAACGGAGCCGACGCCACCGCGCTTGCAGAGAATCACGCCGGAAACATCGATGTTTTGTTGACTGATGTCATCATGCCGCAGCTCAGCGGACCTGATTTGGCCAACAAACTTCGAAATCGCTTCCCAAAGCTGAAAGTGATCTTCATGTCGGGGTATGCGCAGGACAAGCTCGGCGCATCCGATGCATGCCGTGATGGCATGCTTCTGCAGAAGCCGTTCACGTTGCGGTCATTGCGAGCCAGACTTCAGGAGATCGCAACCGCCGCGGTCTGCTAATCCTCGCGGTAACACTCCCTGCCGGCTCGGCACTTTTGTGGGTGTGCGATCCCATCATCCGGACCCGAGTTTCCCATTGTGGCCAGGCACCAGTACACGGCGGTCGTGGACTTACCTTGCTGCCATAAATGATGAGATCCAGTCAGAGAACCGAACGCGGTCTTTGTGCGCAGGCACGAGCACACTTGAGGCGCTTCAGCTTCCTCGGTGACGTCCCCAGATTCAGGCCAGTCGGCATATACGTGGCGAAGCTCCTCTTCGGCGCTCAAGCGCGAACTCCTGCCGCTTCGTCAATGGTCATGGGATACGGCTCGCCTTTCGCGGCACGCAAGATGGTACGGCGAACTATGGCTTCGAAAATCGGCAGCTTGTAAGCGTTCTTTGTCATCGGAGTAGCTCCGACGATCGCCTCTTTTGCTGCCGCAGCCGCGCTCTCGCTGTTGATGGGCGCACCAGTGAGCTTGGCTTCAGCACCCTTGGCGCGCAATGGAGTTGGAGCTGCAAAACCAAGAATCACATTCGCCTTCTGACAACTGTTCCCGTTCATTTGCAGCGCAACTCCAACGGCTGCTAACGGCCAGTCGAATGACTCCTTCTCGCCTTGCTTGTAGTAGGCGGAAGTTGTTCGCTGAGGCGGCTCCGGGACCAGAATTGCGGTGATGAGCTCACCGGGCAGAATGCTGGTCTCGCGGGTCACATCCAGCTCGGGAGTGACGAAGAATTCCTCGACAGGAACTGTGCGCTTGCCCTTCAGGCTTGTAAGTTCCACCTGAGCGCCAAACGCAATCAAGGGAATCGCGAGCGAAGAAGGATGCACGATTGCGCACGTCTGATTGTCGAAGATGGCGTGATATTCGTTTTCACCATCCTGCGCGAAGCATTTTTCGCCGCCTTTGCGCAGACAATGAAAATCGTCCGAACGGAAATACCAGCAACGTGGGCGCTGGAGCAAGTTGCCGCCGATGGTCGCCACATTGCGAATTTGCGGCGTCGCCGAATGCTCCGCCGCTTCGGCCAGCGCTTGGTATCGCTTGCCGACGACTTCGCTCTCATGCAGCCGGGCCAGTGTCACCAGTGGTCCGATGCGCAAGCCGCCATTCTCCTCGTGGACCTGATCGAGTCCGCGCACGTGACGGATGTTGACCAGACGCTTTGGCGCGTCGATGCCTTCCTTCATGCGGTCGAGCAAATCAACGCCTCCCGCCTTGATGACAGCGCCGTTCGAGGCTTCGCGCAACGCATCCTGAACGGAAGCGGCTTCGACGTACTCAAAGGCATTCAGTGGATACATGGAACTCATGCGGTCGCTCCTTTCTGCTGCGATGCCTGGAGCGTATCCAGCACGTTCGCGGGAGTCATGGGCAGTCGGCGTATGCGCACGCCGGTAGCGTTGTAAAAGGCGTTAGCGATCGCGGCGGAGGTTGGGATCGTGGACGGCTCGCCAATCCCGCTAGCGTCAGTAGAGCTGAGCGCCAGGTAATCCTCGATGATATGAATCTGGATCTCCGGAATCTCGCGCGGCCCGGCAACCTTGTAGAACTCCAAATCCGGATTCACTGGAATGCCTGTGTTGCGATCCAGAATGCGGTTCTCATACAACGCGAACGAAAGACCCTGAATGACTCCTCCATTGATTTGGCTTTCGAGCGCGAGCGGATTGATTGGCCTTCCGCAATCGTGCACAGCCGTAACCTTTTCCACTTTCACGATTCCCGTTTCAGTATCGACGGCCACGCTCGCGAATTGCACCCCACCCAGCGTGACATGGGCCTTCGCATAGTCGGGAACGCGCTTGGCGCGCGCTGCAATCTCGTCGGTCTTGATGTGCGCAGCAGCTTGCTTAAACGTCAGCGTTTTCCCGTGGCCATCCCGGGCACGGACTTTGCCGTCCCGCAGCAACACATCTTCAGGCTTCGTGCCGAGCGCAACAGCAACTACTTCCACTAACTGCTGCTTCGCCTCATGCGCCGCATTGCGGGCAGCGGGAGTGATGGAACTTGTGGTCATACTGCCGCCGGACGGCGGCCCCGGTGGAAAATGGGTGTCGCCGATACGGACGTGGATATCTTCGGGCCGGAGCCCCAACTCTTCGGCCACAACCTGGGCCAATGCGGTTCGTATGCCGCCGCCAATGTCCTGCACGGCGGAGAGCAGCTCGACCGAACCATCACGTCCGATGCGGACCTCGCAGGCCGAATCCATGCTGTTGATTCGATACCAGACTGATTGCGCGACTCCAAGGCCGCGCTTTATGGGTCCCGAATCGGAACCAGCCTTACGGCGCTGCGACCAATTCACCAATTGCGCGCCGATGCGACGCTCCTCGCGCCGCGCAGGGTGCGAATCGTTCTTGTCGCGGAATTCGAGTGGATCCATTCCCAGCTTCTCAGCGAGCTCATCTATTGCCTGCTCGAGAGCGAAGCATCCTTGAGGATGGCCGGGGGCGCGAAATGACGTCCCTGGACCGGCATTGATGAACACATCGCTCTCCTCGGTGAGAACGTTGGGACAGTCATACATATTTTGTACCGGCCCTCCCGTTCCAGCACCCGTAGCGGCGCCGGCGGTTCCATAGCCGGTCATAAGCAACGCCGCGAGCTTCCCGTTTTCGTCGGCCGCGGCTCGCACATGCTGTACCGAATCGGGACGATTTCCGCCCAGGGCGTGCTCTTCTTTTCTTTGAAGCATGAGGCGGACTGGAGCCCCGGTCTTTTGCGACAGCGCCGCCGCAATCGCTCCAGGATTGCTGGCCCCGAACTTCGCTCCAAATCCCCCACCCATGTATTCGGTGATGACGCGAACTTTGGTCTTAGGCAAATGAAACAGCGCGGCCATCTCATCGCGAACGCTGCTCGTTGACTGCGTGGAAGCCCACACCGTAAGCATGTCGGGTTTCCAATCCGCCACTACGCCGTGGGTTTCCAGTGCCGAGTGCGTCTGCACCTGCGTGCGATATTCAGCCTCGGACTTAGCATGAGCGCTGGCCAGCGCCGATTTTGCGTCTCCCTTGCCCTTGCCTTCTGGACCGATCTCTGGACCGCGCACATTTCCTTTTTGCGGAACGTCTTCTCCTCCACCACCTCCGCCTGCCGATTCTCCTTGTGTGGCGACTCCCGGATAGACCGTCGGAGCATCGGGCTTGCGTGCGTCGTCAGCATCTATGACAAACGGCAGCGGTTCATACTCGACCTTGATCTTGCGCGCAGCTTCGACCGCGGCCGGATACGAAGTCGCGGCTACTGCGGCCACCGGCTGTCCAGCAAAGCGGATGGTTGGGTATTTGTTTGAGGCCTCTTTGCTTTTGTCCTTAAGTTGCGCGATGTCGAGCACGTGCTCGACTACATGCACAGCTTTTACTCCGGGCGCAGATTCGGCCGCTTTGGCATCGAGAGACTTGATGCGGGCGTGCGGCACAGGAGCGGTGAGCAGCGCGGCATAGAGCATGCCGGGTAGCTGGACATCTGCGGTGTACTTTGCCTGTCCGGTGACTTTCGCCCGGCCATCGATGCGAGTGGCCGGCTTCCCAATCACCTGAAGATCGGAATTCACCGGCAAAGGAGGCGGTGCGTCAGAGGGCACCGAACGTGTGACCTCTGCCAGCTTGGCGTTAGCAGCCTCCGCTCCGGGAATGCCGGCCGCAAGCTTCTCCTGCCGCTTTCCTTTGGCAGACGCAGCCGCGGTCTGCTGGGCATTCTTCTTCACCGGCTTGGATTCTTCCTTGGCTCCCTCAGCCGGATTGGCGGGTTTCGTTTCCTTCTGCTCGATGGTTGGCATAATTAGCTCCTCTGCGCCTTTGCTGCCGCGAGGGTAGCGTCGAAAACTTTTGGATAAGTCCCGCAACGGCACAGATTTCCGCTGGTCGCGGTTTTTACCTGTTCCAATGTGGGATCTGGATTATGAGCGAGCAGAGCGGCGCAGCTCATGATCATGCCGGGCGTGCAGAATCCACATTGCAGCGCGTCATGCTCGATGAACGCCGCCTGCACTGGATGCAGCCGCTGGCCTGACGCAAGACCCTCGATAGTCGTGATCTTGTGCGGAACGGCATCGATTGCCAGCATTAAACACGAGCACACCGGGGTCTTATCGAGCCACACTGTGCATGCCGAGCAGGAACCGCGATCGCAGACGATCTTAGTTCCGGTGAGACCGAGATCAGTGCGCAGAGCTTCGGCGAGAGTGGTTCGTGGTTCGATGTTCACCTGCCGCGCTGAGCCATTCACATGCAAAGTGACCGGAACTGCTCCGGGTCCAAGGACTTTGGACTTTTCTTCCTGGGCGAGCGCGCTCAGGTCGATGAGCGCGGCGGCTGTGATACCAGCAGCGCCGGCTCCCGCGCCTTTCAGGAAGACGCGGCGAGTGACACCTGCGTTCTCTCGTTGCGTGGTACTCGATGATTTTGTAGTTGGGCTGGAAGGTGTTTCGTCTTTTCGCCGGGACATGTACACCTCACGTGGCTTATGTCTGAATCACTGAATGTCTTGCAGGCTTACTCGCCTGCGGAGACAGACTACAACACAGCCGAGGGCGGCTGTGCCACAAATCTTAGTTTTCATCTGTGCCCGAATTCAAATTTCAGCAACCCATCCCTCTAAGTAAAAAACCAAAAGCAAGACACGACGCGGATTGCGCGGATGTGACGCGGATTAAGGACAAGAGACAAAGCCTTTTGGGGATAAAACGAACAAACGCCTTCTACTTCAGCGGTATCCGTCACATCCGCGAAACCCGCGTCGTGCTTGTTTGTGTTGCCTCACCCGATCACCCGATTCCCCCACGGGCTGGTAAACTTTCATCAGAACCTCATGCCTCAACCCAGATCTAAAGCTGATGCCATCTTGATGGAACGGGAACAGAACACCATGGCGGTGATCGCTCCCTTAGTGGGGTGGCTTATTCCAGGAGCCGGCCACTTGATTCAGCGGCGCTGGATTCGCGGCGTGCTGCTGATGATTTCAGTTGTCGCCATGTTTGTCCTCGGCGTGATGATGGAGGGCAAAGTCTACGGCCTGAATGGCGGCGACTTGCTCGACATGCTGGGCTTCGTTGGCGATCTTGGCGGCGGGCTGCTCTATTTCGTGACCCGCATGATGGGTTGGGGCAAAGGAGCCATTCAACTGGCGTCCGCCGATTACGGAACGAAGTTCATCATCGTTGCCGGCCTGCTCAACGTGATCAGCGCGGTTGACGCCCACGACATCGCGATCGGAAAGAAAGAGTGATGAACATCCAGCTCTCCCACTTCACCGCGGCGATCATTTTTTCCTTGTTCGCCTCCATCGTCTTCGGCATCACCCAACGTACAGCGCCGCGCGACATGGCCCTATACGGTGCAAAATGCTTCGGTTTCTTCGTGGCGGGAACCATCCTGGCAAGCTGGGTGATGTGGGTGATAAAGCATTGAGCCGCAATGGTTGCGATAGGCAATAAGCGATAGGCAATATCTTCAATGCTCGAGATTTAGCCTATTGCTTATGGCTACTTCCTATTGCCTCCTCACAGCGGTATATTCCCATGCTTCTTCGGCGGGTTCTTATCTCGCTTCGTGTCGAGCATCTCTAACGCATCGATCAATTTTTTGCGTGTGTCGCGGGGGCGGATTACCGCGTCGACGTATCCGCGTTCGGCAGCCACGTAGGGATTTGCGAAACGCTCTCGGAATTCTTCTACTTTCTTGCTGCGTTCGCGTTCGAGGATTGCCGTGCGCTCTGCTTCCGTCTTGCCGACCTGCGCGGCGCGCTCCAGTTCGCGCTTATATACGATGTTCACCGCACCTTCCGGCCCCATCACGGCAATCTCCGCCGTTGGCCAGGCATAGTTCACGTCGGTGCGGATGTGCTTGGACGACATTACGCAATACGCTCCGCCGTAGGCTTTGCGCGTGATCACCGTCAGCTTCGGAACCGTCGCTTCGGCGAATGCATACAGCAGTTTGGCTCCATGACGAATAATGCCGCCATATTCCTGCTGCGTGCCCGGTAAAAATCCAGGGACGTCTTCGAAGGTGATGAGCGGAATGTTGAACGCGTCGCAAAAGCGCACGAAACGCGCGCCCTTGTCTGATGCGTTGATGTCCAGCACTCCGGCGAGGAAAGCCGGTTGATTGGCCACAATCCCCGCCGGCCTGCCATTCATCCGCGCCAACCCCACCACAATATTTTTGGCGAACAGCTCCTGCACCTCGAAGAAGTAGCCGTCGTCCACTACGCGGCTGATTACATCCTTGATGTCGTAAGGCTGATTCGAGAGTGCGGGCACTACGTTGTCCAATTCGGAGTCAGCTCGATCAACGGCGTCAGTTGAGGCGCGCCGCGGTGGATCATCCAGGTTGTTCGACGGCAGAAAGCTCATCAGCTCGCGGATCATCGACAGGCACTCGGCGTCGTCGTGGGCAAGAAAATGCGCCACGCCGGAGGTCTCGTTGTGAGTCACCGCGCCGCCAAGCTGGTCTTTCGTGACCTCCTCATGTGTGACTGTCTTGATGACATCGGGACCGGTCACAAACATGTACGAAGTTTTCTCGACCATGAAGATGAAATCGGTAATTGCGGGTGAGTACACCGCTCCACCGGCGCACGGTCCCATGATGGCTGATATCTGGGGAATCACTCCGCTGGCCAGAGTGTTACGCAGGAAGATGTCCGCATATCCTGCAAGCGACATCACACCCTCTTGAATGCGGGCGCCGCCAGAATCATTGAGGCCAATGATAGGCGCTCCGACGCGCATGGCCATCTCCATGATCTTCACAATCTTTGCTGCGTTTGCCTCAGACAGCGAGCCGCCAAACACGGTGAAGTCCTGGGCGAAGACGAAGACGATCCGGCCTTCTATGCGGCCATAGCCGGTAACGAAGCCATCGCCGAGCACCTTTTGCTGATCCATGCCGAAATCCGTGGCACGATGCGTGACAAACCGATCGGTCTCCTCGAACGTGCCTTCGTCCAGGAGAAAGTTGATGCGTTCGCGCGCCGAAAGCTTTCCTTCTTTATGCTGGCGCTCGCGGCGCTCAGATCCACCGCCTGTTTCAGCCGCTACGTCACGTTTTTTCAGAGCTTCGAGCTTCTGTTCGAGGTCCATGAGATTTTTTGTCATTCCGAGAGACCGGCGTTCTTTGCTGCGAGTGAGGGAATCCTATTCGTACTGACTCCTGAAACACACGAAGTAATAGGAATCCCTGTTCCTATGAGCTCCTGAAACACACTCAAAAGAACGAGACTTCGGCAAATGACGTTGATGATTTTAGCCTTAACGGTTCGTAGAGCGTTGCGCAGAGCGAGTATCGGGATCTTCTGCAGCTTGCGAGGGCCGGAGGCCCCGTTTGCAAACGTGAGCCCAGTCGCGGAAGCGCTGGGTCTGCGATGGCGTTTGGGATGAATACCGACAACAGTTAGTTCGAGCGCCAGAGGCGCGGCACTGAATTTTGAAACGATTGAAATGAATCCGGCACGAGTGCCGCGCCTACGGCGCTCCGCAACACGGGGCATTCGTACCCAGGGCTTCCGCCGCTGGGCTCACGTTTGGCAACCGGCCCTCCGGGCCTGAAAATCTCCTGTAGAGGAGAGCCTTCTACAGAGAACCGTTCCTCTAAAACGAACGGCCTTCGTCCAAGACGAGAAGCCTTCGTTTGAGACGAGAACCAATTGGAGAAGCGTTCGTTTGAGACGAGAACCTATTCGAGAAGCCTTCGTCTAACACGAGAAGCATGCTTGTAAGAGTCGAAAGATGCTACACCCTCGCCCAATGTCCTTGTTCCACTTCTTTGAGCGGCAGGTTGCCATAGGATTTGGCTTCGACCATCGCCAGCGCACGATCGCGGCGGCTGCGCAGAGTGGGGATCGCGTTCAGCAAACCGCGCGTGTACTCGTGTGCGGGCGTGCTGAAGATTTGCCGAGCGCTGCCGGTTTCGACGAGCTGACCGCGATACATTACCGCGACCCGATCTGTAACCTGCGAAACCACGCCAAGATCGTGTGAGATGAACAGCATCGTCAGCGAGAATTTATCGCGCAATTGCGATAGTAATTCCAGAATCTGGGCCTGCACGGTTACGTCAAGCGCGGTGGTTGGCTCGTCGGCGATCAACAACTGCGGACGGTTCACGATGGCCATGGCTATCATGACGCGCTGGCGTTGTCCGCCTGAGAGTTGGTGAGGGTAGTCGCGAGCACGGCTTGCCGCATTGGGAATGGCGACCTCGCTCAGCGCTCCTATCGCTTGATCGTGCGCGGCTTTGCGGCTGACCCGATGATGCGCGAGGACGGCTTCGGCCACCTGATCGCCGACACGCATCAGCGGATTCAGCGCAGTCATCGGCTCCTGGAAAATCATGGTGATCCCTTGTCCACGCAGACCACGCATCTTCTTTTCAGAAGCTGTAAGGAGTTCTTCGTCCCCGAAACGAATGCTGCCGACGACGCGAGCCTGAGGAGCAAGCAGCCGCATAATCGCCAGCGAAGTTACTGACTTGCCGCTCCCCGACTCTCCCACTAATCCAAGCGCCTCGCCGGCACCCATCGAAAAACTGAGATCGCGGACCGCCGGTGCGGAACCGAAGGCGATATCAAGACGCTCTACCGCGAGCAGAGGCATGGACATGCTTCAGCATTCATACCACAAGAGAATCGGGTCTTGACGACCCACGGCGGGTGCCGGTACTGGACAAGGATCTTCTCAAGGAGCGATTGAAATAGCAGCAGTTTCGTGTAAGACGGCGTGGCTACTCTTGAAAGCCGAAGGTCATCTTGACTCCGGCGACTTCGATGGTGTCGCCTTCAGAAAGTGCTTTCTGTCCGGCGATCTCTTCACCATTGACCTTCACCTTGGTGTCCTTCTCCGAGGCGGCGACGAAGTACCCGGCATCGCGCTTTGAAATCAGGGCTGCCATTTTCGGCGCAAACCAGCCTTTCAATTTGATCGATGCCATATCAGATTTGCCGATTACGCTCATCTTGCTGGTCAGAAGGTATTCGGTTTGATCGGTTTTACCATCCATAATCCTGAGCAAACCGATCTTGTCATGGGAACTGGCGGTACTTGGTTTCGCAGGCGCTTGCACGCCGGCGTGTGGATTTGAGCCAGCCAGCCTCTCTTTCATCCGCTTACTGTCAAACATCACTGTGCTCTCGAGCTTCGGCATGGGCGCCGCAGCCGGTTCTGCCACAGCGCTTCGCTGAGCGGACAATTGTGTAAATCCTTCGTCCTTGAACTCCAGTGAATGTTTGCCGATGAGGACTTTGTCGCCATCCTTTAGCGGCTGACGTGTGACGCGGACATCATTCACATAGGTTCCATTTAGGGAATTGATGTCTTCCACGACATACTTGCCCGCATCCCAGTAGACTTTTGCGTGGTGTCCAGAGACGGCGAGATTATCGATCTGAATTACGTTATCGGGAAGGCGGCCGATGCTGATGACACTTTGCGCGAGCGTGACTTCTTTCAACACGGATTGTTCAAACTTTAAGAAGAGTTTCGCCATGATTGTCCTCTGCCCGGCCGGAAGGTGAGGAGCTTGTGATACCAGTGCTCTTCCACAACCCGCAGGAGCAAACACGTAATGTTGTCGTCGCCACCCTTGTCTTTGGCTGCTTTGATTAAATCTTCGCATGTCGCGTCAAGAGAGCGCGAAGTTTCCAGGATCTGCTTGATGGAATCTGGCTTTACTAATTTGGTGAGTCCATCGGTAGCAAGAAGGTAGATATCGTCGCGAAACGCAATCAGATCCTCTACGTCTGGCTGAACTTGTTCTTCAGATCCCAGAGCGCGGATGATGATGTTCTGCAAGTCCGATTCCTCAGCCTGTTCAGCGGTGATTAAGCCGCGCCGAACCTGCTCTGCCACCAGCGAGTGATCGTTTGTGAGCTGCTCCAAGCTTCCATCGCGCAGACGGTATAGCCGGCTGTCGCCGGCATGGGCGACGGTCATAAAGTTGTCCTGGAGCAGCACGGCGACAATGGTTGTGCCCATTCCGTGCTGAGTTTGCTTGGACTCGCCAGCTTCGAAGATAGCTGCGTTGGCGCGCTGGATTGCGCTTGTGAGCTGCTTGCCCCCTAATGAGACGTCGTTTGGGAGCTCGCCAAATGCGGGGTAAACGCCACTTTCTTTACCCTGGCGGAAATACTCGAGCACGAGGTCAACTCCCATCTTGCTCGCGATTTCGCCGGCTTGTGCTCCGCCCATTCCGTCGCAGACGACATACACGCCCAATCGCTGATCCCAACCCAGACTGTCCTCATTATTCTTACGGACACATCCGACGTCGGTCTTGCCGGCTGCTTCTGCAGTTAGGCTCATGGGCGCGCGAGAGCTCTCCTGGCCAGCTCTCGTCTGCAACTGGTGAGAGCGCAACTCTCCGTCCCAAGACTGTACCTGCGCTGCTCTCGGATTGGGAAGTGTTTTGAGGGATACCAACCTTGAAAAGCAACATCAACACACGACACGGATCAGACGGATGCTGCGCTCGCGGATTGCACGGATGAAAGTGAGTCGAAGATTCGGGAGTGCCCGATTTGTTTGTTATCCCGGTGCTGTTTATTCTGGTGCGCTCGAAGTACTCAGAGGATATTGAAGATGCGATTCAGTGCTCTCGTAATTATTGCCTCCGCTGCATTTGCGCAGGCGCCTCCGACCGATGCCAAGGCATATGTGAAATACGACCAGCCCGTCATCGTGCTCAATCATGTTCGGGTGATCGATGGAACCGGAGCGCCGGCGAAAGATGATCAGGCATTGGTGATCTCTGGCGGCAAGATCCAGAGCATCATTCCGGCAGGTGGGCAAACGCCGCAAGGTGCGCAAGTACTGGATCTCAACGGTGACAGCGTGATTCCAGGACTCGTGGGCATGCACGACCATATCTATTATCCGGCGCCCGGACGCAACGTTGCGATGTACCCCGAGCACGCGTGGAGTTTTCCGCGGCTATATCTGGCAGCAGGTGTGACAACCATCCGCACCACGGGTTCAGTCGAGCCTTACACCGATCTGCAACTGAAGAAAGACATCGATGCCGGGAAGATGCCCGGCCCAAAGATGCATGTCACCGGTCCTTATCTTGAAGGCGAGGGTGCGTACACACCGCAAATGCATGAGTTGCAGAACGCTGACGATTCCCGACGCACGGTTAATTATTGGATCTCGGAGGGTGTGACTAATTTCAAGGCGTATATGAACATCACGCGTGAGGAATTGCGCGCAGCGGTCGAGGAAGCGCACAAGAACAAGCTCAAAGTCACCGGGCACCTATGCTCGATCGGATTTCGTGAGGCGGCGGCGATCGGCATTGACGATCTCGAGCACGGAATCGTTGTCGATTCCGAGTTCGCGGCCAGCAAGCAGCCTGACAAGTGTCCACCACAAAAAGATATTCGCGAGACTCTGGCGAAGCTCGACATCAATGGCGAACAGGTGCAGTCGATGATCAAAGATCTCATCGCTCATCACGTCGCTATGACCTCAACGCTTCCCGTCTTCGAGGGATTCGTGCCGGACCGTCCGCCACTGCGCCAGGCCAATCTTGATGCCATGCTGGCCGAGGCACGCCAGGCGTACTTAGCAGTGCGCGACAACATGGCAAAAAACGCTGCTCAGTCCCCGTGGCCTGCGTTGTTGAAGAAGGAGATGGACTTCGAGTACGCCTTCGCGAAGGCTGGAGGCTTGCTGCTAGCGGGGCTCGATCCGACGGGGAATGGGGCTGTGGTCGCAGGCTATGGCGATCAGCGCGAAGTCGAGTTGCTGGTGGAGGCGGGCTTCACCCCGCTGGAAGCGATACATATCGCTACCTACAACGGGGCGCAATATCTGGGAGAACTCGACAGGGTGGGAAGTCTGGCTCCGGGCAGGCAGGCGGACATCGTAGTTGTGAAAGGCGATCCGTCCACAAAGATCTCTAATCTCGAGAACGTGGAGATCGTCTTCAAAGATGGCGTGGGTTACGATCCGGCTAAGTTGGTTAAGGACGCGAATGGCTTCGTTGGACTGAAATAACCCCGGAGCGGGGACAGATCCGAGCCTCGTGAAAATCCCTGCTAGATCCCTGCTGTGGGCGATTTTGGAACGTGCATCGGCATGGGGCCCAATGTTCATGCAGGTCCTGTGATTTCCACAGATTCCCTGCTAATTCCCTGCGCTGCAACACAATTGTGCGGAATATGGGCAAAACTTCACGATTTAT
Source organism: Terriglobales bacterium (assembly GCA_045808065.1). GTDB lineage: Bacteria > Acidobacteriota > Terriglobia > Terriglobales > Acidobacteriaceae > Gp1-AA112. The sequence continues at coordinate 208,858 of JBJMGD010000017.1, read as the reverse complement.
GCTCTCGTAGAAAAAAATTCCTTTTTTTCTCTGTTCCAGGAAAATTTGGGTCAGTGCCGCCGGAATCACGAACACGCCAAGCCGACTCTCCATCCCGCAGTGTCTCCATGGTTTGACACAGGCGGAAAGCAGCATTTAAGTTCGCAGACAGTTCGGAAGGAGTCTCCATGCACCGAGCTGTCCGTTATTCTTTGTCTCTGCTGATTGCGCTTCTTACCTCGGCCGCTCTAGGGCAGGATGTTGCGTCATTTGAAAAAAAGACCAGCGTAAAAACACTCGCGAATGGGCTAACCGTGGTTGTCTGCGAGCGCCATGAAGCTCCCGTGTTCGCCTTCTACACGCTTGTGGATGCGGGCGCCGCCCAGGATCCCAAGGGCGAAACCGGCATGGCGCATATGTTCGAGCACATGGCCTTCAAAGGCACAACGACCATCGGCACGAGCGATTATGCCGCCGAGAAAGTCGCGCTGGAAAAAGAGGAGGCTGCCTACCTTGCTCTTCAGCGCGAACGTTTGAAGCGTGTAGGACGCGATCCGAAGAAGGTGGAAGAGCTGGAGAAGACGTTCGTCCAAGATCAGGAAGACGCCGACAAGTACGTCAAGAAGAATGAATTTGGGGAGATCATCGAGAGCCAGGGCGGCGAGGATCTGAACGCCACCACTGCGGAAGACGAAACTTCCTACTTCTACTCCATGCCGGTGAATCGCCTGGAGCTCTGGGCATATTTGGAATCGGAACGCTTCCTGCATCCGGTGCTGCGTGAGTTCTATCAAGAGCGCGACGTCGTCTACGAGGAGCGTCGTATGCGCACAGATTCAAGTCCTATTGGACGCATGATCGAGCAATTCGTGGCGGCAGCATACATTGCACATCCGTATCGCAATCCCGACGTGGGATGGCCTTCGGATCTTGAAAGCCTCACCAGAACCGATGCTCAGCAATTTTTCGACAAGTATTACGTAGCGTCGAATATGACAATCGCGGTCGTCGGCGACGTAACGCCCGACCAGGTGTTCGCCTTGGCGGAGAAGTACTTTGGACGCCTGCCTGCCAAGCCCAAGCCGGAGGATCTGCACACCGTGGAACCTCCGCAGGTGGATGAGCGGAACGTCAGTATTCCTGAGGAATCACAACCCATTTATCTCGAAGGCTACCATCGCGGCGATTATCGCGATAAAGATGACGTAGTTTACGACGCCATTTCCGACCTGCTCTCGGAAGGACGGACATCCAGGCTTTATCGCTCACTTGTGCGCGATAAAAAGATCGCCGCCACCGCCGTAGGTTTCACCGACTTCCCCGGTGTGAAGTATCCGAGTTTGTTTGGCTTCTATGCAGTTCCCATTCCGGGGCATAGCCCGCTGGAGCTGCAGGCCGCCTTCAAAGAAGAGGTCGAGCGCATCAAGACGCAGGACGTGAGTGATGCTGAGCTAGACATGGTGAAGACTCGCGCGAAGGCCAATCTCATTCGCGGCCTTGGAGAGAACAGTGGACTCGCTCAGCAACTGGCCATCTATCAAGCTCGTTATGGCGACTGGCGCGAGTTGTTTTACAACATTGATCGGCTCCAGAAGGTCACGAAGCAGGACATACGACGCGTGGCGAATAAGACGTTTACCCCGACGAATCGCACCGTGGCCATCGTGCAGACGGTTGCGCCCCCAGCGGCCGCTGGTGGACCGGGAGGTGAGCGATGAGATTCTTCGCGGTATTTCTTTTCCTCACCGTCATCGCGCTCTCCACATGTCCTGTGTCGATCGCGCAGGAAAGCTGGCAGCAAGTCCCGATTCCACCGCTCGCGAAATTTAAGCCGCAGGAACCCACGCGGGTGCAGTTGCCCAATGGCATGGTGATCTTTCTTCAGGAAGACCATGAGCTGCCGCTGATCAGCGCCACCGTTTTGATCAAAGGCGGCTCGAGTTCGGAACCGGCGTCGAAGGTTGGACTGGTCTCGATTTATGCGTCTACCTGGCGTACCGGCGGGACCGAAAAGAAGACAGGCGACCAGCTAGATGACGAACTCGAGTCGATCGCAGCCCGTGTGGAAACCGGTGGCGCCACCGATACCACTTCCGTCAGCTTCAACTGTCTGAAACAGAACCTGGACCAGGTATTCCCTGAATTTATGGATGTGCTGGAGCATCCGGCGTTTCGCCAAGACAAGATCGATTTGGCCAAGCGTCGCCTGAAGACCTCCATCGCGCGGCGCAACGAGGAAATCGGGAGTATTGCGGGCAGAGAAGCCGCCAAGCTCGGGTATGGTCCAGACAGTCCTTACGGCCGTGACATCGAGTACTGGACGGTAGATGCCGTCACCCGACAGGACCTCGTGGACTGGCACAAGCGACACCTGGCAGCCAACAACATTATCTTCGGAGTCGTGGGCGATTTCGATTCCAGGCAGATGGAAACGCGGCTGCGTGAGGCGTTCGGATCGGTGCCCAAAGGCACTCCGTACGATCCTCCAAAGATTCCCGTTCCGGGACCGAAGCCCGGCGTTTATCTTGCCGAGAAAAATGATGTGAATCAGAGCGATATCAGCATGATCGGTCTCGGCATTCGCCGCGATAATCCTGACTATTTCGCTGTCCGTGTCATGAACGAGATTTTTGGCGGCGGTTTTTCTTCGAGGCTATTCAAGAATCTTCGCGCCACACAGGCGCTTGCCTATTCGGTGGGAGGGGGCATCGGTGCCGGCTACAACCATCCAGGACTGATCAATATCAGCATGGGTACCAAGAGTGCCTCGACCGCCAAAGCCATCGACGGCCTCTACAAACAGATCGACGACCTACTGAGCAATCCGCCTAGCGAAACAGAATTGAAGCAATCCAAGGACTCGATCCTCAATGGCTTCATCTTTGCGTACGACTCTCCAGACAAAATTCTGAGCGAGCAATTAACCTACGAACTATACGGTTATCCAAAAGATTTTCTGGAGCGCTTCCGCGGTGCCGTAGAAAAAGTAACCGGCGCCGACGTGAACCGCGTCGCCCGCAAGTACATAGATAAGCGCAAGCTCGCGGTATTGGTGGTCGGCAATCCCAAAGAGTTCGATAGGCCGCTCACGACGTTCGGGCAGGTAACGAAGCTGGATATCGCAATTCCTACAGCCCCAGGATCGCCCGAAGCGGCGGCAGCGCGAAAATAACTTTTCACCACGGAGGCACCGAGTCGCGGAGAAAGCCAAAACAGGATTGAGTCCTTCCTGTTCAACTTTCTGCTGTCCCTCCGTGCCTCAGTGGTAATGAGAGTAGAATTTCGGCAAAACAGGAGAAACCGGATGAAAGCTCGGCTGATAGTTGCTGCTGTAGTTGTTGGGGTGCTTGCGTTTGCCACTCCGGCGCAAGCGAAGGGCAAGAGCAAAGGCACTACTGTTCAACTGAAAAACGCTCAAGGAGACGACGTGGGTACTGCGACGGTGTCCTCGGTCAAGAAACGCGTCAAGATCAAGCTCGACCTGAAGAATCTGCCGCCTGGAGAGCACGCCATCCATATTCATCAGAACGCGAAGTGCGATGGTCCCGACTTCAAGTCCGCGGGCAGCCACTTCAATCCGGATGGCAAGAAGCACGGTTTGGAGAATCCAGAAGGCCATCACGCCGGCGACATAAGGAATTTCACCGCTGGCGCTGACGGCACGGCAAGAGGCACGGTCAGTGATCCTGACGTAACGCTCGGCGATGATAGCCACTCAGTCTTTGCCAATGGCGGGACGGCGCTGGTGATCCACGCGAAGGCCGACGACATGAAGACGGACCCTGCCGGTAACGCCGGCGACCGGATCGCCTGTGGAGCAATCTCGAAGTAGCAGACCGGCGCCGGGTTAGCTCGTGATCAGTCCTGCGACCGGCTCAAGCCGCCAGCATCCAATGTGTTAGGCTTTTTTATGGACCTCTCCCGCTGAAGGCTGGGTGTGCCCTGCCTGGCGACGTGATGTGATGTCCCCGCCTGTGCCCTTCGGGCCAAAGGAACAAAGCTTTTGATCGGAAAGCTCATCTCCAAAGTGATCGGGACGACCAACGAGCGCGAGCTTAAGCGCTTATGGCCGATCATCGGCAAAGTGAACGTGCTCGAGCCCGAGATGCAGAAGCTCTCAGACGCGGAGCTTCGGGCCAAAACCGACGAGTTCCGCCAGCGCATTCGCGAGTCCATCCAGCGCGCGGCTCCCAATGATGTGCAAGCCGAGCCGGAAGAGACATCCACCAAAGCCAAGCGCGATCCTGTTCTGGAAGAGGCTCTGAAAGAGATCCTTCCCCAGGCGTTCGCGGTCGTACGCGAGGCTGGCCGTCGTGTACTCAACATGCGGCATTTCGATGTCCAGTTGATCGGCGGGGCGGTGCTGCACCAGGGCAAAATCTCGGAGATGAAGACGGGCGAAGGCAAGACCCTTGTGGCTACTCTGCCCGTCTATCTCAATGCGCTCGCCGGACGCGGGGTACACGTGGTCACCGTCAATGACTACCTGGCTAAACGCGATTCGGAGTGGATGGGTAAGCTCTACACCTCCCTGGGACTCTCAGTGGGCGTGATCGTTCACGATCTCGATGATAACGAACGTCGCCAGGCTTACGCCGCCGATATCACGTACGGAACCAACAACGAGTTCGGCTTCGACTATCTCCGCGACAACATGAAGTTCGATCTCAAGGATTGTGTGCAGCGCGGACATCATTTTGCGATCGTCGATGAAGTGGACTCAATCCTTATCGACGAAGCGCGTACACCGCTGATTATCGCCGGAGCTAGCGAAGAGTCGACGGACAAGTATTACAAAGTGAACCGCATCATTCCGGCTTTGGAAAAAGGCGAGGAGATTCAGAAGAGCATCGAAGAGACAATCTTCACCGGCGATTACGCCATCGACGAGAAGCATCGCACGGTGACTGTCACCGAAGATGGTTGGGAGAAGGTTGAGAAGATGCTCGGCATCGGCAATATCGCCGATCCGGAGAATTGGGGATGGAAGCACCACGTCGAGACAGCTATCAAGGCTCACGCACTTTATCGCCGAGATAGCGAATACGTCGTCAAAGACGGCGAAGTGATCATAGTCGACGAGTTTACAGGCCGCATGATGCCCGGCCGCCGCTGGTCTGACGGACTGCACCAGGCGGTGGAAGCGAAGGAGAACGTCAAAATCGAGCGCGAAAATCAGACGCTCGCGACCATCTCTTTCCAGAATTACTTCCGCATGTACGGCAAACTGGCGGGCATGACGGGTACAGCGGAAACCGAGGCTGCGGAGTTCGAGAAGATCTATAAGCTCGAAATCGTAGTCATTCCAACCAATAAACCGCTGTTGCGGCTTGAGAATCCCGACGTCGTTTACCGCACAGAGAAGGAAAAATTCTTCGCCGTCGCGGACGACATTCAGAAGGTCAGCGTCGAGCAGCGTCCGGTATTAGTCGGTACAACTTCGATCGAGAAGTCCGAGCGTCTCTCCGAGATGCTGAAGAAAAAAGGTGTCAAGCACTGGGTCCTGAATGCCAAGCAACACGAACGCGAAGCCGAGATCGTGGCGCAAGCAGGGCGTATAGGTACGGTGACTATCGCCACCAACATGGCTGGCCGCGGTACCGACATTCTTCTCGGTGGCAATGCGGAATTCCTGGCTAAACAGGAGTTGCTGAAAAAAGGGCTCGCCCGCTCGGTCGGTGCAGCTGCCGGAGAGCTGGCGCCCATCGCCGCTTCCGCCAACCTAACGCGTTTCTATTATCAAAATGCCGAGTACGAAGTAGACGCGCAGCAATGGGAAGAAGCGCTTGCGCGTTTCCAAAGTGAAATTCAGGCAGAACACGACAACGTTGTCGCCGTCGGTGGACTGCACATTTTAGGCACTGAGCGGCACGAATCCCGCCGGATCGACAATCAGCTCCGCGGACGCGCCGGTCGCCAGGGCGATCCTGGATCATCGCGCTTTTATCTCTCGCTCGAAGATGACCTCATGCGCATCTTCGCCAAGGAGTGGGTGTCGAACCTGCTTCAGCGGCTGGGAATGGAAGAAGGCATTCCCATCGAATCAAAGTTAATCTCGCGCCGCATTGAGGCTGCACAGAAGGCGGTCGAAGCACAGAACTTTGAGTCTCGAAAACACCTGCTCGAGTACGACGATGTGATGAACAAGCAGCGGGAAGCGGTTTATGGCTTGCGCCGCCAGTTGCTCGAGGGGTTAGATCAGAAGGACTTGATTCTGGAAGACTATGTTTCGAGCGCGGTGGGTGATCTCCTCGACCAGTATGCCCCTGCCAATATCCACGCAGAGCAGTGGGATACCGCAGCTTTGAAGCAGCAGATCTTTACCCGCTTCGGGGTAGACCTCGCCGCGGAGGGCGTGGACTTTGACCGGCTCAATCGTTCCGAATTGGGTGATGCGATCTTCGCCAAGCTCAAAGGACGTTATGAAGCGAAAGAGAAGCTGATAGGGCAGGATGCCATGCGTTATCACGAGCGCATGATCATGCTGAGCGTCCTAGATGGACAGTGGAAAGACCACCTGCTCAGCATGGACCACCTGAAGGAAGGCATCGGCCTTCGGGGATACGGACAGCACGATCCGCTGGTCGAATACAAGCGCGAGTCGTACGAGATGTTTGAGGCGATGATGCAGCGCTTCCAGGAGGAGACGGTCCGTTACCTTTATCTGCTCCAAGTCATCGACGCGGAACCGCAGCGTCAGCAGGCCTCCGCTGCCGACGGCTTGACGATGGACGGAGTACCGTTCGACCCCACTCGACCGGTGGCCCCTCCTCCCCAAAATGGGAATCGTCGCGCCGCGACTTCGATGGACGATATGGAACGCGAGTTCCGCCGCAAGAAAGAACGTGAACTGCAGGCGGCTCGGATGGCAGGAGCTGGCGAGAGCGACATTCAGCAGCGCCGTGTTGGCGACAAAATCGGTCGCAACGATCCGTGTCCGTGCGGATCGGGGAAGAAGTACAAAAAGTGTTGTGGAGCGTGAAAGAAGCTTTCCGCTCTCAGCATTCGCCCTGCATCGGTCTTCGTGACCACAAAACCTGCGCGTCTGGCCAGTTTCTGCTTGCCTAAGCCGTCTCCGTCGCTGGACGAAACCCTCCACAACCCGCAAAATAGAAAGTCGCCCGAAATGCAGACCAACCAAGGAGAACTATGTTGATTACTGGCGAAGCTATCCGCATGATGAACTTTGTTGACGATATTTCCGCTACTTTGCGCCGCATTGCCGCCAACATTCCGTTCATGACGGACGAGGAACGGAAGCGGTTGGCCGACTACATGAGAAAGTCCGAGCCCAGTTACGCCGGGATGATTGAAAAATTGGAGAAGGGAAGCTGAGAGTGGCTTGGGTTAAGACCATAGCCGTAATCGGGGCCGGTATTATGGGGCGGGGAATCGCCCATGTAGCCGCTTTAGGCGGCTATCGCACCATCCTGGAAGACATCGTGCCCGCCAGCCTGCGCAAGGCGGAGAGTGAAATTCGCGCCAATCTGGATAAGGGTGTGGAACTCGGCAAGCTGGAAAAGTCGGCGGCCAGTGCGGCGTTCTCACGCATTCACTTCGCGGGCAGTGTAGAAGAAGCCGCACGTGAAGCAGACCTGGTGATCGAGGCGGTTCCCGAGGAGATGGATTCCAAGATCGAAATCTTCACTCTGCTCGACAAGATCTGCCGTCCGGGCACCATTCTGGCGTCGAATACTTCGTCATTGAGCGTCACGGAAATTGCCTCTGTCACTTACCGGCCGCAAAAGTGTGTGGGAATGCACTTTTTCAATCCTGTGCACAAGATGAAGCTGCTGGAGGTCGTTCGTGCGCTCGAAACTGACGATGAGACCATCGAAGCCGCCTCTGAAGTTGGCCGGAGCATGGGGAAAGAAGTAGTGGTGATCAAGGAATCGCCCGGATTCATCACCAGCCGCATTAACGCAATGATTGGTAATGAGGCGTTTTACATGCTCGGAGAAGGCATTGCCTCGGCCGAGGATATCGATAAGGCCTTGAAACTAGGTCTAAATCATCCCATGGGGCCATTTGAGTTAGTGGATCTCGTAGGTCTCGACACGCGCCTGCATATCCTCGAATACCTGCACAGATCCTTAGGCGAGAAGTTCCGTCCGGCTCCACTGCTGGTGCAGCACGTGAAAGCGGGACGGTTGGGCAGGAAGAGCGGACGGGGTGTCTTCGAGTATCCCGATGGACAGAAAAGTAAAGAAAAGTCCTCCGAGGCCAAAACCAGCCACTAACATTCTCGGTGCCATGGAGTCTATACGCTGAAGGCGTCGTGTCTCGTCAGGAACCTCTCTGGCTCCGTTGGGTTCAATAACTTAGCTTCCATCCTGGAACCGAGCCATACCCAGGCACGTACACCATGAATAGCATGCAGCTTTTGTTCGACATCTTTGGCCAGACGGTCCGCACACTCTGGGCACACAAATTGCGGTCATTCCTCACCATGTTCGGCATTGCGTGGGGCGTTGGCTCGCTCCTGTTGCTGGTAGGCCTAGGCGAAGGATTCCGCACTGGACAGCGTAAGCAGTTGGCGACGCTGGGCCAGGACATCATCATGATCTGGTCAGGCCGCGTGCCCGCGGCTGCCGGCAGCGGTACCGGACAGCGCCCGTACTATCTCACCTTCCGCGATTATCAGGACATTGTCCGGGAAGCCAAGCATGTGCGCAACGCTGCTCCTATCATCAATCGCAGCGATATTCGTGCGGTCAGCGATGTAACCAACGCCAACGGTCAGGTCCTCGGCAGCACTCCCAATCTCAATGCGATTCGCTATATCCCGATTGGGGAAGGGCGTTGGCTGAACGATGGCGACATGGCGGAGAAGCGGAACGTCGCTGTCATCGGCGATGAGATGGGCCGCAATCTCTATCCCGGTACAGCGGCACTCGGAGCGACACTGCTGCTCAATGGAATACGCTTCCAGATCGTTGGGATCGTGAGCTCGATTGGTGTACACGAAAATAATTCGACTAACAACCGTGTGTACATTCCGTACTCGACGATGCACCAATACTTTCCCCTGATTAATGTAGGAGAGACTCCGGACGCGCTATCTACCATCAACTATCAACCGGATACGCCTGACCATCACGATCTTGCAAAAGAGGAAGTGCATCGCGTGATCGGACGCAACCACCAGTTTGATCCCAAGATGGAGGGAGCGATCGAGGAGTGGGATACCATTCAAAGCCAGCGCATGGTGGGCAAAATCTTTGACGCTATGAATGGCTTCCTGGGGTCCGTCGGGGTGATCACCCTGGCACTGGGAGCAATTGGCATCATCAACATCATGCTAGTGTCCGTCACCGAACGGACGCGCGAAATTGGCTTGCGCAAAGCCGTGGGAGCGACGAATCGCAGCATCCTCACGCAGTTTTTCCTTGAGGGCATAATGCTCACACTGATGAGTGGCGGCATAGGGATGGCAGCCGCCGCAGCGCTGATGGCTGCGCTTGGCACATTGCCCTCTCCTCCCGGATTCGACACACCCAAACTGGTACCGTCGTCGGCAGCACTGGCCATTGGGTGTCTGGCGCTCGCTGGTCTGGTCGCGGGACTCTATCCGGCGCGCAAGGCAGCCATGCTTCAACCTGTAGAAGCGTTGCGGAAGGAATAATTATGGTTCGCGATCTTCTCGGTCAGGCTTACGGGGCGATGTCGCATGATCGCCGTCGCACCACTCTTACCATGCTGGGCATGGCTTGGGGGATCGCCACGGTTGTGCTGCTGATGGCGTACGGAGCAGGCTTCGGTCGCGCAATCAATGCCATCTTTGCCAATTGGGGAGCGAAGGTTATAGGCGTTTTCCCCAATCGTACGTCGCTTCAGGCCGGTGGCACCAAGGCCGGTTCCAAGATCCAGTTTCAGCTTTCGGATGTGGAGTACATCGCCAGCACCGTTCCCCTCGTGAAACACATCAGTCCCGCCGCCTACAAGGACGTCCCAGTTCAGTTCGACAATCGCACCTTCACTATGCCGGTGAATGGCTACTACGCAAACATTCAGAAAATTCAGAACTACCCCGTCGACTATGGCAGGTTCTTTGACGATCACGATAATGAGACGCGTTCTCGCGTCGCAGTCATCGGGTCCGAGGCCAAAACCAAGCTTTTCTCGGGCCGTTATCCCTTGGGAGAGAAGATCCGTGTCAACGGCATCAGCTTTGAAGTGATCGGAGTGCTTACTGCCAAGATGCAGGAGGGCGGCAACGACAACACTAACAGTCAGGTGCTGATTCCGTTCAACACCATGGGAGACATCAAGGACATTAAGTACATCGATGGCATCTGGCTCGACTATGACACCTTTGCCTTTGCGGGCGTGGAAGAATCGGTCCGTGCAGCGCTCGCACAGCTACATGGGTACAACGTGAAAGATCGCCGTGCGGTGTTCCTGTTCAACGCCATGCAGCAGGTAACGCAATTTCAGATCATTACGTTGGGACTGAAAGTTCTGCTAACGTTCATCGGCGCCCTCACGCTTGGGATAGGCGGGATCGGGTTGATGAACATCATGCTGGTATCGGTAACGCAGCGCACTAGGGAAATCGGAGTGGAGAAAGCGCTGGGCGCTCGCCGGAGACACATCCTCGTGCAATTCCTTGCGGAGGCGCTCACAATTACGTTTGCTGGCGGAATCCTGGGAATCGCTCTGGCTTACGCAATCTCATACGGCGTGGGCCGAATCACCTTCTACAGCGCCATCGCCAAAAATGCCGAGGCCGCCGACATTCGTCTTATCATCGACCCGGCAACTCTGATTGTGGCGACAGTGATTCTCGCGATTGTCGGAATTGTCAGCGGGATGGTTCCTGCCATGAAGGCAGCGAATCTAGATCCAATTGAAGCGCTGCGGTACGAGTAGCTGTTTCTGCTGTCTTGTCGTTCCGAATGAAGTGAGGAATCCCGGCTAGCCGCTAGCATTTTTGTGAGAGTAAGGGACGCCTTCCTTCGTGACAAGACAGTGAAAAGAAACTACTGCCCAACCGTTTCCCGCTTGTACGGTTGATTCAGATATTTGCGCGCTTCTTCTAACGCACCCTGGGTATTGTCGTTAGTCTGAAGTGCCTGGCGATACTCATTCGTCGCCCGCTCGCGCTGGTCAGTGATGTCGAAGATTTTTCCCAGCATTATGTGGCTCCAGACTTCGGTCCATTTGGGCTCGCCATCGCCGTTGAGAGCTTCACGGTAAGCATTGGCCGCTGACTGATAGTTCTTCTGCAAGAAGAAGACTTCGGCGATGCGATAATGGGCGAGCGAGCTGGCATGATTAGCGTCGAGAGCCTTCTGATACTCCTTCAGCGCCTCCGCTAAGTCCCCCTGCGCTACAAGTTGCTGCCCGCGAAGAATTGCCACGCGCACGCGCAGCTCCGGGGAGTTCTTGAGAACCCAGTTATTCGGGTCGAGTACTATACGCCGCGGCTTCCCGAACGTGTCGACGGAGTAGGTCGATTGTGTGCCAACTACGTCTATACGCTTCATCTCGCTCTTGCCATCGGTATCGACTCGTACCTCGAGAGGCATGCGGAAAAGGTCGAGATCCTGGTTAATCTGGCCAACGATGCGAAACCCTTTGTTGCTTCCCAGACGATACGTCGTGTACTTGTTCTTGAATTCAGGCGCGCCGGTTCCATCCAGCCATTGCGTGAAAAACGCACCTAGCTTCTCGCCCGAATCCTGTTCGGCCAGCCCGCGGAATTGATCCGTTGTGATTGGCTTGCCCGCATACTGCTGGGCAAGCGACTTCATAGTACGGTCGAAGGCTGCGTCCCCAAGCTGCCAGCGCAGCATATGGAAAATCATGCCACCTTTGTCGGTGACAAGCGACTGGAACTCTGGAGAGAATGGCTCAAGTTTACCGACACCCGAAATGGGAATGTTGTCATAGGCGAGCGCGCCCACGGCCATATCCTTGGTTGCTTCTTCGAACCCGGCTTCTCCGGCCGCGTCCTGAACGTAGCGAACCTCACTGTCTCGGGCCGCCCCTTCGGTAATCCAGAAATCGTCCTTCGCAGCGGGGCTCACCGACGCTCCCCACCATTGATGAGCCAAGGTATTGGCCAGGAGCCGGTAGTTCACTTTTTCGCCAACAGCTCGCGATGCAATCGCTGCCACTTGTGGCGCCCATGTAGAGGGAACAGTGTCATCCGGGAGTTCGACGATGCTCAAGTTGGCGGTGGAGATCGGGCCGTAAATCTGGGTGAAAAACGCAATTTCGCGAGCGGCGGTATCAGCGTAGGTATGCGCGAAGTCTTTGTGGTTCGGCTTGAAGTAGATCTTCAGATTGCTGTCGGTAGTTTCAACGAAAGTTCCAGCGATGATGGTTCCGGGAAAGCTGGGCGTGTCCCAGACAAAGCTGGCGGTCTTATTGCCTGAGGAGGCTGGATGAGCGGCTCCAGGCTTTGATCCGCTGCCAATCACCTCAAAGAAAGCCGGAACGGTAACGTTGATCGTCGCAGTAAAGCGATTTGTCCCATAGCCGACCATTGGGAACCAGCGTGAGGCGTAGAGCAGATACGTCGTATCTGGACCGATCGAGGCCAGCTTCAACCCTTCCACCGGGCTGTCGTCGGCGTTGGAGAGCGAGCCCTCGTAATCGAAGTTCAGAGTTTGTGATTGCCCCTTCGAGATTCCGTCAGGCAGGGAGACGCGGACAGTGAAATCCTGGGTGACCCGTTCCGTCGGCAGAACCTTGCCAGCTTCATTGGTCACGCGAGTCACGCGCAGGGCGTTATTCAGTTCAAAAACGGCGGTGCTGATGTCATCCAGTGCGGTGAACTTGACCTTGGCCTTCGCGGTAAGGTGGTGCGTCTTCGGCGCCAAGTCGGCGTCGATGACGTAATCGTTCACCTGGATACGGGGCTTCTCAGCCGCGGTGACTGGCCCTGCAAACGCGATGATGCAGGCTGCGCAAATCAGCAGCCGAAGAAAGGATGGGGGGACACGCTTGTTGCGCACCCGTTCAAACAAACTCATTGAGGCTCCAGAGTAGCCGCTCTTCTACGATGCAACGGGAATCCAGAAAAGATGCAGTTACTTGATCTTTCAAGGAAGACGCAGAGTGGGCCCGCACGAAGAACGATGCTTCTATTCTATTAAACGAATGAGGCGCATAAATAGTTTAAGCCAAGCGGCCCTTCGGCGTTGCGCAAAAGCCGCTAACAACAGAGCGCACAGACGAGGGGCCATTTCCCTAACCGGTGCGAAGGGCTAGCCAAGCCTTCGGGCCTGTCCGGCTCCGGGTCATTGGACGGCAATTTCTTGCGTTTATCGGTGTCCTCTGTGGTTTAACGTTCTTTCATCGAAGCCACAATGCCAGCGGTTTCAGCAATTGCACGGGCGGCCCTCTGTATCGCAGTCTGTCCCTTCAAATTCGATACCTGCCGCAGCATGCGCGCGACATCTTGAAGGTTGCGCAGCATCTCTGTTCGCGGGGGGCCATCCGGAAGGAGTCGATTCAACTGCCCGATGACGTTCTGGGCCGTAAAGTTCGACTGAATGAATTCAGGCACGATCTCGCGCCCGGCGATCAGGTTTACCATTCCGTAGTTCTTGACCTTCAGCAGGCGGCGTCCAATGGCGTACGTGAGCGCACTGACCCGATACACGACGATGAAGGGCGTTCCAATCAATGTGGTCTCGACTGTCGCCGTGCCGCTGGCCACGACGGCCGCGCGTGCGTGCAGCAAGGCAGCGCGGGCGTCGTTTACCAGATAAACCCGGGCGCCGCTTGTCTGTTGCGCGATCCACTCCGGAGGTAGGGTGCTGGCGACAGGAATCAGATACTCGTACCCGGTTCCCATCCTCCGCGCGCTCTCAACCATGACTGGCAGATTCAACAGGACTTCTTTCCTGCGGCTGCCCGGCAAAAGCGCAATCCACTGCTTGCTCGCATCCATCCCGTACTGTTGGGCAAATGCTTCACGAGCGATCTGCGGAGGCGGTAAATCCGCAAGCGGATGTCCGACGTACTCGGCAGCGACCTCGCGCTCACGGTAATAATCCTGCTCGAAGGGAAAGATCACGAGCATACGATTTACAAACTTCTTCACGCGCCAGATGCGTCGCTGCTTCCATGCCCATAGCTGGGGCGACACGAAATAGACCACCGGCACGCCCATAGCATGAAGCTTCGCAGCCAGCCTGAGATTGAAATCTGGGAAGTCAATGAGGACGGCGACATCCGGTATTCGTGATCGCGCAACGGACACAGTTCGGAAGAACTCGCGATAGATGCTCGCGATGTGCTTCACCACCTCGCTGATTCCTACTGCTGCGACATTCGCGGAATCGACCACGGTGTCGCATCCTGCTGCGCGCATCCCTTCGCCGCCTACCCCGAAGAATTGCGTGTCATTTCCCAAAAGCTTTTTCAGTTCGGGGACAAGCATCGCTCCGTATTGCTCGCCGGAAGCCTCGCCGGCCGAGATGAGCACACGAGGTGCCTTGTGCGGAGGCACCGCACATTTGTGATCTGCTGATCTCTGGCTTGAAAGCACGTGTGCTGATTGTAATTGTGCCCAGGCCCTCGGTCCGAGCCAATCGCGTTTGGCGGGTTAGCCTACCTTGGATTTGAGTTTGCGTTTGGCAGCCTGGGAGCTCGTCTGCACGGGGGCAGTCGCCTGATATGCGCGAACCGACTCCTCCAAGAGAGCCTGCAAATATTCCCCCATCTTCAAAGTGTCCGGGATGACTGCGCTCAAATCCATACTCAGGAGATTTTCCTGCAAGACTTCGGCGATCACACGGTTCAAGATGCGCGTTTCTGTGAGCAGCAGCGGAATCGTATATCCCTGCTGGGCGCGATCCGCCCCGTGAACCGCCGCCGCACTCAACGATTCGGGCGGGATTTCGGCCTTGGCGGCATCAAGAGCATTGGCTAGATCATTTAAGAGCAGGGGAAAGCGATCGACGCGGTCCTCCTTGCTGATTTGGATTGCCGTCAACCTGGGATCGTCACCAATCTCCTTCAACCAGCGCTCTAGGATGAGGTCACAGTTCTCAAGAATCAAAGTTGACGCTCGTTTGCAGGGTATGTGACACAGCTCACGGGGACGTCGAACCTTCTCACGCAATGTGGCGACCATCGCGGGAATGTCGGCTGGCTTGGTGAAGTAATCGTCCACCTGCTTGCGGATGGCCTCCAGAGCAGTCTGGAAATCCGGATATCCAGTCAGGATGAAAGTAGCGGCGGTTGGCTGGATGCGACGCATGGCGCTAACTAAAGTGAATCCGTCAGCGGGTGCGCCGATGTTCAGGTCGGTCAGGAGCACATCGAATTTTTGATGGCTCATGATGTCGAGAGCCTCGGGCACGGAGGCAGCGACTGATACTTCAAATCCGTGCTGTTGCAGGATCGCTGGCAGGGTCATCCGTATCGCAGCTTCGTCATCGACGAATAGCACGCGCGTTTTGCTTAATTGCGAATTGTGTCTTGCGTCTTCCACGGGTTATTTGGATGCAGCTTCAGTTGCCGCGCAAACAACAATTTTCCTCAACAATTACAGGCGTGGTCCGGTTGGCTGGATTGATATTCCGAAAGTGTTGAAAGTAGGCGTTCTACGTTGCTAACCGCGACGTGATGCTTAGGTGATTCGAATCACCGCTCCAAAATTGCCTCTGGCAAGGGGAGTGCGGCCACCAATTCTCTTGTGTACGGATGCGAAGGACGGGTGAGGACTTCATTCGTGAGTCCGACTTCTACGAGTTCGCCTTTGCACAGTATGGCTATGCGGTGGCATAGCGACGATACTGCCATAAGGTCATGCGAGATAAAGAGAATACCGGTTCCCATCTCTCGACTAAGCTGGCGGAAGATGTTCAGCACTTCTTTCTGGGTTATCAGGTCAAGAGCGCTGGTGCATTCGTCCGTTAATAGCAGCTCCGGAGAGTGCAGCACGGCCATTGCGATGAGCACTCGCTGTGCCTGGCCCACGCTGAGTTGAGCTGGCTTGCGATTGAGCAACTTCTCGTCAGCTTCAAGATTCAGGCTGCGCAAGACCTTCAGAAAATGCGGAGTACATTCCTTGAGGCTGCCGGGCTTATGCGCTCTCCAGGTTTCGTATATCTGGGTACCGATTTTCAACGCTGGGTTGAGCGACGACATTGGACTTTGCAGAACCAAGCCAATGTCCCGGCCGCGAATGCCACGCATTTCCGCTTCCGATAAGTCCATGAGTTCACGGCCATTGATGCAGATGCTGCCAGTGGTCTTGCCGCCTTTCAAATCAAGCAGGCGCAGAATACTGAGTGCGAGCGTGCTTTTTCCCGAACCACTTTCGCCAACTAAGCCGAGAATCTCACCTTGCTGCATTTCCAGCCGGAGGTTGCGCAGCACGCTCGGTTTGCCCGCATAACCGGCGGAGATGGAGAGCGACAACAGTGGTTGCTTCTCGCACACAGAGCTAGCATTGCGGGAATCGGCGGATGATGCGGGGCGGTCCCGCTGTACGCCATGGGAGCGAGTTTCAGCCTCTCTCGTGTTCATTTCACCTATCGCTTAGCGAAAGATACTCAATATTCCAATAGGTTTGCGGAATCAATACCACCGGATCGGCATTCTTTACCTTCGGCGACACCGCAACTAAAGCATTCTTGTCCACCAAATGTATCGTAGGCTGTTGTTCTGCTGCGATCTCCTGAACTTTATCGAAGCTGATCTTCCGCTGATTCCGATCCAGCGTCGACGCTTGTGCCCGCATGTACTTGTCGATCTCAGACTCCCACTGTGTTTCGGGAACCTTCTGCGCGGGATTCCACTCGTGTAGGTCGGCGGAGCTCACCCACACATTCATCTGGCCGTTCGGATCTAAGTCGACGTTTGTGAACCCAAGAAGACAGGAATCGTAGTTGAAAGTCTTGGTGACTCTCTCGATGATCGACGGAAAATCAAGCGGAACAAAACTGACCTTGATCCCGATCTGCTGCAGATCCTGCTGAATGAGACTGCCCATGCGCTCACGCGACTTGTTGCCGGCATTGGTGATGAGCGAGAAAGACACAGGATGCCCGCCGCTATCCTTGAGTACGTCACCCTCCTTGCGGAATCCGTCCTGCTTGAGAATCTCGAGAGCGCCATTGGCATCGTAGGCCACAGGCTTGACATTCTTGTCGAACCACAATTTGTTTGCCGGACTCAGCATGCCAATGGAAGGGGTGGCATGCCCGCGAAAGGCTACTCGCGCCAAGTCTTGCCGATTGATCGCCATTGCGATCGCACGGCGGAAGTTGCGCGACCTGAACCACGTCTTTTTGTAAGCGGGCAACGCGGAACGAGCGACCTCATTGAACCACAACTCTTCAGACTCGATGGACGGACCAAGATCGCGCGCAGCCGCCGGCTCTTCGCTATGCAATTGCTCGTACAGGTCCGGAGACATGTTCTCAATGACTTGAATGTCGCCCTGGCGGAATCGGATGAGCTCTGTGTCACGATTGGCCAGCACATACAGCCTAACTGCATTCAGATAGGGCAGCTGATGGCCGGCGCTGTCTTTCTTCCAATACTGCGGATTGCGCTTCAGCAGGACGTACTCGCCTGGTTTTTGCTCGCTCACCAGGAACGGTCCCAAAACGACACTCGAGTCGGCCTTGTCGGCCATGCGTGCGGGGGAGATCGCGATCTCATCAAACAGGCGCTCAAGACCTGCGATCGGACGCTCAAATTCCATGATGACATTGTCAGAGCTTTGGGCTTGCACGACAGTTTTGCCGCCCGCCCGAAATGGATCACCTTTGGGTGAATGCACTTCAGGATCAAGCGCCGCCTTCATCGTTGCTACCACGTCGTCCACAGTGAAATCGGTTCCGTCAGAAAACTTCACTCCATGGCGCAGATTGAACGTGATGCGCCGGCCATCTTCGTCGACAATCCACTTCGTGGCCAGTTCAGGTTCATTCTCCTGAGTTTTGCGATTGACGCGAATGAGCACGCCTCCAGTGAGATAGCGGACTCGGTCAGACGCTTCTTCTTCGGCCATGAGCGGATTCAAAGTTTTGGGATCACCTTTGATTGCGATGCGGAGCTCGCCGCCATTCTGTACCGTGCGATTGCATGCAGAAGAGAAGAAAACTGAGATCAACAATGCCGCAAAACAGGCTGATGCGCGGGCGTTTACTTGGCCAGATGACCAGATGACCCGATCGCCCGATCTCTTCAAGATGAGTACTCCTCGCCGGCCACGACGAACTGGAACAAGCTCATCACGACCACCAATGAGATTAGGGGGGCCCAAAGCCAAGGGCTGTGGCCAAGCGCCGAGTAATTCTCTAGCTCACGTAGTAGATTGCCCCACGAAGGCAGCGGTTCGGTTACGCCGAGTCCGAGCATTCCCAAATTGGCTTCCGTCAAAATGAAGAGCGGTACTGAAATCCAGAACTGCGCCAGCAATATAGGCTTCACATTGGGCAACACATGGCGAACGAGCAACCGGGCCGATGGACACCCTGACGCGCGCGCCTGAAGCACGAATTCGGAATCGCGCAATGATCTAACCGAAGCCGCAACGATTCGTGCTGATGCCGCCCAACCCAGCGCGCCTAGAAGTGCAAAGGTCACAACGACCGATGTGACCGCTGGAATGTCGAGAGGCAGGAGCGCGCGAACCGTCAGGAGCAAGAACAGCCAAGGCAAACTAAGAAAGAGATCGATTACAAGCTTCGTACTTCGATCCCACACGCCTCCGGCGTATGCTCCCGCGCCTCCGATGATGGCGGCCAGCAAAGTTGAGATCAGCGCGGCAGCCGGGGCCAGCAGCAGTGAAATGCGCATGCCGTAAAGCAACCGGGAGAGACGATCGCGGCCTAGTTCGTCGGTGCCGAGAGGAAATTGTTTTGACGGAGCGTGATCTGTGTCACTGCGAAACTGATGCGCATACGGAGCGGGCGCAAGGAAATTGGCTCCCAATGCTCCAATGAACACAACAGCAAGCAGTCCGACGGCGATCCAGCGCATGCGGGTCACAACACGTCTCTCGTCGCCGTCGGGGTGAGCATGTCCGAAAACGAATTGGCGGCGACCGTCACTAGGGCAATGATCAACGTGAGGTTCACGAGCAAAGGCACATCGCGCGCAAGCGCTGCTTTCCATGCGAGCTGTCCCAATCCGGGATAATCGCAAATGACTTCAACCGGAATCGCTGCTCCGAAGGCGATGCTTACGGTTACTCCAGCCAGAGCAAGCATTGGTCCTGCAATATTGGGCAGAATGTGCCAGCCAAGAATGCGAAGCGGGCTCAATCCCCGTGCTTTGGCCGTAAGCACGTGCGGCATGCCGTAGGTCTTAATGAGCAGATTGCGCGAGAAGCGGAACACTTTGGGGAACACGATGAGGGCAATCGCGATCCTGCCGGCAGAGCCTGCGACCAGAAACAACAAAGCAAGCACGGCCGACGGAATGCAAAGAAATAAGCTGGCAATGAGGTTGGCAGTGGTGCTGTAGACCGGAGAACGCTTCCACGTCGCCGGCAACGCGAACGTGAGCCCCAGCAACCACCCGCCGGCGACACCAATGGCGAGTGACCGTAAGGTCTCTGGAAGCCGTTGGCGCAGCAGTTCCGAAACGGGCCGGTCCATGGAGCGGGAGTACCCGAGATCTCCACGCACCAGTCCGCGCAGGTAACCCCAATAGTATGAGAGCACGTTGCGCTCGCGCGCATCCTGCTGATGCAGAGCCTGTCTGGCTTCGCTGCTGAGCTGAGCGTCGAAGTCGCTGTCCCGCACTCCGAATCCGGGGGCCATGCGCACCAGCGTCGCTCCTAAAAGGCCACCCAGGAGGGCAGTGACTACGATGACGATGAGCTGGCGGGCAATCTTGCTGGGCGTCTTCATGGAAGCGAGTGCTTGCCTTCGGAATATGACAGCGTGCCTCGCTCTCGTCCACTGTTTACACGGATAGGAACATCGCCAGTACAGTCTCACTCAGCCCTTTTGCAGCGCATATCTGCGCAGCTTGCGGCTGAGGGTGCGGCGTGAAATTCCAAGTATTCTGGCCGCCTTTTGTTGATGACCGGAGGTTCCCTTTAACGCTTCGAGGATGAGATCCTGCTCCATTTTGTCGAGCGGGACAGAACTCGTGGGTGTGCACAAGCTGGGACGACAATCCTGGATGTGCGCCGGCAATTCGTGAGCAGTGATGGTCTCGCTGATCGCGAATACTGCAGCGGTAAGAGCTACATTGCGCAACTCGCGCACGTTACCATCCCAGCGATAGTTCTCGAGGGTCGCTTTTGCTTCTTCCGAGAAGTGCAGGTGTGGATAAGCGTTGTGCAAGAAAAAGTTTGCCAGCGGCACGATGTCGTCCTTGCGCTCTCGCAACGGCGGCACACGTAAGTGGATCTGATTGAGCCTGTGGAATAGATCGTTGCGAAAGCTGCCTCTTGATGCCTGATCTTCCAGATCACGACTGGTGGCCGCGATAATTCGTACATCGACTGTGATCTTTTTCAATCCACCAACGCGGTAGTACGGTGTTCCATCCAGAACGCGCAGCAACTTTACCTGGGTACGCGGTTCGAGCTCGCCAACCTCATCGAGAAATAGTGTGCCGCCGTCGGCCAATTCGAAGAAGCCGGCTTTCTGCGCGTCAGCGCCGCTGAATGCGCCTTTCTCGTATCCGAATAGTTCGCTCTCCACCAGGTGCTCGGGAAGGGCACCGCAATTTACATCAATCCAGGGGCTATTACAACGCAAGGAATAGTGATGGATAGCTCGCGCTATGATCTCTTTGCCGCTTCCGGTCTCGCCGGTGATGAGGACTGACGCATTTGTCTTCGCAATGCGCTGAGCCGTCTCCATGAGACTCTGCATGGCGTGGCTATGCACAATCGCAGGCACACCCAGCAAGATCTGCGGGTTGGAATCGCAAGACAAAGGACGCAATGAGTTCGGGAGCGCTAACAACTTACTCGCGGAAGCTGACGAAATCCATAAGTCACGCGCGCTTAGGGGGTTACGTTAGGTCAGTGCAGGAGGTTACCACAGGTTACCAAAAGGGCGGATCGTAAGCATCCAGGTTTACAGCCATCCGGCTTAGGTCAGCGCAGTCCAACCCTCTTCCACTTGCTTTTGGACGATCCAGCGTTTCAGCTCGCTGGCGGAGGCGTCGTCCAGCTTCAGAAACTTAATTCCGGCGTGGCCATCGCGCGAGCACCATGCGAACTCAGCTTCTGCCTGGATGCTCGACTCTACGCCCGGCAGGGTGAAAGTGAGCTGAAGGGTGATGGCGTTCTGAGCCTTCAGCGGCACGCCGTGCAGAGCAATTCCGCCGAGACTCACGTTCGAGCAAATACCTGTGAACTCGTCGCCTTCTGAGGTCTTGACCTTGACAGCCACCTCTAACGCACTGCGGAAGTAGTTCTGTTGGCGCTGGCTGAGCAGTCCCAGTTCGGGATTCTCTTGCTGCAACTCTTCACGCATCTGCTTAAGCTGCCGGCTGACAGTTCGACGGGAGATGCCCAGTTCTTCCGAGGCGAGTCCCTGATGACCTTTATGACGTCCCAAAGCTTCGAGGATTCGTTGCTTCTTGACGTCACGCAAGCCGCCCCCTGTTGGGGCTGTTGACGAACTAGGCGCAGGGAATGAGCCAATTCTCTGAGGAACCGCGGCTGCTGCTCTCATTGGAGCCTCGAAGTACTCGACTGCAGCAGGCAAATCTGACGGCTGTACTACGTTATTCGCGCACAACGCACCAGCTCTGAGCATGAGATTGCGCAGCTCGCGGACATTTCCCGGCCAGCGGTACGCCTCAAGAATCGCCGCCGCAGCCGGAGATAGCTCGGCTTGCGGGTGATTAGCCTTCAAGAAATACTCGGCAAGGAGCACGATGTCTTCCTTGCGCTCACGCAGCGGCGGCACCCGCAATTGGAACTGTGACAGACGATGGTAGAGATCGCCGCGAAATCGTCCTTCGTGCACCGATTTGTCCAAATCCTGATTCGTCGCAGCAATCAGTCGCACGTCGACCGCGACCTTCTTTGTGCCCCCTAGACGGTAATAGGAGACCCCATCAAGGACGCGCAAGAGCTTTACCTGGAGCTTAGGCTCAAGCTCGCCGACCTCATCCAGGAAGAGTGTTCCCTTATTTGCCAGCTCAAAAAAGCCCGGTTTCGACGATTCGGCGCCGCTAAACGCGCCTTTTTCGTATCCAAAAAGCTCGCTTTCGACCAGATGTTCGGGAAGAGCGCCGCAATTAACGTCGATCCATGGCTTCTCCGCGCGGAGGGAGTGGAAGTGCAGCGCCCGGGCGATGAGCTCTTTGCCTGTTCCGGTTTCGCCGATGATGAGCACGGCTGCGTTGTGATGAGCGACCCGCTCGGCCATCAGCATCAAGCGCCTCATCGATTCGCTACGGAAGACAGCTTGCACGCCGGGCAAATCGAGAATGACGGGTTCGCTGCTCAACGGATTGTGGCCTTTCGTCGGTCCTGTGCCCGGAGTGTAGGGCAGCAGCGTAGATGCTAGCAACCCAAATAGAAAGCGGTACTTGGCCTGATAATCCCCGTGTGAAGACCTTATTTTCCCAGTTTAGGACCGTTTTAACGAGTGACTTAAGCCTCTAAACGGTGGCGTAATGGTAGAGACATCCTGTCTCATACCCAGTGGCGTAGTACGCCAAGTTGTCGCGCACAAGGAATTTCCAATTCGGCACTACCAGCTAAAGCTCTCAAAACATTGAGAAAACGTCAATTTTGTTTCCACCGGGCGCATGGCAGCAGAAGTGCACCGATTCAAGGCGCGAGGGTTTCAAAGTGCAGGCAGACCGACTTAAGGCTGGTGCATTCATTACGCTTGTGGCTCTCCTGGGCGCCGCGGTGTTCGCCTATGGGATGTTCACTTGGCATTCCCAGGACCTGATCCGGCTGGCGGTTTACATAGTTATCGCCGCAGTAGCTTCCGGACTCAAGGTTAGCCTTCCCGGCGTGAACGGCACGATGTCAGTGAACTTCCTGTTCGTGCTGCTGGGAATCGTCGAACTCAATCTTCCCGAGACATTGCTGATCGGTTTGACCGGTATCCTCACTCAGAGTCTTTGGAAATCACGCAAAGTTACACTGGTTCACCTCACATTCAATCTGGGTGGAAATGCCGCTGCGATCGGGGCCTCGTATTTCGTCTATGAATACGTAAACACCCGTTGGTTCGCGCATACGTCCACCCAAGGTCTTTCCTTGTCCCTGGTTGCCGCCGCTTCCATGTACTTTCTGGCCAACACCATTCCGATTGCGATGGTGATCTCGCTTACCGAACATAAGCCGGTTCAGAAGATATGGAAGGAGTGTTATTTCTGGTGTTTCCCGTATTACCTGTTTGGCGCTGCGCTCACTGGCCTGGCGCACTTGATCAATCAGCATGCCGGTTGGGAGACTTCGCTGCTCGCTTTCCCAGCCGTTTACTGGATTTATCGTTCTTATCGCCTGTATCTTGAGCGCCTTGAGCATGAAAAGAAGCACGTCGAGGACATGGCCGCGCTCCATTTGCGCACCATTGAAGCTCTGGCGCTGGCTATTGAAGCCAAGGACCACACTACGCACGAGCACCTGAAGCGGGTTCGCGTATACGCGGTCGAGGTTGCGAAACACCTTAAAGTGCCCGAAGAGATACTCGAAGCGCTACGCGCAGCATCATTGCTGCATGACATTGGCAAGCTGGCCGTTCCAGAGCACATCATCTCTAAGCCTGGAAAGCTGACGCCGGAAGAATTCGAGAAGATGAAAATTCACCCCATCGTGGGCGCTGAGATTCTCGAACGCGTGCAGTTCCCCTATCCTGTGGTTCCTATCGTTCGCTCGCATCACGAGAAGTGGGACGGCAGCGGATACCCCTATGGCTTGCGCGGTGAAGAGATTCCCATGGGCGCACGCATTCTTGCGGCCGTGGATTGTCTCGATGCATTAGCCTCCGACCGGCAGTATCGCCGTGCGATTCCGCTCGCAGATGCGATGAAGCACGTCGAGATGGAAGCCGGTACGAGCTTCGATCCGGCAGTAGTCGCAGTGCTCAAGAAACATTACCAGGAGCTGGAGCAGAAGGCTCAAGGTCAAGATCATCCGCTGGTGAAGCTCTCCACCGATGTGAAGGTGTCGAAGGGAATCCCAGCCGCCGGACTTGAGCATAACGAAGGCGAAAAGGACGTCCAGACTGTCGTCGCTAAGACACACCAGGTGGAGTTCCTGTCTTCCATCGCGAGCGCTCGTCAGGAAGCGCAGATGTTATTCGAGCTCAGCCAAACCATCGGTAACTCGCTTTCGCTCGACGAAACTCTTTCGGTCTTGTCGGTACGCCTGAAGCGCCTCATCCCGTACGATTCGATCGCGATTTATTGCAAGAAGGAGGACCGTCTGGTGCCTGAGTTCGTCACCGGCGACAACTTCCGCTTGTTCTCGTCATTGCAGATCCCCATCGGGCAAGGTCTTTCCGGCTGGGTGGCGCAGAACCGTAAGGCCATCGTGAATGGCAATCCTTCGGTGGAACCCGGCTATCTCGCGGATGACACTAAGTTCAGTACGCTGCGCTCTGCGTTGGCGGTTCCGCTTGAAGGCTTGCAGGGTGTGTTGGGAGTGCTGGCTCTCTATCACTCCGAAAAGGACGCGTTCTCCAACGACCACCTGCGCATTCTGCTGGCAATTGCGTCAAAGCTCGGCTTGTCCATTGAGAACGCGCTGAAATATCGGTTGGCTGAAACCTCGGCCACCACCGACTATCTCACCGGACTGCCGAATGCCCGCTCGCTGTTCCTGCATTTGGATCGCGAGATGTCACGCTGCCGCAGACATGAAGAGGCATTGACAGTGCTGGTATGCGACCTGGATGGCTTTAAGCAGGTGAACGACCGCTTCGGGCACCTTGAAGGCAATCGTCTGTTGCGCGCCTTCGCGCAGAAGCTGAAAGAGTCCTGCCGCGAATACGATTATGTGGCGCGCATGGGCGGTGACGAATTCGTGATCGTTGCTCCCGGCCTCACTCCGGAAGATAGTCTGGAGAAGACGTTCTACTTCAACCAACTGGCTATCGACTCGGGCAAACAAGTCACTGGCGAAGAGATCGTCTCGTTGAGCGTCGGCGCAGCGTTCTATCCCAAAGATGGACGTGATGCCGAGCAACTGCTCGCCGAAGCCGATCGCCGCATGTACGTGGTGAAGCAGCAGCATCACGCAGGAATCGATATTTCCCAAGAAGTCCCTCGAGCCGCCAAGGTGAACTAAGTCACCTTCAAGCACGGGACCCTCGCAGAAAACCCCAGCCGCAAGGCTGGGGTTTTCGTTTGCAAAGCCATTTCACCACTGAGGCACGAATGCACGGAGAACAGCCAACACAAGAACCTCGACTTAACAGACCACCAAAGCGAACTGATAGCCGAAAATGGCAAGAAATTTCTTGCTGCCACTTTTGGCTGTTCTCCGTGCACTCCGTGCCCTGGGGGGTGAATTGGTTTTGGAGTCCCCGCGAATTTGGCGATTCGATTCCATGAACGATAAAATGAAATCGAGGCCGACGTAGCTCAGTTGGTAGAGCAGTCGATTCGTAATCGACAGGTCATCGGTTCAAGTCCGATCGTCGGCTCCAGATACCTGAGTCCCCTCCCATTTACGCAATCGTTCATTAGTTCACCCAAAGCTGATGCGCAATCCGGACTCTCTGAATCTCACGCCGCGACTCGCGCAAACAGTTCATCCCACTCGTGATGTTGGGTGCTAAAAGCGGCCGAGCGAGACCCGACGAAGGTTTCCTTCAGAATTTCCAAGTCGGAAATTTCCAGGACTTCGATCAAGCGCCAACCCGGCAACCTCCCGGAATTGCTTCCACCGCCAATCTGGTAGGAGAGGAGACGGACTGCGCCATTCTGGATTCCGTAGTCATGCGGCTCGGCCATCCGCATTGCTCCCTGGTACTTGAATCGGATAAGGTTCTTTCCCGAAATGGCCTTCACGAGTAATTCGTCGATCTTGCCGAGTTTGGCTCGCTGTTCTTCCGCCTGCGACGACGCAAGTTTTTCGGTTAATTGCGAAGTGTTTGCCTTTTCTTGCTGACCGGTCTTGAGGTCCTTCAGCGTGAACTCATTCGAAGCCACTTCATCTTCTCCAACAATTACCACGTTCGATATTCCCAGTTTTTCTGCCGTGTCGAACGCTTTCTTTAGACGAAAGTTCTCGTCACCCAACTCGGTGCGAATGCCCGACCCGCGCAGCTCCAATGCTAGCTTCGCGGCGGGAATGTTCATGCCTGATCCTAAGGGTGCGATGTAAGTTTGCGGAGGCGAGATGTAAGCAGACTTGCTTCGCGCTGCGGCGATTGCCATTACGAAACGATCCTCGCCAATGGCAAATCCTATGCCCGGAGCACGTGGTCCGCCGAGGGCTTCTGATAATCCATCGTAGCGGCCCCCTCCGAGGAGCGCGTTTTGGGCACCTAGGCTGCCCTGCGTGAATTCGAAAGCCGTGCGCGTGTAGTAATCGAGGCCGCGCACCAGGCGGTCATTGATGACGAACGGGACTCCGGTGGCTTGGAGAATTGCTTGGACTTCTGCGAAGTGCTTACGGTCGACTTCATCGAGAAAACCGGTGATGCGCGGCAGCGTTTCAATGATCGGCTGGTCTTCGGGAACTTTGCAGTCAAAGACGCGCAAGGGATTCGTGACTGCGCGACGCTGACAATCCACGCACAGGCGATCGACCACGCCACTCAATGCCTTGTGAAGGGCTTCGTTGAATGCCGGGCGTGAACTCGGCGATCCGACCGAATTTAGTTCCAGTGTCCAATCCTCGATCCCAAGTTGCTCGAGCAGCATTACCAACATTTCAAGCACTTCGGCGTCACGTGCAGCGGACTCGCTGCCGGCAGTCACGGGTCCGATCACTTCCGCGCCGATTTGGTAGAACTGCCGGTATCTGCCCTTCTGTGGGCGCTCCCGGCGAAATTGCGGTCCCATGTAGTAAAGCTTCTGCAGGCCGGGACGCTCCCATAGCTTGTGCTCGATGTACGCGCGCACCACTCCAGCAGTGTTCTCTGGACGCAGTGTAAGCGATTGCGCTTTCTCCGACTGCGCACGGGCGCGATCTTCCCAAGTGAACATTTCTTTGGAAACGATGTCGGTGGCTTCGCCCACGCCGCGGGCGAAGAGCTGAGTGTCCTCAAAGATTGGCGTGCGAATTTCCGCGAAGTTGTAGAGTGCGAAGACTTCACGTGCAGTCTGCTCGACGCGGTTCCAGACCGCAGTGTCAGGTGGCAGCAGATCGCGCGTGCCGCGCACGGCCTTGATCGTCAAATTCGATTCACCTGGGTTTATTTAACCACGGAGACGCGGAGACACGGAGAACACCAAAAAAGCGTTTCGAGTTTCTGGTCTCAAGTTTCAAGGTTGGCTACCGCACATTTGCGGCGAAGTATCCGAATCGGCGAAACGTCAGGAACGGATTTGAATATGCTCAAACTCGAAAGTTGAAACTTGAAACGCTTTTCTCTCTTGCGGGGCTGTTCTCTGTGACTGCGTGTCTCCGTGGTGAACTAAAGCGCCGAAGCTCTACGCTCTTGAAGATAACTGTGCGTATAGTCGAGGTAATTTCTCGCGTAGCGCAGGATTGATTCTTCGTCTTCCGGCTTGAGTTTCCTTCGCATTTTTCCTGGAACACCGATCACCAGCGAATTCGGTTCGATGACCGTGTTTTCTGGAACTACAGTACCGGCCGCGATGATCGATCCGCGTCCGATGTGTGCGTTATTCAGGATCACAGAGCCCATGCCGATTAGGCAGGTGTCCTCGATTGTGCAGCCATGAAGAGTGACGTTGTGTCCAACGGTGACCCACTCGCCGATGTTCACGGAATACTGATCGCGCATTCCATGAAGCACGCTGCAGTCTTGGACGTTCGAATACGCTCCGATACGAATCGAATGCACATCACCACGAACTACCGCATTCATCCAAACACTGGCCTTTTCGCCTAGGACGACATCTCCGATAACCTGAGCGGATTCATCTATATAGCAGGACTCTGGAATGGTTGGACGGATTCCTTTATAACGCCGGATCATCTGCCCTCGACATGGTAAGTGATTGCTGACTTTTCACCACTGGCAATGAAAGCAAGCGTATCACGCTAGGATTCCGACCAATTTTGCCGAATCTCAGCATTCAAAAAAGAGTATGCCCGCGGCGAGTCTCCGGAGGTGAGATACTACGTTGGTGTTAGTTTTTGCATTTGGAATGTGCTTGACATGCACATGGAAGGCTGCAATAACTACACAGTCCAAATGGGAAAGTCTGGGGGTGTAGTTAATTGGCGGAAGTCAGAGTGCAAGAAGGCGAGCCCTTAGAAAATGCTCTCCGCCGCTTCAAACGTAAGGTACAAACAGAAGACATCATTAAGGAAGTAAAGCGGCATTCTTTCTACCTGAAACCCGGCGAGAAAAAGCGCGTGAAACAAGCGCTGGCTCGCAAGCGGAACCGGAAGAAGGTTCGTAAGGAACAGGACTAACATCCTGGAAAGGGCCGCCAAAAAGGCGGCTCTTTTATTTGCGCAGAGCATCACAGCCGCCGCCAAAGTTTATTAGTACCATTCCGAATCGGGAATGCTTGGGCCGAACCTGAAGTTGGGAGTAGTCCTGCGAATTGATTCCGCCGCGCGCGCTGCAGAGGAATGGGCGCCCATTTCGCAGGAAGGACGGGGGCTTCTCACATGGAATTCCAGGACAGGCTACTGAAGTGCATCGACTGCGGTTCTGAGTTTACCTTTACTGCCGGCGAACAACTGTTCTTCCACGACAAGCAGTTCAAGAACGAACCCAAACGCTGCAAGCCATGCAAAACCAAGCGCGCAACCGCAGTTGGCGCGGCTCCGGCAAACAATTACCAGAAAGTTGAAACCCGAACGAGCTGTTCGCACTGCGGCAAGGAGACCACCGTTCCTTTCAAGCCGACGCAAGGCCGTCCCGTGTTTTGCCGGGAGTGCTTCCAATCGCGTCGAGCAGCCAGCGCTACGGCGTAAGAGCGCCGTACACTCTGCGGTCTATCTTTGGGAATCCGTGTGCCTACTCTGTCCTGCTCGCGCTGTGAGGTTCAGCAATTGATTGATCGCCTCGTGAGGCTCAAAATCTGAAGCTGGCTACTCGCGAGGACTGCGCACTTTTGGAACTTCCGCCCTCTGCCTTCCACCCGATTTCCCCATTTGCGAATGAGCAGGCAAGCAAAGAGCCCGCGATTCGTGGGCTCGTCTTAGGCCGGTTCGCTTACGATTGTCGCGCTACCGCGGTCTTGTCTTCGCGTGCTCGACTAGCCAATTTTTTTTTAGGGGCAGCGGCGCTTTGGGTGTGACGTTCTTGGCGCCTGTCCTCGTGGGAAACAAGCAGTGCCTCGATTTGGCGCAGAAGATCGTTTGTGTTCATAGGTTTCACCAGCATGGAGTCCGCGCCTTCTTCCTTCCAGTCGCTGCCGAGCAGCGGGAACGCCGTGAGAATCGCGACCGCCGGATCGTAGTCTTTCGTCTTCGCTTCGCGGATCACGTCATAACCAGCGGTTTCGGTTTCCATCCGCATGTCGGTGATTACCATGTGATAAACATTGTCCGCCAGACGGTTTTTGGCTTCCTTCGCGGAGGCGGCGGTCTCAACCTCAAATCCGTTGATTTCGAGGATGGCTTTTAGGGTAAGAAGGATGGCGAGTTCGTCATCAACCAGCAGGATGCGACGTTTCATCAGGCAGCTCCAAGGGGATTATCGGTACCCAGCCGATTCTTGCGCACCGAGGACCACAGGCGATCCAGAGTAGCTCAGATGCAATCTACAGCAGCTTCGTTGTGAGGTGGAGCAAGCACCCCAATTCCGAGGCTATGATAGCACTGTGAAAGGTTACTACATTGAGAACTTCGGATGCCGCGCCGCGCAGGCCGATGGCTCTGCCATTGAACGCCAATTAGTTGAGCGCGGAATGCACCGCGTTGCGGCAGTTGAAGACGCCGAGCTAGCCGTTCTCAACACCTGCACGGTAACTTCAGCGGCCGATCAGGACGCCCGCGCTGCCGTCCGCCGCGTTCATCGTGCACGCCCAGAAGCCAAAATTCTCGTCACTGGATGCTATGCGCAACGCGTTCCGGAAGAGATAAGCGCGCTTAAAGGCGTCACTTGGGTCGTAGGAAACTCGCACAAGCATCAGATCGGCGACATTGTTGGGGCATCAAGCGCGCCTGCTAACACCGATTTTGTGCCACTTGCGGCCTTGCAGCACGACGCTAATGCCACATATGTTGCCGGAAAAATCCACTCCAGCGACATCTTTGCGCACACTGAGCTGCTATCAGCGCCGGTTTTTGACGCCATTGAGCGCACTCGGCCCAACCTTAAAGTGCAGGATGGATGCAATAACCGATGCTCTTTTTGCGTGATTCCGTACGTTCGCGGCCACAGTAGGTCGCTCGCTATGGACAAAATATTGCGCGAAATGCACGCACTTGAGCGCGCCGGATACCGCGAAATTGTCATTTCAGGCATCAATTTGGGGCGTTGGGGACGCGATTTTGCGCCACAAAATCACTTCGTGGAGATGTTGCGAGAGGTTCTAGAGCACAGCTCGATCGAGAAACTGCGGCTGAGTTCGGTCGAACCGATGGATTGGACCGACGACCTGATCGGTCTGATGGCTTCGTCTCCGCGCATCGCTAAGCATGCGCACATGCCATTGCAATCGGGCAGCGACCGCATCTTGCGCCAAATGCATCGCAAATATCGTCCGTGGCACTACGCGGAAAAAGTTGAAAAGATTCGTAAACTTTTGCCGGACGCCGCCATCGGTGCCGACGTGATGGTTGGTTTCCCGGGTGAGAACGACGAATTGTTTGAAGAATCGCGCAGGTTCATTGCGGAATTGCCGTTCACCTACCTTCATGTATTCACATATTCGCCGCGTCCAGGAACTCCGGCTGCGCAAATGACTGACCAGATTCCACTCGAGGTGGCGCGAGAGCGCAATCGAAACTTGCGAGAACTCGCTGCCGAAAAGAATTCGGCGTTTCGCCGGACCTTTTTGGAACGCCAGCTTCATGTGATTACGTTAAAGCCGACGCAAACACAGTCCACGGAAGCGTTGAGCGACAACTTCTTAAAGGTGAAGATCGATGGAGTCCATGCCGCCAATCAGTGGAGAGAAGTTCGCATCCACTCGCTTTCGGACTCCGGCCTGAATGGAACTGTGTCCGATTCGAGGGGTGCAGTTTCGGAAACGGCTGTCCAATAAGGCTTCCAAAAAGAAGGAGCCTGCGCCATCGGCGAAGGCTCCTGGTATCCCGTTCATCAACTTATCCGCGCTTGCGGCGATTGTGCTTGTCTTTGTAAATCTGCTTGGAGATTTTGTTTTGTTGGGCGTTGAGGGTCTTGCGATCCTGCGCGGTCAGCTTGCCGTGGTTCATCTTGCGCATGTCGCGCTCTTCCTGATTTAGGGCGCGCTCTTTCTTCTCAATATTCCGCTTCTCTCCGCGGGTGAGCTCATCGCTTTTGACACCTTCGTGAATGCGTGCCTGCTGATTGTGCTTGCGTTGCTCGATGGTCAGTGGCTTCTTGTCGTTGTCGGTTGTCGTCGCGCTCGAAGCGAACCCTGTCGCTGTGAGCAATGCTGTGATGGCAAATGCAATCAATCTCGTCTTCATGGTGTGGGGTATCGTCCTCTCCTCTCGGTCATCGCCGAGTGTTGTCTGGTCAGCGGGTACAGACACGCTAGTTATGCCAGAGTCGTGGTGCCGCTGAGGACCATGGAATGCTAACGGACATTACGAAAGTCCATGCCAGCGATTGGTTTTCGAGCGCACTCGTTTGATGGAATGTTCGGAATGGGGAATGCGGCTGCTGGCAAGCGGTTTGTGTCAGGGCATCGACTTTAGTCGCGCCGGATCCATTGCGCCCCGCGTTTCAGCTCCAGCAGCCTGGCGGCCCGCACATCCCGCCGTGATACCTTGTCTCGACCATGAGCCACGATCGCCGCTTCTCCACTCAACGCTGGCTGCTCCTTAGCCTGGTACTGGCTGCTGTTGCGGTTCTCGTCGCTTTTATCTCTCGTGCACACCCTCTGCCGGAAGCTGTGCTGCGCAGCAGCCGGTGGGCGGTTGCAGCGGTTCTGTTCGTGCATGCATGCCTCCGACGATCCCTGATGACCTGGATCTTCGCTTGCATGGTGATCGGTGGAATCTTCGGCTACGACTTTCCCCATCAGGCGCTCGCGCTGCAATTAGTGACGCAGATTTTCTTGCGTTTGATCAAAGCCATCATTGCTCCGCTCATCTTCAGCACTCTGGTTGTCGGTATAGCCGGCCACTCTGACCTGAAGCAGGTGGGGCGCATGGGGTTGAAGGCGCTGATCTACTTCGAAGTAATCACGACGCTGGCCCTGGTAATTGGCCTTGCTGCCATCAACATCAGCAAAGCTGGCAACGGCGTGAAAGTTCCCGCCGATCAGGTCACGTCCAGCAACAACGTTCCTCAGCGCCCCACTGCAAGCGATCTGATCCTGCATGTCTTTCCCGAGAACATCGCCAAATCTGTTGCTGAAGGTCAGGTGCTTCAGGTGGTGGTGTTTGCCTTGATTTTCGGAATCGCGCTCGGCATGTTGCCGGAGGTTAGACGACGACCGTTGCTGACCTTCTTCGAAAGTCTCTCCGAGACTATGTTCAAGTTCACCAACATCGTCATGTATCTTGCGGCCCCCGCGGTTGGGGCGGCCATCGCGTATACCATCGGCCAACTCGGGGTAAACGTGCTCTCGAATTTGGCGAAGCTGCTGGCAACGCTGTATGCGGCGCTGATCGCGTTTCTTCTGCTTGTATTACTTCCGGTTGCGTTGCTGGCGCGCGTTCCCGTGCGGCGCTTCCTCCGCGCAGTGGCTGAGCCCGCGACCATTGCATTCGCAACCAGCACTTCGGAAGCTGCACTCCCGCGCGCTATGGAAGCCATGGAAGCACTCGGAGTTCCACGCCAGATTGTGGCGTTTATCATCCCGACCGGATACAGCTTCAACCTCGACGGCAGCACCCTCTACCTGACGCTCGCGGCGATCTTTGTGTCACAGGCCGCTAATCGACCGCTCGGCCTCGGCGAGCAGGTGGTGCTGGTCCTCACGCTGATGTTGACGAGCAAAGGAGTCGCGGGCGTGCCCCGTGCCAGTCTAGTAATCCTGATGGCGACGCTTGGCGGTTTCAACTTGCCGATCTGGCCCGTCTATATCATTTTGGGAATCGATGCGCTCATGGATATGGCGCGCACTTCGGTGAACGTGATCGGCAACTGTCTGGCCAGCGTGGTAATCGCAAGGTGGGAGGGCGAATTCGGGAAAGAGCCATCCTCGGAAGTCATTATGGAAGCCCTGCCGCAGTAAAGAAGCTTCACCACAGAGGACACGGAGGCGCACAGAGGAGAAGAGCGATAGAAGAAAACGATCACCTTTCCTCTGTGTTCCTCTGTGTCCTCTGTGGTGAATGCTGTTGCCCTGGATAGGCCATTTGAACCAGCGTTCGCTGTGCGAAGGGTGAATAGATCGCCAGCACGAACAATGGAAATGCAAATCCCAATCCGATTGTGGGGACGAGGAAGAGCGTCATCGCGGACCAGAACTCGTCGATGAAGAGCAGAAAAGGGAAGAGCCGCCGGAACTTCTCACCCAGCAGGTGATAGTCGAAGCTCAGTGCGAAGAGCAGATAAAAGCGGATGGGTAATCCCATCGCGCACCACAGAACGATGAAAGAAATCACCGTAACCGCCTGCACCGGACCGAAGCTGAAGCGCGCCAGCATGCGCACCCAGAGCAGGTAATGCAGCGCTGCGATATAGGAGACGAGATAGGCCAACTCAATCAGCACGAGCAGCCCACGAGAAGCATATCGAGGCGCAGTCGGCAATTCAGATTTGCCGCCGGGTAGAGACGCAGCATGCTGCGGCTCTGTTTGCGACTTGAGTCCAGTGTCCTTGGCCGAGGAACCTTCGAAAGTCCCGATGAATCGATACCCGCGCCGCGGCAGCGTCTCAATAAATCGCGGATCGTTAGCCGAATCCCGCAGCGCCTCGCGAACTTTGTTTACCGCGGTATTCAGTCCATGTTCAAAATCGACGAAGGTATCGGCAGGCCAAAGACTCTGTCGCAATTCCTCCCGCGTAACCAACTCGCCCGGTCGCGTAAGCAGCGCGGCAAGAACTTGAAACGGTTTTTCCTGAAGTTTCAGGCGATGCCCTTGCCGGCGCAATTCTCCGCTGCGCAGGTCGGCTTCGTATTCCGCGAAGCGAACTATCGCGGGCCCGGGACTCGGCGGCATGCTGGGGAGTCTAGCATCGCCGGGTGGGCTCTTTGCTCCTGTCCACTTCTTTGAGTCAGAGATTAGGGTTACCGAGAAAACTCAGTTCTTGGCAGTGGTGGTTGAAGTACATGGCTTGGGCCGTTCCTTTAAGGCGTTAGAGTAGCGCGCGAGAAATGCGCTGACCACGCCCATTCGCAGCGGCTCGCGAACCTCGGCGGATGTCAAATCTTCGATTGAGGCGCGGACAAAGTTCTCGTCGGCAATTGCCGCCGACGAGAGGAACCAAGGACTCAGTCGGTGGAGGGAAATCGGCATGTTGTGTCCAGCACGCGCTGCTGCCGTCTGCACTTGCTTCCGCCAATTATCGTCAAAACGGTTCAGGCCACCGACCGTAATCCGCCAGGCAGCATTTAAGTCCGCTGGGGATAGATCGGCTGTTGCTCTCAACAACGACAGGTACGACTCCGATCGGAGCGGTGTTTCTACTTCTAGTATTGCGCTTGCGTCCGAGAGCATGCGCAGTGCCCACACTTTGTTCTGTTTTGCGAATACGCGAATGGCCTCGAGCTCTGCACTGGCTTTGATAGGGGGAGGCAAGATATCCAGCAGGCGTTGAGTTGTAGCCTCTTCGGGCTTGTTACGGCCGCGAATTGCTGAAGAGGCGTAATTAAGAGCCCAGCGGTCGAAGAGATTTGCAGAGCCGACACCTTGTTCGCGCTCAGCCTGCGTAGCCTCAAGACAAAGATGGATAGCACGCTCATAGTCGTGGTCTTCTTCGGCTGCTTTGCGGGCGGCAAGCTGGCGCAATTCGGCCTTGTCTCTTGATTTGGAAGCTTCGTTCATTGCCGCCACGAGATCATCGGTTGTGCGAAGCCGGTCGGTCGCGACTGCGGAGCGGTCGCCTCCAGGGCGGTTTTGCTCGCAATCTGTCGCGGTAGCAGCCAACTGCCCTTGCATTGCCGTAGAGAAGTGTGACATCAGGCGAACGACTTCAAAGCTGTAGTTGCAGGCACCGTTCTGCTTCCCCGCAAGCGTCAACTGAGCCAGCAGATCCAACAAACGTTGTTAACGCTCCTGAGTAAAAAAGGCTTTGACTTCCGGGTCCTCGCGGTCGCTGAAGACGCTCTGCGTGAGCATCGTGAGCATGTTGGAGTCGCCTTGTGCTTTTGCTGCAGTACTCACGATTTCGTCGAAGAGGACTGCGGCCGAGTCCGGGTTGGCTCCGATCATTGACTCAAGAACACTTGCGTCAGTGGTTGATCCTCCACGAGCGAGGGATTTCTTCTCCAGCTCCATCGCCCCGGGGACGTCATCGGATAAAGCAAGGTTCGTAGCCTCCATAGCGATGCTGTCTCGCGCGGCCCAGTCGGGGAGCTCTTCGATCAACCGGTCCCACGTCTTTCTATCGACTTCTCGCACTTCGGTGGACAGCGTTTGTAGCGCGAACGAATATTCTGCCTTGCTCTCTGGCGTTGAATCAGGTGCGGCGTCGGCTTTAAGGTGCTCGAACCCTTCTTTGAGGTATTCGTCCGCTCTG
The DNA here is from genome assembly GCA_045808065.1 of Terriglobales bacterium. Lineage (GTDB taxonomy): Bacteria > Acidobacteriota > Terriglobia > Terriglobales > Acidobacteriaceae > Gp1-AA112. The sequence goes on along the minus strand of JBJMGD010000017.1, from coordinate 173,075 downwards.
ACGTGATCCGCATCCTTCCAAATATTGGCCAAGTACACCAGGACGATGTCTCGCTGTGCGGGCTTGAGGTTATTCGAGTCGGTGAGCGCAACTTCTGTCCAGCGCTTCGCAGCCTCCAGCGCGAGTTCAGCCGCAGGCGACAGTTTCGCAACATCGGAACTGCAGACAGCGTTCTTGGGTGCAGAACTCAACGTCTGAGCGACGCTGGAAAGACAAATAGCAAGAAGAAGAAAACAGGAGTGGCCCAAGCTGAGCCTCCGTCACAGCTGATTATTGTCCCACTCAGGCGCTCAGAACTCCACCAGGCGAACGCGGATGAGCTCCATTAGCTAGAGGCTGGTAACACCACCAATCAAGACCGAACCAATCGGCGAACGGGATTTGAAAGAATCCGCTGTGCATCTCACACCCCGGCTCATCCGCGGGAACCACACATCTAAACACCACGTCTAGCGCCAGGCACTCCAAATCCCACAACACCCTGTTTTTTCCACAGCTTTTACTAATTCAGTACTCCCACCTTCAAAAAAGCCATTGACATCCAACCACTTCGGCGTAGGATGTGGTCAAAAGTGGTTGAAAGTGGTCGAGTCAATAGGGTTCGTGGTCAAAGTGGTCGAGAGTGGCAGCGGATGCGAATCAGCTTCATTAATCCGGCGAACCACAGGAAAACAACCTCCAAGACTCGATTCTTCGTGGTTTCAGCCTCCTTGGCGCTGCTAGCGGTAGCAGGCCAGCAAACGACGGTTAACCAATGTTTCGTGGCAATCACCCAACGCGCGTGGACGAAAAGGGACGGCTTAAGGTCCCTGCGGAATTCAAGCGCACCATCGACGAGACGTATGGTGGCGGGCAATTTTACATCACTAGCCGCGATGGGAATGTTGCCGAGATTTATCCCTTTGAGGAATGGCAGCGGATCGAAGAGAAGCTGGCAAAGGTGTCGAACTTCAATCCAGCCAAGAAGAAGTTCCTGGACCGGGTGAACTATTACGGCCAGATGGTGGAGATCGATAATCAGGGGAGATTGCTGATTCCGCAGCTGTTGCGCGAATCGGCGGACGTGAAAGGGGAAGTGCTGGTCTTCGGGAACCTGACGTATCTCGAAGTGCGGAACGCAGAACTCTTCCGCAAGCACCTCGAAGACAACCCGATCACGCCAGAGGATGAAAAGACACTCGCTGATCTGGGTATCTAGCGGTGGAAGACAACAAGGCCTCCCAGGAGGCCGAACATGGCGGGGATGGTGGAAGGCGTCATGTTCCAGTTCTTTTACAAGAAGCGATCCATTTTCTGAACGTGCGGCGCGGCGGCACCTATATCGACGCGACCCTCGGGCTAGGCGGCCACTCATACGAAATCGCAAGGCGCCTCGGCCCACAGGGTCGTTTGATTGGCTTCGATAAAGATCCCGCGGCTCTGGAGTTGGCGCGCAAGCGTCTCGACGGTCTCGCGGCCGAACTTGGCGGCGACATGCCAAAGATCACGCTGATTCACGCTTCGTATGCCGAAGTGGGGCAGCGAGTCGAGGCGGGAAGCGCAGACGGTCTGATTGCCGATTTGGGAATCAGCTCCATGCAGCTCTCCGACGCAGCTCGCGGATTCAGTTTTCAGGCGGAGGGGCCGCTCGATATGCGCATGGACCCGCGCAGCGAGCGCACCGCCGATCAAGTGGTAAACCACATCGACGAGAGAAGTCTCGCCGATGTGATTTACGAATTCGGTGAGGAAAGGAGGTCGCGGAGAATCGCCAGAGCCATTGTCCGGGCACGGCCGATACGATCGACAGCACATTTAGCTCAAGTCGTTGCGGCCGCGCTCCCGGCAATGAAACACTCGCGAATCAATCCGGCGACGACCACCTTTCAGGCCATCCGAATCTTCGTAAACCGAGAACTTGAGGACCTGAGGACGCTGCTTAATGCAGCTCCTCAGGTTCTCCTCCCTTCAAGCGGGAGATTGGTAGTGATCAGCTTCCACTCGCTGGAAGATCGCATTGTGAAAGACGCGATGCGCGAGGGAGCTAAGAACGGAATAGTCCGGCTGCTGACAAAAAAGCCGGTGACGGCGTCAGAAGAGGAATTGGATCGCAATCCGCGAGCAAGAAGCGCGAAGCTGCGAGCCGCGGAAAGAGTTTAGAGCGTGGATCCGGCCGCCCTCGGCCGGGTTTCGGTGGCAAAACGCCCGGGCGAGGGCGCCCGGCTCCACGTTTACGAGGTTGGCCGGTCAGCATCGTCCTGCCGGATGGACTTAAGGGCGAAAGACAATCCACAGCACACCTACCTCATCGAGCGGTGCTGACCGGTTTAACAAGTTTCGGGGTTAAGGAAATTTGGCTTGCAGGAATAAAGGAGGCAGCAAATGTATACGGGCAGACTGATTGACGAACTGATCGAAAGCGTGGAGCGCGCTGAATTTGGCGCCGACGTTCCTCTCAACGACGAGATCACGGAAGGCTTTGTTCTAGCGTCTATGCTCGACGCTTCCTATACCCACGAGTACGCCGGAGTCGCATAAATGGCAACCCAGGCAATCCCCGGATATCGCGGCTATCGCATGTGGCAGCCGGTCGGCTCGAAGCGCAAGTGGGGCGGAGTCACGCCTGAAATCTACTTCAACAAGGCGATCGACAACTCGCGCCTGGTGAAGGTCTCCGATCCAAAACGTACGCGAGAGATCAGGATGTTTTCCGCCGCCGCGGCGGTGCTCTTCTCTTTCATCATGATCTACGCCTGGCAGCACCTGAGCTCGATCGAATACGGGTACAAGATCGAAGCGCAGAAGATCGAGCGGGACGCCCTGCTGGAGCAGAATCGCGCGCTGAGACTGGAAGAAGCTTCACTCCGTGATCCGGAACGCATTGAGCAGTTGGCAGCACGCATGGGCCTGGTGGCTCCGCAAGCGGGCCAGGTAATGCACCTGGAAGTATCGGCTGATCCGTCAACTCCGGTATTAGCTAAGGCTACGGGGATTCAGGTGGTCGAGAGTAATTGGCAGTGACACCATAGCAATAAGCGATAGGCAATAAGCAATAGGCGACAAACCAAAGCCGCAGTCTCAGCCTATTGCATACTGCCTATCGCTTTCTGCTGCATTCTCCAGTTTGGGCGGTAGCAACCGACCCGGCGGGTGGTGGCCTAGGAAAACCAACCAGGCCGCCACGCACGTTTTTGAAAGTGATTCTTACAGCCTGTCATCCTGAGGCCGCTTTTTGGCCGAAGGACCTTCCGGAATGTGTCAGTCGAGATCGCTATGTCGCGGCTTCTCAACGGGGAATTTCGTTCAAAAGCCAAGATGCAGTATGTAAGTCCCTAGGAATCTCCGGAGGTCCTTCGGCCAAAGGCGGGCCTCAGGATGACAGATCATTGTTGGATGACAGATCATTCTTGGACGCAACGATCGTGAATTCCAAAGCAGGTTATGGCCACTAGCAGCGCGACGAATCAAGGCCGTTTCCGCCTCTCGCTGTTTGCGGCTTTTTTTTGTTTCTGGATCGTCATGATTTGTGGCCGGCTGGTTTGGCTGCAGATCGGCGACTATGGATTTCTGACCCAACGAGCCGCGCGCCAGCAGCAGCGCAGCATCGAAGTCTCTCCTCCGCGGGGCGTGATCTACGACCGCAAGGGACGCGAGCTTGCAATGAGCGTCCAAGTCGACTCTGTGTTTGCTGTGCCTTCGGAGATTCCCGATCAGGGAATGGCAGCCAGGATGCTCGCGCGCATTCTCAAGGCCGATCCAAAAGAGGTTCTGGCCAAGCTTGAATCTTCGCATTCCTTTACCTGGATCGCTCGCAAGCTCGACAACGGTAGCTCGGCGAGAATCCGCTCGCTGAACCTCAAGGGCATCTATTTCCAAAAGGAGCCGAAGCGCTTTTATCCGAAGAACGACCTTTCCGCGCAGGTGATTGGTTACGTCGGCATGGATGATGAAGGGCTGGCGGGAATTGAGCGTTCTTTCGATCAACGCCTGCGTGGTCGCCCGGGCAAGATGCTGATCACCATGGATGCCCGGCATCGATGGGTTGGACGGGTAGAAAAGAATCCCGAGCCCGGCCAGAACCTGGTGCTCACCATCGATGAAGACATCCAGCACATTGTGGAGCGCGAGCTGGATCGCATCATCGCAGAAAAGCAGCCCAAAGCCGTCACTGCAATCGTTGAGAATCCACGCACGGGCGAGATTCTTGCCTTAGCTAACCGCCCAACCTTCAATCCGAACGAGGCGCGCGCCATCAGCCCTCAATCGCTGAAGAACCGAGCCGTGAGCGATATCTACGAGCCAGGATCGACATTCAAGATGGTCACCATCTCGGCGGCGCTGGAAGAGAACCTCACGAATCCAAATGAAGTCATCGACTGTCAGATGGGCTCGATTGTCGTGAATGGCACGCGAATCCATGATTGGCATCGTTTTGGCAGCCTGACGGTCGCGGACGTTCTTGCCAATTCGAGCGATGTTGGATCGATCAAATTGGGAATGCGACTCGGCGAAGACCGTCTCTACCATTACATCCGGGCCTACGGTTTTGGAACGCAGACTGGAATTGAGCTTTCAGGAGAGACGCGCGGGATTACCAAGCCGGTCAGCCGCTGGTCGAAGATGAGCATTGGCGCCATTTCCATGGGGCAGGAGATCGGCGTCTCTCCACTTCAGCTCGTCGCGATGACTTCCACGATCGCAAACGATGGGCTTTGGACTCCACCCCGGATCGTTGCGGGTACCACACCATCGCAAGAACAACACTCAGCAGGAATGAAAACTGTGGTCTTCCATCCTGGCCAACAGCGCCGGGTGATCTCCTCGCTTACCGCGGCAAAAATGAAACGGATGCTTGAGGGCGTGGTGCTGCATGGAACCGGCAAGATGGCCGTCCTTGACGGGTACACCTCGGCAGGAAAAACCGGCACTGCGCAGAAGATCAATCCGGTTACACATCGTTATGACAAGGTCAACTACATTGCATCGTTCTCGGGATTCGCTCCAATCAACGACCCGGCGATCACCGTTACGGTTATCGTAGATTCTCCCAAGGGCCTGCATGAGGGCGGATATATCGCTCCCTACTTCTCTCACATCGCTCAGCAGGTTTTGGAGTATCTCGACATCCCCCACGATGTCGACGTGAAGAATCCGCAGCGCATGCTGCTGCGTGCATCTGCGAAACCGGAAAGCGAGGGACTCCCAGATCACGTAGGAGAAGAAGTCGCCGCGAATGACAACGTGGAGGACAACACAGAGGTCGCCAGTGCTTCCGGAGCTCAACAACCTGCGGGTGTGATTCCTGCAGGCTATCATCCATCGTCGCCATCAGTGGTAGAGACGCAGCACGCTGCATCTCTGCTCGCGGACACGACGAAGCCTACGGAGTCTCAAAAACCCATTCCACTACCCACAAGTGGCACCGTAGTTCTTGACGTAGATGCCGAGAAAACCGTCCCGTCCTTTCTAGGAAAGCCGATTCGCGCAGTAATCGAGGAAAGCGAGAAAGCGGGTCTGGAGATAGATGTCTTCGGCTCGGGCGTTGCGCGGGAACAAAATCCCCCGCCAGGCTCGCGATTGCGGTCTGGCGGACACGTGACCGTGCAGTTCGGGCGGTAACCCTTTTTCACCACGGAGGCACGGAGACACGGAGAACAGCCAACACATTGGCAAACAGCCAAAGCAACCATGAAGGACTCTAAGGAACCAGCACGAAGAGCTGAAGTTTTGGCTGTTTACTCGTCCTTGGCTGTTCTCCGTGTCTCCGTGCCTCCGTGGTGAAATAGGACTTTCGCCCGAATTGGGACGGCTATAATCGCCTCAATGAAGTTTCAGGACATCATACGCAACGTCGAGGCTCTCTCGACGCACGGCGATGCCGACATTCAGGGCATTGCCTATGACTCGCGCAAAGTTCGTCCGGGATTTCTGTTTGTTGCCATGCTGGGCGAGAGCAGCGATGGCAACCGCTTCATCGATGCCGCAATTGGGGGTGGCGCAGCGGCGGTAGTTTCCGATTCCGCGAGCGCGTCACCCGCAAACGTCGCATTCGCGAGAGTTGCGCATGGACGGAAAGCGCTGGCGGGCATCAGCGCCAACTTTTATGGTCGTCCTGCCGGAAGATTGAAGCTTACTGGCGTGACCGGCACCAACGGGAAGACCACCACAACGTTTCTGATAGAGCACATATTGCGGAACGCCGGACGCTCTGTTGTCATGATCGGCACGATCGAGTACCACGTCGCCGGACGCATTCTTCCCGCGCCGCACACTACTCCTGAATCGCTGGAGCTGAATGCCACGTTTGCCCAGGCGGTGCAGGCGGGGGCGACGGAAGGGGTGATGGAAGTCTCTTCACATGCTCTGGAGCAAGGACGCGTCTACGGCCTGCACTATGACGTTGCCGTTTTTACCAATTTAACGCGCGATCACCTCGACTATCACCAGACCATGGAGTCGTACTTTGCCGCAAAGGCGAAGTTATTTCTCGGTGATGGTGCGCCTGCTCCAGCCGCCGCAGTCGTGAATGTGGACGAGGAGTATGGAAGGAAGCTGCGCGACATTGCGTTGGAGAATGGCTCCGAGGTCATCAGCTACGGCCTGCAGGAGTCGACGGCCACGGCTGAGGAGATCACTTACTCAGGAACGGGTACTCGCTTTCGCTTGCGACTTGGCGATGAGGCGATTGACTGCGAGTCTCGCTTGATCGGCGAGATCAACGTATATAACGTGCTGGCCGCGTCCTCAGCTGCTTACGTGCGCGGATGCACGCTGGAGCAGATCCGAGATGCCATCAGGACCTTCGAGCGTGTGCCTGGACGCTTTGAGCGTGTCGACTGTGGTCAGCCATTCATTGTCGTTGTGGATTACGCGCACACTGACGATGCTCTCCGCAATCTCACACGCATTGCGCGACAAGTGCTGGCAAAGCAGAAGCCGGGCGGGAGAGCTATCACATTGTTCGGTTGCGGAGGGGACCGCGACCGCGCGAAACGTCCATTGATGGGGCGCGCAGCCGGTGAGGGCAGTGACTTCGTGGTGCTCACTTCGGATAATCCGCGCAGCGAAGATCCGCGGGCGATCATCGCCGATGCTCTGCCCGGGTTAATCCAGACTGGAACCCGGCACACCGTCGAACCAGATCGGCGCCATGCCATTGCACTTGCCATTGCTGAAGCGCGGCCCGGCGATATTGTCTTAATCGCCGGTAAGGGCCACGAGAAGTACCAGATCACCCGCGAGGGGACATTCCCTTTCGACGACGTACAGATTGCCAGCGAGTCTCTGGCTAAGTTGGGTTACAAGCCTACGATCAGTCAGGGAGCACCTGTCGCATGAAGTTGCCGCTGTGGCGGATTGCCGAGTTTGTAGAAGCTTCCGGCAGCTTTGATCGCGAACAGATCGCATCGGGTTACTCGATCGATTCCCGCACCATTCAACCTGGGGATCTTTTCTTTGCCGTGAAAGGGGAACGCTTCGATGGCCACGATTTTGTGGAGAAGGTGCTGCAGGCGGGAGCCTCGGCTGCGGTAGTTGCCGCCGATCAGGCGCCAAGGTTTGCGAGGACTCCGAAGATTCTCATCGTGAACGACACGCTGGCGGCGCTGCAGCGATTGGGCTCTGCCGTGCGCAGGCTCTGGGGCAAGCGTCTGGTCGGCGTCACCGGTTCGGCGGGCAAAACAACCACCAAAGATGTAATCGCGCACGTGCTCTCTACCCGTTTCCGCGTGCTGAAGTCATTGGGCAATCTGAACAATCATTTCGGTCTGCCGCTCCAGCTTCTGAAGCTCGAGCCTGAACACGACATTGCCGTGATCGAAATGGGAATGTCTCACGCGGGAGAAATCGCAGCACTCTGCGAAATCGCAAGACCGGACTGGGGAGTAGTGACTTCTGTCGCCCCGGTTCATTTGGAATTCTTTCCGGAAGGAATCGCTGGAATCGCCCGCGCGAAGTATGAGCTGATCGCCGCCCTCCCTTCCGGTGGAATCGCGTTTCTGAACGCAGAGGATCCCTACGTATCGCAGTTTGGCCGCGACTTTCATGGCAAAGTCATTCAATTTGGGATCGAGCATTCTGCGGACGTGAGCGCAACAGCCATAGAAAACCTTGGTCCCCACGGATCACGATTTCAGCTTGCCGCCGGCGGAGTAACAAGCTCGGCTGAAATGCCGTTGCTGGGACGCCACAACGTGATGAACGCACTGGCCGGAATCGCCGTGGGCCTCGAAGCCGGGATCACGCCTTCAGAAGCTGCGGCTTCTCTGGCATCTCTGCAGGCGCCGGACAAACGTGGACAGATCGTCGAAATTGGCGGTGCGACGCTCATCAATGATTGCTACAACTCCAATCCGAAGGCGCTGGAGGCGATGGTGGACGTGGTCGCCGGATCGCCCGGCAAACGCCGGATCGTGGTCGCCGGCGAGATGCTGGAACTTGGTCCAATGGCGCCCGATCTTCATCGCAGCTGTGGGAATCACATTGCACAACGCAAGATTGACATTCTGCTCGGAGTCCGCGGGGCCGCCAGCTTTATAGTGGAAGGAGCCGCAGCGGGCGGGGTATTCGCGAAATTTGTTCATGAGCCAGAGGAAGCAGGCGATTGGCTCGCCGAAAATCTTCGTCCGGGAGATGTGGTGTTGTTGAAAGCTTCGCGCGGCGTGAGATTGGAGAAAGCGCTGGAACGGTTGCAGCAGAAAATCGGGAGCAGAATGCAATCTGTTTGAACTGAGCTAGTGGCAAGTGCCGGAGGCACGATATGTGAGAGCCCAGGACAAAGTCCTGGGTTGTGAGTGAAACGTACCCGAGTCCCGGAGGGGCGATAGTATCCTTACTGGCGAAGTGAGAAAACCTCAATATCCATGCTGGTTTTCTTGCCAATTCGGGCAAACGCAAGAAATCGACCGTCCAAGCGTTTGTCCAAGTTATTCAAATCTCTCTACAATCGAGGAAAGAGATGAGACTCGCCAGACGAATACCTAAAGTTTACGTCAGAAGCCGCCATTCTGCGGACTGCAAGTTCGCCGGTCAACCGAAGAAAACAAGCTGCGCTTGCCCGAAGCAGTTGAGATGGATGCAAGACGGCAAAGAGTACCGCGAGTCCGCCGAGACCGCTGACTACGAAGTTGCCGAATCCAACGCCCGCAAGAAAGAGCAGGAATTTGAGCGGCTGGCGAACCTGACGCCGGAGCAGATCGCTGCCGAGATCGCGCAGTCCGAGCGCAAGACCATCGCCGGAGTCCGCGATGATTTTCTGACCGCGAAGAAGGCTGAGGGCGTCACGCAGAAACATATCGACTCCAAGCTGGGAGTGTTGCTGGACGCGCTGGTTCAGCATTGTGCCGAGAAGAACGTGATCGCAATCGAAGATGTAACCCTGCCGCTGCTGGAGAACTGGCGCAACGGTTGGGAGTTCAGCCGTGAGACGGCGAGAAAAAAACAGCACATCCTCAAGGGCTTTTTTGAATACGCTCTTCAGCGCGACCACATAACCAAGAATCCAGCGAAGGGTCTGGGGAAGATCAAAGGTAGTGACCGCAAGCCGACGTTGCCACTGGACGACGCGCAATTCGCCCAGCTCCTAGCAGCCATTCCCAAATTGAATGGGCAGACGACAGACGACACTCGCACCAAGCTGCGCGGTATTTGTTTATTGCAGCGCTGGACGGGGTTGGCGATCAAAGATGCGGTTCTCTTCGAGCGCAAACGGTTGCAAAAGGATTCGCATGGCTACTTTCAGGTGTTTTTGTACAGGGCGAAAACCGGCAATCCGGTTTATTGCATGTTGAGGGCGGACGTTGCCGAAGAGCTACTTGCCATCCCGAACACCAGCGAACGGTATATGTTCATTACTCATCGCCCGACAGGAGAGCGCGAACTTGAAACGTTGATCGCATGGTGGGCGTCAAGAGCGCGGCGAGTTGGTGAGCTTGCTGAATTGAAGAATGACCACGGTGAACCAATGGTGTTTGGAACGCACATGCTGCGCGATTCATTTGCGATTTGGGCGTTGAATCAAGGCTTCGCCCTGGAGGAAGTTGCCGCGCTGCTCGGGGACAGTCCAAAAGTCGTGGCCGACCACTATGCGCCGTGGGTCAAAACGCGCCAAGATGTATTGACGAAAAAAATGAGGGCCGCGCTAAGCGGCCCCTCCATTGCGAAACGCGCCTAAAGCGACACTTCGCGGAATTCGCAGAACTCTGTACTTCCGACACCGGCGTGTCGTTTCGAGATGCTCTCCGATTACCAGTACAGCAGGATGGTAATGAAACCTACGGATCACCGTATCGCGCCCGATTCTTAGCAGCGCCGCGACCTCGTTCACGGACAAGAATGGGTCGCTTTCAGTTTCGCTTTGGGTTTGACGACACCTTCTTCGCGGTGTTGCCGTTGATATATGCGGTGCGCGGAACGCGCTCGAAAGCTCAATCTTCTGAGCCGGAGCTTGGCCGGACATCTATCCGGCAAGCTCGCAGGTTGCTGTGTTCATGAAACGAGCAGAGACTCTATCGCATTTTTGGCGGCGAGAATAATCAGCCGGACTGCTTAAAGCATCTCTCGAAAGAGCTTAGTGTTCCGCCCCCCGCAATCAGGCGATGCGAGAAAAAGTGGAATTCAGTATTCGGGTCAGAAAGTAAGGTGTGTGAGAGCGTGGACACAAATTCAGATTTTTTGTTAGAACTCTTTCATGTTCATCCGCAAAGACTTGTGTGTCGTCTGCGGTCACGGCGTGGACACACGCCTAAGCAGTTTCCCCGAACATACCGTTCAACAAATCGTCATTCGGATGTCCGGGCAGCTTGAGTTCGCACAACCGAGTATGAATTCGCGCCTGTATCTCTTCGATCATCTCCTTTGACGCGCCGAGCGCCAGCAGGTGCTCGGTGATTTGGTGATATGCGCGGAATCTTTGTGCGGTAGTAGGCAGTTTTTCTGCATGTACTGTGCGTTGTCCCGCGATGAAGGATTTTACGGAATCGAGCAGTGGCTCGACTCGGCTGCTGACCCATTCTACTAATCCAGAACTGCCCCCCGAATCGCTGTCGGTCTGATCGGAAACATCAATGGTTGCAACCGCGAGCATAAGCCCACTGTAGTGTCGAACGAGTTGCTTAGATTGGCGGTTCTGAGTCCGCAGCAGTGTTGCAGCTCCGCGCTCCAAGTCCCGACGCTCACGGCGGTAACACTTGTCGCACATGCCGAAAGCGGCGATTCTCACATTCTGGTCGCTGCATCTGACGCATTGTCCTAATCGATGCTGTCCCATCAAGTAAGCGTGACATTAGTTTAGGAAGGCAGGCAAACTTGTATTGTTAACAACACTTAGTAAGTATGACGATTACAATAACTTACAAGCGCAAAAATAAATATCACAAGCCCTTATGTGTTCGGCGAGGTCGATTCCGGACTATTAGATGTCCGGCGAGTAGGCTTTGTAACATAGAGAACTATTAGAAAATGTTTCTATTTAATTCCAGATGTTGTTTGCGCTTGGCTTAACAGCGGCTTAAATCAAATTGATTTAAGTAAATGCAAATACACGAGAAAGTGTGGGAGATATTCGCGTAAGGTGTTTCTATCATGCTAAAAGGTCCGTGGAATTTCTTTTCCCGAAGCTCTAGAGTGAAAATCAGCAGGTGACCCTGTGTGTCTTTTTTCCCCATGCGGGACCGAAACAAGCCAGTTCCGTTGCTTTTTCCGGAACAGCCTGCGCATGATGTATTTGACAATCAAACTCAGCTATGACATCAGTCGTTGTATCTCATCAACCAACCTCTCTGCATCAAGAGCCGCTTTCTTGCGCCGAAACAATCGAGCGCAGCAAACGTGCTCTGACCGCCCCGACTGCAAATTGCATCGTGTGCGGCAACGAGTTTATTCTGACACGCTCGGATAAGCGGACCTGCTCGCGCAGGTGCGGCATCAAACATCAGCACAACAAGCTGAAAGAGCCTACGCAACGCGACCTGCTCACCGGTCTATTGATCAAAACGGTATCTCCAGAGGACGAGCAGCTCTATTCCGCCGATGAGGGTACGCACCTGTTTGATGAGGCGGTGCTGACTCGGACAGGCGCAGGTGTTGATGAATGGGCGCAGGATTCCTGGAACGAGGCCGAATGGCCGGCAAAGTTGCACCCCACTAGTAAGGCGCAGAGCAAAAAGGCAAGCATCGTCGCTGCTGCCCAAAGGTTCATCGAAACCGAAAAAGTGATGACGTTGCGTCACCTGCATTACCTGCTCGTTTCGACGCACATCACGAAGAATACGAAAGGCGAGTACGCATACGTGTCTGATGTAATTACGGAGGCTCGCGAGCGTGGCGACATCCCTTATCACGCGATTCGGGACGGCGTTCGGAATTCGGTAACGTTCAACACTTGGGAAAACCCATCTGAATTTGCCGAGTCAGTTGCTGGGGCCTATAGAAAAGACATCTGGAAAGGCCAGCATGACGCCGTCGAAATCTGGTTTGAGAAAGACAGCGTGCTCAGCGTGGTTGAGGACATTGCCAAAGAGTATTACGTCACCATGCGGCCAATGCGTGGCCATGCGAGCACGTCTTTCCTGTATGAGAATGCCGCGCAGATTTCGACGGTGGACCGTAACCTATACATTTATTACTTTGGCGACCATGACCCAAGCGGCTACTGCATTGAGCGTTCGGCTCGCGACCGCCTGATCTATCTCCTGCTCGATGAGTTCGGCTGGACGCTTGCTGGTGTTGCAAATAAGCTGCGCTGGCGACGGCTAGGATTCCTGGAGGATGACTTCCTAAAACCAGAGTTCAACGTCCAGAGCCTCGACATAACAGAAAAAAAAGACAAGGCGGCACAGGATGCGTTTGTCAGAGAGTTCGGTTCCACGGATGCAGCCGAGCTTGAGGCGCTCCCGCCGCACGAGCTACGCAAGCGCGTAACCGATGCGATTGAATCGCACCTGAACGTGGATCAATGGCATCGTATGAAAACGATTGAGCAGATCGAGCGAGAATCCTGGCTCAACACTGTGAGCCGTTGTCTTGACGGGGAAGAAAATACGCGTCCATGACATGGCGATCAGATGTATAACCGCTAGGGCCTGTGGGTCATGCGGCCAGATATAGCCTCAGCCACAGGTCTATGGGCGTCATCAGCGCATAAGCAGCGTACACAATCGAGAGCGCCCCTGCCGTGGCGAACAGCGGCTTGCGGGCGCGCAACCAAACGCTAACAACGCCAACCGTGGCGAGAACTGGAACCGCCAGCGGCATGAAATATCGGAACGCCAAATCGTTGAAACAATAAACAAAATGACATAGTCCAGAAAAAACCAGGTAATGCAGGTGATGGTACATAAACTTTGCTCCAGTAGGTACGGATTCGGGAATCAGATGGAAATGCCAGCAACAGCAGTTTGCGCCTTCTGAGCGTCTATCTCCACCAGATAACACATCGACGACGACGACGCCTTGTGACCTAAGTACCTTTGAATCTGCCCCAATGGCATTAAGGACCTCGTTCACAATACGGCTAGTGCTCCTTGTGAGTTCTCTTGGAGCGAGTCGCAGGCGGACGACCCAGGCGCACTTCCCCGCCGCGATTCCACGACCGCAATTTGCACTTTGCGCACTTACTAGGCATCTCACGCGCAATCCAGACATGGCCGCAATGCAGACAGGTGCATTCGTAAACCGAGATTCGCTTCACTGGCATTGCTACTGTCCTCTGCTGCTGGGTTTGTGGTCGTTCAGCGCACGCGCAATGCGCTCGGCCATGTTTCCGCTGCGACAGGTACAGACCCAAACTTCTCCGCACATGACGCGGTTTTCGATTGCGACAAACGGCAGTTTGGGCAATGGCTTGCCGGGGTAGTCGTTTTCTTCCGGTTTTTGCATTTCGGACATGATAGCCGTGACTGTGACTCCCGCGCATGCGGGAGTTTCGGAGATTGACTCCATATCAGACAGTCTGAACAAAACAACTGATGCGCTTCGGAACTACGCCATACAGCTTCACTGCGACCGCAGCAATCTGAGACTTGACGAACTGTCTCTCATCGTCGAGCAGGTATGCGTACCGCTCTGCTCCCCATTGCGGTTCAGCCTGACGCCAGTTGTAATGCTTCGCCGGATTGCTTAGCTCTGCCTGAGTCTTGCCAGTGAGTACCGCCATGCTGAATTCAGAAGCACTCTTGAACTGCTTACGGATGTGCTTTTGCTGATGCCAGCGGAGGAACAACTCGCGCTGGTAGTCAGGAATCGCGTAACCGTTTGCGACCGCCGGATTCTTTGGGCGACTCGTCATCTTGTTCAGTTTGTCTTTCAGTTCTTGTAGCAGGCGCTCGGTTGTGTTTGCCGGTTTTGGCTTCGACAGTTTGGCACGTTGCGACTTCGCCCAGTTGTCCAGCATCTTCGACGCATTCTGGCGGGAGACCGGAAAGTAAACTCGCGATGAGGTAACCCGCTCGCCTTTGGCTTTGATCTTCAGGGCTCCGGCGTTGTCGTATGCCGTGCCGTCATACTCGGCGCTAACGATGGTCAAACCCTTGAGCGAAGCTTTGAGACGCGAGCGCAGCAGACGAACCGGCGCATGGTCAGGAACCGGTATTCCTACAATGGGAGCTTTAGCTTTCGTCGCGGATTGAATCGAAGTGATAGACAGACTAATTGTCATGGTTTCCTCTCGGTTTCGGGCAGTGCCCGGATTGACTGCGACTCGCCATCAATGGCGAGTTTCGACCATTAGGTCTCTTCAGGCAGCCTTAGTGAGACAAGATCACTCGGTAAATAAACTTTCCGTTCGGCATCCTGCGACGGATGGCAACCACGCCTGGAGTATTTAACGCAGTGATTTCGCTCATGGTCGTGATGGCACACGTTAATTGCCCATCACTACCGATGCGGTATCCATCTACAATGTGTCCCATAGGCGAGGGATAGGTTTTCCGCATTTCAACCATTTCCGATTTAGTTGCTGGACGTGTGGCGTACATTAGCGTTTACCTCCGTTCTTACCGTTTTCGCCTTTGATGTACCCAACCCATCGCTCACGTTTGAAATTGGAATTCTGGGCATGGCAGAAGCTCGCCAGGTGCTCAATCTGCTTGCGGGTAAATGGTTCGCAATATCCGCAGGTATCGCGGAGATACTCAGCAAGTGCAATGAAATGTTTCTTACTCATGGGTGCATCCTTCGATGGTTCGGGCAATGCCCGGATTTGACTGCTACGCGGGAATAGCTCCCGCGTTTCGGCTCATAAAGCCATCGTCAGGCAGTCTTGCGCTCTACATCCTGCAAGGCTTGCTTAACTGCTCTTTTCTTGAAACCGAGCTCAGCTAGTTGCTCTTCTAGGTGCGCTAGTTCGTCTTGTTCGATTGAGCGGATGTAATCAGCGTCAGAATTGGATTCAATGCCCCATAGTCCGCCTGACGTAATGGTTTGGCAGACGCCATTGACCGCGATTTCTGCCTGAGCACGAATGCCCATGTAATACCAGTCACCCGCGTTGAGTGCTTCCATGCGCTCATAGTCTTGCTTGCAGTATTTGCGGATTTCATCGTCTGACAATCCTTTGTGGTTCTCGACATTCGGGTTAAAAAACCGATACTCGCGAGAACTCACGTTATCGGCAGAGCATGAGTCTGCGCATTCGTCGCCCGAATACCAGAACGATGGGCAATCCTCGTCATGCCTCCGGCAGATTGTGTAATCGGACGTTGCGTCATTGCCGTACTCGCCCAAATAGCTGGTATCTGGCGACTCGTCCATTACGTGCTTGATTGTGACTGAGACAATGCGCTTAGTTTTCATCGCACACCATCCAGCAGGGAACCTCGTTCACGAACGGATCGACAAAGACAATTTGTGACGGCGAGACGTAACCCGCAAACGGCACGGTATGCACTGCCCATCCGCCGTCAGAATACATCTGGTTTGCGCTCCCGATGACGTTTCCTGTCGAATCGAGCACGTCTGCGAAGCTTGAGGAAAAGTCATGGTCTATGCGAAGAATGAACTTTCCGCCTAGCAGTGCAAAGAAAATCGCTGTGACTGAATCAGTGGAATTGTTGATGGTGGAGAGTGAAAGTGGAGTGTTGCTCATTCTGTTCTCCTTACAGGTTCGGGCAGTGCCCGCATTGAATATGGCTCCATAATGTACCTATGGGGCCATTACGTCAAGAACAATCGGCAGTTCTCCAACATGATCTTCATTACCTTCGTACAGTGGTAAACAATGCGCACGCAGTTATTGATGACACCTAGTAAGCCTGAAGCGAGGGGTAAAGTACAAACAGCCAGACTTACTCATCTGTTACTGTACGGCTATGTCCTACTGGCCCCCCCGCAGGCGTGGCTTTCACACATTTCTTCCCAGAACGGTAATCACTTGGACGATAGCTTGGACGGATTTACGCTAAGTTCCTTGTTTGCTGCAATTCGCCCGTCCTGCTAGGACGAACAATGGCGTATCAGACAGTTACAGACGGACTACTCCGACGCCTATTCCTAGCAGCAGATCAAGACGCGGACACCTGGATCAAGTAGCCTTGCTGGTTCCCATAACGGGACAGAGACCGGAAAGATGGCGGATTGTAAGTTATTGAAAGTAAGGAGTCTCTAAAGCATTCTCTTAGCAAGGGATGGCCGGGGACGCCCCGTAGCTACCACCATCGCAGGCCGCTGGGCCTAGCCTCAAAGAACGGGAAAAGGAGGTCACTTCCCTTGAACCGAATCTAGTGCATATTCCCGGTCTGGGACTCCAACGTACACGATGCGAGACATAGGCAGGTACACGTTGCGGGACATTTCTTACAGAAAAGTAGGGTACTGGCGCTCTTAACTATAGAGAGGTAATAAATGGGAAAAGTATCACGAAAGAAGTTCCAAGAAGCTTTACGCGCACTGAAGGCAGCCTGTCGAAATGACAGGCTCCCGTTCACCCTGCGCATCCATGCCGCCGAATTGATCCTGGCGGTGTACGGCGTACATCTGCCGGAGAATACGCCGAGAATAAAACGAACGGTAAAAGACCTGGTGACCGAGAGCGCCTTCGACCGGCAGCTCGGAGAGCAGATACGGGCGAAGGTGATCCAGGATGCCGAAGCCGATGCGCTGGCGTTCCTGGAACGTGCCAAGGAGACTAATGACAACAATTGAAGAGTTACAGAAGATCGTAAACGATACCAACAGAGGCGAGCAGGAGCGCCGGGCCGCCGCCGAACACATCCTGAAGCTGCGTCAGACCACGGAGACAGAAACCGAAGAGGAGCGAACGCGCCGCCGCTTGCTCAGGCGTTTCGGTCACCTTTTGGACGTTGAATACCAGATTACTGATCTCGACAGGCAAGAGATGGAAGTGGAGCGCCAAGAAGCGGCGCGGCACGATGAACTCAAGCGCATCGCTGGGGACGAAAGCAGGCCGATGGACGAGCGCCTTCGGGCAGCTAAGGATTGGCGAGCAGGGTTAGACGAAAAGTGGCGGTCACAGTTTGACGATGCAACTTTGGTCAAGACACTAACCCCGCATCGTCACCTGAAGCGTCTCCAGGAATTGCGTGACTTCATCTACGACATCCATTCAGAAGATAACGGCCTTGTGAAGTACCGGGTGATCGAGGGTGATCTCAGCGAATATGTCGCAGCGAAGAAGAAGGCCATTGAGGAGTTTCGTCGCCTGGGCAGTGAATATCCGCTTCGGCGCGACGGAACACCTGCCATTGAGAGCGCAGACAGTTACATCCGTTATCAAATTCATAAGGCCAAAGAGAAGCAGGTCACAGCCGTGCCTCCTGTACCAAAAGAGGAACCGCAAAGGCTGGAGATTACGGCAGAACAGCTCGCCGCATATTTCGACCGTCAGATCGCGGAGCTGGGGCAGCCGTGCCTCCAGGATTCTTCGGCCCGCAGGCCCCGTCAAAGTACAACCGGGTAAGATCATTTCTGGGTTATTGAAAAGAGTTAAGGTAGTTTCGTCGGGTGCCCGACGAAACTATCCAAACAGTCCGTTGATATAATTTAATCCATCGGTTATGGCGACATTCTCGTAAAGGTATAAAGCTTAGAAACCCCTTCCCGCACAACTGCTGGAAGGGGTTATGACATTTCAGAAATAGGTTACAGCAACGTAAGAGAGTTCCGCCAAAGTCATTGGCGGTTTGCCGGGCAACGGGCAGGTAGCGATCCTGCAACCCAATTTGACGGTCCGCTACACAGTGTAGCGGGCTAGTTTTAGGGGTTTTTATTTCGAGGGCGATACGTCCCGGTCAATCAAAGTCGAACAACAAAAACTCTCATCCAACGGGGAATGAAAAAGCGCCAGGGGAAGACATTACCCTGTCAGACGGGCATTCTCGCGCAAGAAGGGAAGCAGAGCCTTGAGCGGGGAACTGGCCGGTAATAAAATTCGGCCATTCTTCAGTGTAGTTTCAATGAGTTACCTGCCGAACCTATTGACAAATCCCAAAATGGGTGTATAATACGAAGTAATAGATTGTTATTCACACCAAACCCTTGCATACCCTACCGCAAGGTACTCGTTGACAGGAACTGTAGCCGAAGTTGAGTTAAGAGTTCTTAGGGTCACCGAGTTGGTTTCGGCTCCTGCCGCTATAAACGCCTAAATCCACGGCGACCTAGATCAAATTGATTGGCCAAGACAGAATCGCACGCTAATCCTCTTTCTCCACAATCTGACATTCTGACGGTCGCGCAGGCCGCGCACTTCTTGTGCATGACTCGCAGGCAAGTCTGGGAAATGACCCGCGCTCGCGGGCAGGCCAAGATGCCCCTCCCGATCCCGCACTTCCGCGTCAACGGCAACATCCGTTTTCGGCGCGACAGCCTGGAGCAGTGGGCCAGAGACCTGGAAACATATCAGCGTACCGGGCGGCTCCCAAGCGCAGATCAGCAGTAAATCCAAATCAGGAGGCAGATGGAGAATGGACAAACTACAGCATCACCGGCGCTCGCCAGCGATGTCGAAAATACTGAACGACGGTCAGAACTCGACCGATGGTTCAATGAGCACTATGAAGCGATTACTGAGCAACTCTCTACTCAGGTCACTCTCGACCGTTTTGAAGATGCACTCTGCCGCATAGCAGCAGACCTTCCTCGGTGCCGCGCTAAGACACCGGAACAATTCCAAAAATGGATAGAGCGCCGCATCGCCAAGTTCGCCGCTGATGTTCGCGACGAAAACGCGATAGACGCGCTCAGCCTGGAAGAAGCTCTAGCCGGGCCGTACCGAGAGCGTAAAAATACCAAAGACTTCATCTATGAAGTCCACGGCGACAAGGCTTTCATCCGCGTTGAACGCAAAGATGAAATCTTTGTCTGGATCATTCCCAAAGACTGGCTGCCCATCGCTCGGCGGCTGTGGCCAGTTCACATCCGCTTTTATGCGAGTGGCCCCTACTTGGCCAAGAAAGTTCCACGCGGCATCAAGGGGAACAAAGAACAGATCACGGTACCCCTGCACCGGCTGTTCGTGGACTGCGGCGGGCAGAAGCTCGTTGGAGATCACAGTTCCCAAAGCGTTGTCGCGAAGAATGGGAACTATCTGGACTGGACGAACGACAACCTCGGCCAGCTAAAACCGTGGACTTCCCGCGACCTCATGGACTGCTGGGATCGCGACGACGACCAAGATGTTGAGAAAATGCCGCGTCCAGAAGACCCGGCGTATGCAAAGCCAAAGCGTGCTCCAGCGAAAAACGATCCTCGTTACGATGGCGGCCAGTTGTGGTCTCGATTCGACAGCGGCATACCCAAAGCCGACTACATAAACTTGAGTTTCTCCGCCTAACAACAATTAGGGTATTGGGAACTATCAAATAGGAGGGCATTGAAATCTGCCCTCCATAAAACTCAGATTGGTGCGCCTCCTGGCGCGGGCAGTTCGCAGAACTCTGTCCCGATAACAACGGTCTGCTTACGTGGTGTGTAGCCCTCTGGGGCCGCACATTGGGTATCACAAACGAAATACGTGCTTTTGCCAGCTCTCGCTGGATTTTCTCTAGGCAACGGACAGGTAGCATCCTGCGGATAGACGTTATCGATGAGTAGTGCTTTGTGGTAGTGGCACTGCGATAGATGACGTGTAGCTCCGACACACGACGAACGTCCTAGTTCAATAGTCGGTTTTCAAATAGCGCGTAGTATAAGGGCAGCCTTGACATACCTGCCAGTGATGCCAGCCCTGGAGCCAATCCCACAGGGCAATCGAGTGAAGGTGTTAGCCAATATCCCATCAACGGCTAACCTAATCCTACGATCTGCTTTGAATACAAGTAGTCCCGTATCAGGCAGGCTATAGGACAGAAACCCCTTCTTTCGACATAGGATCGTAGTGTGTCTAATCGGGCCATCCGATTACCGAACTGACGATTTCCTCACACAAATTAGGGTATTGAAGACTATCAAGTAGGAGAGGTACGCCAGTGTGTACCTCTCACCTTTTTTGGAGACCTGATGATTCTGATCACAATTCTTGCCGTATTAAATACGGCGTTCACCTTCTTGGCGCTCGCGAGTCTTGGCCGATTGATTCGCATGTCGAGAGAGAACATGGACGCTTTTGTCTGTGCTCACAACTTTCAAACCAGAACACTTTATGACCTCAACGAAGGTCTTAACTCCGCGCTCGATTGCCTTCTGACCATCGACGCCCGCAGCTTTAACGGTTCCGGCCAGGCCGAATCTTCGCCACAGGAGCCGCGTGAGTGAGTCCCGGCTTCGCACTAGCGACAGCAATCCCACACGCGCACGACAACAACAGAACGTAGAAGCATTCCAGCGAGTCATCGAGCGGCTTTATATTCCGAACCGCTTCAGCTATCCCGTTAGATCGTCCGTCGCCTTTCTGGACATTAATGCGGAATATCGGCGCTGGACTTTTGATTGCGTGATTGTCGCGGCGGACGTTGAGAAAGCTGTCGAGAAGGCACTGGAGAACGAGCAAGACCTGCTAGACCATTTCTGGAAGTGGTTTGTTCTGCCCGAAGTGGAACCTGGCATCGATCCGCCGATCCTGACGCCGGATGAAAGAAAGCTTCACAGCAAGATTCAGCAACGATGTGGCGCGGAGTTCCGCCGTCGCGGATTGTGGCCGCTGCATAGATACCTTCGTCTTTCCGATAAGGCGCAGGCCATCTTGGACGCGGCATGAAGAAGGAACGGGAATCGCACACTCGGCAAGAGCTTCTGTTCCGTAGAACGAAGGTGCTGTGCCGTGAGCATGGCAGCGTGCAGCTTGTAACCGACGCCTTCCAGCAGACGGACGGTCTGCTTCTAAAACTCGCCTGTGGCTGTAGAAGACCAGAAAAGGCATGAAAGGTAACTTGATTCAAGACCGATTTTTGACAAATCACGATCTGCCAATCCTGGCAGACAGTCTCAGCACGGATCAATACCACAAAGAAACTTCGGTATCGTTCTTTACCGCACCCGGCACGGTATGCAAGGTGTACGAAGACGAAGCCGGGCCGATCTGCTTTGTGCGCGGCAGTAAAGCGCTGCGACTCGATGTCCAATTCATGGACAACACAAACATCAAGCGCAACGGGCCAGCGATCCTCGCACTTTTGGCGGACATATCGGCAAAGGCGAGACAGAACGGTTACACCGAGTTGATATTCAACACGGATAATCCGGCACTCGCCAGATTTTGCAAGAAGAGATTCGGCTTCGTTGAGAGCGAAGGCGAACTCAGGAGACTTTTGTAATGTGCGGAGCAAGTTCAGAACAAAAGGAAATCGGCAAACAACAGCAAGCTTTTATGGAGCAGGTGATGCAGCAAGCCTCTACAGTTTTCGGCAAAGCTTCGACTGTGTTTAGCGACTTGATGAATAGCTTCGCGCCGACCGTGGCAGCGGGGCCAAACCAGATGGGCTTCTCAGCTCCTCAGTTGGCAAACCTGAATTCCCAAGCCATTACCAACATGGGACAGGCATCCAGGAATGCAAGCCAGGCTGTGAAAGAAGCCAATGCAGCGGTCGGCGGCGGCAACGTGGCGCTTCCCAGCGGTGCCGACATCGGCAGAAACCTAAGCGTGGCGAACTCGGCAGCGGCAGAAACTTCCCGCCAGTTAGGCCAGATCAACGAAGCCAATTGGGAGACCGGACGCGAGAACTACCAATTCGCGACGAAAGGTCTGCAAGCCGCACCTGAAGTATTCAATCCAGCAACTGCAATAACCGCAACAGCAACGAACAGCGGTGAGGCCGCTGCGAATACCGCGAACCAGATTGCCCAGCAGGACAACTCCTGGGTTAGTGGCACACTCGGCGCACTCGGAGATATAGCGGGAGCCGCAATGACGGGCGGAATGAGCGCAGCGTTCCCGAAGCCTACTAGCGGCGGGGCTGGTACAGGTAGTGCAAGCGGCACGGCAAACTAAAAGAGAAGCTACTGAAGTTGGCGCAGTCATCGCAGCGTACCGCGCCATCAACGGGCCGTTTACATGCGCGTGGACGGCCCAATTTATCAAGGAGGAACATTGCCTTTTTTGCAAGGTGGATTCGCGGACTTAACCCGATACCGAATCGGGAACTTCACTGTGGATGGATTGACGGTGCGAGACAATCGAGGAATTCCACGGTGGATAGTGTCCTGCCCTCACGGTCACACCCAGGTGCTCGGTCATCTGCGATTAGCGGCGCTTGTGGAGAGCAAAGCACCAAACAACCTGCAATGCAGCGATGCCGGATGCCCATTGGCGAAGAGCACGAACACTTCCGAGACGTTAGCCCAGTTCCTTAAACGGGAACGAACCGAAGCGCAGCGGCAGGCCCAGGCTGAAGCCGAGCGCCGGAAGGCGGCAGAAGCAGAAGCAGGCGAGCAGCGGGCGAGTCAGGCAAGGACTGAGGCGTTGCGATTGGAATACCGCGAGTTTTGGCTGCATCAGCTCAAGGCCGATGTTCCCGAACCGGAAATGCCATCATTTAAGCAATGGTGCGCATTTTCGGAGAGCGCACGGCGGCAGATTCTTGCGAGGAACAGACAAGACGCATCGGCCCAATGGAAGTTTTCTGGATTAGGAGAGAGATGAGAAGTGGAAGCGTAAGTCAGAGAGATATAGAAGGACGACGGGAATACCGCGAGTTTGCACAAGCGGAAGCTGAGCGCCAGCGTCTTTCGGAAGATCAGGAATCGTATCAGCGCTATGTTGCGAACCTAGAGGACGAGAATCGCCGGACGCCTCCCGCGTTCCACGTCGCTCCGGTCAGCTTTAATGAATTCCTTAGAGCGATGCCTCAGGACGTGAGCGATCCTGAGCTTCGCGGGCAGATGGCGTTACAGCGGTGCTTGGGGAGACGCACCGCAGCGAGCGAACGCGAGCAAGTTCTCAATGGGCACGATCCGCAGCTTTACCTCGCGCCGGAGCTTGTCGGCGCTCACATGGGCGAAGACAAAGCCCGAAAGTTCAATGCGGAGCAGGCAAAGAGATTTCGCGAAAACACACCCGAATATTTTCCAAGCAATGAAAACCTGAATGTTCTGGTTGACTATTTCGACCGGAACGCAATTCCCATCATTAACGAAGCGATGTTCCGAGCGGCCTGGGAGCGCCTTCGCAGCTTCGGCGCTATTCAGGAACGGCCCGAACCTGAGCCGGAACCAGTGCCGGAGCTGCGATCAGAGCCTCAGCCAGAGTCAGTCGTTGACGACGGCACCATGGTGGGAATCGATCCATTAACCGGACTGGAGCGGCGCTACACCGCACGAGAAATAGGACGGATGAGCAGCTACGAGTTCAAACGCGCCTTTGACTTGAATCTCGAAAACAGAATTGCCGCATGGGAAGAGATGTTCGTCAGACCTTCTCGGTACTGAAGCAAAGTTTCCGCCGCTACCTGCCCACATGCGGAGAGTCAGCGGCGGATGTGACTTCGGCTCTCCGCAAATTTCAAGTAAGGGGCGCAACCCCAACATAGCGCCGTGGCGCGTCCGCCGCGAAACCCGCGGTCTCATCCACGGCGCAGATTTCATTTCTGGGCGCAACCTTCATGGACATGGGACAGGCCGCGCCCAGCGGGGAAACCCGATCAATCGACCTGTCCCATTAAGGAATCGCAACTTGAATATCAAAGAATTCGCCGTACAGCATCGCCTTACGGCTCGTAAGGACGAAGACGCGACGGACATCATTCTCGGCAAGCTGGGCCAAATCTATGAGTTCAGCTCCCAGCAGTTGGGCGTAGTGTTCATGCCGCCCGGCAAACCCAGAGCGCGACTCTGGAACAAAACCCGCGAGCGTTGCATTGCAACGGGCATGACCCTCCGTCAAAACGGAGACGCAGAAGGTGCGCTGTCGTTTGATCCTCGGAACCGAGAGCAAGCGAAGCTTGCGATCCGAGTTACAGGGGTACGCCCAAAGAGGCAGTTATCTCCAGAACACAAGGCCAAGCTCCTTGCCGCCACTGTGATCACCCGTTTTAAGCCCCAGAAGCACGGTTCTAAACGGGCCTTCAGCGGTCTAAAAACGTCCGCTTCGCCTGGAATGACCCCAAGTATCACCCCGAAGGTTAAGGAACAAATAAATGCCATTTGACGATGACTCAACTCCGAACGATACAACCGTAGCCAACCTACAAACGAGCACTGCTCCGAGTGCGCAGACTCCCACACCGGCTACAGCTACAGCAGCCGCAACCGCACCGGCGCAAGCTCCCATGCAAGCGCCAGTAGCCCAGCCCGGCCAGCAGCAACCGCAGCAACCGCAGACGGTGAGCAATCCATCGGCTCAGCCACAACAAGCTCAGCAACAATCGAAGCATCCGTGGGCACAGCGCATCCGCGACGTGGCCGAGGTTCTGGCAGGCGGCAAACGCTATAACGAAACCATTGACCAGAACGGGAACCGGGTTTACACGCCCCAACCGCTCAGTAAGTCGCAGATAGGGATGGCCATCGCGCTCGAAGCGCTGAGTGGCGGCATGGCGGGCCTAAAGGCGGGGAGAGGACAAGGCCCAGGAGCGGCAGGCATGGCTGGATTCCAGCAAGGAATGCAGCAGCGTCAGCAGCAGATCAACCAACAAGACGAACAGGCGAATAAAGACTTTTACCGGAGAGCTGCTACTGCCGAAGCGAATATGCGAATGTTGAACGCCGCGATCCAGATTGGCCGACTAAACAAAGATGCACATGACCAGGCGGTTAGCTCCTATGCCGATCAGCTCGCGGATGATGAGCAAAACGCTCCTGGAGTTATCAAGGGCAAGCATCTTTCAGAAACCGAAGCCAAGGACATTCAAAAATATCCATTCTCAGAGTATCTGCGCATCCCAGATGGCACAGTTCCACGTCTCGACGGTAATGGCCACCAGGTTTACATGAACAGTCAGGGCCGCATCGTGCCTGAGGGTACTCCAGGAGCAATCGCGCAATGGGACAACACATACACGCTGAAGGAATCGGGAAAAACGAAACTAAGGGACGAGAACGGTCAGCCGAAGCAATGGGTCAAGGATGCCGTTGCATGGGGATTGCCAGGACATCCGCCTTCACTCCTCAACGCCGCTCCCAGTGCAGAAATATCGGCGGCTTCTGCTGCGAAAGCCCAACATCAGATTGTCATGCTCGGTACCTTGCAGCACGAACTCAACGGATTCGCCAGCTCGTTCGGAACCGATAAGAACGGCAAACCCACAATGGAACCAATCGATCTGAAGGCAGCACTGAAGGCCGATCCTCGCTTGCTCAAAGCCGTTGAACAATTCCAAAGATCAGCAGGCATGAGCACGCAACCAGATTTGCAAATAAATGCCATGCGCAACGATCCCAAAACGGCACCTTACGTCGGTCAAATCATGCGATTGTTCGGCGCTGACGCGCTTGAGCAATACAAGTCCAACCGCGAAGCGAGGGAGAGTGCCGAAAAGAAACACGCGGAAGCTGTGGCTACCGGCGAGTACGCGCTGCGCCAATCTGAAGTGACGAAGAACCTCGCGGAAGCCGCCGCCGCCAAAGATAGACCGGGAAGCACAGGAGTGGTCAGCAAAGAAGATGCCCATGCCATTGCCCTAGCAGTTCACGACGGCTTGCAGCCGCCCGATCTAAAGGGTCTGTATCGCAGTTCTGGGCTGGTCAAAGCCGAGCTTGCCAAAATGGGATACAACCAGACCCTCGCGATAAGCGACTGGAACGCGACACAAAGGCGTTTGTCCACAATGAACGGCCCCCAGCAAGTGCGCTTGCAACAGGCGGTCGAGTTCGCTTACGAGTCGTTGCCATTGCTCAGACAGAAGTACCAGGAATGGAAGCAAGCAGCGGGCGTGAGCGGATTCAAGGCGTTCAACAAAACCGCGCTGGAGGCAATGAAGCAGTTGCCTGGCAATGCAGGCGCAGCGGCCCAGGCGTTGGAGCAGCAGATTGCCGATCTCACTTCCGAAATGGGAACGGTTTACAAAGGCGGAAACAGCTCGACCGATGACTCGCTTGCATTGGCTGCGAAGAACTTCAGTGCCGACTGGAACGAAGAGACCTTCAATCGGGCCTATGACCTCGCAGAACAGAATCTCCGGATTCGTAAGAATTCGATTGCGCTTACCGTTAAACCAACCGGGGTATCGGAGACCTCTCCGTATACACCAAACGCACAGCAGAATGCTTCTGCGGATAACCGGCAGAGCGGAACGAGTGCGACGACTGTGCAGCCGGTCTATGCGAAGAATCCGCAGACTGGGCAGCGGGTGATGTCAATCGATGGAGGGCGCACATGGCAACCGGCTCAATAATACCTCCCGCTGGATTCGTGCTGGAAAACCAGCCCGCACAGAATCAGCCGGAACCAAATCAGAATACGATCACTCCACCTGCGGGGTTCCAGCTTGAGGACTCCTCCGCGCCAACCGGCGCTGCTCCTCAATCTCAAACTCAACCGTCCTTGCTTAGCAGAGCTAAGAACGCATGGATGGATGCTGCCAATTCAGACAGCAATCCGCAGACGAGCGGACTCGATGCGCCTCACGGTCTTTCTGAAGGTGCGGGAAAGGGATTGACAGAAACGCTCGGTGGCATCAGCCATCTCTTCGGCGGCCCAGCAGCTACTCCAGCCGAGACGCAAACAAGTAATTTCAGCGAAGGGCTAGGCAAGCTCGGCGAATCCATTACGGAATGGATCGGCGGCGAGGAAGGACTCAAGGGACTCTCGCTTGCTGAGAGATTCGGCATGGCGACCAAGCTCGCTAAGATGGCTAAGAGCCATCCTGCTATCGAGAAGCTATTGACTGCGGGATTGAGTGCCGTCAAGAACTTCAGCCTAGGCACCGGTCAGGCAGCCTTGCATGGAGCAACTCCAAGCGAAGCGTTAAAGGCAGGGGCTGTTGCTGGTGGAACCGGCCTGGCGCTTGAAGGGGTGGGGAATGTCGTCAAATCTCTTGCCCCAACTACCGAGAAAATTGCAGGAACGGAAATCCCGGTTCGGGCATCGTCGGAATCGAAACTCGCGGATGCAGCCGAGAGTGTGTCCCGCAGCAAGCCTTTGCAGAAATTCGATGTCGAGCAGACGCAGCCTGGTGCCCGTAAAGCGATTGGCAATGTTGCGACGGATGTAAAGAATGCGGCTACTCCGAAGTTCGCAAATGGGAATGGCGGGACAGACACGCAAGCTTTCAAAGATGCGGTGATGGAAATCTCCCCTGGTAAGTCATTCGCTGATCTCAATGGCCCTGAGCAGAGCAAGGTGCTCGCACGCGCCCAGGAACTCAAGACGGCTCGTAACGGATTGTCCGCTGCTTCCAAAGCAACCGATTTCGGTGACGCAGCAGATCAGGTACGAGCGCAGGCGAAGCCGGTTTACGAGAAGCTGGACACGCTGACCAAAGATCAAGAGATGACCTTCTCTGACCTGCAAAGGGCCGAGCGATCGGCATTTAATAAAGGCGACTTTGATGCCGTCACCAAATACCAGAGAGAGCAAGACAAGATTTTCGAGACGTACAAAGATCAGTTCTCTGATCCTGATGCGTATCAGAACGCACGGCGCATGTGGCGTCAGGCATCAGCCCTCGATAAGATTCATGACACGGTCACGGCCAAAGGTGTCATGGAATCCACACCTAATGGTTTGATCCCAAAAGGCGCTCCCGATCCGCGTTACATCAAAGCGAAGCAGTTCACCGACACCATCCTGCATCTGCGAGACACTGGATTGCTCAAGGACGCCGGATTGACTCCGCAGCACGTCCAGGACTTGCAGGACATCGGACGCTTGCTACGGAAGAGCGGAGAGATTCAGAACACCAATCAACTCATGAAGGTTCTCAAAGTGGGAACGAAGATTGCGGTGGGCGGCCCAGCAACCGCAGGAGTGGGATACGGAGCCTCGGCAGTGCTCGGCAAAATCATGACCGATCCGAAGGCGGCTGCGACAGCCGTGAAGGTTTTGCAATCCAGCGCGTTCCCGGCAGCGGCTGCGAATCTTTACTGTCAAGCGGCATCGGCGCTGGGTGGGCCAGCGGCGATAAGGCAGCAGTGAACGAAAGAACCAGACCAGAGTGCAAGAGCCTCGTCAACCTTGGTATTCGCTTTCAGTTGGGTTGGCCGCTAAACGTGCCGATCCTGGGCTGAGTGGGTGATGCAGAGCAGCCCGTGCCTTGTCCCAATTGCGCGTTTCCCGAAATTGATCTACCGACACCTGTCCCGGTCATCGTTCCACTGAAGCTGGCCTGCGCCACACTACCTGTGGTCTGAAATGCGAGTTGGCCGTTCGCAAATATCTGGCCGGTGATTGAATCAGAGAATTGACAGATGGGAGGAACGGCAGTGATGTTGCCGCTCAGGTTTCCGCTGGCATCCTGATTGATATTCAGTGTAAAGCTTGACCCGCCAGACACTCCGCCAAATGCCATTGCTCCATGCCACGGTCCTGCCATTGATGGAAGAGTCGAGCCAGAGCCAGGAGATGTTGTATTCGTGTTTGAATTTGAGCTTGATGCGCCGTTACTTCCACAACCGACAATGAACGCCGCTAACAATGCCACACCCACAAGATTGATCCGCTGCCACATTCGACCGTTCTCCTCTTTAGGTTCGGGGTGATATTTCAAGAGAGACCTACGCTTGAGCTTGCTCAGCGACGGTCGTAAACCTAATTTGGCGGGATGGCTCGTAGTGGGCGGCTAAACGGTCTTGCTTTGCCAGATCATTTCGGAAACCCAGTACGGCCCGCCATCGTACAGCTACACAGAGGATGATGTCTGAGTAACGGCGCAAGAATGCACTGGAATCTCCCGCTTCGCAAGTTACCAATGTGACTCATCGGCTGTGTACGTATCGGCTACGTAGCTCGAACATGACACGCGATGCCTCTCGACATCCGTGTCCGTTTTGGCCGCGCCATCCGTCGCATCCGCGAGGAGCAGGGGATCAATCAGGAGGAAGCGGCGGAACGATGCGGGCTTCACCGGACGTATTACAGCGGCATCGAACGGGGAGTTCGCAATTGCTCACTCGTCAACATCGAAAAGATCAGCAAAGGGCTGAAAACTACCCTGCCGGAGATTTTCAGACGCGTAGGCGGTCCCTAGTTTCTTTTTTGCTTCATGCGGTCGAATAGTGCTATTTCACCCGATTCGCAATAATGAACTTCTGAACAGCTTCACGCGGAATGCGAAGGACTCGGTAGCGCCGTTTGCGCAGCGTTTCTTCGCTCCCGAGGTCGATCACGCCAGGGAAGTTCTCGAATCTGCGGAGCACAGTGTCAATGGACACGTTCAGAATCTCGGCGACCTCTGCTGGCGTTAGGAACTTCGAGAATCCCTCCAGGCTTGAGCATTTCCCCTCACTGCCATCTCGCTCCATCTCAGTCCTAACACCCCCATCAAACGCGGTGATGCTCCCTCGTAGGCAATGTGCACTATAGTACACACCGCGTCCAGAGCATACCTCCAGAATCCAAGCATGGCAAGCGAGGATGTATGTGTGCGGTTCGGGAAACGGTTACGGAAGATTAGGCTTCAGCGGAAGTGGACGCAGGTCGATCTTGCGGTTCATGTGGGCCTTCAACGGTCCTTTATATCGCGAATGGAGAGCGGCCAAACGGAGCCTTGCCTACGTTCGCTCGAAACCCTTGCGCATGGATTCGGGATTTCGATCTCAAAACTGATGCGCGGGATTTGAGCTTGCCTCGCTCTCTCCGCTGCTGAGAGGGCTCAAAGGTGCGTCGCTTTGGCCGCCACCGATTAGAAAACATCATCCCCGTACTCAGGGAAAGACGTTTCTCTTTTTGGATGGGCGGTGAGTCAGTTCCGAAATTTGGAACCAGAAGCCAGGACTTGTTGTTTAGCGACGCGGACGTGCAACAGGCCGTTGCTGCATTGAAGCAGTCGGTGAGGAATGTTGCGAGCGGGCGGGCGTCAAAGTGAGATCGCCGGATTTCGAATCATCTTCCTGTTTCAACATCAGATCGCCCAAATCCATCCACCGCCGTATGGACGCATTTTCTGTCCTCCTGCGTTTGGAGAACTTTTCGTCCAAATATGCTTCGTCAGTAGGCAAGCCATCTGTGAATTGGAAGCTGGCAGTCTGAGCCGAGATGTTGGCTCTTCTCTGCGCTAGGTATGTGGGCGAACGCAGAGGATCGATCCACATTCCTAAGCTCTTCTCGTCCTTTTGGTTGGACTTATCCTTGCGCGATGGTTTGGTTGTCACTACCAATGGAATGTACGTGTGTGGCATCAGATGCCTAATCCAGCAATTTTGGTTGGTCACAACTGTGACAAAGCTGTGGAAAACTTATAGTGCTGCGAGTGTAGTGAGTGTGGCGACATGGCGTCATCGAGGGCGATGAATCGGTTGACCCTTCTCATCGATCTCCTCGATTATTCCGATTGAGCGGGGGTCATGTTTCCTCAGGTACTCTTCGGCCTCTTTGCGGCTAGGAAACGTCTTCATCGTTCCTGCGCCAACGCGATTGTCAGTGGGAATCGAAACTCGGAAATACGTTTTCACTGGGACGTGAGTCTCCTTTCTGACGACCAATCCGGAAGATTCTCGCAGTTGAGAAGCCGCGTTCGTGAGAGAATCGGCAGCAACTCTCCACCATCTTAACCATTAGAGGAATCGTGCGTCGTGCCGCGCTCGGAGCAGAACAAATTCTCTGTCTTGAAGATCAATCCGCGACATCCGAAGCTGATTGAATCCTATTGCCCTGTCTGCGGTCTTCTTATTGCCGCGAGTCCTCGCCCTGACGTTCTCCGTATCCTGGAGCGCATTCACTCCTGTCCAGTTTATTTTGAATACCCAAGACGAGCCTGAGAGCCGCGATGGCAAAAGTAACTCAGACATCATTACTGAAGGTCTACTTTTGGGTTCGCAGCAGGATTACAATCACAACCGAGTCATGAACAGTGCCATCTCAGGTTCTAGGAGATCGAGCGTATGCGCACTGGAGGAGAAGATTTACCGTGAAGGGTGGCGGAAGAGCGCACAAAGCGCAAAAGGAGAATGACCTGCGCACAGGCCGCGCTGTTCCGGAAAGCGGCATCTATCAGGTCGTGCATTCTCACCATCGACTGCCTACGGAAGTCACTCTAATCAAGGATCAGTCTTTCCCCCGCTGCTCGAACTGTGGGGAGCCTGTCTATTTCGAATTGGTACGTTCTGCACCCTCTGCGGCACGCACTCCTGGGTCATTCAATGTCGCACTTTACGAGCTTCCCGAACTCAAAGAGGAGAAGGGCAAGCTGTAACGGGGTGATGCCCCACCTTTCTCGCATCGGCTCTGCCTCTTTCATCCCAGAAGTTCTCTGTCTTTAGAACGAATCCCCGTCATCCAAAGCCGATTGAATCCAATTGTCCCGTCTGCGGTCTTCTCATC
Organism: Terriglobales bacterium; assembly: GCA_045808065.1. GTDB lineage: Bacteria > Acidobacteriota > Terriglobia > Terriglobales > Acidobacteriaceae > Gp1-AA112. The sequence continues at coordinate 141,295 of JBJMGD010000017.1, read as the reverse complement.
GCTGCAATCCCTCATCCCGAAGTGCCGCGCCTTCTTGAGCGGATTCACGCCTGCCCGGTCGTCCCATTTCCAATACTCGAAAACAGCCTGACTTTGTACGGACAGAACATCAACCGGGAGTCACTCTCTGTGACATCTAGGCGACCTCAAGGCGACATCTCACAAGTCACGCCACTACCCATGTCTCCCGCCGATCCTTTTTCGAGAGTCCTATGTGTCGCCTGTTCCCCGGCAGTGTTTGCAAGTCTGGATCACGCTCTTAGATATTCGGGGTTGCACGTTCTGAGCGCCGTAACGCGGGATAAAGGAATCGCCATTTGCGTTGCAGAAGTCATCGCCGTGGCCGTTATAGATGGAGAGTCGATCCGTGGCGCAGAGTGCTCAGTCGCGAAGGCTCTGAAAATGGTTCGGCGCAATTTAAAGATCATCTTGCTGGAAGAGCGCGAGCGCCTGTCGGACACCCCCGAGGGCATCGACGCAGTTGTGCCTCTGGGTGCAACAGAACAGCTTCTCAGAACGATTGAGGAGCTACTGAATCCAAGTCAGGCAAAATCCAGAGCCGGTTAGCTTTATTTCGCTGCACTGCTTATTGATCCACCCAGCTGCTTGCGAAGCTCCGTTCTGCAAAGAGACTGCCGCACGCTGGCAAATGAGGGAAGCGAGAAATAGATCGTGTGTCACCCGATGAGCCTTCGGAACTCAGCATGCCGCAGCCTTCCGCCCTTGGTACGCTCCACGAATTCCACTTCACAGCGGCGCTCCGGTTTCACCCACACGCAATCCCGCATCTTCTCCGCAGTCAACGCATGAGGACTCTTGCGGCGCTCCGGCAGGTTCGAGAACGGGCATTTGTTCGTCCGTAGTCCCTTAATGGCTTCAAAGACTTCAGCGCGGATGTGCGGAACAAAACCGGCAATCAATCTCTTGATGAACACAAGGTCAGTTCCACGTTCCTCCCCGATCAGCAGTTCTGAGAAATTCTGCCCTCCAGGAATGTAGCCCCCGATCACAAACTCGTCCTCTTGATTGAAGCGATGCTTGCGCCAAGCATCGGATTCCTTTCCAGGAATATAGATGGAGTCAGAACGCTTCGCGACGATGCCTTCCAGTCGGAGCTTCCGCACCGTGGTTGTGAAGTCCGCGAGCGACACTTGGAATGCAGGATTCAAACGCAGCGGATCAGTAAAGCCGGTCGCAAGCTGCTCTAGCTGTTTGCGCCGTTCCGAGAGCGGACGATCCAGTAGATCGCGGCCCTTCAGATGGAGCAGATCAAAGATGTAGTAGATGATTGGCAGCTTGGTAAGCCGGGCGTTCTGCAATTCCTGAAAGTTTGGCCTGCCTGTTTCATCAAGAGCAACGACCTCACCGTCAAAGACGGCTTCTCTCAGCTTCAGCCATTTTAGGGCTTCCGCGATGTGCGGATACTTGGCCGTGTAGTTGAGACCGGACATGGAATAAAGGAGAGAGGCGCTGCCATCGATCACTGAGATGACGCGGTAGCCGTCCTGTTTGGGTTCGTAAACCCAGGCACCACCTTCGGGCAGCTTGGGAACGCGCTTGCATTCCATCGGCTCGATGAATCGCGGACGCGGTTTGGGATGTACAGCAACGCGCTGAACCATGTCACCTTCGCTGCGTCTCTCTTTCCAGTTCCTTCACTTTGTTTACAAGCGCCCCGCTGCTCCGTAAGGCTGGCAATTTGTGCAACATCTCCGGCGGATCACCACGGGTTTCAATGTCGTTGATGTATGGGCGAAGCTTCTCTGGCAGACCGTTGAACTCTTCAGCCGAATCGGGTGGGATAAACGTCTTCCAGCAGAAACCCTCATCGCATCATTCGCAGGATGTGCTTCCACATCAGTGTGGCTAGAAAGATGATGCCAGATACTTCAACTATGACTAGGATGGTAGCGAATGTGAAGTTGGCGAAGTAATGAAGGAAGTTGAGGAAGGTCATAAGCCGAACTGCTCCTGTTCTGAACGTAGGCCACGACCGCACTCACCTGTTTCAGCTCGATTACATCACAACCCCCTACTCGGTGCATTAACTACTTTGGTTCCTCTTTATCGCTGGTCTTCTTCACTGTCTGGCGCATTTCCCATGCACGTAACTCTGGTTCGCTATTAACCCTAGGAGCTGTCGGAGCCCATACGGTCGGCTCTCCCTCATATGACGTGTACTGCACTTGGTGCCAGGTTTGACCAGTGGTTGTATCGAGCAGAACAACCCTACCTATCATCTCCCCGGGTATATACAACTGGTATCTCCCTGTTTCTCCTCTACTCGGTTGGCTCTCAGCCGATGCGAAGACTAGCACTACTGCAACTAGGATTACCCAACCTGCCTTTTTCATGTGTCACCTCGCAAAGTCTTTGATGGCGGATGAATCACTTGGCCAAACGGTGTATCAGTTCGCACTTGCCAGAGACTTCATATGCGGGCATCGTCTTACTGCTGCTCAGTTCATACAACCTCATACGATAACGACCTGTGTCCCAATTGATTGTATAAACCATCTTCATATGAGCGTTCTTCTGGTCCTTTACGTTGAACGTCAGACTGTACTCGTCGCCGTCCTTATCGAATAGTTTAGCCTTGTTCGCTATGCCTTTGTAATACGTCTTAAGGAACAATCCCTGGTCCTTCTCAAAGCCCTTCGGTATCTTGACTCCATTCTGTTTCCACTTGCTCCGTACACTGTCGGCTGTGCTCACCACTGCGAATGAGGGTACCTCATCATCTCTAAAACAGGCGTATTCATCCTGATATGTATTCAGGCTGTTTGCTTTCACCAGCTCATCAAAATACTCCCGCGCTGTTTGCCCAAAGCCCTGCATTGGACTCATCAAGAGCACTAGAGCCATCCATCTATACACACTGTTCATTTTGTCTCCATCCAGTAGCAACTCCAAATTCATGCTGGATGCAGGCGACCACTGATTTTATCAGCCTGCCAAAACCTTCTCTGTCATTGAATAAGACTTCGCAACTACATCCGTAGCTCCAAGGCTTTTGTAAGCCTTCCTCGCTCGGTCTTGAGCATTCTTGAGAATCGCCACTGGTATTGGCTTAACCACTGCGGCGATGGCATTCGCAATAGACTGAGTTGAACGACTTGCAACGTCCCATTGTTGCCCGACTATCATCGCTACGTAATATCGAATGTCACGAACTTCATCTGACTCAAGGCCTTGATTTCTAAGATATTCAATGACTTGGCGGTCCAGTAGGATACACGCCGCATATAAATCGCGGTCAACTGTGGTATCAAAGACCTGCTGCGTGTTGTTCTTGACAAACGTCTCTGGGCGACCACGAGATTCGTTTGGCTTTTGCAAAGCTATAGCTATCACTGCTTGCGCTAATGTGCCCATTCCTACGATCTTGTTGATTGATTTCTTGAGACGACGATATTCGCCTTTTTTTCTGTCATAAAATAATCCGTACAGTTTCAAGCGATCTTCAATATCTTCCTGTATCTGGTCGGTAGCCATCAGGGACAGCATGCTCACGGGTGTTTGGGAATTAGTTGCCTTTATTATTTTTGAGCGACTTTTCTCATCGGCGGGAACTATGACGCGAACCAATACATTTCTTGTGTCCTTGTCATGCTTATGGGTATTGTTCCATTCAAAAATCTCGTGGGATGTTTGTAGGCCGTTTACCACCTCTGGATTTTTAATTTTTATCTTATGCCCATTAACTGGGCACTCATCCGCAAGAATCGTGATGCCGTTATTGAGCCACCAGAAATCCTCTTGAGATGCAGAGGATACCTCTTCCAGAGTTTCACGTATCTGCTTGTTAACGGGATTTGATTTCCCGTTATAGTCGCGGACATTGGGCTCCAAAAAGCGCGTCTGTAATCCACCGTCGGCATCAGTGAGTAATTTTTCGGCATAATCTTTCAATTTCACAAGGCATACCGTTGATCCGTCTCCAGTCGCAAAGGATTCAGCGACCGGAATAACGACATCCGTCTCTGGTACTTTTCTCGCTGTCTCCAATAGACGTTTCGCAGTCCACGGAATGAATGACACAGTCGCCGATGTCAATACGCTCTTTACATACTTGATAAGGTTTTGCGCCCGCAAAGTAACCTTGTCCTTGGCACTTGGTTCGGCAGCAGCTTTGCAGGCATAATGGAATATTATGGCGAGCGTGTGGGGATTCCCCATCACGTCATCATTGTATTTCTCACGGAAATTCCGAATGGAATCTCGCGCTTTAGAATTTAGGTATTTGAGGTCATCGACAGACTTGTCATAGCTTAAGAGGTCTTTCGAGAACGACTCAAGTTTTTGAACAGCCGTCTCCGAGAATCCCTTCTCGTATTTGGCCTGAATTAAATGGAGTTCAATTGGCCCAGCAGGAATAACAGGCGGTGTCTCCAAGGTGATGAGCGTGTTATTCATGAATAGATAAAATGCATCCACCCCACCGTCATCTTCAGCACCAAGATCGCCCGACTCGATTGAGTCATTGGATAGGTCAAAGTCTTTAAGAACCTGTTCGATTACGTATCTCTCAAACGCCTTAGAATCAGAAAGGCCAGTTCCTCGCTCGCCTTTCCAGACGTTAAAATTTGCCTCAAACAGTTTTACTTCATGCGTGCTCATAGTAAGAAGACCTCCAGGGCAAACATCATCGTGCACACCACGCGGTTTGATGAGGCAAGTATATATGCCGCCGCACTCCTTATTTCACGAAGACTGAATTGCCCTTTCAACAGTTGGAACTGGTAAGTGTGATTGTGGTTGATGAAATCGAAGAATTGCGTAAGGTCGGGGTTGAGATGATCGAGGTCGCTGGAATTCATGAACCGGTTCTAGCAGGTTCATCGGAGTCTGTGTTCATTTGTGTCGGATCGGAACTCAAAACAGACTGACGAGTATTAGTACGGATTTCATAACAGTGAGTCATTATTGTGTTGAGTTCGTAACAGAAAACTTCCTTGACACTCAGAGATTTCCCATTATGATTCCACGACAAAAGCAAACTTGACGGAGCGTGTATGAGACGACGTGTCCTGGCAGTATTGGTGATCGTGCTATCGGCGGCAGCATGGACAGGAAGGGACACTGAAGCACGGAAGCAATCTGCGGCGAGCACCGAATACAAGCAGTGCCATTCTTGAAAATCTCAACACCGGCGACTCCGTGTCACTGGTTTCCAGCGCCAAGCGGCTCGGGTACTACCATGTTCGTGCTCAAGATGGAACGGCGGGATGGGTCTGGAGTAAAAACTTGAATGTCGTTGCTGGCATTGGCAGCACGGTCATGTCGTCGATCATTCCTGCTGGGCTGCTGGCGCAACTCGCAGCATCAACTATTGCAGCAGTACCGAAGCCACTGGTGATTAACGGTCATGCTGTCTGCGGGCCTAAGGGCAACGCTATTAAAAAGAAGTTCCAAGACCTCGATAGCGAAAAGAATCGAACGGATATTCCTACCAGCTACATCACTCTGACTTGGGATCAGCTAGACGCTCTTCCCGCCAATAACCACGCTCACTATGAGGGCGCTCCGGTCACAGTTGAAGGTTATCTATCCAGCCAAGTGAAACAGGAAACCGGTGCGCCAGGGGAATCAACCAACTGCAATCTCCTTCAACCGAGCGAAGTTGACTGGCACATTTATCTGACCAAACAGCCTAACCAGCCGATCAAGAATGCTGTGATCGCGGAAACGACTCCAAGAACCAGGCCACTGCATCACTGGCAGAAATCCGTTCTGGACAATGTAGTGAACAAATCCACGAAGGTCAGATTCAGCGGATGGCTGATGTACGACTTTCAGCATGTCGGAGAGATCGGCGTCCATCGGGCAAGCGTCTGGGAGGTACATCCCATCACGAAGATCGAAATCGCGGACGGCAATGGAGGCTGGAAGGACATAGAGCAGTAAGACGGCAGACCGGCAGTTCGGGCTTGAACGAATGCCTTCGCGCCCAAAAGGCTAGTTGCCGCCTTTAAGGACTTCGTTGACCTTCTCGGTAACGTCAGTTCCTGGTACGAGCTTCGGGCGAAAATTACCCTTTGTGCAGAAGTTCTCCCAACGATCAACACCACCTGTGCCTCGCTGCTGCTGATCCCACGAGCCGAAGAATCCACCCTCATCCAACCATCGTCCCTTGCTTGTGTACACGACTCGGGAGACCGTGGTGCCGCCCATCCCGTTTTGCCCTCCAACGGCCAGGCATACATCCCCTTTGTCCGTAACGTAAGCTGTGTTCACCTGCATACTCGCAGGGTTTTTTAGCTTTGTTTGATATTCCTTAGCGGCTTTCAACGCGGCTGCTGTCTTAGGATCGAGGGGCGCATCATCCTTCTGCTTGAGCTGTTGATAGATTTCGGGCGAGCATTTGTCGGCTGGGATGTAGTGCTTGGCGCAAGTCTTGTATTGGGCTTCTAATGCGCTTGCGTCCGGCATGTTGGGTTGTTGCGCGAAAGCTGTTGAGACGAGCAGGCCAGCGAGAAACAGCAGCGCAGCAGTTTTCTTCACGATTCCTCCTGTGGCGAATGTGCCGAGCCTATCGCACAAAAGGAACTCCGCTTAGATTACAGGAGTAACAAATGCCCAAACTGGGCAACGGGGAATTCGGTAGGTCGCAGTCTTAGAAAATTCTAATGAGTGCGTCTGGTTACGTTTGAGGTTCTGTTACTCAGTTGCCCGATAACGCAATCCCCCGGTGACTTAACTCTGTGCGAACTGCATCCTTTTCAGTGAACGCAGGATCACGCAACATGCTCTGGAGAATTGGTGTTTGCATGTGCGGAATGAACACTGTCGATTCCCATCTCGGCACAATCTCATTCCGATTATTAACCCAACGGATGATGTTTCTCGCACGCTGGGGAGAGAGACTGTGGCGGTCATCGATCCAGACTTTTGCAACGGCGTCCTTCGCTGTGACACTCTGGGAAGCCCACCATTGTGCGGCCTGCAACGCAATTGCTTGCTGTTTGGCCATCAAAAGAAACGCTGTCGCAAATGCGTCGGCATCGTCTTCGTTGTCGTAGAACGGCATTCCCCACTGACGCATCAGCGTATGTCCAAGCTCATGGAGATAGACAAACTCCACAGTTGAAGCCATTCCTTGGGCCTGAATCTCTTCCAACAATTCAGCGCAGATCGTTATGTCTGGATTCGAGAAGGCGTTCACAATCCCACAGTGTTTAACGAAGGTTTTGAAATCGGGAAAAACGAAGACCTTCTTTAACAGCGAATACTGTGTCTCTAAACCGTTCCGCATCTGTTCGGATTGCGGAGTGCTCTCAGGGAGAACGGCGTCAACGTGTAGCGTGACATTGCGGGGCATCAGCCAAGCTCTGCCGTTGTCGAGCACGACGTAGTAGATGCCGTCCTGCGGAACTTTGAATTCGGCGCTCGCAACACCGCGAACAGACCCAGACATCCCAGGCAAGTATTGATAAGGCTGATGGGCAGCATAACGGTGATAATTCGCAAAATCTAGCAGGAGAACACGTATCTTGTCGTTCAAGCCTCCGCTCACCTGAAATTGCGCCCAGAGCTTTGCGCCTGCTGGCAGCGTGAAGTTGTACTGCATGGCTTTGCCAGCATTCACACTTGCCGTTTCTCGAACGAGAGTCTGCCACGGTTCAACGAAGACATTTCCGGTGGGGGCGGTTTGAGCGTTCATGGAGAGAGCAAACAAGATTGTGGGCAGGAGCAGTCGAAGCTTCATATGCATATATGAGAGATACCTAGGTTCGGAGTTGTTGGGTTTGCAAACGTTACTCTGTAAACAGTAAGAGATTCAAGTACCATTTTGGGCTGAAGAACCTAAGATGGCATGGGCTATGCCACTTTCTGTGGTTCTTTGAAAGGTTCAGCCCTGTGGGGTTGTGGACTCTCCCACCCCACGGAGGAGAAAGAAGCTCTCTACCACACGCTCGCCTATGCCATTGACCGTCAACAGAAGAATCTTGATGGTCGAAGAGTCACGGCTTTTCAGCACTGACTCGCACTCCGCGATTCCCTTCGTTTCCAGAAAGCGGCCAAGCGATGACATCCGCTGAGCCATTTGTCTGTTCATGAAGCTTCCGCGATTGAAACCGGCCTCTTTGAGCTGGGTTTCGATTTCCTCACTCTTCCAAGAAATGAGATTCTTTGGTTCAAGGAGTCCATTCTGCTGGAGGCCATGCAAATGCGCGAAGGCTTTTTCAAGCGAATAGTTGTTTACGGCCATCATGGAAACTATGAGATCGCCCCAAACACTTTCTTTTGCTTTCTGCATGAGTCTCCCGACGCATTGTCGAAAGAGTTCTCGACCTAATCTTCGTATGGCCCAAGGAATCGTTCGCCGTTGAAGTGAATAAGATGTGTCGGCGCATCTGCGACCCAGACTTCCGTCTCCCAAGAGATGTCGCCCAGATACTTGACCATTGCATGCCGGTCAAGAAACGCAGTGACGAATACCAGCCCAGCCTTTGAAGCTTTGAAGAGCTTCTTCAGTTCGCCATGTCTCTTGGCATCGACAGGGCCATGACTTGTGACTGCTTCGATGAGCACCAACCAATTCTTCTGCTCTAGATAAACAATCACATCAGGCATTTTGCCGTGAGCTTCGATCTTGACTCCCAGCGATTGCAAGAGAGCTTCGTCGTAATGTGCCCATTTCAGGTCAGTGTCGCCCACGTAAACGAGCTTGCCGCCTGCCGTGAAAAACTGGCAAAAATCGCTAATGATCTTCTCCACCAGGACGTTCTGCCCACCTGGCGAGAGCGTGACCGTCTTTCCCGCTGCGACCTGAACAGGAATTCGCTTCATGTCTCGCTCTTTCGCATACTTCGTCTTGAGCGTTTCCACAGACGCGAGATGAGTCTTGAGTGCCTTTTCCCACTCATCGGTTCCATACGTCCGCAAGAGCTTCAGCAGACCAGCTTCGATTTGATAGACCGCCTTGGGACTGTTCGTCGGACGATCCGGATTATCCGGATTTATGGTGACGATGCTCGCATCTAGGAACTGATGGATCGTCTGCCGCCGTACTGTCTCCCGCGTATTCGGTGCGTATTTCTTCCCGTAGTGGGTCTCGAAAAACTCCATCATCGGCGTGATGCCAAGAAGCGGTTCCTTCGCTTCAGCCCATGATGTGTCCGGCTTCACGTCAAGCAGGGCCAGCAGCGCGAGCGCAGAGCGTTCGTTCTGCTGTGCTCGTGGAACTTCCAAGTCTTTAAGGATTGCGAGAGCCTCATCGATGCGCTTCTTGGCTCCAAGTGGGTTAGTTACACCTGTCGCATCTGCCAAGTTGAATATCTCCCCTTGCAGCAATGTGTCGAGCGTTTCTTGGTCTGGGAAAACGTTGCCAATCTGGGAACCGAGTCCTTCCAGTTGTTCTGCCGTTGGGTATCTCAGGTTGCGAAGGTCGGTCGCATTCACCTGTGTATGACCGTTGAATTGGCGAAAATACAAATCGACGAGCGTCGAATCTAGGAACGCCGCCAAGCCCTTCGCGAGCCTTATCGGCAGCCCGCCGCCATTGCGGTGGTAGTAGTTGATGTGGTTCTCGAACCCGACGTGCTCTGCCTTTACTCGCTTTGGATCGTAGATGGCGGCGACGACCCGACGCAGTTCTTCTTTCGCGGAGAATCGCTTTACCAGGACATAGGTGCCGCTGGGCACCAGCAGCTCTTCGATACCCGGCAGCACAGCCATTGCCTGTGGTTTCTTGCCGAGCCTCGGCCACTCAATAAAGCCATTTTCAAAGTTGCGCGGGTAGATCAGCGGCAGCGTATGAGCAGTTGGCTTCTCCCGCAACAAGGCCGTCGCTCGGAAATCGACGACGCGGCCCGTAGAGACTTCGATCTCCAAATCCTGGAGCGTGCAAGGCAGCGCCCGCATATGGTCGGCCACGGACGCGCCTATTTCATCGGACACAATGTGAATGAAGTGCTCGGCGTCACCGCTGCGGACAACTTCCTCGTAAGGAATCTCCCGAATCGAAACCATCTCGTCTTCCGGCCCGGTGCTCGATGAAATCACGACCTTCGATGTCTTAGGGCCGTCCTTCACGCCGTAGAAGATCACGTTCTCTTGCAACACTTCGTCGTCAGCGAACGCGACCTGCCGGGAGTCGAAGACATGGATGCGACGCAGGGCCAACATGTCCAACAGCAATTTGCGGAAAGGCTTGAAGTACGGCCCATTGCAAAAGCTGCGCGGCGTGATTGCTACGAGTTCACCGCCAGGAGCGAGCAGCTTCAGCACGACCGACAGGAACCCCGTATAGAGGTTCGAGGTCTCGACGCCGATCTCTCGCAGCATCTCTCGCGTATCCGAGTAGCTGTTTATCTTCTTATATGGCGGATTCAGGATCGCGCAATTAAATTGAGGTGATGGGCTGAACATGTGCTGCCGCAGCATGCGGACGCCTTCATTGATGAAGTCGCCATGAACCATATCGGCCTCGAACTTGATGCCCAGCGACTCACACTCCTTGCCGCATTGCGTGAGGGCATCACCCAGATATTCCACCAGCGAGCCATCGAGTTCGTAGGCTGTGGCGTGAATCTTCTTCGGTTTCTTTGAACGTGCGCAGATTTCTCCAAAGAATGCCGCTGTGAGCGAGCCAACGCCTGCCCCAGCGTCGAGCAGTCGCACTTCGTCTGTCTTTGCCTTGAACATGGACGCCATCAACCTCGCCGTAGCGGGCGGCGTCATGAACTGTCCCAGCTCGGAGCGGCGTTCGGGGTCGAGCTTTCGATTCGCGTCTAATCGGAAGAAATCAACGCTGCTGACCAGCACTGACAATGGGGAACCTCAAACGGAGTTGCTTCAGTATGCCACGCCTGTCGCTGCTGGAACCACGGTTGTTATTACAGCAGCAATCGGCGTTGGATAGCCTGCAAATTAGCAGAGCTTGCAACCTCCGTGGCGCAGAAAACGCTAAAACCGGGCAGTCGCCTTCTCTGCGTCAGTGCGATATTTGTCATCCGTATCGGAGGCATGGACGGCGTACCGGCTGATAGCTTCCTTTGCACGGATAGCGTTGGCGTGGAAGTCATTGTGTTCTGGCTGAGCTGCTTGCGCAAAAATCAACCCAGTGAATAGCAGAGGAATGAAGGGTGGCCTGAACATCGCCTAGATCATCTTGCCAGTTTGCGCGATTCAGTTCGCTCCGGTGTTCACCCTGCTTCTGGGGCTAAAAACGTCTAAGTTATCTTGCGATGCGGCAGGCACACGATACGGCCAGATCGTACCGGGTGTGGGCGTCTTACAGACATGGCGGTGAGCCTTAGACACACGATGTAATGGTCTGGCTCAGCCTGAGCTGCTCATTTAAGATTCACCTGCGTGAGCCAATGTTTCGCGACGGGAATCGGGGTCTCAGGATGAGCGACAGGACTGCTGCAACAGACGTAATCAATACACTGCGGCGAGGCGGCTTTAATATCGAATGCCCTTGCTGCCAGGATGAGATCAAGTTGGAAGACGCGGGACTCTTCTACTTCGATGATTTCACGTCAGAAGCGCAAGCCATTTATGAGGAAATGCAAGCCGAACTGAAGGCCCGCCGACAGGCTGTGCAAGAGCAGCGCGAGGGTTTTTCCAAAACATCATTCGTGACCACAACCGCAGTAAATATTGGGAATCTCTGCCAGCATCTCCTGCCCTCATTGGACGGATTTCGATATGCGTGCAGCGACTGCCGAACACTCTTTATGCCCATCGATTACATGATCTTCGATGGACTGTGCGATACCGGACGTGTCTCCAAAATCCTGTTTGTTGATGTGAAAACGGGAGGCGCAGACCTGAGTGCCAGGCAAAAGGCGATTCGCGATCTGGTGAGGCGCAAGAAAGTTGACTTCGATATTTGCGAGACTCGCAAATGAAATCCGACCTCCTGACGTATTACCGAATTCATCGCAATGTTTTCGGCGTCTGCCCATGCTGCAATCAGATTTTCCGTCTCAGCGACTCGAACATCTATCTGCGTAAGAAGCCCAAGAACGATTGGCTGGATCGCTATGATCACGCGGAAGAGCGAGTCACGCGCAGTGAGACGCTGCTCCTAGAGCAGGAAAAGCCCATACGGAAGCTCGCGCAGGATACGGCTCGGCGCATTGCTAGGAGCAAAGTGAGCAGTATGGTTTGCATGCCTCGCAACGTTGATCCCGAAGACGTGAAACTGCTGTTTCATCCCGTCGATTACATCGTATTTCGCGGCATGGGAACAAAGCGATTCCGCAGCATATTGCTTCTGGACAGGAAAAGCCCCAGCAAAGACCGGCAGGCCCTTCAAAGAAGCATTGCGAAGACGGTAGAGCAACGAGACTACGATTGGCTTACTCTCCGTATCGGTGAGAATGGCAAAGTGTCGGAGGAGTGAAGCATCAACACATCGCGGGCAAGTCTCAGAAGTCAGCTTGCGGCTTTCATCTTTGCCAGCGGACGAACGAACTGGCGGAACAGCGTGGGCGCTTCGTTGTAGAACTGCTCCACTTCGCTCAAATCTCGCATCGAAGCCACGACGCCGCCTTCAGGACTTCCTTGGCCTGAGAGGACTTCAACAATCTCAATGCCGCCGCGTGGTTTGAGACGGTGGTTGTATTTCACCTTAAAGGTGTGATCACTGTATCGGAACCAAAGCTGGCGGCTCCGTTGAATGTGCCAATCCTGTCCAACGGCGCGTTGCACACCTGAGACGATGAAGCCAACCCAAGACGCTACTCGCCGCACATGGAAGGTGCCGCCGTAATCCTTTAAATAGAAAACGGATGAAATAATCAGCGATCCGGTCTGACGATACGCCGTCTAGTTTCGACATTGGTTGCTACTCCTTGGGTCACGCAGGGAGCTTCAATTCTACTGCTAGAATGTCCGGCCATGAGCATCGAACAGGTGATTCAATCCATAGACGAACAGATCAGCAGGCTACAGCGGGCGAGAGCCGCCCTAAACGGCACCGGAGCAGGAAAAACGACGGGCCGAGGAAGAGGACCGCGAACGATGAGCGCAGCAGCAAGAGCGCGAATCGCAACCGCACAGCGGGCGAGATGGGCGAGAGTGAAAGCAGCAAAGAAGAAGTGAGTCGGTGAAATAGTGCCGATACTTTTTCGGTTGGTTTTGCTGGTACTGATTTCCTATGCTTGCCTCTGTGTCATTGCTCCGGCAACAGTTCTCCATGTTCAGCAAACATGGAACCGGAAGCTTCGTCGCCAGACTCATAGAAATTACGCCACACCGGGAGAACGACTGGCCAGGAGTAACAGCCAAGACACATTGCGAAATAGAACTATACTGCGGGTTTCCGGCCTAGCGATTCTTGGAATGCTGCTGTGGGCATTGTTGAACTCACGGAGTTGACCGACGTGGCTCCAAGACGATTATGCGAAAAGGTGAGCATGAGGCTGCACGTTCAGTGTTACGCCGGTCGAAGCCCAACGATAGGCCACTTCGCTTTCATCTTAAAGATGATGAGTATCTTGTGGACGAAGTGGTCGATCAGAACCAGACCTGTCCTATTTGCAGGGAAAAGCATCCCTCAGCGATTCCCAAACCAAGGTATCGCCTCGCAGATGCAGCTTTTCGGGATGATTATGCAACCATTTGACAATGATGCGTACCGCTTGTCCTAGATCGATACCATCCTTGGGAAGACAGTACATCGGTGAAACGTGCTGCTTCATCGTTGCCTGCATGGAGTTCAGAAACGTGTTATTGGAATCCATCGCAGCAGCCACATAGCCAGAGCAGAATGCTCTGCTTTCCTCATCGCATTGTTGTAGCAGCCTATTGCCATCCATGTAGCTGAACTGCTGTTCGTCCGCAAAAACACCGGGCAATAGCATAGCCAAAAAAAGAGTGGCTTTCACTTGTGACTCTCCTCGGAAATGATCTGAGCTTACACTTTGACCATGAGACTGGATGTTCAGTGTTACGCCGGTCGCAAGGCCGACGAGAGACCGCTTCGATTTCGACTGAACGATCACGAATATCTCGTCGAGGAAGTAGTCGATCAGTGGTACGGCCCTGAGCACTCGTTCTTCAAGCTCCTGGCCGATGACGGGAATCTCTACATTCTCAGTCATCAGACATCCGCACCTGAAGGGGATTGGGAGCTTGTGTCGTTTCGGGAAACCAAACCGGCGTAAACAGCCATCGCGGTGTTCTCTTACCGCAATGTACTTCTCCGTAACTCGCCGTTGGGGGTTCGCTGCACTATTCCAATTGATTGAACTAGGAGTACAGCCTTTTCAACTTCGCTTCTTCGGTGAGCAACAATGCCACTGCTTGGTTGAATGCTGCGACTGCCTCCGCCGTCCCAACCTCTCTGCCCGTCGCTCGTCCTTCCGTATTATGTTTGTAAACGTTGATCTCGTTATATACAGCGTCCCATTCTTTGTAGCTTGCCTTATTTGCAGATTTCATCTTTGTCCGAGCAGTGCCACCAGTAGCCTGAAGCAGCTTAGGAATCCGATCAAAACATGCTGCGAGCCGCTGAATGGCGGAATTGAAATAAAACCCAGCGAGCCAAAGCTGGTTAAGGGGTTTGCCAGTCTGGATGGCCTCCACATATTGGGGCAGGTGAGGACGATACGAACTGTGCCACCCACCGGGTCTATCAACGAAGCCCAGATCAATTGCCTTGCGCAGTCCGTATAGTGCTCCGACCATATAGTCGAACACATCCGTCACCGCATCCTTGTCAGGGAGCTGGATTAGCAGTTGTCGCAAATCTTCCGCCGATTTTTCAATTGTCGCCTTCATTGCTACTGGATCGTAGTTGGGTTTCATTTTTGCGACTCCTGACCGGAGAACATAAAGATGACAGGCGGCCTGTCCCGGTTATGATAAGCCGAGCAGCCGAGGAGACTGTCAAGCATGGGTTTAGGTGATGCAGTCGTCAAAACGATGCGCAAAGTGTTCGTTATCTCGCACACTCGTTTGCATGAAGATCACCGGCATTGCACGATCTGCCAGGCTGGACCGTTCTCGACCGTAGAAGAGATTTCCGATCACATCGACGCTCACCCTGAGCGGCTCAACGGTTCCACTTTGCACAAGGACGATCACTGGATTTTCTTGTGTGAGCCGAGCGACTATTACAAAGAACACCCAACCGAATTGCCGGAATCCCTTAAGCACTTGGCCTCCATAGATGAGCAGGCGCGTGCGTTGGGAATTGACGACCACGAGCACAAGTTGGAATTCACCGATTTGCCGAGTATGCGCTATCCCAACTAACGTGGCGGTGCGCCCGAATGAAACCCTTACTTATCCTGGCCCTCACTTCTGTTCTGATGTTTTCACAGACTACGGATTTCACACACAACCGCTTCACGGAGAATGGCAAAACGTACAGCCAAGGACGGTCTGCGATGGTTATGGCGTGCCTTACTGCTAAGTCTGAAGGGCTAAGTGCAGCAGATGGGCAAATGTCGGCCATGCTTTGCGCCGGGTATATCGAAGGCATTGCTGATTTGCTGTCGGAAACTGATGTCTGTATCGCGCCCGAAGTTGAAGCGAAGCAATTGACGCAGGTATTTCTCCAATATGCCAGCAAGCACCAGACCTTGCTTCACGGCCCTGCTTCTCCTCTTGTGGCGGCGGCCCTACGCGAGTCTTATCCCTGCCGAAAGGCGACCACAAAAAGGTAAAGGCCAGCAATTCGGCGCTGGCCTTTCCCTTGTCCATCGCAAGCGTCCTTGCGGATATAATTTTGCGCATGGCTTATAACAAAGAACTCGCGGATAAGATTGTGCGGGCAGCGCGTGAACGTTTTCCTGAAGCGGTCGGCAATTGGCAAGAACTACAGGAGCTGACCGGAGTGAAGGGCACGGAATGGGAAGAGTGGAGGCTCGCTTTAGAAGCGTTGGAAGCTGACGGACTGATTAGTTATGACTATCCCGTCAGAGGCGGCATTGATAACCACCTCCATTCATTCGTCGGTTTGAAAGTGACGCAAAAAGGCAGGCTAGCCGCCTAACGAGAGCACGCATGAGCATCACTCATGTCGCAAACGGACAGGAATCCACGATTGATGTCATACGCACGGCGAATGGGTTCCACGTGCGAACCTTCCGAGATGGGAAGCAGATTGGCGTGACGTATTCCGCCAGCTATGAGATTGCGCACCAACTCGATGTGGCTGGCGCTCATTTGGTGGGAACCAACGCAGTAGAAGCGTTAGTGAACTGTGCAAAAGGCGACCTCGACTCTGGCGGTACCAAGTAATAAGGCGATTCCTGGGTCGCGTCCAGATAATGTCCAGATTATCGAAAAATAAAGGCATCAAGCCGCTTTCAGTGCGTAAGTTGCGTCTCTCAAGTCGTTGAAAATGCTAAAAACGGGCTAAAAAGAAAAGTCTTGACAGTCCCGGAGGGACGGCATCTCTTCGAAGTGTCGTGCCTCCGGCACTCGGTTTGTCGGATTGTATTCCCAGCACTTCGTGCTGGGCTGTCACATTTGGGCCCTCCGGGCCTGTGGCGGCGCCGCTTGGATAGATGACGACTGCGCGATGCTTGGCGTGATACGGACCACGCGCGATTTTTCGGAGGAAGATTGCTTTATTGGCTGCTATATCAGAGGCTGCACACTTTCTTTCCTCCATTCCGCATTTTTAGTTACATCACCTTTCGGACAGCGTTTGCCAGCGTGACCGCGTTGTTCATGGGCATGGTCGTTGGTCCTGCCATCATCCGCCAGCTCCGCGAGTTCCAAATCGGACAATACATCCGCGAAGAAGGTCCGGCAGCCCATCAGAAAAAAGCCGGCACGCCGACAATGGGTGGCGTGCTCATTGTTGTCGCGATCCTGGTCCCAACGGTGCTTTGGGCGGACTTGAACAACCTTTACATCTGGATCGCCGTGCTCTCGACGCTGGCCTTTGCGGGAATCGGTTTTGCCGATGACTACCTCAAGATCATTCATCATCGCAACCTCGGACTCACTGGTCGCGCGAAACTTGGATTGCAATTTCTGGTCAGCATTGCCATTGCAGTCGTGCTGGTAATGATGCAGGCAGCCGGGCGGTATTCCACGCACCTGATGGTGCCTTTTGTAAAGAGATTC
This sequence comes from Terriglobales bacterium, assembly GCA_045808065.1. Lineage (GTDB taxonomy): Bacteria > Acidobacteriota > Terriglobia > Terriglobales > Acidobacteriaceae > Gp1-AA112. Next base: position 124,252 of record JBJMGD010000017.1, on the reverse strand, counting down.
CAACCCGATTTGGCGATTGGCTCGCTGCTCAATGTGCCGCATCTCTGGATCATCGCTTTTTTGCCGTTTATCGCCTTTGTCGCCCTGGTGATTGTAGGTTCCACCAATGCCGTGAACCTCACCGATGGACTGGATGGCCTTGCGATCGGCTGCACCATCGTTGCAGCTGCTGCGTTAACAGTTCTGACGTATGTTAGCGGGCACGCGCGGTTTTCGGAATATCTGGGATTGCAGAAGATGCCGCAAGTAGCCGAGTTAACCATCTTCTGCGGTGCGATGGTGGGATCGAGTATCGGATTTCTCTGGTACAACGCTCATCCCGCCGAAATCTTCATGGGCGATGTTGGCTCGCTTGGACTTGGAGGCGCGATCGGGACAGTCGCGGTGCTCATTAAGCAGGAACTGCTGCTTCCATTTATTGGCGGGGTCTTCGTGCTCGAGGCGCTCTCGGTGATGCTTCAGGTGGGCTCCTACAAGCTGCGGAAGAAACGCATTTTTAAGATGGCGCCATTGCATCATCACTTCGAACTGATTGGATGGTCGGAGTCAAAGGTGATCGTGCGCTTCTGGATCGCCGCACTGGTGTTTGCACTCTTTGCTCTTACAACGCTGAAACTGCGCTGAAGTCCACAGGCACTCATGGCACAATGGCGATGACGATGGATGTAAAAGGCAAACGTGTGCTTGTGGTGGGGCTGGGAAAGTCCGGCGTCGCGTCGGCACAGTTTCTAGCTGCTCGCGGAGCGCGCGTTACCGTCTCAGATACGCGCAGTCAGAACGAACTCAAGACACAAATCCCGGTACTGCTTGATCGCGGCATCGCGGTTGAAACCGGTGGTCATGGCGAGCGCACCTTTCGCGATCAGGATCTGATCGTCGTCAGTCCGGGCGTTGCCTCCGATCTTCCTCAACTTGTTCGCGCACGGGCACAGGGAATACCTGTAATTGGTGAAGTCGAGATCGCCGCGCGCTTCCTAAGAGGAAAGATCGTTGCCATCACCGGATCAAATGGCAAGACGACAACGACGACTCTTTGCGGCGAGCTGATTGCGAGCTCCAGTCAGCGCACACTCGTCGGCGGCAACATTGGCACGCCGGCAATCCTGCTGGTCGACGATTCGACCGAGGACACGATCAATGTAATCGAGGTCTCAAGTTTTCAGCTTGAGACCATTGAGACTTTCCATCCTCATATAGCGGTCGTCCTCAACATCACCCCTGACCATCTCGACCGACACGGCAGCATGGAGGGTTACACTGCGGCCAAAGCGCGGATCTTCGAGAACCAGACTTCGTCCGACTACTCGGTACTGAATCTCGACGACGCGGGCAGCGCCGGCCTGAAGTCGCGCACCAAAGCGCGCGTCTGCTGGTTCACGCGCAAGCAGCAGTTGAGTGGAGAGCAATTGGGATCGTTCGTCAGAGATGGCGAAATTTATTGGCGCGATGGGAAGCGGGAAGAGAAGATCATGCCGTCATCGGAGATTCCGCTGAAGGGCGCACACAATTTGGAGAACGTCTTGGCTGCGGTCGCTGTCGGACGACTGTGCGGCTGCGACGCGGTGAGTATCCGCACCTCTGTAAGCAAGTTCAGGGCGGTCGAACATCGGCTCCAGTACATCGCAACCGTCGGAGGAGTCGAGTATTACAACGACTCCAAAGCGACGAACGTGGATGCCACGATTAAGGCAATCGAGTCCTTCGCGGGCAACATTCATTTGATTTTGGGAGGCAAGGACAAGGGCAGCGATTACACGCTTATGAACTCTTTGCTGCGCGAACGCGTGAAGCGCGTTTACACCATTGGCGCCGCGGCCGAGAAGATTCGCTCGCACGTGCAGTCTGCAGTCGAGGTAGTGCCGTGCAAGACGCTGGACACAGCTGTCGAGCGCGCGCATGATCTCGCGGGATCCGGAGACGTGGTGTTGCTGGCGCCCGCCTGTTCCAGCTTCGATCAATTCGAAAACTATGAGCATCGTGGCCGCACCTTTCGCGCCCTGGTGGAGCGGCTTGCCGCCCCCGCCGCAGCCGGCCTGGAGCGCCGCTGATGGCAAAACGCGTCAGCGTTGATCGCTGGCTGTTCGGCGCGACTCTCCTTCTCGTCCTTCTCGGACTGATCATGGTCTTCAGCGCCTCGGCGGTGATGGCCAAGGAGCGCTTTGGCTCTCCATATACGTTCGTCTTGCGGCAGATCGGATGGGCATGTGCCGGAGTGCTCGCGATGGTCGTGCTCATGCGCGTCGACTATCGCCGGTACAAACATCCAGCGGTGGTCTTCACGTTACTCGGCGTCACTACGGTGTTGCTGATTGCAGTCTTGTTTCTCGATCGCTCACACAACACGCACCGGTGGATACGCTTTGGACCGTTCTCGTTCCAGCCGTCGGAATTGGCGAAGCCGGCGCTGATCTTGTTCCTCGCCTATTTCCTCGAGACCCGTGCCCGAGCTATTGACGATTGGCGGCATACCCTGCTGCCTGCAGTGCTTCCCAGCGTGATCTTCTCGTTGTTGATCGTGAAGCAGCCTGACTTGGGTACGGCGATGGTCTGCATGGCGCTCACGGCGTCAGTGCTTTTCGTTGCCGGCATGGAGCTGAAGTATCTGGGATATGGCGTGCTCGCCAGCTTGCCCTTCCTTTATTACTTGTTGTTCCACGTTGGATTCCGCCGGCAGCGCATGCTGGCGTTTGTGAATCCGTGGGCAGATCCGCAAGGCGCTGGTTTTCACATGATTCAATCGCTCATCGCGGTCGGTACGGGCGGTATTACCGGTTTGGGATTGATGGAAGGCAAGCAGAAGCTGTTCTATCTTCCTGAGCCGCACACCGATTTCATCTTTGCTGTGATTGCGGAAGAACTTGGGCTGTTGGGCACGGTAGCCGTGATCGCACTATTCGCCGTCTTTTGCTATCGCGGAATGCGCGCGGCGATTCGCACGTCAGATCTGTACGCCCGGTTTTTGGCAGTGGGAATCACGGGCACCATCATCATCCAGGCATTCTTCAATATCAGTGTTGTGCTTGGGCTGTTGCCAACCAAAGGCATTCCGCTACCGTTCATCTCTTATGGCGGCAGCTCCCTCTTTATTACTCTTGCATGTGTGGGAGTGCTGCTGAACATCAGTCAGCAGACTGACTAGACCGGGATTCCAGATGCGAGCAGCAATCGTAGGTGGAGGTACCGGCGGCCATGTAATCCCCGCATTAGCGATTGCGCGCGAGTTGCGCGATCGCCATTCCGCAGAGGTAATCTTCGTGGGTACCAGTCGCGGCATTGAGACTCGGCTTGTGCCCCAAGCAGGTTTTCCTCTACAGCTGATCCAAGTTGGACAGCTCAAAAACGTGAGCGCAATTCGTCGCGCTAAGACTCTCGCAGGCATTCCGCTCGCTACGCTCGCTTGCCGCAGGATATTCACAGAGTTTCGGCCAGACGTCGTGATCGGTGTTGGTGGATATGCTTCCGGTCCGGGAATGATGGCGGCTATTCTGATGCGCATTCCAACATTGGCTTTTGAACCCAATCTTGTTCCGGGATTTGCCAATCGGATTGTCGCGCGCTTCGTTACGGCGGCGGCTGTTCACTTCGAAGAAACCAAGCGTTTTTTTCGCAATGCGCGCGTTACTGGTGTGCCGGTACGGCAGGAGTTCTTCAGCACACCGGAGCGAAAGTTTTCCGCTCCTGGCTCTTTGCTCGTTTTTGGAGGCAGTCAGGGTGCCCGCGTTCTCAATCAAACCATGATCGATGCGATCCCAAGGTGGAAAGATCTAGGCATCCATATTCGCCATCAGACCGGAGAGCGCGATTTCGAAAAAGTTGATTCAGCCTACAAGGCGGCGGGGTTTCCCGCCGAGGTAAGCCGGTTCATCGAGGACATGCCCTCCGCCTTCGCTCAAGCCGATCTCGTTCTTTGCCGTTCAGGGGCGAGCACAGTGGGAGAGATCACGGCGGCGGGAAAGCCGGCGATTTTTGTTCCGTTCCCATTCGCCGCCGACGACCATCAGCTCAAGAATGCCGAAGCATTGGAGCAGGCTGGAGCCGCCGGTCTTATCACCGAAGCGCAGTTGACCACCGAGCGCCTGAGCGATGTTGTCGCGGAGCTGCTCAAGAGTCCGGCAACGCTGACGGAAATGTCGGAGAGAGCCCGTAAGCTTTCCCATCCCAATGCTGGAAGAGAAATCGCCCAAATAGCGACACAACTCGCGGAGAGATCACAGCGGACGTAGCGACAGGAAAAGAGCTTCCCTGTAACCTGTTCCCTGTACCTATCTTTAGCTCATGTTTGCAAAAGTTCAGCGCATTCATTTTGTCGGCATCGGCGGCATTGGTATGAGCGGCATCGCCGAGGTGTTGCTCACACTTGGGTACAAGGTCTCGGGCTCCGATTTGCGTGAGTCTCAAGTTACGCAGCGCCTCGCGAGTTTGGGTGCAATCATCTTTGTGGGGCATCGCGCGGAGAACGTCACCGGCGCAGAGGCCGTGGTTACGAGTTCCGCCATTGCGCGCGATAATCCTGAGATTCAGGCAGCGCGGATGCAGCACATCCCACTGATTCCACGCGCAGAGATGCTTGCGGAGCTCATGCGCCTGAAGTACGGAATCGCCATTGCTGGCATGCACGGCAAGACCACAACTACTTCGATGGTCGCCGCAGTGCTCGCAGCCGGTGGACTCGATCCAACCGTAGTCGTAGGCGGACGCGTGGACGCCATGGGTTCCAACGCGCGTCTCGGGAAGTCTCAGTATTTGGTGGCCGAAGCCGATGAGAGCGACCGCTCATTCCTCAAACTCTCGCCCATTCTTTCCATCGTTACTAATATCGATCGCGAACACATGGACTGCTATCGGGATATGGACGATGTGGAGCAGGCATTCGTCGATTTCATGAATCGCGTGCCGTTCTACGGTGCTGTGATCGCCTGTCGCGACGATGAGCGTCTGCGTGATCTCCTCCCGCGTCTGGAACGCAGGGTGATCACCTATGGCGCAAGCGAAACAAGCGATTTTCGTGCGCGCATGCTTCAACTGAATGTGAAATCGGAAGAGGGATCTCCGCGGAGCCGGTTTGAAGTGATGAACCGTGGCAAGAAGGTCGGCGACTTTGATCTGCATGTACCGGGTCACCACAATGTGCTGAATGCCACGGCCGCCGTTGCGGTGGGAGTCGGCCTGGATATCGCTCCCGAAAAGATTGCGGAGGCTCTTTCAAATTTCCGAGGCGTGGAGCGCCGCTTCCAGTTGAAGGGAAACGTCGGAGGGGTGAGCGTGGTGGACGACTACGGCCATCATCCCACCGAAATTCGGGCTACTCTGGCTGCCGCCAGGCAGTGCGGATACGCGAAGATCCACGTGATTTTCCAGCCACATCGTTACACGCGCACGCGCGATCTGGCCGATGAATTCGCTGGCGCGTTTCGTGACGCAGATACGCTGCAGCTGCTCGATATCTATGCCGCCAGCGAAGATCCGATCCCCGGGGTGACGGCTGAAGCATTAATGCAGCGCATCCGCTCGGCAGGAACGAAGGCGGATTACGCTGCTTCCTTCACAGATGCCGCAAGCCGTGCGGCAGCCCTCGCTGCGAGCGGCGATCTAATCCTCACGCTCGGAGCAGGGAGCATTTATCAAATTGGGTCGATGGTGTTGGATCAGCTTGGAATGGGCCGCGAGCGCGAGAAATCCGGTGACCGGGGCATCGGGTGCTCCGACGAAATGAGATCACCCGATCACCCGATCTCGCGATAACACGAAACGAGATAATCACTTCACGAAAAAAATCTCTCAACGTCATTTTTCCTGCTCTGAAATTTCCTAATTGCGGTTATAGTGGCGAGTACGGCGATTCTCACAAAACGAATTAATGCCGCGATCCGACGCTAAGCTTAAAGAAGTGGATTTACCCACTCGCGTCGATGTCGTCTCTGAACGCGACAGCGAGCTCGACTCTGAGTTCGACGCTGACTCGTCTCTGGCAGATACCAATCCCGAACTGCAATTTCGCCGCGCCGACCGGCGCGTAACGGTGCGCAAAGGCGCGCTGCCTAAGAAGACGGCGGGCCGCATTCGTGTCGCGATTATCGGGGCGGCGGTCCTCTCGCTGGCGGCTGTTGCTTATGGCAGCGTCTACCGCTATGGAACGCGAAGCTGGCGCTTTCGGATGGAATCGAGCGACGACATCAGCGTGAGCGGCTTGCACAAGGTTCCGCGCTCACAAGTGATGGATGTGCTCGGCGGAGATATCGGGCGAAACGTTTTTTTCGTTCCGCTCGAACAGCGTAAGAAGCAGCTCGAGGAAATTCCATGGATCGAGTCGGCCAGCGTGATGCGCCTCCTGCCAAATCGAATCACGGTTCAGGTTCAGGAGCGGACCCCTGTGGCGTTTGCGCAAATCGGTAGTCGCATCCAGTTGGTTGATGCGCATGGCGTTTTGATGGAATTACCGCGCAAGATTCACTACTCATTTCCAGTAGTCCTGGGATTAGGGGATTCCGAGCCGCTGTCAACGCGCGCGGCGCAAATGAAGATCTACGCACGACTGACCAGCGAGCTCGATGCCGGTGGCGGGCATTACTCGAACGACCTGAGCGAGGTGGATCTTAATGATCCGGAGAACGTGAAGGTCACAGTTGCCGACCCGGCGGGAGCGGTACTGGTGCATCTGGGAAATGAACAGTTTATGGAGCGTTTCAAGATCTATCTCTCGCACGTGAGCGATTGGCGACAGCAGTTCCAGAAATTAGAGTCGGTGGATCTTCGCTATGACGGGCAAATCATTGTGAACTCGGATGGCGAGGCACCCGAACATCGATTAGAGGCCGCGGTGAAGCCGCGTGGACAAAGGAATTCACCGCGCAGGCGTGGAGGACGTTGAGGAAGAATTTCCCTCCGGTGTCCTCAGTGCCTTCGTGGTGAATTGGTTTTGAGCAAGGAAGAATGGCGAAAGTAAACGACAATACGATCTGCATTTTGGATGTAGGCAGTACCAAGACCTGTGTCGTGGTAGGGGAAGTGACCGATGCAGGGCTGCGGTATCGCGGACACGGCCTAGCTGACTCTCGCGGCTCACGGAAGGGCGTAATCGTTGAGCTGGACAAGGCGACTGCGTCGATCCAACGTGCGGTTGAGCAGGCCGAGTCCGCGGCTCAGATGCCGATTGAGCGCGCGACGATCGGTATTGGCGGTCCACATATTCGTGGCTTCAATAGCCGTGGTGGCATTGCGCTCGGATCGCGCCCGCGCGAGATCAATCGCGATGATGTGCGCCAGGCCGTCGAACGCGCGAGATCGGTCTCATTACCTCCCGATCGCCAGACGATTCACCTGCTGCCTCAGGAGTTCATCGTCGATGAGCAAGGCAGCATTCAAGATCCTGCGGGCATGATTGGGCTGCGCCTCGAAGTGAATGCCCACGTGGTTACTGCGGCGGCTGGAGCCGCCCAGAATCTGGTGACGGCGGCGAACCGGGCGGGCGTTCACGTTGACGACATTGTGTTTGAGCCGCTCGCTTGTGCCGATGCGGTCGTCGATCCCGACGAGCGCGATCTTGGAGTATGCCTCGTGGATATCGGAGCTGGATCGACGGACGTAGTCGTCTTCTACGAAGGCGCGGTCGCCCATTCGGGGGTAGTCCCCGTCGGCGGCGACCATTTCACTAACGATGTTGCTGTTGGTCTGCGTACGCCACTGGCGGATGCAGAGAAAATGAAACGGCACTGCGGATGTGCCGTAGTCACCAACATTCCTGAAGGTAATGAAATCGAAGCTCCCTCGGTTGGAAATCGTCCCTCACGACTAGTGTCGCAGCGCATCCTTGGCGAGATTCTCGAACCGCGCGCGCGCGAGCTGTTTGAGATGCTGCGCGAACAACTTCGCCAAGCCAGGGTCTTTGAGGGACTCGGGGCGGGATGTGTGCTGATCGGCGGCGGTTCACGCTTGTCCGCAATCGGCGAGGTCGCTGAACAGGTAATGCGGTGCCCCGTACGTTTGGGCAGCGTAAATGGCATTCCGCGCATGCCAAACAGCCTGGCGCAGAGCGATTTCGCCTGTTGCGTGGGACTGCTGATGTACACACACCGCGCGCGTGTCGGTCGAATTAAGGACGAGCAGCAGAGTATGAAGGCAAGGCTCAGGGCACTGTTTGTGGGAGCGTAATTGGGGTAGGCAGTTTTCATATTTCGTGATTGCGCGATTGACTTCGGCTCAAACTACGAAATGGTTCCGGCTCCGCAGCAACAGCAAGGAAGGGAGAACATCGAATGGCAAAAGGAAAGGTCGAAGGCAACGCTGACGACATTCGCATCAGCTTCAACGAGGATCCGCGTACCAACGCGAAGATCAAGGTCATTGGCGTGGGCGGTGGTGGCGGCAATGCCGTGAATCGCATGATCAACGCCAAGGTCGAAGGCGTGGAGTTTGTGGTGGCAAACACCGATCTCCAGGCGCTGCAGATGTCGCAGGCTTCGGTGAAGATCCAGCTTGGCGTCAAGCTCACCAGCGGCCTGGGTGCCGGAGCGAATCCCGACGTGGGTCGAAAGGCCGCGCTGGAAGACGCTCACCAGATCATCGAAGCCCTCGAAGGGGCTGACATGGTGTTTGTGACCGCCGGACTCGGAGGCGGCACCGGCACGGGCGCAGCTCCGATCATTGCGTCACTCGCGAGTGAAATGGGCGCGCTCACGGTGGCTGTTGTGACCAAGCCGTTCGTCTTTGAAGGCAAGCGGCGGCAGGCTCAGGCCGACCGCGGACTTGCCGAGCTGATTGACTCCGTGGACACGACCATCGTCATTCCCAATGAGAAGCTGTTGGCGGTGGCCCAGAATGCCGGCTTTTTTGAATCGTTCCGTGTAGCGGACGACGTTCTGCGCCAGGCAGTGCAGGGCATCTCTGACATCATTACAATTCCGGGAATCATCAACCGCGACTTTGCCGACGTAAAGACCATCATGGCCGGCATGGGATATGCGGTGATGGGCACAGCCACAGGACGCGGAGAGCGCCGCGCCCTCGAAGCCGCGCAGGCGGCGATTGCCTGTCCTCTGCTCGAAGCCGGAGCTATCGATGGCGCACGCGGCATTCTCATCAACATCACCGGATCAAGTTCGTTGAAGCTGGCGGAAGTCAACGAAGCATCTACCATCATTCAAGGCGCCGCGCATGAAGACGCGAACATCATCTTCGGGGCTGTGCTCGATGAAAAGATGAAAGACGACGTGAAGATCACGGTGATTGCGACCGGATTCAAGAACGAGCATCCTCAGCGGCGCGAACGCACCCTCGGAGTTGTCGAGGCGGTTTCAACGGCACGCTCCACTTCCAGCTATACGCCGGGCCCACAGGTAGTAATGCAGCAGAGACCTGCTCCCAGTGCGGAACGCGAGATGGTCGTAGAGGACGTTCACTCTACGTTCGAGGAGGAGGTTGCGGAACCTGTCGGAGTGGCAATGGCGGCCGCGGCTTCCTCTCTAAGTTCGCGCCAGGTGGCGCCAGTCAGAGACTCAATGTCGCTCGACGCAGTCCGAAATAGCGTGAACGGCATCGACGGTGATGATCTGGATGTGCCGGCGTTTATGCGCAAGCGCGCGGACAATTAGCTCCTCTTCTGAAGACCATCAGAGGCGCAGTGCTCAAAATCGACGTGGACCCGGCCGCCCCCGGCCGGTTTTTCTCTTACAGTTGTCTGCACTGACGGAGTCTTCCTCACGGGAGTGTCCAAAGCCTCAAATTCCAGAGCTAAACGCAAACACTCGGGCGAGGGCGCCCGGGTCCACGTTGATTGTCTGCATCCGGCAACCGTTAGCTCACGCGAAGCGCAATTCAGCTTGCTTTGCTACTCCGAGTTCTTTTTGTCGAGTTGCTTAGGCTCGCTGGAATCCGGTAACTCTTTGCCGCCGTATAGGATCTTCGTTTCTGATCCGAACCGCTTATAGTCGGTGTACTTGATAATGACGCGAATCTGAACATCTCCGCTCTTGAAGTGGAGTGTGTCGTCGGCACTCGTATAGGTGGGGAACCAATACACGTTGTCTATCTGCTCTCTATAGGTGGTAAAACGCGGAAAAAGGTTTTCGTTGCTGCCGCTGTGCACATCTGGAACCGATTTGCCGTAGGTCTTCACTATTTGAAAGTCATGATTGTCGACCCAGATTCTGCCCTCGAAACGGCGGTGATTCTTATCGACATTCTTGGGTGAAATATCGAAGACATAAGTTTGCAGCTCATCTTCTCGCTGCTGGCCGGCGTAGATGATGTTGTAATCGGGAATTTCGTCGGTGGTTAGGACGAATGGCATTACGTTCTGAAGATCGTTGGTGTCCTCACTCGTCATCGAGATGCGCGTAAGGGTTGGCGCCGGCGCATAAGTGACGCTGATCGTACGTTTTCCCTGATTATCGAAATTGACGTCCCAATCCTGACGGTACTCGCCATCGACGGTGTCACCTTCCAAAGTCTGGATGATGTTTGATTGCCGATAGGTGTAATGTGCGCGAGCGGCGCGAAACTGCTTTTCCTTCTCTGCAAATTTGTTGATGATGTCCTGGACACTAATCCCGGACGGAGGGGTCTGAACCAGACGTCCCTCGCCGCGCTGTGCCTGTGCAGTAGGCGGGATGGCGAGTGAGATGAGAGAAACTGAGAGAAGAGCGCTCAGGATGCCCGAAACTCGGAGTCGTCGAGAACGTCTATACAACTCTGGATTGCTCGATACGCGGACTGCCATAGATGTTAGACGCTGACGGTTCCCAGCAAGACGCAACTTCACCAAGGGTCGGGTGCGGTGAATCGAGAGTTGCTGCTCCCCTCTCTTCGTATATAGATCTAGAACGTTGTATAGACCCTGATCTTCTGCAACAGTTGCGCTCCTCTACACGGCTCGTTTCCAATTGGGCTTTCCAAGCAGCAGGATTCTCAGACCGCCCTGAGCACGGGACGCGTTCGTCCCGCCGTGAGTGGGTGCGTATCAATTGGGCCGTTCTGGCTTGGTCCTACCGGTCGACGATTGCGAGAAGATGCAGGCAGTTCCCCGGACAAACGTCCGGGGCTCCGGGCGAGTAAGGCAATGGCGCAATGATCGCTCTTTCAGGAAAGCAGACGCTACCTGGCTTCGCGACTGTCGAACATGAACACCAACCCTGCTGTCGCTGTGTTTTGACCCAGTGCTGGAACGTTGTTGCCCTTCACAAACGTGGGCCGATTTGACATGTCGCGTCGAAACTCGAGTCGCGTGAGAATGTGGCTTGCGATGGCGCGCTGAAAGGTTCCAGTAACTCCATTGAAATTCTGCGCTGTGCCGGTCGTAAAGCCATCGTGGTCGTCGTAATATTCATAACGGGTTGCGACGGCATATTTGTCATTAAAGGCATATTTCACATATCCGGCTAAGCCCGTCCAGTAGACTGGATGAACGACCCCCGCCAGCCGGTCTCCACGTCCGTAATCGGAATTCGCCATCAGCGATAGCTTTGACGTAGGCGAATAGGTTACGACCGTGTCCCAAAGCTGTCGCCAGTGAGAATTACTGGCTTGCTCCGGACCCGCCATGTAATTCTGAGTGACTGAGACTTTCTTCGTTACGTTCCACCCGAGGCTCATGCCATAGGTTTTTCCGGTGTTATTCTCCACCAGATTATTCCAGCCATTAACGACATACCCGGTAAGAGAGTACTTATCATTGAACGCATATTTCGCGCGGATACCAAAATGGTAGTAAGGAATGGCATAGGAGAAGAGCAGCCCGCGAGAGTAATTCCAGTTGTCTTTTGTTTCAATGACCTCAGCTCCAGCCGGAGTTACAAACTTGCCTAGATCCACTTGAAGCCCCTTCCCTGCAGGTGCAAGATAAGAAAAGTAAGCTTCCTTTAAGTATTGGGCGAAGCTCAAACCTCCCGGTTCGGTTCCGTTTACCGCATTAATTGCCTGTCCATATCCTAAAGAGAGGTGATAACCAGTTCTGCTGTTGTTTGCCGCTGGAGCCTTGTCAACCGTAAGCTCCACCAAATTCAAGGCGAACTGGTTTGAGAACGCATCGAAGCTGCGAAACGAACTCGTCCGGGAAACAGGCTGGTTGGCATTGTAGCTGTAATACATATCAACGAAGCCGCTCAGAGAGGTAGGTCCCAGTAAGCTCGAGATAGATGAGGCAGAATTACTAGTTGTCAGGGGAGCAGCCATCTGCGAGGCGGCGATAGTAGAAGGCGGAGGAGCAGTCTTCAGGTTTGCGAGCTGGGTTTGCAACTCCTCAAGTTCCTTCTGCAGCTTCTCAACCCGGTTGCTCAACTCCACAGCCGTGGGATCTGCGGTTTGCGCCGAACAAACGACTGAAACGGCGATGGGCATAAAGAAAACGATTAGGATGCGTGCTACGTGACGAGGAAATGTCATAGTGATCACTTCACATTCTCACTAGCCTCAGGCGTTTGACGACTGAGTAGTGATTGGAGACATTAGTCGTCGCGTTAGTAACAGTCCAATGCAAAGTTCATATCCGCAGGATATCCAACGCAAATACAAGCCAAGTATTAGTCATAACTATGAGTGCCATAACTGTTACTGTAGGTACGCATGTACAAATACAATGAATTAGTAATGGTTATCGATAAGTGCCGATTATTGAAGACACAGGTTCTCGCGATGATGCGCTCAGTCGCGGAAATGTGAAGGATTGGGAGTGGAGAGGTTAGATCTTCGAGTAGGGATGATCGGTTGCCACTACTGCACCGACAGAAGCTCAATCTCGTAGACCAAGTCTCCAGCCGGATTGAATCGATCTGCCGGCTTGTCTCCGAAAGCCAATGCCGAAGGAATCCAGAAGCGCACCTTTTCACCTACCGTCATCGTTTGTAGCGCTTCGCGAAATCCCGCGGGCGCGGTGGCGATCGTGACCAAGGCTGGATGCTTGGCCATTATCGTGGATTCGAACAGTCTGCCGTCCATTCTCCAACCGGAGAAGTGCACCATCACTTTGTTGTTCGTGGCGGGGTGTGTGTCGCCTTTGCCCTGGCTCAGCACCTGGTAAGCCAAACCCGACGCGGTCTTGATCGCTTCCGCAGGGGGCTGCTTCAGATCGACTGGGGTTGGCGGAGCCTTCAGGATCGAAAGCAGAGTGAGATCGAATGTCAGATCTTTGTGCGGCGGTTCTTCATCTTCCGGTCGGCGTTGCGCGTGGTGATGTCCCTCGTGGAACGTAAGATCCTCGGGAATCCAGAGGCGTCTTCTCTCCCCAACAACCATCTCTTTCAGTGCCTCTGCTACGCCCACGATCGCTTCATTCAGGCAAAGAACGTCGGAGTCATTCATCGTCGTCGACGTGGAGAACAGAGTACCGTCTGTCTTCCAAGCAATGAAGCTGACACTTACGCAATCATTGCTTGCCGGGTGCTCTGTGCCGCTACCAGGCTGGAGCACCTTCATGCCTAACCCTGAAGGGCTCATCTGCGCGTCCGCGGAAGGGGCTGCAACGTCGGTCGGCGCCGTGACTACGCGACCGGTGCTCGTAATTTCAGTTTTTGGGGCAGTCGGGTCTTTTTGCTGCGCGAAGCAAACGAATGGCATACAGCAGCTGGCTATTGCCCAAAGGAGGGCACATTGCCGCACGCCACCCGACAGTTCATGGTTCGTAATATTCCTGAAGGTTCGTCCAAAGCACAGATTCGAGATAATAAAGTGCAACTGTGATCTCATGATCGCAATGATCCTCTAAGGACTTTGAGACGAGGTCGCCGAACCAAAGACCTGGAACTCAAAGATATTCGCGGCCGGAGCCGCTGCCACGCCGGAGGTGAGAACGTTTAGCCGAACAAAACGCGCGGTTGTGGGCGCGATGTCATGCGTGGTTATGCTCTGGATGTTGCCGGCAACATTTACTACCGTCTGAAAATTGATTCCGTCGGCGCTCACCTGGATGTTGAAATCTCGCGTGTTCAGACTGAAGTCATCACCACCGGCTCCGGCGTGTTCCAGCACAAAGCGGCTGACGGTCAGGTTGCGTCCGAGATCCGCTTGAATAAAAGCATTGGGCGAGGAAGAGCACCACTTGTCAGTCGGCCCCCCTTCTGCGCTGTTGTTGAATGCTTTATCCGGGCTCTGGCCGGGATCACAAGGTGTGCTTCCTGTCGCACGAGCATGTAGTGCCAAATTCTGCGCTTTCGGCTCGTGCCTCCTGGGACCATACACCGAAACGAAATTGGAGATCGACGCGACGTACACTTTCCCATTCGCGACGATGGGAGGGCTGCCCTTGGCGAAATTCAAAGGATCATCGCCCGGCGCAAAGCTAGACCAGAGAAGCGTAAGATTTTCGGCGTCGAAAGCGTACAGATCGCCGGGGACGGTCATCTGGTTAGCGTCGCCAGCGCGCGGTAGAGTTGCCCAGAGAACTCCTGTGCCGGAATGGGAACCATGGGCGGAGACGGTCATCATTCCTCCGGGCATTCCGCTCGGAGCAAGAGCTGCGCCCGTAGCTGTTGCCGGCACGGCAAACTTGTTGGTTGAGTGATCGAAACGAAAAGCGCGCAGAAAATCGCTCTCACCCCAGACATACACATTCAACCCTTGCGGGCCCTGCCATGCGGGAATCGCGTTGTGCATGTGGTGGGTTAGAGTTGGACGAATGGTAGGATCCACGGCCTGAACTACTTGCGAAATCTGGATGTCACCTGGCGCTTGCCCGCCCATCTTTCCAGAGTCGACCAGATACATCTTGCCTTCCTTCCCACCAATCGCGAGCAGATTCGTGCCGGGCAAGAGCATGGGTCCCTGTGTACCAAAATCGAGGTCGAAATCGTTGAGGGTGTTGAAATTCGAAGGCGTGAAGAAGTCCAGCACCTTGAGAGATTTTGGTGCGAGCTTTACCATCGACTCGCCGAATCCGCGAACACCGTCGAAGGTTCCGTTTCCGGTGGACACGTAGAGATTGCCAGCCGAATCGAAGGCAGGACCGGCGCCGGACATCCAGATTCCAGCCATGTTCCCGTTAGGGGAAGCATTAAATGCGCCAAGAGGGGCGAGCGTTGACGAATCGTAGGAGATCATCCAGCCGTGATACGGCCGAGTGTCACAGAAAGAAGCCCATCCCACATACACAATGCCATTCGAGAACGCCAATGCCGGGCGCTGGTTTTCTGTAAGCGGATTGAAGGCAACGACGGAGCCGTTCGATCCATCTCCCGTTCCCGGCACGCTTGCCTGGATCACCTGGGGGCTATGTGGTCGTTCATTGCCGGTAATAATGTCGATTGCATGTAGACGTTGCACAGTCTCAGTTCCCTCAACCGTGCGAGTGACGAAGTACATGTTGCGATCTGCGCCAATGACCGGCGTACCCACAATGCCGATGTTCCCTATGAAGTCGTTGTAGTTGCGGCACGCCTGACCCACTTCGGTATTACGCGTGGGACGTCCGCTGCCGTTGAAATTACGCTGCCAGAGTGGACTGCCAAGCTTGTCGGCATCAAAGGCGTAAACGGTATTGTTCACCGTCGCAACGAAAACGACGTTGTGCTTCTTACCAGCTATCTGAAGGCCTCGGGCGTAGAGCAATCCAGCATAGATCTGATCGTCCACCGGAAGCATGAACAACTTGCCAAAATGACTTGCATTTATCTTGGAGGGCTTGAGCTTCGTTTCAGATAGATTGGCTGCAGTGCGTTGATTGTTGTAGCTGCGGGTGAGAACCTGGAAGTGCTCACCACCTCTCGCATCGAGACTGGCGAGGAGGCAGGTTGCGAGAATTCCGGACAAAACCCATTTGCGGCGGCACTGCCGCAGTGTCGTGAATCGATTCATGCAGAGATTCTCTTATTCGATCTGGGATGAGTGAATCAATGTAACTCGACCGTCGGCAAAAGTGAAACCAAAGAATTGACGACACATTTCATATGACGAGACGGGGAAGAAACCCGTTGAGGTGTGGCACAGTAGTGCACGGTGTATTGCAGTAGTGCGCACCGAGTTGGAAAAGTTCAAATCGTTCAACCCGGAGTTGGCAACGATGCGAGTTCACATTTTCTTTGTGGCGTTGGCGTTAGCTGTAATGGGTTTCGTAGGCAGCCGAGCGGCGTCACAAGCCTCCGCCTCCGCGGATCGACTGCTGGTGATTAACAAAGCAGACCACACGTTGAGCATTGTGGATCCCGAATCAGGACGCCAGCTTTCCGCACTACCGGTGGGCGGCATCACTGCGCATGAAGTGGCAGCCTCCCCGGATGGCGCGACTGCATGGGTGCCAATCTATGGGAACTCGGGCGTGGGCCGGCCCGGCACCGACGGCCGTACTCTGACCGTCATCGATCTGAAATCACAAACGTCCGTGGCGACGATTAACTTCGGACACCCAGCACGGCCGCATTGCGCGGTGTTCGGACCGCGAGACGGCAAGCTTTACGTCACTTCAGAGCTGACGCGCTCCATCGACGTTATCGATCCAACTACGAGGAAAATAGTCGATTCGATTCCAACCGGAGCGGAACAATCGCACATGCTGGCCATCTCGAGCGATGGAAAGCGTGGCTACACTGCGAACGTCGGCCCAGGAACTGTTTCGGCGATCGATCTGGTGAACAAGAAGGTTCTGGCCGTGATCCCAGTGTCGGGAATGACACAGCGGATTGCCATCTCTGCCGACAACCGTTGGGTGTTCACCGCAGATCAGACGAAACCACAGCTCGGCGTCATTGACGCCAAGACGAATCGAGTAGCGAGATGGATACCCCTGCCCGATACCGGCTTTGGCACGGCTCCAACTCGGGACGGACACCGAATCCTCATCACTCAGCCCGCAGCAGGGAAGGTTGTGGTCCTGGACCTTCAGTCGATGAAGATCGAGAGATCGATTGACGTTCCAGCTGCACCGCAAGAAATCCTCATCCGTCCCGACGGTCAGGTCGCCTATGTCTCCTGCGATCGGAGCAAACAGATCGCGGTAATCAATCTCTCATCATGGAAGGTGGATAAGCTCATCGATGTGGGAGCAGGTGCCGATGGGCTGGCTTGGGCAGCAGGTCGCTAGCGCTGCGCGATAGTCGGCAGCATGGAATTGAGAAAAAACTTTTGATTAATTCACAGACCAAGGAAAGGTGAAGCAGCAGGTACAGGCTGCGTGCGTACGCAGCCTGTGTACCCGATTGGGATCAGAAGTCGTGGAAGTCCAGTTCGCGGGGTTCGCCGTTCTCATCGAAAAGATCGGCAGGATTCGGAGCGCCGGATTCGCTTCCCGAAGTGACTTTGGGTTCGAGTTTGCGTTCGGCTTTCTTTTTCGCTTTTTCCGCCTGGTGTTCGCGGCGAGCGCGTTCCCTTTCACGCTTTTTGAATGTCTGGCTTACAGCCATGGAATTATTCCTCCGTTAAATGAATATGCGGCGCGAGCCTTTTGCCTGCGCCGCTACTTGCAACGATGTAAGAGGCTTTGGCAGGATCTTTGGGACAAAATCCCAAAGATCCGAAAGGCTCGGCCGAAACCGAACCTGTCTTACACCTATTCTAAACTGCCGCGTATCTTTGCAGCACTTCTCCCGGTAATCGCACCATTTTGGACCCAGGCATCGCTTGGACCGCAGCACCTTCCACCACGACCGGACCAGAACGCTCTTCGACAGCAAGATCGCCATCTACGCGCATTCGTTCCATCTGCAAGCCCAGTGTACGCTCCATGGTACGGAATTCCGATCGGTCCTGGTGAGTGACAAAAACTGACGCAATTCCGGTGGCTCCGATGCGCCCGGTGCGGCCGACGCGATGGATCAGGTCTTCCGCCATGTTTGGCAGCTCATAGTTGATGACATGGGCGACGTTGTCCACGTGGATGCCGCGCGAGGCCACGTCGGTTGCGACCAATATCGGTACAGTCCCATTTTGGAAGTCGGCGAGCGCCACATTTCGTTGAGATTGCGAACGGTCGCCATGCAGCATGCCGGCGTTGAAACCCTGTTTACGAAGCTGTCGAGTGAGCCGATCGGCGCCTCGTTTGGTTCGCACGAATACCAAGCATCGTCCATCTTCGGCGCCTAGCAGGCGCACAAGTAGGGCAAGGCGCTGGTTTGTGGGTACCTCAAATGCTTGCAATTTCACACTGGCGACCGGCTTCGAAGTCGAGCCGAAAGCGACGCGCAACGGATTACGAACGAAGTCGCTGACAATGTGCGCGACTGCCGGATCAAGCGTCGCAGAAAAGCATAAAGTCTGGCGCTGTTTCGGCAACACATCCGTGATGCGGCGGATCGCGGGTAAAAATCCCATGTCGAGCATGCGATCGGCTTCATCCAGAACTAGCATTTGCGTTCCGTTCAGCTTTACTAAGCTGCGGCGCAGGAAATCTTCAAGTCTGCCTGGAGTCGCGATAACGAGCTGTGCCGTGCGCAACGCCGCGATCTGCTGGCGCTCGGACGCGCCTCCAATTACGAGAGCTGCTTTTCGCAGCTTCTTGCCGCGCAATTGGTCATATTGCAATTCGACTTGCATGGCCAGCTCACGAGTAGGCACAAGCACGAGAGCATGAATTCCAGTTCCGCGAGTCTCAAGCAGCCGCTCAGCGACCGGAATCAAAAAGGCAAGGGTCTTGCCGGTTCCAGTCTGGGCGGTAGCGAGCAGGTCTTTCCCGCTCAGTGCGACTGGAATCGCGCTGCCCTGGACCGGGGTTGGAATGTAAAAATTGAGGGTGGAAAGTTGCTCCTGGAGATACTTCGAAATGGGGAGCTCGGAAAATTTTGAAATCAAAAGGTCTTCTTTCTTCAGACTGCGGGATCGAGAACGGGCGCCACAGCGCTTACTTCGTCCCTTTGCAGAGCTTCTGCGGGTAGTCTAACGGCAGATTGCTCGCTGATGGCCTCTAAGGCCTGGTTAATAGTTAGATGCATGCCCACTGAATTCCGAACCATGGTCCGGGCGGATGACGAAGCGAGACGGCAAAGCTCAAAGCGATTTGCGACTTTGTCGTTGGCGCGAAATACCAAATCGGAACGCATGATGGGCTCCTTGGAGGGCACAACGTATATGGCCGGAGGGCAGAGACCCCTCCGGCACTTGAAACCTGATGGGATGCTGGATTAGAGGGCGCGAACTTCTTCGGCCTGCAGACCCTTTTGGCCCTTGGTCACTTTGAATTCCACACGCTGCCCTTCGGCTAGGCTGCGGAAACCATTGGACTGAATGGCGGAATGGTGGACGAATACGTCCTCACCGCTCTCGCGCTGGATAAAACCAAAACCCTTGGCATCGTTAAACCACTTCACTGTTCCTTGTTCCATTTTTAGATACACTTCTTTCGTTGATTGAAATTCACGTTGAACTGATTCGGAAGTTACTTCAGGGCAGGCACTGCGTTTCAGGCGAGAACTTGCTCAAACGTCCGTGTCGAATTGAACGTAACAGCAGTATAGCACACGTCGGCGGGAGCCCTCGGAGCGTCAATATTCGAGTTAACAGGGAAATTAACAGGAATTTTCTACTTTCCAGTTCAAAATCCCAGATTTATGCCCAAATTCCGCAATTTTGTTTCTGGAACAGGGAATTAACAGGGAATTTCAAGTCTTTGGCATAAGCCCTTCGCATTCAACGGCTTAACCACGAATAGGGATTCCTCTCACGCAGGCAAGGGATTAACAGGGAATTCCATTCGCCTGCGGGATCCTCCAGCATGGATTCGCTAGCCGTCTTCGGTCGGGTCTAGGAATTTTCCCGCTACAATGATGCGCATGGCTGAACCGACACCAGAAGAACTAAAGGCACGAATCGCAGAGCTTGAGCAGAAGCTCGTTTCGCGCAAGACTGGCCGATTGGAATTCCGCGTTAGCGAAAAGGGAGGGGTCAGCGTCTATGGTCTCGGGCGCTTTCCGGTCACGCTGTATTACGAGCAGTGGACGCGGCTGCTGGGCGCAGTGGACGAACTGCGCGCTTTCATCGACGAGAACAAATCGAGACTCAAGCTGAAAGATGCAGAGTAGTGTCAGGCTGGATTGTGTTCGAGGACCGGAGCCGTGCGATTCACTGTGCGCCAAGCCAGCACCTGCTCAGTCAGTGTATTGAGACTATTGGTAATTCTGTCGGTCTCGTCGGCGAGCAGCGTGTAGTCCTGCGTCCCGAGCGCGGACATCAGCCTGTGATGATCTTCGCGCAGGTCAGGCAGATCTCGCGCGATCCTGTCTTCTCCTCGCAAAGCTGCCGAAAGCAGTTCTAATGTTTGCTCTACGTCATTGGAGAACCTCCGCAACGCCTCAGTCTGCGGAGCCGCATCGTTCTGGTGGACGCTTTCAAGAGCCAAGCTCGCATTGATAAAGCGGTGAGAGCTGGCCAGCATCGCGCTCAAAGCGCCGATGCCGGCGGCGTTAGCGACTGGTTCCATGCGCAACCGATCGACTGAGGATTCCATCGCGCTTCGCGCGAGTCGTGCGCGCAGCCGAGCTTTATTCAATTGCGATTGCGTCAAGCTGGCCGACCGCAGATACATGTCAGTGATTGCCTGGAAGTATGCGCGATATGCATCGAGCATTTGCGCCAGTACTTCAGAACTCCGCTTGGCTTCCCAAGTCGGCCATACGGCGTAGGCTGCAAGCGCCGTGACTCCGCCCAGCATGGTCATCAGACCGCGAACGATTGTCACCTCTTGAGGTGCTACTCCTGTAAATGCAATCAGCAACACGACCAGCGCGCTGACGTTAATCGCGAAAATTCCGTAATTCGCCGGTCCAATCCAACGAACCAGAAAGACAAAAAGGGCAACCAGGATGACCTCGATTGCAATCGTCGGGCGCAGAAAGTGAAATAACGCCGTCGCGAACAGGAGTCCAGCGATGGTTCCCCCCATACGCAGTAATCCACGGCTGAACGTCACTGTGAATTCCGGTTTTAGAACCAGACAGATCGTCATCGGCAACCAATAAGAGCGCCGTGCGCTGATGGCGCGAGCCATCACTACGCCGATTCCCAGAGTCACGGCTAAACGAACGGCGTGACGAAATGCGGGCGACTCGAGCGTCAGATTGGCTCGCAGCCGAGCGAGATCGTCGCGAACTCGAGTTCGCCAGCTGGGCATTGTCTCCCGAGTTTCCGAGTCGCCCAGGACTTCACGATTGCTGGCTATCTGAAATGCCGCCCGCAGTTGTCCCGCAATGGCATCGATCTGGTATCCCGTTGACTTGCGAATGCTGCCCTCAAAGCCAGCTTCCGCGTTTTCCTGCGACCGGTATCGCTCCGCAAATTCACGAATAGCGCGCAGGGCATCGGTTCCCGAGGAAGGGGTTCGGTGGGTGATCAACGTTTCCGCTATGGCGCTTAGTACTCCTGCGCAGAGCTTGAGAAAGTTCTCCAGTTGCTCGACATCGGAGTACTTGCCTGCCTGTCGCCCGACTCGATTGCGCAAACGGCCCACAGTGAGCAAACTCAACCGCAGGCGCTCTGCCTGATTCAGAAGCGACCACAGACGCTGCGCCTCTGAGCCGTAATCGCGTCCTAAACGGCTAAGTGCGTCGTGTGCCTGCGTCATTTCAGAGGAGGTCAGCGGGGCTTGCTTTGATTGCATCCGTAAAAGCGCAGAATGAGAGAGCTCGGAATAAACATTGGCCAGGGCTCGACGTTCAGGATTCCGTCGAGAGAGCGGCCAGAGCGCAATCGACAAAGCAGTTTGCAAGAGCCCTCCGGCGAGGGCGAGCAAGCCCGCATTGATAGCTCTCGACGTGGTGAGCGCCTGCGCCGAGTAGATGATCAGCATCACGAGACTAATGACGCCGAGACTTTCCGCCTCCGAACCCAGCAAAACCACGATACCCGCGGTGAATCCCCAAACCACAACCGCAATGGTCGCCAGAAGATGATTGCGTCCAGTCAGTCCTCCAACGACGACTGCCAGGCCGCAGAGAACGGTTGCGGTCACCATGCGGAAGCCGCGCCGCGAATAGGGATCATGACCATCTGAATAGGCCACCTGAAGAGCGCCGCTGGCGATTGCCAGTCCGCCCAGGGGCATACCGACCGTTACTCCGATCGCCAGTGGCAATGTGACGCCAACAGCATTGCGGAATGCAATCGCTGGTTCAAGTTTGTTCGGATCGAATTGCGTGAGCAGCCGCGCGAACGATCGCCACACGTCGGGTGCACCTCGCTGGCATGCTACCAGTAGAAAACCACAGGGGCTGAAGCCCACAATTCAAGGCAGACATCCACGGCACGGCTGGAAGCCGGTGCCCCGATACCAGGCTTTCGAGACTGCTCCTGCCAGATCTGCGAGTGGTCGGCGATTTCCCTTCAGAGGCTAATTGGCAAGCGTGCAGGTTAATCTCTTACCTCACGATGCATTCGCCAGACAAAGCTATTCAGTTTCGGATGTGGGTTGCGCGATCACTCGCTCTTCGTAGGCGGGATGGTGCTTGGGAGCAAACAGGATCTCAACCATGAGAATGGCTGCGCCGATAACGATGGCGCTATCTGCAATGTTGAAGTCGGGCCATACATATTGACCGATATAGAACTCGAGAAAATCGACGACGTGTCCCGCAAGCACTCGATCCCAGAGATTGCCCAATGCCCCTCCGAGAATTAGGGACAACGCGAAAGCGGTGCTATTTAGGCCGTGCGTGTGCCTCCAGAGCAGGGCGGAGACCACTACGAGTGCCAGCAAGGAAAAAAAGATCAGGAAGACAATGCGCAACTCCGATGGAGCGTCGGAGAACAGTCCGAAGGCGGCACCGCCGTTTGTGACGTGCGTCAGCTTGAAGAAACCGGGAATGACCTGGATGCTGTCATGAAGCGGAATCGTCCTGGCGATGATCCACTTGCTGAACCGGTCGAGCGCGAGCACGACTCCGGCGATCAGCAGAACATATCTTCGTAAGGTCCCGGTGGGCATTGGAGAACTGCTAAGTTCCTCAGCTTCTTGGCTTCGAAGCTGCGAAGCCTCTAAGCTGCGAAGCTTCTGAGTTGTGAGACTTTGAGTGCCAGCGTTTTGTCATCAATTCTCTGAGTCCTGACAGACTGACATAGAAACGCAGGATGCTGCATCTGTACCAATCGCTTTGCAGCAACTTCTGAAACTCTCTTTCAAGACTACTTTTTCTCATCACTGGTTGCAAAAATCTCTTCGAGGATAGGGCTGCAGCGCTCACACACGGTTGGGTACTCCGGGTCAATGCCTACCTGCACGGAATAATTCCAGCAACGTTCGCACTTCTTTCCATCCGCCGGCGAAATTTCAATCTTGAGTCCGGAGCCATTGCCCGAGGCGGAACTTTGCTGCAGCTCCACTTGGGAGACGATAAACAAGTACCGCAGAGTTTCACGATATCGGTCTAGTAATTCGTAATTCTCCGCGGGCGCTGAGAGTTTGACCTTGGCTTGGAGGCCGCTGCCGATCACCTTGTCCTTGCGCGCCGCCTCAAGGACGCGGAAGACCTCGGAACGAACTAACAGGAGTCGATCCCAATCGGCTCTCAGTTGTTCAGTGCCAGAAGGCAATGATTGTCCAGAATGATCGGGTCGGTGAGCCGTGTTTCCGATGACTTCTTCAGGAGTAGGGAACAGTGCAAGGTGCACGCTGTCGGGCTTCTTGCCAACGGACGGCACGAACTGCCAGACCTCCTCGGCGGTAAAGCTCATGATGGGCGCAAGCAAGCGAACCAGCACTTGCGCGATGCGCCAGATCGCGGTCTGCCCGGAACGGCGTGCGCGAGAGGCTCGCGGATAGGTGTACAGCCGATCTTTGAGCACGTCGAAGTAGAAGTTGCTGAGTTCGGCTGTGCGAAACGCAATCACCCGCTGATAGATGCGATGGAAGGCGAACTCTTCGTACCAGCGCAGGGCGTCGCGCACCAGGTCGGCGGTGAGGAGCAGCATGTAGCGGTCGATGGATTCCATCTCCTCGAAGGTGACCTGATCACGTTCCGGCTCGAAGCAATCCAGGTTGCCGAGAATCCAACGAAAGGCATTGCGGATGTCGCGATAGTTATCTGCAACGCGCTGCATCAGCTCGTCGGAGGCATGCATGTCTTCGCGAAAATCAACCGACGCCACCCAGAGACGCACGATCTCCGCGCCCAGCTTGTTCGCGACTTCTACGGGATCGACTCCGTTGCCCAGGGACTTCGACATGGCTCGGCCTTGCGGATCGAGGGTCCAGCCGCAGGTCACCGCCATTCGATACGGTGCGCGGTTGCGCGTGCCCACCGAGCAGAGCAGGGAAGACTGAAACCATCCGCGATGCTGGTCGCCTCCTTCGATGTACATATCGGCAACCAATTCACCCATCACCGCCGCCCAGCTTGAGCCTGACTCAAACCACACGTCGATGATGTCGAACTCTTTGCGGAAGTTCTGCGCACCGCAGCCCTGGCATTTCACTGCCCCTGAGAGAATTTGCGCGACATCACGCGTATACCAAGTGTCGGCGCCCTCCGATGCGAAGAGCTCGATCACCGCCTGATTGGCTTCTTTGGAACGCAGTGGCAGATTGCAGCCTTCACAGAAGAAGATTGGAATGGGCACACCCCAGACGCGCTGTCGCGAGATGCACCAATCCGGGCGTGAGGAGACCATGTTCGAGATCCGCTCCTCGCCCCAACTCGGGTCCCACTTCACTTTGCGAATTTCATCAAGAGCACGCTGACGCAGGGTCGATGCTTGCATCGGGCTTTCCATGCCGATAAACCACTGCTCGGTTGCGCGGAAGATCACTGGATTGTGACAACGCCAGCAGTGCGGGTAGGAGTGCGTGATCTTTGCCTCAGCCATCAGCACTCGGCGCGATTTCAGCAATTCGATAATCGGCTGATTGGCCTCAAAGACAGTCTTACCTTCGTACTCGCGAAGACCATTGTGCAGCCGTCCCGCAGCATCGACGTTGCATGTGGGATCGATTCCGTACTTGACTCCGGTGTAAAAGTCGTCCGCACCGTGGGATGGAGCGGTATGTACCGCGCCGGTGCCTTGTTCCAACGTCACGTACTCGGCGAGCACTCCTAGAATCTTGCGATCCAGAAACGGATGCTTGAAAGTCGCTCCCTCAAGCTTTCGTCCCGGGAATCGCGCCACTACCTTGGCATCTTTCAGCCCAGTATTAGTGACAGTGGCTTCCGCCAACCCTTCGGCGACTATGTACACTTCACCATTTGTCGCGTCTTCCAGAGCGACATATTCGTAATCAGGATGGAAAGCGACAGCCATGGACGCAGGCAACGTCCACGGGGTCGTCGTCCAGATGATGGTGTTAATGCGTTTGTTGGCCAGAGCAGGGTCGATAGTTTCCGGCGAACTCGTGAGGGGGTATTTCACCCAGACGCTTGGGCTCGTGTGTTGTTCGTACTCAACTTCGGCCTCAGCCAGGGCAGTCTGGTCGAAGATGCACCAATACACGGGACGAAGTCCCTTGTAGACGAATCCGTTTTCCCAGAAGTCAAAGAAGACACGCGCGATCACCGACTCATACTCACGCGACATGGTGGAATAAGGGTGCTCGAAATCACCGAATACGCCAATCCGCTGGAATTGTTCGCTCTGAATATTCAGGTAGTTCTGGGCATACTTGCGGCACGCGCGACGAACTTCGGCTGGGGCCATTTCAAGCTTCTTGCGGCCAAGTTGTTCGTCAACCTTGATCTCGATCGGCAAGCCGTGGCAATCCCATCCGGGGACATAAGGGGCATCGAAGCCGGCCATTGTCTTGGACTTGACGACGAAATCTTTCAGGCACTTGTTGAGCGCGTGGCCAAGATGAATTTCGCCGTTGGCGTACGGCGGTCCATCATGGAGAAGGTACTTGGGCGCATGCTTGCGGGCTTCGCGAACGCGCTCATAAATGCCAATTTCCTTCCAAAAGTTGAGCCGTTTGGGCTCGTTTTGAGGCAGATTTGCCTTCATCGGAAAGTCAGTTTTTGGCAGATTCAGCGTGTCTTTGAGTTCAGAGGCCATGCCCGGTCGTTATCTACTCCTCGCGATGTAAAGGCGGGAAACTTCATTATAGGGGATGGGTTTAAAGCGAATGAGCTATGAGAAGACTGGGCCGGAGGTGTAGTTCTTTCCCGATAGCAGTGGCATCTAACGAAACAGGTGCTGGAGAAGTCTAATTAACGCTGGCTTGCAGCAAGGAAGACTCTAATTGGAATCCATTTCGCAACAATAAAATCCTTCTTGAGAATCTGGCGATGCGATTTGGCAGGCAGAGTTGCTCGATCAGCGCATGATATTCAAAATTTTGTGCACTATTTCGTTGTCTAAGGGTATTGACAAACTTGCAAACTTCAGCGACGTGAAGCGAGCAACAAAACAATCGATTGGCTCATCGGATATGAGGTAAGCAGCCACTCCCAACTTCGACGAAGGAATCGGCTGTAAGGTCGAACATTAGTTCCTATGGCAAACCAGGTGTTAATCGCTCCCACTGAAATCACTGAAGTGCGAAGAACGGTGCCGTCAAGGGTTCCAGTTCCGAATTTCGGCATAAAAGCAGAAGGTTCGCTCTGGCAGTCACTGCGAGAGAACCTTCGCGATGCTTTGTTTCCGGAGAAGCTTCCCCCACTCAAACTCACTTCTCGCCCGGTAGCGGTTAAGAGCATCTGGGGCGCCTACGATAATCGCAAAGTTGCTCGCACGAGTTCGTTGATCGTTCACGCCGCAATGATTGCGGCGCTGGTGGCGGTCTCGATCATCGGGGCGAAAAAAGTCGTCGAAGCCAGGCAGGAACAGGTCACGCTGGTGGCGCCGGACATCTCGGAATACATGCCGATGACGCCCAAGCAGGCGCCCACGCTGCAGGGCGGCGGCGGTGGTGGCGATCGCGAAAAAGTTATCGCTCCCAAAGGACGTTTGCCCAAGCCGGCGATGGAGCAGATTACGCCTCCCGAGGTAGTAATCCGCAACGATCATCCGAAGCTCACTGCTGAGCCGACGGTGGTGATGCCTCCGCAAGTGAAGCTGGCAAACAACAATCTTCCTAACCTGGGCGATCCGAAATCGCCAGTGATCGCCGGACCGCCATCGAACGGAATCGGCAGCGGCGCCGGTATCGGGTCCGGTAGCGGCGGTGGAATCGGTTCAGGAGCGGGCGGCGGCGTTGGACCTGGAATCGGTGGTGGTTACGGTGGCGGTGTGTTCCGTCCCGGTGTGGGTGGTGTAAGTGCGCCACGCGCGATCTACAAGCCGGATCCGGAGTATTCGGAAGAGGCTCGAAAGGCAAAGTATCAGGGAACGGTAGTTCTGGGGATGATCGTCGACGCCAACGGACGGCCACGTGGCTTGAAAGTTGAGCGCGGTCTCGGCATGGGACTCGACGAGAAAGCCCTCGAAGCTGTGCGCAACTGGAAATTTGAACCCGCTGAAAAAGACGGCAAACCTGTCGCGGTGGCAATCAGCGTGGAAGTTGCATTCAGGCTCTTCTGACGTAAGTCATTATCAGAAGGAACAAACGGCACGAGCTAACCGGCTCGTGCCATTTGTATTTTTGACCGCATCGCGCGCCTGAAGACAAACAGATAACCCACAGAGGACAGGGAGGGGCACAGAGGAAGGGTGGATTTTATCGCTCCGGTGCGGCGTTAAGCTCCTGCGCGGGTCTTCTCGAGGTGCGTGCGCTGCCCTCGTCCTGCCTGTTCGCAGCATTCTCCCGCTGGAATGGGGCTGCCATGCGGACAGCTATCTGGATGGCCTAGAAATGAACAGATCTTGTCGGTGACTTCCGGCGACAGGATATGTTCGAACTTGCACGCCTGCTGCTCGATCTCTTCCTCGTTTTGAACCTTCAACGTTTGGGTGAACAAGCGCTCTGCAAGACGATGGCGGCGAATCACGTCGGCCGCGCGTTGCTGGCCTAAAGTGGTGAAGTCGACAATGAACTCCCCATGCTCACGCGAGTGTGTTGCCGGATGAATCGTTTCGTGGCAACGGTTGAGAGTGTCTTTGTGAGTATGATCGGCCGCTCCGTGTCTGCGCTTCTGCACCAATCCGAGTTCTTCCATACGATCCACAGCCAGCCCAACAGGTAAGGCTCCGTCCACTTCCATGCGGCCAACCTCGGCGAGTTCTCCGTTTTCGTGCAGCGTCCAAATCTCCTCGAGCACTTCGTCGAACTGCATCTCGTCGGACATGGTGAAGATCTGCTGGCTCGCAATCTTGCCGTGATGAAGCTCGACTGAGCGGTCGGCCAGGCGCGCTACCACTGGATCGTGCGTCACCATCACGATCGTGCGGCCCTGGTGATGGAGCTCGCGCAACTGGCGAAGAACAATTTCTTCGTTCTTGGCATCGAGGTTGCCGGTCGGCTCGTCGGCGAGAATGATGCTGGGATCATTGATGAGTGCTCGCGCAATGCATACCCGCTGCTGCTCACCGCCGGAAAGATGCGCGGGGAGATGCTCGGCGCGGTCCTTCAAGCCCACTCGATCCAGCGCCTGAAGCGCTTCTTCCTTGTCGGTCATGGAATGGAAATACTGCGCGAGCATGACGTTTTCCAGC
This sequence comes from Terriglobales bacterium, assembly GCA_045808065.1. Classification (GTDB taxonomy): domain Bacteria; phylum Acidobacteriota; class Terriglobia; order Terriglobales; family Acidobacteriaceae; genus Gp1-AA112. The sequence continues at coordinate 95,836 of JBJMGD010000017.1, read as the reverse complement.
GCGGTGAGATACGGAATGAGATGAAATTGCTGAAAGATGAAGCCAATCTTCTCCGCGCGAAAGCGGTTGAGTTCAGATCCGGAAAGTACCTTCAGGTCTTGTCTGTCTATGAAAATATTGCCGGAAGTCTGTCGATCCAGACAGCCAATGAGGTTTACCAGCGATGATTTGCCAGAGCCCGAAGGACCCATGATGGCGAGCCATTCGCCTTTGTGCACGGAGAGTGAAACGCCATCGAGCGCGCGGATTTCTCCAGCCTGACCACGCTGGCCGCCGGCATAAATCTTGCGAACATTGACGATCTCGATGGACATTACTCGCCTTTAAGGATGCCTGCCGGCTCAATTCGTTGCAACTGGACCAGCGGCATCAGGGCTGCAAGCAGCGCAAGGGCCATGCTGGAAAGGATCACCAGCGGAAGCACGCTGATCTGCGGTGAGACCGCGGCGTGAAAGTTGGCCTGCGAAATCCACGCGGCCACTCCGGAGCCGAGCACATATCCAGTGAACGCGGCCGCGATCGCGATGCTCATGGCCTCGCCCGCGAACAGCGTGTTCACCGTGCGCTGCGAAGAGCCGATTGCTTTCATCACCGCGAAGTCCCGACGACGCTCGAGTACGGAAGATGTGAGGGTGGCAAACACGCACAGGGCGACCGTGAGCGTGATGAGCAAGGTAGAAGCAAGCATCACGGAGCGCATGCGCTTAATCACTGCTCCCTGTGCTGCAAGCAGTTGCCGCACGGGATGTACCTGCATGCCGGGAAACGCGTTTTGAAGCTGCGAGATGGCGGCATTCACATGATCGCGGGAGCCGGGTACCGAAATTTCCAGCAGAGACGGCTCGACCCCCGTCCAATGCTCAAAGACTGCGAGCGGAACATAGACGCGGTTCTCCTCCTCCGCTCCTGTCTTCACCGTGCTTGTTTCTTTGAGGCGAAGAGTCTTGCCGGCGAACTTCAAGTCAAAACCTCCGTCGGTGATGCCGGCGTGCGGTTCTGCTTTAGCCCCGACGAGCGCCTCATCGCTACCCGTTGGCCAATTCGTGACTAGCCACCAACGATTCAGCCGCTGGACTAGCGGAATATCCGTGCCAACTGCGACCATCGCCGTTCCATCGCTCGAATGAGCGATCGCGAATGCAAACGGAACTACGATCGAGCCGGATCCCAAGAGAGACTGGGCCGTTTCTGCTGCATTTGCGGGAAGCCGCGCTCCATCTGTGGCGGCAACGGTTAGATTTGCGCCATAGGACCGGAAGTCGCGATTCAGCTTGTTCTCCAGGCCGTAATAAAGTCCCAGCATGGCGGTAAACATTGTGGAAGCTACTGCGAGGGCGATGAACGCAATCAAAGGTCTATTGCCTCGGCCCAGGAGTCCGCGTTTGAGAAGATGGAAGAACATCGAGCGGCGCAGGCTCACGCATCACCTCGCAGGACGATTACGGGATCGAGCCTAAGTGCGCGTCGAATCGCAGCTGCGCTGCCGCCAATGGTAACGAGCAGCGCAAGAAACATAACGATCGGCAGCAAGACCGGAGTGATTTCCACATGCGAATGAAAGACCGCGTGACCGACGCGCTGCGCGATCAGTTCACCAAAACCAAAGCCAATCAGCCCAGCGGCAAGCGCGAGTAGGGAAGCCTCAGTTACGAAGAGGGATGCGATGGTTGCCGCGGTTGCTCCCAGCGACTTCATCAACCCAACCTCCTGACGACGCTCAAAGATAGTTGTGGCCATGGCCGCTGAGACAGCCAATGCGGCAGCGATCAGCGAGGCTAGCGCGATCAATAGCATCATTCCCGAAATGTGTGAGAGCACCGTCCCGTCGTTCTGCGCGGCCTGGCGAATCTGTTCGGCGCGTGCTGCGGGGAAGACCTCCTGCAGTTGATACGCAATGGAATTGGCATACGGCGAGCAGTACCAACGATCGCGGTCCGCAGGGGTCATGCGATCGGGATCGCGACGGGCGAACGCATCTTCCGGCTTGGTAAGCGCGCTGACGTAGATTTTGTCTATGGCATCTGGCGCGTGCGCGAGCTTCTGCGCAAGCGAGAGCGGCGCGACGATGGCCGTATCCTCAGGGCCGCCGGTTGTCAGGATGCCGCTCACTCGCACGCCGATTCCAGAGAGAGCAAGCAGTTGCCCCTGATCATCAGCATTGCGATGAAGTTGCTGCGCCAAACGCGCGCCGATCAAAACTGAGGTTCCGTCGTCTCTGGGCCACGTCCCATCTACTTTCCACCAGGGATATAGCTTCTCCACCCCGGCGTTGAAATCCTCAGTTCCAAAATGGAGCTTCTTGTCAAAGTAAGTGCCGATGACGCGTACGTGCTGAGACTCAGCTATAGCCTCTATGTGGAGAAAGGGTGCAAGGGCGAGAACATTGTGTCCCCAGAACATACCCTTGATGTTGGGCAGCTTAGACTCATCCAAATAAGTGCCTGTGGATGCGGGCTTCAGCTCTTGGTCGCCAATGCGGACGTCCAGAGCCGCGTCTGCCGGATATACGACGATGTTGGCCCCGTAGCTGCGCAACTCGCGATTGATCTTGTCACCTACGTCCACGGCGATGGCGATCATTGCGGTAGCGACTGCAACGCCAAGCGTCACTGCGATTCCCGCCAGGAGCTTTCGCCTCTGCTGTCGCCGAAAAGATTGATAGAGAAGACGCAGGAACACGATGCTTACTTCCCGAATTTCGCTGTGCCGGCGGAAATATCCGCCTGGCTAATTACGATTTCACCGCCATGGCTGGAAGACTTTAGCGGGATGGGATTGCATCCTCCGGATTGGCCCACTGATTGAGGGTTAATGGGCGACGAACAATTCTTGCAGATGATCTGACTGCCGCTCTTGTAAAAACCAACCGGACCGCAGATTTGGCAGGCGTCCAGCACGCTAACGATTTTGCCGTCGGGCTTTTTGAACAAGAGGAAGCGAATTTCCTTGTCATCCAATATCACGGAATAGCGATGCAGCTCACCGTCGGAAATGTCGGCAACAGGAACGGAAACTTGGCCATTTGTGAACGCAAGCATGTGCGCCGGCGAAAGCGATGCAGTGCCCTTGGCATAGATGAACTGCGCGGTCACCAGCACAATGAAAATGAAGGAAGAAACGTAAACAGCCGTGGACCACAGCCGCTCCTTGCGAGCTGACCATTGCGCTTTGCGCTGTACGGCTCGTGACTCCACCGCAATTCCGGACGGCGCTCCTCCACCGGAGCTGGGCGGCCCGTAAGGCCCCTGACGCCGGCGCTGATCAAACAGAATCATCAGCGCGGCGAGTGCCAGAATGGTCACGAAGAAAAACAGGTCGTTGCGAACAATGGGCCCAATGATTGCCATTTCCTGGCGGCTGGACGGAAGCACGCCGTTTTCGGAGAGCTCATGCAATCCAGAAACGACAAGCTGAGCCGCGACAAACACCAGGATGACTGTCGTGATCCGGAAGAATCGCTGCAGATTGATGCGAACGCTGCCTTTTACGAACATCACGCCGAAGATGACTGCCAGAAGCACTCCGATCAGCGTGCCGATGAAGCTAAGCAGTTCGGTGGAGTTGAATTGAACTGCCGCGAGGATCAGCACAGTCTCGACGCCTTCGCGCAGCACCATCAGGAAAACGAAGATGAAGAGCCCCAGGCTCCTGCCGGTGGTGGCTAGACTGCCCACTTTCCCTTCAATTTGTCCCTTGAGCTTCTTGGCTGCACGTCCCATGAACCAGATCATGGTCACAACAAAGAAGGCAGCAACCAGCATGACGACGCCTTCGAAGATGTCCTGGTTGAACTCGGTGCGAGCAAGTACGATTGCGACGGCTATGCTACATACAAAAGCAGCTGCCAAAGCGGCATAGACAACTCGGCGCAGGTCCGGGCGCTTGATCTTAGAGAGATACGCCAGCGTGATACCTACGATGAGGGCGGCTTCCACTCCTTCGCGCAGCGTAATGATGAGAGCTTGCAGCATTGGGGCTGATATTGAAAATGAATTTCAATTTCAATTAGTATTGTAGCAGCTGCGCGTTTTCAGCTACCAGTTGCCAACTGGCTGGCACGATCCTCTCGCTGCAATTCACCGCGACTATGGCCCTTTAAGAGCATCGGCGCACAATCAAACGCGGCAAGCTAGCTGCCGCTTGGGCGCAGGCAGATGATAGTCGTATGGTGGCAAATGTTTCAGCTACTCTGGTTGCATCCTCAGCAGTGACAAGTCGCGTCTAACAGAAGTCCGCGCAACAGAATTCGCTTCCATGGTAAGTGGCTGCGCGTCGTAGATCCTGGACGAACCGGGGGAGTCTCTTGTTCCGCCTCAAAGTGGCGCGCAGCGCTGCGGAAATCGATGTGTGGCGCTCTGCGTGGGATTCCATGCTTGCTCCGGGTCAGACTTTGTTCCAGAGCTTTCGCTGGAACCGTCTGGCCGCCGAGCACTTTGCCGCTAGCGAAGCCCCGTACTTCATTTTCGCCGAGGACGATAATGGCGCGGCCATTCTCCCGGCCGTCATCAATGCCAAATCGGGAGAGGTTGGAATTGCGGGCGAGCTCCTCTTCGACTACCGAGATTGTTTAGCAACAGGCGGTGGCCAGCCGCTCGATCGGGCAGGGCAGCATCTGGCTTCTCTGGGTTTGCCGCTCTCGATCACCGCGATCTGCCGTCCAGAATCCGCGATGTGGAAGCGGTTGCCCAAGAAATTCTTCAGCCGTGCTCCCAAATTAACTCCGCAGGAAATTTCTCCTGAACGATTCTTCGAAAAGCACTCCCGAGCCTTTAGCCGACTGCGAAAGCTGGAGCGACTCGGGCTGGAAATAAAGCAGTACTCGGGCGAAGCTCCGATTGTGCGTGAGATCTACCAGCGTCGTGCCCGGCAAATGGGTGGCGACGAGCTTTTCCGCGATTCACTTCGAGTCGCCTTCATGGTTGCGGTCTGTCGCGAGGAAGCATCAAATTGCGAGGTCTTTACCCTGGAGCATGGGGGCACGCTCGCTGCGGCCCTCGTCACCTTTCGCGATCGGGACTTCCGTCGCTTCTACACCACCTATTACGACCGTGCCTGGGCCCGTTACTCTCCGGGCGTGACTCTGCTGTTTGAGATTTCGCGGCGTTCGCTGCAGGAGGGCCTAAGCTTCGATTTGATGACAGGCGAGCAGGGATACAAAATGCGAATCGCTCAGAGTGTGCAAGACCTCTTTGAGGTGAAAGCCACGCCGGGAGAATTGCGGGCGGCCTTCCCCGAAACATACGGCGTCGAGCATGCCGCGTAGCTCTTGCACCGCGAGATCCAGCACCGAAAGCTATCCTGCCAGCACTTCTCTAGTGCGAAACCGTGAGGGAGCGAATGGACGCAAATCGACGCGCGGTTGCTTGCCCTGAATCAGCTCGGCCATCGCAATTGCTGTGATCGGAGCGAGCAGGATGCCGTTGCGAAAGTGTCCTGTAGCTACATAGGTTCCCGGCAGTGAACCTGGGCCAAGTATCGGAAGGTCATCAGGTGATCCCGGGCGCAATCCCGCCCAAGCCTCGACGATCTTGGCTTCACCGATGGCAGGAACCAGGTTTGCCGCCGCCTGATGCAGCCTCTGGATCGTCGGGGGATCGACCGTCTTATCGAAGCCCGCTTCCTCTACGGTTGACCCGATTACCACGCGCCCACCTTTCCTCGGCACTAGATACACGTGAGGTGAACGGATGACGTGGCGCAATCCACGTTTTTGAGGAATCACGGCCAGCATTTGCCCTTTGACTGGTCGCGTCGGAATGGCAACTCCAGAGATTTCTGCCGCCCACGCACCCGCGCAGTTCACAAAAATCGCAGTCACATGGGATCCGCGGGCCGTCTGGACATCAACTCGATGCTCTTCCGTTAGAGTCACGCTTAAGACTTGCGCTTCATGATGCACGGTGATGCCCAGGTGCTTTGCCGTTAACAAGGCTGCTCTGACAAGCAGTCGCGGATCGACGCTCTGCTCCTCCAGGAACCAAACGCCCGGATATTCGGCGAGAGTTGGTTCCACCTCTCGCACCTGAGCGGGAGATAGCTCAGGAAAAGGGAATTGCTCTTGCCCAGTGGCCACGTATAGCGCGCCGCGGCTCTCAAAGCTGATGCTTACTCCGGAACGAAGCTCGAGTTCGTCTACGAAGGCGGGATAGAGGGCTGCGCTGGCATTAGCTAACGGCTTTGAAACTGGATTGGTGTCTGGATCGGCGGTAACCAGCATTCCCGCGGCTGCGCTGGAGGATTCGTTGCCGGGCTCGCCGCGATCGAGAACCGCCACAGTGGCGCCTGCCCGACGCAGCTCAATCGCAAGCGAAAGGCCAATAATTCCGGCTCCGGCGATAACCACATCGGAGTTATGCACCAGATGATTCTAGCTTTGTAAGGAGCGATCGAGGATCACGAGCCTTGGCGCGCATCGGTAACTGAGGGAGTTTGCGCTTGCTGCGGATCCTTATGAGTGTCGCCGACGAGCTTCGAAAATACGATCAGACGCTGAGGAGCCGGGCCGATGTAGTACGTCGGATAACACGTGATTAATGTCAGCCGGGTATCAGGAGTGTTGTTCAGAATCGATACATCGTCAGGCTGGACGATCTTCTTGCCCGTGACCTGAAACGTGTATGTTCGGCCATTACGACGGACTTGGATTTCGTCCCCTTTGGCCAGCTCGTATATGTGCCGAAAGAAGGTATCGCGGTGCGCCGAAATTACGGAGTTACCAAGATCACCGGGGGCCGGTGTTTGCTTGAGGTGTCCCGGTCCCACGCGCAGGGCCTTATGGTTTGTTCCTTCTACTACGATCACGTCCAGGTTAATTTTGGGAATAGACACTCGCGTAAGGCCATCATCCTTCACTTCGGCTGACGCGGATTCCGTTGCGGCGGGGATCTTCTGCTGTGCTTCCCACTCGCGATGAAGCGCTCGCTGTTCTCGATACATTGCCCAATACTCGGAACCGACGAAACCGAGCAGAATTACACCTGCAAGCATCAGAATCGCCGAGAGCTTCTGCCTTACGACGAGCAAGCGGAGCTTCTGCCATTGCTCGTGATTTTGGATTTCGCGGGCGACGCTCTTCAATCTATCGGTGTCGATTCTTTTCATGCCGAAGGAGTTCTTTGTCTCTCAATAGCGGAAGACGATCACTGAGACAAGCACGCTCCCACCACGATGTTGGATGCTGGATTCCTGAGTACCGCGTGTGGAGCAGCTTTACTTGTGAGCTGGCCGGGTACGCAGGGCAGAGATGACTCCACCAACGAGAATGCCAAAGCCGATGATTGAGAGCAGCGGTAGTGAGCTGTTCCCGTTTGGCAGATCGGTTAGAGGAGTTTGTGGTAGCACGGGCCAGTTGAGAGCTTGGCCCGTCGTCCCGGCAGTAGCTACGGGATTAACGATCACAAACTTCACTTCAGAACGAGTTCCCGAGACCGGAGTGCCGTTTGCATCGACGATTTGGATGACTAGGTCATGCGATCCAGGAGTAAGACCATTGAACGTGTAAGTTGTATCAGTCGTCTGGACTGGGTCACGTCCGTCCAAACGAAGCTCGTAAGTCGGAGTGCCTGCAGGTGAAGCCGGAGAAATCTGCTGGAATTGCACAGCGACAAATGTCTGCGCGAGTTTTTCGTTGGGCTTCGGAGAGACGATTCGCAAGGATGAAGGCTGGGCCGATTGCGCAGCCGCTCCTTGTCCGGATTGGGACGACACCAAAGCCCAAGCCCGATAATGCACTGCAAAAGGAGCGGCAATTGCGACAAGAAGTATGAATACGAAGATGCGAAAGTTTTTCATGGCCCGTGTGACGTTATTACTTAGTTACTATTTATAAGAACTTAGATTCCATCTCTGAGCTTCTGAATTCCTCAGCCGAACTCGATCCGGAACACCTCACCCGAGTACCGTAAACCGCTCAGAATGAGGAATTTACACTTCTAAATACTCCTGCTGCTGAGCCGCTCGTGCAATGTCATCCGCTCATTCAGTATGCAATTCCGTAGCCCAAGTTCCTGACCAGAGTAGGACATAACGAGTTTGGGCCGAACCTAATCCAGCTCTCTGTATCGGCTCACGACCTAGACGGCACGCGTGTCAGGATCGTTCTCGCGGGAATGGTGCCGGCGTTATTTCGTGACTTTTGCAGGAAGTGTCGCGTCGGGTGCGGACGCTGCTTGCGTTGCGTCGATCAGCAACGGAGCATGGTCGTAAAAGTTGATGCTCGCGCGAAGTGACTTTCTCTTGTCCCAGTCGTCCCGCGAGACCGGAAAACTGAAGATTGCCAGCCCGCGCTGGTCGACATTGGCTGCGATGCTTGATTCCGCCTGAAAAGGTTTGCTATCGGGAATAGCCAGTTGCGGATATGCCTGCAAGATGCGCTCGTAATCCGAAGCCGGAGCGGCATCGTCGTTGAACTCGCCGTTGTCAGTCACAAGCTTGGCTTGAATACCTTTGATGTACATCGGCTTTCCAATAGCATTCTTCACGTCCAGAGACATGTTGACGAGCAATGAGTCGCTCTTTTCTACGTTTTGATCAAGCGTGCCATTTGCGCCAGGAGCAATAGAGGCCTTTGATTCGATGTGAAGCGGAAGTGCGACCACGCGGATGGCAGATCCGGATGAAGTCGGCGGTTTTTTCGATGACACAAGATATGTGCCAAGCAACAATGCGAGAACCGCGGCCGCGATCAGCACAGGAACCAAGGGTGGCAAGCTCCAACGCGCGCTGTCGAGCTCTTCACTCATGGGCATGTGGCCGGCATCAGGACGAGGCTGTTCGGCTTTCTTTACCACTGGACCAGATGGGCTCGACATAACTCCTCCTTCAGGTACTCTCAATTAAGATGCTGACTCGATGCGTCACGTCACTGAGCTTTGTAGATGCCGCCTCATTACATCCTCGAACTGAGTCGCCGGCATGGTATTCAGAACGTCCTGTGCCGTAAGCCAAGCTCGCCTGGCCTGCACTACGCCAAAGCGCATCTTCTCCAAATGCGAAGTATGGTGAGAATCGGTGTTGATGACGATCTTCACTCCTCGGTCTCTCGCTATTTTCAGATGACGATCACAAAGATCCAGACGATCGGGATAGGCGTTCAGTTCCATGGCGACATGGTGCTTGGCTGCCGCGCTCAAGATTGCTTCCAGATCAAAATCGTATCCTTCGCGCCGCAATAGAATACGCCCGGTCGGGTGTCCCAGAATGGAAATGTGGCCGCTGCTGATCGCACGCAGCAGGCGGTCTGTCATTTCCTTTGGATCCTGTTGGAAGTGCGAGTGAACGCTTGCGATTACCAGGTCCATTTCGTCCAGCACTGATGCAGACAGGTCCAGCTCGCCATCCGCGAGAATATCAACCTCGATTCCCGCCAGCACCTTGATTCCATCCGCCTGCTGGTCGGCTTTGCGAATCTTGGCAACGTGCTGCGCAGCGCGTTGATCATCGAGGCCATTCGCGAACGCCAGGTTTTTTGAATGATCGGTTATGGCCATGTATTCGTAGCCGCGTTCTCGCGCAGCGCCGATCATCTCCTCGATGGTGCAGCGGCCATCAGTTTCCACGGTATGCATATGAACGTCACCGCGAATGTCACTGAGTTCAATCAGCTTTGGCAGCCTGTGTTTGTCCGCGGCTTCGATCTCGCCTTGGTTCTCGCGCAGTTCGGGAGCGATGTAATCGAGTTTCAGCGCCTCATATACATCGTTCTCGGTTGCGCTCGCAACATGGCTTCCGTCCGAAATACGGGTTAGCGCGTACTCGCTCAGGGTGTAGCCCATCCTTAGTGCCCGTTGGCGAATGCATACGTTGTGCGTCTTCGATCCGGTGAAGTATTGCAAGGCGGCGCCGAAAGATTCCGGTTTCAAAGTACGGACGTCTACCTGCATCCCGCCGCGTAGTTTGAAGCTGACTTTGTTTCCGCCTTTGGCAAGCACTTCGGTGATCCCAGGGAAGGTGACAATCCGATCGAGCAAGGGCTCAATGCGTTCATCAGCACAGCAGGGGCCAGTGATCAGGATGTCGAGATCGCCAACTGTGTCTCGGCCTCGCCGTAATGAGCCGGCAGCAGTGATCTTCTCGACACCCGGCATCTCGGCCAAGAATTCTTTAATTTTCGTGGCAGTGCGTTCGGCCACATCCAGCAGGTATCTTCCGGAAATGCGGCGGTACTCTTCGATCCCTCTCAGGATCTTCTGCTCGTGCTTCTCGCCCATGCGGGGAAGTTCGCGGATCTTTCCCTCGCGCGCTAATTTTTCCACTCCCTCGATATCGCAAATCTGAAAGGCATCCCAGATGAGGGCGATCGTTTTGGGCCCGAGCCCTTGGATTTTCAGGAGCTCAAGCATCGAAGGACGATACTTCTGCAACAGCTCAGCATGCAGGCTGAAATTGCCGTCTTTCACTAGCTGCTGAATGCTCGCTGCCATCCCCTTACCGATCCCTGGAATTTCAAGCAGCTTTTTGGTCTCAGCGGCAATGTCGGCGACACGATGGGGAAGCCCTTCCACCGCTTCCGCCGCGCGCCGGTAGGAGCGGATGCGAAAAGGGTCGTCTCCGCGAATCTCCATCAGGTCGGCGGTTTCGTAGAAGATCGCGGCAATGTTGCGGTTTTCCATGTGACGGCATTGTAAAACCACCACGGATAGCACGGATGCTACGGATTACACGGATTTCTTTTTGAGCACGAGGACCTGAGGGAACGAGATGCCGAACCCATCCCTCCCTGGCTCCGAGCTATCCGTAGTATCGGTGCGATCCGTGGCGGTTTTATCCAAACAAAAAGCCCAGCCTAGCGGCTGGGCTCCTGAGAGACTTAGCTCACTAGGATAACTTGGTTACGCTATCGGCCTGCGGGCCTTTCTGACCCTGTACGACTTCAAACTCAACCTGATCGCCTTCCTGAAGGCTCTTGTAACCTTCAGACTTTACGGCGCTGTAGTGAACGAAAACATCAGGGCCGTTATCCTGGCCGATGAATCCGAAACCTTTGGCGTTGTTAAACCACTTGACTGTGCCTTTAATGCGAGTCGCTTCCATGCTATCGATTGCTTCCTTTTGGGACCGACACTGAGAGACGGACCCGAGCTTCCAGAACTTCCCTTGGGGACTGCGCAAGGAGAGCTTCCTTGACGCGCTTGAAGGTGAGAGGGGAACGGCGAGCCGAGGAATTCTTTGAGGTCCTAGTGAGGTTACTGGTTAGTTACGATTATCTTTCAAGTTAATAGGAGTTGTCAAAGGAGTACATGCTGGATTTGGCTTCGATTTGGGCCGCGAATAAACGTCCTAAACTGCTGAATCTAACCAGAATAGTGAAGCGAGAGTCTTGGCGTCCCGAATGCTTCCGTTCTGCGCCATTTTGAGAGCGGCTGGCAGTGGAAAGAAGCGGGTTTGAATGCGCTCATCCTCTTCTGGTTGGGCTTTGCCGACGGTAAGACCAGTAGCGACGTACACTTCCATGGTTTCGTCCAGAATGCCGGGACTGACGTAAAACTTCAGAGCCCGCTTCCATCGCTTCGCGGTGAGTCCCGTTTCTTCCAGCAATTCGCGTTTGGCGGCCTGCGCTGGCTCTTCGCCCGGATCGATGTGTCCTGCCGGCAGTTCCCACAGATATTCGTCGGCGGCGTAGCGGTATTGGCGCTCGAGAAGCACGCGCGGGGGAGACTTGGAATCGTCCACGGCGAGAACAACCACTGAGCCGTGATGGCGGATGATCTCTCGCAAAGCCACAACGCCTTTTGGTTCGCGGACCCTGTCGGCGACGACTGTATAAACCTTACCGCGATACCCGATCTTGCGGGAGACAAGTTTGGCGTGCTTCGGCTTTGGGAAAGTCGAACGTTTCTTCTTGGCAGTGGGACGCTCGGCCATGAAGCGATAGGTTAACATTCCGTCGCGTTCTCAAATGAGAAGCGCCAGAATGATGCCCGTTTCAACAAGCAAAGAATTAGACATAGCAATCGTCGGAGCAGGAACACTCGGAACGGCATTGGCTTATGCCTTGCATCAGAGCGGCTATCGCGTTTCGGAAATCGTGACTCGCGATCAGCCTCAATCACTTCGGCGTGCCCGCGCGTTTGCAAACCGTGTTCACGCCTCCGCGACAACACTGAGCAAAGCTCAACTAAGGGCGAGAATCACTTGGATCTGCGTGCCCGACGACTCGATCTCAGAAGTCGCCAAGGGCATTGCGAAACAACGTGATTGGCGGAGGAAGATTGTTTTGCATTCTAGTGGTGCTTTAGACGCCGATGCACTCGCGGCGGCGAAAGAGGCGGGAGCCGAGACTGCTTCGGCGCATCCGCTCATGACCTTTGTTAGCCAGTCATCAATCGACTTAAAGGGGGTACCATTTGCCCTGGAAGGCAATCCCAAGGCACTGGCAGTGATCGGCGCTGTGGTGGGCCGATTGGGCGGCAAGCCTTTCCGCATTGCTGCAGAGTTCAAACCTGCGTATCACGCTTTTGGCTTCTTCTCTTCGCCGGCTTTGGTAGCGCTGATCGCGGCAGCCCAGCAGGTTGGCAAGATGGCGGGATTAAGTGAGCGCCAGGCGCGCGACCTGATGGAGCCGATCGTTCGTCAAACAATCGACAACTGCTTCCGCAGCACTCCTCAAGAAGCGTTCAGCGGTCCGCTCCGACGTGGAGATCTGGCGACCGTCCGCAAGCACCTCGAGGCGCTCAAACAGCAACCCAACCTGCGCGAGCTGTATCGCGCTCTCAGTCGCATTGCCCTTCAACATCTGCCCGTCGGCAATGCCGACGAAATGAAGAAGCTAATCGGATGATAGAAGCTTCTATTGGCGTCTCGGATTCGTGGGCGGAGGTGCAGTAGTTCCGGTTGGTAGGGGCTTTCCGGTCGGCCCAACGCGAGGTGGAGTCTTGCCCACGAGTCCATCCGGATGTGCACGCAGCTCCTTGAGAATGGATTGACGATCGCGCGAATAATCGGCTGCGAGACGTGTGAGCGCCAAAGTCACGACGTCGTGGTGATGCAGCTCTTCCATGCCTGCTTGGCGGCGCGCATCAAGCCAAAGGCGATGTACCAGCATCACGTCTTCGGTTTTGAGATCGGGATTATGTGGACCAATGCGGTAGCTCTGTACTTCGGGGCCGGGCATAACCACTTGGAAAACGAATTGATGTTTGGGCGGAGGAGCTGCTTCCCAAGCTTGGCCCATACGGAACGCCTGCTCTTCCGAGGCCATTTTTGTGGACAGCCCCGCTACTACCCTCGCCGCACCCAGCGAGTTTGCCGTTTGCACGATCGCAGAAAAAACATCGCGCGCCGGCACTACCATCAAAGCGATGTGTTTGCCGTAGCTTTCGGCGATGCTGACGCACTTCGTGAAGAGAGTTTGCTCGTGATCGCTGAAGATCTGCTCACTTGAAAGATCAACTTCTCCACTGCCAGGCCCAGTCAGCCGCGCAGCCAGAACTACCACATCGTGTTCCACAGTGTCGGTGTTTTGCAGCACCCACCGCAATTGCAGCAACGTGTTGTAGTCACGAACTGTGACTATGGTGCTGTCCGGACGGACGCCCACAGTTTCGCGTTCGATGCGCTCTTCATGGAGCAGTTGGAAATGCTCCTTCATCTCTTTTTCGGCATGCTTGAATTTCTTAGTGTTGATGCGCTCGGAGACGGTGAATATCAAGAAAAACGCCGCGGCAAACATTACTCCGCTGATGGTGGCTATTTTCTTAGTAGCAAGGTTGACTAAGGCGGTGGTGAGCAGGACCATGAACACTGACAGCAAGCCAAGCGGGATTTCTTTGCCGAAGAGCTTGAGGTTCGGCGGCACCTTCCAGCCGCGCTCGCCCTTGTACTTGAAGCGCAACACAAGCATCGCCACGCTGTTGAAGGTGAAGCTCCAGATCACCCCAAAGGCATAGGCTTCGCCCAAGACATTCACGTCGCCGCGGCTGAGCAGAATGGTGATGATCTGCAACCCGACGATCAGATTGACGATGCGATAGCTGGTCCCGTATTTCTTCTGAGGCTTGCGGAACCAGTCAGTGAGCACGCCGTCTTCCGATACTCGATTGAGGACTCCGTTTGAGCCGATGATCGAGGTATTAATGGCGCCAGAAAGGATCAGAAATCCGACTACGACTACAAACGTGCGAAACAACAGGCGCACTAGCAGCGGCCCGCTAAACCACATCACCAGTTCGGCGAGCAAGTTGTTTTCGTAAGTGGCAATGGGGACATGCTGCGGGATGATCATCACTGCCAGCAACGTGCCAACTCCGGTGAACAGGAAGCTGTAGATGGCAACGATGATTGCAGCCCGCTTCAGGTTTTTCAGTTTGGGATGCGCGAGTTCGCGGTTCACCTGCGCCAGCGTCTCTTCACCGCTCATGGCCAGCACTGAGTGCCCGAACGCCATGAGGATGCCGAACAATCCGAATGTTCTGGCCAGACTCGTGTGCTGAAGGAATCCAAGCGAGGTGTCGCTAAAATGCAAATTAGACGGCGTAGGCCATGGAGGCAGCGAGGCGCCAACTTTGGCAATCGTTAGCACTGCCCACCCGAGCAGTAGCACCACCATCACAGTCGTGATCTGCATCACGCGCAGAGCTTTGTCGCTCGATTCCTCGATGCCCTTGATGTTCTCCCACCAGTAATACAGGGTGACGGCAAGACAGATCACCACCGCCGCGGTATTCACATTGAGGTGCGGCGTTCCATGAAACATGATGCGCATGCCGGGAGGCACCCAGCCATGCGCATCAGCCTTGCTGATGAGTTCGTTCACAAGGCTCGCGATGTACTGTCCAGCGGCAACGCCGGAGATCGGCCCGGTGAGGATGTAATCGAACATCAATGCGGAGACGCTCAGTTTTGCGAGTGTTCCACCCAACGCTTCCTTCACCACGCGATAGACGCCGCCACGCACGAACATCGAACAGCTCTCGACGTACACCGCACGTACCGCAAAGGAAAACAGCATTACCCCGAGGATGAACCACGGAGCGGAACGTCCAAATGCATCTTCTGCGATGCCGCCGACGTAGTATGCGGAAGATCCGAGATCATTGAGGACAATCGCCGCCGCCCGCCAATAGGAAATGAAGGTCAGCGCCACCGAGGAGGCGACTACGATTCGGACGCGGTTGGAAGACGGTAAGAGCTGGGAACCAGAAGGCATTCGTGGCAGAACCTGCTGCCGGACTCATCCCGCTGCAAGCGAGAGAAACTACCGGGCGCTCAGGAGGGTTGCGCCCTAACTGTACGCTCTGGGTACAGCACGGTCAACAACGGCTTCGTCATTGCTTTCGACGAGCAACTCCAAATCTTCGACGAAGCTGATGAGTACCACCACCATCGAGCCAATGACTCCGGCGAGGAAAACCACGACAAACATCTTGGCTAGAAACTGAAGCAGTACGCTCATCGACTATCTATTTTAGCGGAAGGACATGCAAAGCGAGCATCCGACGCTAAGCTTGTTCCTATATCCTCTATCAATTAAATTTATTTTGGTGTCGCTCACGCCCACGATAGTCTTATTCCCTCTACGCTGCTGGCGAGCGCTGAATCCATCCTGAGGAGATGCATGTCGAACGAACTCCGTAATTTTCTGGCCATCCCCTACGACGAATTGGAAGAACTGAATCTGGAAGCGAAAGATAAGCGCAAGAACCGTGCGCCCTTCGACCAGATCCAGGAAGAGCGGCTGCGTTATCTCACAGACGAGAAACGCATCAAGGCCGTGACCGTTTTGTTCAGCGATCTCGAAGGCCGGCTGCACATGCTCGACTACGATAAGAAGTTCCTCCTACGCAGCTACGACAACCTTACGTTCGATGGATCGTCGATCCGCGGATTCACAGCACAACGAGAAAGCGATCTTCGTCTTGGAATCGATTGGAGCGCTTTCTATTGGGCTCCGGCGGACATCTTCGGCGCCGGCAAGGTGCTGGTGTTCGGCGATGTGATTGACAAGGGCGGATCCACCTACACTGCCGACATTCGTGGCATGTTTAAACAATGGGCCGATAACCTTTTTAAAACTGAAGGCTTCACGCTGAATGCAGCCAATGAAATCGAAGGCTTCCTTTTTGAAGGCCCGGACGCAGAACGTCGCTACAACGAAACCGGCAAGTTCAATTATGTGAATACCGGTGGCTATTATCATTCGTTGCCGGGAGATCCGCTGCGCACATTTATCGACACCACCGCCGAAGTCCAGCGCGCGATGGGATTCCAAAATGAGAAAGACCATCCCGAAGTTGCGCCTTCCCAATTTGAAATCAACTACAGCTACGGTGAAGCGGTAGCCGCAGCCGATCAGATTCAGCTCTACAAGCTGATCTGCCGCCAGGTTGCGACCAAGATGGGATACACGGCGTCCTTCCTTCCTAAGCCCGTAGTTGGAGTGAATGGCAGTGGCATGCATACCAACGTTTCGGTAAGTAAAGGCGGCAAGAATATTTTTTGGGATGCCAAGGGAGAAGAAAAGCTCGACAAAACCGCATGGTCATTCGTCGATCGCATTCTTACTCACGGCAACGATATTTGCCTGCTGCTGAACGCCAGTGTGAACGCCTACCGTCGACTCGATCCGCATTTTGAGGCGCCGAATCAGATCAAGGCGTCTCCGGTGGACCGCGGCTCGATGATCCGCATTCCCATCGGCAACGAAAAAACTTCGCGCGTGGAAGTGCGTTCGGTGAGCCCTGATGCGAATCCATACTTGGTGATGTATTCAGTCTTCCGCACAGGACTGCAGGGCGAGATCTCGAAGATCAAAAACCTGCGCCAGGCCGAGCGCTATCTGCCAGACAATATCTACACCGCGCTCGAGAACTTCCTAGCATCGGAATGGACAACGCAGCTACTTGGCGCCGACGTTAAGGGCCGGTATGCCGAGCTGAAGAAGGCTTCGGCCGACCGCTGCCCGCGCCTGCTCGGCACCTTCGTAAAGACGCCAGAGGTGCAGTATCACCACGACGTATATAACCAGTACCTATGGAATCTCTTCTAGAACGACTGGTGTTGCCCTCCCCCAAGCGCCTCGATTATCCGGGGCGCTTTCTTGTGAAGAGCGGCGGTCCCGATAAAAAAGCTAGGAGAGACTTTTCTTGGTCAGCGCAATCTGTGCACTGTGATAGACGCAGTGATGGATGATTCCGTGCAGAAGCATGTAATTGTCGTAGTCCCGATCTGGGACAGTCCGCCTGAGCTTCTCATCCGAGCAATTCTCGATGGATCTGTGCAAAGCGGTGTGCGATTTCTCGATGCGAGAGAGGGCTGCCTTCCAGTCGGAATCGGTGAGCTTGCGATTTGAGGGCCAGTCGTCGGGAGAATTTAACGGCGCATCGACGATCTCTCCCTCAAATCGCCGCAGGATAATCTCCTCCCAGTAGGCCAAGTGTAAGACCAGCTGAAGAATTGAATGCCCTCCCCTTTTGGGAGAGCGAGAGGCCTGCTCCGCAGTAACGTCCTTTAGCAGAGGCTTCAAGGCAGGCCCATGCCATGCTTCGCCTTTGTCGTCACCGTCGTAAACGCTGCGGTACAGCGCGGCCATTCGCTTTGCTTCGCTCATCGTTCCTCCGCTAAAACGTATTGTTTCAATGTGGATGGAGAACTTCAAAATTCGACGCGAATCACAGGCGACCTCGGGCACGGATTGCCACGGACAGGGAAGGCAGAGGTCTTGCGTAATTAGTTAGTTCGGCAGAGTAATGCAGTCCAACCACTGATCTGGATGCGGTCCCGGCAGGTCGCTCGAGGAGGCGGGATTCAATGAGCGATTCCCGAGACCTGAAGTGTATAGGTCATATCAGGCCGTGCGTCACCGCGCCAATCAAAGACGTGGACATAGAAGGTAGTGACGTTGCCCACCTGGAAATCGATTGCCGAATCCTGAAGGTGTGGACTGGCGCTGATGTCGTCATTAATGCAATTTCCGGTAAACGCAGTAGACGTATCCCCAGGCTGACGACACGTATTCAGCCGCGCTCCGTTTGCGTCCACGATTTCAATAACGGTATCCAGGGGATTGTTGATGTTTTGACCCTTAGCATTGGTCGCCACATGCACCGTAGCTCCGGTCAGGGAAGTCAGCTTGTAGTAATCATTGTCTCCGACACTCGGAACGCCGTTCGGTGGATCGATGTACGGACTGATGGAAGCCTGGAAACTGCCATTGTCGATCGTAGTAGCGGTGGTGGGACTGTCGTTTCGTCCAATCGCGGCTCCTACTGTGAGATTGAAGAATTGCGTTGCATTCTGCGAGTTCGAATCCGTGGCAGTCACGCTAAACGAGTAATTGTTTGAGGCAGTTGGAGTGCCGCTTACCTTGCCCGTACTCTGATCTAGAGCGAGGCCCGCCGGCAGCGTCGAGCTGTTCGCCAGGACGAAAGAATACGGAGGAACTCCTCCGATTGCGACGATCCTTCCGGTGAATGCTTCATTGACAGGAAGGTGCGAAGGCAAAGAGTTTGCAACCGAAAGTTGCGCTGGCTGAACGGTAATTGTGAAGGGCTGAGAAGCAGTTTCCGGAGGCGAGAACGAATCCTGCGCCGTCAGCATGAATTGAAACGTTCCGGTCTGGTAAGCTCCGCCCACCAACTGTCCGGTGCTGTCAAACTTCAAGCCCGGAGGCATGCCTCCGGAACTTACGCTGTAGCTAACGGGAGGAACTCCGCCCTGTATACCCGTGCGAACATTTAGAGAGTTCTGGAATTCGCCCACAGTTGCGGTTTGACTCTGCGCGGAAGTGAGCGGCTGATAAGCAGTCACAGTGAAACTCCGAGTGGCTGTACGGGCAGGCGAGGCAGAGTCGCTGACCGTTGCGATGAAACCTCCGGTTCCTGTGAAATTCGCGGTTCCCGAGAGCACTCCCGTGCCAGCATCGATCGTGAGTCCGTTCACGAACAAAGCGGTTGAGGAAACCGGGGCAATGGTCCAATGCAGTGCGCCTTGGCCGTTAACAGCTGCAAGCGTAGTCGAATATGCGTGCCCCTGAAGGGTTGGGGGCAAAATTGAGGCGGTGCTAATTGCGAGCGGTGTCGGAGGCGGAACAGGCGGCGTTCCTCCACCACCACTATTTGAGCCCCCACCGCCGCAGGCGATGCTGAAGGTGGCAAACGACAGGCAGACGATGCTCAGCAGTCGAGTTCTCATCCCCACACCTCGTGTGCTCCTGTCAGAAGAAGAGATAGTGGCGGATCGAACAAAGCGCCGGAATCTTCAAATTGATCGAATCGCGGTGGAGTGCTGTTAAGAATAATGTCGATTCCCTGGATGTTATCTCCGGGACTGACGGTGATCGTGTCGCGCTGCAAAGGAAAATCAAATGCCGAACTGTTCTTGTTCCAGAATTTAGGCGTGCTACCCGGCAAGGCTACCGGCGGCGACAGCGGACCGATTCCCGAATCGGAAACGAAGGATGGAAAGATGGCTTCCACTTCGATCGTATACGTTCCTGGCGGGACTGCAATCTGGTAATACCCAATCCGTTGAGGGTTGCGGGTGCCGTCTCTGTCCCCACCGGTGTTCGGCTCGTTGGGATCAGGCATATTGGCGGTTATGCTCTGCCCGGGATTACCGGTGAAGAGATATCCCGAAATGGATGACACAGCCACTCTCCGCGATTCGTCCTGAGAAGTCCCCTGATCATCCACGAGCCTCGCGATCACATTTACGCCCTGAACCTGTGAGACTCCGTCGCTGAACAAGACTGTGCCGCTGATCGTCCCATAATTGCCCGCGTAGGTAGCGGGATTTGGATACAGACTGGAAATCATAGACACATCGTCCGGCGACAGGATGGGCAAACCAGCATCCTTGCGGGCTTGACACAACTCTTCGGGAAACATCAACGGTAGCCCCGCGAGTTTATCCACGTCGCAAGGAAACGTAGGGTTGCTCAATAGATCTACATTGATTTGCGAATGGCCGAGTCCTGAAAAATGTCCGATCTCGTGCGTGATCGCCTCGTCAAATTCATTGACGGTAAGTTCAAAGTTTGGCGGCGATGATGAAGGAGTATTTACTCCATCCTGGAACACCCCATTCATCACGATAAGCGCGCCTGTCAGGTGGCCAGTGGTGGCGTTCAAGGCACAGCCACTCGTGAACCCGATTACCTCGGCGGGCAACCCAAGTGCAGACATGAGAGTTCCGTTTGCGTCGAAGATAACGGGATTCTGAACTCCAGATTGGCACGACTTAACTACATCGTTGAATTGCTGGATCGTGCTGAGATCGCCGGAGGTGTAACTTCCCGCCGGTGACAACGCTCCTCCATTGGAAAAAGAAATCGACGCTGTCTGTACGGACTGCCACACGTTGAACATATTCTGGACACGCTGCAATCCGCCGCCATTGTCGATCACCACCGCTCCTGATGGACTTACAGCCATCGGTCCGGGATCTACGCGATATTGAATCGGCATCTTCGCTGGATCCCAGGTGAATGGCTGGCCATCGACACCGAAATTTGGTCCTCCCACGACAAGCGGACCTCCACCAAATACCGAAACGGCACTGACGCATATCGTCGCTAGAACTGAAAGACAAACATTGAGCCGGAGGCGCATCACTTGGCCCTCGCGAAGCTGCGAATTGCATCTTCCAGATCGGCCAGCGGCACAGGTCCGGTCCGGTTCTGCCGGACCATCGTGGTCACGCGCGTGGAAAGCTTCATTCCACGGGCTTGCGCCCGTTGCTCCGTAGCTTCGAATAGACGCAGGTTTCCATTGCCGTTTACAGCCATTGCCTGACCGTTACTGTCGCGCATAATTCGGAAGCGGCCTTGTTGCAGACCGACTGGACTAGTCAACCCATATTGCGACACCGGGCCAAGCATGAGGAGCAAGTCCTCTCCTTTGCCATAACGCGCAGCGTCGATTTGATCGCGAATGTCCCAGATGTACTGCCGGAACTGAATGGACTTTGAAGGCGTTCCTTTGAGAGTCTCTTCTACATTCATGGTGACGAGAACCGTCATCAAATTGTGGAGCTGCGGGTGAGGTTCAACTTTCGCCGAGGTGACATGGCCATGCACGATCAACGCTGCCTCTTGACTGAGTTGATCGATCGATCGTGGTGCGGTGAGCGCCCCTCGTTGCGCCAGCGCCGTACAACTTAGGAGCATCAGGGAAATAAGAGCCGATATGGGCCTAGTCCAGCTTCTACTCTGAATCATAAAAGCAAAGAATATACCGATTGTTCCCAAAAAGGGGAAGACTTGGTTGGGGCGAAATTTCACCTTAAGTATCCCGCGATAGCTCCTAGTCCCATCAGTGGAAAACGAGGCTTGCCGTATCCAGCAGTCCTCGTATAAGCCACGCAGGAATGTAATTTACAGCCGTCGAGAGACGCGGCATGCCGTGTCTCTAGCCATCGCTCTTGGGATCGAACAGTAATGGGAAGAATTGGCCTTGAACCTTGTCGCCCTCGGTGATTGCGGGCACTCCTCGGAGCAGCGGTTCATTGCTCGCTGACCGTACGCCGTCGCGGATCACGTTGATTACTGTCGCGCGCCGGGAGCGATCCGAAAGATTCGCGAACGATCCGTGCACCAGGCGTGGGTGATGAAATGCGGCTTCGCCTTTCTTTAATTCCACCGCTACGGGCTTTTCGAACTCGCGACGTTGCTCGTCGTTGAGGACTGCATCGATGGCAGCCATATCGCCGGCGAGTCCCGTAATAGGTAGGTCAGGCCAGCGATGACTGCCGGGAATATATTGCAAGCAGCCGTTCTCTCGATTGGAGTCGTCAAGGCCGATCCAGCAGGTAAGATGCGCGAGCGGCTGCGTCCGGGTCCAATAGGAGTAGTCCTGATGCCAGGCGACAACTCCACCGTGATGGGCTGGCTTGCAGAAGAGTTGATCATGCCAGAAGCGCACTGCTCCTTCCAGCAACTGCGACGCGGGAACCGTGAACGCCGGGTTCCAGAGCAAGTCATGAAAGCCGGGAGAGATGCGCCATGCGCCCAGCGCATGAAAGAGAACTGTATTCGGATCGGTGGATTCGTTCGAATGATATTCGTAGAAAAGTTCATTTCCGGGATGTGCCGGATTGGCTAACTGCGACACTTCCTCGCGCAACGCGTCTACCTGTGCATCGTTGAGAATGCGAACTGTGCTTAGATATCCCTGATCGTGGAAGAAATCCACTTGATGTCTACTCAAGCGAAAACGGTCAGTATCCCCGCTGCTTGAGCAGAGAAACTTGCTGATAGGTTGGTGGTGAAAGGAAAGATCGAGCGTCATTGTTGCTACTGTATCCGATTCAAATTGGCCGAGCGCCACTACGATTCGCGCACGGTAGTCATCTCTTGTGCCGGATCACCCCCCGCGTAGGCTTGCGCGATGATCAAACGGCGAGCCTCGCCGCGAATCATTGGTAACCGAGTCCCAAACCAAACAGACCCGAGCACGGAGCAAAATCCGCCGAGCGCAACTGTAAGCGACGCGCCGATGTGGTTCGAGAGTGCTCCAGCTAACAAGGCTCCCAACGGAGCCATGCCCATCATCATCATGGAATACACAGACATTACCCTTCCGCGCAAATGATCAGGCACCATCGCCTGGATAAGGGTATTGGTCGAGGCCATCTGCACCATCATGAACATACCCACAGGAATCAGCAGCGCGGCCGACATCCAGAACACCCTTGAATAGGCAAAGATGGCGAGGAACAGCCCAAAACAGGCTGAACAAGCGGCGACCCAGGTCCCCAATCCCCTCAAGCCCGATTTGGCGGCAAGCGTGAGCGCGCCAATTAATGCTCCGGCTCCACTGAAGCCCATTAAAGTTCCCAATCCTCGAGCGCCGCTATGCAGGATGCGATCGGCAAAGATGGGCATGAGGACTGCGTAAGGCATGCCGACCAGGCTCACAAGTCCAACCAGAAGCAGCAAGGCAAAAATCGGTTTTGTATTGAAGACCCACTGAAATCCTTCCTTAATGGCGTGCAAGGCGGAGTGCCGTTGCGAACGCTCTCGCGGAGCAACCCTCATCATCAACAGCCCACCAATCACTGCGATGTAGCTTAAGGCGTTGGCGAAGAAGCACCACCCTTCGCCAATGGACGCGACGAGAATCCCTGCGACTGCCGGCCCAACGATGCGCGCTCCATTGAACATCGAGGAGTTTAGAGCGATGGCGTTCATCAGATTGTCCTTGCCGACCATCTCAACGATGAAAGCCTGCCGCGCCGGGATATCGAAGGCATTTACGAATCCGAGCAGCGAGGCCAGGACGAAGATGTGCCACACTTTCACCACTCCAAGCAGCGTGATCGCGGCAAGGATCGACGCCAGTGTCATCGATAGTGTCTGGGTGAGGATTATCAGCTTGTGCCGGTTGTGCCGGTCGACAATAGCTCCTCCTATAGGCGATAGGAGAAATATAGGAATCTGCGATGCGAACCCGATTGTGCCCAGCAGGAGCGGCGATCCGGTAAGCCTGTACACGAGCCACGATTCCGCGACGCTCTGCATCCAGGTGCCGATCAACGAGATCAGTTGACCGCCAAAGAAGAGCTGGAAGTTGCGATGCCGCAGCGAACGGAATGCCCCGGCGATTCTGGATCGCGGCTGGATTGAGGTCAGCGTGGCCATTCGTGGTACTTGGATGCGCCCGACAGAAAGCGTCTCCCGGAAAGCTTTGCGTAGATGCCAGCACTCATCATACGTACAGAGACTCTGCTGAGCAGTGCTGGGCGTGGGACGAACTTTAGCTTATGGAGGGAAATGATCTGCCGCCGAGCGCTGCGGCATCACAAGAGATCGGCGCCGTTGCTCTACTACCTATATTTAGCAGCGCACCACTATTTAGCAGGGCACCACGCCAACTCTGCGCAAGGACTTCATCTCTTATCATGATGCCGCTTGGATTAATCGAGCGGATTCAACGGTCCGAAGAGGTGCCTATGTTTCTAACGCTAGCGATCATTCTGGCGGTGATCTGGTTGGTACTTTGGCTGGCCCTCCATATTGCCAGTGGGTTGATTCACATCCTGATCGGCCTCGCTGTCATCTTGTTCATCGTTCATCTTTTTCGCGGGAAACCGGCAGCGGCCTGACGCGAATGGAGCGAGTTGGGTTGGGGCGGGTTCCTGCGTCGTTACTTTTGTCTGCTTGGCATCTGCAAAAAAGCTTGCGGTGAAACCCCAAATTGTTTTACTTTCAACTCGCCATGCAAGAACCCGATCAGAACGCCGACGACATAGCTGCTTCGGAACGCGCGCGCCAGCGCGCGAAAAAGACGACGCCTAAGTCGCACGGCGACAAGAAAACCAACGTTCAGTAATCCGAGCTGCTGCCTACTAACCCGTGGGCTGCCGGATTTTGCATCACCATCTGCCCACGAATCGGTGCAGGGCATCTATCCGGCATTTTCAAGGCATCCATCCTCGCAGCAGTTGTATTGCGCAGTCACTCTGGCCATGGTTTCTAAGTGTCACAATCCGCGCTGTTCCGCCGAATTCCGTTACTTCGGTGATGGCAAACTGTTCGAGTTCACGGCTGACTCCATTCGCGAAAGTTCCCAGCTCTACTGGCTTTGCGATAGCTGCAACCGCACGCACATTCTGGAGCGAGACGGCGATGGCGAGGTTCGGCTAATCCTCAAAGGACCTGAGAAGGTACCCAACACTCCAGTTCGCAACGCCACCCTTGGGCGAGCCAGCTAGCGTTCTGATCAACGAGACGGAGCTTATATTGGCCGGGAGCAAACAAGGCAGGCTTGCCGAGACGACGGAGCGGAACATCGCCACCGTAGCCGCATTGGAACGCAGACTTATTGAGGATAGAACCTGGCTTGACCGCTTCGCTTCTGCGATTGGCGGGTTTACCGGCAGCATTTATTTTGTGTTGGTCCACCTTGTATGGATCACTTTGTGGTTCGTTATCAACACGGGGCATTTTCTTGGGATGCGCAAGTTCGATCCTTACCCTTTCATTTTCCTTAGCATGATTGTCTCGGTCGAGGCGGTGCTGCTCTCGACCTTTGTGTTGATGAAGCAGAACCGTATGGCAGAGAGGGTAGATCAAAGGGACCACCTCAATCTGCAGATTGATCTGCTTGCCGAGGAGGAGATCACGAAGATTCTCCAACTGCAGAGACTCATCTGCGAGCGCCTGCAAATTCCCACTGCAACGGAGGATCCTACGGTGAACGAACTGGCGGAAACAACCCCGGTTCAGACCTTGGCGGACGAACTCAGACGCAAACTACCTAAAGAGCCCGCCGCCTGACGTCTTGTGGTACAGCCGCCCACGACGGTGTCTTGTCCCACAGTCGGTCCAGGAGCAGCAGAATGACCGTTGTACCTCCAGCAACACAGGCGAGCGCGCCTTATCTCTCTTGATGTCGTACCCTCTGCCGCGACAAACGCCGTAAGTACGCACATGAAATGCCCCTGCGAAATTCTTCGTGGAACTAGCGAACGTTCGCAGTGCGTAGCGCTCTGGAGAGCGCGTCTACCAACATGCGGTTCTGTTCAGGCGTGCCGACGCTAATCCGCAAAGCGTTGGGGATTCCCCATGGCGCGAGGCTTCGCACGATGCAGCCTTCGTTCTGAATTCGGCGTCCGAGGTGAGTGGGATCTTCTGACGTTTCTAGATAGATGAAATTGGCGCTGGTCGGAACTACTCGGAATCCCATTTCCTGCAAACGCGGACTGAGGTATTCGACTCCTTCCGCGTTGCGCTCCACTGAGAGCCGGATGTGCGCTTCGTCCTTGACCGCCGCAATGGCGCCAGCCTCTGCGACTCCGGAAACTGAAAACGCCGTGCGTACTTGAGCAAAATAGCGCAATAGTTGTGCATCACCGATGCCATAGCCGACGCGCAGCCCCGCCAATCCATGCGCCTTTGAAAACGTGCGCAGCGTAATGACGTTCTGGCGGCCTTCGTTTACGTATTCGACTGATCGGGAATAAACCTGACTTGCCTTGAGTGCATAGAATTCAGCGTAATCAGAGTAAGCTTCGTCCAAAACCAACATAACGTCAGTCGGTACGCGGGCGACAAAGCGGTCAAGCGCCTCGGCGAAAAACATTGTGCCAGTCGGGTTATTGGGATTCGCGATGTACACCACCCGCGTTTCCGAAGTGATAGCGGCGACAATGGCATCCAGATCGAAGCAGTCGCCACGCATCGGAACTTCGATCAGCTTGCCTCCGGCTGAACGGGTCACAAGCGAATACACGATGAATGAACGCTGACTCGTGATCGCGTTCAGTCCTGGCCTCAGGAGAGTGCGAGCGATAATGTCGATGAGTGCCGTAGAGCCGTCTGTTACCAGCACCTGCTCTGGCTGAACTCGGTGCTGCTCCGCGAGCATAATGCGTAAGTCGTTGGCGTCGTTATCAGGGTAGAAATTCGTGCCTGTCGCCGCCTGCCTTATTGCGGCAATTGCGAGAGGAGATGGCCCAAACGGGTTCTCGTTGGAAGCCATCTTGATACAGCGAATGCCGCTCTCTCGTTCAGCCTGACGTACCGGCTTGCCCGGCACATAAGTAGAGAGAGCCCGAATGTGCTCAGGTATGAGATCTAGAATGTTCTTCATTCACGCCCGTCAGGAAGAGCTCTGGGAACTCGAGAGTTTATCAAGGACGTCCGCCCCGGCTTCCGCGGTTCGGCTTGGCCTGATTACCACCGGTTCTGCCTCGATTCGGCGGACGTTTATCCCCGGAACTGCGACCTCGCGGAGTAAATCGGGATGGTGACGTGCGCCCTTCGCGGCTGCCGCCGGCTCGCGGGCCGCGCTCCGAGCGGGGTTCTCCTTGTGAATCTTGACCCGGGCGATTGCTGAATTTCGATGGCCCTCTTGGCCTTTTCCCGCTGCGCGCTTTATCGGAGAAGTTTCGCGGTCGCCTCTCGCCTGCATTGCTGCGCAGATCAGCGAAGCGGGGCCGGCTATCATCGCGTCCATCGCGTCCATCTTTGGGACCACGATCTTGGCCTGGACGAGCCTGAAATTTGTTTGGACCCTTACCGCGATTGTCTTGCCGAGGGTGGGCGGAGAAGGCTGGGCGTTGCTCACGACTGCCAGTGCCAGTGCGATCCGCGAATTTCGGACGCCGCTCGCCGCGGTCTGTACGCCTAAAATCCTCACGGCGCGGGCGGTCGAAGCGTCTCGGTGGGCGCTCTCCAGCTTGATTCTTTCCTTCGCGAGTACCAAATTGGGATGGCCGACCCGGACGTTCAGAGCGGCTGTCAGGCCTCGGCCGACGCTCCGCACGTTCTTCACGCGGGGGGCGAACAACAGCATCACGGCCCGGACGCCGATCGGCGAAGATTGCCCGTTCACCGCGCCCTTCCCCTGTCTGGGCCTCGCTCTCACGATTCCGACCCCGAAATTGGGCTCCTGCAGCCCTCCGGTTGGCACCCAAACGACTGCTTGCTGCCCCAGCGAACTGCGGTCTGGCCTGAGGTTCGGTCGCGCGCTGCAGTTTTGTAATCTCCTGCGAGGTGAGTATTCGGGACTCGCCAGGAGGTAAATCTAGTTCCAGAGGACCATATCGAACTCGGCGGATTTTCTCGACATGATGGCCAATCTCTTCGAACATCTTCCGGATCTGTCGATTGCGCCCTTCATGCAAGGTCACTTCCAGCCAGGGATTGTCAGCTTCCTTGATTACTCGTATCTGCGCAGGCGCGGTTCGCACGCGACGGTTTGGATCGCGCTCTTCAGCAATTGTGACTCCGGCGCGTAGACGCCTAAGCTGATCTTCTCCTGGTTGTCCCGCGACCTTTACGAGATAAGTCTTGGGGATATGCGAGGCCGCTTTCATCAACTTGTGTGCCAAGTCGCCATCATTGGTCAGCAGCAGCAGGCCTTCGCTGTTGAAGTCGAGGCGTCCGACCGGATACAGGCGCGCCTTGCTGCGCAGCAACTCCATCACAGTGGGCCGGCCCTCTGGATCAGACACCGTGGTTACGTATCCACGAGGTTTGTTCAACGCCACGTACTCGTGACGCTCGGGCCCGTGAAGCAATTTGTCCTGCACGCGAATCGAGTCAGTTTCGGGATCAGCTTTGGTGCCCAATTCCGTAACAGTGGCGCCATTTACTGACACCAATCCTGCCTGAATCAGCTCTTCAGCTTTGCGACGCGAAGCGATTCCCGCCGCCGCGATGATCTTTTGTAGTCGCTCAAGAGCCATTTGATCTCACAACGTTCATGTATGTGGCATCCGCCGCGCCGGACCTCGCGGGCAAAATTGCGCGTGGCGCATCACAGCCGAGGGCGGCTGTGCCATTAACTCACAGAAGCACGCCGTCCGCGTGGAGCTTAGATCGCTTTATCTTCGTAATGACCTTCCGCGTCCGTCCCATTTTCAGCTTCGCTGGGCACATCGGGCACGCCCGTTGCGTCACCGACGGGGCCAGGGACAACAAAAAGGTCACTGTGCTCAGCCGCCGCCAGCTTCTCAAACTCTTCGATGCTGGGAAGCTCACTCAGGTCCTTGAGGCCAAAGCGCAAAAGAAAATCCTTTGTAGTCTTGTAGAGAATCGGACGTCCGATCACTTGTTTTCGACCAGCGGTGGTGATGAGCTTGCGCGAGATCAGACTGCCAAGCACGCCACTCGTATCCACTCCACGAATCTCACTGATCTCCGGCGCTGTGACTGGCTGCTTATAAGCCACGACTGCAAGAGTTTCCAGAGCCTGCAGCGATAATCGCATCGGCGGCTTCAGACTCTTCGCGAATGAGCGCACAACGTCGTGATGCTCGGGCTTCGTTGACATGCGATAGCCGCCCGCTACTTGGCGGATCTCCATGCCGTGATCCGGCGAATCGTACTCCCCCGCAAGTTGTTCCAGGATCTCGCGTACGCGCCTGCGGCTGCGCTCGCGCACCTGCTTAGCTTCCTGCTTCGCATCAGCGAGAGCAGGATCGGCATCTACTTCAGCCGGTGCCTCAGCTCGAGATTCGCTGCTGTCGTTGATCTCTAAGGGAAGCGAGCCCTCGGCTGGCTGCGAGGTTTGCTCCACCGAGATTTCGTCCGCGACCACGGCGATGATTTGATCGATCGTGACCGGTTCTTCCGCGGCGTAAATGATGGCTTCGACTTTGGCTTTAAGACTCATTCAGGTTTGATTTTCAGACTGCAATGAAGTTCGTTCCGGCACGACTTAGGGCTTTAGCTACTGACGGTGTGCAATACGGATGAGAGAAACGTCAGCGGTTGAAGCCGATGCCCTCCCCGAAGCTACTTCCAATCATCCCTCACACTGGATCCTTCACCCATCACGCTCTCAAAATTGTCGTGCTTCTTGATCAGTATCTCCCCAAACACCGCCTCTTGCCGCAACAGGATCGCCTGGAGCCGAACGAGTTCGAGCAGCGCGAGAAAAGTGCAGATCAAGGCATTGCGCGACTGCATAGGTTGAAGCAGTCGCTTCAGGCGCAGCGGTTTGTCTTCCAGCAGCAATCGGCGGCGCACATAATCGATCATCTGCCCGACGGTGACCGAATCTTCATCTACTCGCAGCACCGGACGCTCGCGCAAACGATCCATGATCTGCTGGAAGGTTCGCACCAGGTCCAGGACGTCGGCCGCCATTTCGGGCTCCGCGCCTTCATCTCCCTTAAATTGCTTGAGCGCCGGATTGCTCCAGACAGCTTCTTCGATCTGCTGCTTTTGGAAAAGCATCTGCGCCGCACTCTTGAACTTCTCGTGCTCAAGAAGCCGGTCTACCAATTCGTTGCGGGGATCTTCCTGCGCGTCTGCCGTCCCATCAGGATCGCGCGGAAGCAGCATCTTTGACTTGATGTGAATGAGTAGCGAAGCCATGT
This sequence comes from Terriglobales bacterium, assembly GCA_045808065.1. Lineage (GTDB taxonomy): Bacteria > Acidobacteriota > Terriglobia > Terriglobales > Acidobacteriaceae > Gp1-AA112. Next base: position 66,070 of record JBJMGD010000017.1, on the reverse strand, counting down.
AGATGAATTCGGTCGCCACGTCCACATCGAGCTGCTTCAAGTTCTCAACATATCCCAGATACTGAGCGGTGATCTTTGCGATAGGGATGTCATAGATATCGATGTCCTGCTTGCGAATTAGATCGAGCAGCAAATCTAGCGGACCTTCGTAGACGTGTCCTACAGAGACGGCGAAAGGGAACTCGCTGGGCTCGCGTTTTATTGTGTGCGTTTCAGACATGGAATCTACTGTGCTGCTCCCTCAGCCGGTGCCTCGTAAGTATTCGACATCTTCATGGCCGCGCGAACTTCCTCCATGGTAACTTCGGCCACTCGGCGCGCGCGCATTGCACCTTCCTGGAGCAACTCCCAAACTTCTAGTGGATTCTGCTCGTAGTGCCGCCTTCGTTCCTGCATCGGGCTTAACACGCTTACGAGGGCATCCGCCGCCCAACTCTTGCACTCAATGCAGCCGATGCCTGCGCTCCGGCACCCGGCATACACCTTCTGCAGTGTATCGCTAGAACTGAAAATTTTATGCACATCCCCCACCGGGCACACGTCAGGATTGCCGGCATCAGTTCGCCGCACGCGTGCGGGATCTGTGACCATGGTCTTGAGCTTCTGCCGGATTACAGGTTCCGGATCGCTCATCAGAATCGAATTGCCGTAGGACTTTGACATCTTGCGTCCATCGGTTCCCGGCAATTTCGGTGACGGTGTGAGCAGCGCCTGCGGCTCGGGGAAGACGTAAGTCCGTTGCCGATCCTTGTCACCGGTTTTTATTGCTCTCGGATAGAAACCGTTGAAACGTCGGGCGATCTCGCGCGTAATCTCGATGTGCGGCACCTGATCTTCTCCGACAGGAACAAAATCAGCCTGGTAGATCATGATGTCAGCCGATTGCAGCAGCGGGTAGCCGAGGAATCCGTAGGTGTTGAGGTCCTTCTCACGAATATTCTGCTGCTGTTCTTTGTATGTAGGAACGCGCTCCAACCATCCCAATGGCGTAATCATCGAGAGCAGCAGGTGCAGCTCTGCGTGTTGCGGCACATGCGACTGGATGAACATCGTGCATTTCTGCGGATCGAGTCCAGCGGCGAGATAGTCGAGCATCACTTCGATCGAGTTCTGCTTGATGCGCGATGTGTCGGCATAGTCGCTGGTGAGCGCGTGCCAGTCAGCGATAAAGAAGAAGCACTCGTAACGTTCCTGAAGCTTTACCCAATTTGCCAGCGCGCCTACGTAATTGCCCAGGTGCAGCTTGCCGGTCGACCGCATGCCGCTGAGGATGCGCTGCCTGCTTCCAGAAGCGTTCGGGTTGGGGTTTAGAGAAGGTTGAGAAGAGGCCTGGTCCATCAAAGTCTCATTAAGGGTGAGTCGAAGAGGTTCATCGCCGATCCAAGCAGAGCACCGAGGAAGTTTCCTCCAAATAGTACGAGTATCCAGAGAAGGGCGATGCCCGCCATATCGAAGCCTCGGCGGATTCCATCGGGCAGAAAATGGCGGATAACATGGCTGCCATCAAGCGGCGGCAGCGGAATCAGATTGAAGATGCCGAGCAGCACATTGATCTTCAGCGCCTCGTGAAACAGCAGAGCAGTAGGCATTAATGAGGACGACGTTTCTACTAACCTTCGCTGTGCCAATGATTGAACAATAATTAAACCCTGCATCGACGTCTTTGCGATCACGACGAGAACAATGAAGCAGCCGATCGCGACCACAAAATTGCTGATTGGGCCAATCACGGCAGTGAGCACGTCGTCGAGCACGGGATTCTTGAAATTGCGTGTGTCCACCGGTGTAGGTTTTGCCCAGCCAAGCAGCGGCACGTGACTTATCACCGCCAATGCAGGCAGAAGGATGGTGCCAACGATGTCGATATGGCGAATGGGATTGAGCGAAATGCGTCCCAGCATGCGCGCAGTAGGGTCGCCAAGCCGGTTCGCCATCCATGCGTGGGAAGACTCGTGCACGCTAATGGCAAAGAGAAACACCACGATCTCAAAAACGATGATGACGACCTGCGCATTCATGCGGTTGGAAAATCGATGGTAACAGTATAGGGGAGAGGGAAGTGGGATCGGGTGATCGGGCCATCTGGCGATCGGGTGAAGTAGTAAAGAGGCGCTTGGACTACCGGATGACTTTTATTATTAAGGGACAGAGAATTCCTTGGGACAGAAGCAAAGATAAAAGATTCCATATGATCAGCGATTGGGGAAGCGAAAGCCCTCTTACTTCAGCCGATGACCCGATCACCCGATCTTCTTCTCTGACGCGATTGTCTTCACCTTCACCGTCTTTGCTGGAATTCCGGCAACCACGTTGTAGGGCAGTACGTCTTTGGTAGCGACTCCCATTGAGCCGACAATCCCATGCTCACCAACTGTGACTCCACTGAGCACGGTCGCGTGATAGGTCACGCGAGCGTTCGGACCAATCACTGTCTGGTGATTGGTGACGATCATCGAATCGTTCAAATCGTGTGAATGCGAGTAGACGTTGGCGTAATCCGAGATGGAACTTCCTTCTCTAATGATGAGATCGCCGCGATCGTCGAGCAGCACGTATTTGTGAATGACGCAGTTATCCTCGATCGTCAAGTTGTAGCCGAACGAGACTTCGATCCCGTGGAACAGCTTCACGTTCCGTCCGATGTGCTTGAGCACATGCCGGGCGACCATGTAGCGCACGCGGTAGCCCAGCCAATGATTCAGTCCCAGGGGCGAGCGATCGAACATCATCCAAAACCAGATGAGCGGTTTGCGCGGCTCGTAACGCGCAGCATCGATGTCGCCGTAGTACTCAGGTTCAAGAGTGATGTTGCGCGAATCAAATGAGTGCGTCAGCGCTCGAGCGGATAGCTGCGAGGTGACCGAAGCCTTGTCGTAAGGTTCGTTCTCGTCTTCAGGTGTGTAGGGACGTCCCAGATAAATCTGGTGCAACGCGTCGCGCACGACCAAGCTGCGGCGCTCCGGATCGGGATTGGCGAATTCCTTATCGAGATGATCGATCCACGCCAGTAAGCTCTTTTCGGCGTCAGGATGAAGCGTGCGATATTCGTAGCGCGGCATTCGGAAGCGATGATTTTACAGGAGAGACTTACGGGCCCCCCGCCGTCGTCCTCCGGTTCCCCCTTGCTGGAGCTGGAAACCCAAAGCTGAAGCCGGATTTCCGACATAACAGGGAAATTAACAGAGACTTTTCGTGATTCCGGCGAGAAACTCGCGATTTATACCCAAATTTCGCAATTTCTGCTTCCGGAACAGGGATTAACAGGGAATTTCTAGTTTTTGAGCCAAGTCATCCAAAATGAGAGTGATAGGAGCACAGAGACGATCTGCCAACTTTTAACAGGGAATTAGCAGGGAATTTCCCCCCACACTTCGTGTCCGCCATCCTCGCGGAGGAGGGTCGAACGCGTTTTCTCCAGCGTTGGAAATGCGGGGTCCCCAAGAACTCGGCTTTGTTTTTGGGGTGCAAAGACCGGAGTCGAAGACCCTGCCCTGAGCGAAGGCAAACTTCTGCTTCGGAAGGCAGACGCACGCGGAATCAGGATGTGCCCATGCCGCACGACGGGAAGCTACCTGTGCAGGCTCGACTCATCGTAATGGACCACCGAATCGACGTGCGTCCTCTCGAAATCGTTGTTCTGCAACGTCATGGTGATTTGGCGGTTAATGAAGAAGATGGCCCGCAGCCTGAACTCGGTCCCAAACGTGACCGGGAACCACAGGCCGTCCCCCTGCCGTTTATACGTCACACTAAATCCTATGCCAGGTAAATCGGTGCCCAGCGCGGTGCGAATCCACAAGGGGACATGGCGTGCCGGCCTGGTAAAGACGGTCACCGGCTGGAACTCTTCAGCGTCGATCAGCGCCTCGCCTTTCCACACCGTGTCCTCATTCTTCTTAGGTCTGAATCCGACACGATAAGCCTTGCGGCCGTTCACCACATCATCGCCGAGTAGCCTGAATACGTATTTTTGCTGCTCTTTCGAAGTAAGCGGAAACAGCTCCGGAGCGATGCCATCCTTCGCGCGATTTTCGTTGACTAAATTGTCGCGAAGATCGGAAACCAAATCGCTATCCAGAGTGTCACGGTCAGCAAGCTCACCCGAATAGTTCACGTACTCACGGTTCTGCCAGTACTTGCCCGCGACCTGGGTGAGTTTTTTGTCCGATCCCTGCGGACCAGGCACAACTACGTAGTCAGAGGCTTCCTCCTGCATCACCTTGCCGTTGGTCTTGCGGCTCACCACGCGGACGTGCTGCTTGTAGACAAATTGCCGGCGCAGCTCCTCAGCCCTGTCCTGGTTAGCGCCGACGCGCTGCATGATGTCATCAGCCGTCAAAGATGGAGTCTGCGCCTGCAGAAGGCCGCAGCCAAACACAGCAGCAACTAGAAGTAGTGGAACCATGCCATTGCTCTCCCCATTGCTCTTCCCGCTGCTTTCCGAAGATAGTTACGGCATAGAGACCGGGCAGGATGCAAAAAATTAGCGGAAGCAATACCCGAACGAGACTTCCGATGCGCCAAGCCTACATCGCCGGACAGGGCACGAACGAGGACCAGTCAATGCTCTTCTGAAAGTCGTCATTCGGTTCGAACGGCGTCTTGAAGTTGAATGCGAACGTGTAGGACCGTGGGCATGGAAAGTACGCACCGCCATTAAGCACGCCGGCGTAATGCCAGTAATTGTCCCGTCGGCGACACGGGGACAACCTGCCCGGCGTGGCAAAACATCGTATTTTTCGATTCCAGAATTCCTGTTTCCCGGACAAAGGGTTCGCCGATGTGGTTTCGCGGGGCAGCGATGATCGGGCTTACACTTTCATTATTATTGGGTGGAGCTCACGCACAAATCCGAAGTGTTAGCCAGAAAACGGAGGTCCCAGTGGTCTCCGAATCATGGGCATCAACTCAGACCACGCCCGCGTCCCGCGGGCCAAATCTCACTGTCATACCTGCGCCTTTGCACTGGAAGGATTTCACTCACCCGCAAGCTGCAGTGGCAACATCTCGGACACAGGCGCAGTCATTGTCTTCTGCGATTTCAACACAGTCACTCGTAGGACTGAGCTTTCCGGGTCCGTCCGATTCCGTTCCGCCCGATTCGCAGATCGCCGCCGGGCCGAATCACCTCGTCGCCGTAGTCAACAACGAAATTGTTATTTACGACAAGACAGGAAAGTCCATCTCGACCGCCAGATACGACAGCTTCTATCAATCGGTGACGATGCCTTACGGCTGCTTTTGCTACGACTCACGAATTGTTTACGACGACACCAATGGCAGGTTCATCCTGATCACCGATGACCGTGGTGGTGGCCCAATTCCAGCGGGAATCCTGCTGGCGGTTTCGCAAACCTCCGATCCGACCGGAAGCTGGTTCAAGTACCAGATCAACTCGACCACCATCAGCTACTTCGATTTTCCTACTCTGGGACTCAGCTCCGCTGCGGTCTACATTGGCGTTTTCGAGATTCCGAATGACGATGCTGTGCACGCGGCCGAGGGAATCACAGTGGTTGGGCTCCCGGAGTTGCTGGCAGGCAGCAACACGCTCAACATTACCCGCTTTCCGAGTCTGGCCCCGTTCGGCGCTATCCAGGGCGCTCATACATACGGCAACTCTGCGACTGAGTATTTCGTTGCGACCGCCGACCAGGGAAGTGTTCTGCACGTCTACAAGATCAACACCAGCGGAACCCCAACCCTAAGTACCACCGATGTATCCGTACCGGCCTATAAGGAGGCGCCTGCGCGTGCCGCTCAGCCAGGAGGTGTGATCGGATTGATCGACGGCCCAACCGACATGCTCAGCGCCGTGTGGCGCAACAATTCTCTCTGGACCGCGCATACCGTCAGCTCAGCAGATGGAAATTCTGCAGTCGTGCGCTGGTACGAGATCGATACGACCACAATGACGGTGAAGCAAAGCGGAGAGCTATCGGGAGCAGGATTCGCTAGTTTTCCGGCCATTACCGCTTTGGCCGATGGAGAAGTTTTTCTGGTGTACACCACATCGAGCGCTGCGCAGTTCGCATCCGCAGGATGGGCGCATCGCGATCCCACCGATCCGCCAGGAACAATGTCCAGTTCGGGAATCTATGCGAACGGAACAACTGCGTATACAGGATCGCGATGGGGAGACTACAGCGGCATCGCAGCCGACCCGAGCGGAAGCGGCGCCTGGGGCATCGCCGAGTTAGCTTTGACGTCTTTCTCAGTCAACACGGCCATAGCGCAGTTATTGTCATCACCGCGCCCCGCAGATTTCTCGATTTCGGCTTCTCCAACATCTGCCACGGTACAAACAGGTCATTCAGCCACATACACCCTCACGGCAACGCCCCAGAACGGATTCGCAAGCGCAATTTCCCTGTCGTGTACTGGATTGCCTGCCGGCGCAAGCTGTGCTTTTCAACCCGCGGCAATAACACCCGCAAGCGGACCAGTCTCGTCACAGCTGACGATTTCCACCGCAGCCACTGCAGCTTTCATCAGACGAGAAAACTTTCATCTCGCATTTGTTTGCCTCACACTGCTTCCCTTTTTGGGCCTGGTGTGCGGGAACTCCGTGCGTTCGAAACGAGGATGGCTATTCACGCTTGGCATTCTCGCCACACTCTTGACAGCCAGCCTGACCATCAGTTGTGGCGGAGCGGGACAAAAGTTCGTCAGTTCCAATCCGCCACCCACCAGCGGCGGACCAGCTCCCAGCGGCGGACCAGCTCCCGTCACCGGAGCAGCTCCCGGCACCTACACAATAACGGTAGTCGGAACGTCCGCCTCGATTCAGCACTCCACTACACTCGTTCTCACGATTCAGTAATCGCGGATCACAATGATGACTGGGTGGTCGCGCCGGGTGCCCGGCCTCCACTTGGCTTTTCGTTGATGAAAGCACAATGAGGTGCCCTACTCTTCGAGCTTTTCCACGCGTAGCGAGCACGTGAGCGCCCCAGATGAACGCGGCGCAGCCGGCGCTCTTTCGATCAAAGAACGCGATTTTTGTCGGCCGACTTTCCCAAGCTAGCGGGAAAGTGGGCGATGTCTAAGACGGGTCCCTCGCAGGCCATGCATGCGGTAGCAATCGCATTTTCCAGTTCGGCAACGTTGCCGGGCCAGCTATGGTGCGACAGGAGATCTTGTGCGCGCCGACTGATTCCCGATATGGGCTTCCGGTACTCCTTCGAGAATTTCTCTAGGAAATGTTGTTGCAGAAGCGGCAGGTCCTCTTTGCGCTCCGCTAACGACGGTAGCCGCAAATGAACTGCCGACAAACGATAGTAAAGGTCTTCGCGAAAATGATGCTCGGCAACTTCTGACTGCAGATCGCGAGTGCTCACCGCGATCACGCGGACATTCAACTGTTTAGCGTCGGAAGAGCCCTCGCGCTGAAGTTCGTGTGTCTGGATGGCTCGCAATAGCTTGGCTTGCGTGCCCATCGGCATATGACCTACTTCATCCAGAAAGACCGTTCCCTGGTCCGCTTCCTCGAACAATCCTCTCTTGCCAGCCCCACCGGATGATCTCTCGCAACCAAACATTTCGCTGTCCGCTACGGCCTCGGGCAGCGCCGCGCAGTGGCACACTACGAACGGCCCACTTCGACTCGGCGACAGATTGTGTAGCGTCCGGGCGACCAGCCCTTTTCCGGATCCTGGCGGACCACTCACCAGCACGCTCCGGAAATACGGGGCTATGCGTTCCATGGTGTTGAAAAGATCGAGCATGCGTGGGCTTCGACCTACCATCCCCTGAAATTGGAAACGGGAACGCAGCTCCGCATCGAGCTGGCGCGTTTGCTTCTTCTCTTGTGCTGCTTGGATGGACTTCGCGACCCGCGCGCGAAGCATGGCCACGGGGACTGGTTTTGGGAGAAAGTCGGCTGCGCCTCTCCGGACCGCTTCCACGGCGTCGGAAGGTGAATAGTCGCCCGAGAGCAGAACCACCTCGGTGCGCGGATCTAATTTCAGAATCTGCTCCAGCAATTCCAGGCCGCTGGTTTTGCGAAGGCGAAGGTCCAGAAAGACTAGCCGGGGCTGCCGCTCCTTTAGCAAGGTAAGCGCCGCAGCGGGCTCGCTAGCGGTAAGAACATCCACCGGCAAGTCGCGAAAGACTTGCTGCATCAGCGCCAGCAATGCTGGCTCGTCGTCGATCACAAGCAGGCAAAACTTTTCAGCTGGTTCCAGAACCAGAGTCATGGCTCACATTCTGAAACGCGGGGCCGCACGCGTGCCACGTAACTTTATCATCCGCGTGCCGGTCCCGATAGTCCCGGCATCGATCCTGTGGCGCGAGTGTTGACCCAAGCGCAAAAGCTAGAGCCAGAATTGATCGATAACGGCAGGCTGCAAATCGGGAAAATTGGATTCACTGAAGCGGCTCAGGCGCGATCCTAGAAGGCTGTAGCTATCGGTGATTTCACGCCAGAGCGGCACGCCGACCGGCGCAAGGTAGCAGAGGCACACGCCAGCGATTGCGCGCAGCAAAGCAAGCCTCAACTCCATGGCGCTGGACCTAAGCTCCTGCCCAAACTCTGCGAAGAGTCGATGCTGACTGCTGCTAAGCAATTCTCCATACGAGAGCAGAATCGAGCAATTGCGAAATGCCGAGATGTAGTAGGCCTGAATGGTTTTGAGCCGTAGGGATCGAAGCTTCAAATATTCGAGTGCCGACAGATTTTTCTTGAGGTAGCGATCGTCAGCATCGCTTGCAAGATGCCGGAATGACGCGATGTTGACCGGCTGCAGCCGGTCCAGGAGTTCGCTTAAATTCGCGGGATGTTCGATCGATCCGCGAAGCAGCGTTACTAACACAGCCGTGCCGGAAACGAGTAGCACAGCGACGGCGATGAACAAGATCATTTCGGCAGCGTTCCTTTCATCGATTCAGCCCAGTCAAGGAGCTCCGGTCTGAGGCTTTTTGGCGGGTCAACTTCGTTTCGCTTGGCAATGAAATAGACAGCAAACACTCCCATCGCGACATCAAATGCGATCGTCTCGATCCAGCCCGCCAGCATTGAATGACGCTGTAATTGGGTTGCACGCGATAATGCAGCAAAGACCAAAACGTCAACGCTCCCGAGCAACCCTAAACCAGCAGCCATGCCGCAAACTGCAGACTTCCACTTGATACCGAGGATCATGGAAGCGCCTACTACGAAGACAAACATACCTACCGCCGTGAAGCTTACTATCAACTCCGCCCGAGTAATCTTGCGAAGCAGGCCCTGAACTGGAGCTGCGCGGAACGTTAGCAGCAGTGCTGTGCCCCAAAGACAAACAAGAGCAATTTCGTATCCGCTGCGGCGCATCTTGCCAAGACTCGAGTAGTTCTGCAAAACACGCCTGAAGATATCCCGAAGTAGGAGAAGGGTAAAAACCACGCTTCCGAAGCTGGCGATCCAATAGGAATAGAAAAACGCTTTGTAGGAAACGAATCTACAGATAAACTCGCCTGACACTCTGACGAGTTGGAATACAAGGTAAGTCCAAAAAATGAAGTACAGGAGATGCTGCTTCCGCTGATACATAACCGCAATGATGCAGGCCAGAATCGGTATCGGAAGCAGCCAAAAGAAATAGAATCCCAGCGACATACGTCGGTGGAGAGAGTACCACCGAAATTGCTGAGACGGCGAGTTGATTGTCGGTCTCTTACATACAATACGGTTGGTCAGGCGGACAGAGAGGCATCGGACCAGGGCCATCTGAAAGTTGGCGCGATACGGTTGGAGCCGCAAGCATGACGATCAATACCAAGAGAGAGAGTTTTTTCACCATACATTCCTCCGTTGTGAAATGCATGGTGATGGTCTGGCTTGGCGGAGAACTTTTGTAGATTTTGTCGACTAACTTACAAATTCCAAATTCGTAATTTTGCGATGATAAACAGCGCTGAAGAAGAGGCCTTTCGCACCATTTCCGCAGTACCCGGCAACTTTGCCAGGCTCACTTTTCTTGAGTCTTTACAGCGGCAGCCTGGCCAATACAGCCATTGGGGTCTTGCCCGCGAGTACGGCGAGGAAGAAGTCTCGCGCGCCTTTTGCCACTCCCACCGAGTGGTGCTGGAGACGGTGCTGCAGACGGATGTCTCCGAATTGTTTGGCGATCTGCAGGCAGGGGCCGATGAGCGCGGGCAACGGGTCGCCGACTTTCTCCAGCATTTGTTGTCTTCGCCGCTGGTGAGAACGATCGGCTTGCCCCGGCACAGCCTGAAGCACTTCAACTTTGTGCTTGAGTCGCTAAAGTCTCTCGTTCAAGCTCGCGGTTGACGCCTTTAAATTTTGTCGCCAGTCCCACCACTCTTCCGACTACCTCGATTTCACTGGGGCGCTTGTAGTTGCGCGCGGGCAAACCGGATAGTGCATGCGGCTGAACCTGGATTTCCTTGCTGCTCAGCAACGCGCACCATCCGCATATATAGGAGTCGTGGGTTTCGAGGAAGTAGATTGGCCTTTCCCAGTCCGACGTCCAAGGGCCAGTCTCGATGTCCGTAAGCCGGGGATCGATCTGTAAGAAAGAGCCGGGCATAACCATCGGATAAAGCGTGTAATCTTCACTTCCTACGTAGCCATAGGTGAATTCGCTCTGCGAGAGGGAACGTAGAGCCGTGATCGACCGCGTGCCCCATTCCTGGATCATTCTCCGGATGTAATTGGTCTTCTTTTCATCAAAGAGCGGATCGAGTCTGACGGGTAGCTCGCATTCTGCAGCCAGATCCTTGATCAAGTGGGTTTTAGGCGCAGCCGGCATCGCGTGCGCCGGCCGCTCATCCACGCCGTACCATGCGAGAAGTTCAGACAGGGAACGCTGATACAGACCGGCCAGAGCTTGCAATCGATAGATGTTGGGAATGATGCCCTTATTCTCGATGTGTGAGAGACGACTCTGGGGAATGCAATATCTGGAATTAGCGTGTCTCTGAACGAGCTGTAGGCTTGCGGTTTCCACATCCTTTAGGGTGAAACCTAGCTTCTCGCGCAAGGCGCGAAGTCTTTCTCCGGCTGTCATGCGTATGCTCTCCTCTTACGAAAATGAAAGTCGCATCGCACGATACCAGCGCGGACATCCGCTCATCCATAGTTTTCTGTCTTTCAGTTTCGCAACGTCGGTGAACGATTCGGCTCAGGATGGCAAACGCAAGATCCTGCGACTCCGGTTTTGCACCCCAAGAACCAAACCGAGTTCTTGGGGGACCCCATTTCCAACGCTGAAGAAAGGGCGTTGGGCCTCCTCGGTCAGGATGACAAGCAGCACGATAGTCTCTGTGCCACCTCAGAAAATCGCGGAGTCAATCGGGAGCAAACGACATTCAAACTATCCTCTTGGTTCTTTCCTCTTTAACCAGCCCATGTGAAACCGCGTTACCCGGCATTCTCGAATACATCCGCGGAATCGGCGAGCGCACAACCCATTCTCATGATCCCGCCGTGCGCATCGCCGGAACCATGCTCTCGGGCGCGATCATCGATTATCAGAAGTTACTTGCGGAAGGCCATCTGCGCATGCCGCAAGACGATCCTGCAGCGATCCTCCGGGAATACGCGCGCGATCAGTTGCGTGACGTTATCGAATATGAGCGACCAAGAAGCAGGGAACCCCGGGTCGCATAAAGTAATCGTGACCGGCGGACACGCCAGCGCTCCTCCACTGTGAGTCTTGTTCTGAGACTTGGATGTGCAATGCTCCTAGCATCCAACCGCCTCGGGTATCATCGACGTTACTAATTTGTTGGGGAGGAGCAATGGCCACAAAGCGTGGCAGGCCGCGTCTTTTGACCGGAGTTGCTGGACTGGATGACATCTTGCACGGCGGATTGCCGCTTGGGCATGTCTACTTAATCGAAGGCGACCCCGGCTCGGGCAAGACGACGCTGGGAATTCAGTTTTTGCTCGCGGGCATCGCGAACAAGGAGCCGGCGCTCTATGTGACTCTGGCCGAATCGCGCGAGGAGTTGCAGGCTGTCGCCGACTCGCATGAGTTCGACATCTCGAAGATGGAAATCTTCGAGGTGCAGCCTCCCGAGTTGGATCAGAAGGGCTCGGATCAGTACACGGTTTTCCATCCCTCCGAGGTCGAGCTGGTGGACGTAATGCAATCCATCCTCACCAAGCTGGAGCAGGTGAAAGCGGGCAGGATCGTTTTCGACTCGATGTCGGAGATTCGCATGCTGGCACGCGACCCGCTGCGCTATCGCCGGCAAATCCTTTCTTTGAAGCAATTTTTTGTGGGCCGCGATTGCACTGTCCTGCTGCTCGACGACCGAACCGGTGACCGGACCGACACCCAACTGCAGAGCATCTGCCACGGTGCGATCCGGATGGAGGCCCTTCCGCGAGAGTTTGGTCCGCAGCGCCGGCAAGTTCAGGTACTGAAGTTACGCGCGTCGCAGTTTCGCGGAGGAGCACACGATTACGAGATCGAGCACGGGGGCTTGCAGATATTTCCACGCCTGATCTCGGCCGAGCATCGCCCGGAAAACATCGATCGCTCTGAGCTTGCCAGCGGCATTGCTGAGCTCGACAAGCTGTTCGCGGGCGGTGTCTCTCGGGGATCGACCTCCTTGTTCATGGGGCCCGCGGGCTGCGGCAAGTCAACCATTGCTACCAAGTTTCTGTCATCGGCTGCCGATCGCGGCGAGCGCGGTCTGATGTTCGCCTGTGACGAGACGGTGGAATCTGTGCTCACGCGCTGCCGCGGGCTGGGTATACCGTTAGAGGAGCACTGTAAGAAGAAGAGGGTACATATAGAACAGCTCCACCCAGCCGATCTTTCGCCGGGAGAGTTTATTACTCAAATCCGTTCTGATGTTGAGGATAAAGATTGCCGAGTGGTGATTATCGACAGCTTGAACGGTCTGCTGAACGCGATGCAGGGTGAGCAAGCGATGTTGGTGCAACTGCACGAACTGCTCTCCTATCTTAGTCATATGGGTGTAACTACCTTCATGGTCATGGCGCAAATCGGGATCGTCGGCACTCATATGGGCTCACCTATTGACGTTTCTTATCTGGCCGACAACGTACTGCTGTTCCGCTACTTCGAGTCTCAGGGTGGGGTCAGGCAGGCGATCTCGGTGTTGAAGCGGCGCAGTGGGCCGCATGAACGGAGCATTCGCGAACTGCGTTTTTCCGCAAACAAAATCGAGATTGGCGAGCCGCTACGGCAGTTTGAAGGAATCCTGACTGGCGTACCCAAGTTTGTGGGGGACTCCAAACCTTTGTTGTGATTTCCGACGATCTCCATAACCGCGTGTTGGTACTTGCCAACTTCGGGCGAGATGGCGAGTTGCTGCAGTCTTTTCTCACTCGGCATCGCTTCGCCTGCGATGTTGTCTCCAGCGCAGATGACCTTTCCCGCGAGCTGGCGCGTGGGGCCTCAGCTGCCGTTGTTACCGAGGAATCACTCAAGGAACCGGTCCAGCAGTGGGAAAATCATCTGCAATCGCAGCCAGCGTGGTCGGATTTTCCGGTCATTATCCTGACAAGTTCGAATGGGGCAAATTCATCGTCCTCCGCTCAACTCTCGTTTCTCCGAAGGCTGGGGAACGTGACACTGGTGGAGCGTCCCGTTCGCTCGGAGAGTCTGCTGAGCGCAGTGGAAAGCGCTATGCGCGCGCGTATGCGTCAATATGAAGTTCGAGATTTCCTGCTTCGCCAGGCGGATTCAGAGGAAGCATTGCGGCGAACAGAAAAACTTGCGGTGGCAGGAAGATTGGCGGCCAGTGTCGCCCATGAGATCAACAATCCCCTCACGGCAGTAACCAATCTTCTCTTTCTCGTAAGGAGCGCCACCAAGCTCGAAGACGCCCGTGATTACGCGCTGCAAGCCGAAGATGAGTTGCGCCGGGTTTCCGAGATCGCCAACCATAATCTGCGTTTCCACCGCTCTTCCGTCGGTCCCGAACAGGTGGCGGTGGCGAACATGCTGGACTCCGCCATCGTCCTGTTTAAAGCCAAGCTAAAAAATCAGGGCATTAAGGTACACATGGAATGCGATGAAGGCATCCGCATGGTGTGCTCACTTGGGGAGATTCGCCAGGTACTGGTGAACCTGATTGCGAATGCGATCGATGCAATGCGGAAGGGAGGAAACTTGCTTGTGCGCGCGGTTGCCGTGCCACATCCCAGCACCTCTGTAGCCGGAGTGAGGATTTCGGTGGTCGATCACGGCGAGGGCATTCCACGCGCAGCCTATTCCAGACTATTTGAGCCATTCTTCACCACCAAAGGCGACATCGGTACCGGATTGGGACTTTGGCTTACGAAGGACATTATCCAGCAACACGGCGGCTTCATACGCGCTCGCAATCATCACCGTCCGCGCGGTGCAGTATTCTCTTTCTGGATTCCCAAGCGGCGACCGGCGACTAGCGCGGAAACTCCGGGCCGGGCCGAATTGGCTGGCTGAACTGGGTGAGCGGAAACACTACTCTCCCGCAGTTAGCAATCCCGCTTTACGCAGAATTCTTCGCACTTTCTTCGGCGAGACAGACAGTTTTTGCGCGACTCGGGAAATCTTTCTGCCTTCCCGCGCCCAGACCTTGGGAATCACGATCTCTGCAAATTCTTCCGTGACCTGCTGAAACGATTTTTCTCCCAGCATGCCCTCTGACCAGGCGCGCAGCGTGTCATCGACCTTCGAGGCGCGGAGGATTCTTGATTTCAACATCGCCATCTCTTCCCACAAGTGGTCGCGGTCCTCGGTGCTGATTAGAGACGACGCCAGCTCGACGTACTTTTTGGCTTCGTCCCAATCCTGAAAGAAATCGTTGGCTGCTGTGCTGCCGCGAGCCAGGTAAGCGCCCGCCGTTAGCCGCCGGTTCTCGGTCTGCTGCGCCAGTGCGATGGCCTCGTCCGCATGCTGTCTCGCGAGATTGGCGTGCAACGCCAGATCAGAATCTTCGAGCTCCTCTTCCACTCTGCCGTTCTCCGCAGCAGCCTGCAGAACTCGCGCACGGGCCATAAGAATGTGGTCGTGCTTCTGTTGTGCGAGCTCATATGCCTTCAGGGCTTCCTGAGCCGCTCGGTCGATGTCGCCCTGATCGAGATGGAGCTGGCCGGCGTTCACCAGCACCGTTCCCGTTCCCCCGTGGTGTTGATGATGAGCGTAGATTTCGCCGGCACGATGAAGCTGATCGAGCGCATCGCGGCAGAGTTTGATGTACCGCGCATGCCCTCCGCCGCGAGCCTCGTTATCGTTGGCTTTGCTCTGCGTGGCGGCGCGAGAGTCGATCTGCTTACGCAGCTGTAGCGCGATCAGGCGCTTTACGTACGCGGCATTTACTAATGCGCGCGCGAGGTTGCGATGATTGGGATACCGCCGGGCGTATGTTGTGATGGCACGATCAAAGTGATGTAATGCCTGAGCGTATTCGCCGGAGCGGCGCACAATGCGTCCGCGGGCTGATTCGATGTTGCCCAGCGCCAGCCAATCATCCGTGCCCCTCAACCCGGCTTCTGCTTGGTCAAGCAAGCGGAGTCCCTCTTTGGGACGGCCAAGCTGAAAGTTGATCCACGCTTCCTGAATGTGGATCAGAGAAGTGAGCTTCGATTCATGAACGCGGGTGGCTAGCCGGCGAGCCTCCGCGATATCGTGCGAGGCCGCATCGTACTCGCCTTTCTTTCTGTGCGCTCGGCCTTTCCAGAAGTGCGCGAGCACCATCAGCCGCGGATCGTTCAATTCGCGCTCGGCTTGCAGTACAAACTGCAGCAGTGTGATGGCCGAGTCGGCGTCCTCCTTGGCGATGCAGGCAAACGCTTCGGCCATCCGCAGCAGGAGATATTCAGAAATCGGCAGTTTGCGTCGGCGCTCGGCGGAGAACTTTTGCAGCAGCGCCTCGATGAGCCGGTGGTCGGAGTATCCGGCATCGACCCACTCCGCCAGGCAAAGCACGAACTGAGGTGCGCCAACGTCCTCGGGGCCAAATTCATCCAGTGCATTCGCGACTTGGTCGAGAAGTGCGAAGCCTTCTTCGATGTGGCGCACAGATAGAGCCTGACCGAGCCGGCCACCGAGTTCTGTGGGAGAGACTGGCATTCGCCCGGGATTGTAGCTCATTGGTCCGCAACGGTCTATTGTTGGTTTGCTTCATTCATGGGCACTTTGGCATAATGCTTCCATATTGATGAAAATGAATATGTTATATGCTGTCATCAGTTTGACGTGTCCGTCCGATCCACTAGTCCGAATCGGACTACTGGCATTGCTATGTGCGCGCGATCCGGCTTCTAATGACGGGTGTTCAAGGCAGTAGGACTTTTCCGCACTGGAGAAAACGCACATGATTCGGAACGACAGAAATTGGAATGACTCCCGCTGGACAGACGTTACTCGTCCCTATTCGCAGGAGGACGTGGAACGCTTGCGCGGAACCGTCCGAATCGAGCATTCGCTCGCGCGTGCCGGAGCCGAGAAGCTTTGGGCCCTGCTTCATGAAGAAGCATATGTTCCCGCCTTGGGAGCTCTCACCGGGAACCAGGCCGTCGAGATGGCCAGCGCCGGTCTCAAAGCCATCTATCTCAGCGGATGGCAGGTTGCGGCTGACGCAAACTTGAGCGGCCAGATGTATCCCGACCAGAGTCTCTATCCCGCTAATAGCGTGCCCAGCGTGGTGCGCGCCATCAACAACGCCTTACTCCGCGCCGACCAGATCGCGCACAGCGAAGGACGCAACGGCGTCGACTGGATGCTGCCGATCGTCGCTGACGCTGAAGCTGGATTCGGTGGCTGCCTGAATGCCTTTGAATTGATGAAAGGGATGATCGAGGCCGGAGCAGCAGCCGTTCACTTTGAAGATCAACTTTCCTCGGCGAAAAAGTGCGGACACCTCGGCGGCAAAGTCCTGGTTCCCACGCAGGAAGCGGTGCAGAAACTCGTTGCCGCTCGTCTTGCGGCCGATGTGCTCGGAGTACCGACGTTGGTAGTCGCGCGCACCGATGCCAATTCGGCACAACTGCTTACCAGCGACTGCGATCCGTGCGACCGTGAGTTCATCACCGGCGAGCGTACCGTCGAAGGCTTCTACCACATGCGCGGCGGCCTCGATGCCGCGATCGCCCGCGGACTGGCTTACGCTCCTTACGCCGACCTCATTTGGTGCGAGACTTCCGAACCCAACATGAAAGAAGCGCGTCGGTTCGCTGAAGCCATCCATGCGAAGTTCCCCGGCAAGCTGCTTGCCTACAACTGCTCGCCCTCGTTCAATTGGAAGGCGAAGCTCTCGGATGACCAGATAGCCGAATTTCAACGCGAACTCGGCAAGCTGGGATACAAATTCCAATTCGTAACGTTAGCCGGATTCCACGCACTGAATCTCTCGATGTTCGATTTGGCGCGCGAGTACGCCAGAACCGGGATGGCGGCTTACTCGCAATTGCAGCAGCGCGAATTCGATTTGGCTGAGCGCCATGGATACGGCGCAGTAAAGCACCAACGCTTTGTGGGCACCGGCTACTTCGATGCCGTGGCGACCGTTATCTCGTCAGGACAAAGTTCGACGTGCGCGTTAGCCGGATCTACCGAAGCCGAGCAGTTCGAAAAAAAGCCCGCCAATGGACACGCCTTCGCCCACGGAAGCAAGAACGGCCATGGATCAGCCAACGGCAACGGCAAATCGAATGGCCACGCTCCTGCTTTCCTGCCACAAATTTCGCCTGCAGTCTTCGCAGGCTTTGACGAAGATGAGACTGCGCTGATGCCGTCGGGCGATTGATTCTGCCTGAAAAAATGCCACTTTTGCGGGCACGCTGCGGCCCGCCCCAGTAGAGACGTCCGCCGTTGAGGATGTCTCTACCATGCTTCCGGCAGCATCATGCCTCTGTCCCGTTGCTCCCCGAGGTAAGCTAACCGTTGCTCTAACTTACCTTCTTTCTCCGCGTCTAACCGCTCAGTCCGATGCAGCCGTGTGCCCATAGCGCCAAACGGAACATTCTTGCGGCTGCAATTACTCTTCTCGCCTTAACCGATTGCTGTGCTGCAGTCCAACAGGCTCATGAAGACACACTGGCAATGGCTCCTGTGGACAGTAAGTCGCTGCGCGTGCCTCGACTTGCGTCCGCGCCAACAATGGCTGACTTCGAAGGCATGGAAGCTCGGGGAATTGCGCGTGAGATGGCGGTTGTTTCGAACTTCATCCAATCCGATCCGTCGGATGGGCAGAAGGCAACACAAAGGACAGTGGTGTACCTCGGCTATGACAGCAAGGCGCTGTATGTAGTCTGGTTGTGCTTCGATAGCGAGCCCGCAAAAATTCGCGCTCACCTGGTTCGGCGCGAGAACATCTACGACGACGACGTGGTCGGAATTACGCTGGACACGTTTCGTGACCAACGGCACGCACTCGACTTCGGCAACAATCCCCTAGGAGTGCAAGCCGACGGGCTGTGGACCGAGGGCAGCAACAACAATCCAGACAATTCCTGGGACACGGTTTGGGACTCACAAGGCAAACTCACTCCACAAGGTTTTATCGTTTGGCAAAGGATTCCGTTCCTGTGTCTGCGCGCGCACGGATCTGGCCGGCAGGATTGGGGAGTGACGCTTCACCGGGTGATCGCGCGTACTCAGGAAAGCGATTATTGGCCTCGAGTCTCAAGCCGAATCACGGGTCGCCTCACGCAAGAAGGCGTGCTGCGGGACATCGACGCGGAGGGCGCGCATGGAAATGTCCAGCTGAACCCGTACGCTTCGATGAGGACTTTCAAGGCGTTGGATACGCGCGACTCCGTGAATCCGCGCTTCGATCAGAAGCTCGCGCAAGGCAAGATCGGGCTCGATTCGAAGATCGTCTTTCACAACAGCCTCGTTCTCGACAGCACCCTCAATCCAGACTTTGCCCAGGTCGAGTCCGATCAGCCGCAAAACACGGTGAACCAGCGCTTCGAGGTTTTCTTTCCCGAAAAGCGTCCGTTCTTTCTGGAGAACGCCAATTACTTCAATGTCCAGGGGCCGAGTTTTGGCGGTGGACTTACCACGCTGCTTTTCACCCGACGCATCGCCGATCCTTCATACGGACTGCGGCTGACCGGCAAAGAAGGGCCGTGGAATGTCGGGTTCCTGTTCGCCGATGACAAGTCGCCCGGAAAGATCGTCGCTGACAATGACCCACTCTTCGGAAAGAAAGCATATTTCTCAATCGGCCGAGTCACACACGATATCGGCGCAAACTCAAGTTTCGGGTTCATTTATACGGACCGCGAATTCGCCGGAGATTTCAATCGCGTTGGCGGCGTAGACGGCAACTACAAAATCAACAAGAACTGGAATGCCTCCTTCCACAGCGTGGTTAGCTCGACCAGCGATCGTTCCGCAGGCTATTCCTTTGGCCAGGACCACGAAGCCCAACTCGACGGGGAAGGGCGGCGTTTCACATACCTGTTTCAGTACCAGGACATCACGCCGCAGTTTCAAACTGAAACAGGATTCGTTCGTCGCACCGATATCCGGCACGCGAATACGTACTACCATTTTTTCTTTCGACCGGAAGGCAAGCACCTCATCTCCAATGGGCCAGAGCTGAACGCCGAGCGTACATGGGATCATCATGGCGTCGGCATCCAGTACAACTTCAACGGAGACTGGGTGTTTCAATTTCGCAACAACAGCTTCTTCGCTCCCATTGTGGGAATCGAGAGCGATACGCTGCGCCCTCAGGACTTTGCCGGACTCACGTTTGACCGCAAGTTCACGCAGGATTTCGCGGGTTTGGTCTTGGGCGCGGCGCTCACGAAACAAGTCTCAGTCAACATGCAGCTGTTCCGCCAAGGCACAGTCGACATTGTCGTACCCGATGGACAACTGCCAATCGAGGGGGATGACACCAGCATCAACTCGACGCTAACCCTTCACCCGATCAGCCCGTTGACCGTCGATAACAGCTACATTCTGGATCGCGTATTGCACAACACCTTGCACCACGCGGTTTATAACAACCACATCATCCGCACGAAATGGAATTACCAGTTCACCAAGGAATTTTCGTTGCGTTTTATCGCGCAATATAACGGATTGCTCGCAAACCCCACATTTACATCTTTGCAGACGACCAAGAATATGAACTTCGACGTCCTGTTCACTTACCTGTTGCATCCGGGGACCGCCGTGTACGTGGGCTACAACAGCAATCTCCAAAATATCGATCCCGGACTGTGCGTGCGCGTCGTCGGCGGCACCGAGTGCGATCCCAACGGCAATGGCCTGCTGCGCAACAATGGCCGACTAATCAACGACGGGAAGCAGGTCTTCATCAAGGTGAGCTATCTGTTTAGGCATTGAGGAAATCCGGGGAGGGCTCTCGATTCGTGATTTGGTGAGTTTTAAGGCCACCCGCAACATCCCAAAGCTCGATCCCTTCACTCGCGAACGCCAACGGAACTTTCCGGACGGCACGAACGCAAGCATTCATGGATTTTTTTCGATGGTCAGGAAAAGGAAAGTAGATGTTCATCTACTCTGGATGTATAAGGTTAAGAGTCATAACGCTCGACAGTAAATCACCTTAATGGAACCAAGAGTTTTGCGGAATTCGATTCAGATTTTCATCGCAGCGCTAGTGATGGTGTCTTGTTTGGCGGGCCTCGGCTGCACTCCAAAGATTCCGGACAAAGTCACGACAAAAGAGATCGAGGTATATCGGGAATGGCTGAAGCAGCGTTTCGCGGGCAAAGCACCAGAGCAGCTTTATCTGGACGATCAGACTTTCGCCTTTGATCCTCAGCAACGTGGATGCGGCAAAGCAATTCACGAGCAGAATCATGTGCCCTGGTCGTTGATGAAGGCCCTGCACGCCGTCGGGAATGCAGACTATGAGGTGGACGTTTCGCCCGCAACCATGGAGCTTCCGTGGAAGTACCAAGTTCTGAAAGTCCGGCAATTTCCACCTACATCGCGGGGACTTCACGTAATCGGATTTTCCCGAGTCGCCTTTGACCGAAGTGGCACTCAGGCACTATTCGCAGTTAGCGACGCCTGCGGACCCGGTGACTGCGGCAGCGGAAGCGCCGTCCTGGCCGCGAAGCACGGCGGTAGCTGGCAGTTCACTTCGCTGAAGAGCTGTTCGTGGGTCTACTGACCCAGCTCACCACAAATGTGGCACAGCCGCCCTCGGCTGTGATGGCAGCATGATCCACAGGCGAGGGTCCGCGCGGCGGATGCCACAAAATACCAATTTATCCTGGCAGCAACATTCCTTTTTCCAGATGTCGCGTAGTGTGCGCGTAAGCTGCGGCGTTGGGATCGTGCGTGACCATTACAATCGTTTTCCCGAACTCTTCGTTTAGACGCTTCATGATCTCGAGCACCTCGGCGGCGGAGTGGCTGTCGAGGTCGCCAGTGGGTTCGTCCGCAAGCAGGAGCGTGGGATCGGTGACGATGGCTCGGGCAATGGCGACACGCTGTTCCTGTCCGCCAGAGAGTTGTTTAGGAAGGTGGTGGACACGATCACCAAGACCGACAAGGGTGAGCGCGGTCATTACATGGTCGCGGCGCTCGCTCTTGCTGAGCTTCGTGAGCAACAGCGGCAGCTCGACGTTTTCGAAAGCCGTGAGCACCGGGATGAGGTTGAAGGTTTGAAAGATGTATCCGATGTGCCGATTCCGCCATTCGGCGATCTTCTTGTCGGGATAGCGAAACACATTCTCGCCCTGCACCAGCAACTCGCCGGCGGTTGGACGATCGATCGCGGCAATCATGTTCAGCAACGTTGTTTTGCCCGAGCCCGATGGACCCATCAGCGCCATGAACTCCTTCTCGGCGATTTCGATCGAGACATCGTCGAGCGCTTTGATTTCGAAGCTATCCCGCGTGAACACCTTGCTAACGTGGTTGGCTTGCACCAGCTTGGTGGCCGCTGGCGCGCTCTTCATTTCCGCTGTATGAGGCATGAGTACCGTCCTGTTAAGTCTTGTTCTACTGCTTGATCTTTACCTTGTCTCCATTTTTCAAATCGGCTGGAGCATTGATCACGATATCTTCACCGCCGGTGAGCCCGTCCACCAGATAACCGTCGCTGCGCTGACTGATGACTTTTATCTCGCGCGCTACGGCGTGTCCGTTGAAGGCGATCATCACCACTCGTTTCCCTCCGCTATCGTGCACAGCGCTGATGGGCACCACGGCGCCCGAAGAAACGATTTGGCGTGAGCCGCTTTTCTCGTCAGCCAGAAAACGCACATTGGCGTTCTCCTCCGGACGAAGGTAATCGTCCGGATTGAGCACCTTCACCTTTACCTGGACAGTCGCTTTCTGCCGGTTCGCCATCGGAGCGATCTCGTTGATTATTCCTTTGTACTCGCGATCGGGATAGGCATCAGTGGAGAGAACCGCCTTCTGCGTTGGTCCCAATTTGGCGAAATCGTTCTGACTGATATCCAGCTCCACCTGGAGATCGGTGAGGTCGGCGAGCGTGACCACCGATCCTCGTGGGCCGCCGGTATCGGCTCCGGAGGCGAACTGCGCTGTGACTAGTTCTCCCTTTTCGGCGGTGCGCTCCAGAATCGTTCCCGTTACGGGAGCACGAATCTGAGTGGCTTCCAATTGCGACTCAGCGTAGGCGAGCTGGCCTTGCGCCTGGTCCAACGATCCGCGAGCGCTTTCAATCTCTTCCTGTCGCGGCCCAATCTTCGACAGGCGAAATGTCTTTTCGAGCGACTGCTCGTGCTGCAGAGCGGCATCGTACTTGGCCTGAGCATCGTCGAGCTGCTGCTTCGAGAACACGCCCTGCACTACCAATGGCTTGGTGCGGTCGAGGGTGGCTTTGGCGTTTGCGCGGTTTGCGCGAGCCTCGTCGAGGTTTGCGTTTGCCTGCTCAATCTCCTCAGGACGCGAACCATGTTCCAGCTGCTGCAGCCGAGCCTTGGCCATCTCGACCGCTCCGCGAGCCTGCTCCACCTGCGCCCGGAACTCCTGGTCTTCGAGTCTGACCAGTACCTGCCCTGCCTTTACCTTGTCGCCCTTTTCGACTCCGATCCAGGCGATGCGGCCAGTGACTTTCGAGTTCACGCTGATGGTGTGATGAGCGACGATGTATCCCGCCGCTTGCAACACGGTGTCCCCGCTGCTGCTGGAGCTTACGCTGGTTGCGCGAACTGTTTGGACCTCAGGCACGGAGCCGGAGAATAGACGGATCGCGAGTGCAATAATGCCCAACAGGAGAACGACGGCAATACCTGCAACGATGAACCTCTTGGACCATTTTGGTTCATCAGGCTCCTTTTGCGAACGCTCGATGCGCAAGCCATGCAGATCGCCGTATTTGGTTTCTACCGCCATGAATGTAGTACCTGCCCGATAAGGCTAAAGCTACTTGCAAACATCAGCTCAATCTCTCAGCGCGGCGAGAATTTCCTTACGCGACGCATGCCATGCGGGCGCAATTCCGCCAAATAGACCCATTGTTACGGCGAATACGATAGCCGTAATCATCACGCCCAGCGTAATCCGAACGCTGAATACGGTCTCGCTGAACGTCATCGCGTTTCCCGTTCCGGTAGTAAGGCCATTAAACGGAAGCATCAACACCAACCCTACTGCGGCTCCCAGCAAAGCCAGCAGAACCGATTCCGCTACGAAGGAAGTAATGATGCTTGGACGCGAGAAGCCGAGGATACGCAACGTCGCGATCTCGCGGCTTCGATATGCCACCGCAGCATACATGGTGTTCATCGCAGCGAAGCACGAGCCAATCGCCATGACGAACGCAACCACCGTGCCGACGAATTGAATTGGCGCGCCGGACTTCGTCTGCTCCGCATAGTAATCGGGTTCCATGTAGGCATCCAGGGCCAGTCGCTGATCGTCATTCATGCGATTCTTGAGAGCCTGCGCACTCACCGCATCTGTCGCATGCACGAGCACAGACGATAAACCGGCGCTGCGTTCGAAGTCGGCTGCCATCTGATTCACATCGGCCCACAGCTCGGAGCTTGCTGCGGTCTCGCCGCCATCGAACACGCCTACCACCTTCCACTTGCCCTTTCCAAAGAAGAGCTCATTTCCGAGTGAGGCATTGCGGAATCTGTCGCGGATCGACTTGCTGACCACGATCTCACGCTGTCCGGTATTGAACCAGCGGCCTTCGACGAGTTTGATGTTCGGGCGCAGGTCAAATCCGATTGGCGACATGCCACGCACAGTCACATTGGTCTCGCCGCTATTGTCCTTGCGCGGAATTACGATCACCACTACTACTTCGCCTGACGCCAGCGGCTCGCCCGATTTGTCTTTGGCAATGCCGGGCAGGTATTTGATTGTCTGAAACGCTTCGCGATCGACGCCGCTTTGCAGCTCGGTCTGCGACGCCTTGCGGATCACCAGCACGTTCAATGGATCTCCGCTGCTGACGAAGGCCCTCTTGAGTCCGGCCAGCAGCGCCATAATAAAGACAGCGACCGCGACCGTGAGAGCGATGCCCAAAGCGGTCATCATCGTGGCACCCAAACGGAGACGGAGATTGCGAATGTTGTAGGTGATGGGAATGGCCATATTGGTCTCCTATCCGATGTGCCGCAATCCGTCGACGATGTTGCGTTGCGATGCCTGATATGACGGAAATATCGCGCTCACGAAGCCGACCAGAGCAGAGACGGCCAGTGCTGCCAGATAAGTCGCCAGGTTCACCTTGAACCCGGTAAAGAACGTTCCGTTCGGCATTTTGGATGCTGCGATCATCAGCAATGCGGCTCCAGTTGCGCCCAGCAACCCTCCGAAAAAGGAGATGGTTACAGCCTCACCGACGTAGAGCGACAGGATTGTTCCACGCGTGAATCCAAGGGTCTTCAACACCGCGACCTCGCGCGTACGCTCGCGAATCGTCATCGCCATGGTATTCGCACATACCAGGAGAATCGCGAATACCACCGCGCCGCAGATGCTCATGATGAATAATTTCACATTCCCAAGTTGGGCAACGAAGCTCAACATGAAGCCTTTCTCGGTTTCCGTCTTTGTCGGTTGTGGGGAGTTCGCGAACATGTCGTCGATAGCTTTCGACACGCTGGTCACATGTTCAGGTGAATCCACCAGTGTGTAGAGAGTTCCTATGCGGCCCTGCACGCGCGGGAGTGCCTGGTTGACGTATTCGGTGCTGAACAACAAGGTGTCGAACGCATTGTCCGTGTCGTAAATCGCACGAATCGTCAGCTCGAGATTGAGGGGGTATATGGTTCCCTTAACGATTAGCTTATCCCCCAACTTCCATCCGTGCTTTTGTGCGAGCGCTCGATTCACTGCTGCTCCAGCACGATCGTGCTGGAAAGCTTCGAGCTGATCGGGCGCGACGTGGTTTTCTTTCACCACATCGAAGATCTCGTTGGGATCGACGCCGAACTGGGCAAACTGGTTCTCAGGTTTTTGGTCTTTATAGATTCCGCCGAACCAGTTCCACGGGCTCACGTGTACTACGCCGGGAATCGTGCGAACCTTCTCCCGGTAATAGGAGGGCATCCAGAACACGAGCGAAACCTTGTGTCGCGTGATCAGTCTCAGAGCCGATTCTGGAGGGCCCTGATCGAGGTAGAACCCGCGATATACGCTCATAAGTAGCGTCAGCAGCAGCAGGGAGAACGCAATGCTGATCGCCGTGATCATGCTGCGACGGCGATTCCGAAACGCGTTCTTGGTGGCAAAGCGGCCCAGTGTCATGTGGGTCTCCCGAAAGATTGCAGTGAAACTTTTGTTTGCTTAGTTCGAAAGTGTACCGAAATACATGGCTGGTCTCTTGTAAAAATACGCACAATTCGACACTTGGTTCCGAAAGCTCTTGAGCAGGTGTGGTACAGGAGCTCACCCAATCGTGAGGCTTCATTAGAAACTCACCGCTAAACCGCGGTGAGCGCAACTTGCCAACGATTAAACCGTTCCCTTACGCAGTTCTCCGCTGCCGTTCACGGTTTTGATTTCCAGCGAGCGACCTCCGCTGCCGACGGTTCCATGCACCGAATGCCTGCCGCTGCTGCCCTGCACCGTCAGTGGGAAGTCGGAATCGAGACGTCCGTTGACGCTCTTGAAATCAATATCTGCACTCAGATTGGCTGGCAGTTCCACTTTGACACTGCCGTTGACGGTCTTGAACTCCAGATCGCCCGACCATTCCGCACGGCCTATCCGAGCATCGATGGAGCCGTTCACACTGCTGGCCGTGGCCCAACTATCGGTAGATACGCGGATGCTGCCATTCACACTGCTCGCCTCGACGTAGCGGCCCATCGACTCGGCATCCACTCCACCGTTGACGCTCTTTCCGGTGAACCGCAGGTTCCGCGGCATGCGCACGGTGAATTGAACTTTTGCATTGTTGTGACTGTTGCCGAAATGGGAGTTGGATTCGCAATTCTCCGAGTTGAAGAAGCCTGGATAAAGAGCGCAAATCTCTATTCCGTCATTGAGCTTAACCACGCGGATCTTTACGTCTTGCGCGCCGTCACCGCTCTTCACAGCGCTGACTTCAACCTGATCGGTGCTGGACGAGCCGGTTGCATCGATGTCCCCATTGATGTTCTTGATTACGACCACCTGGTCGGGCGAAAGCTTTCCTGTCCAGTGGAATTCCCGACCATTGTCGGTGCCCTGGTCTTGCGCCGATCCTACGGCTGCGAATGCCAGCAGCAGCGCGGCGATGCTAAAGTGGCGAATAAAAAGCGGCTTCATGCGAAGGTGTCCTCCTGCCTGACTTACAAGACGTTTACGCAACCCGATAGTGAGCGGTTCCCGGCAATTGCGCACCGCGGGAACAGCGTAAAGCATAGATTTATATAGGAGCATACGACCATGTACTCGGGCCGTCGCAGGCTGCGCCTTCAGTAATCTTCCCGCAATATCCGCCCGCGTTTACAGTCTCCCGCATGGCCCATTTCCCCCGAGTTCACCGCACAGTCCGAGCACCGCGCACAACCTTCCCAAAGCCAGAGCCCGCCAACTTCAGAGTCGAGAATCAACTTGTAAAGGGTGCTATACGGCGACTCTCGATGACCGGCGGTTGCGCCGTCTTAAAAAACAAAGTCAAGACGGGAACGCTTGCCGAAATCGCGATCCCGACGCCATTCGGCGTGGTTTCTGGCCTGATCGAATTCTTGGCGAACAATGCTGCAATGAAGCCCTCCCCCGAGTTTGGCTTTCGCTTCGTTGCCTTTAATGAGCAGGATCACGAACGGCTGAGCAAAGCTTTACATCAGTTCGGCTAACCTAATTGGTTTCATTGTTTCTGTGCGGCCTGCCAAATGAGAAGCGTCGGCCAACGATGCATTTGACGATCAAGTGATCGGTTGAGCTGGTTGCGCCGATGCCTACGCCGAAGTTCAATTCCCATTTTGGTGAAACGTTCAGATCGATAGAAGGAAAGAAATCCTGCTGCTGTTCGCGAAACGGATCGAATCCGGTGAGATTGCCGTAGTTCGCGTAGTACTCGAATCCAGCCGCGACCTTCTTTGAGACGTTGTAGCTCAGCTTGAAATTCGGGGAGAATTCGACGCCCCTGCTGACGCTTGGCCCATGCCATGAGCGATCTAGAGTTGGGTTGAAGGAGAGATACCAGGGGCCGAGCTGTTTGTCGATAATGGGACGAATCTCCCAAGTCCACGTGTCCGGCGAGAACCGGGCTCGCTGATATCCGATTTCATTCGATAGGCTGATTCCCACCGGCCAATGCCACTCTTCGGGGACGCGCACCCGTGGCCGAATGTGATCTCCCACCCATTGATATCCAAAGCCGCTATGGGCGCTAGTGAAGATGTAGAAGCCAGTCTCGAACCACGTGGTGAATCCTTGCGTGATCTCTACCGTCTCATGAAGTGCGCCGCTGGTAGGCTCGGTGCCATCCGCGGCAAAGCGGCTGCCGGGCACAGCCTCCGTTCCGGATACCGTGTAATTGCTGTGCAGCTCGACCATAGTGGTGCCCGCCGGGGCCATGTCTGAGCCATAGACTTGGATTTCGTAATTGCCTTGCGCGCTGGCGGCGGCAGGGAGTAAGCAATAGACGATGAGGGGCAGTAAGCAATAGAGGATAGGCAATAAGCTAAGACACCGCAACGAGCGACAGGCGGATAGCACTTCGAACAGCTTTTGCAAGGTGCCGAGCTTGTTCAATTTCCAGCCGAGACGCACAGTGGACAGAATATAGAGCGGCTCGCCTTCCTGCCTACGACCCGTGCGTACCACCTTCCTGGCCTCGGCCATTGCTTTCGTTTTCACTGACGACTACCATAGCGGCGAGTCAGCACGCATGCTCTCCCGCATTGCATTAATCACAACACAGGCGTTCCCCGGAATTTGTGCCTGTTCTGGCTTCACCTGAAGCTAATTCTTGACGCCGGGCCGTCGTCGACCACCCACGTTTTCACGTCAAGATTGGGAGAATTTATGCAACCTTTTGTTCGTGCGCTTCTCGTGTTGTTATTCGTGGCTTCCCTCGCTTCCGCGCAGACGGATGTGCCACAGCGGCATTTCGCCTTTCACTACGCGTTTTCGGTGCGCAATACGAATCCTGGAGCACCGCTGCGAATCTGGGTTCCGCTGGCGCATTCCAGCGACTTTCAAACCGTCACAGTAGCATCGAAAAGCGGTGACCTCCCGCTCAGGCAGACCACCGAAGCCGAGTATGGCAACCAGATGCTCTATGCCGAGACCGCCCATGCGGACAAGCCGGAATATCAGTTTGAAGTCGTCTACGATGTAATACGACGCCAGAGCTCACCCGAAAAAGCTCACGCAGCTGACGCGAACCTGCGGTTTCTGTCTCCTGACAAGCTCGTTCCCACCACCGGACTTCCCGCGGAACTGGCGTTGAAGCAAGTTTCCGATGTGAAAGGCGGCGACTACGAAAAGGGCCGAGCCATTTATCAATATGTCCTGGCCAATATGAGCTATGACAAGAGCGGCACAGGCTGGGGACACGGAGACACCCTCTACGCATGCAACGCAAAACGGGGCAACTGCACCGACTTTCATTCACTATTTATTTCGATGGCCCGCTCGCAAAAAATTCCTGCGCGGTTCGAAATCGGCTTTCCCATTCCCGCAGACAAACAGTCTGGCGAAATCGCCGGGTACCACTGCTGGGCCGATTTCTACACCAGCGATCACGGATGGGTTCCCATCGACATCTCCGAAGCATGGAAGCACCCGGAGCAGCGTGAGTTCTTTTTTGGTCATTGGGACGACAATCGCGTGCAGTTCAGCATCGGCCGCGACGTTGCGCTTTCTCCAAGACAGGATGGCGAGCCGCTGAATTATTTCGTGTATCCCTACGTCGAAGTTGATCACAAGGAATACTCGAATGTGTCGACCCACTTCAGTTTTGCCGATGCTGCCGGCTTGGCGCCGCCCACAGGAGTAACCGTCAGCACCCGCTAACCGATACATTAAATGGCGAGCCAGGACATGCTCGAGGTCCTGGCTCTCTTACCTGCGGCGCTCAGACGCTGCACATCTTCTGCTAGGCTATTCAGTCCCTGTGAACACCAGATCATCCCATTTACCGGAGCACTGATGAGCCTATTGCCTTTCCGCAGCCGTCTTCTTCTTTCCTTCATCCTTCTCAGCACCACCTTCGTACTCGCGCAGAATTCGCCGACACCAAACCCGAACACCCAGCCGCAAGCAATGCGAAGCGACGACGATAAACGCTCGTACCGGGCTGCCATGGAGCAGGCCGATCAGAAAATCGCCGACGAGGTGAAAGCACACTCGGAGTTGGTAAAGAACCTCGAATACCTGACCACGCAAATCGGCGCGCGTCTCACCGGATCGCCGCAGATGAATCGCGCCAGCGATTGGACTCTGCAGCGCTTCAAGGACTACGGAGTAAGCGCGAATTTGGAAACAACAGAAGTCCCACATTCCTGGACCCGCGGACAGGACACCGCCGAGATTACCGCGCCAGTAAAGAAGAACATTGAGATTCGCTCGCTGGGATGGAGCAAAACAACCGATGGCTCGGTGAGCGGGAACGTCTACTTTGTGAACTCGGACAATCCCGCTGACGTCCAAAAATATAAAGGCAAGCTCAAAGGCGCGATCGTCATTACGCGTCCCCCGGCTGAGCTCCCCGCGGAAAGTGAGATTCCGAATAATGCGTACGACGCAGTGATCCCTCCCAGTCACGGCATTCCTCCCGCCGGAGCACGCGGACGATTTCGCGAGCGCCAGCAACTCATGAAGACGGTTGCCGACGAAGGCGCTGCCGTTCTTCTCATGGACAGCGGGAAGACTGATTCTCTCTTCAACATGGGAAGCTTCAGCCGATACCAACCATCCCAACTGCCGCTCGCGTTCCTTACGCACGAGGACTACAGCCTGCTCTATCGGCTGTTGCAGGCCGGACCAGTCTCCATGAAGGTCAACCTGACGGGCACCTTCAGTCCAGGCCCGGCCAAGGCGTCCATCACTGTCGGCGAGATCAAGGGGAGCGAGCATCCTGAAGAACGGGTGATCATCGGCGGCCATCTTGACTCATGGGATCTTGGACAGGGCGCTCTCGATAACGGGACCGGCGCGATGGCCGTTCTGGAGGCCGCCCGGACTCTGAAGGCGCTGGGCTGGAAGCCCAAGCGCACGATCACCTTCATTCTCTTCACCGGTGAAGAGCAAGGCGGAGTCGGGGCTGAATTGTTCATGAAAAATCACGAAGCCGAGATTCCCAAGATGGATGCGGCACTGATTCACGACACCGGCACGGGAAAGGTCTTCAGTATCGCGCTTGAAGACGAATTCGAGACCGCCTCGTTGATGGAAGAGATCTATCGTCCGCTGCAGGAGGTATTCGACCTCGACCCATTGAGCACGCGCTACTTCGGATCGTCAGATCACGTCGAGTTCATCAACAAGGGAGTACCTGGATATTTCTGCCTGCAAAAACCAGCCCATTACCGCGAAGCGCACCACAGCCAGACCGACACCTTCGACAAAGTGATTCCCGACGAAATCAATGAAGGCGCAGCATTCCTGGCATCTTGGGCATGGAATGTCTCGGAGATGCCGCAGGCGTTGCCGCATCATGCGCCGAGGGAGCGGGGATCCGAATAGGGGAGTCCTGGGCTGCGCCGTTTTAGTTGTGTGGCTCGAGCTTCCCTGGTTCCCGCCGCCTTACCACGGAACCACCTGCGGTAGCAGGTGAGGTAGCCGCGTGTGTTGCGGCTGCGCACAGCATTGAGTCAGTCACCTGCGTGCTACCGTCCCGGCGCTGGGCTCCGCCCATCACCGGCCCACCCGCTACCGCAGGTGGTTCCGTTTCCCGTAGGCGCAAAGAAAAGGCCATCCTTTAGGGATGGCCTGAGGTGAGGACTACATCAGAGGATCAGGAGGAGAGTAAGACTAATCTCCGAGTACCGGCTCTTCCGCTTCGGGTGCTTCTTGAGCCACCCTTTTCGGAGCCGGGGCAATGAGGTTCGAAAGCGGAATGAAACCACCTTCCGGAGCCTGTTCTTTCAGAATTTCCTTGCGGTAGAGCGCGGCCATGCGGGCGTTCTCGGCGTCCTGTTTCAGTTTGGCATCGCGCGCCCGAATCTTTTCCTCGCGGGAGTTCTTGGCGATTCCGAGGTCGTCGAGGGTGGTATTGGCGGAGGCATTCACGTGCTCCTGCACCAGCTTCAACTTGTGCGAGCTGTCTTCGAGGCCCACGTTCTTGCCGCCGGCGAAGATCTCGTGCCGTCCGTGCTCGTCGTACCACTTGGTGAGCGTGGCCGTCATGTGCATCTTCTCAATGATGTTCCGCCAGCCGACGCCGGTGTTGTACGCGCAGAAGGAAATCTCGCCTTCCTGGGTGGCATAGGGGATGATGCACTGCTCCGTACGGCGGAAATCGTAGTTGAACAGATCCTGGAACCACATTCCGGCGACGAACAGGAAGTTCCAGCGGTCTTTGCGGCGCCGCTCAATGTCTTCAGGAGTGCGCTCGCCGGTGGTGCTGCCGTACTTCTTATCGGCATTCTTCGACGCGCCGAAAGACTTATCGAACTTCACCAGCAGATCTTTCAGCTTGAAGTGGGTAGGGGACTGGAACGGATCGTAGTTGCGCATGAGCGACAGCGCCATGCCGACTACCGAGAGGAAGCGTCCGCGGGCTGCGTCGTTTACGCGGGCGATGTCCTTGGCGAGCTGTTCCCCTTTGAGGAATGCGGTAACGGGAACGGCTTCCTTGGTTTCCTTGTCGATCATGACGGCCATGCCGATTCCGCAATTGGGATGGCATCCGCAGGAGAGCTGCCCCCAATCGGCATTGGGACCATGTACGAGATCGGCCCAATCCGAGAAGGTGCTCATAAAGGAGATTGGGAACCAATCGCGCGCGGGCTCGCCCATGCCGATCTGATCCTTCACGTCGTGTGCGAGGTGAGAAAGCGTGTAACGTTGCGCCTCGCGACGTTCGTCAGTCACTTCCTCGTCGCGTCCGGTGAACGACACTGGCTGGAAGCTAAGGAAGCTGATGGTCTTCGGATTGTCCAGTGCGAACTGGATGATGCGGCCAACCTGCTCGTTATTGATTCCGTTCACGATCGTGGTGACCGGAACGATCTCGACGCCGGCATTGTGCAAGTTGTGAATGGCCTTGAGCTTTACGTCGAACAGGTTGCCGACCTTGCGATGCGAGTTGGCGGCGTTGCCGATTCCGTCGAACTGGAGATAGACATAGCGCAATCCGGCTTCGGCGGCTTGACGGCAGAATTCCTCGCTCTTGGCGAACTCGATGCCATTGCTTGCGGCCTGGACTGAGTTGTATCCAACCTTCCTCGAATAAGCCACGGCATCGAGGAAATAGGGCGAGAGCGTCGGCTCACCGCCCGAGAACTGGACCGACATTTGACGACGCGGCTTGATGGAGATCGCGTTGTCGAGCATGGTCTTGATCTCGTCCCAGGTGAGTTCGTGTACGAAGCCGACCTGGTTGGCGTCCATGAAGCACGGATCGCACATCATGTTGCAGCGGTTGGTTAGGTCGATGGTCAGCACCGATCCGCGGCCGTGCTTGATGGTGGACGTGCCGTGGTTGTGCAGCTTTTCGTCGTTGTGCGCGCGGATGTCGCGGCCGGGGAAGACTTCTTCGAGGTGCTGGAAGAATTCGGTGTCGATGGCCATTACGTCTTCGAAGTGGCCATGCTTCGGGCAATCCTTGATCATCAGGATCTTGCCGTCGCGCTCAACGATCTGCGCCTTGATCTCGCCGACCTTCTCGTTCAGCAGGATCTCGTGCGGCAGCTTGCCATCGACGATTTGCTGGCGAATTTCAGGAACGCATTTGGGACACAGAGAGTCGGTGGTGCGCGGCCATCCGAGCGGCGGCTTTTGCTTCTCGTACGACTTGAGCAGAGGCTTGTCTGACCACTTCGGCGTGAATGACGCGTTCGGCTTGATGCTGTTGAGTCTGTCAAAGACATGCCAGGCGCCGTTCGCGGCTACGGTTACGGCCTTCTCGACATACTTAATGGCTTTCGGCATCCCATGTATCTCCTCGCCGCGGTACTGCGCTTGGGGGCGGCGCCAGATTTAAGTGCTCGTTTACAGTCCGCTGCGGTGAGGTACACCACAACAGCATCATCCTAAGGGCAGTTCCCAATCCTCCCAACCGATAATCGCTGAATGGGGGTTACGAATCAGTGAACGGGGATTGCAGCGAGGTCAACGGCAATCGTTGTATGTAGCAGAAAAGGCGGAATTTGCACCTGAATCGCTGGGCCTGGGCTCACATCGGCCCCGGCTAAACGAAAGACACACCCTTCACCACAGAGGACCCGGAGGAACACAGAGGAAATTAGGTCTGTCATCCTGAGCGAAGCGAAGGACCTCCGGCTATGTTTAGGTCTTAACCGCAGTCGCATGGTTTTCAGCCAAGACATGGGTGAAAATCAGCACAGTGAATCGGAGACGGATTGATCTGCCTGAGGTCCTTCGCTTCGCTCAGAATGACAAATTCATCAGAGAACAGATTCATCAGAGATGACAGGTTCATCAGAAATGAGGCTGAATTACACACTCAACGAGACAGGGATGCGGTCTCTAGTTCTGCTCAGACGCTTTGTCGGCCAAGCGGCGAAGCAGGAGCAATCTGGGATTCAAATGGCGGGCGATATCGGGCAGGAACTCTGTCATCAGGTTCCAGGCAGCGTCCGAACCGATGCTTATGAATATGCGACTGGTCGCGGCACCGGCGCCTTTTTCCCATTCCGGATGGAAGCTGCCTTCGACGACAGACGACGAGGCCGTGCCTAGAAATTCGGCGAAGTTAAACATGCGGTTTCCCGAATCGGAACGGGTTACCACCACGTACGAGAGCGCGTGACCGATGCGAGCGCCGGTGCCGGCGCCGGGATCACGGTGATAGTGCGGATCCTGATGAAAAATGCTTGAGATCAAAAATGTGGCAAAGAACTCGCTTGACGCCTGGCCAGCCATGGAAACACCGAAGCGTTGGCCAAATCCAGCGGCTGCTCGCGGCAGCGGCGATGGTCCGCTGGTTGCATTGCCCAGCTCTGAGTCCAGCGCCGTGATCACCATGCCGAACGGATCGGAGAAATTTGCTAGTGCGAGCCGGAACTTACCCGAAACCCCGAGTGGCGGTCCCTGTCCCGGTCCCTGAATTCGATCCAAGTCTTGTGCGGTAATCCCAGGCTCAAATTGCTCTTGGATATTTGCGATACGTGAGCAGTTGTCACTGCTGGCTACGGCAGAATTCGGAATAACGCCGGGATCGAGATCGCTGTCGTCCGCATCCGCCGATCGATCAAAATCGACAACGGCGGGCTGGCTTGAGGCCGCGGCGGAAACCGTCGCTGCCGCCATGACGACGAGCAACGAGACAAGAACCGCTTTGCCGCGAGAGCAATCCATGAGTCGCATAGGATCGCGGGTCTCGAAGCGCCGCCTTTCGCAGCGTCGATACAAACGTTTATCAACCCGAGGCGCCCCGCCCACAAGTGACTGAGGTCATCAAAGATGTCTTTGGAGTACCGCCTCGGCAGCTAATATCAACAAGCAGAGCAGGATAACGGCATAACTGGCGTGAGCGGAAAGCCGGAGAATTTACTTTGAAGCCAATAGCCGGTCACACGAGTTCACTGGCCCATTTGTGTGAGGTTTGGAGAGACCTGCAACTTCGCCTCTGTAGCCTTCTGAACGTCTTCGGCCGTGAGCCCCGGAGCAACTTCTTCGAGCACCAGCCCCTTCGGCGTGACCTTTATGTAGCCCATTTCGGTAACGATCGTGTCTACAACCTTCAAACCCGTTAAGGGCAGGGTGCAGCGCTTCAGAATCTTTGGACGTCCCTCACGGGTCGTGTGTTCCATCGCCACCACTACACGGCGCGCGCTGGCTACCAGGTCCATGGCTCCGCCCATGCCCTTGACCATTTTGCCGGGGATCATCCAGTTGGCAATGTTCCCTTCCTCGTCGACTTCCATTGCGCCGAGGACGCTCAGGTCGATATGGCCGCCGCGGATCATGGCGAAGGAATCCGCGCTGGAGAAATAGGCGGTGCCGGGAACCTCGGTGACAGTCTCCTTGCCCGCGTTGATCAAATCGGGATCTTCGTCGCCTTCAAAAGGATAAGGACCGATGCCCAACATTCCGTTCTCGCTTTGCAGGACTACTTGCATTCCGGGAGGGACGTGGTTGGCCACCAGCGTAGGCATGCCAATGCCGAGGTTTACGTAGAAGCCGTCGCGCAATTCGCGCGCGATGCGGCGCACGATGCGCTCGCGTTTCTCGACATCCTTGTTCTTGTCCGTTTTGGGAATCGTGTTCATGAATTGCTCGTCGACGCCGAGTCGGTACAATCAAAACGATGCCCAGCGCACAAGGATTCGACACACTAGCCCGAGCACAAAAAAGGACCCTGTTGCTTCTGGCCATCGCTGTAATGCTCTTCTTTTTCTCGCTAAGCTTACTTCCTGCAGTGGAACTCTATTGCCGGGTTGTGCATCCGGCGATTGCGTTGCTCATTCTACAAATTCTGGTTCTGCTTCTACGCCTTTATTTGTCTGCCGTGTCCAATCGCGCGCTGGTGATTGCGACCTTTGTGTTCACAATTCTCGGAATA
This sequence comes from Terriglobales bacterium, assembly GCA_045808065.1. GTDB lineage: Bacteria > Acidobacteriota > Terriglobia > Terriglobales > Acidobacteriaceae > Gp1-AA112. The sequence goes on along the minus strand of JBJMGD010000017.1, from coordinate 30,052 downwards.
GCATTTAACGCATTTTTGCTGATCAGCGTCCGCGGAAGATGCTAGCTGGGAAGCTACGCCATTTTGTTCCGCAGAGTTCGACGTTCGATTCGCTTTTCATAATCCTTTCCCTGGAAGATGCGCTTCACGTAAATACTCGGCGTCATCACCTGATCGGGATCGAGTTCGCCGACTTCCACCAGGTGTTCAACTTCAACGATCGTTACTTTGGCCGCCGTTGCCATCATTGGCGAGAAATTGCGCGCTGTTTTCCGGAAGATCAGATTGCCCCACTTGTCACCCTTCCATGCCTTGATCAGCGCGAAGTCTGCCTTTAGTCCTCGCTCCATAACATAGGTGCGGCCTTCGAACTCACGCGTTTCTTTTCCTTCGGCGACAATTGTCCCAACTCCTGTCGGCGTAAAAAATGCGGGAATGCCGGCGCCTCCCGCGCGGATGCGTTCGGCAAACGTTCCTTGCGGGACCAATTCCAAATCGAGCTTTTTGGTGAGCACCAGGTCCTCGAGAAACTTGTTTTCGCCGACGTAGGTCCCAATATGGCGCTTAATCTGTCCAGCTTCGAGCAGTAGACCAAGCCCCCAATGATCGACTCCGACGTTGTTGCTGATGGTCGTGAGGTTCCTGGGCCGTTTGCGCACCATTGCGGCAATCAAATTTTCGGGGATGCCACACAATCCGAAGCCGCCAAACATGACGGTTGCGCCGTCATGGATGTCGAATATCGCCTCATCGGCGCCTGCGTACACCTTATTCATAGGACTGGGCAGAATACCAAAAAGAATCGGGTGATCGGGCCATCGGGTGATCGGGTGAAGTAAGAAGAAAGAGCAACAGCAACATCCGCGCGGATCACCCGGATGTGACGCGGATCAATACTGAACTTGCTAAAACTGACGTTCCGCGATTTCATGCGCGCAAGCGGCGTCACATCTGTGAAATCCGCGTCGTGTTTTGTCGTTGTTCTTCTTCTTACTTCCCCGATCACCCAATCCTTTATTCCGGTTTTTTAAACCGTGCGGCACGTTCGAATTCGGCGCGCAGTTCGGGGGTTCGCAGGTTCTCGCGGATGTGCGTGAGCCTCTGCTCGAGTTTCAAAATGGCATCTTCGATGTTGGTCGCGTTGGTCAGCGCAATGTCGCGCCACATGGAATAAGGGCTTGCGGCGATGCGCGTCATCTCCCGTAAAGCGCGTCCTCCAACCTCCTGCATCTGCGCGCGAGTGACGTGCGTCTTCTTCTCCAGCTCCGCCTCATCCTGCAATACCGCCGCAAATGCTGTCGATAACATTTGCGGAAGATGGCTTGTCCAGGCCACTAACCTGTCATGTTGCTCGGCGGAAAGATGAATAATGTGCGTTCCGAGTGACGCAATCAGCGCAATATATTCGCGCGCAGTGTCGCTAATCTGCTCGCTATCGCCTGTAAAGATCCACGTAGTGCCCGAAAACAGGGAGCTATCCGCGTTTTCTACGCCCGAATGCTCCTTCCCTGACATGGGATGTCCACCCAAAAAACGTGAGTTAACGCTGGCGCCAAAGACTGATTTGGCGCGCTTAAGTACCTCAATTTTGGTGCTTCCAACGTCCGTAAGCAGCACATTACGCGGCAACATAGGCCCGAGATTCTCGATCGAATCGATGATTCCGCCCACATTAGCGGCGAGAATGACGACATCGCTGCCCACGCAAGCGCGCGCAGGGTTCTCAATTCCTGCGTCAATTGCCCCCATCTCCTGCGCCTTAGTGAGCACACGCGGCTTATCGGAGCCAATAACGCGGATTCCGCGATGCCGTAAGGCGAGCCCCAGTGACCCGCCAATCAGTCCGGTCCCGACGATAGTGACCTGTTTGATCATTCAGTGGAGAGCCATTTCACCACGTAGAGGTACATAAATCGAGCCATTTACGTGCTCAACGGCCCCGAATCACTGGTTTTGGAAGGACGCGTTGCTCCTTCCTGCGCCCATTAGAAGCCTCTTATCTGCGCGGATGGCGTACCTAACGTGACAATTCCAACGGTTGTAGAACCCCGGTTACGTTCTCTCGCAGGCATAAGGTGCATACCATGGATTAGGCGATTCTCTGTCTCTCCCCCGGAATGCGCCATTCGGAGAGCCTCAATGAAACCACTTTTCTATGTCGCTTTAGCGCTCGGCATCAGTTCCGCCGTATCTGCGCAAACACAAAGCACTTCAGTTGGGTACATAAAAACAGCGCTGGCGAGCGTGTCGTCGGTCGCGCACCAAGTGAAGGCAATCAATTATCGCAATGCGTCTTCGTCAAAGGTGGACATGCAAGGCACTTCCTTGATGCCCAGCGCCAGCGGCGAAGCTAAGGTACAGAGCCGCAACGGACGCGTCGAAGTTGAATTGAGGGTTTCAGGTCTTGAGCCGGCTACGAAATTCGGCATGGAGTTTCTCACCTATGTTCTGTGGGCGATCAGTCCACAAGGGCGCGCCGTGAATCTGGGCGAATTGATGCTCAATCACAGCGAGGCAAAGCTCAAAGCAACCACCGAACTGCAAACTTTCGGGCTGGTAATCACCGCTGAACCGTACTTTGCCGTGACTCAACCAGGCAGCCTGGTGGTTTCTGAAAACGTGTTGCGCTCCGATACCGCAGGCAGAGAGCAGCAGATTCAATTCAGTTATGAACTGCTCGGACGAGACGCATATTCGTCCTCCAACGCACGCATTAACGACGCCATTTTTGGTATTGACTCGCGCACTCCGCTCGAGCTCTTTGAAGCCCGCAACGCGGTGAGGATCGCGCACAACGCCAACGCGGACAAGTACGCGGCCAGCGCGCTCGCCAACGCAGAGCACTCGCTCGCGTCCGCGGAGAGCGCCTACCACGCAAAAGCCAAGGCCTCGATTGCGACCTATGCGCGCGACGCAGCGCAGACCGCAGAAGACGCGCGGGTGATGTCGCTCAAGAAGCAGGAAGAAGAGCGGTTGGCGCGCGATGCCAACGAACGGGAATTGCAAGCGCGGGCTCAGGCTCAGGCCGAAGCGCAACGCCGCCAACAGGCAGAAGAGGATCGTGCGAGGGCTGTAGCGGAACGTGGTGAAGCCGAGCGCATGCGCAAGGAAGCTGAACTAGCGGCGCAGCAGGCCGAACAGGCAAAGGCTCAGGCCGAACAGGCCAAAGCCGAAGCGGAAGCCGCAAGACAAGCCGCACTGGCTCAGCAGCAGCAATTATCGGTGGAAGCCGATAAAGCACGCGCCTCCGCGCAGGAAGCCGACCGCTTGCGCCAGCAGGCAGAGAAAGAGAAAACTGATCTTCGCGCACGTCTTCTGCAGCAACTCAGCGCAGTGCTGGAGACGCACGACACGGCGCGTGGTCTGATCGCCAATATGGGAGACGTGCTCTTTGAAACCGGCAAGTATGAGCTGAAACCAGAAGCACGCGAGCGCTTGGCGAAGGTGTCCGGCATACTGCTGGCGTACTCCAGTTTGAAGGTAGCGATTGAAGGGCACACCGATGCGGTTGGCACTGACGATTACAATCAGCGACTCTCGGAACACCGCGCCGAATCCGTACGCGATTATTTGGTGAACCAGGGTGTGGCAGCGCCGGCAATCACTGCGCGTGGACTCGGCAAGGCCCAACCGATTGCATCGAACGACACGCAGGAAGGGCGCCAACGGAATCGCCGCGTCGAACTGGTGTTGTCAGGCGAAGCGATCGGAACAGATGTGGCCGCGGCAGCTCCTCGAGGACAATAAGCTTTCACCAAACAAAAGCTCACGGGCAGACTTACAGATAAACGTAGATTTGATGTGGATCAAGTCTCGCGGTCTACGTTTGCTTAGCGTTTCCCGTACTCTGTGGTGTAGTGCAGCTTGATGGTCCCGCAAGTCCCTTGCTGATCCGAATAGACGACGCAGCTATCAAAGGGGCGCGAATACACATGCAGGCTCACAGCCCGCTGCTTTAGTTCCGCAGGGTTATAGACGCGATGCACGGGTTCTAAAGGGTTCACCGCGACAGGATTCTGCGAATTCATCTCCAGCGTGTCAGCCGGTTCGAGTTGGCATTTGCCAGCGGCTTCATCTTGCCAGAGCACCCGATAATTCTGCACCATCAACTTTCCGATGGGAGCAGCCATCCAGCAGTTTTGATCGCGGTGGTTGTGGATCGAACTAACCTGGCCTACTTCCCAGCAAATGGCGACCAGCTCGTATAGATCTGATTTGTCGATCAGGTTTCGCGTGTAGTGCTGCCGGTCCCATACGAGATAAGGCGCGAGACTGTCCGGTTCAACGGGGTGATCACGCAAGAATCGATGAATGGCATTGACGTCGGTAAACGAGATCGCAGGGACTTTGCGCAGCTCGGCCGCAAAATCCTGAACGGAGAAAAGATTTTCAATTCTTGCGCTTCCGCTAAAGACCATGGCATTCACTTCACCAATGTTCGCACAGAAAGGAACAAACAGGCGCTGATTTGCATTGGCGAGTGAATCGAAGAATTTACTTAAGCTGCGGGGTTGCGTCTGGCATCTCTTCGAGCTCTCGCGATTCCGCTTGGGCTATCTGAAGCTCGCGTACCACACGCATGAGGCGCTGCAAATCGACCTTCTCGGGATTGCGCTGCAGCTCGCAGCAGGCCTCGAACATCTCGTCGCGAAGCTCTGCACACCGTACACGCACGGTTCCAAGCCGGTGGCTGCGGGAGGTGGGGACCCTTAGGACGACATTCACGACGGTCGCACCTTTGGAGGCTCGGGCATCGGTCTGGGAATACCCGTCTGCTGCTTGCTCTTAGACTCGATTTCGCCAGCCCCCTGGCAGGCCTGGCAGGTTCGGCCATTACCGTCTGTGCGACGCCCCTTGCAGGCCGGGCACATTTGCTTCATTGACATGTCTTTAATCATACCTTCAATCGGGGTGGCGCGTCTTGGCAGAGGCGAAAGATAGGCGATGAATAGGCAATGTCCAGCCCGAAAAGAGGGAACTTTGGGCTATGAGCCGGCGGCTTTGGACTTTTTCTTCCCTTTATTGTTTCCCAAGGCGATGTCTGCGAGCTGCAGATAGCGGTTGCTGTCGCTCTCGTGCGCACCGTGGAGAATCGTCTGATGACGCTCCTGATGCTTTCGCAGCAGCTCTTTATCGATCCAGAGGCCGACCGGGTGGTCGTCGCTGGGATTTTCGATAGTGCGCATGGCGGGAGCCTTTTGCTTCAGGACCTTCCCGCGCGGACGCTGCTGTGTGCGTGACATTTTTGGATCAACAGGTGAAGTGCGGCCATCGTACTGCGACCGTTCAGCACTGCTGAACGCCAAAGTACGCCTCAAAAAAAGAAACGCGACCCCAATCGGCCGCGTTTTATGTGCCGGAGTCAACCTCCGTAGAGATTGGTTATACGTGCTTATCGAGTGCCTTCTGGATGGTGTCTTTGGGCACGAAGCCTACAATCTGCTCCTGCACTTTGCCGTCCTTGAAGATCAATAGCGTAGGGATTCCGCGCACTCCATATCGCATCGGAGTGGAGTTATTGCGGTCCACATCCATTTTATAGATCTTGACCTTGCCACTGTAGGCGCTTGCTACTTCGTCCACTACGGGGGCAAGTGCCTTGCAAGGGCCGCACCATGTTGCCCAGAAATCTACCATCACCGGCTGCGCAGATTTCAGAACGTTCTCCTCGAAAGTCGCATCCGTGACTTCTACACAGCCAGCGGTCTGCTGGGCGGGCGCGCTACCGTTTGTGACTCGTGCGGCATCCGTCTCGATGGGGGGCGAAATTGATGCATTCTTGCTGTCTGTTGCCATTTGAAATGTCTCCCTGTCCGATTACTCGAGGATCGCTGTTGCCTAGCAGTCAATCAATCCTAGCATTCCCGACGACAATCGCTCGACTGGAGATTAGATGCGATAGCCGCTGGAAAGAACCAAAGGCCCCATGTGCCGGCAATACAGGCCAAGGCAAGGACTTGCGGGCCAACATCCGGCGAGAACGCGAGGTTTTGGATAAGCTCGGGAGCCACCTGGAACCTGCAAGGTGTTAGTCGGTGTCCCAAAACAAAAAGCGCCTGCCAACCCGAAGGTTGCAAGCGCCCGGCAGCCCTCCCCCAGAACTGCCTTCGGGAGGAAAGCATATTGTGGGCGGGTGATGGATGCAAAGATGTCTCTGGTAACCTCGAGGTAACCCGCTGAAAATCAGTGACCACGCACGAGTTAGCGACACTGCGCTCTTACGTTTGAGATAAAATTCGGCTTTTCGTGCCCTACTGCGCACATTGCGGAAGCGGTGTTCTTGCCTCGGCGCGCTTTTGTCCGTCCTGTGGAGAGCCTAACGCTTCGGGCTCAGAGGTGCAGGTCACGATTGACCGCAGTCCCTCGTCCCCAGCTCCAATTGCGCCACCTTCTTCTTCATCTACATCGCAAAGCCGTATCTCTCCGACTTCGTTTCGTGGCGAAAGTGGGCGGATTGTTCCGGGCACGTTGCTCGCCGATCGCTATCGTATCGTTGCTCTCGTCGGACGCGGGGGCATGGGCGAGGTCTATCGCGCCGAGGATCTCAAGCTCGATCAGGATGTCGCCCTCAAATTCCTGCCGGAAAAGCTGGTGCAGGACGGCGCCGCGCTTGCGCGCTTCCATCGCGAGGTGCGGATCGCCCGAGAGATCTCGCACCCCAACGTTTGCCGCGTCTTTGACATCGGGGAAGCGAATGGCGTTCCTTTCATCAGCATGGAATATGTCGATGGGCAGGATCTGTCGACGTTGCTGCGCCGTATTGGACGTCTGCCGCAGGACAAAGCGGTCGACATTGCGCGCCAGCTTTGCGCCGGCATCGCAGCAGCGCACGATCACGGCGTGCTACATCGTGATCTGAAGCCCGCAAATGTAATGCTCGACGATCGCGGAAAAGTCCGCATCATGGACTTTGGGTTGGCTGGGATTGCGAGCGATATTCAAGGTTTGGAGATCAGCTCGGGAACTCCTGCCTACATGGCTCCAGAGCAGCTTTCGGGCAAAGAGGTCACCATCCAAAGCGATCTCTATTCGCTCGGACTGGTGCTCTACGAGGTGTTTACCGGTAAGCGGGCATTTGAAGCCTCAAGTCTCAACGACTTGCTTCGTTTGCGCGAGCACAGTTCCGTTGCACATCCCAGCCAGGTCGTGCCTGATCTCGATCCGTTGGTGGAGCGCGTGATCCTCCGCTCGTTGGAAGCCGATCCGGAGAAGCGTCCCAAAACGGCACTGCAGATGGCCGCCGCTCTGCCCGGAGGCGATCCTTTGGCTGCCGCGTTAGCGGCGGGTGAAACGCCGTCGCCGCAGATGGTAGCCGCTGCCGGCGGAGAGCAGGCGTTGGCACCGCGGATCGCCTGGTCGTTGCTCGCGCTTTCGTTGATGTCGTTTGTGACTATTTTGTGGGTGGCGAAGTATTCCACCGATCTTGCGCTCTATCCGGTGGAGAAGAGCCCGGAAGTGCTTGAAGACCGGGCGGGTGAGATCGCCGCGCGCGCCGGATACAGTCAGGTGGGAGATCGGTCCTGGTGGTTTACCCGGAATTATGACTACCTTCTCTATCGCAATGCTATGAAGATGTCGTCTTCGCACGGTCAGGCCATCAGCGGTTCCGATCCGGGAGCAGTAAGTTTTATCTTCCGTCAAAGCCCGGATCTGATGATCCCGAATAATCCCGGATCCCGAATTCAATGGGATGATCCGCCTTACGACAAGTCCGGCATGGTGACTGTGACTCTCGACTCGATTGGCCGTCTGCGTACGCTTATTGCAGTTCCGCGCCAGACTGAAACTCCATCACCTGCACAGGAGCCGAACTGGCAGGACTTGTTCCAGGCGGCAGGGCTTGATCTCAAGCGCTTTACCCCTGCGGCTCCAAAATGGCTCTCTCCCGAACCCTTTGACCTGCAACGTGGATGGGAAGGTACTTATGATGGCGACCCGACCCCCATCCAGGTTCTTGCAGCCTCGTATCACGGCAAGCCGGTCGTCTTTCGCGTGATTGCGCCGTGGATCAATGAACCTGAATGGGCGTCCACCACGAGAAAGAGCGCACGCAACTTTATCGCACTCACGCTCATGGTGGTAGGGGGAATCGCGCTGGTGTTCGCTGCAGCGTTCGTTGCCCGCAAGAATGTCGGCCTTGGACGCGGCGATCGAAAAGGAGCATTTCGCCTCGCAGCCGCATGTTTTTTTGTGGGCTGGGTAGGAAAGATTTTCCTGTCTCATCATGTTGCTGTCCTGAACTTAGAATTCAATCTGCTGATTATTCCCACGGCCCTGGCGTTCTTCACCGCGGCGGTGATCTGGATTTACTACATGGCGCTTGAGCCCTACGTGCGCCGCAGTTGGCCGGAGTACCTCATCTCCTGGACGCGTCTGCTCGGGGGCAATTATCGCGATCCCATGGTTGGCCGCGATTTGCTGGCAGGGTGCTTACTGGGAAGCTTGATGGCGCTGGTCGAGCACGTGATTAACGCTTTGCCCGCGTGGTTTAATCTCGCCGGTCAGACGCCGATCAACGGGGATGGACCGGTTTTGGGAACGACTCTGAAGTTCGCCGGCACCGTGCTTCAGGCCTTTATTGGCCCCGTCTTCGTCGCTCTCACTATGTTGTTTTTGTTTTTTGTGATCCGCTCTGTTACGAAGAGGTATTGGATCTCTACCGTGGCGCTGGGGGTTTTGGTCGTGGCAATGAACCTCGGCCAAGAGAACGTTATAGCTGAAACCATCGGGGCGATCGTTCTGTCACTCTTAGTGCTGACGGCGCTCCTGCGTTTTGGCCTGCTCACACTGATTGTGGCGTACACTGCGCAAAATCTTCTTCAAGGATTTCCAGTGGCTCTCGACCCTTCACGCTGGTACTTTGCGAGAGGATTCGTGCCGGTGCTAATCGTGCTGGCATTCGCCCTTTACGGGTTTCGTGTCTCCCTTGGCTCGCGTCCCGTCTTCGCGGCATTGACCGCCGAGTGATCGTCACCTTGTAGCACTGTTACCGGGCTGATTCTTTCAGCACAAGCACCGAACGGCCTTGAACCTCGATCTCTTGTCCGGCCTTCCCGGAATGGAACGGGTTCTTTTCCTCGGCAGTGTCGAGCACCAACTCCCAGCCGCGTCCTTTAGGGGCGGGTGGAAGAGTGTAGTGGACAGATTCGTGATGTGAGTTCAAAACCAGCACAAATGTATTGTCGCTAACCTGCCTGCCGAAGTCGTCGACGAGGTTCAGGGTTTGACCATTGAACAGCACGGCGAGACTACGGACCCATCCGGCATTCCAGGCTTCTTCGGTCATCTCCTGTCCGTCCGAGGTGTACCACGCGATGTCCTTGACCACGGAGTGATGGATTACCCGATCCTGGTAGAACTTGCGACGGCGGAAGTTGGGATGCGATCTGCGTAGAGCCATGAGTTGTTTGGTGAACTCCAGCAGCCGTGTGCGACGCTCGTCCAGCTTCCAGTCCGTCCAGCTGATTTCGTTATCCTGGCAATACGCATTGTTGTTGCCGCGTTGCGTGCGCCCGATCTCGTCGCCGCCAACCAGCATGGGCACACCTTGCGAGAGAAAAAGCGTTGCCAGCAGATTGCGCTTTTGCCGTTCACGGGCCTGAAGAATTGCAGGATCGTCGGTTGGCCCTTCGGCTCCCATGTTCCAGGAATTATTATCGTTGGCGCCGTCCTGATTGTTCTCTCCGTTGGCTTCGTTGTGCTTATCGTTGTAGCTCACCAGGTCTTCAAGCGTGAAGCCGTCGTGTGCGGTAATAAAGTTGATGCTTGCCGATGGCTTGCGTCCGTCATTCTTGTACAGATCGCTGCTGCCAGTGAGACGGTAGCCAAGATCGCTCAGTTGGCCTTCGTCGCCCTTCCAATATTTGCGCACGGTGTCGCGATATTTTCCGTTCCACTCCGCCCACAGGACCGGGAAATTTCCCACCTGATATCCGCCTTCGCCGACGTCCCAGGGCTCCGCAATCAGCTTCACTTGTGAAATGACCGGATCCTGATGGATTACGTCAAAGAACGCCGAGAGCCGGTCGACTTCGTAGAACTCACGCGCTAACGTGGAAGCTAAATCGAAGCGGAACCCATCGACGTGCATCTCTGTCACCCAGTAGCGCAGGCTGTCCATAATCAGCTTCAACACCTGCGGGTGTCGCACGTTCAAGCTGTTGCCGGTGCCGGTGTAGTCCATGTAAAAGCGAGGCTGGCCTTCGACAGTGCGGTAATAGGTGGTGTTGTCAATTCCTTTTAAGCTCAGCATCGGTCCAAGGTGATTGCCCTCGGCCGTGTGGTTGTAGACGACATCCAGGATGACTTCTATGCCCTCGCGATGCAGTGCTTTCACCATGGCCTTGAATTCATTCACTTGCCCGCCGGTATCACCTGCGGATGAGTACCGCGACTCCGGACTGAAGTAATTCAGCGTGTTGTAGCCCCAGTAGTTAGTGAGCCCCTTTTCGACGAGGTGCTTGTCATTTACGAACTGATGAATGGGCATGAGTTCCACGGCCGTGATGCCCAGGTTCTTTAAATATTTAAGGGCAGGCGGCGAACCAAGCCCGGCGTAGGTCCCTCGCAACGCTTCGGGAATCTCCTGATTTAGAACACTGAAGCCTTTCACATGCAGCTCGTAGATAATCGAATCGCTAAGTGAAATGCGAGGAAGCCGGTCCTGTTCCCAATCAAAGTAGGGATTCACCACGACGGACTTCGAAATGCCGGGACCGCTGTCGCGGTCGTCGATGTTCAGATCGGCATCATCGCCGTTGAACTTGTAAGGGAAGATTGGCTCGGTCCAATCGACGCGTCCTTTGATGGCTTGCGCATAGGGATCGATCAGCAGCTTTGCCGGATTGAATCGCAATCCGTTGGCTGGGTCCCACGGCCCATGCACGCGAAATCCGTACAGCTGTCCGGGCTGCAGACCGGGAATGTAACCGTGCCGCACGAAGGCGGTGGTCTCGCCCAACTCGATGCGCTCCGATTCCTCACTGGAACGATTGTCGTAAAGACACAGCTCGACCTTAGTGGCGTTTTCGGAATACAGCGCGAAGTTGACTCCGGTGCCATCCCATGAGGCGCCGAGCGGGTAGGGTCTTCCGGGCAGAACGATTCGTGGCATTGGGCTCGTTTATCTCAAAACAAGCGTATTGGATGCAGAGTAGAAGGCGTGCGCGGAGGGGCGGATGATTTCGGGCACTAAAACGCGAATGAAGGACGGGAATCAAACAACTCATTAAGCTGGGAACTGCTTAGGTTCGTCCGGGGTCTATACGAGCGCGAGGTGTTTATGCGTGGTCAGCTCCATACCGCGTCAGCCGCTGCTGCGATTGCTTTCGTCCTTTGTCTCGCCGGGTTCTGCTTTGTGGTCGTAGCATGGCCGCCGGTAGTGACATCTCCGCCCACGCTCACTCTTGCAGGTAGTTCAGGTGTGCAAAGTGTTGCGAGGGCAGCAGCATTAGTTCTGTTGCTTGGCTATTTAGCAGGAATTGTGGGATGGTTCGCGTCCTTGGCGATGGGCTTGGATGGTAGGCGGAGGCTTGCGTCCGTGTTGAATGGGCCCACTCCCAGAGCTTGAAACCTATTTGGCGCCTGCGACCGCTAGCTGGACTGAAGGGAAAGCAATCGGGGTCAGCTCTTGCGTGGAGATGGCAATCAATTCTGCTCTTTGTGGGAACTCACCGCTGGCCAGCAGCGCCCTTTCAATACATGCGACGTTCGCGGCGTGCCGCTCGCAAACAAACATCTGACGACGGGAATTATCGGAGAACTGGAATTCGACGCGATGAGTGCGGCGGCCGGAACAGGGTTGCGGCGGAGTCACCAGGTTCATTTGACAGATGCTCGAGAACACACTTGCCATAGCTAGTCGGCCCTCTCTGAAGCTTCGTACTAAATCGATTTATTGCCGCAAAGCCTATCGAAACTGCATCTAGCGTGTCAAGTCAGTTTCGCGTGGAAAAGTCGGAAATCCAAGTTACGCGAGATGTGCTCCTTCAGTGCAGCGCGCCCATCATCGCACAAAGCTACCGAAGTAAACCGTTGTTTTGGGCAATGAAATCCGAGATTCGGCCACTACACGTGCCCAAGCAAGAGGGTCCCGCTTACCACTGCAGAATTTCGGAAAACAGGTTTTCGCGAATACTCGATTTCTTGCCATTTCGCCCCTGGCACAAGCTGCCCGATTTTATCTTGACGGATTTCTTTGGGATGAATTGCAGTAGCTCAGGTGCAAGCGGGTCGTCCAGTAAATCTGCACGGATGCGCGCCGCGTACTTCACTTGGCAATGGCTTTAGCAACCAGGTAACAGCTCGATATTGCTATTGCCCGGTGTGGGGCCGCCGATTAGAATTGCCCCCCATCCACGGACCAGTCAGTCGAATGCATTCGGCGTGAGCGCGAACAGTTTTTCTTTTTTTCCGCTTGCGTTGGACGACTGTCTTCGTCCGTGATGCGGGTTCGATCTCCAGCGGCGAACAATGAAGGGTTATCACATTCTTCGCGGCGGGAATCAGAGTGGGTAGGGCAAACGTGGCGCAGGTCGAGAACGCATCCTCGGGCGCGCATGCTGGTTGGCATTTACAACCGACTGAGACACAACACAATTAGGAGAAGCTTAATGACGAAGTCAGTGAAGTTGGCAATCGCAAGCGCGGCTCTGGCAGGTATGGTGGCTGGGACGAGCGCAAGTATGTTCGCGCAGGACAGTTCCACGAACAGTACGACCGACAAAAGCACGAAGAAAGCCACCAAGCACACCAAAGACAAACATGCTTGTAAAGGCCAAAACTCGTGTAAGGGCAAGGGCGGCTGCAAAGCTAGCGACAACGGCTGCAAAGCCCAGAACTCTTGCAAAGGCAAAGGCGGCTGCCGCACCGATGGCAAGCCGATGGATTCAAGCGCGCAGTAGTTCTGTATCCTGTAAGGGCCGGGTGCTTACTGCGACTCGGCCCTTCTAATTAGGTTTAGAGGTTCGGGTTTCTAATGTCGTCCAACCGTTTTAATGAATTCAAAGATCTCGGAGTTGGGATTGGCCTCCGCGTCCCACATTACGATCACATCCTAAGCAAGAAACCGGTGGTCGGCTGGTTCGAGATCATCTCAGAAAATTACATGATCGACGGCGGACGTCCGCTGCATATCCTTGACCAGATTCTTGATAAGTACCAGGTCATACAGCACGGTGTCTCCACATACTTCGGCTCCGCCGAGCCCTTGAATCGCGAACATCTGAAGAAGTTGAAGAATTTGGTACGCCGCACCAAGACTCCTTGGCTGTCAGACCATCTCTGCTGGGGAAGTGTGGACGGCACCTACAGCCATGATCTGCTGCCAATGCCTTACACCTTCGAAGCAGCACGTCTGACCGCGCAAAAAATAAAAGAGGCTCGCGATTTCCTGGAAGTCCCCATTGCCGTCGAGAACGTCAGCAGCTACGCTGAGTTCCACATCTCGGAGATGACCGAGTGGGAATTCCTGAACGAAGTTGTAGAGGACGCCGATTGCGGGATATTGCTCGACGTGAACAACATCTACGTCTCCTCCCGAAACCACAATTTCGATCCATTCACGTATCTCGAAAGCGTCCCTATCGAGCGAGTTGCGCAAATTCACATCGCCGGCCATTCCAACTTTGAGAAGTACATCCTCGATACGCATGATCATCCGGTGATCGATCCGGTGTGGAAGCTCTACGCGCGCGCTATAGAACTGGCCGGTCCGACACCCACGCTGCTGGAGTGGGACGATCACATCCCTTCATTCGATGAAGTTCATGCTGAGGCGCTGAAGGCCAACCGCTATGTGCCTTCAAATGTGCCGGAGCTGGCGGTGGTGTCGGAATGAATCTTCTTGAGCTTCAGCGACGATTCAATGAAGCGCTGACTGCCCCGCTCAACTCCGAAGAAGGTATCGGCGACCGAACCGTTCGTGGCGAGTCGATGAAGCAAGTCGCCGAAGAGATCGTTAAGCCGAATGACCGTCTCAGTCCGATGGAGCGGATCGAGATCTATAGCCGGTCCTACTGGTTCCGCATCATCTCGAGTCTGAACGAGGACTTCGTTGGCCTCCGCGCGGTTGTTGGAGATAGCAAGTTCGATGCACTGATCCAAGCCTATCTCGCGGCCAATCCTTCGCGCTCCTTCACTCTGCGCAATTTGGGATCACGCCTCGAGAGCTGGTTTCGTGCCAATCCAACTTACGCGCATCCTCGCGAACAACTGGCTCTCGATATGGTCCGCCTCGAGTGGGCAGATATTGAGTGCTTCGATGCCGTCCAGGAGCCTGCGCTCAAACTCGACGAGATCGCCGGGCTTGGTGGTGATCCCAAGCTGCGCTTGCAGCCGAATTTGCAATTGTTGGACCTGCAATATCCGGTGGATGATCTTTTGCTCCAGATCCGCGACCGGGATGACGATGAATCTGATGAGACTAGCAACACGTTTTCCGAGCGGCGCGACCGCTCCCGCCTGAAGAGTGTCCGCAAATACAAACCGAAGCCGACTTTCGTAGTGGTGCATCGCCTGGACTACCTCGTGTACTTCAAGCGAGTCACTCCGGAAGCCTTCGCCCTCCTCAACGCGTTCCGAAACGGGAGGAGTCTGTCCGAGGCAATCGATGCAGCGTTCAACTCTCCAACGTTGCCGCAAACAGACGTGACTGGGCTGGTTCAAGGCTGGTTCCGCGATTGGGCAGGGTGGGGATGGTTCTCAGGGCAAGATTTCCATCCCTAATTGCCGGACGAAGAATTTCGCACCGCGATTCGCGATTGAGTGATGTGAAATCACGAAATCACCAAATCATCGGATCAAAAGAGACTTATTTGCGTCCGCATATCGATCAATGAGCCTCATCACAACCTCTCGCACGCTCTATCGCCGACTCATCAATCTGCTGAACTATCTTCATTCTCCATTCCTCCTAGTCGTACGGCTCTACTGGGGGTGGCAGTTCTGGCAGGCGGGCTTTGGTAAGCTGCAGGACATCTCCAAGCCTATCGGATTTTTTACCGATCTGGGAATCCCGTTTCCGGTGTTTAATGCATGGCTGGTCTCGTCGCTGGAGTGCTTTGGCGGGATCCTTCTTATGCTAGAGCTTGCCTCACGTCTGATATCGATTCCGCTGGTGATCGATATGACTGTTGCATATCTGACCGCGGATCGGCAGGCGCTGAAGGCGATCTTTTCCGAGCCCGGCAAGTTCTACGGCGCGGATCCGTATACATTTTGGTTTGCAGCCCTGATCGTGCTTATCTTCGGACCGGGCATGATTTCCCTCGACTACTTGATCGGCCGTTATGTCGAGAAGCGCCAACCCATGGCCATGCCGTCCACTCGCGCTACTGTATCTCAACAACTCTGATAACCTTGCCGATGCGGGGCTCGTCGAACTCCGTGAGGCCTCGAGGTATTCCCCGCAATGCTTGGACCTTCGATCTGTGTTGCCCTCCTGGTGCTAAATTTTGCTTTCGTGTCGTCTCGCGATCCGTCATTGAAAGTGGGCGGCGGCACGATCGACGTAAGTCTCGACTCTGACCTGCCGCAAGCCACTCAAGACGAACTGATGAAGTGGGTTCACGACGCAGCCAATTCCATCGTGGCCTATTACGGAAAGTTCCCACTTCAACACACTTTTCTCCAGGTTCGCAGCTTCGACGGCCGGGGTGTGCATAACGGACACACCTTCGGAGTGCACAATGGCGGGCTCATACGCATCTCTGTTGGCACTCAAAGTACTCCCGCTGAGCTGAAGCAAGACTGGATGATGACGCACGAGATGGTTCACCTCACCCTCCCTTCGGTCGGCGAAGAACACCACTGGATGGAAGAGGGTGGTGCGGTGTATGTGGAGCCCATCGCGCGGCTACGCGCCGGCAATATCAGCAAGGAGCAAGTTTGGGGTGAGATGGCGCGGGACATGCACCAGGGCCTGCCGCAAGAAGGCGATGAAGGTCTCGATCACACTCATACCTGGGGTCGCACATACTGGGGCGGTGCACTGTTCTGTCTGTTGGGTGATATTGAAATCCATCAGCGTACTCACAATCAAAAGGGTCTAGACGACGCCTTGCGAGCAGTGATGAATGCGGGCGGTGTGATCACCGAGGATTGGGGTCTGCTGCGCGCGCTCGCTATCGGCGACAAAGCAGTGGGCGTGCCGGTGCTCGAAGAACTCTATGCCAAGATGAAGGACAAAGCGGTCTCGGTTGATCTCGACAAGCTATGGCAGCAGCTCGGGGTGACGCATAAAGACGGAATGGCCACATTCAATGACGGCGCTCCGCTCGCGCCAGTTCGGGAAGCGATCTCCACGGGCAAGCCCGGGAAAGCATTGAGGACAAGCTTATCGCTGGATACTCTGATGAGCGTACGCTAACCGAACCGATGTCCCACAAAGCCGCAGCATCGGGTACGATTCCTTGAGGGCTGCACGTCGCAATGCCCACCAAGAATCCCAAACCACAATCCTTCCGCGGCACACTTGAACACCTCCAGTCAGGGTTGGGGTGGGTCATCGTCCGTATTCCGTTCGACGTCAAGCGGACATGGGGCGGGTCGCGGGTAAAGATTCGAGGAGCGGTGAACGGAGCAACATTCCGCACCTCACTGTTTGCGCAAAAAAATGGATCGCATTTTCTTCTGATCAACAAACAATTGCAGAAGGCCGCAGGGATTCGAGCGGGTAGCACGGCTGAGTTCCATCTCGAGGTTGACACAGCGCCACGGCTGGCGACTGTCCCGCAGGAATTGGAACGTATATTTCAGCAAAGCAAGCGGTTGAGGAAGTGGTTTGATTCTCTGAGCTATTCGTATCGGTACGAGTTTAGTCGACAGATTTCGCTTCCGAAAGGTGCAGAAACACGCAAGCGTCGCGCCGAGCAGATCGCCGAACTCCTGCTGGAGACGATGGAAGCCGAGCGCGAACTGCCACCACTTATTAAGACCGCTCTCGACCAGAATCCACTCGCCCGAGAGGGTTGGAACGTCATGACTCCGACGCAACGTCGCGGTCACCTCATGGGCGTCTTCTATTACCGCACTCCTGAAGCGCGCGCTCGACGGCTGCAGAAAGCAATGGAAGCAGCGAAAACTGCGCGTAGCCGAAGAGCAAGTTGATTTGAAAACTCCAGACGCGATTTTCAAAGATTCTTTTGCGCAGTCATGATCATCTACCTGGAATGTATGCAGGCACCCAAACTGCGGTTGCTCCATCACGATTGGCCCGCTTCTCGGCATATTCAGCGATTTACATCATCTGGGGCGCATCTTTCCTTGCCATTCGCGTGATTGTTGCCGCGGTGCCGCCACTGCTCGCAGCAGGTGTACGGTTCCTGTCTGCAGGGATCATCCTCTTTGTTTGGGCGATGCTCAGAGGACTGCCATTTCCAAAACCGCGAGAGTGGCGTAGCGCACTGTTCTTAGGTGTGGTGATGTTCGCTTGCAACTATGGCCCGCTGTTCTGGGCCGAGCAACGAGTTCCCTCCGGAGTGGCTGCGATTGTCTCCGCCCTCATTCCCGTTTGGATCGCCGGGTTTGAGTGGAGTCGTTCCGGTTCCGCGGTGCCCATTCGATTGCTTATCGGTACTCTGTGTGGTCTCGGCGGTGTGATAACCCTGAGCCTCACGCCAAGTCACGTCTCGAGCGGACGGATTCAATTGATGGCCCTACTGGCGCTGCTGGTGGGAACGGTTGCCTGGGCGGTGGGCACGATCTGGTCACGCCACCTTCCCCTTCCAACGTCGAAAGCTGTTTCGGCGGGCATCCAGATGATGTTGGGCGGGGCCTCGCTCACCCTTGCCTCGGCCTTGTCAGGCGATGCGCACGGCTTCGGGCGCTCCCAATTGACGCTTCCCATCGTCGCTTCCATGTTCTATCTCGTCTTCGCAGCCTCGATTCTGGCCTTCACTGCTTACGTTTGGCTGCTGGGACACGACTCCGCAACGCGCGTCGCCAGCTACGCGTACGTGAACCCGGTCGTCGCTGTGCTGCTGGGTTGGGGGATAGGCGGCGAGAAGCTTTCATGGCAGGTGTTATCCGGCATGATCCTTGTGCTGGCGGGAGTCATTTCGGTGCTAAGCCGACCTACTACTCCTCAGCCTGCGGTTTCCATTGATGCGCGATTGAGCACTTAAAGTGCCTGCTTCCGACAATTGAGCACGATAGAAGGCAGATCTTGGACCAAAAGGAACGGCAGGGAAGATTAAATCCGGGCAAGTGGCGGAGGGAGAGGGATTCGAACCCCCGATACCCTTTCGGGTATAGCGGTTTTCAAGACCGCCTGTTTCAACCGCTCACACATCCCTCCGCGTGAGTAGTAGAACAGTTTATCAGTGCTAAAAGGGTGTGTTGCGGGCCTTATTGCAGCCTGAACCGCTCGTTTAGCAACCGCTGAAATCGTGGCCGGTAAATGAGGTCGTAGGCGAGTTCTTTGTCCGGAAACATGGCCAACGCTGCGGTTTTAGCGTTGGCGATCATCTCCGAAGCTTCTTCCAGGGTGATGTCCTCGTCCTGCGCGAGCACCGACATCACCATGTTCATCATCAGTTGAAGGCGCCGGATTTTGCGGTTCTCTTCCTCTTGCTCGATTTCCAGTTGACTGCGGTTGCTGTTTTCTTTGTTGTTCTGGGCCGTTGAGCTCATCCGTTATATCTCCCGAAACCTGCAAGGACAACCTTCACAGCAACTTACAGCCGTCCGTCGCCTTGGTTGAAAACTACCGATTCATTAGATGGGATTGGCGTCCGTGTTCGTTGCGCAAGTGTTTCGCAATGGCGAATTTGGGCACGGAAACTGGAACGCTTTGGCGGATAATACACCTATTTATCAATGGCTTAACTCAGCGGAGTGCACGGTTAGGTACCTAAGTGCATCTAAACTTGTTGCGCCGGCGTGCTCTTTTAATCCTTCCGGCAGCAAAGCGGGGGATTAATGGCCACAAACCCGAACTTTAAACCGGAACCGATTGAAGATCAGCGCGAATTAATCGCGGTTTTCGATACCGCTGATGAAACGGAAGCTCATGTTGTGCAAGGACTTCTTGAAACTAATGGGATTGAAAGCCTCTTGACCAACCTCGATGCGCCCCAAGACGTGCTGCCCGGCGTCGGCGGAATCGTGTTGCGAGTGCGTCCGGAAGATGCTGACGAAGCGCGCAGCATTATTGAAGAGCAGCGCAATGCCCAGCCTGAAGCGGAGGGATCTGGCGAGAAGGAAAGTTCATAGCCGTTCGATCGCGCCCCCAACGCACTGATGCCATAGTGTTTCCATCAAGATAGAAGCTGACTGCGCCGTTCATATCCGTGCGAAAGGTGCAGGCTCCGGTCGCAGTCAACCGCTGCACGATTTCGGGTCGCGGATGTCCATAGCGATTGAATTTGCCCACTGATATCACCGCAAATTGCGGCTGAATTCGGCTCATAAAGTCGGAAATTGAGGACGTTGAGCTGCCATGGTGAGCCACTTTAAGCAGAGTTACGGGCGCGATATCCCGCGCAATCAGGCGCTCAGTCTTCTTCTCCGCGTCACCTTCGAGCAATGCTGACGCCGCTCCATACGACATTTCCAGCACCATCGAGTCATCATTCCCGCGCGTAATATCCAATGCAGATCCCGATTTGGGAGCTAGTACGTCAACTTTTGCGCCTCCAAAGTCGAATTTATCGCCCGCTATGCGCTCTATAACGCGGATATTTGACGCGTGTGCCTGCGCAATTAAGGCGCGATAAGCCGCAGTTTGGGGACCAGGAGCAATCCAAAGTTCTCTAGGACGGAAGTTCTTGAGCACAGCTGGCAGCCCCCCGATGTGGTCACCGTGCGCATGCGTGAGTGCGACTGCGTCGAGATGTGCCAATCCGCGCGCCCACAGATAGGGCGAGACCACATCTTCGCCAACATCAAACCCTGAAGTATTGGCCCCAAGTGTGCCACCGCCGTCGATGAGCAGCGTCTTCCCCTGGGGACTGACGATGAGCAACGAGTCACCTTGGCCCACGTCGATTGCAGTGACTTCCAGATTGTGCGGCTCAATGTCGGGCCTGCGAGCGCTGATTACCGCCCAATCGCTGAACCCCAACAGCGCCAGCGAGGCAAGAACAAAGCCGATTCGGCGTTTAGCAACAAGAAGACACGCGCTGATTGTAGTTAGGCAGAGCAGGGCCGTCCAGATTCCGGGATCGGGAACGCGCAGATCTGCCACTCTGAAGTGCGCAAACGTGAATACGCTGGCGCTGACCCCATGGAGCAAGAGTGCCGTAAGGCATTTTGGGACAAACACCAGCCAAGCTCCGAGGTAACTGAGCAGCGTCGTAGCGATGGCGATGGGCAAAAGCATGCCCATTATGGGAACCACTACGACATTCGCGGGCAACGCGAGGGTAGTTGCGCGGTGAAAATAGACCGCCATCGGCAGCGCCAGGGCCGCCTGCATTACAGCCGAGATGAAGATGATTTCTCCGGCCCGAAGAAGCACGCGCAGTCCGCCGATGAGCACAAGTCGCGCGACCCATCCAGGCAGAAGCAGCCGCAAACGCGCGAGAACCATGCGCAAATCGAGGCGGAATTGGGTTTGTCTGGGTCGGAGATGCAGGTCAAATCCGGTGGAATCGAGCTGGTGGAGGGCCCTGCTGTAGACCTCAATGCTGCGTTCCAGAATGGGAGCGGCAACTCCGGCGATAGTGAGCACGGCGAGAAAGGTCATCTGGAAGCCGGCATCAAACAGCGCTTTGGGATCGGCCACAAGGACGAACAGCGCCGCTGCCCCGATGGCATTCAGCGGATTGCGTTCGCGGTAGAGCAGCCTCGCGAGCATGTAGACAGCGCACATCAACGCGGCTCGCTGCACCGGCGCGCCCAAATCGGTCAGTGCCACGTAAGCTGCGATGAAAAGAACGCTGACTAATGTGGCCCATGTATCAGGTACCCGCACGAGTCGGGCCATGAAGAACACTGCAAACGCGAGGATGGCGACCGCCATACCGGAAATTACCAGCAAGTGATATGAGCCAGTGCGCTGGAAGTCGAGCTTCACGCTCTGATCCAGAAGCGAACGCTCGCCGAGAATCATCGCCGCCAGCAAGGCTGCGTCGGTGTGGCTGATGGACAAAATGCGCCAGCGATCGTGTGTCGGCGTGGCAAGTGCGAGCACATGTTCGAGCAGGCTTTGCCGCGCGCGTGCGCGCCAGGTGCCGAATCGCGTTCCAGACATCCCCGGAAGAACGGCAACGTCCGTGGATTTTGAGCTCAAGACAGCAGCAATTCCGTTATTCAGCAGGTACGCTTTGCGATCGAATGCGCCGGGATCCTCGTAGACCTGAGGACTGCGAATGCGTCCGCGAATGCGAAGGCGTTGGCCGTAGCGGAATTGTTCTGCACTGGTGGAAGCATTTAGAGCCTCGTCATCGTCATCAATAGGGCTATACACTCCGACTCGAATTCCCAATGGTTGGCTGGACACTGGGCATGTCGCGTTTCCATTCGCGTCGACCTCAAGGCAGGCAATCTTCTCCGTTTGCAGATCGATCTGTTGATATGTTTCTCCAGCTAGGGGCTGGCCGCCGTCTCTCAATCCAGACTCGAGTACTGGAAGCATTGCGCGCGTTACAAATCCAACAATCTCGACCTGCTGATTCTCGAATTCGGCTGCAAGCGCTGCGACAGGATGCGCCGGGCCGAGACCAAATTGGGCCATTCCGAGTAGTGCGATAGCAAGCAAAGCAGTCGCCGACGCCGGTTGCGCCCGCTTGTGAAGCAACGGAACACACGAAAGCACGAGAAGAACAGCGGCAAGAATCGACCAATTCGGCGGAGTCCAGTGGGCCGCGCTGGTTGTGAATCGCGCCCAGCCGACGCCCGCAGCGAAGGCAAACGCGACACATAGCAATGGGTATTGAATCGGCCGCGGAGTGGAAACTGGTGTTTGCGCGGGAGCAGGCGTAGGAGCAGCGGCAGCCAAGGCGGAAAGAGTGTACCGTAATCCGGTTCAATGGCAGAAAAGCGCAGATTTACGCCGATAACTTTGACGGTTTCGGTCCCTCAAAAAATTCGCAGAAGTTTAGACAATGAGCATTCTGCGTCTTTATCCATATCGATTGACCAGCGACCTAGGAGGAGCCCAGGAGTACCCGGCTTTGCAGAGCCGTTTGCGGCTCTCCACGTGGAAGCCCCCGACTGAAAGTCGGGGGAGCAAGGCTTTCAAGCCTTGCGGCAAAGGGTGCCGCCCATCATTCCTGCGCTTCAGCGCTGGTGCTACGCGCTTAGCGAATTCACAACTGCATCCCACGTCGAAGTGGCATGCGGTGTGATGAAAGGCAGCTGTTTATGGATAGACGCATGCTTGAGAGCGCGCTCGCGCGTGTGGCCAGCGCTAAAGCGCATTTTCTCGTTGGCGCTATTGTCGCAAGGCTTGAAAGCCTTGCTCCCCCGACTGAAAGTCGGGGGCTTCCACCCGTGGCTTCGCCCAGGCAGCCTCAGGGCCAGCGCTCCGGACGACCTCCGGCGCTCCATGCTCTAGCTCCTGCGCAGGACTGTGATGCTCTCGATGTGGAATGTCTGCGGGAACAAGTCGACTAAGTGCATTTCCGCAATGGTCAGCCCTGCCGATGTGAGTTGTTTCAGATCGCGCGCCAACGTCGCTGGGTCGCAGGAGACGTACACAAGTTGGTTGGCGCGGAGCTTTTCAATTTGCGCGCACACCGTGGGACCAAGCCCCGCGCGAGGCGGATCGGCTACGATCAGGTCCGGTTGCATGGTATCGGCCACGCTGGTGAGATACGCTTCCGTGCTTTGTGCTGAGACCTTCACGTTGGCGGGAACATTCGCGCGCAAATCTTCCGCCGAAACAGGCGCCGATTCCACGGCGACTACGTGGTCAAAGCGCCGCGCAAGTGGGACGGCAAACAACGCGACTCCGCTGTAGAGATCGACTGCGAGTCTGCCCTTGCGCTCGCCGACGACTAATTCAACCATGCGGGGTACGAGACTGCGATTTGTCTGGAAGAATGCGCCAGCGCTTACCCGATACCGCTCAGTGCTTACTTCGTACGTCATCGATCCTGCGCCATGGAGCAAGTCGGATTGCGCTTCTTCGGCAACTCCGGAGCGCGAGACAACACGATGGAAACTCGCGACTCCGTGAAGCTCAGGAATGGATGCGCCAAGATTGTTCGCGAACTTAACTAGTCCATTGCGGCTGCTGGACGCCGCATGGAGGTACAGCTCGATCATCAATCTCTGGTCGCTCGCGTCGACAAATAATTCGATTTCCGCAATTTCCTTTGGAACGCTGCCCGATTCACCCTCACGCCATATCTGTGCCAATGCGCGATTGATAAGCGGAGAGCTGATGGGACACTCACGCACTGATAACAAGTGATGCGAGCCATGCCGGAAGTATCCGATCGCGAACTCCGGATGCGTACGAACGTGGAAGCGTGTTCGATTACGGTACTGCAGCGGTGCCGATGGATGCGTCTGAATATTCGTTGCGAGATCAAGCTTGGCCACACGGCGGAGGGTCTCGCGAAGAATCTCTGACTTAAGCCGCAGCTGCTGCTCGTAGCTGGTGTGCTGGTAGTGGCAGCCGCCGCACCTTCCGAAGTAAGGGCACGGTGGTTCGGTCCGCAATTCTGAAGCTTCGAGTACGTTGTCCAGTCGCGCGCGAATAAAACCGGGACGCTCCTCTACAGCTGCGGCCTCGACCCGCTCCCCAGGTAAGACATAGGGAACGAACACCGCGGTCGCGCGTTGCGCGGCATTGCTGGGCGCGAGCCGCGCCAGGCCGTCGCCGCCGTACACGAGTTTTTCAATGGTGAGTTCCACTCGGTTTCACATGTAGAACAAGCTGAGGCGCGGAAGCGAATAGCGCTCCAGCAGACGTTTGTGCAGGTATTGCTTGTGGAGTTGATCCACCTGCGCGGCATTCATCTTGCCTCGATACGCTGCGATCTGCCGGTCAGCGTCGGTCCGAATGGTGAGCAAATCTTTCTCCGGAGTCGACGCGAGCAGCGCGGCCTGCAGCTTTTCTTCCAGCACGGTGAGCCTACGCTCGACATCTTCGAGGCGCAATCGCTTCGCCCCACTGGTCTTGAGATCGTCGGCCATGGCCAGCAGCGAGTCGGCAGATTCTCGGGCCACCTGTTCGGCGATGCCTTCGAGTTTGGCCACGCGAAACAGGGCTGCGTTCTTGGTGAGATAGCCGGAGACCTGGTCGACAGAGAGCCCGTTGTCGCGCTCGGGAGTTTCCCGTTTTGAACCG
This sequence comes from Terriglobales bacterium, assembly GCA_045808065.1. Lineage (GTDB taxonomy): Bacteria > Acidobacteriota > Terriglobia > Terriglobales > Acidobacteriaceae > Gp1-AA112. The sequence continues at coordinate 5,832 of JBJMGD010000017.1, read as the reverse complement.
ACGGCGGCTTCCTTGATCTCCTCGGTGGCGGCGAGCACCTCCTGCGAGCAGAAAGCCAGACTGTTCACCTTGCGCGTCTTGTTGGGCTTGCGGTCATAAGCGTCAAAAGCAGCATCGATGCCGCGCAGCACTGCCTGCAGTGGGATGTCCGCTTCCTTCCATGTCTCGATGAGGGCCCAGTCAAGCGTCGAAAGCAGAAGGATCGTTCCGCGGCGACGCTGGAAGTGCTCCTCGATCTCGGTGAAGTAGTTGAAATAATTCTGCAAACTTCTATTTCACCACGGGAGCGGTCGGCCGGGGTAAGTTGCTACTTCACGTCTATACGGATATTCAGAGTGACGTTGTTGCGATTATCGAAAGAGCTGAGGGTCTTGGCGCCGCTTTTCTGACCTTGATACTCGGCGTAAATCTCATAATCGATATTCTGCGTGAGACCGTGGAAACGGTAGCCGCCATCCTTCTCGGTAATGAAGCTCTTGATCGTGAGTGTCTTGGTGTTCTTGAGGTAAACGATCGCCTCTGAGAGCGGCTGATCGGATTTGCTTAACACCTGGCCAGTAACGTTTCGTCCCTGGTCATGCTTGTCGGAGACAGGGCTCGCACCAAGAGATACCGATTGCGCCGCGCCAGAGCAGACCAACGCTCCGACAGTAATCATGAGGATGAGAAAACTGCGTTTGATATCGACCACCTCAGTTTGCGAGCTGTTCCTATTGTATTCAGACTTGGAAGCGGGAGGAAAGTTGCGGGAAACGAAGGTTCTAAAAGCACCTTGGAATCATAGTCTTAGCCGATTCTCTATGGCGGCATGATGTAGAGCTAAGAACATTGCGTGGGCTCTCGAAATTTCCACCAACACTCCATCAAAGAGCATCACGTGGATCTGATTGTTGCGAGACATCGTCATAAGCTTCTCGGCAATTGTATCGACGAATTTACAATCATTCGGCATATGCGTCACGGGCTGCCACGCTCGGACAAGACGGCTAAAACATCCAAACCCCTCTCGGCAACGGCGAGGCTCACGCCTGAGTTGCGACCGTGATGAACAGAGCCAATTCAGAAGGCGCGATTATCCGTAATGAAAGAGCTGAAGACGAATCGGCTGTCCGATCGGTGATTGAAGCAGCCTTCGGCCGGCCGGCGGAGGCGGGGCTGGTTGAGATGCTGCGCGCCGGAGGGGCCGTGCTGATGTCGCTCATAGCCGAATGCGATGAGCGGATTGTCGGGCATGTACTCTTCAGCCGAATATGGATTGAGACGGCCCAAAGCTCGGTCGACGCGGTTGGGCTAGCTCCCGTGGCGGTCTTACCGGAATATCAACGACGAGGAATCGGCGGAGGGTTGATCAACGCGGGCCTTGAATCCTTGCGTAAGGTCGAGCGGATCGTCCTCGTTCTGGGCCGCCCCGACTACTATCGCCGATTTGGGTTTTCGATCGATAAAGCACAAACAATCAAAACCCCATTTCCGGCAGAATCATTTATGGCGATGGAATTGAGGCCGGGAGCTCTGGATGGCATTCATGGCACGGTAAAATATCCGCCGGCATTCGGACTGTAGCGCGGACTCAAACGAGATCTCGGAGCTGGCGTGAAGCCTTCCACTGCCTTGAATTCATCCCCGACTGAAACTCTGGGGCTCCACTGCACGTCTTGCCCGGTTTATTTCAGATGTAGAACGAAATCCTTACGCTCGTCGTTATCGACGTGGACAGTGAGCTCGGGTTTGGGCTGGCCTTTGGGTATTTTCGCGTCGACGCTCACTATGTAGTCGGCCTTGCCGGCGGGCACGCGTTGCGCAAACTCGCCTTCGTGGTTGGAGACGAGTTCCCATTTTGGTCTTTTCTGATCGGCGCGGCGAATCTTGACCTTCACTCCATAGAGAGGACGGTCGTTCGGGCCGAAGACTGTGCCGAAGAGCAGCGCGTAGGGATCATGCGCGTGAGACTTGGAGTCGGCGCGAGCGTTGGACGAGGATGCCGCAACCAGGAGGAGGATCGCGAGCAGCCCAGCCGTAAGGCGCCGCTCAGTAATCATGGCCTTCCTCTTCATTCATCTTCTTCCTCTTCGTCTTCGTCGTCATCCTCGTCTTCGTCTTCCTCCTCGCTGACCTTCTTCAGTTCGAGGGGATTGGCGGTGATGACTTCAAAGTCGCTGCCGCACTCCACGCAGGAGACGACATCTCCTTCGTCTAACTCACCTTCTTCGACGTCCAAGTCCGTATCGCATTCGGGACAGAGAACCATTTGCATTCCTCCGCGAGAAATCGCCCGGATATCACAATTTTTATGAGGGCTGGGTGGTGATTGCTCACCCCGTAGTTTTAGAATCTATCAGTTTTCGCCGTCAAGTCTCAGCCGACCCACTACAAGGAGCATCGTGCCTAACGCCGCATACCGAAGTTTGCTGTTCGCATCTCTGATGTTCTGCTCATTACTCAGTGTTGCACAGGACAATCCTGCTTCGTCCGCTCCCAGTCAGACAGCGGCGGAAGTTGGCGTGGAGGCCAATCAGCCGGATCCGCAGATCGTCCAAGCCCTCAAAGAAATTTCGCCCCAGCAAATCCAGGCCACCACCGACAAGCTCGTCACCTTCAAGAACCGCAACACACTTTCTTCCAACGATCAGGAGATGATCTCGCAAGGGCTGGGCGTTACGGCGGCCGCCAAATGGATTCAGGATACATTTGAGAGCTATTCCAAAGCTTGCGGCGGCTGTTTGCAGGTGAAGACCGACTCGTTCACTCAGCCGGTTGCAGCTCGCGTGCCCTCGCCCACGCCGCTGACCAATGTGTACGCTGTGTTACCCGGCACCGACCCGCAGAACGCAAAACGCATTTACCTCGTCACCGGCCACTACGATTCCCGCAACTCCGACACTCTGAACACCAAAGATGCTGCGCCGGGTGCGAATGACGATGGCAGCGGGACGGCGGTGAGCCTGGAATGCGCGCGTGTGCTGAGCAAATACAAATTTCCAGCGACGCTCATTTTTCTCAGCGTTGCCGGAGAGGAGCAGGGACTTGACGGAGCTAAGCACTTTGCGCAGATGGCACGCCAGCAGGGGTGGGACATCGAAGGCGTGCTCAATAACGACATCGTCGGCGGTAACACTACGCCAGGCGATACCCAGCAACGCAAGGACACGGTGCGCGTCTTCTCCGAGGGAATACCGGCAGCAGCCAAGCCTGAGGACGTTACCCGTCTTCGCAATCTGGGTGGAGAAAACGATTCCACGTCGCGCGAATTGGCGCGCTACATCCGTTCGACTGCGAAAGAGTATCTGCCCAACAACTTTCAGCCGACACTCGTCTTCCGGCGCGATCGCTTTCTTCGTGGCGGAGACCACACTGCGTTCAACGAGGAAGGGTTCGCCGGAGTGCGCTTTACCGAGTTCCGGGAAGATTTCCATCATCAGCACCAGAACGTGCGCGTTGAAAATGGCATCGAATATGGCGACTTGCCTAAATTCGTCGATTACCAGTACGTAGCGAATGTTGCACGGACCAACGCCGCGGCACTAGCGGCGCTGGCGTCGGCTCCCGCCTCTCCGGCAAATGTCCACATAGAGACGCGCGGGCTGACCAACGACACAACCCTGACTTGGGAGCTGTCGCCCGGTGGCTTGGCAACGCAGTATCAGGTCATCTGGCGTGACACCGATCAGCCGTACTGGCAGCACGCCGTAAACGTTCCGGATCGAGCCACAACCATCACGCTTCCAATCTCGAAAGACAACGTCGTCTTCGCGGTTCGCGCGCTCGACGCGAAAGGGCACGTGAGTTTACCTGTTATGCCGCGTCCGAGCGGTAGAATCGAGGTACCTGGCAGACCGCCGGTAGCTGCGCCACCGTCCGGAATGTGAATCATGTCACCTCGCTCGACATCGTTTGATATGGGCCTGCCGCCGTTCCGGGGCGCAGTTCGCAACATCATTCTCGCCAGCACCGCTATCTATGTTGCATTGTTGCTGCTGCTGGCTTTCGCGGCCCCGGTCGCTGATCTCGCCTATTCCTTAGGAGTACTGCAGCCGGAGCGCATACATCAAGGTTGGCTATGGCAGTTCGCGAGCTATGCCTTCATGTATCGCGATCCACTCGATTTTGTGTTGTCGCTGGTCGGCATTTACTTCATCGGCGGTGCAGTTGAGGACCAGATCGGTTCGCAGCGTTTTTATGGCTTGTTCTTGGGGAGCATGGTTCTGGCCGGCGTGGGTGGTTTTCTGCTCTCGCTTACCGGAGTCATAGCACAAGGACCAGCGTACGGATCTGGCGCCGCTGCGGATGCCGTCCTGATGGTCTTCTATCTGCTGAATCGAAACGCTCCCATCATGCTGTTTCCCCTTCCCATTCAGATTCCTGTGAAGTGGATCGTGGTCGGAATTGCAGGGATTGAAACCGCGTATCTTCTGCTCTCGCATTTTGCTCTGCAATTCTGTGTGGTTCTGCTTGGTCTCGCTGCCGGATATCTGTGGTACACGATGTTCCTTCGCCGCGGCGTGTCTTTCAGCGTGAGCGAACGCTTCTACGGCATGAAGAACAACTATTACCGCTGGAAGCGGCGACGCGCCGCCAAGAAGTTCCAGGTCTACATGCGCAAGCACGACCGCAACGTCTATTTCGACGAATACGGCAACTACAAGCCGCCGGATGATAAGCGCGATGATGGGCGCGGTGGATGGGTGAATTAGCGCGCGGCAGTAGGCGATAGGCGGTGGGAAATAGACAATGGCCAATGGCCAAGCACTAACCGATATGCGGGCGGCGATACAGAAACATCGGTAAAAACCAGGAGAGTGAACTGGAGAGGGATAGATCGACCGGAGGTCCTTCGCTTCGCTCAGGATGACAGCGTCTCTTATGGCTCACGAAACTCTGTCACAGACAACAAAAGTCGGTCATAAAACGTGATAGACAACAAAAACCGTGTCATAAAACGCGAAACTCTGCCATAGAGACCTCCTCGAAAATCTGTCATCCTGAGGCGCGCTTTTTGCCGAAGGACCTTCGGCGATGATTCCGACTTGAATGGCGTGTCGTGGCTTTTGAGCGAGAACCCTCGTGCAAAACCATGATGCCGCGATTACGACCCGCACATCACTGGAGGTCCTTCGCTTCGCTCAGGATGACAGGGTCTGGTATCGAGACGAACTCTGTCATAAAGACACCTGCGTCATGCAGACATCGGCGGTTGGCAGGCAAGAACATGGGTAAAAACCAGGAGCGTGAATCGGAGAAGGACAGATCTACCGGAGGTCCTTCGCTTCGCTCGGGATGACAGCCTTAGCAACCCGACAGCGTCGGCGAGAGGGATAGCTTGTTGCCTGTCGCGTATTGCCTCCGCGCTACTGTTTTTTGCCGGCCTTGACCTTGGCTTTCGCTTCCCAGGGGCGCACGGGACGCATCGGTTTGGCTTCGTCGCGATCTTCTACGCGGTCGTACATGTAGCGGTCGCTCACGGTGCCGAGGCCTTCGTTGTAGAGGCTGATCGAACCTGTGGCTTCCTTCAATTCTTCGGAGAAGTTATGAATGGCGGTTAGATGGTCGGCTGTGGCCGGGATCTCGGTTTTTGTGGTCTTGAGGAACTTCTGGTAGCCTTTGTCCACCAAGCGGGCGATTTGGCCGCCGACCAGGTATCCAGGTTTCGCGAACAGGCTGATGCCGCCGTCCTGATCACGCTGAATCGCAGCCGAGACGTTGTACTTTTTAAGGAATACACGATTTGAAACGCCAGGCGCATCCAGAACATCGAATTGATGATCTCGTAGCCAGCCGAGCGCCTGGTCGTATGTCACAGCTTCAATTTTGTTTGTCATCGATCTCGCTGTCTGT
>JBJMGD010000016.1:0-57978 GCA_045808065.1 Terriglobales bacterium | reverse complement strand
TAACTCCTGCTCTTCACTTGAAGAGCAGGAGTTAGATTGATTTCAAAGATGGTATAGCGACGTGGCCAATCGCTGCAGTCCACGATCCTGAGCAATGATGTCCAGATGAATGGAGGTCCAATCAGCCAGAAGCAGATTTTCGTGTCCTTCTCCGTCGTAGGTTTTCACATATCCTCTGCAGGTTTCGCAATGATCGATGCGAAGAGGCCCTTCTCCTTCAATGGCGAGAACCGATAGCCGATGGTCATTTTGGGAATCGCAAAATGGGCATCCTGTACGCTTGTACGGCCAGCGTGTGCCGCAGCATCCACATGAAAGGAATCGGCGCCGCCCCGGTTCTTTGCCGACTAATTGGGCCATGCTGGGCAATGAGCCACACGTTGGACAATAGCTTCGAAGCCAGCGCTCTTCATCCCGCCATTTACGAAACGCTTCTATCAGAGGCGCCAGGTAGCGGGACAGTCCTTTCCAGCCAATGTAGCGCAGCAATCCCGGAACAGACGTAGAGAATGGGGCATCGTACAGCAGCCAACCCACAGCGGGGCTGGCTGCATTCGCGCCGCCCAATTCGGTATTCAGAATCTTGCTGTCCTCTGAAAGACTGCCGGGCAAAGAGCTTGCGGCCAGCCGGTCGACCAGCGATACGATATATTTCTCAACCGGGTCAAGCTCGATGTGGACTTCAGGACTACGCAACAGAGGTACGCCATCACCAAAATCACCGACGTAGACGTCCCATTCAGGAATCGAAGAATTGGGAATCGGAATTCCCGCTATCTCCGCGTTGACCTTCGCTTCAATGGAAGCGAGAGGTTGGAGATAGGAACGTGTTTTTAGCCACTCGTTCTGGTTCAGGACAATCATGCTTGTCCGACTTCCTGTTTTGGGAGCAACGGCAGCAGTCGTACAGCAAGAGCGAAGAGAAAGATGGTCGCCGCAATTAATCCCACGGAGATTCCCCATTCGAAGACTGTCGGGAAGTATGTCGCCGGGGCGGTCTGGGGCATTGGTCCTTTCAAGTTCATTGCCCACAGGACCACATTCACGCGGTTGAAAATTACACCGACTGCCGACAGAAGTTCACCAAGAAAAAGGAGCTGAGGATTATTACGCTGAGATGCTCGAGCGAGCAGAGCCAATGGAAGAAAGCCACCCAAGACGAGTTCAGCCAGGAATAGTGTGCCCAGTTTTCCGGAAAATGCGTGCGTGAGCTGACCGCGTACAGCCATATCACCCAGTCGGAAGGCCCAATAGATCAGCAGTGCCCAGAACGTGATCTTACCCATTGCCGCCAGCTGAGTTATGCGAAGCTGTCGGTTCCACGACTTAGCGATCCACATTTCGATTAGCGCGACCGTGGCGGTGCCGGCCGCAATCGCAGAGAGGAAAAACGAGATTGGCATCGCCGGCGACCACCATTGCGCTCCGAGTTGGTCCGGCATGAGCAGGAACAGTGAGCCGAGCGAACTCTGATGCATGGTGGAAAGCGTTACTGCCGCAATGGCCAGCATGATGGGCTCCGGCTTTTTGTCTTTCGCGCGGAAAGCCCAAGCAAGCAGAGCGAATACAACCCCAGTCAAGGCGGCATAAACCAAATTGCGTGAGAGCAGGTAGACAAATAGCGTGACCGCAAACGCAACGTAAGCTCCGGACCAGCGCCGCCAGATCTCCATTGCTTTCTGGAGTCCCCAGCGGTCAAAAGGTATCGGCAAAAACTCCAGGAGCAGCACAGTGACATAAAGGCCCACACACCATGACACCTCAAACATCGCGGAATGGTCTGGGGCCTGCATGCCAAGCTGATAGAAATGCCACGGCAATCCCAGATCGGCGATCAGCGTGACGGTCACGAATGAGTAGCTCAGGAAACCGATGAACACTGCTGAGCGGCCAAGGGAATACAGGTTCTTACGCTGGAAGATATAGATAAAGCCGGCAGTCGCGAATGCGCCAGCGGCCACCGCGATCCAGACCAGGTCAAATACAATCCAGAGTCCCCATGGATAAGTGTCGGAAAGGTTCGTGCTTCCGCCCAGGCCCAGAGCGAAGCGCACCAGCAGGGAGATAGCGCCAAAAGCCATAAGCGCCAGCAGTACCCAGTTGAATGGGGTCAGCAGCTTGTAATTGAGAGTTTCAAACTGTACGTGGCCGCCCGACTGAGACGCTGCAACCGCGGAGACTCTTCGTTTGAAGAAGGTATAAGCACCGCCAAGCAAGGCGCCTAGAGCAATTACAGCAGGTGGGACGGCGCCCAAAGCGGCTTTAGAAAATTTTGGATATGACTTGGTTCCTACATTAGGAAACCCGATCTTTTCGAACGGCACTGACGACAGGTACAGCACGCTGGTGCCACCCGCCTCGTGCTCTCCATAGATGTGATCTACGTATTTGTCCGGGTGGCCCGAGATGCGGTTCTTTCCTTCCTGCAGCAACTCACTCCGCTCGCCGAAGCGGAGGGCATCGGCGGGACAGGCTTTGACACACGCTGGTGTAACAATATTTTCGCGGTACTGCTGACTCTCCTCTTGGGTAAGCGCCACTCCATTGCGCGCCTCAGGCACGGGTTGATCAGCCCGGTCGGCGCAATGCGTACACTTCTGTATTTTCGGCGCGAGTGAGTCCCATTGTGCTGTTGGAACGCTCCAGGGACAGGCCCACACGCAGTAGCGGCAACCAATACATTTATCTGGATCGTAGCTGACCGGTCCATCTGGCTGACTTTCTAGCGCCGTGGTTGGACAGGCGGAAGCGCATGCCGGTTCCAGACAATGCAGACAACGGCGCATCGTAAACAAGTAATCCAGCCCGCCGGGCGCGCTCTCGTTGGGCAGTTCATGAAATGTGATCAGCGTAAGAGTGTTCGCGCTGAGCGTGGCAGGATTCTGAAACCCCATATAGTCCTGCAGCTCCGTTGTTTCTCCTTCACGCTCGTTCCATTGCTTGCAGGCCACCTGGCATGCACGGCAGCCGATACACTTCGTGATGTCGATCAAGGTGGACTTGATCGGACTCGTGGCTGTTCGCTCGCTCATGTTCGCTTCTCTTTGTTGGCGTGCGCCGATGCCGCAGGTTTTCGGACCTTGACCACGTTTACCAGGCAAGCTTTCGTTTCTTGAGTTCCAGCCCCGGGGTCCACGGCATCAATTGTGAGGTGGTTTACGCTGGGTCCGGTTGAGAGCCCGCTGTATCCCCAGTTGTAAGGCATCCATACAATCGTGACCTCACGGCCATTTACCTTTAAAGTTTTCATTCTGGCCGTGACCAGGGCTTTTACTGTGAGTTCGCCGCGTGCAGAAGAGACTTTTACCCATTCCCCGGTTTTAACGTTCAGCGCTCGGCCAAGGCTTTCCGGCATTTCGATTACCGGTTCGGGAATAAGTTCATTGAGCCAGGGGATATTTCGCGTGGAGGAACCTCCGCACCAGTGTTCTGCGACAGTTGAAGTCATCAGCACATAGGGAAAGTCTGCGACTGTCCCGATTGGCTGGTAGGATTCGACGCGCGGATACTTAAGCAAGGGATTGTGGTTTACCTTCGGATGCAGGAGGTTCTCTACTGGACTCTCCACAGGCTCGTACATTTCAGGTAGCGGACCGTCCTTGGGAACGTAAGCTACATCGCGTGGCACCTCTGGGCTTTTCGCGTCCAGATCCTCGTAAGCCGCCGCAAAGAGGCGCCCGACCCCTTCTGGATTCAAGTGGAACGCCTTTTGGCCGTTTGGCGTTTCCGGTCCATCTGTTAGTACAGGAACATCAGGGACGTCATATCCTGCCCAGCGCTTTGTTGCCTCGTCCCACCAGACGATTGGTTTAGAGCCAGGATATGGTTTGCCGTGTCGATCGCACGATGCGCGGTTGTAAAGGACGCGCATGTTATTCGGCCAGGTCCACCCAAAGTTCGGATACAGACCTAGACCTCCTGGATCGGTTCGTGAGTCTCGCCGTTTGGAGAGATTGACTCCGCCACCAAAAACCCCCGCGTAAATCCAAGCTCCGGAAGAAGTCGAGCCATCTGGCTGCAGGTCGGATATTTTCTTAACGAGATCTCCAACCTTTAGGCCGGAGCCCGGAATGTCACGCAAGGCATGGCCGTTGATTTCGCGCAGCACGTCTTCGGCAGTGGTGTAGCTCCAAGAGGCGTTCTTGATACTGAGGTCCTTTTGGTCGCCGGAGTCTTTAATCAGTTCGCGCACGCGGCGGAAGATGAGATCAACGATTTCACCGTCCGGTTTCGCTTCTCCTGGTGGTTTCACCGCGGCATTCCGCCACTGCACCATACCTCCCGAATTGGTAATCGTTCCATTCTTTTCCATGAAGAACGACGCAGGCAGGAGGATTACCTCGGTCGCGATAGACTTTGGATCAATGTTCGGGCGACGCCAGAACGTCGCTGTCTCGGTTTCCCATATCTCCTGAACTACCAGCATGTCGAGCTTATCCATAGCGTCGAAGGTTAGTTTCAGATTGGGAGTCGTTACCGCGGGGTTCTGGCCGATGATCCACAGAAGTTTGAGCTTCCCGGCGAGAGCATCCTCGAAGATTGACAGGGTGCTATAGTCTTTTTGTGCATTGCGCTTAGGCAGCCAGGAGTAGCCGAAATCATTTTCGGGAGTAGCCGCGTCTCCGTAAAATGCCTTCAAGGTATTGACCAGACACTTGCGGTCTCCCGTCCCATTTTTCTTCGTGTATGCGGCCAGCGTGGGCTCTGTGTGCGTGGGGTAATTGAGATATCCGGGCATGTAGTTGTTGAGCACGCCCATATCGCACGCGCCCTGAACATTGGGCTCGCCGCGTAACGCATTCACTCCGCTGCCCGGTTTTCCGACGTTACCCAGAAGCAGCTGCAGGATCGTGAACCCCCGGATACCCTGCACTCCCGTGGTGTGCTGAGTCATTCCAAGCGCATACAGAATCGCTCCCGGCCGGTTCTTAGCCATCGTATCCGCAATCTGCTGGATCTGAGCTGCCGGAATGCCGGTGATATTTTCACCGACCCCCAGCGTGTAGCGCGAAACGAACGTTTTCAGATGCGTGAAGACGCAGTGTGGATCTTCCAGACTCACAGCCACGCGCGGCTTACCCTTTGCGTCGAGCTGATAACCCCAAGTCTCAGTGTTGTACTTGTGCTTCTCTTCGTCGAATCCGCTGAAGACGCCATCCTTGAAATCGAAAGCCTGATGGCCGAGATAGAGTGCGTTTGTGTGTGTATTGACGTAGTCATCGTCATACAGCTTGTGAGTCAAGATGTAGTTGATCATCGTGTTGAGAAATGCGGCATCAGTACCCGGACGAATGCGCGCGTACATGTCGGCTGTCGCTGATGTGCGTGTGAATCGTGGATCGACATGGATTAGCGTTGCCCCATTCTCTTGGGCTTTTCGAATCCACTTGAAGGCCATGGGATGGTTCTCTGCCACATTGCTGCCCTCCACGAGAATCGTTCTGCAGTGTTGCAGATCGACCCAGTGATTGGTCATGGCTCCGCGGCCGAATGCTGCCCCCAGACCGGGGACGGTGGGGCTATGTCAAAGTCGCGCCTGGTGCTCAACGTAGGCTGTGCCAAGCAGACGCGTTGCTTTTTGGAACAGATAGCACTCTTCATTCGTGTTCTGTGCGCCACCCATGAAGGCGATCGCGTCCGTGCGGTTAACGGGGACGTCCTTACCTTCGAGTTTCTCGGTCGCGATCCACGTTTGGTCGCGCATCGTGCGGATTTTCTGTGCAATGCGATCGATCGCGTCTTCCCACGAAATGTCGTTCCAATGGTCGCTGCCAGGTGCGCGGTACCGCGGTTTCGCGAGCCGGTTCGGGGAAGTATGTGTCGCGAACATGGAGATGCCCTTGACGCACAACGATCCTCGGTTCACGAGGTGGTCATAGTCGCCTTCCATGGCAATCAGTTTGCCTTCGCGTACTGATGCAATCATGCCGCACCCACAAGAGCAGAAATTGCATGAAGTGGTGTACTCCTTCACTTGAGACAGTTTCATCTCTCGTGTCGCGGCTCGTACCGTCTGCAGGTCAAGAATGCCATCGAGCGACAGGCCAATGCTGCCGCCGACGGCAAGTCTCAGCATGTGTCGGCGCGTGAGCGTCCTGCTCCTGCCGGAACTTGTCTCCACCTGGAGAGAACCCGAAGACTCCTTTAAGGGATACATAAAAAATTCCGTACTTCTCGCATGGACGAAGCACAGCAGGCATCAGGCTAGCAATGACCTACCAGGAGAAATACTGTCACTAACACCAGTATCAAACTTCCGTTTTGGCCGCCTATCTTGTTGAGGATTGTGACCGGCGTCACATACTTGTGTTGCAAGGCACGGTAGGGTAGGCGCAGGGTTGAGACAGAACAAACCGCTTTTCGTCCCCAACTGGGAGAACGAAAACATCGGCATGTGCTCGAAGTGGGAGCGAACTCTTGACTAGCCTGTTAACTCGGACAGTTGGCTCACCGCCCTGAAAGGCCTGAACCTGGCAAAGATCAAGCATTAACTTGGGACATCGCTGGAAAGTTTCTAGCGTTGAGGCACCGGAACTCGAACGACACTGAAGGCCGAAGGCATGAAACTGACCAACGCTGCGTGTTGCGTTTTGATCTTCGTGCTGCCGCTGTGCGTTCTTGCCGCTTCCGGCAAGCACTCCAAGTCTCAGAATTCAGCGCAACAGACTGAATCTACGGCCCCTGCAAATTCCAAGGGCGAACATTTTACCGATAATCCTGCCGATCCATCGCTTTATGCCGGCACTGACACATGCAAAACGTGTCATGAGGAAATTGGCAAGACTTACGATCACAGCCCGCACTGGAAAACAATGCTCAATCACCGTGGCGTTCAGTATCAGGGATGCGAGGCCTGTCACGGACCGGGCAAGGCGCACGCAGAAGCAGGCGGCGATATCACAAAGATCATCCGGTTTAAAGAACTCTCGCGCGAAGAATCGAGCAAGCGCTGCCTAAGCTGCCACGAGTTTGGAGAGGAGCACGCCAACTTCCTGCGGTCGGAACATTTAAAAAATAATGTAGGCTGCGTTGACTGCCATTCGGCACACCATCCCAAAGTGGAACGTGCTCTTCTGATGATGGCCCAGCCAATGCTTTGTTACGGGTGCCACCTCGAAATTAAGCCACAGTTCTCCAAACCGGTTCACCATCGCGTGGACGAAGGGCTAATGTCGTGCAGCAATTGTCATAATCCGCATGGGGGGTTCATGACGCGCCAGCTTCGTTCGACCGCTGCACAGGATCAGGTTTGCTTTGGCTGCCACACCGACAAGGCGGGACCTTTCGTGTTCGAACACGCGCCAGTAAAGACCGAAGGCTGCGTTTCCTGTCACACTCCGCATGGTTCGTCGAATCCGCGCCTGCTGAAGCGCAGCCAAGTCAACGTGCTGTGCCTGGAGTGCCACACGCTCACGGTGGATTCGACGGCTCCTGGCATTCCGTCATTCCATAACCAGGCGCAGAAGTACCAGGCCTGCACGATGTGTCATGTGGCTATTCACGGCTCTAATTCCGACAGGGTTTTCTTCAAGTTCTAAGAAGGATCGTGAGTATGTTCGAGCAGCGGCGTTCAGCAATTCGTGCAAGGTTCTCAATCGCGAACTTAGCGCTGGTGCTGGTCTGCTCAACTCTACTGGTTTCGCAGCAACCGTCGAGCGCGAACGCTCCGGCCGAGCAGCAAAACACTCCGGGCATTGCCGTCGATTCCGCTCGCAAAACAGTTGATCTGCCCGGCTACGATTCCACGGGACAAAACGAAGGAAAAACGCTGGGTGAGTACGAGGTGCGGCAAACCTGGGAGTTTGGTGGTCGGATTGCCGACAACAGCGGCAATCCTGGCATGTGGTCTTCGTACGTAAACCTAGGCAGCGGACCGAGGCTTCTGGAACAGAGCCTCGATATGCACTCCGCGGATCACACTGGGTTTCTCTTCGACGACCTGACGTTCTCGAATTTTGGCTATGGAGGCGATCCCAACAACGTTACGCGACTGCAAATTCAAAAAGGAACTCTGTACAACTTCCAGGGAAACTTTCGAAGAGATAAGAACTTCTTCGATTACGACCTGCTGGCCAATCCTCTCAACCCCACAACATCAGTTCCAAACGTACCAGTGCTCAACTCTCCTCATCTATTTCAGACCACGCGGCGAATGAGTGACCTCAATCTGAATATTTTTGACCAGGCGCCCGTGCGGCTTAGGTTTGGGTATGGCCACTATATAAATGATGGTGGAGCCTTCAGCAGTATTCATCAGGGCACAGATGGACAGCTGTCTCAGCCAACGCGCAATACCAGCGATACCTTCCAAGCCGGTGTCTCATTTCGCATTGTTCCCAGAACAAGCCTTAACTATGATCAGTTCTATACGCGTTACAAGAACGACTCGTCATGGGGACTGGCGGGAACGCCGTTCGTTTTGTCCAACGGCACGCCAATAGACTTGGGCCTTGTTTTCAACTCAGGACCTGCGGGAGCAGGGCAGCCCTGTGCCACGCCGCTGCAAGGAGCGTTCGCGAATCCGACATGCAATGGAACTGTGGCCTACACGCGCTTCAGCCCAATACGCAATTCCTACCCGGTCGAACAGCTCAGTTTCCAGAGCGCTTACTACCACGCTGTAGATATGTCGGGGAGATTTAGCTACAGCGGATCGGACAGTGACCGTCCCAACTACCTCGAAAATTTCAATGGCTTCGTTTCCAAAAGCAGCCTGCGCGCCTACCAACAAACCGGAGCCGCAAAATCCCGAAGAGTGAATGTCACCGCGGACTTCGCAACGACAATTCACGTCACCGACCGCTTCCGCATCGTAGACACGTTTCGGTTCTCGAATTTCCGCATTCCCGGGAGCTCGGTTGCCTCAGAGAACGATCTCTTCGGCGCAAACCTGCTGAGCACACCCAACACCTACAATCCTGCGACCTGTCCTGCGCCATTTACTGCGGCGGCGTGCCCACAGCACATCTCAAAATCCGGGCCTGACGTCATTCAGGCGGCGGTCAGCAACTTTCTGGGACAGGACTCCAAAGTCAATACTTTTGAAGTGGAGTATGACTTCACCAAACGCATCAGCGCCCACGCCGGATACCGTTACCAACGCCGCGACATTGAATTGCGTCAGTCATATGTTGAACTGGACACATTCTTTCCCCCTCTGACTAATCGAGCCGGCTGCGCACCAGTCGTTAACAGTGTGTGCACATCAACAAATGTTCTCCTAAATGAGAGCGACTTCACTGAGATCAATGGGCATTCTGGAATCTTCGGCATCTCTGCCCGGCCGACAAACAGCCTGCGCGTCAGCTTCGATACTGAGCTGTACTCGGCAGATAACACGTTTACTCGCGTGATGCCCCGCCACTTTCAGGACTATCGCCTGCGCGCGACATATAAACCGAAAGAGTGGATCAGTTTCGGATCGGCGATCGTGATCCGCGAAGGACGCAACAACGTAAGCGATGTTGGACATCTCGACCACAACCGCAGCTACGGATTTACCGCCGAAATCACACCGAACGAGAAGTTCTCGCTCGACCTGCACTACGATTACAACGACGTCTTTTCGCGCACCAACATTTGTTATGTTGCAACCCCATCGCCGGTGGTTGCGATTAGCTGTGGCGGCTCGTTCATTTCGGGACTCTCCGTTTACACCGAGAATGCACATTCGGGTGGAGGTGGTCTGTTATTTCATCCCGTCCCGCGCCTCACAACGGGAATTGGCTACACCATTACGAGCAGCGCCGGAAACACTCTGATCCTGAATCCCAATGCGCCACTGGGTCCGCTCAGCTACAACTATCACCTGCCGCAGGCGACCATAGCCTTCGACTTGACCAAACACCTGACCTATAAGACTGGATGGAATTTCTATAATTACAACGAGAAATCCGATCCAGGACCGACGTTGCCGCGCAGCTTCCGCGGCAACGTATTTACGTTATCGATGCGATACGCGATGTAAACAGCCAAATACTAAAAGGGGGAATGACAATGAAAGTTAACAGGTTAATGCTTCTAGCCACTGTTCTTACGTTTGTTGCGACCGCTGCCTTCGGCGCCGATCATAAGGTACAGAGTCTGTACAAGTCGAAATGCCAGGGATGTCACGGCGCAGACGGTAAAGCCAGTGCCATGGGAAAGAAACTTGGCGCCAGAGACTTTCAGGATCCCGATGTCGCGAGCATGTCAGAAGACGATCTCGCGAAGGTCACTAAAGATGGCAAAGGCAAGATGCCGGCTTACAAGGGCAAACTTAATGACAAGCAGATCGACGAGCTAGTGCAGTACATCAAGCAAATGAAGTAGAACAGCGCACGGAGGAAGTCAGTGCCGGTTGGCTTCATTTACGCAGTAGTGATCGTCACGATCGCCATCGTGGGCGTGGTCGTACTGGGTCCTGGCCTCACCGCCACGCGCGGCGGCAAGATCCTTGCGTTCGTTGCCTTGTTCATCTTCCCCATTCTGGCTGGGTCGCTCGGGTATGAGCAACACATGGACCGATCTAAACAGACTAGCTTCTGCCTCTCCTGCCACCTTATGGAGCCCTACGGGCGCAGCCTGCAGGTTGATGATCCAACCTGGCTTCCTGCTTCCCATTACCAGAACAACCGCGTACCTCGTGAGCAGGCTTGCTACACCTGCCACAGCGATTACGTCATGTACGGCGGCATCAAGGCGAAGTGGCGCGGGCTTCATCACATTTACGCGCAGTACCTAGGAAACCCCAAGCCTCCGCTCCATCTTTACCATCCCTACAACAACCGCGAGTGTCTGCACTGCCACGCCGGATCACGCACCTTCGAAGAAGGCGCAACTCACAATGCCGATCCTCAGATCATGGCCGATATAAAGAGCAACAAGATGTCATGCTTGACGTCCGGTTGTCATGACCAGGTCCACAACACAACCAAGCTCAGCGAAGTGAAGTATTGGAACACAAAATGAGTACCGAAATTCAAATACCCGAGATCGCACGGCGCCTACGGATTGCGGGAGCCCTCATATTCCTCGGCCTGCTGATCGAGGCCCTTACGCTGGAGTGGAACAGTCCCATGGCCTTTCTTGTGTTTTTGGGATTAGGCGGCCTTCTCATTGGTCTTGGAGTAGTCTTCTATCTCTTTTCCCTTGTATCGCCCTCTGCTCCCTAGCGACTCCAACACTGAAAACAAAGGTTAAATCAGTAACCGGTCTATCCTTTATTTATTCCTAGGTGTTATTCAGGTTTCCCTAACCAGGAATACTGCCAGCCGGCGGATACATTTTGGAAATTGCCACCGAATCTGACGTATGCGCCTCTGCTATAGCTGAATTTTAGAGACTGGTGGAAGCTGATCGGGACTGAAACCGTTCCTCCGACTCTGGAATTCGACTGCAGGCTTGTTAGGCTTTCAATTCCGTTCAGAGTAGTTCTACCCCCACGCCAGAAGTTGCAGTCTATGGAGGCCCATAATCGGGGCCGAACGTCGTAACTCAAATGTCCTTCGAAGGCGACTACAGGTTTCTGAGATTGTGTGTTTGTGCCGGCCGAAAATTGGTTTCGCGAAAAGAAGTCGTGATTTGTTGTGAAGAACGCCACCCCGCCATATGCGTCCACTATCCAGTGCGCCCAACGATGGGAAAGGCCGAGTTCCGGCTTCAAGATCCAGCGGTTCCCTCCCGGATTGATCAGTTTGGACGGATCATATTGGCCTGTGGGGGCAACTACCTTGAGACTCAGGCCTATTAAGGTTCTCTGTTGCCAAGACCGGAACTTTGGTGCCGACAGTGCTGGTCCGCCCTTCAGGTTCACGGAGAAACGAAAAACTGTATCTACCAGGCCGGATCGATATGCATTGATGTCCGTGCCAATTGCTTTCCCGCGGAAGTTTCCCACGGCATATGGGAGAGTGGCGGTTGCGTTTGAAGAGCGTCCAAAGAAATTTAGCGCGTGATAGTAACTGAGTGTTGAGATATAGATCTTGCCATTGGAGTCTGTGATTGGCGCAGCGCCTTCGAACAGAATGTCACCGTCAAAAAACGAGCTTGTAAGAACGATTGCGTTCGAGTGAACGGGAGTTATTACGTACGCTCGTGGAACCAAGTCCTGTGCGAACGACAGGCTGACAGAGCACGCAATCATCGCTGCAGCGAGTGTGAATCGAAGGCACATGCGGGAGCTCACTAGAGCGACTCAAACTGACCCCGCAGCTGTAGCGCGAGGGCGCCGCGCGCGAATTATGCGATTTGTCAACTCGCGGGCAAGGCTATAAGGGAAACCGATGAGGATGGGTCCAACCACGAGGGCGGCGCCGGGACGTACTTCGTGAAATATCAGCGCCTGAGCAATGATATCGAGGAGGATCGCGACGGCTACGAGATCTCGAACTCCGACGACAGCGCTTCGCAGCGCATGCTGCCGATGCGAACGGTGGAAAGCAAGCATCCAAAGAAATGGAGGCAGGTTCGCCTGGACATCTTTTTTTCCATGTAGAACGCCAATGGTGATGGCGACGATCGGCTGCACGATGAAGCGAAGTTTGCCTGGACCGGTTAAACGGGCCAGCATGTCTTGAAAAAACTTTTCTGTGAATAAATAAGGGTCACCGCTCTGCACCAGCCTATAAATACTGCTCGGGATGGAGATCAACAGCACCCCAGCAACAATCGCGAACAAGATCGAGCTGCGGGAAATTTTCATGAGAATCGATTGGGACTTTGCTCAGCCGCAAAACTCCTATTGTTGCCATCCTCCACCCAACGCTCCATATAACTGCACAAGAGACAAGCGCTCATTCAGTTGCGCCTGAGCCAACGTCAACTGTGCAGAAAAGAAACGAGTGTCGCTGTCTAACACTTCGAGGTAGCTCGTGACCCCACCCTGATAGCGGGATTGCGAAAGAGCTGTGGCATCTTGCGCCGATCGGGTAAGCAAATCCTGCTGTTCCCGAAACTCCTGGTCTTTTCTGTAGCCAATTAGAGCATCGGAGACTTGTCGGAATGCTTGCTGGATCGATTGCTGATAATCCAGTACGAGTTCTTCTTTCTGAGCCTCCGCCAACCTCACTCCCGAGCGAAGTCTTCCTGCCTCAAAAATTGGCTGCACCAGCTGCCCTCCGAAACTCCACGTTCCTGCAGGGCCTGAGAAGAGGCTTGTTAATGCAGAACTCTGATATCCGGCAGTGGCCGTTAGCGTGATCTGAGGAAAATATGCTGCTTTTGCAACTCCGATGCGAGCGTTGGCAGCAACCAGCGATTGTTCGGCCGCTTGAATATCGGCTCGTCGCTCCAGGAGTGCTGAAGGAAGGCCGGCAGGAACTGTTGGAGGGAAGGTATTTTCCAAAAGTGTCTTCCCGCGAGGAATTGCTTCCGGGTTCTTGCCGATTAGAATGCTGATGAAGTTTTCTTCCTGCTCGATTCGGCGTTCTAAATCAGGAATAATTCCCGCTGCCTCGTACACTAATTGTTCCGACTGCCGGACATCCAGCATTGAAGTAACCCCACCGGAAGCGCGAACCTTCACCAAACGAAGTGAGTCTTGACGCGATGCCAGCGCGTGCCTCGAGATCTCCATCTCAAGGTCGAACTCGCGGAGTTGAAAGTACGCGCTGGCCACACTACTCACGAGGGTTGTCATCACTGCTCGCTTGTTCCATTCGCTAGCCAGCAATTCGGCGCGGGCAGCCTCAGTTGCTTTGCGGAACTTTCCCCAGAAATCCAGCTCCCAGGCCATCGACAGACTCAAGCTATTGGCGCTGGTTTCAAAGACGGGAAGGTTCTTGGTTTGTGGAAACCGGTCATAAGAGCCTGCAGCGCCTCCGACGATGGTAGGAAACTGGTCGGCACGACGGATGCCTAGTACTGCCTGAGCCTGGAGCACGCGCGCGGCGGCGATTCGCACGTCATAGTTCTCTGCTAACGCGGTGCGGATCAGCGCTTGCAACTGCTCGTCCTGAAAGACCGTCCACCATTTCTCGTCTCCCAGCGATGCAGGACTGGTCTTGTCGGCATCAGCAGCGACGCCGCGATAAACATCGGGAACTGCAACTTGCGGTCGCTTATATTTCGGGCCGACTGTGCAACCAGCAAGGAAAATTACCAGCGCGATCCAATTCTTGCTGATCATGCTTAACTGCCTCCTCATCATCTAGGCCGCCGCTGCTTTGATTTCAGGTACAGGTTTCTTAGGCCGGTTGCGGTGAGCTAGTCGCGCAACCACATCAAAGCTGACTGGAATCAGGAAAATGGCCAGGACTGAGGCAGCGAGCATGCCGCCTATCACCCCGGTGCCTAATACCTGCCGAGAGATGGCTCCGGCGCCGGCGGCTTTCCATAGCGGTACGCAACCAAGGATGAACGCAAAAGACGTCATCAGAATCGGTCGCAGACGCAGCTTCGCTCCGATCAGTGCCGACTCTTCTGCAGACTTTCCTTTGTCGAACTCCACCTTGGCAAACTCCACAATCAAAATGGCATTCTTCGCACCTAACCCGATCAGCATGACCAGCCCGATTTGGGCGTACACGTTGTTCTCGAGCCCGCGCATCCAGAGGAACAGGAATGCCCCAAAGACAGCGACAGGCGTCCCCAGCAGCACACTGAAAGGCAGTGACCAGCTCTCATACTGCGCCGCCATTATGAGAAAGACGACGAAGAAGGCCATCCCAAAGATCGCCGCCGGCGAAACTCCCTGTGCCGCCTTTTGCTCCTGGTACGACATGCCCATGTAATCGAAGCCCATCTCGTTTGGCATTGACTTGCGAAAGACATCCTCCAACGCAGCCATTGCCTGTGCCGAGCTGTAGCCAGGCGCTGTTGCTGCGTTGACCTGCACACAGTTGAACAGGTTGTAACGCATCATGAACTCAGCGCCACTGCGCGGATAGGTCGTCGTGAGCGTACTGAGCGGAACCATCCCCCCTGCAGCATTCCTGACGTAAAACTTGCCAACGTTTTCGGCCTTCGCGCGGAAGTCACCGTCCGCCTGGACATACACCTGCCATTGCAGGCCGAAACGATTGAAGTAATTGACCAGCGCACCGCCCATGAAAGCCTGCACGGTTTCATAGAGGCTGCTGAGTTGGATCTGTTGAGTCATCGCTTTTGCATTGTCAACTTTTATGCCAACTTGGGGGACTCCAAACAGAGCCGTTGTCATCACTCCAGACAATTCGGGACGCTTGCGCGCTTCGGCGACGAAGAGCTTGGTGTTCTTTGCAAGAAAGTCCACGCCACTCCCAGACCGGTCTTCCAGAAGAAAAGTTGCTCCTCCTGAGGTCCCCACGCCAGGAATCGCGGGTGGCGGAAACGAGAACGCAATTCCCGAGGAAACTCTTGAGAGTACCTTTTGCAGGTGGGCTTTGATGCCGTCATAACTCGTTTCCGGAGTCTTGCGCTCCTCCCAGGGCTTCAGCGACACGAAAAAGAACGAGCTATACGTGGCGTTTACGCCGCTCAGCATGCTGTATCCCATAACCGAACTGACGTACTCGACTCCAGGTGTCTCCATCAGCGCCTTCTCAACTTCCTTGGCAGCTTCTGACGAGCGTTGGAGGGAGGAGGCATCCGGCAATTGCAGACCGGCATAGATGTAACCCTGATCCTCATCTGGCAAAAAGCTCTTGGGGATTTTCTTGCCAAAGAACATCGCACCGGCGGTTAGCACACCCAGCAAGACAAATGCCAGAGCAACCTTATGAATGAGGTGCCTGCACCAACTTACATACCCGTCGGTAGTGCGCCCGAATACACGGTTGAACCAGCGGAAGAAAGCGCCCAACGGACCTCGAGCCGGTTTTCTCGGGCGCAATAGCATGGCAGAGAGCGCGGGGCTGAGCGTCAGCGCGTTAAAGGCTGAAAAGATTACGGACACGGCAATCGTGACTGCGAACTGTTTATAAAGCTGGCCCGTGATGCCGGGCACAAATGCTGTAGGAACAAAGACCGCGGCGAGAATCAACGCAATCGCGATCACTGGTCCAGAGACTTCTTCCATGGCTTTAATAGTCGCGTCATGAGGCGACATTCCATGCTCGATATGGTGTTCCACTGCCTCGACCACAACAATGGCATCATCGACCACAAGTCCAATCGCAAGGACAAGCCCAAAAAGAGACAAGGTATTGATGGAGAACCCCAGCATTGGAAAAACAGCAAAGGTTCCGATTAGGGAAACCGGCACGGCGAGTAGTGGAATGAGAGTAGCCCTGACGCCTTGGAGGAAGATGTAGACCACTAAAATGACCAGGACCAGAGCCTCTCCTAAGGTCTTGTAGATTTCGTGAATACCCTCGCTGACTGCGAGCGTTGTATCGAGTGCAACAATGTAGTCCAGTCCCTGCGGAAATCTTCCTTTCGCCTCCCCCATCATCTTGAGGACGGCGGCTCGCGTCTGCAAGGCGTTGCTTCCCGGAGTTAGATACAAGGCGATGAGCGCAGCGGGCTGCGCTGGCTTACGTTCATCTGCCACTCCTAACCGTGCGAGATAGGAATAGTATTGTGATCCCAATTCGATTCTCGCTACATCCTTCAACCGAAGAAGTGAGCCATCGAGTTGAGCACGGACCACGATCTCACCAAACTCTTCGACACTTGGCAGCCGGCCGGGAGCTCGCACGTTGTAAGTAAATTGCTGGCCTGAGGGAACGGGCTCTCCACCAATCTGCCCAGCCGGATTTACTTTGTTTTGTGCTTTGACTGCGTTGGTGATGTCAGAAACTGTCACTCCGAGTCTGGCCAGCCGGTCAGGATTCACCCAAATGCGCATTGCGTAAGGGCCGGCGCCGAAGATCTGAACCTGCGAGACACCGGAAACTCGTGTGAGTGCATACTGCAAATTAATGGTGGCGTAATTCGCCAGGAAGATATTGTCGTACGTACCGCTTGGCGAATAGAGATCGAGCAGCATGAAAGGAGCAGTGGTACCGGGCTGCACGATGACGCCTTGCTGCACCACTTCGCTGGGCAACTGCGAGTTCGCTTGTCCTGTCCGCATCTGCGACAGGATCTGGTCCGTATTGACATCGGTGCCGAGTTGGAAGTCAACGTAAAGGCTGCTCCCGCCTCCCGAACTGGCACTCAGTGAATACATGTAATTCATGCCGCTGACGCCGGACATCTGTTGCTCAATCGGAGTAGCGACTGACTCCGCAATCGTCTGCGCGTCGGCTCCTGGATAGGTGGCCTTCACCTGGATCATTGGATCGGCAATGTTGGGAAACTGCGCCGTTGGGAGACCGAGCATCGCCACGATGCCGATCACAACCATTAGGATTGCAATCACGATCGCGACGATGGGCCGGTTGATAAAAAATTTCGCCATGGTTAATTGCCTTCGGCCGAGGGGACCACGTACGGTTTCGGACTGACGGGAATTCCTTCCTTCACTAACTGGGGCGCTTGCGCTGCAAACGTCTGTACTCTCTGAATGCCTTCGACGATCACTCGTTCGCCTGGCTTTAATCCATCTGCAACAATCCAGTTTGTGCCGACACGATCTCCCATTTTCACTGACCGGATCGTCGCTTTATTGTCAGAGCCGACGACGATGACCTGGTATTGCGACTGCACTTCAATCACTGCGGCCTGAGGAATCAGCAAAGCGTCCTTGGCAGTCGTGGTTTGCACGCGTACGCGCCCAAATCCACCCGGTCGAAGGATCGCGTCTTTATTTGGGAATGCAGCCGCCAACTGAATAGTTCCCGTACCGGCCGTGATTTCCCGGTTTACAAAAATGATCTTTCCCTTAAACGGATAAGGAGCGTCGTTCGCCTGCAAATATTCGACAGATACTGGTGTCGTAACATTGCCTCGGGTTAACACTCTAGAAATTTGCTGCGCGAAGCTGAGATACAGAGTTTCGCTAATATTGAAGTAGGCCCAAATTGGGTTGATTTGCGAAACTGTGGCCATCTTCGTCGTAGTTCCGACTAAGTCGCCGATTTGAGAGTTTGCCACTCCCGCGATGCCGTCCACCGGTGAATAGACCTTTGTCCATCCCAGGTTGAGCTCAGCCTGCTCCTGCGCCGCCTTCGCTGCTGCCAAGCCTGCTTTAGCGGAATTCACATTCGCAAGGTCATCATCTAGCTGCTTTTGCGGGATGGCGCTCTGCGCAGCCAATGGCTTATCGCGCGCCACGTCGTTGGTTGCCCTCGTCAGGGTTGAGTCGGCCCGGCCCACTTCTGCTTTGGCCTGATCCAGCGCTGCCTGAAGAGGCCGCGGATCTACTTGAAAGAGCAGTTGTCCCTTCTTAACCAGTGATCCATTCACATAGTCCTGGGTGAGCAGGTAGCCTTGCACCTTGGGCGTGATGTCGGAATTAACCGGCCCGTTCAGCTGCGCTACCCACTCGCCGTAAACGGGAACATCCCGTTGCTCCACCTCCGCAACTTGGACATCAGGCGGTGGCGGTGGACCCGCTGCTTGCTTTTCAGCGCACCCTGCAAGTAGCAGGCCCAAAAGTCCGCACAGGAGCACTTTAAGGTTGATAGAAGAGTGTGTGAAGAAGAAGGATTGGAGCTTGGATGGGATCCGCATCAGAATCTCCTTCTAGCTAGAGAGAGGCTTGGCCATGAAGCAGTTGCTCAGACATGGCCTTGTCTTTTTTATCTCTGAGTAGGAATTCTGCGGTTCAACTAAGCAGAACGTAACTAGTAAATGTTGCAGTACTCGTACATCGACAGTACACAAACTAGAAGTATTGATGACGAGGCAGTTCAGCAGTCGAATCGCCTGCAGAGTGACTCGTAAGTCTGTCGCACCTGCTCCAGCGACTGCCTAAAACAATCAATTGGGTTGGATCCGCGACTTTTGGCGCGCGGAGATTGTCTTCAAAGGTAATAGTTCAAAAAAAGGTTCGGCAGAGGTCTCGAACAGACATGCCGAACCGCTCGAGGAGAGAGTACGTAGTCAGCGTCGTGCAAATCGCATGCAGATTGAAGCGCTAGAGAATAACAGGCCAAGCAAACCGATGAGCGGCACGGGACTGCCGGTTTTTGGCAACTCGGCCGGCAAGGTCACTGTGCTCGGCCCGTGAGAGACTTCCACACGCGCAATCAGCACCGGCGCATCGCTCGGCAACGGAGGCAGCGGAGGAGGCATAGAACCCGTTACCTGTCTCTGGTGTTCGACAACCGTTTCTGGAGCTTCTGTAACTTTCGTCGCCGAGACAGTCATGCCCTTCTTCAGGTGCCAAACGTCTTTTTCTTCTCCGTTAATCTTGAATACCTGACCATCCGGCACTGTGAACTGCTGATTCTCTCCGTTCTCCATAGTGAGAATGACGGTTTTCGGCGGGGTCACATGCCATATTTTGCCGGTGACGGTTTGGACCGTGGTGACCGTCCGGGGCGTTGTGGTCGTCGTGATTGTGCGCTCAAGTTTCATTCCGGGCTTGAGCTCATGAATGCCGACTTCTCTGCCATCCACTGAGATCCTGGCATTCTCTGCAACATGCCCGATGTGCCGGACTTGCCCATCTTCCATCTTCACCCAAACGTCATTGCCAGAGACGTGCTCGACTACGGCATGGTCCACCTTAAATTCCTTGGTCGATGCTCCGTTCGTTGTACTTGTGGTTGTTTTAACTTGGGCGCTCGTCGCAATCGTGAATGCCAGAAATATGGTAGTTGCAACAGTTAAGCGGCCCAGAGAGGTGTTCCATAACGATTTCATTGATTTTCTCCTAGTTGTTTTCGTTCGTCACGGCGGGAGCTTCAGACGGTGCCTGGGCAGTTGTGGCCGGAATACCCTGCGTAAGCGAAGCGTGTACGATGAAGCGATTTGGCGCGCTTCCGACGAAATAAAAGGGGTAGCAAGTAACCAGGGTTATTGCGGACTGACTGCGCGGCTGAAGCACCGAACTGTCACTCGGCAGAACGATTTCGATCTCATCCACAGCATAGGTTGCGTGCGCACCGCCACTTTCGAGCTCGACAACATCCCCCGGCGTTACGTCTTTCAGGCCGCGAAAGAATCCGTCACGATGTCCTGCGATTCCCATGTTGCCGGATTCGAGTGGACGCGCTGTTCCCACGATGTGCCCGACTCCTCGATTCAACGTCACCTCATCTGTTCCTTCCAAAACAGGTACTTCCAGGCCAATTTTCGGAATTCGCAATAGGGCCACAGGCGCTCTGGAATCCGACAATAACGCCTGTTGGTATTCCTCAATTCGTTTCGGAGACCAGAGACTGAAGTTAACCGAGGAAACGCGTTGGTGTGCGCGCGAATGAATGTAGCCGTCAACACGGATTCCGACATAGACGGCCAATAACGCGACGCCGACCAGCAACAGCAACCGATCGAGCCAAAAACGTGGTTTCATCCCACGCGCAATGTAGGCAACCGGGAATGCGAGTAGAACTGTCAAACGTGACAGCGATGAGGCAATTTGCGGGTCGGCAGGCTCCAAGCAGCGACTTCTGAACACTCAGCCCTGTATCCAAGGTCATTGATCAGTGCGCGCAAAAAGGCATTGCTGGCTGACATCAGACCTGTCAATTCGCTCATCGAAAGTTGTGTCGCGTCGATTTTGCCGAGTAACGCGAATCCGTTTGATTCTGCTAGGCAAAATCTGCTAACGTGTAGATGCCGCTGAGATTATCGACGCTGGAGCGCCTATGATCGAAGTTGGCCCCTGCCTACGAAACATCCTTAATACCCGTCTGTACATTTTGTCAGTCTGCCTGGGTGCTGCCTTGGCGTTTACCGCTTCGGCTAGCGCGCAGTCTGAAGACGAAGTGCACGTGGTGCCACGACCCAGGACGATGGAACGTTCTGAGCGCGCGACGGACACTGCCGGCACCTTAGGCCCCGCGAACCATTTAAAGCTTCGGCCGGAACGCCTTCGCGTTGACGTCGATCTGGTTCTAGTGCCGGTGGTAGTTACAGATACGTTCAACCGTCCCGTCACTGGCCTCACCAAGGACAGCTTTGAACTCGTGGATGACGGAGAAAAGCAGAAAATTCACTTCTTTTCCTTGGAAGATGGCGCCCTCTCGGTGGGTTTGGTGCTGGATATCAGCAACAGCATGGTGAATAGGGTCTCTGTGGAACGCGAAGCATTGGCGAAATTCTTCCAGAACGCGAATCCTGAAGACGAATATTTCGCGATCGGTGTTTCCAGCTCACCTTTACTGCTGGCAGATTCCACACAAGGGATCGGCGATATCCAATCCCAACTCGCTCTCGTACAGCCGTCTGGTTATACGGCTCTAATCGATTCGATCTATTTTGCTTTGAACAAATTGCGATCCGCGCACTATGCGCGAAGAGCTATTTTGATCATTTCTGACGGCGGAGAGAACGATAGCCGATTCAACTTTCGAGAAATCAAGGCTCTTGCCGAAGAATCGGACGTAACTGTTTACGCGATTCGCCCTGTCGACGCCCTGCCTGTGTTCCGCACGATCGAGGAAAAGTTAGGAAGTCGCCTTTTGTCGGGAATTACCGGGGCAACTGGTGGACGCACAGTCTCTCTGGGATACAGCGACAATATTGCCGGTGCGGCCGCAGCAATCAGTACGGAACTCAGGAATCAGTATGTACTCGGGTACCATCCCACCGAGGGTTCCCACACTGGGAAGTTGCACAGAATCAAGGTGCGGATGGCGAAATCGACAGATTCAGCCGCCGTGCACCTGCAATATAGGAAGCAATACTCAAGTAAATAGGCTCCATTGCCGCAGAAAACGTCGTCGAGAGCAGACTTCGAGGCTGAGCACTTTCCAATTCGGAATTGACAGCTTGGAACTAATGCCAAATGTGTTGCTTCTCGTGTTCCGTATAGGGACTCGAGGAACCCAGACCAACTCTTCTCCCTGTCCAAACTGACAGTACTTGTTTCTGGCGCCATACTGTTAACATCGCTCTGCTTCAATTAACAGACATTCTTCGCTGTGGCAGCCGTTTTCGTGTTACGCTTCCCAGCCTCCGATCCCAATTCCCTACGGAGGTAGAGACCATGAATAAGCCGACTGTTTTGCTCGCGGACGATCATATGATGATCGCCGAAGCGTTTCGACATTTGCTTGAGCCCCAATACCATGTCATCGCTACCGTAAGCGATGGCCGCGCTTTACTGGAAACCGCATTGGAATTGAAGCCAGATGTGGTTGTCGTCGACGTCGGCATGCCGTTGTTAAATGGCTTGTCTGCGGGCCAGCAACTCAAACAGAGAATGCGAAAGACAAAAGTGGTGTACGTAACCATGAACGAAGATCCTGACGTTGCGGCTGAGGCGCTTCGCACAGGCGCATCGGCTTATCTGTTGAAGAGTTCAGCAGCTTCAGAATTGCTAAAGAGCATTCATGAGGTATTGCGGGGCGGGACTTACGTCACGCCTAAAATTAAAGCGCTCATCGAAGATTCATTCATCCGTTCCAACAAGCCAAAAACGGCTGAGAAGAAATTGACTCCGCGTCAAGTCGAAGTCCTGCAGCTCTTGGCAGAGGGAAAGACGATGAAGGAAGTTGGTTCGGTGTTGTCTCTTACAGCGCGCACGGTCGCTTTTCACAAATACCGCATCATGGACGTGCTGAACTTCAGAAGCAACGCAGAGTTAGTGCAGTTCGCCCTTAGGAACAATATTCTTACTCACGATCCATTCTCCGTGAGTAAACTGGCTCCTCGACCGGCTTCCGACCCGGCCGGCTCCGAACGAAGAAGCGCTTAGTTAGACTGAAGCGCTTGCGACCTTGTCGCGTGGGTTTGCGTGTCCGCTCGGAGTTCAACAATTGCTTGACACGCATCGCCTGGCAAAGGGGCCGTTCAGAGCAGAAACAGATTTCGCGATAGTTTGTCCACTATCGCACTGATTATCCTTGAGCTCTGGCGGCGATGACTCAGGATTTATTTGCTCCGCTACAAACCCATCTTGCCCCTGCTGACGAACTGTCACGATTACCAGTGCCGCTCTCATTGAACTACGCTTACGGTCATGTGAGGGTTCTGCCTCACATCCCTGCCGTGAGTAAAACTGCTGGGGGCAGTTACCTAATCGAAAAGGTTGCACGCCGCCACAGTGAAGCCTCCAGTCGCAAAAACGCTTGCGCAAGCCCTTCCGTACGAATCCCAGCCCCCGGCGTATGACTACAGGGACAACTCGGCCGCAAGCACAGCTAAGCCTGCACCTGCTCCAGCACGTGCTCGCGTACTGCTCGCCGACGATCACACGCTCGTGGCGGAAGCCTGCAAAAACCTGCTGGATGCTGAGTTCGATGTTGTAGGAATTGTTGCCGATGGCCGGGCGCTGCTTCGCGCAAATGCAGTGCTGAAGCCCGATGTGATTGTCAGCGACATCGCCATGCAGTCTTTGAATGGTCTCGACGCTGGGGAGCAGATCAAGCTCGCAAATCCTGAAGCAAAGCTTGTATATCTGACTATGATTCCGGATCCGGAACTCGCGGCTGAGGCTTTCCGTCGTGGGGCTTCTGCTTATCTACTCAAAACCTCAGCCATTCCCGAGTTGATCACCGCCGTCAAGGAGGCGTTGAGTGGGCGCGTCTATATTTCGCCGCAGGTAACGAAGGACGCCTTATCGGAATTCCTGAGAAGTCACAAACATGATTACGGAAGTAAGACTCTCACTCCGCGGCAGCGCGAAGTGTTGCAGCTTCTCGCCGAAGGTCGTTCGATGAAAGAGGCGGCTAGCGTACTAAATCTCACAACGCGCACAGTCGCATTCCATAAATACAGGATCATGGCCACTCTCGGCCTCAACACTAATTCAGAGCTCATACAGTACGCAATTCGGCATTTTATTATTCCCGGCTAAACATCTTCGCGCCGCCGCGGGCCTTCCCGAATCTTTCCCCAAATGCGTCACTGCTGCTCGCTGCTATTTCTGCCAGTTGGCTCTCCTGGTCCAATCAGATGAAATCAGCAAGTTACACACACTTCGCTCCTCGATACATGTCACCCGGGAGGAACCCCATGCGCGCCCGAATACCGTCACTCTACTTAGTCATCATTAGTGGCCTGCTTGTGGCATGTTCCAGCAAGCCGAATGACGCAAAGATCGCACAGGAGATTCAGGGCAAAGCCTCGGCCGATCCTATTGCGCAAGGTTCGGAGCTCTATGTTAATTCGGACAAAGGAAAAGTAACCCTCACCGGTAAAGCGAAAACTCAAGCTGCGCGAGAGCAACTTGAGAGCATTGCGAAGCACGAGCCTGGGGTTGTCGACGTTGACGATCAGACTTCTGTCGAACTTACTTCTACAGAAACTTCAGAGCCATCGCAGCTTGCGTCTTCCTCCGACAGTGCAGCGCCTGCGCCGGTGAGGGCTTCGCCTCCACCGCCGCCGCCACCTCCACCTAAGCCACTCATCGTCCCTGCCGGAACAACGCTGACCGTTCGCACGAATCACGCTTTAGGAAGCAAGACGAGCCAAACTGGCGGAGTGTTCACAGGGTCCCTTATGACTGCTATCACTATCGACGGGGAGGTCGTCATTCCGGCCGGATCGGAAGTCGCAGGAATCGTGAAAGAAGCCAAGAAAGCCGGACGCTTTAAGGGAGGAGCCATTTTGAGGCTGGCACTCCAGTCCGTCACCATCAATGGCCATCGCTATAACCTTCAAGCCGAAGAAGTGGCTCAGACCTCAACTGGCAAGGGCAAGCGAACGGCCGGGGTTATTGCCGGAGGCACCGGCATTGGTGCCGCAATTGGAGGTTTAGCGGGTGGCGGAAAGGGAGCGGCGATTGGTGCTCTCACCGGCGCGGCAGCAGGCACTATTGGCGCGGCGACAACCGGTAAGAGAGACATCGATCTACCAGCGGAAGCGGCTTTGAGCTTCAAGTTAACTCATCCGCTCACGCTTAGGCCAGCTTAACCAAAGGCCGGAACTCCATTCAGCCCAAAGATGGGTAGAGGAGCTCGAATAGGAGAAGCAATGAAAGTAGCACAGCAAATCATACGCAAGTGGATGACCTTAGTCTGCATAACGTTAATGGTCCCGGGAGATACTCTGTTACGCGCCCAGGAGAGCGGGCAGGAACAGGCTAAGATCTCAAATGAACAACTTGATTCTTTAGTTGCTCCCATCGCGTTGTATCCGGATCCGCTTTTAGCCCAGACCCTCGCATGCTCTACTTACCCTCTAGAAATCATCCAGCTTCAACAGTGGTTGGTGAAGAACAAGAGTCTAAAAGATAAGGCTCTCGCTGATGCGGTGCAAAAGCAAGATTGGGATGCCAGTGTTCAAGCCATGGCTGCTTTTCCTGATTTAGTCAAACAGCTTTCTGAGAACATCAAGTGGACCACCGACTTGGGCAATGCGTTTCTCGCCCAACAAAACGACGTCATGGACGCAGTTCAACGAATGCGTGTAAAAGCCAAAGATAACGGCAACCTAAAATCCACCGAGCAGCAAAAGGTAGAGACGAAGGTTATCGAGAGCAAAAGTGTTGTAGTAATACAACCATCTTCTCCCGAAGTAATCTACGTGCCCAGTTACAATCCCACTGTTGTCTATGGAGCACCTGCATATCCGTATCCTCCAATCGCGTATCCTCCGCCGGGCTACTATGCCGCGGGAATGGCGATCTCATTTGGCGTTGGTATGGCGATGGGAGCAGCTTGGGGAGGCTGTTGCGGCTGGAATGCTGGATGGGGGGGAGGAAACAATAACATTTATGTCAATCGCAGCAACAACTTCGTAAATAATTCCAATCGCAATTACAACCGGCAGAGCGTTAATCGGGGGAATGGCAATTCCTGGCAGCACAACCCGCAACATCGCGGGGGTGCTCCGTACTCCAACGGCCAAGTTGCTTCTAAATATAACGGCACTACTCGAGGATCTTCTGCCGCAAATCGTCAGGCAAACGCGCGCCAAAATATTCAGCAGTCCGGCGGCCGAACTCAGGCAGGCGCCAGGGACCGCAGCGGTCAGGTTTCCCAGAGTGGTCTGAGAGATGGTGGTGGCCGGGGTGCGTCGGCGGGGACCATGGATCGCGGAAACAGAAGCGGCGGTTCGGGTGGTGGTGATCGTGTCGGCAATCGAAGTGTTTCTCCCTCTTCGGGGTCTCGCGGATCGGGTGCCTTCGGAGGCTCGGGAGGAGGTACGAGCGGTAGTTCGGCACGGGCCAGCAGCCAGCGCGGCGCTTCTAGCTTCGGCGGTGGAAGAAGTGGAGGCGGCGCGAGCCGAGGTGGTGGCAGCAGAGGCGGCGGTGGTGGTCGGAGAAGGTGAACAGCGTCACCGATTGAGGTCTAAGCACATGAGAATGAAAATGAAAATATCGAATGCCATTACATACAGACTCCTAGCATATTCACTGTTCTGCCTAGGCGCTGCAACGCTGTGTGTTGAACTTTACGGGCAAGCTACCGGGCCCATTCAGCAGAAGTCGTTTGCTACGCCTCAGCTTGCCGTGGACGCTCTCATCCAAGCGGCAGCATCGTATGACGTACCCGCGTTGCTGGCGATTTTCGGTCCCGATGGGGAGGATCTTGTCTCTTCCGCTGATCCCGTTCGCGACAAGAGTACTGCGAGCGCATTTGCTGCCAAAGCGAAAGAAAAGAATGTAGTGGCCGTAGACAAGAAAAACCGAAATCAGGCCACTGTGTCAGTAGGTAATGACGCTTGGCCATTGCCGATCCCTCTAGTCAAGAAAAATGGGGCGTGGTACTTCGATTCCAAAGCTGGCCACGACGAAGTTCTTCGCAGGCGCGTTGGTGCGAACGAGTTGGACGCAATCCAAGTCTGTCACGGTTACGTCGAGGCTCAACATCAATACGCTGCGCAGGCCCATGAGGATATCAATCAGTACGCCCAGAAAATCATCAGCTCGCCAGGTAAACAGGATGGCCTGTATTGGAAGAACGAGGACGGCAGCTCCGGAGGCCCGATCGGTGAGGCAGTAGCACGCGCAATCCAAGAGGGCTACACCTCCAAGGGCCCGTACCACGGTTACTACTTCAAAATTCTTAAGGGACAAGGCCCAGCAGCACCACTAGGTCGCTTGGATTATGTTATTCAAGGAGTAATGATCGGCGGATTCGCATTGGTTGCGGTGCCGGCCGAATACCGAGTGACAGGCGTGCAGACCTTCATAGTCAATCAAGATGGCACGATATATCAAAAAGACTTGGGTCCTGACTCGCTTCAAATCGCCAAGCAGATGGACTTATATGATCCCGACAAATCGTGGCGGAAAACCGACGATCAATGGCCGGAATCTGCGACGGGAACTCAAGTAGCCAAAAGAGCGCCTTAAATCAGTAACCCTTGCGCAGCGGGTTGGTTACTAAGTGTAAGCTCTGTCGAGATTAAGTGTCCCGTCATGTTCACGTTGTTCCTCCGCGGGCTTCGACAGCAATGCTACTCTCGGCACGTCGGCGAGAAAATCCGCAATTACTCCTGACAATTTGTATACCCCAGCGGGCTCCCGAACCGCTGACACTGTCGATCTTTTCTCTTTCTCTACCGCTACTTTTATGGGTTCTTTCGTGGAATGATGCTGAATGGACGACGAGGCCGCTCGCTGCGGCCCCGCCGTAGCTGAACAATATGCCGCTGAGCACTATTGTTACAGCCGTTTGGTCACTCTAGAAAATGTCGTCAAACATAGCGACTAGGACAAGTTACAGCGCTCGGCGGCATCGAATGCTCGCTGTTACTCTTGTCAGTATTCATTCCACTCACCTTATCTGAGACTCTCAATTACAAGACAAAGCTGACATCGTCACCATCCTTCATGATGCCAGACGTAGGAGAGTATTTCATGCTCGGAATTAGAACGACAGATGCTATCAAAACAAGTCTGTTGACACTAGGAGCAATGCTTCTCACAAACGTTTGTGGAATTGCTCAAGAGTATCCAAAGGCAGAGCTCGCCCTCGACTACTCCTATCTTCATTTTGCGCCGGCCCAGCAATTTACTAAGAATCACAGTCTCAATGGCGGCGGGGGAGCGTTCGTTTATAACTTTGCCAAGAATTTTGGCGTGAAGATGGATCTTCAAGGATACAACGGCTTCACTAATGCGTTCAACATTCCAGCCACTGCAGCGCTTCCGTCGGGAGCAAATGGCTCGGTGTCGGGCAATGTGTTTACGTATTTGTTTGGGCCACAACTCAAATTCCGTGGCCAGCACGTGCAGCTCTTGCTGGACGCTTTGGGGGGCGCCGCACACAGTAATGTTTATGGCAATGCCTTTAAGACGCTGTGTCAACCAGTGGCAGGAGCATGCTCTGGCGCTTCGGGTTCACCTTCGAACAATGGCGCGGCAATGATGCTCGGCGGCGGGCTTGATTTTCCGATCAACCACAGAGTCTCGATCCGGGCTGCTGAAGTCGACTACTTGATGACCCGATTCGGGAACTTCTTCACGAAAGCCAACGCCAATCAGAACAACTTTCGTTATTTAGGAGGGCTGAATTTCAACTTCGGCCTCCCGAACCCTGGCATCCCTACTGCTTCCTGCGTTGGACATGACTTAGAAGCTCTTCCAGATGATCCACCGCTCGGAGTATCGGTCGAGACAGCAGAGTTTAATCCGAAGCACCCCCTTACGTATCAGTGGGAAAGCACTGGCGGCAAGGTCATTGGCGATGGGTCTTCCGCGAAGATTGATGTTGCCGGTGCGGAACCAGGGACGTACCAGGTCACATCGAGAGTGACTGATCCAAAACAGAAACAGAACAATGTCGCTTCATGCAACGTCGCTTTCACCGTGAAACAACCGCGTGCACCCGTGGTGAGCTGTTCGGCATCGCCGAGCAGCATTGTTGCCGGTGCGGCAACGCCAATCACAATCAACGTTCAGGGCAGTACTCCAGACGGTCGTCCCATTCAGTCGCGAAAGTTCTCTGCGAGTTCCGGATCGGTGCAAGAGGGGCAGACCAGCGCCGGCGCAACAGCCGGCGACTGGACATCGGTCGCTACCTTGGACACCAGCGGCGTTCAGCCTGGCAAGCTCGACGTAAATGTCGGCGTCACCGACGCACGCGGCTTGAGTTCGAACTGTCTGGCTTCTGTGGATGTGCAGGCTCCGCCAGCGCCACCGCCTCCTCCAGTTGTGGCTCAGAGTGAAGTTGGCAAATGCGACTACACGAACGGAAAAAAACCCGCGCGCGTGGATAACGCATGCAAGGCCGCCCTGGATGACGCTGCCCTCAACTTGAAGCGTGAGCCAGATGGCAAGCTTGTGATCGTCGGCTTTGCTGATGCGAGTGAAGAAGCCAACACTGGTGGACTGCGCGCGTTCAATGCAAAAACTTACCTCACTGCTGGTGAGGGAGGCCAGCAGATTGACGCGTCACGTATTGAACTTCGCAAGGGCGACGGAGAAGGGAAGAATGCGATCCTCTACTGGGTACCGGCGGGAGGCGCATTCACCAGCGAAAATACTGCTCCGCTCGACGAAGCACAGCTCAAAGCACTCGCTCCTACGCTAGCTAAAAAGGCAAAGAAGCAAGCAACTGCGGCAGCACTTCGATAGGCTACTCGACCGGTTTACTTGCGCCTGTCAACCAGCAGTATGCGCAAGCCCCATAGGCCCCCGCTGCATCGTTTTGCGGGGGCCGGTAGCGGGAACTTTCAGCGAAAGATCTGCTCCGCGTTCATCTCTTGCTTCTCTTCAGACAAACCTTTTCTTCATGAACACGCTCCACTGCCAGAAATGCCAGTTTCTGGCCATGGCGCGAATTGCAACACTAGTTTCATGAATCTTGATTATGCGGTGTCCGCGGCAGTTATACCCCTCAAAGATCGAAGCAATGGTCACAAGCATGACCACCAGACGCCTAAGCTAAAAAGAGACAAGTACGAGCAGGAGCTCCACAAGCTCCAAACCAAGCTGGTCGAGATGCAGGACTGGGTGAAGTCCACTGGTGCGAAGGTTGTAGTAGTTTTCGAAGGCCGCGATGCCGCCGGTAAAGGCGGAGCGATTCATCGCATCATGGAGCGCGTTAGTCCACGCGTCTTCCGACATGTCGCCCTGCCGGCGCCAACTGAACGCGAGAGGTCGCAACTGTATGCGCAGCGATACATCAAAGAGATGCCGGCCGCCGGTGAGGTCGTCCTCTTCGACCGCAGCTGGTACAACCGCGTTCTGGTGGAGCACGTGATGGGGTTTTGCAATAACAAGCAATACGATGACTTTCTAAAAATGTGCCCACCTTTTGAAGCCCTTCTCAAAAACAACAGCATCATAGTGGTCAAATATTGGTTTGAGGTCAGCGAGAGAGAACAGCACAAAAGGTTCCTCAGACGAATCGAAGATCCAATGAGGCAGTGGAAACTCAGTCCGATGGATCTAGAGTCACATCGTCGCTGGTACGACTACTCGCGTGCTCGGGATGCGATGTTTGCGGCGACTGACACGCCAGAGTCGCCCTGGTATGTCGTTCAAAGCGACAATAAGCGGCGTTCTCGATTGAATTGCATCAATCACCTTCTTAACATAGTGCCGTGGAAGCAAATTCCGCATGGCAAAGTCACACTTCCAAAGCGGCAAAAGCCAAACGGCTATGAGCCGCTCGATTGGCCTTATCGTTTCATATCGGAGCGATACTGAGTAATGGCGAAAGCGGATGCGATCGCAGAAGCTTACGAACCAGGACTCAACCAACGATCGACTCGATCGTCCATTGTGGTTGGAGTAGTGCTTGTCAGTGTGGGAATTCTGTACATTGTCGCTACTGGCGCTGCGGCATGGCTGTGGCCATTGTGGGTTGGAGGGTACTAGCTCCGCTAGGACATAGTCTACAGCCGATAAATATTAAGAGACCAAGTTAGACTACTGCCAATCTGTTTCTTCTCCAACACGTCACTTGAATTATTTCTCATTAGTACTATCAAATCTCCACACTCGGTTCGCTATTTGCCGATTCTGCCATCTAGCAATAGACACAGTTCGAGGTAAGTACGTCTAGAGCTACCTTCAAGCCAGAGATCAGGCAGGACAGACTGAGAGGAGTCATGGCCCTAAGAGGACGGATAGCACACTTCTTTCCAATTCTCGGCTGGCTGCCTCAGTGTTCACCGAAGTCTATACGGACAGATATCATTGCGGGTATCGCAGTCGCGGGATTGCTTATTCCGGAGGGAATGGCATACGCGGGAATCGCTGGAGTCCCACCCCAGATGGGTTTGTATGCGGCGATGTTCGGCATGTTCGTCTATGCGATTTTCGGTACGTCTCGTCAACTCGCTGTGACGCCGACCTCGTCTTCGGCAGCAATGCTGGCCGCCTTGGTTGCTCCCATCGCTGCAGGTGATTCTGCCAGGTATGCAATGCTTGTTTCCGCTGCCACCCTGATGGCTGGCCTGGTGTTCATAGCCGGTGGTGTGCTCAAGTTAGGCGCCGTATCGGAATTCATTTCCAAGCCAGTTCTGAAAGGATTCGTCTTTGGACTTGGACTCACGATCACGGTGAAACAAGCGCACAAGCTCCTTGGGGTTCCAGCTGGTCACGGAAATTTCTTCGATCAGCTATGGAATGTCATTCTGACGATCAAGACGGTGAATGCATGGACCCTGGTAGTCGGAGCAGCAACGATCGCAATATTGTTTCTTTTGGGAGCAACGGTTCCGCGGCTTCCATCAGCCTTGGTAGTGCTCCTTCTAGGGATCTTGAGCGTCTCATGGTTCGGCCTCAATCAACACGGCGTGGAGGTAGTTGGGACAATTGAGGCGGGGATGCCGTCTTTGAGTCTACCCAGGCTTGGCGAGGATGATTTCAGTGCCTTGTTCGTAGGAGCTGTAGGAATCGTTTTGGTTCTTATGGCTGAGGCACTTACGGCGGCGCGTACGTTTGCCTCCAGGCACAACTACGAAATAGAACCCAGTCAGGAGTTGGGCGCTATCGGCGCCGCAAACATCGCCTCTGGACTGTTTGGCGGAATGATTGTAGGCGGTGGAATGTCGGGCACCGCTGCCAATGACGCCGGTGGCGCGCGAACACAACTCTCCACAATCATGGCGTCAGTATCTGTAGGACTTACTCTGGCGTTCTTACTGCCTTTGATTCGTAACCTGCCCGAAGCCGTTCTCGGCGGAATCGTTGTTCATGCAGTTTCTCATCTCGTCGACTTCCGCACTCTCAGATACTATGCGAAACTTCGCACTGGCAGCCTTTGGGTGGCGCTCGCTGCATTAGGCGGGGTCCTGCAGTTTGGCATTCTGAAGGGACTCATTTTCGCCGTCGGACTGACGCTGATTGCATTGATGCACAAGCTCAGCTCACCGCAAGACTCCGTACT
Organism: Terriglobales bacterium; assembly: GCA_045808065.1. Classification (GTDB taxonomy): domain Bacteria; phylum Acidobacteriota; class Terriglobia; order Terriglobales; family Acidobacteriaceae; genus Gp1-AA112. Next base: position 25,789 of record JBJMGD010000016.1, on the reverse strand, counting down.
CGGAAGGCTCACGGGAACGGAGAACTTTGTGGACGTTGGACACTACCCTGATGCTCAACAGATTCCTGGTCTGCTGATCTTCCGTCCGAACGGAATCCTATTTTTTGCAAATGCCAATCGGATTCGGAATCGTCTGCGCGTGTTACTGAAGCAACCCAGGAACACTCCGCGCGTAGTTCTACTCAATCTCGAGGCCTGCCCGGAAACAGACGTGACTAGCCTCGAGATGCTGATTCAGTTAAACAATGAATTGAATGAATCGGGAATAGAACTTCACTTTGCGCGAGTAGCCGATCCCGTCATGGATCTCTTTGACCGCAGCGGATTTCTGGACACCGTGAGCGAAAGACGATTTTTCCCAGGGGTCAATTCCGCAGTTGCGCAATTTATCGAAAAAGGACGGCTGGAAGCTCGGGCTGAAAGCGCGTAGCGTCAAGCCTTATTCAAGGTCTTATTATCTCCACAAAAAGACACCCGCAGCCTCGAAACTGCGGGTCAGAGCCCAAAGAAACTTATCCTGCAACCAGTTCTCGTGTCAGCCGAGCGCTCAGTTCGCCCTTGGACGTATGGAGCCAATCGGCGGCACTTAGCCGAGCGGACACATCGAGCATCCGAGCTATGACCCCTGTCCAGCCGGTTTGATGACTGGCGCCAAGGCCCGCGCCATTATCCCCGTGAAAGTACTCGTAGAACAGTATGTAATCCTTCCAGTATGGGTCCTCTTGAAACTTCTTTGTGCCGCCATAGAGAGGACGTTTACCGCTGGCATCAGGAAGAAAGATATTTGAGAGTCGGTGGATAATCTCGTGAGCAACCTCAAATAACGTCATGTATGTTCCGGACCCGGTAGGGCACTCAACTTTGTAGTCCTCGCCGTAGAATTGGTACAGATTCAGCAGCGCTCGGATCAGTAGGGCATTTACCGGCATCCATACCGGCCCGCGCCAATTGGAGTTGCCGCCAAACATGCCGTTGTTCGATTCCGCCGGCAGGTATCCGACCTTGTACTCATGCCCATTTAGGTGAAACACGAACGGATTCTTCTCGTGGTAGCGCGAGAGCGAGCGGATGCCATACGGACCGAAGAACTCGTTTTCGTCGAGAAGGTACGACAGGACGCGTTCCATCTTTTGCTTGTTGCAGACCGCAATTAACCGGCGGTCCGCGTATCCCACAAACTTATCATCGGCAGGGGCAACATGTTTGAGCAGTTCGGGATGGCGCTTCTTGAAGATGTCAATCAGTTCAACCAACCGTGGATGGCGCGCCAGTGCTCCGCTTGGTTCGAGCACCGTGGAAGCGCATAGGGGAAGCAATCCGACCATGGACCGGACCTTGAGCCGCATGGATTCCCCATTCGGCAGGTGAAGCACGTCGTAAAAGAAGCCCTCGGTGGTGTCCCACATCTCGTCATGGCTCGCTCCAATTCGATCCATGGCATATGTAATCCAGAGGAAGTGCTCCAGAAATCTGAAAGCAACATCCTCGTACATCGGGTCGTGATCCATCAGGATGAGCGCGATTTCCAACATGTTCTGACAATAAAACGCCATCCATGCGGTGCCGTCCGCCTGATCGAGGTGCCCGCCTGACGGCAGTGGAGCACTGCGGTCGAAGACTCCGATATTATCCAATCCCAGGAACCCTCCGGCAAAGACGTTCTTGCCCTCTGGATCTTTTCGGTTGATCCACCAATTGAAATTCAGCATCAGACCCTGGAACGAGCGTTCCAGGAAGCGTACGTCTGCCCGGCCGAGGTCCTTTTCGATGTTAAAAAGGAACAATGTTGCCCAGGCATGTACCGGAGGATTCACGTCGCTGAAGTTCCACTCGTAAGCGGGAAGCTGCCCGTTGGGGTGCGAATAAAGCGTGCGCAACATCAACAGCATCTGCTCCTTTGCGAAGTCGAAATCTACCATTGAGAGCGCAAGCGTGTGAAAGGCGAGATCCCATGCCGCATACCACGGATACTCCCACTTGTCGGGCATAGAGATAATGTCGCTGTTCAACATGTGGAACCAGTCGCGGTTCCGGACGTTGCGATGATTTTCTGCCATTAAGGGATGGGCTTCGTGTTCGGCTAGCCATCTATCGAGATCAAAGTGGTAGTACTGCTTACCCCACATCATTCCAGCCAAAGCCTGGCGATGGATGAGGCGTTCCTCCTTGCTCAAGGAACGTGGGGTGATTCGATCGTAGAATTCATTCGCATCGGCGATCCGCGCCTCGAAGATCTGATCCACTCTGCTAATGGGGTCGAGACCTACCTTGGAACTCAACCGTAGCCGGACGACCTCACTTTCCCCTTTTGGTACGCGAAGAGCGTACACCGCCGCCGCTTTCGTGCCGAACTTGCCCGGATTCACCGCTTCTCTTTTACCGGAGATCAAGTACTCATGAAATCCGTCTTTGACATACGGTGACGCATTGGATCCACCCCACAACCGTACGGCGTTGGATTCATTTTCTGTAAACAGCAGCTCAGGGTTTCCCTCACAGTGTAGGACTCGATCGCCAAGCTGGGCATGCGCCGCAAAAATCTTTCCTCCGCCATTCAGTTGGCGCAGCGAAGGTCTATTGGCACCCTCTTCCCATGACCAGGTATTGCGAAACCAGAGCGTCGGAACAACGTAAATATCTGCATCTTCCGGTCCCCGGTTGTGCACCGAAATACGGATAGCCAAATCCTCGGGACTCTCTTTCGCGTATTCAACGAAAACATCAAAGTAACGATCGTCATCAAAGATACCGGTGTCCAGCAGTTCGTATTCCAACTCTTCGCGAGATCGGCGACGATTCGTTTCGACTAAGTCGCGGTAAGGAAACTCCTGCTGCGGATACTTATAGAGGTACTTCATGTAAGAGTGCGTTGGCGTGCTGTCGAGATAAAAGTAGTATTCCTTAACGTCCTCGCCGTGATTACCTTCGCCGTTAGATAACCCGAACAAACGTTCTTTCAGAATGGGATCGCGTCCGTTCCAAAGGGCGACGGCGAAGCACAGTTGCTGATGATCATCTGAGATCCCGGCAATTCCATCTTCTCCCCAGCGATATGCACGAGAACGCGAGTGATCGTGAGTGAGGTAGTCCCAGGCATTGCCATCGTTACTGTAGTCCTCACGTACCGTGCCCCATTGGCGCTCACTCAAGTATGGTCCCCACTTTTTCCAGGGCACCCCGTTCTCACGTGCCTGGTTGAGGCGTTTTTGTTCGGTTGTTTCCGTGTATTCAATCGGCATTTTCTGTATGGGATTCATTGGGTGATTTCCTGTTTGGGGACGAACTGAGTTGGCAGGCAGACGAAGTCCATAGATGACCGCATTGGCACTTCGCTGGCGCTGCGAAGCTCTAGGCGTCGGATCCAAGCCTATTAAAAATCAAGAGCTTGCATCGCTGAACTGTCAGGATGTACAGCGGGCCATCAGTTATCGGATGAATCCACTAACATTCTGTCTGAGCGGCTAAGGAGAAGCAGCTTAGCCGTTGCGACCTCGGCTGACCAGCATCCCGCTTCTCGCCATCTTCAAAATATGACCTTGATGATTCTCAGCATCAGTTCGTCGGGAGAAAAGATTGTAAGCAGGAGAGGCAGCATCGGCACAGCGGAAGCGGCGGCCAGCCGAGAGATGTCTTGCAGTCCAAACGGCACGGAACGCATCTCGCGTACTAGCGTATAACTGCCATCGAGATCCGCAAGAGACTGGATATCGGCGGCTCCGAGGAGTTCGTCGGAGGAAGAAGAAGAAGACTCGAGACGGATCCATTTCTTTTCGAAGCCTTCGACGTAACGCTGAGCGAGCAGGCCGTATTCACGCAATCCCTTTCTCTTCGCGCGAGCCATTCCGGGAGTAAACATCAATAACGGACCGAGAATGGCAAGCACGAAGAAAGCGACAAAGGCGCCAGCCTGGAGCTTAAACGTAACTAGGCTTTCACCCCTGTAAAGCACGCGGCTCGCAATGACGCCGGCGAGAATCGCACCCTGAGCAAAAAGGATCGGTCCGAACGCGTACGCACTTTTGCCTACGAAAGCTAGACCAGCAGCGCGGTCGGGATGCGTGGGGATGAGGTTGAGTTTGATTCTCGAGACGTTCCAAAGAAAGCGATACCAAACAAACAGCCTCAGATACCAACGCAACACCAAGAATTGAAACAGAGGAATGCTCACGAAAACATACCAAAAGCCTGCTGGAGTCAAGTTCCAGCGTGCGCCGGGCATTGCATACCAGGTCGCCGTCTGAGCCCCAACGCGACTGTTCCAAACCCAAAGACCGACGGTATAGACAAAGACAAGGAGCCCAAGCTCGAGCGGTACGGAATTGCGTAGCTTGACGGCTGATGCAATTGCTTTATCAAATTGAGGCACGTCCGCGGGTAAAACAATACGCCGCTCGAGAAAGCTACGGACGACGGGCCGAATGCGCGAATGCACTACTAATTCGGCAGCAACCAGTATGGGAAGGGCAATCAGGAATCGGACCTGCACCTCGATGTCTCGAAAAAACGAAATCTGCCGCCCCACCTCCCCACCCGAAGCACCTAAAAGTGCAAGCAGCAATAGCGGCAGCCATGCCAAGCCGGTAAGAAGAGCAATACGCCGATACATGAGCTCCAACCCGCTGCTTCCGGCGACGTAAAATCTCCGATACAATTGAAAGACCGGACCACCTAAAACCAGCGAAAAATCGTGCTGTTCTTCGCGAATAATCGATTGCAGATCAGGGTCATTGCGCAGTACCTCATGCGTTGCTGCCATACGAAACGGACCTCTACTTTGGCTGCGCAACTCCGCGGCATCGACGTATTACCCACCTGTCAGGGAATTGCAGCTTGACCTACGACACCAGAATGCTAGGTTCGCGACGGTCCAAGGAACTGGTACATCTACGAGTCTCACAAGCGAAGCGGCTGTTTGGGCGGAGGAGTCAGCAATGCATGCCAGTATTGGGCGGATGACGGGCACCACGATACTACTAATATGGGAGTCCCTGCTTCTGAATTGCCAAAAATCCGGAGTAAAACCAGCTTACCGCCATGTCAGCATGGTTATCTCACGTCAAGAACTTGCATCAGTGAACTCTCAGGATGTCCAGCGTGTCATCAGGAGTTATCAGAGGAATCCTCGGAAATTCTGCCGGAACGACCACAGAAATGCAGATCGATGGATCGGCACAGAGGACAGGTTGCTGTACTAAAACAAATGTCCGAATTGATCCAGACCAATGAGTCGCAGAGGAAGCAGCGCCAAAGCGTACAAGATTTTCCCGCTACAGGTTCGGAAGATCGCATTATCTCGGTGCGAATCATGGGTGCCTCCCGTGGGTGAATTTCAACGAAAGAATCACACACAAGGCGCTTCTCGAGGTGCTGTCAAGAATGCCGTACTGTCAATGCTGACAGGCAAGACAAAAAAGGCAGTAAATCACAGGCTTTGCTGCACGAACACGAGGGAGAGTTGATTTTCATTCTGTTGCAATTAACAGTTGCGAAACGATTGAGCATAAAGGAAAGTTCCCGCAAGCTGAGCGGGAGAGCCGGGCCGCGACGCGAGCAGTTGCGGTATTTAGGGGAAAAATTCCGCGACTCGGGAACCGCACAGGCGTCCGCTCAGCCAACTTTCCTTACGTCATCTGCAAGCGCCCGCAACCTCCGCAAGCATCGGATCACTTCGCAGTTCACCCAAGCGGGCTAACCTTGCTAGCCTACGCCCTCGGCGGTACTCTCGCGTAATGGGATCGCTTCGGTACTCCATCAACGTCACATTGGACGGCTGCTGCGATCATCGTGCAATGCTGGCGGACGAAGACTTGCATCGTCACGCGATCGAGAACCTCGACCAGGCCGGTGCCCTCCTCTTTGGCCGGGTGACTTACGAAATGATGGAGGCCGCGTTTCGGCCGCCGATGCGGACGGGATCGACGCCTGATTGGATGGAACCCTTCGCTCGGGCGATCAACGCGGCAAAGAAGTACGTCGTGTCGAGTACCCTGGGCCGTGTCGACTGGAACGCGGAGCTCGTGCGCGGAGATCCAGGGAAGGCCGTTCAGCAGCTCAAGCGGGAGTCGGGTAAGGGACTGCTTGTGGGAGGCGTGAAGCTCCCGCTGGCATTGGCGGAGCTGGGATTGATCGATGAGTACGAGTTCGTGGTGCAGCCCAGGGTAGTGGGCCAGGGGCCGACATTGTTCGCGGGGCTATCGAAGCGTCTCGACTTGAGGCTCGTGAGCCGGCTGGAGTTCGGTTCGGGGGCGGTGGCGATGCGGTATGAGCCGAGAAGATAGCCATTGGGCTTGTGAGCGCCGAGTCGGCCGCATCATGGAGCACTCGCGCAGACCCAGTGGAATATTCCGACCCGGCTCGCCGCATCCGCAGTAACGTTGTCGCTGCGGCATGCCACTCGTCATATCTACCTGATTCAACTCTTATAACTTATTCGACGGCCGGAAGCGGACTGTGGAGAGTAAACCGGAGCTATTCGGTAACCGCATAATAGACGCGGCCTTCCTCTCTTACCAGTATCGGTCGGAATGTGGTCGGCGCAATCTACAACTCAGGCCGCTGAGCGGAAGGGGACGGATTATGAATCGCCCTTGCATTCTGCTTGCCGACGACAACTCCAGCATTCTGCACCTAGCCCGTCGAGTTCTGAACACGGAGTTCACAGTAGTTTCTTCGGTGACCGACGGTGCAGCCGTGCTTGGCGAAGTACAAAAGCTCCATCCAGATATCGTCGTCCTCGATATATCAATGGGGGAGCTGAACGGAATCGAAGTTGCCCACCGTCTTCGAGAGAGCGGGTGTAGCGCCAAAATTCTGTTCTTAACCGTTCATCAGAGTCTAGATTATGTACAGGCAGCTATCGCAGCAGGCGCTTCTGCCTACGTGATCAAATCGCGTATGAACAGTGATCTCGTGCCCGCCATAAGATCTGCGTGTACGGGTCGCTTGTTCGTGTCGCCGCTTGCCGCGGCAACCGACTGCGATGTTCGACACTAGCGTCGAGCTGCGATAACGAACTCAGTGCGAAGCCTCGAAAGCAGTTGAATCGATAAGCGGCCGGCTATTAATCGGATTCATGCGACTCGTGTCTGCTTGACGGAGCTTGCCGGCAAGCGGCACGCGGACATCAATTTCGGTGCCGTGCGCAGGATTAGATTGGATTGCTATCGTGCCCTGAGCCAGGGCGGCTCGCTCTCGCATGCTGATCAGCCCGATGCCGTTCTTGCTCATCGCGGCTTCGACATCGAAGCCCTTGCCGGAGTCGCGGACGTTTAGCCCGATCTCTTCTGCCGTCCCTAACAGCTTCACCTGGAAGTGCCGGACACCGCTGTATTTCACAGCATTAGTCAAACCTTCCTGCAGGATCCGGAACAGGCAAATCGAGATCTCTGGCGGTATCGAATTGGGGATATCGGCTCCGGCAAAATCAATCTGGACCTTGTGCTGGTCCGCCAATTCTGTGCAGAAGCTCTTGCAGGCAGCAAGAAGCCCGAGATATTGCAGCTTGGAAGAGTGGAGTCGGTGAGAGATCGCCTGGACTTGTGATCCAACGTAATATATGCGATTCAGAACGTCGTCAATATATCTCTGAGCCTCAGGGTCTAATCCGGAGAACTCCTTTGGGTGGTCGAGTTCGATGGCAAGCAGCGCAATTTGCTGACTTATGTCGTCGTGAAGTTCTCTGGCAATGCGGGTGCGCTCCTCTTCTTGCGCCTCAATCAGCCTGCGGCTAACGCTTGAGAGCGATTCTTCTGCAAGTTTGCGCTCGGTCAGATCGAGGCAAGAGCCTATGTAACCTTCGAAGGTTCCATTGGGATCAAATCTTGGTACGCCAGTGTCAAGAACCCAGCGATACTGTCCGTCATGCCGGAGCAGCCTGTACTCCATTTGGAAGCCCTGACGCCGATCGAAGGCTTTCGTGTAAGTCTCCATGCACCCGCGCCGATCTTCAGGGTGAACACTTTCCGCCCAGCCGTTTCCTAACTCTGCCTCAAGAGGCCGCCCCGTGAACTCAAGCCAGGAATGATTAACGTAAGTGCAGAGCTTATCGGTGTCCGACATCCAAATGAGAACTGGAGTGGTATTGGCTACCGAGCGGAAGCGCTCTTCACTTTCACGCAACTTGTGTTCCACGTGCTTAAGCTCAGTGATGTCTACTGCCATGCCCAGCATTCGTTCTGCATCACCGTTGCTTGCGTAGCAGAATTTTCCGCTGGATCTGACCCAGCGCTCGGTTCCATCATCGCGAACCATACGGAATTCGGCGCCATACGGAGTTCGGGTTAGCCTGGCATCCGCAATGGTCTTCGACACGAACTCACGATCTTGCGGGTGAATCCGATGCATGAAATCGTCGACCCGCCCAACAGAGTCGCCTGATGGGATTCCGAAAATACTTTGCAGCTGTCCGAAGCGTCGACTTCGTCCGCTTTTGAAATCCCAATCCCAGACCCAGGAGTCGCCCACTTCCATCGCCATTCGCAATCGCTCAGAGGTTACGGCGGTCTCGGCCTCTGCTTTTCTTCGTCGTGAACGCTCCCACACCAGGCCGGTAATGAGGAGCGTCTGAAATAACAAAAGCGAAATGCCGCCGATGATGTACCACATGTAAGGTTCCCCAGCTGCTGGCTGCCGATACAATCCGAGGCTCGTCAGGGGAAGGCCGCTGGGCCTGAGTCTCCATCGATACGTTGGACGTGAACCAAACGTGACATTCGGAGTACGACGAACTTGGCTTATCGGCGTAGCGGAGATGGTTTGGGACAGCAAACCGCTCGCGATTAAAAAGAGTAGCGCCAGCTCGTGCATACGACAGGCACGCACACGTCGCTCAATTAATGATTGCAGACGCCGGCGCGAGTGCGAAATTGCGATCGGGACGACGCGTCCGAGTCGGAGCTTCATCAACTACCCTCGAATGCCAGGAGCCAGAGCTTTTGCACCTGGTTTGCAGCAACCCGAAATGGGTGTCAGTCTACTTCGATCTGGGATCAATTTGCACTAATCCTAAAGCATTAAGCAGCATCATTTTGATCCCTCTAAATTCGCCTGCAGGGCGGTCAACACTCACAGCTAAAGTCCATGCCCTGGTAGCAGGAACCACTGGCAAAACTAACAGGGTGTAAATAGGGCTTCCGAGAATTCGGACTTTTTTCAATCGCGAGTGCGGCTTGTCTCCGGCGGAGCGTTAGTCTCGATCACCGGCACGTCCAGACCTTGATTACTTGCAGGTTTTCCGCTGGATTTCCACCCTGAGTGTTGCTTACGTGATGCGCGATGAACCCGAGACTGGCAAAATTGCCAGTGCGACAGATGGGGGCTTCAACTTAAAACAACAGAGTAAGGCGAAGGCGTAAATTCACTCAGATTTAATGAGAAGGCAACACCAAGGAACGAAAGCGGCAGACGGGCAGGCGGATCACCACATCCAGAGCGTACTGCGCTATTTGGATTCCACCACCGACTACCGCGAGTACCTGCCCCGGTCAGGGTCAAGACGGTTTTTCTCTCCTCCGAAAAGCGAATTCGTTACTTTGGATAACGCGCAATTCGATTGGGGCAAGAGCACTATCACCTTTATCCTCATCATTTTCATTTGTACAATTCTCTTGTTGTGGATGAAGCTGGATTGAAAGACCAAGCTTGCGGAACAGAGAGGGGCCGGCCGATCGCAATCGCCCGCGTCCAAACATTCTCTGCCTTGTCCGATGTTGACGCTTGACGTGAAGTTAGGTGTGCATAAACATCGCTAGTATTTGAGGCTGCCGCCTGCTCAAACGAACTATTTTGAGTATTGGTGATCGTAAGTTCAGGCTCATAATTCTGTCGAACATCAGGTGCTCCTCTCCAAGTTGACACCTGCGAATTCTTAAGTCGTGCCTGCATCAGATTGGCCGAGCAGGTGTGAACTCCGTATGTACGCAGTTCCATCAGGGTTGTGGCCCGTCCATCCGAGCACTCCCCTGAACTATTGCAACTATGAATTGGCATGCGGGTTGTGAATGAAGAGGGGGGTGCGTTGAGCGCAACCATCACACGGATTCTCGTCGTCGATGATTTCGAGCCCTGGCGGCGTTTTATTTCGTCGGGTGTCTCAAACCACCCCAACTTGCAGATTGTCGCAGAAGCATCTGACGGGCTAGAGGCACTTCAGAAGGCCGAACAGCTACAACCAGACCTGATCTTGCTGGACATCGGACTTCCAGCGCTGAATGGAATCGAAGCCGCTCGCCGGATCCGACGGCTTTCTCCCAAGTCAAAGATCCTTTTCGTCAGCGAACACCGTTCTATCGACATAGCAAGGGAAGCAATCCGGGCGGGTGGCAGTGGCTACCTTGTTAAATCCTCCGCTGGCAATGAGTTGGGGCCGGCCGTGGCAGCCGTTCTTGAAGGCAAGCCCTTTGCGAGTGCCAGCCTGGGAGCCCAACCCTTTATCGACACCGTGACGGATGATCATTCTTCCCCTCAGGACGTCCCGGGAACACTGTCCACAAATAACGTTGAGGTCAGCCGCGACCATCAGGTTGTGTTCTATCCAAATGATGAGTCTTGCATGGACGGATTCGCTCGGTTTGCTAAGTCCGCTGCGGATGCCGGAAATCCGGTGGTCGTGGTCGCAACTAAATCACATCGTTCCGGCATTCTCGAGCGACTAAAGGCAGGGTTGGACGTAGATGCCGCCATGGAACGAGGCAGCTTGATTGTTGCGGACGCCGACGAAGTGTTAGCAGCGTTTATGAAGGAAGATACGCCTGTAGCGGCTCGCGTAAATGCAATTGCCCACCGCCTGATTGCAAAAGCAGCCAAGGCGGCGTCGACAGAGCATCCTCGCATCGCCGTCTGCGGGGAATTGGCTCCGACTTTATTGGCACGAGGAAAAACGGAGGCTGCCATGCGCGTCGAACGGCTTTTCGACGATCTCACGATAGCCCATAATCTAGACCTGCTGTGTGGGTACGTGCTGGGCACCTACCCGTCTGGGCAACATAACCGCATCGTGGAGAGAATCTGCGCTGAGCACTCGGCCGTTCACATGCAGTGAGAGAGCTCGTAAGCAATATAAAGAGGATATAAAGAAATCCCTGCTAATTCCCTGATATTTTGCTGAATCGTGGCAGAAGACCGCTAAGTGCCTTATAGATTGCGAAGTTAGGACGGATTCGACAAAATCCCTGTTATTCCCTGTTCCTGAAGAAGATTTAATGTTTTTTGGGCAGATTTCGATGATTCTGAGCTTGAATCTGAAAAAATCCCAGTTATTTTCCCTGTTATTTCGGAAAACCAGCCGCTCATCAGGCCAAAACTCTGATTCAGATCGAATCCTGCAACGTGATTCCCTTGCTGATAAATCGGTTACCAGAAAATATAGCCTGTAGCGCCTGCAACAGCTCATCAACCAGCTGCGACTTGAGCAGGTATCCCAAAGCTCCAGTACTCAAAGCAGCGTTCACGAGGCGGGAGGAAGGCTCGGTTGTCAGAAAGACGATCTTCGCATTTGGAATAAGGACTTGAAGTTGGCGGGCGACCTCAAGACCGTTAATGTCAGGCAGATTGATATCAAGTAGCACGAGATCGGGCTGCAGCTCCTGAGCCCTTGCAATCGCCTCGACTCCGCTTGCAGCCTCGCCATCAACCTGCCACTCCGGCGTCACAGTGAGAAGCGTGTTGACAAAACGTCGCCACGCCGCAAAGTCGTCGACGACCAAAATTCGTTTCGATTGCGTTTCCACGCGCTCTCCATAAACATCTACAGTCGCAATCGAACATCTTCAGGAACCTCTCTTAAATCGTCGCCGATGGGTTACAAGGGAAGAATTGCGCCTTTAAGAAAATAAAGGGCAACGACGACAGCGGTCGTTGCCCAAGAGCAATGTTCTAAACAGGAAAGCGCTGCAGAACTTTGACCTACATGGCGGTAGCGTGTCGTTGAGGGACGTGGCCGAGGAGGCGTTCTGGAGAGGTAACGACGAGTTTGCCGCGATGCTTGACTAAGAGGCCTTTGCGCTGCCACTCGCCAAGTAGGCGACTCGTACTGAACCGCGTAATGTGGGCGGCGTCCGCCAGTTCCTCATTTGTGATATCCAGCCCGATGCCACCTTCGACTGGAATGCCACTATCTTTCGTTAAGTGGAACAATACGCGTGCAAGTCGTTGCGGAGCAGACTGAGAAGTCAGAGCCAGGTGCGCAGTGATGTACCACTTGAGATAGTCCGATGCCATTGTCAGCGCATTCTCGAGCATACGTGGGTAGCGCAGAGTAATCCGTCGAATATCCGTGCGACTCCACACCAGGAATTCGCTGTCTCTGACGGACTCTGTACTGAGCAGGTATGTGTCAGGGTCGTGCATGAGAGCCATTCCGCCAATAACATCGCTCGGCAATATCCAACGAAGAATCACTCGGCGCCCATCTTCGCTCAAGGTGAAATATCGAGCCCGGCCGCTCAGCAGCATAAAGAAGTGCGTTGCAGATTCTCCTTCGGTGGACAACACCGCACCTCGCTGACACTTGCGACGTACGGAGGCGGAAACGACAAGCTCGATATCCGATTTCTCCAAACCTCTGAACAGTGGGGGTTGTAGCTCGTTGACAATTAGCGAGAGCGTGTTGGGCTGTGGGTCCCCACGGGTTCCAATCTCGGAACTAGCGCACCTGAGCACAAGTAGAGGTTAGGAGCAGACATACATCAGGTGACACTGCGACAAGTGACAGTATTCCCGCCAATCGTCGTTAGCGAGGCTGTCCACATGAAGATGTTCGTGCAGGATTCTTCCCGAGCTGTTGAGGCTAAAGCTGCACTGGCGATTGGTCCAGAACCTCAACTATCGGAGGTGCTAATACACGCTTTACCCGAATGGGAAGTAGACCGAGTGCCGGACAACGTGGCAGCGCTCGCAGCGGTGAAGGCTCGCCCCTTCAAAGTTGTTGTCACCGGCGAGCAGACATCGGGCCGTGCAGATTTGGAACTCCTGCGAAAGATTCGGGTCGTGCGTCCACACACGCGGCTGATAGTCCTCACGACCGAGGGAACGCCGTCAGACGTAATCGCCTGCATGCGCGAATATGCATTCAGTTATTTCTCCAAACCTTTTTCGGCACCGTCCCTGGAAATAATGTTGCGCCGAGCGGCTGAAGAGCCGTGCTGGGACGACGGTATAGAGGTACTGGAAGCAACGCCAGAGTGGATCCGGGTTGCTGCCCGATGTGACTTGGGAACCGCAGATCGACTCCTACAATTTCTGCACGAACTCACTGACTTGCCAGAAAATGAAAAGCAGCAGCTGGGGACAGCTTTTCGCGAAATCTTACTCAACGCTATGGAGTACGGAGGAAGGTTCGATCCTACTCAATATGTTGAGATATCGTATATTCGCGCGCGGCACATGGTCTTGTGCCGAGTTAAAGATCCCGGAGAAGGATTTTCTCTTGAAGAGATTCAGCATGCTGCCATCGCGAATCCGCCTGAGGATCCGCTCCGTCATTTTGTCATTAGAGAAGCTCAAGGTCTCCGCGGCGGCGGCTTCGGCGTGTTGATGGCTCGAAGCCTCGTTGATGACCTCATCTACAGCGAGAAGGGCAATGAAGCTCTACTCGTGAAGTATTTGGAAAGCACTCAATTGTCAGCTTGAATTGTATTAATTTCCTACTCACCGGCGTGTAGCAAACTGAGTTCAGTGAGAGATCTCGCCGGCACTACAACTGGATTATTTCTTTAACCAGTAGAGCGTTCCTGAAACAGCAAGTCCAAGGACGAGGATCAGCAGTGGTAAAGGAGATCCTGCTTTTTCAACTGTCTTACCAGGCGCGCTAATTTCGTCTGAAATCGGCTTGTTGCCCGCAACCGGAGTTGCCGCAGTGTCATCGGCACTGGGATGACGTTGCTGGCTTGCCACCGATCTGGATGGCTTGTTAGATCCCGAGCCAGATGGGAGCGGTTCCCGGTCACTCTGCGGCAGCGCAGTCGCTTCATTTTGCGCCACCAGTACTCTTTCACCTATTCCAGGACTTGACGAATGGGTCGCAGTACTCGTCTCTGGTCCCAGATTACCTGTGCGAACTCCACGGGCATTCAATTCGGCAATACTGTCATTGTTGAAGCTACGAGAAACCTTGTCCTGTCGCCGACGGTATAGCAGCGCAATTTCCGCGAGGCTTTGCCTGCGCTCGGAGAAACCGGACAAACCGGAAACGAAGTGTTGGATGCCATTTTCGAATGGCGGTGTTGATAATGTGCTGCCTTCTACGTCGACTGGACTTCGTAACTCGCTCTCTGCAGTCGGATAACCATTAACGTGAACAAGAGCGGCTCCATTCGGGTTGAAAACCGAAGGCCCTAATGATGTCCGGCTGTCATTTTCCGCGGCACTTGAGAGCGGTGCCCCTACTGCGTTGCCGCTGCCCGGCAGTGCAATATCTGGAGTTGAAATCAGGGGCGAATACGCAACGCTGACTGGTGCTCCTGGGACCGCTGTCGTTGCGTTGCCACCGACGACCATCACTTGTCCCATGCAACTCATCGAACCTACTATTGCGAACGCGATCAGAGATCTGTCCAACATCTGTCACCTCACGCACTACAAGTAAGAGTAAAAACGAGAGTACGCCAAGGCAGACGGAGAAGGATAACTGTCAATAGTGCTAGTGGTGTTTATTACAGTAACTGAGCGAATATCGCTGCCAACAGTTATGAAAACAGGATTAACGCCATTTCGGGCATTTGTGCTGGTCATTACTCTTGTGTCGATTGTATGGGTCCACGAAGCATTAGCCCATGCGGTTCTTTTTGAGGCTACTCCCGCCCGTAACTCAATCGTAAGTGGCCACTCACTTGCGGTAAAGCTTCGCTTCAACGTTCGAGTTGATGCCGGTCGGTCGCGGCTTGCTCTGGTTGATCCCGGCGGTTCACTGCATAGTCTCCAAGTCAAACCACAGCAGCCTGCTGACATTGTCGCTGCCGATGTCTCCGATTTGGGACCGGGTCATTACGACCTGAAGTGGCAGGTACTAGCTTCTGACGGCCACATCACACAGGGCGACATCCCATTCTCGGTGAAATGACTGCATGTGGAGTGTCGATCGTTTCGCTGGCGTATACGCGTATCTGGCAGTCGTTTTACGTGCCGCTATTCTCATATCTCAATCCCTGATTCTTGGTGGAGTGATCTTTACTTGGTCGGCTCTCAGGAGACCTTCCGAATCCTCATCTTCCGCGGGCATTGACGTCGCGCGATCCAAGTGCGTTCGCCTGCTGCGCATCTCGGGCCTGTTCCTCGCAGCAGCACATGCGCTCTGCCTTTTTGTCAATTGCCGTGCGTTGATCGGTTCCGCACGTTTGTCGATTCCTGACATCATCGGCGCCAACTTTGTCCTTGCTGCATTCATCGCCATCTGTTCCGGCTTACTGATCGCTCAACTAGCAGCCAGTTCGACGCGCAGAATGTGGCCGCTTCTGGTCCTCGCTTTTCTCATACTCGCCTCGAGTGTGATGACGAACCATGCAGCCGCGCGCATGGACGGGCGCTTTTCATTGATCGTGTTAACTACTCTGCATCTATTAGCCGCCGGAGCGTGGATAGGAGGGCTGCCTTATTTGCGCATGGCTGTTTCGGCAGCGCCGGATGAGATCGCCGGCGTGTTCGCCAAAAGATTCTCGTACATTGCCACCATCAGTGTATCGGTGCTCGGATTAAGTGGAGTTGCAGCCTCGTTGAAATACGTCGATACCCCGGCCGCGATGTACGGAACCTCCTACGGCGTGATGCTCGGAGCAAAAGCATCTCTTTTTGCAGCGCTCCTGTTGTTGGGAGCAGTGAACCACAGGGCAATCAGGAAGCTGTCTCCGGTGAAGCTCGCACCGAGGCTGAAGCGCTGCGTAGAAGCGGAAATTATGATCGGTATCACTGCTTTTTTAGCGGCTGCATCTTTGACATCACAACCGCCTGCCATAGATCTCAAGAGTGAGCGCGTAAGCTTGAGTGCCATCTACGAGCGTTCGCGGCCAACTTGGCCTATGCTAAGGACGCCCAACCTGAGAGACATCTCTCCGGCGACACGGCACCTGTCAAAAAAAATAACCGCGCCGGAGAAGATAGCCGATATCGGCTTTCCACGTTCTGATGTCGCGGCTCCGAACACTCCTTCGGACGTCGCCTGGTCAGAGTACAACCACAATTGGGTTGGTCTAATGCTCCTCGTGATCGGCATATTTGCTTTTCTCTCACGGACGGGCAGAGTACCGATTGCGGGTCACTGGCCTCTCATCTTTCTTGCTCTTGGGGTCTTCATATTCATAAGAGCCGATCCCGAGAACTGGCCGCTCGGGCCAAACGGCTTTTGGGAGAGCTTTGATCAGATAGAGGTTGTACAACATCGTGCGGCAGCCTTGATGGTAGTTGCGTTCGCAGCATTTGAGTGGCGCGTGCAACACAACAAGACGCAGTCGCCGCTTGCGCCGCTCGTGTTTCCGGCGGTGTGCGTCATCGGAGGCGCTCTACTGCTTACACACACGCACGCGCTTGCAAACTCCAAAGATCAGGTACTGGCCGAACTGAGCCATACGCCGTTAGCGATCCTGGCTGTACTCGCAGGCAGCATGCGATGGCTCGAGCTACGTCTCCCAGGCGCGGACACTAAGTTTCCGGGACGCGTATGGCCGGTCTGTTTCATGCTGATTGGAGCGCTGCTGTTGACTTATAAGGAAGGCTGAGTGCGCGGCTGCGATATTTAGGTCTGTTGCTGAAAGTGCGATTCAGTTTTGAGGGGAAGTGTAGCCGTAATAGTCGTTCCCTTATCGCTTGCAGAGACGATGTCGCACACACCATTCAACGCCATCACGCGTTCGCGTATGCTCCCGAGCCCAACCTCGTTTCCCGGTACTTCCTCACTCGCGACGACCATCCCATCCTCCACAATACGCAAAACAGCACTTTTCTGGCTTACTGCCAAATCCACGGTCACGTTGCGCGCGCGGCCGTGCTTCACAATGTTCTGCAGAGCCTCCTCGGCAACGCGATACAGGCAAAGCGAAGCATCCTCTCGAATTGTCTTTGCTTCATGCTCGGTAAAGCCTATGTGAATACCGTTCTGTTGCGAAACGCGGTGAAACATACTCCGTAATGCTGCGCCAAGGCCTGCATATTCCAACACAAAGGGATGTACTTCATGCGACAACCGGCGAGTCGCTTCAGAAACCTGGGTCACTTCTTGGTAGAGCGATTGAATATCTGCCTCGCTAGACTGATGCCCACTAGCTCCCAATCGATCGACCTCGACGGCGATTAACGCCAGCCGCTGCACGATGTCGTCGTGGAGTTCCCGACCTATGCGTTGGCGCTGTTCTTCTCCCCAGTTGATCAAGCGATTGCGGGTCTGGGTTACCGAGCCCAAAGCTCGACGTTGCTCCACTTTGAAACCTTGGAGGAGTACCAGCGGCAAAGTGAAACCCAGGAGAAGGAAGTGAATAAAAAGTACGTTCTCGGTCATTGACGCTCGCGGCAGAGGGCCATGCCCGATCGTCGCATTCCAGATCGAGATCGAGGCAATCGCTAAGAGTGACGTGCTCAGTACGCTCAAATCAAACCGCAGCGCCGCCCACAGCAGGAATGCCAATGGTGCACAGACGAGCGCCGGGATTTTGCCTATCAGATTGCCTGTGCCGAAGATCAGCAGGCTCAAGATCGCCGTGCCGACGACGAGCAGAATCGCCTCCAGTGATCTTGCGAGAGTCAGGCCGCGAAACCATGACAACCGACGCACACCAAGTAGCACGATGATTGGAACGAATATCAGCTCCGAGATCATGTTCGAAGAGAGGCGTGTGGTCCAGAGCATCCAGTAGCCCTTTCCTTGCCCAGTGAGGACCACCACCGCTGCATCCAGGAACGAGGTAGCGAGCGGGGCCACAAGCACGCCGAAAATTATGAAGATCACGCTATCAAACAGACCGCTGAGTGGTCGCAGTTTCGATCCGAAATGGCGTATGCAGGCCGCTCCAACCAGAGCCTCGCCTGCATTGCTGCAGAACCAACCGATCGCCGTAGCCGGAGGCACACCCGCGCCCAATTGCGCGAGGAGGTGAGCCGGAAGAACCCCGACCAACAGGAAGACCCAAATTCGAGTTGGAGTTAACAAAAGTGCGCCCAGCAGAATTGCATTCGGCGGCCACAACGTGCCGATCGGAGTGCTTGCGGGCGTAAATACAAAACCAAGCTTTGTTCCGAAGTAGTAGGCGAGTGCCGTCGCGAGTGCCAGAAAAGGAACTTGAAAGTGCAGGAGAACGGCAGCGGCAGTTCGCGGTCTGACCTGCCCTTCCTGAGCTGAAAGAGCGTGGTTCGTTAACAAAGACTGCGCGAAGCCTGCCATTCTGCGAACTCTCGAAACTCTTGAAAGTCTAATTTCTCAAGAATGAGGGACAGCATACTCCCAAAAGGGGAGGTGCCACCAAAAAAATGTTAACGTCACAATTGAAACAATGCTTCTGTGTTTGAATTCTTTGAGTCCCGCAGACAGGCGGAGTGGCACATTGGACGGTTCCTGTAATCGGAAACTCAAACTAGCAGGAATGTTTACTCAGCCGACGTGAAGGGATGGCCGGCGGCAACCGACTTCACGGCCGTAACTAGGTCTCGCGCCATTCGCGGTTTGAACACATAGCCTAGAGCCCCCGCTGCGCGGGCGGCGTCAATCGTCTCCCGGTCGTTCTCGACAGAACAAATAACAATGTGCATCGCGTGCCCATTCCGGGACAACTCCCTGGTGAGCTGGATTCCATTCATTCGCGGCATTACGACATCCAGCACAGCAAGATCGGGCTTGTACCTCTGGATACTTTCCAGCGCGGCAATGCCGTCGGCGGCGGTGGCGATAACATCGAACTCAGTTCTCAGCAGCAACACAATCTGATCCAACATTTTCTGGTTGTCGTCCGCCACTATGATGCGCAATTTCATTACGTTAAGACGAAAATCAGCAGTTTGAATACTATTCCAAGTTGGTGGACCGGCGTTCCTTACGAATGTAACCAACCATTGTTACCCGACGGGGTGATCACCACGTCCTGCGCCTGCGACGAAGCAAGTGTGGATCATAGCGGGCTTGTCACGGTTGTACCGTGGTTGAGCAGCCAAAGGATCGACCGCTGTGCGTATTTTCGGCAATGGTTTATGCAGGCTTCGTAACTTCTTGATTGTGAAGGCGAGAGTCGCGTTCTGTTCATGCTGCCGATCGGCCCTCAAACGACGTGAATATCAACGATAGTTCGGATCAATGGATGGCTGGAACACGCCTGTTGCCCGCAGGTTCTTGGCCTGTCTCAATTGGCAGTTCTCCGGCGTGCGAAGGACCGGTAGCTTCTAAGACTCAGGTCTTTGGCTAGTTCGGCGAAATCCGTGCGCGGTATTGCAGCGGTATTGCAAAAAATGGAGAGTACAGATGCGAGACATAAAGAGGTTGCTCTGTAAGGGCCTCACAGGGTCCATCTTCTTTTTATTGATGGTCGTGGGCACAATCGTCCAGGCCCAGGGACGCATGACGATCCAGGCGACCGCCATGGGAACGAGCACGCAAATGGGCAGGATTTACAGCGTCAACATTATTATTGAGAAGTTTTCCACCGCGGACGATCGGCAGACATTAATCGCTGCGTTCAAGCGCTCAGGGCAAGACGGCCTTATTGACGTCCTGGAGGACATGAAGCCAAAAGGCCGGGTCAGATTCGCCAGTGGGGGCGTTGGCAACGATGTCAAGTACATCATCGAATTGCCATCCGAGAAGGGCCGCAAATTCCGTCTCATTACTGATCGCAATCTAGCGTTTGGCGAGCTGCACAACGGGACCCGTTCCCGGGATTACAGCGTTGGCGCGATCGAGTTGCTCCTCACCCCGGACGGCAAGGGCTCCGGCACGGTGCTGCCAGCATGCAAACTGACGGTGAACAAGAAGACAAAGCAGGTCGAGATCGAAACTTATCAGAACCCCTGGAAGCTGAGCAATCTCATGGTGTCCAACAATTGAGGCGCACCGAACACGCAATTGCTTTGGTGCCAATAGATCGTAGTGTCTTGCGTGATGGTTAATCGCCACGAGTCCTCTCGATTTACACGACTCGCGAGTTCTGTGTTTTCGGGTTGTCTTTCCGCCGCGTCAGACTGGTGGGTGAATGCAGGCGCGACCGAAAATTGCGAAACAGGCTGCCTTGAAGAAAGCCTCGCGAACATGGGCCTGGGTTTTTCTGTTTGCGATCGGCTCTCTTGTATCAACGGCCACGCTGGCGCAGGACCATCACGCTGACCCAGCGCATAGCTGGACGTATTTCGGAGAACATGGGCCGGGGCACTGGGCCGATCTCAGTCCCGAGTTCGCTGCCTGCGGCACCGGACAAGCGCAGTCACCAATCGATATTGCCTATCCACATGCCGCGCAGCTTCCGCCCATTCAGTTCGCTTACTCCGCCTCGCCGTTAAAAATTATTGATAACGGCCATACCATCCAGGTCAACTACACTCCGGGCAGCACCATTAGTATCGAGGGCAAGACCTACGAGCTGGTACAGTTCCACTTTCACCATCCCAGCGAGGAGGAGATCAGTGGCAGGCACTACGCAATGGTGGCTCACCTCGTGCATAAGAACAATGAGGGTAAGCTTGCAGTGGTCGCGGTGCTGATCCAACAGGGCGATCCCAACCCGCTCATAAGCACGTTGTGGGACAATCTGCCGCCTAGAAAGAACAATGAGGTTGAGTCGGACTCTGTCCAGGTGCATGTTGCCGATTTGCTGCCGTCGAACCACAACTACTACAGGTTTGAAGGCTCATTGACCACGCCGCCGTGTACAGAAGGGGTCAGCTGGTACGTGCTCGAGACGCCCGTGACATTTTCGAAGGCGCAGATCGAGAAGTTCGCCAGCATATATCCGCGGAACGCGCGGCCCATCCAGCCGCTGCATAATCGCGTCGTGCAGGAAAGTAAGTAGGAAGAACTACTTGGCTTCGCTGGACCCTCTTAGCGAGAAATATGGGAAGCGTCTAATCTGTAAGGCGCACTCACAATGCAAAAGCGCGCGTCACAGCTCCTTCCTACTGATCGCTCGGCTGTGAAGTCGGCGATTTCGGGCGAGTGGCCGCTGGCGTTGAGCGAACATGCGATCCACCCAGGACGTCTGCGCTACTTCTTGCGATGTACGGTGATGACTCTGGCAGTGTATCTTGCCCAAAGCAGCCTCGCGTTTGCGCAATGGATGGGAAAGCAGACCGGTTGCTACGCAGATTCGATCGTGGCAAATCCGAACCGGCCGACGGTCGCGAATCCTGCTGACATCACGCAATATGGCGTATTGGAACTAGAGTACGGCTGGGATCAGTTCTGGACTGAAGAGGATTCTCACACCAAGTCGGTTGGTGGTCTTGTGAAGTTTGGGATCCTTTGCGACGTTGAGTTGCGTTGGGGCACAACCTCATTCCTGTCGCAGACTGATGTCAGTGGCACACACCAAGGTTTTGGAGACAATTGGCTTGGTCCGCAGATCCGAGTTTATCGGCAGACGAAGCGTGTGCCCAGTTTGGCCTTCAGCTATTCGGTCAAAATACCATCGGCCAGCATCGCAGATGGCCTAGGAACGGGGCGCGTGGATCACCAACTTACTTTTTTGGCGGGCAAAGACATCATGCACTTTCATTTTGACTTCAACGCGAGCCAATTCCTGATCGGACGCCCGAACGCGTCAGGCTTTGACCGCGCCCAGCAATTGAATCTGGCGTTTTCCCACTTCATTTACCGCGGCCTCCAGTTCACCGGGGAATTCTATGGTCAGACAGAACTCAACAAAACGTCCCCGGCGTTCGCTTCTACGCTGTGGGCGCTGACATACACCGTTCTTCCGCGACTGGTGATTGACAGCGGTTTCGAGTCTGGACTCACTTCCGGCGCGCCACGTCTGCACGTGTTCGTGGGAGCGACGTATTCGATAGCAAATCTCTACCCTCGACCGCGATCAAAGCAAGCAGCCAATCCAGCCGATTGATATGTAATAGAGCGACCGCTCCGCCCCATGTATTGATTTGAACTTTCGGTTCGGCAGACATCTACCACCTTAGAGGTACTCCGCACTTCGACATCCATTCTGGGCACAAGCCCTCGCTTCTCCAATTCACTGATCGATTCCAGCTCTCCAAATTCCTACTGGCACTGCTATTTCTCACAGTAGCGTCCCGTGCGCGGTGGATGCATTCTCAGCCCATGGATGCACTTTTGTACCGGCATCCGTTTTGGCCATGAAATTGGAAACACACGGCGACGCGGTCCAAGGAGTTGCGGGCAGTTAACAGTTCAGATTTCAGAATGGAGAAAATATGTTCAAGAGATTGATGTTTGGAGCAGTTGCTTTGTCCTTGGTGTCAAGCCTAGGCGCGTTTGCCGGTGATGACGTCAATGGCATAATCAAAACTCGTACCGGGGAAACATTGGTCATCGCGACCGACGGGGGAACTGACGCCACCGTCGTTCTCACGGAAACCACCAGAACAGTAGACAAAAAAGGCCTCTTCGGCCTCGACAAACAACAACTGGGCGCCACCGTCCTGATACCTGGACTGAAGGTCACAGTAAAGGGAACGCCGGATGACCAGGGCCGCATCGTGGCCAAGGAAATCGTTACCGACGGCGACGATCTGGAAGCATCCCAGATGATCCAGGCCGGCTTGACTCCAACGGCGGACCAAGTCGCAAAGAACGTGGACCAGCTCTCAGCTCACCATTCAAAGCTGGGGGAGCACGGTGAAAAGCTCGACGCGCACACGCAAAATATTTCTGCCAATCAACAGGAAATCGCCTCCAATAGAGGAAATATTCAGCAGAACATGAGCGCGATCGCGGAACAGACGAAGCGGTTTAATTCCCTGACGGACTTCGATGTCAAGGGCGAAACTACGGTTAACTTTGCAGTTGGTAGCAGCAAGGTTTCCAAAGCCGACATTGCAAAGCTCAATCAACTAGCGCAAACGGCGAAGGGACTCACTGGCTACATAGTCGAGGTAACCGGTTTCACTGACTCAACGGGCTCTGCGGCCACCAACACCAAGCTGAGTGAAGATCGCGCTAAACAAGTCGTAACGTTGTTACAGCAGCAAGGTGGAATTCCCATTCGGCACATCGTCGCTCCCGGCGCGATGGGAGAGTATGGTGCAAAGGCCCCGAACGAGAAGAAAACAGGACGCGCCGAAAACCGTCGGGTTGAGGTAAAGGTCCTGGTCAATAAGGGACTTACTGGAGCCTAGAACCAGCGCTCCTGGTTTTAGCAAGGCAGCACTCACGCGCAGCTTGGTAGCTCTCCTCCC
This sequence comes from Terriglobales bacterium, assembly GCA_045808065.1. GTDB lineage: Bacteria > Acidobacteriota > Terriglobia > Terriglobales > Acidobacteriaceae > Gp1-AA112. The sequence goes on along the minus strand of JBJMGD010000016.1, from coordinate 2,464 downwards.
AAGCTGCGCGTGAGCTTTTTTACAAGACGTCCATGCGGTAGTTTTGCGGCGCCCGCTCCCGTTTTTTGCAAGAACAGGGAAATTAAGAGGGACTTTTTTGTTTTCCCGCCCAAAATCCCCCGATTTATGCCCAAATTCCGCAAATTTGCTGTTGGGAACAGGGATTAACAGGGAATTTCCAAAATGTGGTCCCAAGTTGCTCAATTCCAACGGTTTGGATCGACAAAGAAGGATAAGGCCGATCCGAACAGGGAATTTATCAGGGATTTTCGCACCAACCCCGTAAAGCTCTGACCAGTGAGGCCACTGAGCATGAGAACAGAGGAAACCTCAAGAAAGGGATCTCCTTACATTATAGGACCCAATTTTTTCACCTTTCTGCTCCGCATTTGTAGCGGATCATCCTGCACCCGTGGATTTCCCCCAAAGCGCTGCTACTAAGCGTAGCTGAGTCAGCTGCTTACAAGTGTTGCAAGCCCCGCCGGCAGTTTCCCAAATGCGAACGACGGAATATCACACCGTCGTTCCACCCTCTGCAACTCCTTGATCGCTCGTCAGATTTCCACAGATAGACCGACGGTATCTCGGTTTGATTCCTCCGCGCCTAGCGTGGTACCAAGCACATAGCACGTGAAGGATATGGCGGATTTTCCCGAAATGGCAGCGAAATAGAAGTTGCAAATTAGGAAATTCGTGGTAGCAGGGAACTTATGAGTCTGGAAATCCAACCCATTTCGGATGCAAAGGCGAAAGCTCATTAAGGAGACGAGAGCATGGCAAGCGCGGGTGTCGGATATCGAAAGCCGCCCAAGCGGACGCAATTCCCTAAGGGGGTCTCGGGCAATCCTGCCGGACGGCCAGCAGGCAGGTGCAACCTAGCCACCGTCCTGGAGGAGACCCTAAACGAATTTGTCGTCGTAACTGAGCGGGGAGAGAAGAAAACCGTCACGAAAATGGAGGCTGCGGTGAAACGGATGGTACGGAAGGCCATCTCCGGAAACACACATGCCTTCCGCGTGCTCTCAGCGCTAGTGCTGTCCTCTGAAGAATCCGCGACGGGCCTCACCACGTCCGAACTTGCGGAAAGCGATCAAAAGATTCTTCAAAGTCTGGCACGCCGCTTCGGGAAGTAGCGAGTAGCTGCTGGCTGCTGGCTGCTGGCTAAGCGCGAGCCATTGCATTCATGCGGGCGGGAGCAGCAGTTGGTGGAAGCCCCGCATTTGTGCGGAGGAGCAGCAGTTGGTGGAAGCCCCGTATTCACGCGGGGGGAAGTGCGCTAGGCCCCCGCATTCATGCGGGGGGAGCTGGACTTCAGTCCAGCGGAGAAATGGGTTGTTCCAAAATTGGGCTTTAGCCCTGGAGATCCGCAGGCCAGCGCTAAAGCGCAAATTTATCGCGACGCAGATGTCGCAAGGCTTGAAAGCCTTGCTCCCCCGACTGAAAGTCGGGGGCTTCCACCAAGGCAGACAAAAAGGTGCGGGCTTCCACCAAGGCAGACAAAAAGGTGCGGGCTTTCACTAAGGCGATGTCAAAAAGTCGGGGGCTTCCACGAAGTCTGGGGTTTGTTGCAAGGCGGCAAACTCAGTGCCAGCTTCCACCAACGCCGACCTTAAAAAGTCGGGGTCTTCCACCAAAACGAAGTTAACGATGAATAGCCGATAACAACACCCGCAGTTGAAGCGACAAACACGAAGCCGCAAAGCAACTTGCAGCGCCAGCAGCCAGCAGCAGCAGCGAGCAGCCAGGAGCTATCTTGCAATTCACGCCCGAGCAATACCGTGCGATCCTTCGCAATGACTTCTACACCTTCATCGAGCGCAGCTTCGTCGAGCTGAATCCGCAGACCGACTTTGCGCACAACTGGCACATCGAGGTCATGGCGCACGAGCTCGAACGCTGCCGACGCGGCCAGACCAAACGGCTGATCATTAATTTGCCGCCGCGTTCGCTCAAGTCGCATTGCGCGTCGGTAGCGTTTGTCGGCTGGCTGCTCGGGCACAATCCCAGCGCGCAGATCATCTGCGCCAGCTACGCGCAGGATCTCGCCGACAAGCATGCCATCGACTCTCGAGCGCTTATGAACAGCGGCTTCTATCGCGACATCTTTCCCACGCGTCTTTCGCCGGAAAAGCGCGCCGTAGCCGATTTCCTGACCACCGCACGGGGATGCCGCAAGGCGACGTCGATTGGCGGCGTGCTCACCGGACGCGGCGCCGACTTCATCATCATCGATGACCCGCTGCAGCCGGATAAGGCTCTGTCCGACACAAGGCGGAACAACGTCAACGACTGGTACGACAACACGCTCTGCAGCCGCCTCAATCACAAGCTCACCGGCTGCATCATCCTGATCATGCAGCGCCTGCATGAAGACGACCTCGTAGGCCACGTCCTCGACATCGAGCGGCGGCAGGGATACGAAGGTGGAAGCCCCCGCATTGCGGGCGGCGGCGAAGGTGGAAGC
>JBJMGD010000015.1:0-66695 GCA_045808065.1 Terriglobales bacterium | reverse complement strand
TGTGCGCACTTCACCAAGCGCAGCAAGTTGCCTGCGATCGGCAGCATCGAACACCAGAACGCTGCGACCGAACACCTGTCGCTCGTGCATCGGCTTGAGTGCCCGTGCCGCGGCCACGCGCTCGGGATTCACCATCACTTCCGCATAACGTGACTCCACTTCTTCCATGCTGCGGTCGAAGACGATGCGGCCTTGATCGATGAACATAAGATCAGTGAGGACGTGTTGGATCTCGTCAACCTGGTGTGTCGCCAGCACTATAGTGCGATTGCGATCGAAGTAATCGTTCAACAGAGCATCGTAGAAGTGCTTGCGATACAGAATGTCGAGGCCAAGCGTCGGCTCGTCGAGCACCAGCAATCTCGCGTCAATCGCCATCACCAGCGCAAGGTGGAGTTGGGTCACCATGCCCTTCGACAATTCCTTGACCCTGCTGGAGTGCTTAATCGTGGTCTTTGCCAGAAAAGCTTCGGCCTTCGCGCGATCGAAGCGCGGATGCACGCCGGCGACATAGTCGAGTGCCTGCGAGACTCTTATCCAGCGAGGCAGCACGGCGACATCGGCGATGAAGCAGACATCCCGCATAAGCTCATCGCGCTCCGTCCAGGGATCGCGTCCGAGCACCCTCAATTCCCCCTGGTACGGAGTGAGGCCGAGGATGGCATTGAGCGCAGTGGTCTTGCCTGCGCCGTTGGGACCGACGAGTCCGAGAATGCGGCCCTCTTCGACGCGCAAATTAATACCGTCAAGTGCGATGGTTGTGCCGAAAGCTTTGCGCAGTTCGCGGGCTTCTATACAGGCCATGGCTTAGCGCTCCTCCGACTTGGCAGCTTTTGACTTCGCCGCTTTCGGCTTTGCAGCATGTGCGGATGACTCGCCGTTTGAGTTGTTCAGGAGTTCGTCAGCTTTCAGTCCGAGTCGCTGAATGTTGGCGTGGATCCGGGGCCACTCTTCATCGAGAAACTTCTGCCGTTCGCCTTGCAGCAACAAACTGCGCGCGCCAGTATTGATGAACATGCCTAGGCCGCGTCTGCTCTCGACTAGCCCCTCGTCTACCAGTTGCTGATAACCCTTGAGTACCGTGAGCGGATTCACCCGATATTCGGCCGCAACATTGCGCACCGAGGGCAACGGATCGCCTTCCTTGAGCACGCCGTCGAGGATCATCGCCACGACACGGTCTCGAAGCTGGCGGTAAATCGGCTGACTGTCATTCCACTCACGGTCCATTCTGGTTTCCAGAGAGCTCTTGATGACGCTCCTCTCATTTTGCGGCGATGGTTGCGATGCGCGTCAGTTCGAAGTGCGCCTGCACGGGCTTGTCGCCGGGCATCATGTAAGTCCAGTCCTCGATGTGATGGTTGGCGTCGACCAGGGTGAATATCGCGTGGTGCATGTGTCCGTGCTTGTTGCTGCCGGACAGCTCGGCAAAGTCGAATTCTACTTTCTTTCCGTCGGGCGACATTTTGCCGGTCATGTGCGGGCGATTGCCCGCGTCGCAATAGTGGACCAGGTTCAACCGGTCTGCGTCGAGGTACATCATCGTCACGGGATGATCGTACTTTGCCGGATCTAATGGCGTCCCGGCCTCTTGGAACTCATGTACGAGGACGTTTCCACGCGAGGTCACGCGCATGGTCGTGTGCATGCGAATGTTTGCCATCGGGTCAATTCCCGGGAGGTTGGTCTTTACCGTACCTTCCCACTCGCCCGCAAGGCTTTTCAGGGTGTCGAACGAAACCTGCGCCTCGGACTTCGGCGCGGCAGTCTTGGCAGCGTCGGTGTTCTGTGCGTCCGGCTGCGCGGAAGACGCGCTTCCATGCTTATGTACTTCGGATTGCGTGAAAGCCAGAGTTGGCAGAGACATCAGAACAATGGAAAGCAAAAAACGAACGGATTTCATATGCATTCTCCTCATGGCCGAGGTTTCCTTGGTTCTCGTTGTTGACAACCAGAACCGTGCTTGCACCTCGTTTTCTACTGTTATACATAACTATAACAGTACGACACATGTCAAGCATATTATTAAAGGATCCGGGGGCCACACCGTTGCTCGCACTCAGAACTGAATGGAGATTGTGGGGAGCTAGAAAGAAAGTCCACGTCGGCGCTAAGCAATTGCCGCTTTGATTATGCTCACCCGTTCCAGCAGACTTGCAGGTTTTACTGACACGAATTCAAAGCCGAAACGGCGGTAGGTCTCTTCGTGGATTCGTTCAAAACGCAATGTCTGCTCAAAGCTGATGCGCCGCGCTTCGGTGGGAGCGATGAACCCAAGATTTCGTATGAAGAACACCTGCCTTTCGAAGATTGCTTCCTTATTGATGCGCTCTAGTTCGCTCGTAAGAAGTGGGGGAAAGCTATATCCAAGGTAGACGGCCAGCGCAGCCGTGCAGATGAGGGAACGGTCGTGGAACTGAATGTCATTTTCTTGCTTAGCGGCGCGAAGCTGTCGCGCCTTCTGCAAATGAGCCACCGCATCAATAAACGACTCATCAGCCCACGGTTCGGCTGTGCCTCGGGCTTGCGCAACAGCGATAACGTCAGTAGCCGACTCTTCCACTACGCTGACACCGTCCAGTTCTAGCTGGGGGATGATCGCTGTCTTGCCTGCACCGGGTGCGCCGGTGATGATGAACCTTCTCATTGAATTTGCTTTTTTTCTGATTCCTTGGCCAACATTCCACGCTTGTAAAAAGTGATGACAATTTATTGCTTATGCGGCGCGAAACAGGACCCGACATATAGCGATCACTCGGAGCCCGCCTGAGCGCCCCTCGCTGTACGACCAGCGTGAGGACATGTTGAAGCTCCTACGTATGCTTTGATACAGTCGTGTGTCACCGCGGAGCGAAGTGTCTGATCGGGCCAAGTCCGTCATTGCAGCTGTCGTGATCGCGGTCGTGTTCTTTGTCCTGGTCCTTCCTCTCGCCGAAATGGATGCTACCGCAAGACGCCGGACGGTAGTGATTGCGCTTCCTCCCGCGGCTATTACGCTTCTTTCGCCTCTGCTCTTGATGGCCACTCGCGAGATGAGGCACTGCCGAAAGGTGAAGGATAGGCCAGAACTACTGACAATTCTCTGTGTTCTAAACTGCTAGATCCGAACTGCACATCATCTCTTTCCGCGCAGACTGCGAATCAGCTTCGTGCACCGTGAGTGAAGCACGTTGAAGTGTTCGCGGTCTCCGCCCTCGCTACAGAACTCTGCACAACGGTCAGACATGGTACCGAGAGGTCCACGAATGAAGCGAGTTGACGATCAGCGTCCCTGGCTAACGCCGGACTTCGAGCTCAAATTCCGACAGGCATTCGGGCGGGATATGACAGCCGAAGAGCGAGCATTCTTCGGAATGAACGGCACCGCGGCCAATCCCGCAGAAGCGTTGCCACGCGCCGATGAAGATGAAAACAGCCGATGACTTAGATTTTTCTGGCGCCAGAGCACAGCAAACACGACACGGATTTCACGGACCCTTCGGGCACGGATTACACGGATCCGGAAACGTACCATGATCGGCGAGACTAACTGGCATCTCTAATACGTATTCGTTGATCCGTGCAGTCTCCGTGTGATCCATGTCGTGTTTTGTTGTTGCTCCTGAAAAGTTCTCAACTCACACTGGTCGGCGCCCCTGCGATCTCGTGAGCGGCGTATGCTACTCGCGTCATGCACAATTTTCTGATTCGCCGGGCGGACAGCTCTGAGCAAAAGGAGCTTGAGGATTTGCAGCTGCGGGCTTCGCTTACCAACGCTGGCGATCGTGACGCCTTACTTGCTCACCCCGATGCAATTGAAATAGCTCTGGAACAGATCACTGCGGGTCGGGTGTTCGTGGCGGAATGGAACGGCACCATTGTCGGATTTGCAGCTGTGGATCCCAGAGCCGATGGACAGAGCGAATTAGACGCTTTGTTTGTCGATCCGAAGCTGCGCCGTCATGGGATTGGACGATTGTTAATCGAACACTGCGCCGGGGTCGCCCGCGCGCGACAATCTGTTGCCCTATATGTGATTGGCAATCCTCATGCGGAGGAGTTTTACGCGGCCTGCGGGTTCAAGGTGATCGGAACCTCCGAAACCCGTTTTGGGACCGGCTTGCTCATGCGAATGAGGGTTTGATGTGTGTGTCCAAGTATCGCTCACGATAGCTTAGTCAAATCCAATCGCTATGTCGGCTGCGGTACTTCATAAAACCACAGACAGCGTAGATACAAGAAGAAAAAAATGCCGCGGCTAAGCCGATGCTGCCAGCGTGCCCACCGTTCATCCATCCGTCTCTACTGGTGATGAGGATGGATTTATTCCCGTATCAGTATCCGAGATAACGCTGGATTTCATAAGGTAGAACGAGCACCTCTCAGTTCGAAGACATTGATAACCTACCCGAATAGCAGTCCAGCCGTTCGCAGCCTTGAAGGTATGTAGGTCAGCCTTCCAGGCGAAACCCATCACAGAACTCGCAACGGGATACGGCGGTATCCATCGAGGTAATCGCATGAAGACTTATCCTAGACTCATCCTATCTTTCCTTCTGGTGGCAGCGGTCGCACTTACGGACTGGCACATAGGCCCAACTTCCGCAATGGCAGCAGGACCTTCCTCCGCGCAAGCTCCTGGCGCTTACGCTGTAGATGTCCAGGTGTCGTCTGTGCCGGCGGGTACTGCCTGGAAATACACGATTACGAAATCCACGAGCGACGCCAAGGATCTTGGCCACTTCATTATTAACTTCGGCAATTGTGGCGATCAGAGCCCGACCATCACGAATGTCGTCTCTGCCACAGTCAACGGAGTCGGTTGGCTGGACCAGCTTGAATCCACCGAAGGCAAGACTGGCTGCAACATCGATTCCGTGAACTTCGTGAAGTTCGACAATCTTCCCGCGGCCGACACCTATGTGATCGAGTTCACTTTGAATGACACTTACCCGCTAATGGACTCCACAGGCTGGTTGAAACACGGAACCACCTGCGAGCGGATAGCGATGCTGGCCCCTGGCTGCAAGGGTTACACCCGCACCACCGCGATGGATGCGGATGCGTCTCTCAAGGGCAAACTGTACAGCGACATCAATACTTACATGAGACAGTTTGGTTTCGATTACACCGAGAATCCGAATTGCACCGGCCGCTACGGAGGCGACATTAACGGCGTCCACGGCAGCGTCGGCCCCAACCCAGACGCGTTCCTGAACAAATATGTTTTCCGTTTTGACATCCACATCGACCCGGTGATCGACGGCGATCGCTGCAGCTCCAGCACCGTCGACCGCCAGCGCAACGAGATGAAATCCATCACCAACAATTCCACATGGGCCAAAGTCCAGGGCAATTACGACGAATGGCAGATACTGGAATGGAAGTTCAAGCTGCCAGCTGGTTTCCAGCCCACTTCAAATTTCACTCACATTCACCAGCTCAAGGGCCAGGACGGCCCCAACATTGGCAGTCCGGTAATAACGATTACTCCCCGCGCCAGCGGCAGTACCGGATCGAACAAGAGAATTCAGATCATTCATTCCGTTGACGGCGCGGACACGGGCAAAGGCACGATCGTTGACAACATCCCCTTATCGGATTTTGAGGACCAGTGGGTGCAGGTTCGCGAGGAGGTCCATTACAGCCACGATGGCTATTATGGGATAAAGATTACCCGCATCAGCGATGGGAAAGTGCTCATCGATTTCAAGGACCCCCACATCGACATGTGGCGGATTGGGACATCGTATATCCGCAGCAAGTTCGGCATCTACCGCAGCCTTGCCGGCGGAAAGCTGAATCAGAACCCCGTGGGTCAGAGTCCTTTATTAAAGAACGAATCACTCTGGCTGAGCGACTTCAGAGTGTACGAAAAGAACTCAAACCCGAATCCGGGTGTACCCCATGATTGAGAGAGGCACCACTGCTTGAGTAGAAAAGAACTAATCCCATCCTCGCGCGGTGGGTTGCGCGAGGATGGATTAGTTGTGTGGTCAGCTAGAACGTTCACCGACCTTTAGAAGTCCGCAATAACCTGTGAGTTCCGTATCAGGAAATAGCCGAGCCAACGCACCTACCCGACCAAAGAAGCCCAAGGACCTCCCAATCGCAGGAAGGTTCGCTGGACTTCTTCAGATCGATACACGGGCGGTTCAGGCGTCAGAAGCCGCCCCTGCTCACGTTGGAGTCGCCGCTGGCCAGCAGTCCCGATACGAAACTGGCGAGCCGGGGCGAGCGTAGGGTCGGAACAAACTCTTTGATCTGGCTCCTCCAAAGAGGCACCACACCCATCCCCGATGCGACTCGGGCAACAATCTTGAGGAACCATTAAGCTAATCTTGTGCCACGGATTCACTATTGCGATGTTCACGCTATCGACCTTCCTCCAGGACATCGCTTTCCTTCAGGCAAATATTCCCTAATGCGTGACAAGCTGTCGTCGGATGGCTTTGAGTTACAGTGCGCGCCATTCGCGCCCATCGCTCTCATCAAATTGGTGCATGGTGAGCGCTACGTGGATGACTTTCTTGCGGGAACGCTTTCTCCCGAGGCAATTCGGCGCATCGGATTTCCCTGGTCAGAGGGCCTCGTGCGTCGCACACTGGCTTCGTTGGGCGGGACGCTCGCTGCTGTGGAAGACTCGCTCTCGCATGGATGGGGAGCGAACCTCGCAGGCGGCACGCACCATGCGTTCGCAAGCGAAGGGGCAGGGTATTGCGTCTTCAACGACCTTGCAGTCGCGATTCAATGGCTACGGCGCGACGGCCGCATTCGTCGCGCTGCCGTGATCGACCTCGATGTGCATCAAGGCGATGGAACTGCCCAGATCTTCGCCGCCGATCACGACGTAATGACGGTCTCGCAGCATTGCCACAGCAATTTCCCATTACGGAAGCAAGAGAGCACGATCGACATTGAATTAGCGGATGGAACCGGCGACGCCGAGTACCTGGCAGCATTGGACTTCGTGCTGCCTCAAGTACTCTGCTTCCGGCCGGACATCATTCTCTATCAGTCAGGAGTCGACGGCCTCGATTCCGACCGACTCGGCCACCTCTCTCTCACTCATAGAGGCCTCGAAGAGCGTGATCGCAGGGTGATGCACGCAGCGCGCAGTCACGACATTCCATTCGTCATCACCCTCGGCGGAGGATACTCCATCCCAATTGATCTCACAGCGGAAGCACACGCGAACGTCTACCGGACTGCGTGGGAGATCTTCGGAGGCTAAATCGGGCCGAAGGACGCGGAGGTGATGATGTCACGAACATACGATCAGACCCTGCTCGACGCCCTGCTGGACTCCTGGGATCGGAACAACATCATCTTGCTCAACCTGCTCGGCCTATTGCCACAGGGCGGGCTGGAGGCCAGGGTGATGGAGGGCAGCCCGTCAGTCGCGGAGCTGTTCACGCACATCCACTATGTCCGGCTCGTGTTCGTCGCGGAGGATGCGCCGGAGTTCGCCAGAGACTTGCCGCCGCAGGAGTGGGCGAACGAACGCGATCCCGATCGGATCGCGCAAATGCTGAAGGAGAGCGCGAAGGCTGTGCGCGATGCTCTAAAGAGCCGAATAGAAGCAGGCCAGCAGATGAACCTGCATTATGACCATCCCATTCTTCTCCTTCAGCACATGCTCTGGCACGAGGGCTACCACCACGGTCAGATCAAACTTGCGCTTAAGGTGACCGGTCGGCCAATCCCGAATAAGGAAGTTGGGCCTGGCACCTGGGGCGTCTGGATGCGCAAGAAATGAGCGGAACAGCCGGCCGGAACAACGTCTTCAGCTATTCCAGTCCACCGTGTTCTCGCAGCAGCTCGATGCCTTTGTTCTGATACGAGCCTGCCGGAAATAGGCGCGCGTAACCGAGTGGAGTACACTCCACAATTTCCTCCGGACGTTCGTAATGTCCCGGCAGCGTGACCCTCAAGTGCAGGTCGGCTCCACGATCGACGAGCAGTTCTGCCACTTTCAGGCCCCAATCGTAAAACTGAGTCACCGCATGAAAAATCGGAGTCTGCCCGCCGATGCCTGATGCATCCGCCGTCGCCCGGGCATTCACATCCGCACCGCGGTCGAGCAACAGCCTGGCCGCCTCCACATTGCCGTACTCGGCCGCTACGTGCAGCAGCGTGGCCCCTTGCAGCTTGAGGCGACGTGCGCCGGTGGACCCAAAATCCAATTCGGGAAACCGGCGATCAATCAGCGCCGGGTCGGCATCAAGCTGCTGAACCAGCAGATCGATGCGGTTGCGAAGCAGATTCAGCACCGAAGGCACGTTGTAGCGAGTGCCGCAGCCCGCGCCGATCAGAATGTCCATGCACTCTCCTAGCTGGGTAGAGCGGCCGTACGTGCCGATTACGTAATCCAGGGCGGTGCCAGGGTATTTGCGCTGCGGATCGGCGCAGTTCGGATTTGCGCCATGCTCCAGCAACCACCTCAGCGGGGCCGGTTCCACGGTCTCACACGGTGCGAAGATGATAGGGAAGTATCCGTTCCACAAGGCGTTCACATCGGCTCCGCGCGCCACCAGCAGTTCCATCATGGGAATTCGGTAGCCCATGAGTGCGGCCCGCATCAGCGGACCGTCTCCGCCCTGGTGTACGTCGGACCCATGGTCGATCATCCACTCCGCCATTGCCAACCGCTCGGGGGCAGGCGCGGCCCAGGGCACGCGACATTCCGCCGCCCAGGTGAGTGGACCATTCTTGCCGTAACCAAGCGGCGCGCGATGCAACTCCGGATTGCGCGTCATCAGCGCTTTCACCCGCGCGAAGTCGTTGGTATCGATGGCCTGTTTGAGTAGTCCTACTTCCTCCAGCGAATCGACGTGTGCCTTAAGCTTGGGCCAATTCGGGAAGCCGTACATGCGCGCGATTTTGAATTGCGCCTGGGTGAGGGAAGCCGCATCGCCGGATCGAAGCAAATCCTTGGCTTGGTCTTTGAGGTGGCGGAGGTTTGGATGTTCGGGAAGCGAACGAGGGACGTCTGGAGAATGGGTCGGCATAGCGACCTCCTTTCATTGCAGCGCCCGCCGTCCGCATCTCGGGCTGAAAGAAGGTTCGCAAAAATTGTTTACTGCAAGATGGGCTTCTACCCTTTCCGCGGACCGGATGCGTTCTCTACGCTCCGTCAATGTTAGCAGAAGGAACACGAGAGGTGGCCGGGGTGCAGGGGTGTAACATTCTCGCCATGAAAACGCGAATCTGTCTTTTCTTAGCCCTGGCATGCGCGGGAGTCTTGGCTTTGGCGTTATACGCTGCCAGTGATGCAAGCGTTAACTACACCACTCGCACTCTGGCGCTTCCCGATCACGGGAGGGGAACCATTGCCATGGATTACATTGCGTACGATCCCAAAACGGGATACGTCTGGGTTCCCGCCATTAACATCGGTTCTGTCGACGTGGTGGATACCAGCAATGACAGCGTTCGCGAGATTTCCGGTTTTGCTACTAAAGAGGTGGAACAGGGCGGGCGCAAGCGCTCTCAGGGTCCGAGCGGCGTATCGATTGGCGATGGCGTGGTTTACATCGGCGATCGTGCCGACTCCAGCATCTGCGCCATCGACGAAAAGACGCTCGCCCGCAAAACCTGCGGACATATCGATTCCACTCCCGACGGTGTTGTGTATGTGGCGCCCACGAAGGAAGTCTGGGTCACGGCGCCGCGAGACAATTCAGTGCGGATTCTGGACAGTGCCACTCTGGCGCAAAAAGAAAAGCTGACTTTTGAAGGGCGTCCGGAAGGGTATGCAGTCGATGCCAAACGCGGCCGCTTGTATATGAATTACGAAGACAAGGACCTCACGACCGCCATCGATCTCAAAACGCGCAAGACCGTCGCCAAGTGGCCGTCAGCATGTGGTGAGGACGGACCCCATGGGATCTCGGTCGATCAGCAAACAGGTTTTCTGTTCGTGGCCTGCAGCACCCTGGCCGAGGTATTGGATGCTGGTCATGATGGCGAGAAGCTGTCATCGATCAATACTGGCGACGGCGTGGATGACCTAGCCTACTCGCCTGCCACTCACACCCTCTATGTCGGTGCCGCTCGAGCCGCACAGCTCACAGTCGCCCGCGTGGACGACAAAGGCAAGCTCACCCTCATCACCCAGGTACCGACTCACGAAGGCGCTCGCAATGGGGTGGTCACGAAAGATGACAGGGTGTATCTTGCGCACTCTCAGCTCGGTCAGTTGGCCGGACTCATTGTCGCGTCGCCGGCCAAGCGGTGACCATCGCGGAGATAGATCTGGTCAGACTCGCCTTTAGCGAGTTCTATTTAGGCTGAGGAGTGTTGTTCTGTTGTTGCTGCTGCTGTTCGCTTTGGCGAATGCGCTCGTTCTGCGCCTGAACCATATTGTCGAATTTGGTTTTTTGCTCGCTGGTAAGCGTCTCGCGCACCTTGCCAATGCTCCCTTGCCGGAGATCGCGCATCTTCTGCACCTTCTGGTCGCGAGAGAGTGAATTGTCGCCCACAAAGGTCAACGCTTGCTGGTGCTGGTCTGCCAAGATGGTTTTGACCTTCACTTGCTGATCGCTAGTCAGGTTCAGTGCCGTTGTTAGCGCGTTCACTTGAGCGTCGATGGGATTGCCGCCGGAGCGCATTGGCGATTGAGAAGGCTCCGCCTGCGGACTTTGTGCCTGAGGACTCTGCACAGTTCCAGGCTGCGACGGGGATGCAGTGCCCGGTGCCGCCGCGTCCGGCGGTTGCGACGTTTGACCCGCTGCTCCTGAGGATTGCGGCGTCTGCGTGGGTTGCTGCATGGAACCTTGGTAGGCAAAGGCACCCAACGCCAGCATTGGCATGCACAAGAGACTTGCGAATCTAACACTCTTCATTGATCTACTCTCCTCGGAGCGGGTCCGGATAGTTCTGTGCTGTGATGCCTGTTTAGCTTGGCGGGAGGGCACGGAACTGTGAGCAGCCGAATATCTGCTACCCGCAGGCAAAACTGCTGGTACGCCCCAACATCCAAATCCAGATACCAGCTCCCAAGCAGGATCCAGAATTTTGCCACACTAGTTTGTGTGTGGCCGCACTCAGGAGGTAAGTGCATGAAGAGGCACGTGACCGTTGCGGCTTTTGTGCTTGCTTTGACTACCTATTCGTTAGGACAAAGCGGCTACAGAGATTCGCAGGACTCCCACAATCGTGTGGATACGAGTCAACACGACGAAAAACTCTCTAAGAAAGATCGTAAGAAGCTGGAGAAAGAACAGAAGAAAGAAGAGAAAAAAGAGGAGAAGAACACGCGCAAGCAAGAGCGCGACCAAGAGGAGCACCAGCAGAAAAAGCAAGCTGAGGAGCAGCGAAAGCAGTACAAGGATGAGGAAAAGCGCGCTGCGGAAGAAAGAAAACGGGAGCAGAAGGAACAACAGAAACAGGTTGCAAGCGAACAGAAGAGCGAACGGAAGAACGACGAGAAGTACGAACGCAAAGAGGCCGAACGCGCACAGAAGGAACAAGCTCGAGATATGAATCGGCACATCGAGCACGAGGCTCGCGCTGAGAGAGCCAGTGCCGCTCATGCGCCAGCGCCACGGTACGTTTACGTGCCGCGCGTTCCAGTTCTGGCAACCGCGACGCGAGGATTGTTGGTGGCACAGCGCGAAGTCAGCCACGCAATCTACTCACAGGCGCCCAGCAGCGACGTCCGTGTGTTATTGGATAGCGGTAACCGAATCGTGCTTCGCGGCTCGGCGCCGTCGCCATCCTGGCGGCAACGGCTACTGCAGGTGGCCATGGGAGCCGCACGCGGCTATTCGGTTGTGGATCAACTCGCCGCTAACTTCGTCGGGGAAGCCGCCGGCGCCGCAACCAGTGCCGCAATCGGCGGAGTCTCTGATTTGATCCATGGTTCGGGCGCGAGAGACCGCGATCCCGAAAGCGCATCCGCACCGCCTCCTCCTGATCCCGCAGCGCAAGGGACGACATATTCGCAGCCAGCCCCGGCATATTCCGAGCAAGCCTCGGCCTATCCACCACAAGCCCCGGCGTATCCGCAACAAGCTCTTCCGAACAGCGATTCCGAGACGGTGGTCAGCGCTCTCGATCCAGGATCGAACGCGTGCGTGAACCTCGCGGACGCCGACCGGGTGTTGCTGACCGGACAGGTAGCATCGCAACCCAGCGCCGAGCTCATACGCAGGTTCGCCCACCAGTTGGTCAACCCTTCGGCTCTTGTTGTTGATCAGCTGGCCGTCAGAACCGCAGGCATTCCCTCCACTGGCAAGCCGCCGCAAGATGTTGCGAACTCGTCCGGTGCGGGTACCGCGGTTGCGGGTACAACGGGTCCCGGTACAACGGCCGCCGGTACGACGCCTGCGGGTCCAACGGCGAGCGTGAATTCTACGGCCAGCGCGAATTCTCCGGCGCCGACCGTGTCCACCGGTTCAACGGTTTGCGTTACAGAAAATAAGGGCGAGATATTTCTTACCGGTACCGTGGGATCGACGACGGATCTCGGCACGGTGGAGAGCGCCGTTCAGCCACTGGTGGGACCTGGCCGTTTACTCGACCAGCTCACCATTGCCAGCATGAACCCGGGCAGTCAGATAGCACCTTCTGCACCGGTTGCTAATACCGGGCCGACGCAGCCAACTCAGCAGAGCGAAGTGGAGCAGGCGCTGCACAGCATTCCGCGCCTCTCAAATGTGAATGTCCAGGTTGCAGCCGATGGGGTACATCTATCCGGGTCTGTGGACACTCCGCAAGACCAGCAAATGGCCTCGGACGTCGCCCGTCAATATGCGCCCGGTCGCCCCGTTGTAGATAACCTGACGGTTGCCAACGGCAGCCAACCGTTTCAGCGATAGAGGGAAAGTTAACCCAAAGGGGGCGGTTCGATCCTTGCAGGCATCGGCCTGCCAGGATCGTATAGGAACGGATAGTGGAAGGCGGAAAGAGCTCCGGCAATCCTCGCTCACCGCCGAACGCGGACACCGCGACGCATGGAACAGCAACAGGCGAAGGCGGAAAGGCTGACTTTGCGGGAGCGACCGCATAGAAGTGCTAGTTCTTCGTGCGTTTCAAAGCCGGTTGATGCTGAGTGTCTGGTCCGTCGTGGTTTGCACGTTCCGTTCGGTAGGGAACATCCAGATTTGGACAATCAGTCACATATTGCAATTGCGGATTTTCCCCATCACTAAAAACAAACGCGGTCATGGACATACAAGCTGTCTTGCATTCTTCGTCGGAACTACAACGCTTTGGTTCAATAATCATTCTGCTATCGGGTGACGTGCCGTTGCGCCATTTTCGGATTACAAACCCCTGAGGCCCGGGACTCACAATCCGGTATGTACGCGGATTAGTGAGCGGGTGGCGATTCGTCAATGAGAACTGCCGAGTAGGATTCTCTTCTGTTAATGAGAACTGCCGAGTGCTAGGTGCAACATTTATGGCCTGTTGTGTTGGCCCTGCACTGGCCAGAAGCAGCACGATAGGCAGCAACAATACGTGGTCGCCTCCCCTGACTAAAACTATATTCTAGTCCTGCCGTTTTCCGAATTCCAACCGACACAGGAGAAACGACAAAGCACGGTTACTCTATTCAGCAACCATAAAGGCAAACGAACGCTACAGCGACCACCGCGTTGATGACAGACAGCACTGCAACTGCTGGCCATGCTCTTTTGTTCCAACGTTGCGGCGCTAGGAATGCCACAACCAATCCAACGAGCAGTGCCAACAGGCTGAAAAGACCCAATAGCGTAAGAATGCCGAAAAGCATCGCTGGTACGCCCTAGTCAGTTTTGCACTTTCCACAACAACCGGCAAAACAAATCAGGGTCGAGCATCGTAAATTCCGCTGAAGAGGGTTTCGCGATAGGGCGAAGTTGGCGAAGCCTAATCCCTAGCCTTATCGCACTCTCGTATTCAGATGGGCCGGGTTTGAGGCGGTTCTTGCGTGAGTGGTTTCAACGTTCTACGATTTCGCCGTAACGGAGTCGCAATGGAACGTAAAGCTCTTGACACGGCGAGGTAATCTTTTCGGTCCCTGCCAATGAGTAAGACCCTGATTACAAGCATCTTATAGCGCCAAGCCAGATCCTTCCGTCAACTCTCTCCCGGGCCTTCCCAAACTGGAATTGTCAACGAAAACCGCTTGGGTTCGGCTTCCTGCAGGCCATGATCTTCTGGGTTTTCAAACCGGCTTCTGGCAGCGAAAGCTGTTGGGAATTGCCCCCTCCATTGATATGGTCGAAGTAGGTAACTAGCACCGAATATGGTGCAGTTTACCTATTAATAGCTTGGAGGAAACATCATGAAAAAGTCGTTTCGGTTGATGCTTGGAACCATGATTCTCGGGGCAGTGTTCGCCGCCGCCAATATCTCCATCTCCCCGAATCAAACCACTACGGCGGGCGGAGACCCAGTGCCCCTGTGTCCTCCGGATGGATGCGTTATCAACTAGCAACCTAAGAAGGCTTGCATCCACGGCCTTACTTTCTGCTTGAAGGGAAGCCGGGCAAGGGAATATCCTCCTCCAAACCAGGAGGAAGATGCCCGGCCTCACACTTCAGGCAGCTCTAATATGGTTGTCCTGCCCTCTTCTCCAGGTGTTTTGCGTCTATTTGCTGTATCGGCGTAAGTTGCTGAGGCAGTTTGCTTTTTTTTCTTCCTACCTCTTATTTCTGACCGTCATGAATGCGATTCGCTTTGTCTGCTATCGCAAATTTGGATTGTCTTCCTGGACCTACTATTCGGTGTACTGGGTAGGGACGGCGGTGGCAAACATCGCTGCGATCGCGGTTCTCTATGAGATTTTCTGCGCCGCATTCAAACCTTTTGCCGGACTTCAAGACTTAGCGAAGATCGTATTCAAGTGGGCCGCCGGATCTATTTTGTGCATCGCCTTCGTGGTGTTGATTAGCAACCACGGATTCTCGGCTGGAGCTCCCCATCATTGGTTAACGACAAGCGTTCATGACTTCGAGCGAATTGTCGGCGTAATGCAGTGTGCCTTGCTGATCTTTCTGTTCATCGGCTCCCAGCAGCTGGGCCTTTCCTTGAGGAACCGAGTATTCGGGTTCGCGCTCGGATTCGGGATTGATGCCCTACTCACGTTGGGGGTATATGTCGGTTTGATTACCTCCCATTTGAGCAAGATCCCGCTCTGGTCACAATTGCTGCCGATAGGGTATTACGCCTCGCTACTGATCTGGGTGGGATATCTCCTGACGCCACAGCCCTCAAGCGAGACGCTTCACATTCCCGTCACCTCTCCGCTCTTGCGGTGGAACGAAGCAGCTCTACAGATGGGACGCAGCGGCGGCAAAGTTGCGCTTCTCACCCCGGAGCCCTTCATGCCTCAGGTTGAGCGCTTGGTCCAGCAAGTGATGCAAAAACAATTCCCAGATCGCCGTCGCCCTCAATACCGCGCTGACATCGAATAGCTTCTTTTGCTTTTGCCAATCTGGGCGCGCCGCCTGACTAGTGATTCTCAAATTCCCGGTCCCGGCATGTCACCTCGCAAAGACTCCTAAGCACTATCATCCCTCGGTCCGCTGCGAAAGTCTGTCGTCTGACTGCCATTCCTTTGCGGACCGGGGAATCTGCTGTTGGTGAAAACAGAAACCCGCGACATTACACACCCAAGCAAAAGCAGATCCCCTCGACCGCAAAACCTGATGAGGTTCAAAATGGCACTTTCCAAGCGGTCAAAGGGATGACAGTGTAAAAAGTGGTTGAAGGCAAATCTTGGCCGTGCGATCCGTCACATCCGTGTGATCCGTGTCGTGTTTTGTTTTGAGACAGCCGCGAAGTTGCAGGTGGATGCCACTCAGGCGGGTAAACCGATACGGTGAAGCAGGCTCTGGAAGCGCGGGTCAGCGCGGAGATTATCAATCCGCGGGTCGGCTTTGATGTGCCAGGTGACATCCAAAGATCGCTCCCGGTAGGCTCTCTCTAAGAACTTGAATGCTGTTTCCTTGTCCCCGAGTCCAGCGTAAATCGTTGCGAGCGCATAGGGTGAAATATAGACAGTTTTTCCCTCTAACTCGCGAAGGATCTTCTTCGCTTGCGCTTGTTTCCCAAT
The DNA here is from genome assembly GCA_045808065.1 of Terriglobales bacterium. Lineage (GTDB taxonomy): Bacteria > Acidobacteriota > Terriglobia > Terriglobales > Acidobacteriaceae > Gp1-AA112. The sequence goes on along the minus strand of JBJMGD010000015.1, from coordinate 50,668 downwards.
CACTGCATAGGCGTGGGCCAGCGCGGCGGTGACGTCTTGATCGCCGTTCGATAGCTCGATTGCCTTCTGATACTCAGAGATAGCTTCCAGGATCTTGCCGCTACCCTCGTACCCGATGCCGAGGTTGTAGTATCCGGTCCACTCGTTCGGGTTCGAAGCTACCGATCTGCGAGCGGAATCTACCAAGCTCGCGTAATCCCGCAGCTGATAGTAGGCTCCGGCTTCGGTCATGGCCGAATTCGGGCTTGGGTCGATCTCTTTGCTCTTGGCAACCTCGGCCAGAGCCTCTGCGCGCCGACCAACAAAGCTGAGATACAGCGCGCGGTCTTCGTGAGCGCAACTGTAACTGGGAGCTAATTGAATCGCGCGATCGAACTCGCGCTCCGCCGCCTCCCAGTTCCACTCATACCGCCAGCTCAGGACGCCGAGAGTGTCGTGAGTTTCTCCGATCGTGTCGTCGAGTTCCAAAGCTTTGTGCAGAGCTTCAGTCGCGGAGCGATAGGCGAACCCTGGCGACAGACGACGGAAGACCGTTAAATAAAGGTAGGAATCTGCCAAACCCGCGTAAGCAAGCCCGAAGCCAGGGTCTTTTCGGATCGATTCTTCGAAGTAGTTCTTTGCCTTGTTGAGCGACTCCGTCTTCGTAAACTCGTTCAGGAAGTAGTATCGGCCTTTCAGATACTCGTCGAAGGCTTCGGGGTTTACTGGATGCGCCGAGCTGAGGCCCGTGTGCTGCTGCGGAGTTAGTTGCACACGGACTTGCTGCGCGATCGCTTGTGCTACATCACTCTGCAGCTTAAGGCTGTCGCCGAGATCTCGCTCATAAGTCTCCGCCCACAGGTGCTGATCCAAACGCGCGTAGAGCAATTGAGCGGTGATGCGCACTCGCTTACCCGAACGGGTGACCGATCCTTCGATGATGCCATCCACGTTCAGCTCTCGTGCAATCTCCGGCAGACTCTTCTTTGTGGATTTGTAATGCATCACTGAGGTTCGGGAAGTCACGCGAAGGGCGCCAATCTTGGCGAGATCAGTGATCAACTCATCGGTCATGCCATCGGCGAAATACTCCTGGGATGGATCGCCCGACAGGTTGTCGAGCGGCAGGACGGCTATGGAGTGGACGGGAGGAGTCGCGCTCGTCCCATGTGAAGCTGTCTGCACCAGCAGGAGCGCCAATCCGACAGCGACTACAGTTACCAGCGAAAGCGCCAGGGCGAGACGAGATTTGCTTCGCTTTGAAGAAGGCGACCTTGCACTACTTGCCTGCCTTGCCGGCGCGGGCTCCGCGGCAGGAATGCCAACCTCCTCGACTGCGGCAATGAACCGGTAACCCCGACGGGGAAGCGTTTCGATGTAGCGCGGTAACTCGGCCGAGTCACCCAGCACATCGCGAAGACGGGCAATCGCATTGTGCAGGCTGTGGTCGAAATCGACAAAGGTGTCGGCCGGCCAGATTTGCGCGCGAAGTTCCTCTCGAGTCACGAGATTGCCGGCCCGCTTCAGCAACGCGGCAAGCACCAACAACGGCTGGCCTTGCAGACGCAGCTTTATCCCACCCTTCCGCAGCTCGCCGGCGCGGAGATCCAGTTCAAAAATTTCGAAGCGCAGTACGCACGCCGCCGGTGCTGGGGCCGGAACAGGAACTGACATGGCAATGTTTGGGGAAGCCGCTAAAGCCTACCACAGTTGCACGTTGGAGACTTTCCTGCGCAGTCTCGAAAGACTTTATCCTTCAACGCGTTAGCAATGGAGAAAACTGTGGGGACAGTTAGGGGCACAGGGCATTGAGCTCTCGACGTTTTTCCGTGAGTATCAATCGCAGTTCATCCCGCGCGCAAAAAGTACCTGCAGTGATTACGTGGTCACTGGCAGTTCTTCTTCCTTGAGCATGAGTCTGAACACTAACTGATGAGGAGAAGCAGAATGAAAAATACGGTAACGAAGTTCGTCTTACTCGCTGGCTGTCTGATGTTCGCCTTCGCGGCGCAGTCGGTGGCTCAGGAAAAGAAAGAAACGCCACCAACGAGCGTCCAGATCGTGGCCTTGGACGAATGCGATCCATCCACTTTTAATGCGGCCCTTGGGCCTGGCTTCTGCAAGAACGTCACCCTCGGAGCATTCACAACGTTGACTGACCTATTTGCAAAAGCTGCTGCTCGAACTCCGGATCCCGGCTGGGACTTCGAACCCGACGTGCTTAAAGTAAAAGAGGGCACAACTGTTATCGTCAGCGACCAGGGCGGCGAGCCTCATACGTTCACCGAGGTAAAGCAGTTCGGTGGAGGCTTTATAGAGCCGCTCAATGCAGGGGAGCAAACCGTTCCTGAATGCTCCGGCGGCTTCAAGAATCTGGCTGTGGCGAGAACGCGAATCCTTCAAGGCAGCCAGGTGAATATCACTGGACTTTCGAAGGGTGAGCATCTCTTTGAATGCTGCATCCATCCCTGGATGCGCGTGAAAGTGGAAGTGAAGTAAGCAGAACGCCAACGTCTAGGATCAGAGTGAGAAACCAGGCGGGCGGACTGGAAGGTCCGCCTGGTATTAAATCTCTGCCGCGACCTGCGGTTGTAGTGCCACTACTCACGGCCGAATGTCGACGCCGGCCGTGATTTTCTCTTTCTTATCCAGGATCGAGTTCTGTGTCCTCGGTTGCTTGCCTGTGTTACTTCTTCTCCTCAGTCCACAAATTGCCCAGCGGTCCCAAATCGAGATTCAAGTCTTCAGGTCTGAGTCCGAACTGTTGAGCGAGCTCTCGGATCTTCTGCTCCAGCTTCATCAGCGCAAGCCCCATTTCTTCGATCTGTGCATCTTCGAGCGACCCGCCTTCCATGCGGCGGATGGCTTGACGTTCGAGCAATCGGCGCAGCAGTTCTATGAGGCTTAGCACCAGTCGCGCCAACCCTTGCTCGATGTTCTCCGAGTTGCAGTCGAGGCGCTGCGCAGTTCCATTCGCGAGCGAGGAGAGCTCCTGGCTCAACCCGCCAATGGCCTGTTGCATCTCGTCGGGTGTGATGTTCTTAGGTTCGTCGCTCAGAGTTTGGCTCCCCTCGAAGACGCGGTTAACACAAAGGTCACGAAGGCAAGGAGAAGGACACGGAAAAGTTCTTAAGTTCTTATCGCGTGACCTTGTAGTCTCCTCGCGACCTTCGTGTTAACTCCGGGTCTGCTGTTCAAGAAACTCCATTCCCGGCCAAGGACCACTGTGGCTGAGTCTTGGGTCGTGCCCGCTCAGTTTCTCACGAAAGCTCGCGATGCGATTACGTTCCACGAGCGCGTAGATCCGGAGTCCGTTGGGGAGCTCGCGCTCGCGCCAGTCGAGCACTTCCGCGGAAAGTAGCTCCTTTACCTTTTCTTTGTCACTGTGCAATTCGCGAGATTGTGCTGAGCGTTTCCGCAAATGCTCGGTGCCGCTGGATGCCGGCTGAGAAGCTTCACTCGTCGGAAGGTCAATGCGGATTTCCATTTGTACATGCTGCGCGTGTCGGGTAAGAAAATCCTCATAGCGGGCCGATTGCTCCCGCAGATGTGCCGCAAGTTCGGTCTCGCTCAACCAGGTGGGAAACCGAAACGGCACTACCGCCGCTTGCCTGAACACGGCATGGACAACCCCATGAAATTCCAGGGCTGTTTGCTGAAAGTTTGCAGCGGAGATTTCGGTCTTCTCGATTTGGGAATACAGCGCCAGCAGAGAGCCTTGCGTAAGCCGTTGAATCCCGCCATCGCGAACGCCCTTTGGTGGAACATCAACAAGAGATTTCGAGAGCAGAATGCAGTAGGGAAGCGCCGCCATGAAAAGCTCAGGACTACAACTGCTGCCGGTGCATGTGCTTCAGCGCCGTCTCCACGGATGTGAGAACCGCGTTCAACCCAAGATAAACCAGGTCAACGCCGGCCACCGAAATCACCAGACTTCCGTGCAGCACAATCCCCGCGTTCAAAACGTGATCCAGTACTTCCAGCAGCGAGGCTTCTTCTTCGCTAGACTCTTGCGGAGTCAGGATGGCGTCGGCTTTGCTTTGGTTATTCATTGTAGGAAACAAAGGCGAACACGGAGGTCACTGAGGCAAATATAAGGTCAGGGAAAATGTTGAATTGAATTGTAGCCGAATGACCGTGGAGTGAGTGGTTCTCATCGCCGTCGCCATTTGCTAGCTATCATCCTTAGCTTCCGATGCTCGATGACTTTGCCAGCTCTAGCTTCGTCAATGCCTGCCTTGATTTGCTCCAGATGCCATTGCTGGAGGTCGAGATAATTCGTTATCGCTTCGTTCAGCAGATACTCGCGGCTTCGTCTCGTGCAACGGCTTAGTGTGGCGAGCGCAGATATGGTCTCAGAAGCCACACTGAAACAAACGGTCTCGCTCTGTCGTCTTTTCATGTCGAAAACTTGTGAGGATTATGCAAATGGGTCTTGTACACGTATGCCGAAATACTCCTGACCCGGATTTAGGTCTTCCGACCAGATTGTTGTGGATCCAGCTCGTTCTGCCGCGGCCACGATCATGCCATCGTAAAAATGCAACTTATAAGTTCCATTTACGTCCACCGCTCGACGGACCATATCGCCGTCGGTTGATACAACTTTGATAGGGCTGAGAGCTTCGAGAATCGTCGCAACTTGCTTGTGTTGGGGTGAAGGCGACAATTTGTGCAGAAGAGTTGCACAAAATTCTCCTAGCACCTGAGTAGACACAACCATCTCACCCGCAACTGCCCGTCGCACCAGCTCCCGCGCGATGCCCTGCTTTCGCTTATCGCTCGCGTCATAGGCGTACACCAAAACATTGGTGTCCAGAAAGTCAGGAACGGGCATGGAGGTCTGCTCGCCGCCAGGTTCGCTTTCCTACTTTAAATTGGAATTGCTCGAAGCTGCGTTCCAGAGCTTCCCGCTCTCTCCGCTTGCGCGTGCTACCTGCGTCTTCCGCAGCGATTTGCTCGAGATACTCTCGGACCATGCCGGTGAGCGTAGTATCCCGCTCTACAGCGATTTTCCGCAGCTTTTTGACGAGAGCAGTATCGAGGCTGAGGGTTACATTCATATCGCACATATTAAGGGAAACCCTTAATATGTGCAACTCCCTCACTGAACATATTGATGCTCTTTTGTCATTCCGAGCGGAGCGAGAAATCCTCCAACGCCGCACCGAGGCAAAATTCTAGCCTTGAAGTAGGGGTTGCTAGCTTCGCTCGGAATGACAAGGAGAAGAGACTACACGAACGAATACGGAGGCCAGGGACCGGTGCATTGAATCTCGCGGCGGTCGGCCCAGCGGGTCGCGTATTTCTTCAGTGTCTTGTCCCACTGTGGGCGATCTTTTTTGCGCAAAAGGAAGGACGCCTGCCACTCCAGATTATTTTGTCCGGAGCTCACTTTGCCCGCCGGAGCCGAATCGGCGGCGATGGATTGCAACTCGCGCGCAAATTCCACCACGTCAGGATCGAGATCGGCGCGTTTTACCTGCACCATGGTGGCCTTGGCCCGCAGATAATCGCGTCCGGAAGAGACCTCGATTGGCGACGCTGGAGGAGAGGGATTCAGGAACAGCTTCACTCCCCATTCCTCCGTGCCTTCGATGCGCGCGAGCGTGGACGCAAGCGGCTCCTTCTGCTCGCGAACATGTTGGATCAGCGATTCCTCGCTTTTGAAAACCGTTCCAAAACGGGCCGGAAGCACGGTGACCGATTCGGAAATCTGCGACACGGTGCGTTGATGGCGTACGCTCGCGCCCGATAGCCACTCCAGATTCTCCATGTTGGCCGAGAGCCTGTCGCCAAATTCGACCGACGAGACCTTGCTGAACCAGGCGTTCAGCCCGGAGTCCTCAAGGTGCTCGACGGGGGATTTGCCGTCGATCGATCCTGAGATCTTGAGCTTGGGAGCTTTCGCGGTGATGCCGTAGAGATAAAGCAACCTCATCATTTTGCCATTGCGGCCGCAAAAGAGCGAACACGGAGGTCACGAAGGCAAACAGAAGGTCACGGAGAATAAAGTTTGTCTGTTGGCGAGTTCCGCATTGAGGCGAAATCAGTTTGAGCGGCTTCTCCGTGACCTTATCTGTTACTTCGTGACCTTCGTGTTGCGCGCTCTTGGCTTCAATTCCCACAACGCCTTCGTCAACCGCGCCAAACCCGCAGCTCCAGCAATCTGCCCGGCAAAGTCAGGGACTACGTAGTGCCTTAGCGCGTGAGAGTTCACCTGCGACAAGGTAGCGAGCTGCCATTCCCGGGCTAACTGACAGAGCGGGCATTTCTGTTTCTGCACGGACAGAACTCGGTTCACGAATACCGCCAGTGGTTTCAGTCCGAGTTCGCGCAAGCTCTCCAGAAGTCGTCCTGTCTGCCGGTCGGGCAACGGTTCGGCGAGCATCACGACGAAGACGCTGGTGCTCTTGCCATCCTTGAACAACCCCGCCAGTTCTCGCGCGCGCTGCGAGATCGACGCAACTTCCACCGCCAATTCCTGCGCCAGCGGCAGTGTCCGGTGCGCGGAAAGGCTTTTCAACAACAGGCGCGTCCACACCACCAGCCGTTCTGGCGTGCGCAGCAACTCGAGGGCGTGGCCCGTTGGCGCCATATCGATGATTAACGTTTGCTTGCGCACCTCGATGAAATCGAGCAGCTTGAATACCGCAAAGATTTCGTCGACTCCGGGTGGAACGATGTCGAGCAGAGCCGAGATCATTTCGTGCTCGAATGAGAGCTCCACGTGGACTCCGCCGTGCTCGCCCTCTAGCGATTGCGCGATTACACGCTGTACTTTGCGACTCCACGAGACGTACTCGGCGGTGGAATCGACTTCCACTGCCTGAAAATGCTTGTCGCGCAGCACCGGTTTGGGAGTTGGTCCAACTTTTTGCTCGAACAGATCGTCGAGCGAGGGCGCCGGATCCGTGGAGCAGATCAGCAAATCTTCGCGTGCATGGCTCTGCCGGCGAGTGTAGGCCAGACCTCCGGAGATCGTGGTCTTGCCCACACCGCCTTTGCCGAGCGTGAGCGTGATCTGCGTACGTGTGACCGGCCACTCGATTGGATTGAATTTCACCTCGCGACCGCGTTTCGGATGAACAGTCTTAACTTTGAGCGGCCTGCCTGCGAAAACGTGCTCGCCAAAGGCACGGAGATTTTCGGCGCCGATGAGCGGCGCTCCTGGATCTTCTCCCACGCGAAGTTCCGCATTTGGGAATCGTTTTGTTAAGAATTTCCGCGCCGATTCATACAGCCGCGCTCGTTGCTGGCAGCGTTTGCATCCTGATTTGTGGGTGACCACGCGATTAAGGATGACCTGCGCGATCTCGGCGTCCGCATCTTTTTCCAGCGCTTGGGCGGTTCGTGAGGCTTCTTCGAGCGAAAACTTCTCCGCGCTGGTGACCATTACCAGCTTCGACTGCTCGGTGGAGAGCGCGGCACGCAGGGAAGTGAGCACTGCATCCCATTCGTCCAGCACTTTAGGACGTCGTGCAGCCGTATTTCCTCCAAAATGTTGTGCCAAGACCTGATCGCGCTGTCCTGAGAGCTCGAGAAATTCGAGAAAGTGCGAGAGCTGTGTCGGGATGCGAAACAGTTGCAGGGTATGCCCGATTGGGGCGGTATCGACGACAATCTCGTCGAATTTGCCGCTTTCGAGCAGGTCGGCGATGGTGAGCAGAGCGCTAACCTCCGCTAATCCGGGCAGCGCAGTCTCGAGAAATGCCTCGATTTCATTTCGGGAAAGGAACGTTCCTTGTTCCACAAGCGCGGTAATGGCCTCGCGATATTCGTCCAGGAACTCCTCGAAGCGCACTCCGGCGTCCACTTGCCAGACTGAAAGCTGTCCCGAACGCGTGCCGGGCAGGCGCTGCATTCCCGATTTGAGCTTCACATCCAGCACGTCGGCGAGCGAATGCGCCGGATCGGTGGAGATCAGGACGACCTTTCTGCCTCGTTTCGCGCTCGCGTGCAGCGCATAAGCGGTGCTGACGGTGGTCTTACCGACTCCACCCTTGCCGAGGAAGAAAGTTAGTTGGGGATGCTTTGGCATGGGAAAAGCTGAACACGAAGGTCACGGAGCGAGGACAAAGATAAGGTCACGGAGAGGGGTTTAAGGCGCCGCAAACATGCTCCTAGCTGCCTCAAAATTGGTCTTAAAGTGCCTCGAAACAGCCATCATAGTCGCCTGAAAGTGCCTCAAATACGTGTTCTCCGTGACCTCATCTGTGCCTCTGTGACCTCCGTGTTCAGCTTTTAGCGCCTTCTTTATTGCACCGAAGACCCAGAAAATGCGAAACTTATGAAGTCTGAGGTACTTAAAGCGCCGCAAATGCGACTTTGGGGCGTCTCAAACATCGAATAAATGTCGGCTTCAACAACCCCGTAAGTGAGGCGTGAACCTGCGCAAGTGCACTTACTGGAGTCGGCGGAATGCTTTCAACATCCCCGTTTCGAGCAATTGAGCGCGCATAACGGCCAATTGTGTCGACACTGAAGGCGGAAAACCTAGTGACTATAGCTGCAGAACGAGCCTTGTGCTCGCTGGAAAACTATCTCGTCCTCCCCGATCACACCATGGACGACCGCATCGCCGACGCTCGCCGCGAGCTAGGGCGCGATTGCGTGATCCTCGGACACCATTATCAACGTGATGAAGTCATCCGTTTTGCTGATTTTACGGGCGATTCCTACAAGCTTTCCAAGATCTCGGCTGAGGCCGATGGCCGCTTTATCGTGTTCTGCGGCGTGCATTTCATGGCCGAAAGTGCCGATATTCTGGCGCGTTCGGAGCAGCAAGTGATCTTACCGGACCTCAATGCCGGCTGCTCAATGGCCGATATGGCCGAAATTGGCCAGGTCGAGCACTGCTGGGAGCAGCTGGAACGCCTCGGAGTTGTAGCAGAAGGCATCGCTCCGCTGACATATATGAACTCGACTGCCGCCATTAAAGCTTTCTGCGGCGAGCGCGACGGACTCGTTTGCACCTCTTCCAACGCAGGTTCTGCGTTCCGCTGGGCGTTTAAGAAAGCACCTAAAATCCTCTTTCTGCCTGATCAACATCTTGGACGAAATACCGCATTTGCAATGGGAATTCCGCTGTCGGAGATGGTAGTTTGGGATCCGTACATGCTGAATGGCGGGCTTACACCTGACCGTCTGCGGACCGCGAAAGTGATTCTGTGGAAGGGACACTGCTCGGTTCACCAGCGTTTTCTGCCTGAACACGTGGACAATGTGCGCGCAAAATACCCCGGAATTCAGGTGATTGTGCACCCGGAATGCCGCTGGGAAGTGTGTCAGAAGGCCGATCAGCTAGGCTCAACCGAGCGTCTGATTAAGATCGTTGAAGACTCACCCGCCGGGACAATGTTCGCCGTAGGCACCGAGATTCATCTAGTAAACCGGCTGGGAAGGCGCTTTGCCGCGCAGGGGAAAAAGGTCATTACGCTCGATGATTCCGGCTGTTTGTGCACAACAATGTTCCGCATTTCGCCGCAACACTTGGCGTGGGCGCTCGAAAATCTCCTCGACGGCAACGTGGTAAACCGCATTCGGGTCGCCGAAGACGTGAAATACTGGGCGAAAGTTGCGCTGGATCGGATGTTAGAAATCGGCGCATAGATCACTAGTTGACAGTAGATCTGCTCATTCTTCTGTGATTTCGTGACGTGTGATTTAAGTGATTTTCTAATTCTAAAATCGTGAAATCACCAAATCGCGAATTCAGAAGCAGCAGAACGAACGAAACGCTTCCTTAGATCGGCTAAAATAGCCTTAATCCATGTCCCAACGCACGTTTACTTTGCCCGAAGCGCAGCTCCTGCTGCCGGTTTTGAGGTCGCTGCTGAAGCAGGCAATCGACGCCAAGAAGCTGATCGAAACCATCGATACGGAGTTCCAGGAACTAGCGCACCGGATATTTCTGTCGGGTGGCTTACTGGTGGAAATCGGGAAAGCCGCTACACGTCGTGCCGAACGCGACAAAACCGTTCAGCGCATTAAAGATGTGGTTGCCGAGATCGACGCAACCGGCGTTCAGGTCAAGGACCTCGACATGGGACTGCTCGATTTCCCGTGCGTCGTGGATGGCAAAACGATTTTGCTTTGCTGGAAGATGGGTGAAGAAAAGATTACGCACTGGCACGATCTGGAAGAGGGTTACGCTGGCCGCAAGCCGATCGATGCGAACATCACAAAAGTCAAAAAAAAGCCTAATTGAAGACAATAGACATCCGTTCACGTCGCCTGCGCAATTCTAGAATTCCAACTTGTTCCGCCTGAAGCCATAATCAGTGAAGCGTTTTCCGTCCAGATTCCTTCATAGCTGTCGGATTTTGAGTCTATTCGGACTCATAATCCCCCTTTTGTCGTGCGGCCACGAACCTGGCAAGCAGGAAGAAGTCCTCTACGTGACTGCTGCGCCGCAGACCTTCCTCCGCGACCGGGTCGCGCCTGTGTATTCCAAGACTGGAACCGTGAGCAACGGCGATCGTGTTGTCGTTCTCGAGCATGGCAAGCGCTGGGAGCGGGTGCGCAATGCACAGGACCAAGAAGGCTGGCTGCAGGACCGGTATTTGGCAGGCGAGGACGTTTTCCGCGGCTTCCAGCAACTCTCTCGTGATCATCAGGGCGATCCTGTGCAGGCGCGCGGATCGCTACGTAATGATTTTCGCCTTCACCTCACTCCTGGTCGCGATACCGATCGGTTGTTCCTGATCAAGGAAGGGGAGAAGGTCGAGTTGCTGCAACGCGTTTCAGTGCCGAGAGCAGCCTCTTCGGCTCCGCCGCCGCCAAACGCCGCCGCTGCCCAAGAGAAAACCGAGGAAAAACAAGACACTAACGACGTTAAGGAAGAAGAGAAAGAATACAAAGGCAAGCCACAGCCTCCGAGTGCTGTGAAGACACGAGCGCCCGAACCCAAGCCCTCTCGTAAAAGCAAAGGCAGCCATGACAAGCTCGTAGCATCGACGCCTTCGCTACCAATGGAGGATTGGTGGCTGGTGCGCGGTCCTCAGGGGCACGCCGGATGGCTGCTCGGGCAGATGATCGACATCGATGTGCCCTTGGAAGTTGCACAGTATGCCGAAGGACAGCGCATAGTCGCCTACTTTCCGCTCGCCGCGGTCCACGATTCAGAGTTAAACAAAGACGTGCCGTATTACCTGGTACTGCTCACCGAGCCGAAAGATGGGCTGCCTTTCGATTACAACCAGGTTCGCCTCTTCAGTTGGAACCTTCGCAAGCACCGCTATGAGACTGCCTACCGAGATCGCAATATATTCGGACTCTTGCCGGTGTCAGTAGCGCAGGAGAAGTTTGAACAACTCGGAGATGAGCCGACTTTCACCATTCACGTACGCGATCAGGAAGGCCATATCGCTGAGCAGAAGTATCGTCTGGAAGGCGTGATGGTGCGCCGTGTGATGGCGCCGGGAGAGCCGGCTGTAAAGGCGTCCCGAGCCAAGGAGCGAGGCAAAGGTAACAAAGAGTGAGCTGCAGGATCAGAATACGCGTCAAAGTGCGTCCCTCTTAACGCAAACCGAAGTCCCCCCTGCCCGCAGGCATCGGCCTCGATGGTTCACGAATCCAAGCAACCCATGGCGGAAAAGGTGAAGCAGCTTGGGTTGAAGCGCGATTACGCGAAATATCTGTACTTCCTTGATAAAGACGGCAATGTTTGTCAAAAAGCGAAGTCAGGCGAGGGTAAGACCGAGGTGGTAGTGGAGAATGCCGTCGATCGCGACAATCAATATCTGTATTTTATCGACAAAGAAGGCGACGTCTCGCGATCGCCTCGGGTGTCGCGCGGAAGCAAGAACAAAGCGGCTTAGCACGCGTTAACATTCCAGAGTGGACACACGCGACAGTTGGAAGCTGCTGGTGTTCCGTGAGGGGCGTCGTGTATCTGACGGCCACGAGCTGCTGCGCGAGCTCTCACATCAGATCGATAGCGTTCTCTCGCTCTCCGACTTCAAATCGCAATCAGCGCGCGACGAATTAATCGATGCTCTATTGCGATCGGGAGAACTGGAGTGTGCCCTCGCGGATCAAGAGGGATGCGCACAGGAAGCAACAACTCTAGCGACCTGTACAGATGCGTTGGCGGATGCGCTAGTGGCGGAGCGCAGGCCGAAGGTTCCGGGAGTGATTCTCGACAGCCTGTCTGACTTTGCCCTACCCGAAAAGCTGCAGCTCTCCGTACCCGAAGGATTTTGCTATTACGCTCTGCATCCTCTCGACTACGCCGATCTGCTGAGTGAGTACCCTCTAGACTGTGGCGCGGCTGCAGTCATTGGCATCCGGTCCATTGGGACAACGCTCTCGGCGATCGTACGTGCATGGTTTGAGTTACATGGCGTTCCTGCAACGCGGATCACGGTTCGTCCCAGCGGACATCCGTTCGATCGCAAGCTCCCACTCGATCAGAATTTGCGTCACTGGATCAGCGAGCAAGCACAACGAGGCGCGCGATTCTATGTTGTGGATGAAGGCCCAGGACTAAGTGGATCGTCATTCCTCGCAGTCGCGGAATCTCTGGTCGAAGCGGGAATTGGCCATGATCGCATCGTACTTCTTCCCAGCTCCAAGCCCAATGTGGAAACACTGATTGCGCCGAATGCCTTTGCCCGATGGAATCGTTTTCGAACACTACCTCTCAAGCCCACCCGCTACATTCCTGCTGATGCCAAGCAATATGTTGGTGGAGGCGAGTGGCGCAACCATGTTTTTGCGTCCGAGACAGAGTGGCCACCCGTTTGGTCCTGGACGGAGCGCCAGAAGTACCTTTCATCAGACGGCACACGCATCTTCCGCTTTGACGGCCACGGACACTACGGCAAAGCAGTTCGCGAGCGGTCTGCGATTCTCGCGGCACACAACTGGGGTCCACAAATCGAGTCAGCAGGCGATGGATTCAGCGTCTCACCCTGGTTGAAGAGAAGTCGTCCGGCGAACACGGATCGCGACATGGTCATTCAGCTTGCCCGCTACTGCGCATTCCGCGCAGAGCACTTCGCGCATCGATCGGCTTCCGCTGCGGCACTCGAAGAAATGGCGGCAATAAATCTTGAACGAGCAGCCGGAGTTTCGCGCAGAGTGACATTGCCGATTGAGCGACCCGTAATCACGGACTCCCGAATGATGCCGCACGGATGGATCGTAACGGAAGGCGGCACACTGCTGAAAGTCGATGCTTCATCCCACGGCGATGACCACTTTTATCCCGGTCCAACCGACATTGCCTGGGATCTGGCCGGAGCCATCGTGGAATGGAATCTCGACGGCGATGCCGGCCGTCTGCTCATCTCGGAATATCTCCGAGCCTCGCGTGATGAAATCGTGGCACGGCTGCCGGGCTACCTAGTCGCGTACTGTGTGTTCCGGCTGGCCTTAACTTCCAGCGCGCAAATGTCTGCGCTTGACGAACGAGAGGTTGGCAGGTTCCAGGGAGAAGCGGTCGACTACCAAGACAAGCTTTCCAAATTGTTGAGCCTCTCGGCAGTGGCCTGAAGATATGGGCTTATCTTGTGAATGCCGCTCCGTCTCTCGGGACCATAGTGGGATGCAAAACAAGTCGGCGGGTGCGGAACGGCATGAATCAGGGATTACTTTCCGAAAATTGGATAATCGGCTACAGATTTCAATAAAACATATCCACAGGTGGGACCAATTGCTGTGGATTTCCTCCTAAGTCTCTGATTTACGAAACTTAACCAAAAATTGCAGACATGGTCATCTGCCTGCACAGGTGAGGATCGTCGTTGTGCCGTTCCAAACCGGAGGCAAAGTCGAGTTGATGACTCGTGTGGGCCATTTCATCCCCTCAGATGGTTCAGCAGCTTCCGAGGTTAGCCAATCCCAAAGACGGTCTTCCAGGAGGCAGCATGCCGAAGAGTGGCAAAATTAGCCAGAGTGCCCGCTATCTTGCGGTGTTTTTCTGCGCAGCGTTCTTAACCACAATTTCGCTGTTTGGCCAAACAGCGGCCCGCATTGAAGGTACAGTGCAGGATCCAAACGGTGCAGTAGTCGCGAACGCCAAAATCTCCGCGCTGAACGTGAAGACCCAAGCTCACTTTGACGCCGTTTCGAGCGATCGTGGCCAGTTCATTCTTCCGTCGCTTCCGCCGGGTATCTACACGATGACGGTCGAATCACCTGGCTTTCAGAAGCAGGTTCTCGAAAATGTGGAAGTCAACGTCGGCGCGGTGGTAGCTGAAATCATCCGAATGAAAGTCGGCCAGCTTCTGGACACGATCACCGTGGAAGCAAACGCCCTGACCGTACAGACCACCTCTTCTGAGATCTCGCGCCAGATCACGATTCGCGATATCGATACTCTGCCTCAGCTCGGCAGAACACCGATCACACTGGCTGCCTTCCAGCCTGGCATTCAGCTCAATCCTGGCGACGTGACGTTCTCGCACGTGAACGGACAGCGGCAGGGAAGCAACAACTCGTCACTCGATGGGATCGACGTGAACGACTCGCTGGTGCCACGCCTTGGTTTGTCTCTGACGGCGAACAATACTGATTCTGTCGGAGAGTTCCGCATCGTTACTGAGGGCGGAAAAGCAGAATATGGACGCAGTGCAGGAGCGCAGGTCGATCTGGTTACCCGCACCGGAACGAACAACTATCACGGCAGCGCCTTCGACTATCTGCGCAACACAGACCTGAACGCGAACGACTACTTCAGCAACCTGTCGAAGACGCCGCGTCCGAAGTTCATTCAGAACATCTTTGGCGGATCGTTCGGCGGTCCTATCCAGCACGACAAAACGTTCATCTTCGGCAACTATCAGGGACGCCGCACGAAGCAGGAAATAGTTCGTAACCGCCAGGTTCTGAGCACGCTGGCGCGGCAGGGAATTTTCCAGTGGAAAGACTCATCGGGCGTTCACCAATTCAACATCGGCGCCAATGATCCTCGGCACGTCGGCGTGGATCCGCAGATGGCGAAACTCTTTGCGCTTGTGCCGGCACCCAACAATCTGGATACAGGCGATGGATTGAACACGGTGGGATTCCGCTTCAACAATCCCAACGACAGCTACGAGGATCAGTTCACGATCCGCGGCGACCACAACGTTACTAACAACATCAAGGCATTCCTACGCTGGAGTTGGCAGCGGAACTCGTCCATCGACAGCCTCAACAACGCCGACGCCACTTATCCTGGTCAGCCGCAAGGCGTTCAGGGAGGCCACCGTTGGGGATTTGCTGCGGGATCCGACTGGACGATCAGTAATAGCTTGATCAATGAATTTCGAGCCGGACATCAGAGCTCTTCGGTAGTATTCGCGCGGCCAGCCCGACTCCATGGACCCACGGTCATTACGAACCTCTTCAACCCCGATCCGATCAACTCGGCCTATGCTCAAGGACGAAACTCTCCGGTAAACGAATTCACCGATAACATGACGAAGGTGCACGGCGACCACGCGTTTCGCTGGGGTGGCAATGTTCGCCGCACATTGCAGACGGGCTTCAACGATCAAAGTATCTATCAGAACGTAACTACCGCAGTTGCCAACGGCAACACACCGCCAGCGTCTGCGGCTCCTGCCGGACTCACCAGCGCGCAGCTCTCGACCTTTCAGCAGCTCTATAACGACGTTCTGGGCCGCATGGACGCCGTTGCAGAAACTTTCTATAGTCGCGATCTAACTTCCTTCCAGGCCCCAGGCACTACCCGTCAACGCGACTATCTGCTTACGGAAATGGGCTATTACTTCCAGGATGACTGGAAGCTCTCACCTAGACTGACCATAAATGCCGGACTACGTTGGGAGTATTTCGGTCTGCCGCACGAGAAGAATGGCATCCAGGCCACAGTAGTTGGTGCAGACCAGGTGACGCCCTTCAACACGGCGACAGCTCTAACCGCCCAACGCAGTGACGCTTTCTATAACAAGGATTGGAACAATTTTGCTCCTCGTCTTGGCTTCGCGTGGGATGTCAAAGGAGACGGCAAAACCGCGATCCGGGGCAACTATGGTGTTTTCTATGACCGTAACATCGGAGCGATTATCAACACAGTGGATGCCAACACGCCCGGTTTTTCGCAGGGCGTGACTGTATTCCCGAATACCTCAACTACAGATATACGCGTGAACGACGGAGTTCCGTTGCCACAACAACCGGCGGCCCCTGTTTTAACCGTACCGGTTACAAATCGCACCAGCAGCATCGTACTTTTCAATCCGAATCTACGATCGGGGTATGTCGATCACTTCGCCCTAAGTGTTCAACGAGAAGTGCTTCGCAATACGATTCTTGAGGTTGGATATGTAGGTACGCGCGGAGTGAAATTGTTCATGGACCGCGATCTAAACCAGATGAAGGATGGCGGTCAGTTCCTGTCGGACTTCAAGGAAATTCAGGCGTTCCAAGCTAACGGCACCGCGCCCTCGGCCGGAAATCTTCTGGTGAAGATGTTCGGAACTCCAGCTACTGTCATCAGTTCGCTCGGTGCTTCGAACTTCACACTGGGCAACATAGCTACCGCTGCCAATACTTTGGATCGGTCTTTCAACAGTAAGTACGCTGCGGCCGGTCTGCCACAGACCTTCATGCGCAACTATCCCCAATTCAATCAGGCAGTTTGGGGTTCTAACGATGGCAGGTCTTACTACGACGCACTGCAGATGAGTCTGCGTCGCAGCACGGGCTTGCTTAAGACGTCGGCGAACTACACATACAGCAAGGGCATCGACAACATCTCGATCGAAGGGAACGGGTTTGCGGCAGCTAACAATCCGGTCGATAACTTCAACTTGGCCTTGAATCGCGCCCGTGGCGATTTCGACCATCGGCACAGCTTCAACTCGTCGGTCATCCTCACCCTGCCATTCGGGAAAGGGCAACGTTTCGGCAGCACCATGCCGAAATGGCTCGATACGCTGGCCGGCGGATGGGAAGTTGGAACTCTTTTCGTTCTCCAGGATGGAGCGCCGTTTACGGTTTACTCCAGCCGGGCTACCGGAGGATTGACCACCGCAAACACGACCAGTGGCACGTGGGCAAACTTCGCCGGTACCGACAAGAACATTGGAAGCCCCCACTACAATCCGGATGGGAGCATTACTTTCTTTACTCCCGACCAGGTGGCGTTGTTCAGCTTCCCAACCGCGGGTTCGGTTGGCAATTCGGGCCGAAACGCATTCCGTGGTCCCCGCTTCTTCAACGTGGATTCATCCCTGGTGAAGCGGTTCAAGGTCACGGAGAAGCAGGCTTTCACGTTCCGAGCTGAGGCCTATAACATGCTGAACAACCCGAATTTCCCCATCACTACGACCAACCTGAACCTGAACAATCCCACCACGCTGGGAAAGATTCAATCGACGGTTGGCGGAGCTCAAGGTACCTCGTCGCGCGTACTGCAACTTGCCCTGCGTTACGACTTCTGAGACTTGGATTGCTTGAAGTTCACAGGCCAGCCGGAAGGCTGGCCTGATTTTTTTGTGGACGCAGCTATACGCCGAACAACGGGAAGTGGCTGGCTGCCGCCATCAAGAAAATGATGACGAACGTCAGATAGAAGCTGAAACGCGAGGTAAGAGCCGACTGCTGGCCTAACAAAACAAGTTCAGACGGCATCGCAGCCCCGCCGCCCGTTGCCTCCATCCAGCGCAGGATCTTCTTGTTTGCTCGCCAAACGATTCCCCAAACATTCAGCAGCAGGAACAATCCCATCCCGCCGCCGATGCCGATGGCCAGCGAGCGATTGCTCGCCCATCCATGTGAGTTCAGTCGCAGGAAGAGCCAACTGGCAGCGATCATCACCATGCTCGAGCCCGCGAACAGCAGAGCCTTATTTCCTATGCGAAGCAGCCCATAGAAAGCGATCCAGACAACAATCCAAATGACAATCCATGAGCCAAAGAACGGGCCGGCTTTACCGTTGCCGTTCTTCGCATCGGTTCCAACAAGCTCGCCAAAATAGGCAAAGCCTGAGAGGACTGTCACCAGCGCGCTCCAGCGGAACCAATTCAGTGCGCGCCACATCAGACGGGGCAAGACGCGCACGCGCGTTGCCGAATCGATCTCAGCGGCGAAAGGAGTGCTGACGAGGTTGAAGAAATAGAGCAGCCCAATCCACAAGATGGCGCTCACGATGTGGAGCCAGCGCCAGAACATATCCACGCTGGCCATTGCGCCGTGCGGCCAGTGAATAAGGGGGGTGGCAGGATGCATTAACGCGATTAGCGCCAGACCAGCCAGGCGATACCGGCGATGGCAACCGCCAGAGTGGCCGACACTGCCGTGCACAGCAGCAACGTAATACCAAATTCGAATGGATTGCCTGGAGTTTGATTGTTCGGTCGAACGTCGCTCATATGGAAGTTAATGTATGACCTGGAATGGCCGTTGTGCAAGTTCTGACCTACGTGGACGCGGGCGCCCTCGCCCGGGTGTTAGTGGATTTCGCGATTTCACGATGATTTGGTGACTGAATCGTCACAATCGTGAAGTCGCGAAATCACCAAATTATAAAACGACGAAATCGTACCGAACACCCGGGCGAGGGCGCCCGCGTCCACGTTTGCGGCGCGGCTCTGTGCAAACCTGCGTCGATGTTTTACACTTCCCAGTCCTACCTATGCGGCCGACTATCTTTGTTGTACTGCTACTCGCGGGATTTTCTGCGCTCGCCCAAACAGCTCAAACAAGCTCTGCAGCAAAGCGCGGCTCGACGGTGCAGGAGAAGCTCGGCTATCCGGCGTCGGCGCGGCTGCTGATTATTCATGCCGACGATTTCGGCATGGCGCATTCCGTCAATCGCGCTATCTCGCAAGCGCTGGAAAATGGCTGGGTAACCTCCGCCAGCATTCTGGTGCCGTGTCCGTGGTTGCCGGAAGTGGCGAGCTGGGCGCGCTCGCATCAGCAGGCCGATTTGGGAATTCACATGGCGCTCAACAGCGAGTGGACCAGCTTCCGTTGGGGTCCCGTGAGCGGACGAGATAAAGTCCCGAGCTTGCTCGATGCGCAAGGCTACCTCCCGCTGCTGGAAACGCAGGTCGCGCAGCAAGACAAACCGGCTGAAGTCGAGACTGAGCTGCACGCGCAGATCGATTTAGCGCGCAGCATGGGCATTCCTCTTACTCATCTGGACACGCACATGGGAGCGCTGCTTGGCAGCCCGGCGCTGATTCAGGTCTATCGCAAAGTTGCACAGGACTATCGTCTGCCGATTCCCCTCAAGCGAGCTAAGAGCACAGACCAGATCGCGTTGGCCCCATATGAGAGCCTGGTGGACGAGGTAGTCCAAATCAATCCGGGTGTACCTGCCGACCAATGGTTGAAGACGTACGAGAACATCTTGCAGCCTCTTGGGCCCGGCGTGTATGAACTCATCGTGCATCTTGCCTATGACGATGACGAGATGCGCGGAGCCACAGCCGATCATCCCGATTGGGGCGCGGCGTGGCGACAGCATGATTTCGATATGGTCAAGAGTCCTGAATTCCGCCAGTTCCTGGAAGATCAGGGATTCGTGCTGGTGGGGTGGAAGGATCTTTCGCGAGCGTTGCCGAAATAAATCTTGGACGTTAGCTCTTGAGGAGGAAACATTGTCATTATTTAAATCCCTGCTGTGCTGGACTCTCGTCCTCTCGTTTCTACAGTATGGAACCGCCCAACAAGTATCCGCGAACGCGACCCCAAAGACGTTGATCGGATATGCGACCGATGCATCCGCTACTGAACAGCAGTGGGAACAGAAATTCCGCGCGATTCCCGAGCCTGATCAGGTTCGTGAGAACATGCGCAGGCTGAGCGCTTTCCCGCACCATGTCGGCTCCGCTTATGACAAGGACAACGCCGAGTGGATGCTGGCAAAGTTCAAAGCGTGGGGCTTCGACGCGCAGATCGAAAGCTTCGACGTGCTTTTCCCCACGCCCAAGGAGCGGGTGCTCGAGTTGACCGCCCCGACAAAGTACCGAGCGAAGCTGCAGGAGACTCCGGTTGCTGGAGATTCGACCTCGAGCCAAACCCAGCAGCAACTGCCCACCTATAACGCCTACTCAGCCGACGGAGATGTTACCGGTCCGCTCGTGTATGTGAACTATGGCATGCGTGACGACTACGATCAGCTCGATCGCATGGGCATTTCCGTCAAAGGCGCGATCGTGATCGCGCGATACGGAGGAGGCTGGCGCGGCATCAAGCCCAAAGTGGCATACGAGCATGGAGCAAAAGGTTGCATTATCTATTCCGATCCAGCTGATGACGGATATATCCCTGGCGATGTATTCCCGAAAGGGGCATACCGTCCACCTCAGGGTGTGCAACGCGGAAGTGTAGAGGACACCGACTATCCGGGAGACCCGCTTACCCCCGGCGTAGGCGCAACGAAAGACGCCAAGCGTCTGCCCATTAGCGAAAGCAAAGTCATCCAGAAGATTCCCGTGCTCCCGATCGCCTATGAAGACGCGCAGCCGCTGCTCGCGGCCATGGGTGGGGAGGTGGTGCCCGAGAAGTGGGCCGGCGCTCTTCCCATCACCTATCACATGGGCCCAGGGCCTGCCCAAGTGCATTTGGTAGTCAAATCGAACTGGGACCTCAAACCTCTTTACGATGTGATCGCGCGCATTCCCGGTTCCGCATATCCGGATGAGTGGGTAATCCGTGGGAACCACCATGACGCCTGGGTGAACGGAGCCGACGATCCCATTTCGGGAGCGTCGGCTGTGCTGGAGGAAGCTCGCGCTCTCGGCGAGCTGTTGAAGCAGGGCTGGAAGCCAAAGCGCACGATTATCTACTGCTTGTGGGATGGGGAAGAACCTGGCCTGCTTGGCTCGACGGAGTGGGTTGAGACTCATTTGCAGGAGCTGCGCCAGCACGCGGTGATGTACGTGAATTCTGACAGCAATGGACGCGGCTTCTGGAGCGCTTCCGGCGACCACCGTCTGGAACGCTTCATCAACGATGTTGGGCGTGACATACAGGATCCTGAGAACCCGCAGCTTACGGTTTGGCAGCGCGCGCGTATGCGGCGCATCGCGCGAGCTACCGGAGCGGAAGATCGCGGCGACCTGCGTCATGCAAGCGAGCTTCGCATTGGCGCTCTCGGCGACGGTTCCGATTACGCGCCGTTCCTCGATCACGCTGGCGTGGCCGCGTTGAATATCGGGTTTGGAGGCGAAGGCGGTGGCGGGGTTTATCACTCCATTTATGACGACTTCTACTGGTACACACATTTTGCCGATACAAAATTCGTCTATGGACGCGCTCTAGCTCAGCTGGGCGGCACCGCCGTTATACGCATGGCCGATGCCGACCTGATCCCGCTAAGCTTCGGCGATTCCGCCGACACGATTGCGCGTTACGTGAAAGAACTTGAAACTTTGCTCAAGACCGAGCAGGACAAGCAAAAGGAAGTGAATCAGGAGTTGGACGAAGGAGTTTACAGAGCCATTTCCGATCCGGAGCATCCGACGGTGGCTCCAAAACGGGAAGAGCTGCCTCCGTTCATCAATTTCGCCCCCCTCGAAAATGGTAGCGCAGCGATGAAGCGCAGCGCCGATCATTTTGAAAAGGCTTTGTCCAAAGCGCAGGAGCGCGGCGGCGCGGCGTACTCAGACGCTGCGGTGCAGCAGTTGAACCAGAAGCTGCTCGAAGCCGAACGCGCGTTCCTCGACGAGCAAGGCTTGCCCGAGCGTCCGTGGTTCAAGAACCAAATCTACGCGCCTGGCGCTTACACGGGATATGGCGTGAAGACGATTCCGGCGGTTCGCGAGTCGATCGAGCAGAAAAAATGGTCGCAAGCCGAACAGGGAACACAAACCGTCGGCAAGGTGCTTCAACACGAAGCCGACATCATCGAGGACGCAGCCAAGCAATTGGAATCGATGGATCAGGCGAAGTAGCGCTGATCCGCACTTCATACGCCAGACTAGAGACGCAGCATGCTGCGTCTCTATCTTCGCGGGCTAGCTCGCGATATCGTGTAAAGCTCTCCGGAGTTGGTCCAGGCTCGCGCGCACGCTTTCCGGTGTGCCGCCTACTCCGATGCGAACGCGCTCTGCGTCTTCGAAGAATGTTCCCGGTACCAGGCTGAGCTCGTACTCACTTCTTAAGCGCTTGCAGAGGTTCTCCGCGCCTCCCTCCTTTACGCGGGGAAATGCCACCGTCCCGTGCTCCGGCCAAAAGTAGTCGAGGACGGACTGCGACTCCAAAACGTCACGAAGCACTCTGCGATTTTCATCCAGGCGTTTCTTTTGCAGTGCCGCGATACGGCCCAGCTTTTCGAATGCGATCACGCCCAGCAATTCGGCAGGATGAGCATTGGTTCCCATATGCAGATCGTGAAGATGCCAGATACGCTCCACCACCTCCGGCGCGGCCAGCACCCACCCACAGCGAATGCCACTTAGACCATAAGCCTTCGTCAAGCTATTGGTGCTGATGAAGATGTCGGGATCAATATGAAACGCGCTCTGTGGCTGCTTCTGCCACAACATCTCCAAGTAAACCTCGTCGACGAGTACCTGTGCCCCAACGCGTTTGGCGATTGTTCCGATCTCGCGCAAGGTCGGTTCAGGAGTGAGCGCGCTGCTAGGATTATGCAAATTGCAGAGAACGATCAGCTTCGTTGCCGAAGAAATTTGCCGCTTGAGGTCAGCCAAATCAATCTGGTAGTCCGCTCGCGCCGGACGCCGAAAGCGCTTGACGCTGAAGCCGAGGTATTGAGCCGTGTCGAGTAGCAAAGCATACGTGGGTTCTTCAACCAAAATCTCTTCGCCTGGCTCTACACAGGCAGCAAGAGCGAAGTAGTTGGCCATAGAGGTTCCCATTGCGGGAGCCACGCATTCGACAGGTACACGATATCTCGAAGCGATGGCGCGATGCAGAGGCTCATATCCATAGCCGCCTGGGGGATTGATCTCGAGCTGATCGAGGGAAACGCCCAGTTCAGCAAGCGGCAACCCTGCCATGCCACTGGTCGCAAGATTGTATTTTGCGCTGGAACGGAGCTTCGCGAACTCCATGTAGGGAGAACGAGCGTGGGTTCGTCCTGAGACTATTTCGCGAGATTGAGTCGTCGCCATAAAAAGAAAATAGGAATGCCCGAGATGAGAATTGCAACTCCTATAAGTGTATTCGCCGGATAACGGATCACGGTGTTCACCACGACCAGAGCGCACACAAAACAAAAGATAGCGGTGCTCCAGGGATGGCCGGGCATGCGGGCATCAGCCTCGCCCACCTGACGCCGGCGAAAGACGAAGAGACATCCCGCCGAGAGCCCGAAGAACACCCAGTCCATAGAGACGACATAATTGAGAATCTGCTCGTATCCACCGGTGAGCATGATGACCATCGTCCAAACGCTCTGCAATGCGATTGCGACGATGGGCACGCGCGTTGTGGGATGCACCCAGGCTACGCTGCGGAAGAATGCTCCATCTTCAGCCATAGCGAAATACACGCGGGGCGCTGTCAAGATGCCTTGGCTCAAGAAGCCCAAAGTGGAAATAGCAATGCCGCACGCAATGATTGTGCCCCCAAGGTTGCCAAGTGCCGCGTGCATCACTGCTGAAGCCGGAGTCATGGTCTGAGCGAGCTTCGCGGGACCCAGAGCGAGCAGGCAGACCAGGCTGACGCTTGTGTACAGCACAATCACGCCGATGACTCCGAGGAGAAGACTGCGAGGAAGATCGCGACGAGGATCCCTTAGCTCGCCCGCAACGAACGGGGTGGTCTGCCACCCGCCATAGGCGAAGAGCACGGGAACCATCGCTGCGCCGAATTCTGAGAACAACCCAAACGAAGCGGGCTTATCCGAAATGGGAATCCAGTGAAGCTGTGCCTTGCGTGCAAGGAGAAAGCCGCATCCGACAAGAAACGCAATCGCCGCGATCTTTAGCATCATCAGCGTGCTCTGCACAGTGCTGCCGGTTTTTACCCCGAGGCAATTCAGAATCGTGAGTACGGCAAGGGCCACCAAAGCCACCGCCGATTCCGACACATGCCAGCCTGTTAGCTCCAGAAAATATCTCGAGAACGTGACGGTGACGGCGGCCATGCCGCCGGTTTGGATCACCAGCAGCAGAGTCCATCCATAAAGAAACCCGAAAAGCGGATGGTATGCCTCACGCAAATACGCATACTGTCCGCCGACTTGCGGCAGCCGCTGCGCCAGTTCGGAGTATATGAATGCGCCTGCGAGAGCGATGACGCCGCCCACAATCCAGGCGCCCAGGATGAGAGTTGGAGTGTGAACCTGCTGGGCGACCACATAAGGATTGATAAAGATGCCGGAACCGACGATCCCGCCCATTACCAGCATCGTCGCGTCAAACAGACCGAGGCGTCGCGCAAGCTGCGGCTGGTTAGATACCTCGGGACGGGCGGTTGCCATGGTTAGACGCGCTCGGGCTCGGCAGGTGCAATCTGTATCTGTACCTGCTTCGTTCCCAAAACAGGATGCGTCACCTTCAGGACAGCCGTTCCTGGCTCCTGTTTGGCCCGAATCCAGATTGCTCCGCCTCCTCCCATGAGGCTAAATGGATTGTCACCAACGATCTCGGCAGGCCCTTCAAGATTCAGGGTGATTGCTGCGGTCGAATATCGTTGGAGGTTGCCGAACTCGTCGGCCACGCGCATGATAATCCGCGTGCTGTCGGCCCCATCGGCAATGAGGGTTGTGTCGTCTGGAATGACCAGAAACTGCTCATCCAC
Source organism: Terriglobales bacterium (assembly GCA_045808065.1). GTDB lineage: Bacteria > Acidobacteriota > Terriglobia > Terriglobales > Acidobacteriaceae > Gp1-AA112. Next base: position 26,014 of record JBJMGD010000015.1, on the reverse strand, counting down.
TCCTCTGTTCGAAAACTTCTTCTCGATCACTTTCTTGTCGGCAATGTAACCCTCAATGCGCAGAACGTCTTTCTTTGGCCCATGCCTTAAGTTGATGGTGAAGGGCGGATGCGGAAGGTTGCCGAATGTCGTGCGATCCGGATCGGCTTCGGTGACCAGCTTGTCTCCGACATACAACTTGAGATGATCGCAATTGGAACAGATCAGCGCCGTTTCCATCGTCTGGCTCCAGTCGTCGCCCGCAGCCCAAAGGAATGCAGGTTCTAGAACGACCTCCTCTGCCGGATCGCACTGCGATTGATAGAAGTGTCCAGCGGGCTTGGGCAGGCGGAAGATGTCACTTACTCCGTGATAGCAAATGCGGTCGCCCGATCCGAACTCCTCGTGGGTGTCGTAATCGAAGGCACACCAGCCAAGTCCACCCGCGTATTGCGCATTGCTTGCAAGCTGATTGTGCACGCGCGCATGCCGCCGAATGTGCTCGGCGAGTCGCTCTCCGTTGTCGTACATCTTCGTCGGATAAGTATGACCAACGAACTCTGTGTTCAAGTAAAAGGGATGATTCGGCGGCTTTAGCGGGAATCCGAAGTCGTTCATGGTGAAGACGTCTTCGAGGAACTCCGATTCTTGGAAGTAACGCACGCCGCCCGTCTGCCGAGTCGGATCGAGTGAGTGCGCGAGCGCGTTCGTCTTGGTGTAGAAGTCGTGGTTATCGCGCGATTCGTTAATGCGCACTCCCCACAAGATCACCGAAGGATGATTCCAATCGCGGCGAATCATGCGACCGACGTTGTCGATGGACAGCTCCTGCCATTGCGCATCGCCGATATGCTGCCAGCCTGGAATCTCCTCGAAGACGAGAAGCCCCACCTCATCGCAAGCCTCAAGGAAGTACGGAGACTGCGGGTAATGCGAGGTGCGCACGATGTTGCACTTGAGTTCCCGTTTCAAGATATGCGCATCGCGCCGCTGCACACGCGCGGGCATGGCCTGCCCGACGAACGGAAACGTCTGATGCCGATCGAGACCTCGCAGCTTGATTACCGTTCCATTCAGCTCGAATCCATGATCGGTGAAGCGCGCCTCGCGAAATCCAATGCGGCGCTGGTCTTGGTCGAGAACCGAGTCGCGCTGCTTGAGCCGGACAACCACGGTATACAGGTTGGGATTGACCAGATCCCATTTTCGAATTCCGCCGAGATTGCCGAGTGCTATTTCATATGCGATCGGATCTGCACTGGCCGAGCCGGCAGGAATGCTCTTCGTCGCGTGCGCAAGGATACGATCGCCATCGCGCAGTTCGGCCTCAAGGGTGATTGCTGATTGTTGAGGAGCCAACCGGCCGATAAAGCAGGAGACGTCCACCGCCGGATGATCGGTGAGCACGTCGCGCGGCTTGGCGAAAATGTTCTCTATGAAGGTGGGTTGCACCAGCCGGAGCCGCACTTCGCGGTAAATACCGCCGAACGTGAGATAGTCAATCTGGCCGCCGAATGGAGGAATATCCGGCCGCTCCGTGGAATTCAGTTCCACCGCGAGCAGGTTGTCACCGTTCCAGTTTATCTGGGGCGTCAAATCGAATGAAAACGGCGTGTACCCGCCTTTGTATTCGCCTAAGCGCTGACCGTTGATCCATACTGTCGAAGCTGTCATCGCGCCGTCAAAATCGATGAAGACGTGGCGTCCACGCGCTTCGGACGGCAGGCGGAATTTTCGCCGATAGATGGAAACAAACTCGTAAGACTTCTCATCGAATCCATGCCACGGCAGCTTCTTGTTCGTGTGCGGAATCGTGACTTGCTCAAACGTGGAGTCATCGAAGCTGGGTGCAGTATCGTTCTGCGCTCGCTGTGCGCTGAAGCGCCAGTTGCGGTTGAGCGGGAACACCAGCCGCCCGGACGAAAAGCCGTTCGGAGCGGCAAAGGAGAGCTCCTCCGGCAGCAGGGACAGGCCGGCAAGCGCAGCCGATCCAGTTTGTAGGAATTTTCTTCGATTCATTTTGAGCAGGTGATTCAGTAACTTTTGGGAGCGCGCCAGTCTTTCAGAACCGAGCTTGGATTGCAACCGTTAGCTGCGCCTCTCGATCGGTAGGCACGCAGACGCAATGATGTCGATCACGTCATCCTTTTTGTCGTTCCTCAGCTTCGGCCAGCCACCCACGGCGGAGCCGTTCAGACGGAATGCTAGACAGGTAAGGTTTGAGATCGAGAATAGGCGTTCCATCGAGCATATCAACGCCGCCAACATGCAAGTCGGTGCCTACGCGGCGACGAAGCTCGACGACTGTGAGACCGATGGGATTCGGACGTCGGGGAGATCGAGTCGCGAACACGCCATGGGGCCGATTGTCCGAGGGTGGCATGCCCAGCAATTCAAAGCCGCTCGTGCGATCGAACTCCCAAATGACAATCAAATGTGAGAAACCCTCAATGTCGGTGAGCCCCGGCTCAAATTCAGACAGAATCTTGAGCACACCCGGAGCGTCGTGTTTCGCGCCAAGTCCTTTGGGAACTTCGCTCGTTCGAGTGTATGGACTACTGACAAATCCAATTGGCTTGGACGTAAACATGTGGAGGCTCCCCATTGCGTACAAGATTGTGCCAGTCGGCTAGGCCCTGTAGTTCCGCAGGCCCTATTATTGCTTTGCGGTCGAGTTAACATTCCAAGGAAAGGAACCGAGAGTGGTAGAAAGGCAGCATACTCCGTCGCGGCTTGCAGCACGTGGCCCTGATGTGTCTATACGACCAACCGCCAGCTCCGACACAGGGAGGACAGCGCCTAGGTTTCTACGCGCACAATCGGCAGTTCTTCAAATGCTCCAGCAGCTAGGGACGCACATGAAGCACGATATAGAGCGTGGAGAAAAGAAGGATCATCCAGCACAGAACCATCGTGGCGAGCAGATCGGCTATGCCGCGTCGATCCGTCGGCTCGAGGTATCGAATCGCCGCCCAGACTTCCTTGTCGGAAAGCGCGGCCGAGGTTGATTTCGCCATTGTGCTGTCGTTCATACCTGTAATTACTAGTCTAGCAATGAGATGCTGCGCTTTTTAAAAATAAAATAGCGGATTGCGATTCGCAACATCGCAACCCGCATTAGGGGCGGAGGCCGTTTAGGAAATGGCCTCTGCCAATTCGGGAATCTCGCCCTGTAGTCCGGTTTTAGTCTCTGGTTCGGCTTCATCCAGCTCAAGTGCCGTATGTTTGCGTGCCACCAGCATGTAAATGGATGGCACAACAAACAGCGTAAACACGGTGCCGATGATCATGCCGCTCACCAACATGATGCCGATGCTGTTCCGAGCTCCCGCCCCTGGACCTTTTGCAAGGACGAGTGGAAAGTGCCCGACCACAGTCGCAGCCGTGGTCATCAAGATCGGACGCAGACGCGTCGTGGCTGCTTCGATCACCGCAGCCAGTTTGTCTCGCCCAGTCTCCTGAAGATGGTTGGCAAATTCTACGATCAGAATTCCGTTTTTCGAGACCAGACCAACCAGCGTAATGAGCCCAACCTGGCTATAGATATTCAAGCTTGTGAATCCCAGGAACGAGAACAGCAGCGCCCCGGAGATCGCCAGTGGAACCGAGCCCGCGAGCACGATGAACGGATCGCGGAAGCTCTCGAATTGCGCTGCCAGTACTAGATAAATGAGGATGGCCGAGAGCAGGAAGGTACCCAGAAATTTGCTGCCTTCCACCCGCAATTGACGCGACTCGCCAGCATAGTCGGTGGTAAAGCCTTGCGGAAGAATCTTCTTAGATTCGTTTTCTAGGAATCGCAACGCCTGATCGAGGGGCACCGGTGGCGGAATTACACCTTGAATGCGCACCGCATTGAGCTGCTGGAATTTATTGAGTTGCCGCGGCTCAGTAGTGGTCTTCAAGCTTGCGAATGTTGAAAGCGGCACAAGTTGATCGTTCGATCCCTTCACGTAAATCTGGCTAAGCTGCTCCGGAGTCAAACGCTCCACGCGTTTGACCTGCGGAATCACTTTGTAGCTCTGCCCCTGAATGCTGAAGCGGTTTACGTAATTTCCGCCGAGCAGCGTCGAAAGATCCTTGCCTGCCTGACTCAGATCGACGCCCTGCGAGCGGAGCTTGTCGCGATCGAAGACTACTTCGGCCTGAGGCTGGTCGAACTTCAGATCGGAATCGGCGTAGATGAACATGCCGCTCATGAACGCGCGCTTCACGAGTTCGTTGGCGAACTGCGCGAGTTGCTGCGGCTCCGCAGACGATGCGATCACGAAGTCCACAGGGAAGTTCCCGCCGCCCGGTAGTGCCGGAGGCGTAAGTGGAATGACTCGGACGCCAGCGATCTTTGAAAGCGGGCCGGTGGATTGAATCAGCAGTTGCTGCGCCGTCTTAGTGCGCTGGCTCCATGGCTTGGTAACCATGCCGCCAAAGCCGCCATTAGGATCAGTAATCTGGAAGATGCTCTCACTCTCGGGAAACGCGTGATAGACGTCATAGATCTGCGACGCGAACAGCTTCGTCTGGTCGAGAGTTGCGTTGGGCGAGGCCTGCACAACTCCGAAGACGACACCCTGATCCTCAGCCGGCGCCAATTCGCGCTGCGAGAAAATATAGAACGGCACCATCAGCAGCGCCACGATAACCCACACACCGAAAACTACCGGGCGGTATTTCAGCGTGCGAGCCAGAGTCCGCGAATACCGATGGCGGACGCTCTCGAACCGCCGATTCACGAAGCCGGCGAACCCGCGCTCACTGGCACCGGCGCGGAGCAGCTTCGAACCCATCATGGGGGACAGCGTCAAAGCGACAATTCCGGAAACGATAACTGCGCCGGCTAGCGTGAACGCAAATTCGCGGAACAAAGCGCCAGTCAGACCGCCCTGGATGCCGATGGGAGCGTACACAGCGGCCAAGGTGATGGTCATCGCGATAATCGGGCCAACCAACTCACGGGCTGCGTCGATGGCAGCGCGATACGGAGTCTTGCCCTCGTGCAGATGGCGCTCGACGTTCTCGACCATGACAATCGCGTCGTCGACGACCAAGCCAACGGACAGCACGATTGCCAGCAGAGTCAGAAGATTGATGGTGAAGCCCGCCACCAACATGATGAACACGGCACCGATCAGCGAGATCGGAATCGCGACCACCGGTATGAGCACAGACCGGAAGGAGCCCAGGAACAGGAAGATGACGATGACCACGATGAGCAGCGTCTCCGAGAGCGTGCTCAAAACTTCCTTGATGGCGTCCTGAATATATGCCGTCGAATCGTAAGGAATTCCGACCTTCATCCCTACCGGTAGCTGGGCACGAATTCCTGGAATGGCATCACGGACCTGCTTGATTACATCCAGCGAGTTTGCGGTCGGGAGCACCCAAACGCCCATAAAGGTGGCAGACTCTCCGTTGAAACGCACATCTTCGTCGTAGGTCTCGGCGCCAAGCACAACGTCGGCGATTTCGCCAAGGCGGACGATCGTGCCCTTGTCCTGCTTGACGACGAGCTGTCGAAACTCTTCGGCTGTTCGCAGATCGGTGTTGGCGATCAGGTTGACTGAAACCATGGAGCCTTTGGTCTTGCCGAGTGCGGAAAGATAGTTGTTGTTGGCCAAGGCATCATGCACGGCGGAAGGCGTGATGCCCAGAGCAGCCATCTTCTCCGGCTTGAGCCAGACGCGCATCGCAAAGGTTCGTTTGCCGAGGATGTCGGCGCGCTGCACGCCGTTAATCGCGCTCAACTTAGGCTGGACCACGCGCGTGAGATAGTCGGTGATCTGATTCTGGTCGAGATCGGACGAGGAGAAGCCGAGATACATCGCAGCAAACTGCTGATCGGCGGTTTGCAGATCTATGATGGGCGCTTCAGCTTCTGGCGGCAGATCGTTACGGACCTGCGCCACTTTTGCCTGTATCTGTGTGAGTGCGGCGTTGGTATCGTAGTTGAGCTTCAGGTGCACGGTGATGGTACTCATGCCCTGAGTGCTCGACGACTCCATGTAGTCGATGCCATCGGCGCTAGCGATCACCCGTTCGAGCGGAGTGGTGATGAAACCGCGGACCAGATCAGCATTCGCTCCGACGTACACCGTGGAGACCTGCACCACCGCGATATCACTGCGCGGATATTGGCGCACACTCAGTGAGCGGATGGATTGCAATCCCGCGATGAGGATTACCAAACTGACACAGATGGCCAGAACCGGCCGTCGAATAAACAGATCCGTGATCTTCACTTAGTTGTCCTCAGGCTTTGGAGCCGGATTGTTTCCTGGCTGAATCTTGTTATTCACCGCGACCGCAGCCCCGTTGCGCAACTTGAACACGCCAGACGTCACAACTTCGTCGCCGGTGTGCAGCCCAGAGACAACGCCAACCTGATCACCGTGTGCGCCTTGGACTTTTACGAACTGCTGCCGCACTCCGCGGTAGCTCTGTCCAGTAGGGGCTTTCATATCGCTAACGATATAAACCGAATCGCCAAAAGGCGCGTAGCTTATGGCCGATGCAGGCAGTGGAAACACACTCTGGCTCGCTCCCACACCAACTTCGACCTGCGCGAACATTCCCGGATGCAGCTTGCCTTGAGGATTCGCTAGCGTAGCTTGAATCTGAACGTTGCGCGTCGTCTGGTCGACAACCGAATCAAGGGCGTTCACGCGGCCGTTGAAGGTAACGCCGGCCAAGTCATCCGGCGCGATGCGAACGCTCTGGCCGATCCGCACGTGGCCCATCACCTGTTGAGGAACACTGAAGTTCACGTAGATGGGATTCAGCGATTGCAGCGACACGATCGGATTGCCTGCTGCGAGGTACTGTCCCAAATTGACCTGCCGGATTCCCAGCACTCCCGAAAATGGCGCACGAATGGTTTTACGATCGATGGCGGCTTTGATTTCGGCTGAATTAGCTTCGGTCTGCTTCTGGTCGGCCAAAGCCTTGTCGTAGTCCATGCGCGAAATCACGCCTTCCTTTACCAGTCTCTCGGTGCGGGCGTAATTCACCTTGGCGAGTTCGCGTTGCGCCTCCGTGGAGGACAATTGCGCGCGCTCTTGGCGAGTGTCTAGCTCAACGAGAACGTCTCCCGCCTGTACAGAGGTTCCCGATTCGAACTTGATCTGATCCACCGTGCCGGGAAGATCCGCGCTCACTGTGACGCCGTGAATTGCAGCCACCGTTCCCACGACGCTCATTGTGGCGGGCCACGTTTCCTGTTTAGCGACGACGGTAGTGATCGCCTCCGGAGGCGGAGTGTAGGTTGACGACTTTACCGCTGCCTGAACCTGCCGCAACTTGAAATACCCGAGGCCCGCGATCACCGCCGCGGCCACGACCAGCATGAGAAACATCCGCTTCGCCATAGATTCCTTCCGTAACAGCAGTTTGGGGTTTTGCGCCCAGCGACTCGTCCCAAGCATGCCTCCTAAAGGGTCGTCTGGCGCAAGTCGAACACATAATTTTCTGCTAGCCGATGCACAACACGATGCAGGGGACGGGCCCTTCGAGAGGCACGCGCTAGCTGGTTAGCTGATCTCGTGCATTAAGCACTTCGGAGATAAGCATCGGATGACATCCTCGGCCAAAAGGATGAAGTATTTCGCTTGTTGTCAGATAGGGAAGATTCTTCTCGGTCGACAACGATGCGCGATGCGGTGCAAGAGTCTGCAGTCTTCATGCCGTCCTCATGAATGTGACGAACGGATTCGAAAGAAATCGACAAGAAGTTCAAAAAGAATTCATCAAAGTATCCCGACGACCTAAAGCACACAAAACCTTGCTGAAAATCACTTGTCTGCCACAGCCGTGATACGTGATAGTGATAATGGGCGGAAGTGGCTTATGAACGCGCTGCAAGGAAAACTACCGAGAGACAAGCCGTGTACAAGGCGGCGAAGAACGTAATGCGCGCGAACGATCCCATTCGCATCGTCCCTTTGCATCTGCCGAGCGAAATATACCGACCGGCGACAGGCATTGCGCCCCCTCCGGCCGCCTCGCTCACTTATCGCGGGGGACCGCTGCTGGTTTCGGTAAAGGTCTTCACGATTTTCTGGGGACCTGCATGGAGCACCAATCCGAACTCCGGCTTGGCAAACCAGATGAACAAGTTCTTTCGCTTCGTCGTGAGCAGTGCGCTGGTCGATCAACTTGCGGAATACAACGTGCCCGGAAAAGCCATTCGACATGGTTCGTTTATTGGCACGGCTACGATCACGCAACCTGCCCTGTCACATTCTGTTACGGATGCAACCATCCAGAAAACATTGCAAAAGCAAATGAAGAGCAACTCTTCGATTCCCAAGCCCGATGCCAACACTCTCTACTTCATCTATCTGCCGCCGGGAACTGCAGTTGTGCAGGGTGGGTCGCGTTCCTGCCAGGCTTTCTGCGGCTATCACGACACTTTTGGCAAAGGGATTTACTATGCTGTAATGCCGTTTCCCAATTGCGCAGGATGTCTCGGCGGCATGACCAAGCTCGATGCTTTGACCTCAACCAGCTCACACGAATTTTGCGAAGCGATCACGGATCCTGTACCGGGCCAGGGTTGGTACGACGACACACACGGCGAGATCGGCGATATCTGTGCATGGAAGACCAAGAAGTTGGGCAATTACAAGGTGCAGCTGGAGTGGTCGAACAAACACGCGGCTTGCAAATGAAGATTGAGCTACGCGGAAAAGTTTATATCCCCAGCTTCTTCACTTCTTCGTTGTAGTACTTGCGGTAGAGGATGTCCCATTCCTGGGTGCCTTCCATGATAATCCGCTTTTGGCTCTCGATCTTCATGCGGGCAGAGGCGTCGATTTTTTCTTCCGCCTTCAGCAGATCCTCAAGAATCTTGCGCGCTTCGGTGCGGATGGTATTGCGGTCTTCGATAAAGTCCACGTCTTCGAGATTGGCGAGTGTGTCCGCCACGGTGTGGGCAAGCTTATTGACTTTGTCGCGCGAGATCCTCACAGCACCGCCTTGTATTTCTGCACGAGCTGCTGCTTGACCTTCTTGAACATTTCCTGATAGCTCGCGCCGGTGGTGCGCATCTCGTCCTGATAGGCCTCGAGGATTAGCCGGACTTCATCGTTGATGCGGTCTTCGAGCTGGATCTCCTCAAGCAACGCCGCATTCACCCGCTCAATCGTGGGGTTGAGATGGGCGGTCGCGATGAACTCGCCTTCAATCAATTTTTTTGTGACTTGGCGGGCTAAGTAGCCCACATATTCTTTAGAAACCAGCATGTTTCGTTTGCAGTGTGGGGTAAACATTGGAGTCTAGCACAGGAACAAATTGCTCTTGTCCGGCCACCGTTCCTTGCAGGAAAAAGCAAAAGCGCACGCGGATAAAACGCAGATTGGCGCAGATTTCCCTAGGTGAGGACTAAGAACTTGTTCTGCCTTCTGGTCTAGCCTAAGTCCGCCATTACACAGCTTTCATTTTCGTAAGCCGTGGGTTTTAAGACGAGGATTTGTTTGCAAGTGCGAGCGGAGCTTCCGTCCATGAGCTTGTGAATCCGGAGCGCCAGCTGCTCCGTAGACCACCCGTTGCCCGTGAGACACATCTGCATTTGAAACGGAGGAAATCTTTATGGCTTTGTTTTCGATGGATCTGCAGAGTCTCAGAGACTTGTTTATCGACGAGTTACGCGATTTGTATGACGCGGAGAATCAGATTACCGACGCTCTGCCCAAACTAATTGAAAAAGCGCAGCACGCAGAACTCAAGAGTGCGCTACAAGAGCACCTTGAAGTCACACGTGGCCAGATTCGACGCCTCGAAACAATCTTTCAGCGGTTGAACGAGAAGGCCACAGGCGAAACCTGTAAGGGCATGAAGGGATTGATCAAAGAAGGCGACGACATGGCGACACGCAAAGGAGATGGCAGCGTGATCGACGCCGCGATCATCAGTTCAGCGCAGCGGGTTGAACATTACGAAATCGCCGGCTACGGCACGGTTCGCACCTATGCCGAGCTCTTGGGCGAAAATGACTTTGCCAGCCTTTTGCAGCAGACCTTGGACGAAGAGAAGGAAGCTGACGAAAGCCTGAACGAAATCGCAAAAACCATCAACATCAAAGCTCGCGCAGCTTAGGGGCACAGCGGAGGCGAGAACGCCCCACGCAATGTGGGGCGTTTTGCTTTTTCTGCTTGTCTTTTTAAACTACACAAACGCCAGAACTGCACTAATTCGTCGTGGCCGAAGCTGCGCCCAACGCGTCGCCTGCCACGGAAGAGGATGCCGTCGGAACCGCCGTCTGATAACTCGCGGTGGGATAGCTGTACATCCCGAACAGCAGGTGATAACGAACTTTCAGGACTTCACAGAGCATCTGGAAGGAATCGCTCACCAGGTTCAGCCGACTGCGATCGTCGTGGACAGCTTCCACTCCGACCTCGCGCACGACGAAGCAGAAGCGGTCGGCCAGCATCAGCACTTCAGGATCGAATCCCCAGCGCTCGATGCGTTGGCGGGAAAAGATCAGTCGCGCCGCTTTGCGTTTGAAAGCTTTGAAGCCACACTGCGTGTCTTCAAACCGGAGTCCCAGGACGGAGCGGACGACCATTTTGAAACCAGCACTGCACACCCGGCGATGGAGCGGAGCTGATAGACATTCGCCGCCTGCATCCACTCCCCGCGATCCGATGGCGATATCTGCGCCTTGCTCGATCGCGTTGAGAAGCTTGTGTACTTCCCTTATTGGGACGGATAGATCGGCATCGGACAGGAGGATGATCTCCCCTAGCGCCGCTTCCACTCCGCGACGCAGGCTAAAGCCTTTGCCCCGATTGATGTGATTCTGCAGCAGACGCAAGTACGGTTTGTGCTGCATCTCTCGCGTTACTAGCCGAGCTGTACCGTCTGTGGAACCATCGTCCACAACGATGATTTCCGCGTTCCAATCTTCAGCTTTAAGAAACGCATCCAGTTTGTTCAGAGTTGAGTCGAGGCGCCGCTCTTCATTAAAAGCGGGAATGACGATCGTCAGCGAGTACATGGGTCACCTTGGAATAAGTGTTTCCATCGCTTCTGTCGCCCGGTGCGATCGAGCTGGCCAGAGATCAACCGTCTGGACAGGCAAACGCTTCGAGGATTTATGTCGCCGCTTCAAGCCAAGAGCTTTCGCGAATGATTGGAGATACTGCGCGACAACTTTCTCCATAGTCATGCGCACCGCTACCGAGAAGTTTTGCTCTGCCAGCTGCTGCTGCAGAGTCGAATCCTCGAGTAGATCAGCCAGGACTTTCGCCAGGCTGTCGGGGTTACCGGTTTCGTAAAACAACATGCCCAGCTCTTCCGTTTGAGCCATATCACGGAAATCCGGGATATCTGAGCCGATGATTGGTACTGCAAACTCGCAGGCCTGATGAGCTACTCCGCTGGGCCCACCAGCTGACGTATAAGGAAGGACGAGAACGGTGGCTGAAGAAAACAGATTTCCGATTTCGTCTTCGGGAACATATCCCTGGAACTCGATGCGCGAGCTCTCGCGCCAACGTTCACGAAGCGATTCGATGTATCCCGGGCACATGGGATGATTGGAGCCGGCGATCACCAATTTCGCATTCGGGAATTTGTCGGCGATCTGCGCAAACGCTTCGATCAGAATCTCCGGACGTTTGTAAGTTCCCCATTTGCCGAAGGTCAGAATGCGATGCTCGGGATTGCCACGTTTGCTGATGTCCGGAAACTTGGGCGCAGCGGAGAAAATGCCGTGCTTCCTGAGATGAACATACTGCCCACCGTAATTCTCCAGCAGCACCTTGCGATACGAAGGCAACAAAACCGTCACCGATCCCGAGAACAGAATCAGCTTAGTCGCGACCGCACCGCAGAACCGATACAGCCTCGGGAACCGCGTGCCTTGAGAAAGATCCAGCGCCTCCATTACGTGATGTAGCGTGATGTGCGTATAGAAACCGAACAACCGCAACAGAAAAGCCGTGCAGATGCCGAGAAATGCTGGAATCGGTTTGTCGCCGAAACTGGAAAAAACCAGGTTGAACCAGACGACGTCGGGCTTATGCTTGCGTGCCGCGCGAAGTAGGGCAAATGGTATAGCAACGGAGTTGAACTTCCAGCAACGATCGACCTCGAAGTCCGGTAATTCTTCCGCAGGCTCGCTCATCTGGTCCGCGAGCACCGTCAGGCTGATGAGATCTTGCTTCTTCAGTTCTTTGGCGAGGTGAAACCCGTACTCGTTGAGTCTCTCTGTGCTAGGGGGAAACGCTGTGACTAAACAAACCTTCATAGGGGCCCATCCGCCTTCAACTGAGCAGCGGTTACATGTTTACAGATGAGACACTCTGCGCAGATGTTGGCAGCAGCTTGGAAAAAAATCCCGAGTTGCACATCACATCCATATGTGCCAGTTCGGCTTCCTTCGTATTGTCGGAGACATTGGGTAGGTAACCTGTCGCGCGCTGAGTATGGTTACTCCATAGATACGGTCCTCGTCGAGAGTCTTATCGATCTCAGGCTGTCCCGCTTTCCTGATAACAGGGGTTCTGGGCAAGCGCCTCCACTGGAATCGCTCGATGTTCTTGTCGTTCTCTGCTTGCATTTTTCTCCTCGCTAGTCGCCGGTTTAAAGGAGACGTGCGCTCGGCGTGCGAGCAGCAAGCCGATGGGAGTGACGGCATGGAACGACACCAGCCACAACAGAATTCCTGCACTCACCGCGAGTTCCCGCGGAATTCCCAAGATGTCCACCATGGCAACGATGGTTGCCAGTTGGGCTCCTCCACCAACGGCGGGCAACTGCACCAGTCCTCCGATCATGCTGAAGCCCATCAGCAGCATGGCGGCTGAGAATGATGAGGATCGAAGGGCAGGGTAGGCGTGAAGAGTCTCGACGTAGGCAAGGGCGGTGATAAGCCAAATGAAAACCGACAACACCGCAAGCTCGACAAAAGAAGCTGTGTCTTTGACTGTGTTGAGGCCTTCGGCAAACGCTCCCATCCTTCGCAAGCAACCTCGCGAAGCCGGATACCGTGACCCAACCGTGCGATCAAGGAAACGGAACATGGAGCTTCGCCATTTGCATATGAGAATCGAGCCAACGGCCATCGCGACGATGATGGCAGCCGTGATCCAGGCAGCCACTCGAAACTGACGCAGGTCGGGAAGACCGCTCGCGAAGAGGAACGCTACGGCCGCCATCACTGCAAAGGCTCCCATGTCGAAGATGCGCTCGACCATCCATACTCCCATTTGAGAAGCCATGGTCAAGTTGGTCCGGCGCGCGATCATGTAAGGACGCACCAATTCTCCCGGACGGCCCAGCAAGGCCAGGCCGGCAAAGCCGATTAGCGTCGGCGAGAGCACATCGCTAACTCGGGCATCGCGCACTGGGCGAAGGAAGATCTGCCAGCGCCAAGCTCGTAAAGGGAATGTAAGCAGAGAAAGACCGACGGCGATGGCTAAAGGACTCCACCGAAGACCCCGCGTCTCCGACAGAAAGGCGCTCCAGTCGAAGCTCTGCCAAGACCGCCATTGTAAGAACATCATCGCGCCTGTGAAAACCAGGATGCCCAGCGTGAGAAGCTGGCGCGAACTCAGGATAGGCTCAGGCGCTTCTCTCGAATCCACAACCGGAATAGTGGAACTCCCCGACATCATCAACTCTCTTTCAAAAATAATAAATTGTCGTTTTGGGCTTAAGATGCTCATCCCGCGTGACGGAATGCCACACGTACTCTCGATTCGGGGCCAATGAGAGCGCTGCGCCCGCTCCGCAGAGAGAGAAGCATCTACTCTGGCGCATGTCGGCGATAGGCTCAATTTTTTTCGCGAGCTGATCAGAAAACAAGCACAACCCGACTCACATCAGAATTTCTGTTGGCGTTCTCTTTCGGAAGGGAGCCGTTCCGTGTCGTCCCTCCATGTGAAATTCACAAGAGCTCTCGGCGTCATTGCCGGCAGCCTCCTCGTTCTTGCGGCAGCAAGCTGTGGTCGCGGCATATCCGGAACTCTGCCTTCCACTCTCACCGCAGGCGCCGATGTGAAGGTCATACAGCGCTTCGGCATGCATATGCACGACGCCATCCACCATTGGCCATCGGTGACCTTCGGCTACTGGCGGGTATGGGATGCGGGCGTAAGTTGGCCTCAGGTGGAAACCGCTCGAGGCGCATACGATTTTAGTCTTCTCGACCAGTACGTCGCTCTCGCGCAACAGCACAACGTGAAAATGATTTACGTGCTGGGGAACACTCCGCAGTGGACTTCCACCGATCCCAATCACGTTGGCACGCAAGGCCTGCCCGGAGCGACCGCTCCGCCGAGCAACATGCAGGACTGGCAGGATTACGTGACGACAGTTGTCACGCGATATAAAGGAAAAATTTTCGCCTACGAAATCTGGAACGAAGTAGATCTCGACGGGTATTGGACCGGAAGCGTGAATCAGATGGTCCAGATCGCCCAGGTCGCCTATCAAACCATTAAGCAGATCGATCCCGCAGCGACCGTGCTATCCCCATCGCTAGTTGCCGGAAATGGACGGGATTACATGAAGAAGTTTTTCACTGCGGGCGGCGATAAGTTTTCCGACGGGGTTGCTTATCACCTCTACGACACGCAGATGAAACCCGAAAACACTGTTGCCGACGTATATGAGCCAACGCTGGCCATTGCGAACCAATTCGGGAAATCCATCTGGGATACCGAAGTTGGATGGGGGCCCTTCGGCACTTTCCCTTCGCAGCAGGACGAGGCCGCATTCACCGCACGCACCATGATCCTGCAGGCGGCAGAGGGCATTAACGTGATTGTGTGGTTCGCGTGGGACGACCGGGGTCCCTGGGTGCACATCAGCTTCGTAGGCCCAGATTTCCAGACGCCAACTCCAGCTGCGATTGCATTCAATCAGGTACAGGCCTGGCTGCTCAATTCGGGCATCACCTGCTCAAACACGCCCGATGGAACCTGGCAGTGTCCAGTGACTCCCCAGAGCGGCGCGCCGAAATATATAGTCTGGAATTCGCAAACCAGTGGAAGCTTCAGCATTCCGACGACGTGGCAGGTGAAGACCCTCACAGATCTCGCGGGAAATACGCAGCCGATCTCCGGAGGCGCAATCACGATCAGCACTTCTCCTGTACTGCTGTCGCCGTAACCGCGGGAAACAGCAGATGAGATGTTTCCCCGATCCGCTAGAACCGAAGGCGCAGCCTTGTCCAGCCACCGTACTGCTATAATCAAGTCCTCTCCTTAGTTCTTAATCTCTACGGTGGGTGTAGCTCAACTGGCAGAGCACCGGACTGTGGCTCCGGACGTTGTGGGTTCGATTCCCATCACCCACCCCAATAAATCAGCAAGTTACATGCCGTTGCGGTCCAACGGCGGTCCACTTACGCGCGGAGTGCCATTTTCACTACCTTGCTGTGCACCTCGCGCATTGTTTCAGGAATGGCGTCGCCGTAAATGTTCATCGTTGTCCGGATGTCGGAATGCCGCATCAGCTTCTGTTGCACTCCGATGGGCGCGCCGGTCTCGTCCAGCCAGGACCTATACGAGTGCCGGAACGTGTGCCAGCCAACACCGTCGAGGCCTGCCTTCGTGGCCGCATCCTGCACAACCTTGAGCAGCGTTGTGTAGAAGTACGGCTTCTCGCCGGCCATCGCAGGACTTGCCCAGACCCAATCAGAATTAGCCACGAACTGCGATTGTCGGCGCCACGCGAGCAGTATCTCAGCCAAGCCGGGATCTATTGGCAGCGGCTTTGCCGAGTATCGCGTCTTTACGTCGTCAACGCGGTTGCGCACTGCACTGCGCCGTATCAGCACTCGAAGATTTTTCCAGTCGATGTCATGCCACTGCAATGCAATCAGCTCGGAGAATCGCGGCCCGATGCACATCGCTGTAAGAACCATCGTTCGATAGGGTTCACGGTAGATTTGCGCAAGGAGCGAGTGGAATTGCTCAACGGTCAGATTCGTCGGCTCTTCCGTTCGCTTCGTCGCGCCCTCGATGTTCACGAGTTCCATCGGATTTCTGCCAACCGGTAAATATTCCCAGAGCATGGCATTCTCAAGGAGAATCCGGAGCAGCCCTCGAATGTGGACCTTCGTCTTCGGCGCCAAGGTAAGCGACTTCAGCCAAAGGTCCACTGCATACGGCTTTAGATCGGCGATCGCAACTGTTCCCCATTTGGAAATCACGTGATTTCTCAGGTTGTATTGATAGGCGGAGCGCGTCGAGAACCGCTTTGGAAGTTTCTCTTGCAGGTATCGCTGCACAACCGCATTGACCGTTACAGGCTCGCGCATTGATTGCTCCGAGCGAATACGGCTTATTTCTCCTTCAGCCTTTCGCTTCGCCGCCGCCTTGTTTGGGATCTCCGAAAGTGTTCCGAGTCGCGTCGATCTTCTCAGACCGTTGTCTCGCCACCTGAAGTACCAAATTCCGCGGCGCCGATCCAGCGAAATGCTTCCACACTGGTAACTAGCTCGCTGCTGCTTCACTGTCGGCTCCTTTCTTCGCAGCGGCGAGTGGCGACGAGCACTCTAATTGTGAGGTTACCCAGTTGTCCAACGTCGATTCGCGGAATCTCCAGACACTGCCAATTTTCATGCCAGGGATGCGACCTGAGGCTGCCAATCCCTTCAGTGTTTTCGGGTGAAGGCCGAGAATGGCCGCGGCGCGCGTTGCGTCGATGAGAGGTTCACACATTACGGCGTGCTCCAAATGTCAGGCGCCTGCTGGCAAATCCAGCTCTCAAGACGTTCCAAGCCCGCTGCCAGTTCCGCACCATCTAGAGTTTCAATCGGCATTTTTCCCCACTGGGTTTTCATCTTTTGGTCTGCACGTCAAATCACAAACCAGAACAGGATCCTGTTCGACCAGCCTTCCACCTAAACGCCATCCGGATTATGGTGAACCGGAGACGGAGTAAGACCATAGCCCTAGGTCCTACTCCAAGACGCATCCGGCATAAAGGAGCCACCGTGTGACTTGTCGTAGTTCGGTTCTGGCGAAATTTCCGTTCCTCGATTGTCACAATCGATCGGAACTAGGCTTAACGACACTCGCCAACGTATCCGCAGTTCCTCGGTATGCCATCCCGCGCAACAGCGTGGGCTTCGGGCTTCGACAATCGGTTACTTCCTTGATTGCCTACAGCGAAGAACCGGGGGCTTTAGCCCCAACAACGTCATAGCTGCCGCTACCGCTTACGCGATAGTTTTCGTGGTTGCCATCAACACCCGTCACCTTCGATACTTTGAAGCCGCCGCGCCAGCGTGCCGCTTTTCATTCCAGACCTGGATGAAAGCCCGCCGCACGTTGTGTGAAGACTGGCGCCCCTTCAAAGTCGGTAAGACTGGCCGGGAATTAGAGGTAGCTTTTCGCATTCAACTGCTGTGATCGATTGGGAACTGGTCCTTTATGACTCGCTGCAATTGCGACTCTCGAATAACGGTCCGGCGGCCAACCTTGCTCTTTCCGAGTTGCCCCGTTTTCAGCAACTTCTTGACCATGAAAGGGCTCACGGCCAGATAAGCTGCAGCCCCATCAATTGAGAAACATCGGTCCATCGATCAACCTCCAAGGCAGCTTTCACTTCACGAGAGTTACCACGACAACTATTTTTCGTGTCAATAGCTGCATAACTGCTCTGTGTTCCTCGGTACCCGGCAGATACATTCCTAGCGCCGAGATAGATGGGAAGACTTATCAAAGCAAAAGCCGCCATGGATGGCGGCTTCGTGGAGGGTAGGGATTTATCACTTACGTTTACGCGGCTGGACGGGCACGGATTCTCCAAAGAGAGTTTGTGTGTACATCGACTGTTCGCGATCTATCGTTTGCGGCGCTGCCGGTGAGTCGTGCTTTTCACCTATCGCGTTCTTCTTCGCCCACCGAGCCTGGACGGCTCGCCGCGCAATCTCAGATCTTTTCTCTGGTTTGATTTTTTCGAGACGCGCCTTACCGGCCTTGCGCGATTGCTCAGATCGCTCCTTTTTGGTGAGTGCCAACGCTCGTGCCCTGCCGCCAAGGCGCCCGAGTTCAACTGCTGCCCGATTCTTCTGAAGATTCTTCTTCCTGGGTGCCATAAATCCGGGCCCGGATCTTACCATCATAGCGCTCGAATAGTAAGGTGATCGTGCTTGACTTATCTATACTACCGCTAAGTTAGTACTTGAACAGCACGTTTTGAAAGTCGGTTACTTCTTCCTACAAGACGCGCGACACCGCATAAACATGACACAGTCTCGGATGCGCACGGCGCTATCATCTCCATCATGACCGAGCACATTCGCACAAAGCATCCTCCGTCCCCCTCACCCGAGCAGCAGCGACAGTAGGAAGGCGTGCTGCTCAGTGACCCCAAGGCAATTTTGCGGAACTTTGATCCGGTGAGACCCGTCTCATTGGCTAGGGCCCAGCTTTTGACGTTAGGCGGTGGCCCTTGGTAACCTCGAAAGTGACCAAAGCCATCGTGCCAAATCTGTTGACTTTACGCACCATAGAGGTAAGCTTCAAGGCCAACATACTCCAACCCCCTGAGAGTCGGCTTCATCTATGAATACAGGCATGAAGAGAGCACTTAATACGCTTTTCAGGCGGGCTGAGCAGCATACGCCAGACAATCCATTTTGCGCAGCGCATCCCGACTCGGCGCGAGTTCGATCGCGTTCTGCGGCTCCCGATGAGCCCGAGTCAATCACTCTCGGTAGGGCACAAGAACTACGGCCGCGCGAACATCCTAGCGGCAGTTCTATCCTTCGGGCGAAGCGTAAACTCTAGTCTCGAGCTCTCGTGCTTTCACCCGACGAGTTCTACGTCAACGACCCTCCTAGCCAGCTCCAGCAAGGGGACATTTGCGCTGGAGTCCCCATACTGCTTTTGCCGGCGACGGAGGAACTAATTCTCATCCGTTCACCGCATCGCAACTTGCAACTGGAGCACCTTGATCCTGGCGAAGTCCAACTCGTCAGAGAGCAGGCGGTTTCAGATGCGTTCGATACCACTCACGAATATGTTGCGGCGGCAGCCGAGGCAATGTGGGCAATGCTGATGACTCCATCCTGCGATCTTGAGGGTCTGGAGGTATGGGCGGTTTGGCCCATGCACGCTATCGAGGGCTCAGGGCTCGAGAAGGCTGTAGCTAACCCCAACCATCCGACTCTCTATAGGCTGCCAGATCATCAGCATTTTCCGCCCTCATTCATTGACCTTACGGATTTCAGGTCAGTCCGAAAAGAGCATTTTCGCCTTAAGGATCGGGTTGCTAGCGTGAGCCGCGAGGCTCAACATGAGTTGACCGAACGCTTTCTGAAGGCGGCTAGCAGACCGTGGGGATTCGGGCCAGGGGAAACCGTTGAACCACGCACCAAGTATGAGACAGGAAAGTATAAGTGCGCACGATGCAACACCTACGACGTAGAACAAGTAAGCACAATTGAAATTGGGGTTGGAGATCGATTTCCAGTGTGCGACAACTGCAAGTCGATAAATAAATCAGCACAGTGGTATCCCCTGACAAAGCACAAGAAATCCTAGATTGCCGCAAAGCTACTTCCTTTGTGAACGCTTCCATGCGAAGCCGGTTGATTCTGCTCAAGCCGAGCTGTGGAAGCAGCTTGTCAGCAACATGCTTCCGGTGCCCGACACGTGGTAGATTCGCCTTTCCGCCAGAGCCGACAAGCGCGAGAGTAGGGAACCTTGACTTAGGCTTCACCAGCGCCATGAGTTCACCCAATTCTGACGGCGCGGAAGAGTAACGGTCGGTCTAGCCTGGGGTGGAAGTGGGCTCAGCTTTTCGACTAGCGGCTCAGGCTTTTTGTGCAAGTCATTGGCGCGCGCGGCCAGAGACTCGGCAATTTTCGGAAGATTTGGTTTGAGAGCATCAAGCGCCGCCATGGCATAGACCCGGCAATCAAGGGCTTCATTGCGTGGTCTCGTCTTTTCCCAATACTTCGTAGGGAATCCATTCTTGTACTTTGTTTTCAGCTTTTCCGCCGTCAACTGGCTGAAGTACTCGCGGTCATACTCGTGCTTTTCTGGGAAGTGGCAGAAGCCAGGGCCGAATTCTGTCAAACGCAGGCGCGAGTAGATCAGTTCCTTTGCAGTGTCGACGCCCACAGGAAACAGCAGCGCACCAATCTGATTTCCTTTCGTCGGACGTCCAGCGAGCGGCTTTCCTGCACCCGCGAAACCTTTACACGCATAGATTCTGCGAGTCTGCCTCCGCCGACAGAAGGCGTAAACCTGCTTGGTGTGGTGGCCGCCGGAGTCGACCAAGGCACACGCAATTCTCAGCCCGACGCCTGACTCGTGTTCGAATGTGCGGCTCAAGTATTCATCGAGCTCGCTCCACACATCCGGCATAGCAGGATTGCCGCGGAAGGTGTGATAGTCAACGGACCAGCACTCTTCTGAAATCCCCCAGGCGACGACTTCCACCTCGAGTCGGTCTTCCTGAACGTCGATTCCCGCGGTGAGTACGATCGCATTCTGCGGAACTTGAGCAGCGTATTCTTCGCGCCGGCCGAACAATGTTCCGTCGTCTACCGATTCGCCTTCCTGCTCCCAAGTCTCGCCTAAGCTGGTGTTAATCCACGTTTTCAGCGTTTCCGGCAGCTTCTTCGCCTCTAAAAAAGCTTTAGCCATCTGCGGCCACGTCACCCACGGCGAGTAGAGCTCATTGACGTGAAATCCCGCAGTGGAAGATCCGGGCTTCTCGGCTACCCACACACCGCGGCGCAGCATTTCGGGTTTGTCAGCATCGGTCAATTCAACTCCGCAGTGCTCGCACGCATAGATGGCTTCTTCCGGATGTCCTGTCGGCCAAGTGACATTTCTCCATTTGAGAACTTGAACGGAGTTGCAGTGCGGGCAGGGAACATTGAAGTGCCGTTGATCGCTCGATTCGTAAGCTGACTCAATGCGACTCGCGCCTTTGATCGTCGGTGTCGACACCATGATGTGGCGCCGATTCCAGAAGGTCGTGGTTCGCTTGAAAGCCAGATTCACAGGATCGCCCTCGGCACCAGCAGAGGGTGGATATTTGTCGACCTCATCGCAGCAGACGATTCGGATCGGACGGCTTGCTAATGACGATGGAGAATTTGCGCCGGCAATCGTCAGGTGCCCACCGGGGAATTTCTTATGCAACATCGTGTTGTTTGAAACCTTGGCCTTCGCCTCTTTCACCCGACCGCGGAGACAGGGAGTGTCTCTGAGCATCGGAGACAGCCGGTCCTTTGACCAGGCATGCGCAATTTCCAGAGTGGGCATCACGACGAGAACGGGACTTGGATCCTGATCGATGAAGTAACCCAGGAGGTTGTTGATGATTTCGGTCTTGCCGATCTGAGCGCTGGACATGATCACCACCGTCTCAATCGTGGGATCGTTGATGGCGTCCATGATGTCGCGCTGGAAGGGAGCACGCGCTGTACTCCAGGGCCCCGGCTCGGCACTTGATTCGGGCGACAGATACCGAGGCGATTGGTCGGCCCATTGACTCACGCTCCAGCGCGGAGGCGGTCGCAAGGCCCGGGCGGCGCGTTCGAAGATCTTACTTTCGTGATTCGGCGTCAATCTCACCTCCCACGAACACGTCCGTCGATAGTCCTTCCAGCGCATTGAAGATCGCATCGGTGAGTATCTGTTCAGCTTCCGAGGCCTTAGAAGTCCCGGCCAGGACGGCAGAAAGAGTGCGAGGAAGAATCAGCAGTCGATCGCGCACGTTCTTGAATGCGTTTTCTGCAACCTCTTTGACCTTCTCCGATTCGACCAGCTTCCCGGTACGGCGGTCATATTCGAGCTTGTCCAGCTTGGCTTTGATCTGCTCGCGGATGGTGCGCGCCTCAAGGAAGTTCAGCGATCCACGGCTTTGCTCGCGAGGTATGGAGACGCGCGGCTCTGCGGCCCGAGGCACCTCTTTGCGATGGCCTTGGTGAGCGGGGTCTCGATTGTTTTCTAGCGCAGCATCTGCTTTCCCAGGATCAATTTGCCCATTGATCGTCGGGATCTTGCCCTGTAAGACCAGCTTGTTGATGTACTGCGGACTGACGCCCTTCCGCTTCGCATACGCCCTCTGACTGAGCATCCTTAGCTCACCAGTCGCGGTTCAAGTCCCATGTCTTGCATTCTCTGAAGAGCGACAGCGACGTACTTCGGCTCGATGTCGATCCCGTAACAGAGTCGGCCCATGCTTTCGGCCGCACACATCGTTGACCCGCTGCCGGAGAATGGCTCGTACACGACCTCGCCAATCGCGCTGCTGTTTTGTATAGCGCGGGCGGGAAGCTCGAGTGGCTTCATGGTCGGGTGTTCTTCGGACACCTTTGGTCGCGCGATTTCCCACACGTCGTCCAGATCACGCGCTTCGCAAAATGAACTCTTGCCTTTGGCATTCCAGCAATACCAGATCGGTTCGAAGCGACGGTGATAGTTGCTTCGGCCCAGCACAAAGGAATCCTTCACCCAGATGAGCGTGCCCGACCAATGCAGGCCGCAGTTACGGAGTACGGCGTCGATAGTTGGCCACTGGCTACTGGACATCACGACGTAGATGTCGCCGTCCACCAGCTCGGGGAGGAAGGCCGAGAAACCTTCGAGAAACTGACAGAAGTTGTCGCTAGAAAGGTTGTTCTTCAGACCTTCCCGCTGGCGGTGCCGGGGATTTGAATCTTGCCCGATTGCCACATTCCAAGGTGGGTCGGTGAAGGCCATTTGTGCCCGAACGTCGCCCATAAGCCGCGAGACATTCGCGCGACTGGTACTATCCCCGCACAAAAGTCGGTGAACGCCACGTGAAGCCTTTGCTGCCGGGATCTGCCAAAGCTGGCCCTTTACCGTCTGCCACAGGTCGCGAAGTTCGTCTGCCCGCTCAATTTGTGCTTCGGGCGCCTCGGCGGTATCTGAGCCCATCCGAGATAGCAGGGTATTGAGTTCTTCATCGCTCCAGAACTTGCCCAAGTCGATCTCTTCGCCCAGCTCGGCCAGGACTTTCGGATCCCATTCGAGGCTCACCTGCCCGACCCGGTTATCGGCGATGGCCAACGCCTTCGCCCGGCTGTCCTTGTCTAGATCGAGGTCCATCCGCTGAACCGCGACCAACTTTGTGCCATCCGTTTGCACGACGATGACGTCATCCAGCCCGATACTTCCGGCCTGCTCTACGGTCTTGTTGCCGGCGATGATCTTTCCGCGCTTGTCCAGCAGGATCGAGCGCCCAGCGCCGTAGTCTCGCAGGGAGTTCTCAAGCAGGGCAGCGCCGCGTTCAGTGCCGCGGTTGGCGTTCTTGTCGTCTGGAATAAGATCGGCGAGCTTTTTGATGGATTTGGCCACTATCAACCATCAACCATCAACCATTTATTTCCGTCAAGGATCTAGCCCGAGCGAGCGCGTGGCGCGTTACCCGCAATCAGCGGCGCTGGAAGTACCTTTTGGAAAGCCAAGGAATCTTTTTCCATGACAAGTGTGAGCACAGCAGCGGCAGAGCCAAACTCAGCTCTATCCCGTTGCTCGATAACTATGACCAAACAACCGCTGATTCCCATGCGAGGAGCACGTAAGAACCGCTGCCTCCTCTGTGGTGTGATGGAAAGTTCTCTCCCGATTCTGAACGCGATGGGCGTATAAATTTGGTGGGAATGGAGAACCATCTGGCGTCAATAACGCGATGGATCAATCTCTGCCGGGGTGTTGGTTGGTTTCTTTTAGCAATCTTAGCCGTCGCCGAACTGGCTATTCTCTGTTCACGTCACGAAGTTCGAAAGCGCCGATGGGAAATACTGGGAGCGTGGGCCTTTGCGTTGTACTTAATCCCAGATGCTGCTGAGTTCCTGCTGAGTCGTCGTGAACGAATTCTGGAAGATGAAATCATTCAGGCTCTAAGAAATGCCGACCTATCGCTTAGGTTGACCGAGGCTCAAAAGGTGAAACTGCGCGACTCACTTTTCGGTCAAACTGCGGGTCACGTCGCAATTTGGATGGATTCAGACGCCAAGAACGGTACGGATTCGGCCAGCGATTTCGTCAGCGTACTGCAACCATTGGGCTGGACCGTTGAATACCAGAAAGGATGGATGGACGCCAGCAGTAGGCCTTCAGATCGTAAAGGCATCCATATAGCTGTCAAAGATCCCGGCAATCTCTCAGACACCCAGAAAGCAATTGTGAACGCGCTCCGTCAAAGTGACATTCCATTTGTCTACGATCGCGTACCGACCATACCAGGAGAATGCCCTCACGATTCGACTGCATCCGCAACAGTAATAGGCCGGCAACAATCGCGACCTCTCAAGGTCAGCCGAAAGCCGAAGATCACATGTATGGCGAAGTCGATCACATTCAGTGCACTTGCGCGGACCCTCACTCGATCCGCCGAAATCTGAATCCATTTTCCGTAGACATGCCTCCGTGTCGCCCAAGGTGGAAACTGAGCATGCTTCGCAGATTAACGCTGCGATTCGCGCAGTGCAACCGGGAGCGCCGAGAGATGCACGTACATGAAGCGACAGCGCGAGCTCGGAAAAGATGCGCCTTAAGGAAGTAAAACCTGCGCCCACGCGTGTACAAGCTCTCACGGAAACTTGCCGACGATACTGACGATACTATAGTTGATCAACGGCAGCCAATTGAATGATTCGCAGCCAGGAATGCGTTCAATTCGTCAAGGCAAGGCAGTAACAAGACTGGGTGTCGCAGATACTAAATTTTCGATCGAAATGGTGAAAGTTCACTCGAATAGGTTTGTTGCAAAGGAAGATTATTTGGAGTGACGGCTCTATTAGATTTGTTTGGAGCACGCTTTGGACGGCTTCGGCTTGTGGAATTCGGGGTTTACGGTAACTGCTGCTAATCCGCGGCGACACCGCGCGGTAATCGAGCAAAGAATCGTGAAATCCTCAATGCTGTGAACCAAGAGTGGCGTCGTTGGGATGGTCCAGGAGTCGCTGCAAGATGCGATTAGATGTTCTCGGGTACTGGTATGCTCCGGCCGTCGGCAAATCCGGATATAATCGGCGCATGTAAATGCGAAACCAAGCAGGCAGGCGCGATGAGTCTTCCAGGTCTTTCGGTGGCAAAGTATCGGCTTGGGTTTCGAGCTGCTTAACCAAGGAGTCCAGCCTCGTCCCTTTGGGGATAGCGACATCCCATTGCTTTGGGTATCTTTGCAATCTCGCGCGATCTTTCGAAGTAAGAGAGGGCTGCGAAGTGAGAGAGGGCTGCGGTTCGCAGCACCCGAACTGATTCGGAAGAAGAAAAGCCAAGATGAAGAGGCCCATCATAGCGCACACGGTACACCCCTAAGCTCTTACTACCATCGCTATTTTAGACCATGGCCGGTTGAGTCGTCTCCGTGCTATGAGCCTCTCTGACTCGCAAATGCAAGCTGCTCGCGTGAGAAAAGCCTGCTGCTCGCGGCCAACTCTGCACACCCCTTACTCCGTTAATGGCGTTACATTGAACAGCAGTCCATACCTTATGGACAAGCCGGTCGTCCTGTTGGCGCAATACCAAGGTTCTGAAGCCCGGTATATTTTGTGCACCAGATTCGCTTCGTAGTGTTCACATTGAATTGTTTAACATCATGCGTAGTGGCTGCAGTGCCGGGAGAAAGCTGCGCCAGATCGTCCAATGCGCCAAGGTATTTCGCATAAGCATCCTCCTCGTCTTCGCGCTGCTTTTCTAGAGCATCAGTATGCTCTTGCGCGCTTTTTTCCCGCTCAGAAGGGAGTACAGCGCTGGAAATTGCTTTCGCCGTATCGCTCTGCGTCGAGCTAAGTACATCCGCAATGAATCTCAACGCCTTGCTCCCCTTGTCCGTCTCAATAATCATTCCTTCCAGCGTAACTGGCATCACCCCAAATTCTTGATTGGCTGTGGGAACGAGTTTACCTGCGGCTTGTAAAGCCGAATCGCTCGCAGCCAATCCGCCTAGCCAGCCACTCCTTCCATTACGTATTTGATTAGGCCCTAGCAGAGTGCCACGCTGAACTTCCCCAAGATCCATCAATGCCACAGAAATTGTGGAATCGGCCTCATTGGCTCCGGCACCGAAGAAACTGAGACTAAGC
>JBJMGD010000014.1:0-327718 GCA_045808065.1 Terriglobales bacterium | reverse complement strand
TTTCCTGTAACTTCTTCTCCGTTTACGGCTTAGCTCGGCCGAGCCTCGGACGCTTGTTCCGCATCGATGAATGTGCGCCGGGCTCAGAGCAACCTGTCGTTGTGTTGGCCGAAGAGGCGTGGCGCAGCCGCTTTGCTGCCGATCCGCACATTCTTGGCAAAGTGATCCTGCTGAATCGTCAGCCCTTCACCGTAATCGGCATTATTCCGTGGGATTTTGCCGGTAGGCTCCGCGGTCCTGGAATCTGGGTGCCGTACACCATGCAGCATCGGCTCACTGGCCACGAGGACATCTTTCGCGCCGAACGAACACCCGCATTGTGGCTGGAAGGCAGGCTGCGTCCCGGCCGCACGCGCGGGGAACTTGCGGCGGAAGCGAACGTGATCACGGGAAGGGTTGCGGCGTCCGATCCCGATTTGAAACAGCGCGTGCTCGTCACTAGCGGAGCCCTGATTGAAGATCCCAACGTGCGCGCAAACTCCTTTTGGATACTGTTGCTGATAGCCACTGGGGCCGCGCTGCTGCTGCTGGTAAGCTGCGCCAGTAGCGCGGTTTTGCTGCTGTCCCGAGCCGTGGCTCGGCGGCAGGAGATCGCCGTGCGCATCTCCCTGGGCGCGGCGCGACGGCGCGTGTTGCGGCAGCTTCTTTGCGAAAATCTGTTGCTGGCGGTGGTAGCCGGAGCGCTGGGCGTCTATCTAGCCCTACAAATCCCCAAGGCCTTTCAAAAGCTCGTTCCAGGGATGCCTCACTATCGGTTCACACTCGATTGGCATATTTTCGGCTATCTCGCAGCAGTCACCCTGGCCGCTGCTGTTTTCGCTGGGATAGCGCCCGCCGCCGAATGCCTCAGACAGGATGTATGGATTTCGCTCAAGGGACAGGAACTCTCCGTGGCCGCCTGGGCACGCATGCGCTGGAAGCTTCAGGATTTGCTGGTGATCGCGCAGGTTTGCTTCAGCGTGGTGCTAATGGTTACATCGGTAATGTTTTCCCGGGCCGTGCTCTCCATCTTCAACGCGGAGCCGGGTTTTGAAACGCGGCACGTGCTCGCAGTTCCCTTCGAGCTTGACGACGAACGCTACCATCCGGCTGACACGGAAGAGTTCTACCGAAGCTTTCGGGAGCGTCTCGCGGGCACGCCGTTGGTCGATGCCGTTGCTAGCAGCAGCATATCTCCCCTGACGGGAGACGTCGAACGAGGAGCAGGCCTCGGGGCCGAGTTTCGTCTAACAACGCAGGCGTCCGGAGAGACGCACACCGCAACCTTGAGATCCGTTTCGCAGAATTATTTTGGCGCACTCGGCATTTCGCTTTTACACGGTGAGGTATTCCGCAACATGCCATCGGACGAAAATGCGGTCATGATCTCCCAATCGTTCGCCGCGACGTTTTGGCCCGGACAGGATCCGATCGGCGGGGAAGTAGTCGCCGCTGACGGTAAGCGTCTGCGCGTGATTGGCGTTGTTCGCGACACCTATACCGGATACACGCGCGAGCCCGATGGTCCGTGTCTGTATATGCTGCGCAGGGCTCCCGTACGCGGCGATCTGGTTCTGGTTCGCTTTCACGGCGATGCTGCTTCCATCGCCGCAGCTGTGAAACGCGTTACGCGCGATCTCGATCCGCGGGTGCTGGTGCTTTCCGCCACTCTTCGCGCACAAATGGACGACAACGCCGAGGCAGGATGGATGATAGGCAAGATGCTGTTGTTTGTTGCTGGTGTAGCTGCGTTCCTGGCGTTGCTCGGAATCTACGGAGCGGTCGGGTATTCGGTAAGCAGGAGGACGCGCGAGTTCGGCATTCGCGCGGCTCTCGGCGCCACTCCGCGCGAGCTTATGAGACTGGTGTTTGCTTCGGGCGTGCGTCCGGTGATCGCAGGAACATTAGTGGGCATAATATTCGCGCTTCTCTTCTCGCTTGCTCTAGTCAGCACTCTTGCTCGCGCGCCGTTGCCGCTGAGCCCAACAAGTCCTGTGTCGTACGGATTGGTCTGCGCTTCGCTGACCTTCTCGGCGCTTATCGCTATGATCGGCCATGCTCGCCGCGCTGCTGGAATTCAACCTCTCGTCGCGCTGCGCGAACAATAAAGAAGGAGCCGACCAGCGAGTCGATATCGAGTAAAACCGGTGACAATAAGTCGGCCCGTAGAACATGATTCCCGTATTGCTCCTGGATGACAGGCAAACCTGAAATGATCCCAACGTAAGGGTTGCCGACTTCCATTACTAATCGCGGTACGCCGGCATCAGATCACTTTCCGTGGCCGACCACTCGGGATTCAGCTCATCCTTGACCAGTCTGCATCGGAGCACACAAGACCTCAGTGGTGTATCGCCTGTTTTGCGACAGCTATCGCCGAAACATGGCCCGGAAAGATATGCATTTCGCAGCCTTTTCCCGCTGACTCTTGTGGGCAACTCGAATCTTGCAAGAACTGTAGTGAGCGTTCAGACTTGCGTTCCCCTCATCTCAAAATCTGTGTAAGTTTGTTCGATCTGCAGCGTACTGCTTTATGGACGCCAAGAGAAAGAATGCGAAAGGATCGCGGCCGCGCGAGGGCAAAGCCACGCAAATGGAGGGGCCGGAGCTGGCGAGCGTGATAGAGCGTGCACAAGGCCATGATGCCGAGGCGCTGGGGGAGCTCTATCGCCTTTATGTCCGCCGCGTGTTCGGCTTGTGCCGTTACATGCTGGACTCACGGGAGAGCGCAGAAGATGCCACCAGCGATGTCTTCCTCAAACTGCAGCACTCAATCGAGAGCTACAACGGGTCCATACCGTTCCCCAGGTGGCTGCTGCGGGTGGCCGGCAATCAATGCATTGACGCTTTGCGGCGCCAGAAGCGTGGATTGCAGCAGATTGTAGAAGTTGAAGAAGGAGTCGCGGTCATCGAGGCAGCCACCTCGGAGCCGTCGCCGCTGGGTGCAGTCCTCAGCACGGAAGAGAGGGCGCAGGTGCGGGATGCCATTGCTCGCCTGCCGGAAAACTATCGCGTGCCGCTGGTCCTGCGCTATTACGGCGAATTGAGCTATGACGAAATCGCACAGCAGTTGGGCCTGCATAAGAACTACGTGGCCGGGTTGATATTTCGGGCCAAGCAGGAGCTGCGCCGGAAACTGGGCCGCAGGAGCAAGTGATCATGGAATGTTATTCGGAACAGATCATCTCTCTCTTCGTGGACGGTGAACTGGAGGTAGAGGAGGCGCAGCGTTTGCGCGACCATCTCGCCACCTGCCGGCGTTGCGCGCAATTGTTGGACGCATTGCGCGCTGAGAACCGTGTTCTGAGCGAAAGCCTGCAAGAGCTTCCGGAAGAATCAGCCAGCCCGGCAATCTCCCCCGGTTTGCGGTGGTCTTTGTCGTTGCGTGACGTCGCGATCGTAGCCGCGCTGCTGGCACTAGGTTCGAAGGTTGCCGTTTGGATCGACAAGGTGAGCATTCCGCAAGCGCTGCAGTGGTTAAACCCCTTCAGCTTAAGCGGCGGCACCAACCTGTTCTTCAACCTTTCTTATTACTTTGCGCACGGAGGTGCCGCCATGCTGGGTGATTATGCTGCTGTCGTCGGCGAGAGGTTTTTGTTGTTGTTGTTGGTGGGCGGCTCATTGCTGCTGGGGCGCCGATGGTGGCTACACCAACCTGGTCCGCGCCTGCTGATCGTGCTGCTGGCGTTGTCGT
Organism: Terriglobales bacterium; assembly: GCA_045808065.1. Classification (GTDB taxonomy): domain Bacteria; phylum Acidobacteriota; class Terriglobia; order Terriglobales; family Acidobacteriaceae; genus Gp1-AA112. Next base: position 324,045 of record JBJMGD010000014.1, on the reverse strand, counting down.
TGCCTGGCTTTGCCCTGGAGCGGCGACACAGTGAACTCGTCACGGTAGCGGCGAACGAAACTATAGACGACACCCTTTTGGCCTCCGGCAATATCATGCGCGTCGATGGCGTCGTGAATGGGGACTTGCTGGCTTTTGGCGGATCTCTTGAAGTGCGCGGCACGGTTAAGGGCGACTTGGTGAGTTTTACCAAGAGAACTGTGGTGAGTGGAACGGTGGAAGGCAACATCTACGACTTTTCGCATTCGCTCGACTTGGACGGGCAATTGCGCCACAACATGTATGCGTTGGTGCAATCCTTGCGTGTGAATGACGGGGGTCATGTGGGCGGCGGTATGGTAGTCGGCTCCGGCGACGTGAGCCTCGAGGGCGAGGTGAATCGCAGTGCGACCATGTTCGCAGGCAATCTCGATGTGAGCGGCAGCGTCGGCCGCGAATTGTTCACCGCCGGGGATAACCTTACCCTGACTAACACCTCTCGAATCGGCGGCAACCTGAGCGCTCGCGTGCGCGACCTGAAAAAAGTACACATCGCCGACGGCGCGACCATTGTGGGCACGCGTGACATCCAGTTGCGCGTAAGGAAGAGCCCTTTCGCGCGCCCCAGATTCTACTTCTACCAAGCTGTCTGGCTCGCTGCCGCCATGCTGGTGGGATGGTTGGGCCTGGTTCTGTTTCCTGGCTTCTTCCAAGCCAGCACGCATGCAGTGGCCTCAGGCTGGCGCAGCCTCGGGCTTGGAGTTGGAGTTCTTGCCGGCGTGCCCGTGGCTATAGTCGTGACCGCAATCACTCTGGTTGGCATTCCGGCCTCGCTCATGTTGCTCGCGGTGTATCTGGCTGCGATCTACCTGGCAAAGGTTTGGGTTGGAGCATTCCTGGGGCAAATACTTCTGAAGCAAGCCGCGCCGAGTAAGAGCGATTGGCTGCTGGGACTGCTACTTGGCCTGCTGATCCTCACCATCGTCGAGTTCGTTCCGTATCTTGGCGGCCTGGTCCGCTTGGGAGTGGTTTGCCTAGGTTTGGGAGCGTTTGCCTGGCAGCTTTATTGGGTTTCACGACCGGCAATAACGGCCTGAAAAAGCCTCCTGAGGTTCGTCGAGGCCAAACAAGGTTGTGAGGATGGCATCCTGGAAGGGACTAATGCTGGTTTTGTTGCCGTAAGATCGCCATTTCACCGGCGAAGCCTTCAATCAGCGAGTCTCGGGCGACTCTCAAGTTGTGGGCCAGGACCGTATCCCAGCACGGTTGTCCAGAAGTCCTCTTCTGGGAAGTGGGCGTGAATCGGTTATGTCACTATCGACCTCCGATTGATCCCGAGTCACGAGCGATCCGGAAGTAACCCGGTCGCGTGGGAGCAAAGCGGCCAACGGAAAATGTCGAGATCTTCAAGGCGATTAGTCCTTGTACGAACGCTTTGCAAAGAAACAGCTAACGCGGAGATCTCAAAAAAGGAAGCTGGTTGAGGATGTTCTGCCGAACTTCTGGAAACCAAGCACGCTGCACGCTGGTTGTCAGCTGCTTTTGCCGAGCCTCCACCCATGGCAGGTAATGCCTTTCGGTCATTTTGATGCTGCGATGTCCGAGCAATACTGATACTTGATCAATTGGAACTCCGGCCAGAAGGAGTTCCACGGCAAAAGTGTCACGGAACATGTGCGAGCGGCAACGCTTGCGAGTACCGTCGGGTTCCCTGATGTCGGCGATGCGAAAAAGTTTGCGGAAACTGCGCTCGTAACCCTGCACGACACTACGTGCTTCTCCGTTTCCGCTCCAGAAAAAATAGGCATGGTTGGCGGAGGGCAAGGCTCGGAGCGACGAAACTACTGCGGGCGGCAGCGGAACAAACACCGGCACGCCGGTCTTGGCGCGACGCAGGAAGAGAGCACCATGATCATCCATACGGCGGCGCTCAAGTGTTACCGCATCTTTGATAGATAGACCACTCCAGCGCATCAGCAACACCAGAGCACGAAGCCTTTGGCCCCGATGCCTGCAGTCGGTACCGCCGCCATAGTCATATTCGTGGGCAGCGTTGATAATGCGCCTGACCTCTGCGCGGTTGAAGTAATCGGTGGGAACTGCCTGAGGAACGACCGGCCTTTTTAGACCGTCCATCGGGTTGATTTGTAACCAGCCATTGCTGATGCAAAAAACGAAGAAGGCGCGCAGGCGCTCGTGCCTACGTGCAGCTGTGATGGAACTGATCTTCCAACTGTGGCGAAACTCTCTGACTTGGGGAGTCCGAATTTGATTCAGGCAAAGCAGTCGGCATGCTTGGCACCAAGGAAGAAACTGTCTCTGGAGAAAGCTCTTACTTTGGTTTAGCGACGCCGGCGAAAGATTTCGCGCCGCTTGATCGGTGACATAGGCAGCAATCGCACTTTCAACTGTCACCGTGCCAGGATCTGCTGCGGCCGCCCTCGCAGTTTGCTCGATCTTGCGCGCCTTCAACTCGGCCTCGGTCCAACTGCGCGTCTTGGCGCTGAAGCGAAGAAAGCCTTTGCCTTCTAATATGCCGCGAATCCATTTGGGGCAGTGGCAGCGCCGGTAATGAATGTCGGTTCGGCTACAAGGTGAGTAGTGGCGAGTGTAGATGGAAAGCATAGTTAGGGCTCCTTTCTTGGGCTTTAGAAAGGATTCGGTAGGTTAACGGCCCGGAGGTACGGTAGCGGTACGATTCAGCGAAGGCGAATCGATAGGTTGCGTGTTTTCAGGAAGTTAATTTGGTGGAGCTAGTCGGGATCGCTGCGTAAGTTATTGAATGTTGATATGGCCAGAATGCCTAAAAAGGCCACAATACCGGTTCGGTTGTACAAACATTGTACAAACATCTTCGCCCGATGCAAGCTTTTTCGAATCTGACGGTGTTCCATTGTGGAACTGAGATAATAGAGGGTTCTTCTGACAGCATGGGCTGCCTTCACGGAAGTGAATTTAGAAAATGGGTATTACCGGGTCTGCCCTCAGAACAAAGCGGTTCTCGCGACAACGAAAGCAATTCTCTAAAAAGCAGGCCACAGCGGTTATATTGAGCGCCATTCCATTCTTAGTCGCGGTGATGCTAGTCACCGTCGAGTGTGACGAAATTAGGCAAATCCGAAACAATTCATCAGTGCGCCACCTGACAGCCGCCTGAGTTGATCGACGACAATCTGAGCTGCGAATGCAACCGATGTGGGTATTGAATTGGTTACTATGCACGAACGTTCTGTGCCTACTCCGGCAAGTTCCTCAGGGAGGTCCCCGAGTTTCCACCGCAAATGGAAGACAGCATTGCGCAATTCTTGAAGCCAGTTGAAGTCGCGCCTGCCGAAACTACTACATCTCAGCAACAATTCTAAGATTGCGTTCTTCCCTCCGTTCGGTTCAACCGTTGCAGCAACTCCATGCAATAGGTCAATTGTGACCAGTATTCCATCCGATAACGTTCAATACTGGAACGTTTGGAGTGGCCTTGTGCCATCGACCTTGGAGGTCTGAATTGAAAATGGATATGAGTGCGCTGAGTCGTCTCTTGGTTTGCGGAGTTCTGTTTACTTCTATGGCCGGTTGGGCATTGCCTCGACCCTCGGAAAAGTTACAACAAACTGCGCCAGAGCAAATCACGAGTGTCGGTCCAATTACTACGTTCCACGTCAACGTAGTTGAGCACACGACCATGGCAGTTAACTACCATTTCCGCAGCGCCTCCACGAAAGTGGACCTGCAGGGCACGGACTTGATGCCCGGCAGCAACGGAACAGCGAAGGTTGAGAGCCATTTGGGCCGTATCAACCTACGCGTGCAGGCGAATCGACTGGACTCTCCGCAGAGATTTGGAACGGAGTATCTAACCTACGTCCTTTGGGCGATCACGCCTGAGGGCCGCGCCAGCAACCTGGGCGAGATCGTTCCCGGAGACGACGACCGCAAGCTGGATGTAACCACAGACTTGCAGGCGTTCGGTTTGGTCGTTACTGCCGAACCGTACTTCGGCGTTACCCAACCCAGCGATGTTGTCGTGATGGAAAATCGCGTTCGCCCGGACACCGTGGGAGCAAGCGAATACATTGAAGCAAAGTATGAACTCGTAGGACGAGGTCAGTATATTCCGCAACGCTCAGAGTATGCTCCGCTGGTACTCGATCCGAAGACTCCTCTTTATCTGGAACAGGCGCGCAACGCCGTCCGCATAGCCCAACTGAGCGGCGGCGAAAAATATGCGTCGGAAAGCTATGGCAAGGCAGTCAAGCTTTTACAGCAGGCGGAAGGCTATCAGGCACGCTACAAGCCACAACAGAAACCGGTAGCCACGGTTGCCCGCGAAGCGGTCCAGGCAGCGGAGGATGCTCGCTTGATCAGCGTTCGCCGTCATCAGGAGGAAGAGCTCGCGAACGAACGCCAGGCGGGCGCCAATCGCGAAGCTAAAGCCAATAATGAGACCAAGCAGGCCAATGCCGAAGCCGATACGCAGTCAGACGCCGCAAACAAATCGCGCGGTGAGGCGGAAGCTGCCCGGTTGGCACAGGCGAAGGCCGAGTCTGACACTGCTCAAAGCAAGCTCGACGCAGCGAATGCTGCTGCGCTTGCGCAACAACAGGCAGCCAAAGCGGAAGCGGAGAAAGCCGAACTGCGAGCGAAACTATTGCAGCAGCTGAATGCCGTTCTGGAAACGCGCGACTCGTCGCGCGGCTTAATCGTAAACATGTCTGACGTGCTGTTTGAGACCAACAAGTATGCGTTGCGTGCGATCGCTCGCGAACGCCTGGCCAAGATCGCCGGCATCGTGTTGGCGAATCCCGATCTGCATCTGGTTGCCGAGGGGCACACCGACAGTGTTGGCACTGTAACCTACAATCAGCAACTCTCCGAGCAACGTGCGGGATCGGTTAGGGATTACCTTGTCGAACAAGGCATTCCTTCCGGATCTATAAGCGCACACGGTTTTGGAAAAACACAGCCCGTCGCTTCAAATGACAATGCCGCGGGAAGACAACAGAACCGTCGCGTGGAACTCGTTGTCTCCGGTGACGCGATCGGCAAAGGCGCCGACGTGATCTCGGGAGGACAAGAGTAGAAGCACTCCATCCCGCCGGTACTGCCGACTTGATGGCGCAGTACCGGTGTGGAGGAAACCCGTAGGTCGAGCAAAGCCATTTGACCCTCCACGTAAATACCGAAAATGAAGTTCAGGGCTCCTGTATAGCTTCCACACGCATCCCTTCCGGTCAAATGTAGGTGAGTGCTTTGGACAAAGTTTCCCAACGCAGTATGGGCAGATTGATCGTGCTGATGCTATTGATCTGCACCGTTGGCCAGACATCTGCTGCCTATTCCGTGCTGACGCACGAACAGATTGTCGACCTGCTTTGGGCAGACCAGATCGCTCCGCTTCTGCTGCGGAAGTATCCCGGCACATCCACCGAGGAACTGCGTATTGCCCATGCATACGCCTACGGTGGATGTCTGATTCAAGACATGGGTTATTACCCCTTCGGCAATCGATTCTTCAGCGATTTGGTGCATTACGTTCGCAGTGGCGATTTTGTCGCGGCGCTCATTGCTGACTCTGGTGACGTGAATGACTATGCCTTCGCTTTGGGAGCGCTGTCCCATTATGCGGCAGACATTTCCGGGCATCCTGCGGTGAACGCCGCTGTAGCCGACGAGTTTCCCAAGTTACGGAAGAAGTATGGGCGAGAAGTTACCTTTGACGAAGATCCAAAAGCCCACATTCGGACAGAGTTCGGCTTTGATGTCGTGCAGGTCGCCAAGCAGCGCTACACATCGGACTCTTACCACGATTTCATCGGATTTCAGGTGCCGAAACCACTCTTGGAGCGAGCCTTCCGCGACACGTATGGTATCGAGCTTAAAGATGTGTTCTTCAATCTCGACTTATCCATCGGCAGCTTTCGCCACTCAATCAGCAACGTGATCCCCGAGATGACTCGCGTTGCGCTGCTGCTCAAGAAGGACGAGCTGGTCAAAGAGAACCCGACATTCGCGAAGAAGAAGTTCCTCTATAACCTCAAACGCTCCGACTTTGAGCGCGAGTGGGGCAAGAGCTACCAAAAGCCGGGAACTGGGGCCAGGATCATCGCGGTAATGCTGCGACTATTGCCCAAGGTAGGACCCTTCAAGGCTTTAGCTTTCAAGATGCCGAGTCCAAATACCGAGACCTTGTACCTGAAGAGTGTTAACGCGGGAGTCGACGAATATCGATCTGATCTGAATGACTTAGCGAAGCAAAGATTAACTCTGTCAAATATCGATTTCGATACTGGTAAAGCAACGCGGGCGGGGGAATACCGGTTGACAGATTCCGCATACGCGAAGCTGCTGAACAAGGTGGCCGATGCAAAGTTCGCACACATGCCAGATCCGCTGCGGCAGAACATTTTGGAGTTCTATGCGGATCCCAACGCTGTGATTGCCGTCAAGCGTAAAGATGACGAGTGGAACAAAACTCTCGCGAACATTCAGCAGTTAAAGTCAATTGCTGCGGAATCGCCGGCAGGCTCCAACTAACAGTTTCTGCCGAGAAATAACGTTGGGGCGCTAAGCCCGTTTAAGAGGTGGCCTCGCACGACACCGTCGCTCGATTCAAGGCATGTTTTGTCTGTAGTGGGCTCAAAAAACAAAGGAACGCTGTACAATTTCCAGGGGAACTTCCGGCGCGACAAGAATTTCTTCGATTACGATCTGCTGGCAAACCCACTCAATCCGACAAATTATCAGCATCGTTGTCATTGCAGCCGTAGTGATTTCGCCCGGAGTCACTGTAAGCCGCGGCGGCAAGATCCTAGCTTTTCTCGCGCTGTTTATCCTTCCCATCCTTTCCGGCGGACTAGGTTACGAGCACGACATGGACAGATCGAAGCAAACGACATTCTGCCTCTCCTGCCACGTGATGGAGCCCTACGGTCGCAGTCTGCATGTTGACGATCCCACCTGGCTGCCTGCAGCGCATTATCAGAACAACCGCGTGCCTCGCGATGAAGCTTGTTACACCTGCCACACCGATTACGTGATGTACGGAACCATCAAGTCCAAATGGCGCGGACTCCACCACATCTACGTGCAGTATCTGGGCAATCCCAAGCCGCCGCTGCACCTTTATCATGCGTACAACAACCGTGAATGCTTACATTGCCATCTCGGCTCGCGCAGCTTTGAGGAAGGCGCCACCCACAATGCCGATCCGCAGATCATGGCTGACATCAAATTGAACAAAATGTCGTGCCTAAGCTCGGGCTGTCACGATCAGATTCACAACACTGCCAAATTGAACGAAGTGAAATATTGGAGCGGTAAATGATTCCCGAAATCCAGACGGCTGGAATGGCGCCCCGATTGCAAATTTCCGGTGTACTGATATTCATCGGCTTGCTAATCGAGGTGCTGACGCTGACTTGGAATAATCCAATCGCCTTCCTGGTGTTTCTCGGAATAGGCGGGCTACTCATGATCATCGGTGTTGTTTTCTCTCGTGTCAGTACCCGACAGCAAGTAGGCTTGCAGCCAGGCAACAAAGACCCCCGTGAGAGTGCTCGCGAGCCGGTCGCTAAAATCCCTCGGACGCGCTACGAAATACGTAAAAACTTGAGTAACGCCCGAAGCTTTCGCCTTGTTGTAAGTAGCTGCTCATCGACCTAGCTCCATCCTAGCGCCTTCAACTCGGCCTCAGCCCAGTTGCGCGTTTTGGCGCTGAAAGCATCGCGATGACTCCTTTTCTTGGGGCTTTAGAAAAGAATTCGGTAGGTTAACGGCCCGGAGATACGGTAGCGGTACGATTCAGAGAAGGCGAATCGCTAGATTGCGTATTTTCAGGAGATTAATTTGGTGGAGCTAGTCGGGATCGTCCCCATGTTGATACTGCGTAAGTTATCGAATCTTCATGTGGCCACAATGCCTAAAAAGGCCACAATACCGGTTCGGTTGTACAAAAATTGTACAAAATCTAGTGTCGCACAAAACGCATCTGGTCCAAATTTGAAATATTGGCAGCGCACCATGAATCCTGCTCGTATACCACCCCTTCGGCAGCGCCCGTCCGGTAAGCAATTTTTCGTCAAGCTACTCGCATTTGCGACAGCGAAGCGTGATCCCGCCCACCGGCGATGTTGGGAGTGATGATCAGTTCAAGCGTACTGACTCCGGAAAGCTGAACGCTAAAATTCTCCTCCTCATGCACAGTGGTTGGCGGGCTAAAATTCCACTGCTGTCGAACGATCTCACGGGTCTGTCCCACTTTGGGCATCCATCGCAGCACGAACTCCTGTGTTCGTGCCGAGGCGTTCTCGTCGAACGCCAGTTCAATGCGTTCGATGCTTTGCGGTCTATCGAAGATGAGCCGTATTGTTTGTGTGCCTGCCTCAGACGCGCGCCATCCGCGCTTATCCCCTCTCACCAGTGCTCCTTCAATCGGATACTGTGGATCTTCGGAGGTCACTTCGACCGCAGCTGCTCTGTCCAATACTAGCCATTGAGGTTCTAAACATGGCGCGATCTGCCGGATCGGGCTGATCAAGCGCTTTCGAAGGGAGTTTTCTTCCGGCTGCGAGCGCCGGTCCAGCGATGGAACAGGTCTCTGCCCTTCACGTTCCTCCGACAGTGGCATTACTTCTCCCGTGCCTCCACATCGCTCGCAGGTTCTCCCGTTTCCATCTGTCCGTTGCCCGTTGCACGCTGGGCACCTCTGATTCATTGTCATGTCTAAATCGTATCCCTTATAGCTGAGTGGCGTGACGCCGGTTCTTTGAAGGCGAATGCCAGATAATAAGAACGTCGTATCGTCTTACATTCCTCAATGCGTTTTAACTATGTTTTTCGCGGACAGCTAGACCTCAAAGCGCGCTCGCTCAAGCACTTGTCTCCTCAATAGGGCGAGCTCTAGATCCTGCGAAACGTCAAACCAGTATGAAATGCACACCACGCGCCCGCGCATCTCGGTCCATCATGATCCCACGCGCTTGGCTAAATCAGTGTCCCATGAAGCCGCCAGGGCGACCGGCGCCGCGTACGCTGTGGTCGCGCCATAATCATGCACGCCCAGAGGTCCATCGGACATCTTCAGTTGCGGCAGGCCGAGGCGAGGATTCGCGTGGATATGAAAGTTGTTTTCGCCGCCGATGAGGTTGATTTTCTCCTCGGGCGTCATCTTCTCCGAGTATCGCATCGACGCGCTTCTCTGCTTCCACTGCTGAGCGATTATCCGACTGGGCAATGAGGGCGGTTGCGAGAACGCAACACAGAATTGCAGGAATAAGTTCTTGTGAGCGTAAAAATAGCACGATACAGAGAACCGAAGTCTCGATTGCTACTCATCGTCACTTCTCTTCCACGATCGCAACGTCCCAGGGACCGAGCGTAATCTCTTGCGAAATAAAAATCGGCTTCTGCGAGAGGAGCTCCGATCCAGCGCCATATGGATACGTGAACGTTTGCGGTTGACTCGAATAGTTAAGGTAGTAATGAATAGTCCGTCCTCTTCTGTTTAATCCGTGCTTAACTCGTACCGTCGCGGGCAGCTGCTGGTCTGAACTGGTTATTCTCGCCGCTCGCAGAACCTCGAGAATGGCTTTGTCCTGAAGCGTGTCGGAGAGGACCGTACCTTCGTAGGTCAGCGTGCCTCGTCCAAACTGATTGAGTGTGATGGCGGGATATTTCCCGAAGAACGGATGATCGTAGTACGCGAGAGGCTTGGCAGTATCTACCAAGAGCATCTCGGCCCAATCAGAAACCTTGTTGTCGGCGCCTGCTTGATATGGATCGTCCTTCAACCTGAGCGAAGCGTGCAGACTGGAAAACTCCTGATAATGGATGCCGGTTGCCTGACGCAATGGGCCCGGAGCTATAGTCCATCGAACAGTATCGTCTTCGTTGCAGAAGCCGCTCTTGAAAGACATCACTATATTCCCGCCATTCTGCACATAATCGGAAAGCTTTTTCAGAAGCTCATCGCTAGCAATATAGAGCGGCGGCACAAGAATTACTTTGTAATCAGCTAAGTTCGTGCTTTCAGGAAAAACGAAGTCCACACCGACATTTTCCCGATAGAGCGAGCGATACATCTGCTGCATGATCGTTCGATAGTTCACGTGATCACTGAACTTCATGAACTCGATGCCGTGGTAGGAATCGTTGCTATAAAGGAGCGCGACTTTGTTCCTCCGTCTGAGGTTCGCGATTTCGGGGCCGATGCGCTGCAGTTCATGGGCCGTTCGGCTGACCTCATCGTATGTCCTTCCGGGTTCGAGATCGTGGCCTAAAACGCCTTTCCAGTAAGTCTCTTGTCCGTAGTGGATTGAGTGCCAATGCCAGTACTCCACCATGTTCGCTCCGGAGGCCGCGTGAGTGTAAACATCTAGGCGAAGCTGGCCGTCGTACGGCGGATACTGATCCTTCGAATCCCATCCGATCGCTTCTGCGTTGGTTTCAGTGATCAGGTAGTTGGTCTTCTTCAGCGAGCGCGTGTAGTCGCCGACATACGAAGATGTCTCACCGTCAAATTCGTCTTGCGTGCTGTGATATGGATTGGCAGCAGCGATATCGAGGGTCCGAACCACGTCATATTCACTGACTTCGGAGCGTGGCGGAGCAGCGAAATCGTGGGTGACAAACTGATCGGGACGCTTGTATTCATTGACCAGCTTCGCTTGCCAGGCAAGAAAGTCGGTCGTCATCCACTGTGAATAACGCTCCCACTCCAGCTTCCATCCGGGATTAATGATGCCATCGCGTTCCGGGACCTCGGGCCAGTTGTAGATCCGCTGGCCCCAATAATTCAGGCCCCAGGCTTTATCCATCGCCTCAACTGTCTTGAACTTATCTCGGAGATGGTTTTTGAAGCCTGCCTGGACATCGGGATTGGCTGCGCCCGCGGATGAAGTCTCGTTATCGACCTGCCATCCAATGACCGCAGGATTGTCCTTGTAATGCTCTAGCAGCTTGCGAATGACACGCTCGCAATAGAAACGATAAGTGGAGTTCATCAGATCGGTATTTTGCCGCAATCCGTAGTGGAGATATTGCCCACCTAAACGCGTCACCACGATCTCGGGATGCTCCTTGTAGAGCCACGCTGGAATCGAGTATGTCGGTGTTCCCATGATTACCCGGATTCCGGACTTATGCAGGCGATCGACAACGCGATCCATCCACGCAAATTCAAATTTGCCGTCTTGTGGTTCCCAAAGTCCCCAACTCGATTCACCGATGCGTACGACAGTAATGCCCGCTTTCTGCATCAACTCGACATCTTGATCCAGCCGTTCGTAGGGCATGTATTCCGGGTAGTAGGCCACGCCATACAGGACAGTATCCATTTTGTCCGGAACGAACTTCGTTTGTGGTTGAGCAAGGGCTGCCGAGGTCAGCAGTGCGAGGATAAATAAAACCAGAGAAGACACACGGGTATCTGATGAAGTCACTAATGCTTACCTCTCAAGTCTGCCGAGACAGTTGCGCAGAGGGCTGTTGCAAAGGGCCGCCTAGGATCGGGCAACTTGACTGGCCGCAAGGCTGCGCTTTATTCGATTGCTCGAGATGGCGCAGTGCCTGCCGGACGCCATTCAAGCAATCAATTCTGATGTTGCTCACGCGGGAACGCTGCAGCCCGACATCCACAAAAACCATCGGGACATTACGCAGTTTCAGATCGTTCAAGACCGATTCTTCCATTCCGAACGTCAATACCGCAACACCATCGACTCTGCGCTCCAGCATTCTCCTTACGGCTGCCTGCATGCGCTCGAGGTTATGAATGGTGGAGGAAATTAGAATCTCGTAGCCACGCGGTACGGCGATCGTTGGAAGACGTGAATGATTTCAGGGAAAAGCAAGGGCAGCTCCCGGAGCTGCCCTTTGACTCATTCTGATGAATTACTTAAAAGGAGAATCTGATCATCGCTTGCAGAATGCGGTGACCGATCTTGTTGGTTGCGGTTCCGAACGGTGCGCCCGACGTTCCTTGTGGAACCAATTTGCCCGTGTTGTCGAAGTTCAGAGTCAACCCAGGATCGCCATTAATGAATGTATAGTTGGGATGGTTGAGGAAGTTGTATCCAGAGAGGCCTAAAACCACGGACTTATTGTCCGAAGCTCCCCAATTGAAGGCCTTTCGCAATGACAAGTCGGTGTCAAAGTATCCTGGGCCGGTTAAAGTTGGAAATACATAGCTACCCTGCTGACCGGGTGTGGCAAATGGAGCGAAGCAGTTAGGGTTGATATATTGATGCGGGGCCAACCCTTGTCGCGGATCGCACGTTAACCGAGGCATCAGAGTAATATCCCCGGATCCTAAGATGTTTTGGGCAGAAGCCAGAATCGGCTTCGTGAGCGTCTTACCCATAAACGTCGTACCTGCCGGTATGTAAGCCTGATAACCGAAGTTAGAGCTGACGGACGCCTGCAAATCAGCTCCACTTTGGTACTGTGCGACTCCCGAGACCTGCCAACCATTCAGCGCGCCATGTACAAATTTGTTTCCGCCAACCAGTTTTGGAAGTTGATAGACATACGCAAAGTTGAAGATTTGAGCACGGTTGTTGGGTAGAGTCCCATAGTTGTTCCGTAGCACCGTGGGATCGCCGGTCGCCGACCCGCCTTCTCCGCGGATACCCAAGGACTTCGACCACGTGTAATTGGTCAGGAAGGTCAAAGGTCCAGACTGCTTATTCCAGGAAATTTGTAGGCTATTGTAGTTCGAGTACATCTTGTGATCGATGATCTTCACATTTGCGTATTCCGGGAGCGGACGGGCGCCGGGTGTAATAACACCATTGTTGATCGTGCCATTTATCTGGTCACCTGTATAACCGGTGTTTGCATCGGACGCATAGCAATTGCCCGATTGGCTAGGGTCCGTTTTGCAATTGGGTAGCCAGCCGTATTTAGAAAACAATGTGTTTACGCCTAGGTCATTGATCTGATCAAAGTTATTGTTCCAATTGCTCAAGTAATCCGACTTGTTCCCGACGTAGGACAGTTCCAGAACGCTGTTCCATGGGATCCTCTGAGACAGGGTCAGGCTATAGCTCTGTGTCCTGGGCTGCTGAGTGTCGTTCGGATCCAAAACGGTCACCGAACCGGGCGGGGCAGCCGCCGTTGAGGTAGGCGCAGTTAGGGCCTTGAAGGTTGCTTTGGCATCAGAGACACTTTCAGTGAAAGAACCCTGTGTGATGCCATACGCGCCATTCTGGACATTTTGCTCATCGTGGAAGCGGTACATGCCGTAGCCGCCGCGAAGGACAGTTTGCCCATTCCCATAAAGGTTCCAAGCAAAGCCTACGCGAGGGCTATAGAAGAACAAGCTGCTGCCGGAGCCCGAGAGTGGTGTTGAGGAGTTGACCTTGTTCCATTCGATACCTGGGAAAAAGGTACCGTTTACGGTCGCACCTTGCTTACTACTGTAGAGGTTCGGATACCAAGCGGCGAATCCAAAGCCGGTTGTATCGACCCAAGGGCCCATGTGCGAAACGCGAAGACCGTAGTCTAGTGTGATGCGATGGGATACTTTCCACGAATCAGTCGCATAGAATTCATTCGACAGATAGCGGAAGGCGGGAACCGTGTTGAAGTTCTGCTCCGTGTAGGACTGCATCTGCCCGATCAACATGTTTGCATACACGTTGTTGGTGTTGCCCGCTCCCCAATTGGCGAAGACGGCTGAGCCGTTAACACTCCCGTTGCCGGGCTGCGAGTTCCACGCGCGCTCCCAGTAGAAGCCGAACTTCGAGGTATGCGTGCCCCACACTTTGGAGACGTTGTCCGAGACTGCCGGAAGGGTCTTTTTGGCGAAGACTGTTCCGTTGAGCTCAAACCCAGTGTTGAGCATGTTGGCAATACCGTCACCCCAACCTGTCATTTGCGGGAAGATCAGGTTCTGCTGATTGGGATGGTTGAAAAGCATGTTGTAATTCAGCCCAAGACCTGCGCGATCGACCTTCGATGGATCCTGGAAACTGTTCGGCAGGTTGAGGAACGTCCAGCTGAAGATCAACTCGTTGGTCAGGGTGGGATTGAAGACCTTAGTGAGATTGGTAGTCACAACCTCTGACTTACTGGCCTCAACGATTGGCGTGGGATAGGGTGTTGTCGGAGAAGCCCAGCTATTTGCATTTCCCGTCCACAACACATCGGCGCTCTCTTCAGAATTATCCCGCTGCCGGTTGTATGTTACGTAGAGCTTGGTTGAATCGTTAAAGTTGTAATCCAACCGACCGTGGAACTGGAGCATGTTTGAGAAACGCGTCTGGGAATTGACGTAGTTCCATCCCTTGTTCTGTGCTGGGTCTACGTTCGCTAGAGGGTAAACCTTCATCAATGCCAAGCCATTCGGATCCCACATGCTTTGCGGAATTACCCCATTCACAATGCCGGTGCCAGTTGGCACGGATTTAACTCCACCGCCATTCAGTTCGTTGAGATACGCTGCATTGCTGAAGTCACCGTTCCGCATTGCAGCGGTAGGAACGACGGCGTGGTAAACACCGTTATCAACGTCCTGCTTGTAGTACTGCGTTGCGAAGAAGAAGAACATCTTGTCGCGGTTCTTGTTGAAACCGGTCTTGGGAATAATCACCGGACCGCCGATCTGGAAGCCTGGATAGATATATTTCGTTTGCGGCTTGGGCGCATTGGGTTGACCGGCGCCATTTAACCCAGCGTTGTTATTCAGCCAATCATTCGCATTCAAGCTGTAATACCTGGCGTAGGTATAAGCCTCGCCGTGGAAGTTGTGGCCGCCGGACTTTCCAATCGCGTTGATGACGATTGGACCTTTCGCTTCATCGGCGCCGAAGTTCGATGTCATCACCTTCAGTTCCTGGGTCATTTCCCCATTGGTATTCATCGCCTGGCCGCAGTTGCATCCCGGATCGATGATGTGGGCACCATCGGAGGTAATGTCGAGAGCGGCAGTGCGCTGGCCGTTGGCGGCAAAATTCCCAACAGGACCATGGCCCGTGCTTTCGTCCGCGGCCTGGTACGAGCTCTGGTTTACTACGCCGCCGGTGAACGCCATGCCCGGCATGATTTTGATGAACTCCGCGGCATTCTGGCCAACGATGGGCACGTTCTGCAGTACATGTTCGCTGATGACTACCGACTTCTCGCCCGAATCGACAGGTGTGATCTGGTTACCAGCAGCGTCGACCTCGACGGTCTCAACCTGGCCGCTGGGAGCCAGCTTGATTCCCGAGACACTTCGCATGCCCCCTGCCGTTAAGACCACGGACTTTGCCTCCCAGGCAACGAAGCCCGAGCTCTCGACTCTTACGTCGTAACTGCCCGGAGGGACTGCGGCAAAAGTGAAGTAGCCGCTTCCGTTGCTCACGGTTTTCCGCAAATCACCGCTGGACTCATTTCGCAGGTTTACGGTCGCGCCGGGAACGACTGCGCCGGATACGTCGGCAACGGTTCCCGTAAGGGTTGCGGTAGTCGTCTGGGCGTTTGCTGCCGATACCATGAAAGCCAGCATGGCAACGACTACAAGAACTGAGTTCCCAGCAAAGTGACTTCGGTTGATCCTCATGGATTGTGAACCTCTCCTTCGACTTTGGCTGCCGCAGAATTACTCCGGACCCAACTGCAAACAGGGCGGGAACAAATACGTACAAAATCGATTTATCACCTAATCGATTTGTACTACGGGCGCAACATTTAGCTCCGAGTCAACGACAGTTGTCAAGACTTTTTTTGGAAATCTGAAACGATTTAGATCGTGCCTCGCTATCGCCGATGGAAGCCGTTGGTTGCCAGGGGGAACATATAGACGGG
The DNA here is from genome assembly GCA_045808065.1 of Terriglobales bacterium. Classification (GTDB taxonomy): domain Bacteria; phylum Acidobacteriota; class Terriglobia; order Terriglobales; family Acidobacteriaceae; genus Gp1-AA112. The sequence goes on along the minus strand of JBJMGD010000014.1, from coordinate 308,283 downwards.
CTATGGCCAGTTCGGTTGCTCTGCTTTGAGCCGATCATATTCCGCCCGCTCCCGCCGCATGTCTTCAACGCGGCCGAGGGCACGGTAGGTATTCACGAGGTAAAGTCGGATGCTTGGGCTAACTGGATCGAGCCGCTTGGCCTGTAAGAAGGTGGAGAGGGCATGCTCGTCATCACCTTGGGCTTGGAATGTCTGCGCGAGCGCCAACTGCGCTCCCACAGAATCGGGACTGAGCGCCACGGCTTCACGAGCCAGCTTAAACGCCTTGTCGAGCTCTCTTTCAACCAGATAGCGCAGCGTCAATTGGACTCTTGCGGGCACACTGTCGGGTGTGACACGTAGTTCTTCCAGGAACTCGAGGGCGCACTGTTCGGGGTGGCGCGCGGCCAGGAATGTGCCATAAAAATAATGAACGTTGGGAAAATTTGGATACTTGGAAACCAGGGCTTTGAAGTCCGCTTCGGCTTCCCCCGGCGGTTGAGTGGCAAGATCCCAGAAAGCCTTGCCAGCCATTGCGACGACCTCGTGCTGCGCGGGGGGGACACCAGACGGCAGGATTGGCATGCGTAGTCCTGGTAGCCCGGCAGCAAACATCATCTCGGGATTGCTCTGCACCCTGAGTGCGACCCGGACCAGGACTTCCTGTGCCACCTCGAAGGCGCCTTGGCGCGTCAGCAGCAGTGCGAGGTGATAATCAGCCATGTCCAGCAACTGCCCTCCTGTCTGCTTGACTGGCACCAACATATGCGCTTTCTTCAGATGGTCGAATGCAGCGTCGTATTGCTTGGTGCGGAACTCGCAGAGACCCAGCAGTGCCCACCCCGGTGCCGCTGAAGTGTCCAGTGTGACCATTCGGGTCAACGCATCGCGGCACTGCGGATAATGATCGCGTTCGTATTCAAGCATCCCGAGCGCCCACCAGCCTTGGATCCAGTCAGGACGAACGGCCACAGCCTGGGCATAGAGTTGCGCCGCTTCCTGGACTTGATTGGCTTCGTAGGCTTGCTGGGCCTTCGTCGAGAGTTCTTCAAAGCTTGAAGAGGGTGTTTGCGCCAATCCGGCGACAGCGCTGAAGAGCAGCAGGAAGATGATTCGTCGCGTCACTTCTTTAGAGCTTTTCCCCGCTCGATCTCCTGTGCCTGAATGCTGGCGTCCATGGCTTCGGCGATCTTTCTTTCTTCCCGCCCTTGCGCAGTACGTCCGAGACGAAAGTAAATCGTCGACAGACTCCGATGCGCTTCGGTGTACTCAGGTGCTTCCTTGATAAGAGTCTGCAGCATTGTCAACGCCTTCTTGTCGTCGCCCTCATCAGAGCACAGCAACGCGTATTGATACCTAACTCGGATGTCGCTGGATCGCAACTGCGTCGCGCGCTCCAGACGAGAGTGTGCTTCTTGCAATCGCCCTTGCTGGCGCATCAGGGTTCCCAACCACAGGAGTGCATCGAAAGAGTTTGGATCCAGGGCCAAAGCCTTGCGGAACGCCGCTTCGGCAGCATTCAGATCGGAATTGAGGAAGTCCAATCTGCCACGCAGGTTGTAAGCTTCCGGCAAATTCGGATTCAGCGCGATTGCATGGTCTACCTCATCGATTGCACCTTTTTTGTCGTTTGCTTTCAGCCGGGTGAACGCCATTAGCATGTGAGCTTGGGCGGTATCACCGTTTTGCAGGATGCGCTGGATCATGAGTGCTCCGCGCTCCTCCTGACCTTGGTGCAATAGTGCGGTACCGAGCAGATAGTCGAGCGTCAAATCGCCGGCGCTCGCGTCGGCCAGCGGATCAAGAATGGCTATTACTCGAGCATCTTGTCCTTCGCGTAGATAGCATTCGGATAAAAGCAATGCGACTCTCAGCCGCTCGGGATCTTGCGTCGGCTGAACCGAGTAGACGCGTTCGAACTCTTTGATGGCTGAGTCGACGTCGCCCATCTTGTAATAGGCCAGGCCAAGATTGAAGCGAATGCCGTAGTTTCCAGGTTGGGCAGCGAGTGCCTGCGTGTACTCCTGTGTGGCCTCGCTATAACGACCCTCATGGGCAAGCGCCGCACCCAGATTCGAACGCACCGCGGCGGCTTCAGGATGGGCCTTTAAATAGGCTTGGTAATCCGCAATCGCCTCGCCGTAGTGACCTGCCTGGTGCAGCTCGACCGCCTGTCTCAGCACCTGCTCGTCTGAATGGTCTTGGGCCGCCGCTACCGAAGTGCAAAGCAGGCCCACTACTATTAACCGATACATTACTGCTATCAACCTTCGACACATAACTGCAGGCCGATTCGCCGTCATGCCTCACTGCTCGACTTGAAAGGCGATGTTTTCTTCGGCTTTAGAACTCCCCTGGGTGACTCCAATGCGAATCTGGTACGCACCTGGCGTGAACTTATCAGCAGGCAGGTTGGCGATGTACGGAATTCGTCCGTCTGGCTCAATTGCTGGCAGTGGAGCCTCCGCTGCACCCAGATACTGCCCTTCTTTATAGAAAGCCATCGTCAGTTTAACTGGATCCTTTGACGCTCGATCTGGATAGACAGCGAAGTAGAACGGCAATACATTGCCGGGACCGCCCTTGAGTGTGCTGGTGAGCGTAGGGACAACCTTGCCTCCGGGAAAGTAAAAAGCATCAAGAATTTGATTATCTTTCAGTGCGTCAGTGCGGCGCACTACGACTACATCGCTGATCGAGAGCTTGCTCGATGGCTCAGGAACTGTGAGCGAACTTTTCTTTACGCCAAGCTTTTTCCCGTTTCGGTCCATGACAACTGCTTCGAGGAAATACGCTCCAGGAGCGAGTTCGGTTCGGAACGTTTGGACCATGTTTCCAGCCTTGTAAGCCTCGATCTTGTCGATCGGAACTTCCACGGCGAAATCCTTGCTGAATTTGCCAACCACTTCACCTTGCGAATTCTTGATAATAGCGAGTAGCGCAGCATCGACGGCGGCGGTTTTGTGTTCTGGCTTGGGTGTAAAACCCAGCCCAGCCAACGGCGCCTCGAATGTGACCATGTACTCAATCTTTGGTCCATGATCGTTAAAACGTTCTGCAACTGCATTGAAGTGAATGTCAGCAGGTGGCGAGGCAGAATTAATAGCCTTCAACAGTGGCATTTCATAGGCGTACAACTGCTGGCCACTCTTAACTTGAGGTAGTGCGAAGTAACCGCTGCGTGTATGCACAACCACGTCTGGGCGATCCACACGAACGGAAATGGTGCGGAATTTTCCATCATAGACAGCAATGTGTGGGGCATAGGTCGCCTCATAGTAGGTGCGAATCTCATCCATCGCAGTCCTTAGAGGCGCCCGCAAATCGTTGGTTTCAGCGATCGTGGCGCCGCCGGTTTTCTGTGCGAGGTCTCGTAACCAGAGCAATGGATTGGAACGCGTTGCGGCTATGACCTCGTCCGCAGCGCGAGCTTGCCCCGGCGTCACCGGTCCAACTCCTCCTTTCATCTCGAAGTCGCGAACGTCTTTGTTAGCATCGGTCAAAAGATCTCGACCGCCGCCGCTCTGGCTCCAAGTGACCAATCCCTTGGCATCGACCGTGTAGAAACTGATATTGGCGCGATTCGCAGCGCTGATCAGACTGGCGTACTCATCCTTGAGCACCTCCGGGATCATCAGCCAGGAATTGAAGTACAAGACGACTTTCCGGCCGGGCAGCTCCGACTGTCCCTGCACGAGGCTGAGCAGAGCATCGAGAGTGCCGCGAGCACCCTGTTCCCGGTCCGCCATGTCTGCAGCCTGGAGCATGTCGTATTGCATTTTCGCCATTCTCCAGTTAACCGTACCTTGGACTTGGCTCGGACTCGGGCCGCCGCCCGCACCTCCTTGCAGTTGCGGTTCGTCAGAAGAAACAACTTGCTTCAGCTCAGACTTAAATTGCTCCGTTTGGTTTGAGTATTGGGTAAAGGACCACATCTTCGCCTTGTCGAGGCTTTTCAATAAAGCCGCGTGATCCGCGGTGAAGGGTTGGATCAAATGCAGCTTCTGATCGACGGTCATCACGGAGAAATAGAGATTCTGCTCCGGCGCCATCTCAAGCAGGTCTTTCACTGCGCCGCGGAAGAACTGTTTCCCTTCAGCATCCAGGTTTTCGAAGACGAGGGTGACGAGCCGAACTTCTCGTAAAGGATCTAGAGGCGGCGGCTGGACTGCGGAAGTGGGCACATTCAACTCCTGAACAGCATTGCCTTGTACCAGTTGAAAGGATCTGAGCTTCTGCTCGACTCCGTTCTCTAATACGTGAATCTCCTCCGGCCGGACATCGCGCACCGTCCGCCCTTTCTTGTCGCGAAAGACCATGTCGAGGACAACTTCTTCCGAGGTTGATTTAAGGGTGGGAACGGAAGTCTGATCCGAAGTTCCCTGCTGCGATTGGCCATAGCTCACCAAAGGGGCGATGAATAGGAATCCAGCGAGACTGATACACAGGCGGTTCATTGGTCAAAGGCTCCCTTAGCAGCAGTTGAGAAGAACTTCTTCAATACCGAGCTTCATTTGCTGGGTCTAAATCGTTTTTCACGGGAAAGGATTATCCCACGAAATTTTATCGAGAGACCGTTTTTGCGGGCATTTAGGGAAAAAAGAACCAGTTGGGGATGGAAATTCTCGACGGCAAACTAGATCAAAAAGAACGTTGCTGTTGAAACAAATTTCCTCTGCTCGTGAGAAAACGACCCGGATTCAGCATCGCGGAAAACCTGTCTCAGGTTTGATGCGATCCCGTATCACTTTTGCGGCGGTGCGCTTTGTTGAGCAAGTACGTCTCTTTTCATTTGATGAACAAGAAGTTCGTTGGAATTCCACTGTAAGTATCGGTTGAGAACGTTACGTGCATCTTGAGTCCGTTGCTGGTCCATATAGTGTATGGCCAGACGCCCGTAAGCCTCTTTCAACGAAGGATCCAAGCTAATCGCTCTCAGGAATTGCTCTTCAGCTTGGCTCGACGCGCCCGATGTTTCCAAGACGCGTGCAAAGGTCAATGCCGCGGCAGCACTCTTCGGATTCAGTTCAACCGAACGCCGTCCGAATTGGAGCGCATTGGTGACATCCCCAATACGAAAGCTGTAATCCTCGAGCTCAGACATTGCCTGGGAGTCCTTGTTGAGCTCTTCGGGCTTAAGCGCCAACAAAAGGTCGACACCATTCTGCCAGAGATCGTGGTTATCGACTGCCGAGAGCGACAATTCAGCCAATCCGAAATTACGTTGACGAAATTGCTCTGGTGGTTCTCGCCAGACAAGGAGCCTCTGCTTCTGCGGCGGCTCGATGCCCTCTGCAGGGTACCGGAGAATGCGATGATCGGTATGCGAAGCGTGGCTGATCGTCACCTTCGTTGTCGTGGGCATGTGACAACTCGTGCACTCCTGCAAGCCCGTTGCATGCGCCGAGGGTGAAAGCTGTTGGTGACAGGAGGTGCATATCGCCTTAATCTCCTGTGCCCGTGGCTGTGGTGCGCTGTGTGGATTGTGACACGTACCGCACCAGAGCTTGCCCTGCGTGGCCTGTGCGCAATGGCTTTGGGCAAGTTGCTCCACTTCGCTGGCAAGCGGAACCTCCGGCTTGCTGTTTCCTACCAACACATAGGTTGAAAAGAAATTCTCGGCAATTTCCCCGGCGTGATAATCGGTCCAATCCTTTCCCGGATTTAAGACACGGATGGTTCCCTCTAAGTGACATTGTTCGCACACGCTGTCTCGTGCTGGACCAGTCAATTTCGCAGGGTTGACTATGTTCGACCTGGTCGGATGCCCTACGTGTTCTTCGCTTGCTCCATGGCATCTCTCGCACGTGATCGGCTGTATGCTTTTCGAAATGAGGTGGCGTCCATCCGGATCGTCGAAGCGAGCGCCCGTTGCATGGCAATACAAACACGCCTTTACCACGCCTCGATCAAAGTCCAGAACGCTCTTTGCTTCGTAACCGGGAGAGACATCCCATCCAAAGCCGTTGTACCAGGAGAGAGGCGACTCAAATAGATAATCTTTCACCTGCACAAGAAAGGTGCTGCCCTGCATTCCTCCACCGACCTGGTACCGAATTGGATAATCGACGATGAATCCGTTTTCCTTCAGGCGGTGGAACATGGTGCCGTTCTGGGTCGTTACGCTGATCACACTGCCTGACGCCGTGTGCTTCACGACTGCGTTCGGGTACTGCTGCGGCCGGACAAACGACTTGCCCATCGCGGTCGACAGGTACCGCAAGGTTTCAGTGCGATGGCAGTTAATGCAGACCGGGGCAGCGGGATATTGCGACGACTTGCTCCCGGCGCCGACAACCTTCGCGACCACAAAAAAAAGAAGAAGGAAAGCGGCGCAAGCGCACGAGACCAGTTGCATACACCCGCGTTCGGCTCGAAACCAGGAGCACCCAGATGACAGAAATCTTTGCCTCAATCTCTGCGGATTATATTCGAAAGCCTTATAGATCCCCGCTTGCGGTGGCAGCCGGGAGGAGACATTAGTCGTTGCTGCGGCAAGCTGTTGAAGTTGCGAACCGTTTCGTGCTCTGAATGCCCGTTCCTTCCTTGATCGTATAAATAGAATCCGCCGCCACATCACGCAATGTTTGCTTGGCTCCGCTCGGCCATTGAATTTCGATCGTATTTACCTTGGTGTGGCTGCCCAAGCCAAAGTGCAGACGCAGATCATTTTGGGAAAGATAGCTCGCACCGCTCCGCACTTCGCTCATCTGTGTCAGGTCTCCGGCGGTCACGATGACTCGAGCACCGATTGCTGCTCGATTGCTCTTGGTGCCAACGAGCTTTAAAAGGACCGCATGGCTCGAATTCTCGGAGCAGTTCAGCAGCAAGCTCGGAGGCTCGCCGACATTGAGAATCAGAACGTCCAGCTTGCCATCATTGTTGATGTCGCCAAACGCTATGCCCCTGCGGGACTGCAATGGTAGTTTGTCCAGGCTTGTGAGGCGGGTGCTGTCGCGGAAGGTGCCGTCGCGATTATTATGGAAAAGCAGTAGTGGTTCACGATAGAACACGTTCATGCGCGCCTGCTCGATCTGTGGATAAATGTGACCGTTTGCAACAAGAATGTCGTCCCATCCGCTGTTGGTGAAATCCACGAAACCTGTCCCCCAGCCGACAAGGCGAAAAGTGGGTTGCGCGATCCCTGAAGCAACGCTGATGTCATCAAAACCGCGAGAGCCACGGTTTCGATACAGCGTGTCTGACTCTTGCATGAAGTTAGTTACGAACACGTCTAGCATCCCGTCGTGATCAAAGTCCCCGATGTCCACACCCATAGAGCCCTGTGCGTTGCCATTTGCGCTGACAGCACTACCTAACAGCTCTCCGACATCCTCGAAAGTTCCGTCCTGCTTATTGTGGTAGAGGTAATTGGGCCCGCGGTCGTTTGCCACGTACAAGTCTGGCCAGCCATCATTGTCGCAGTCGGCCCAGACACCTTGCATTCCGAATAAACCTTTCTCGTCGGCAACACCAGCCTTCTTCGCAACTTCTTCAAATCTTCCATTTCCCTTGTTGTGAAAGAGAAGATCAGTTTCTCCGGGAAAACCCCATGGGCCGCAAAAGACCTGTAATCCCAAAAAAGTGCAAGACGAATCTTTGTTATTGAACTGCCGGACATTTACGTGTGCGTACCGCGGAACGAACAGGTCAACAAGTCCATCGCGGTCATAATCTCCCCACGCCGCGCCTGTCGGAAACCCATCTACTCCGACGCCGGCGGACGCGGTTACGTCTTCAAAGTTACAGTTGCCTTTGTTGCGGTATAGAACAGAGCCGCCGAATCCAGTGACATAGATGTCTTCCCAACCGTCATTGTCGAAATCCGCAACGGCGACCCCCATTCCCCATCCTTTGCGATTGAGGCCGGCCTGGGTCGTAATGTCCTTGAATTTCAGCCCGACTTCCTGGTGGTAAAGCGTGATCATGGGATCTCCACCTGACTTGAAGCGCTCGACGGTCGATCCGTTCACCGTGACAATGTCGAGCTTGCCATCGTTGTCACAGTCAATGAAGCCGACTCCTCCGCTCATAGACTCGACCATGTATTTCTTTTCCGCTGTCGAAATGTGCGAGACGAGCAGTCCGGCAGGTTGAGTGATGTCTTTGAAATCGGGCACTTCAGCAGAAGGCATCTGGCCGTGTAATGTCAGGCACGTCTGCAGCACGATGATCCAGAGGAAGAGCGCTCGCATGGGAGAAGAGTCCAGCTTGGCTGCAGTACGGTTGTTCACCTCAGAAACGGCGGGAACACGGTAGGTGATGTTGCTGCGGTGATCCAGTTAGGGATTCTCAACTTCGAAGTCGATCGACTGCGATGCCGTCGAATATTTCTTCTTCGCCAGCTCGTCGGTTACCACCAGCTGCAGAGCGTAATCACCGGGCGTGAAGTTCTGACCCAATACCATATGACCGCTCGTGGCAAGATACTTCGCCTGCGGGTTCTGAAACAAATGAGCAGAAGCCAACTCGCTCCGCATTACCGGCGAGCCGTCTCGAAAGACCCGGACTTGAACCCCCAGGTCCGCGCGTTGATCAGGACCGCTCTTTGCATTGAATATCTGGTAGTACCAGCGGATCGTCTCTCCTAGCTTAAAAATGCGAGTAGCTTCGTTGCCGTAAGTATCAGGTGTGGCCCGACTTGCGTCTTTCGAGGCACCCGCCACGCCAGACTCGAATCGCTTTAGCAGAATACCCGAGAGCGCAAGGCGGCCACGGTTCAGGTCCGGCACCTCGACAAATTGATTGGCGGATCCGAACTTTCCCGTCCGCACGTCGAGGATCACAACTCTGACCTGATACGGACCCGGTTTTTGAGCCGTTTGCTGCAGTGTGAGGAGGGCTCCGTTCTGGGCGAGAGCATAGTCTTGTTCGTTCGTGCTGAGCGTGTAAGTGCGCTGGATGTTATCGACTGCCGTACCGTTCTTGTCGAAAGTTACAGAAATCGCATTCAGCGCGGCTTTACGGTTACCATCGGCGTCCGGGGCAAAAGTCAGGTCTTTCGTATCGATGTAAATGAACGTGGTAAGGAGTGGTTTCTCCAGCTCAGAAAAGAATGTCGTGGTGCGCAAATGGATATCGTTCTCGGCGAATGGCGACATCAGCACACGGGCAAACTGCTGCTCCTTTGAGATATTTGAAGGCACGTGTTCCCGTCCAGGGTAACCGTAGAACCCTGTTCGTGAACGCACTCTCAACCCGGGACGTTTTAGTTTCACGGTTACGTGATGAAACCTGCGGGACCGATCCTTGCCTTCGAAAGTACTGGCAGGTGGGCGATACCCAAGCAGGTAGTAGCTGCTCGAATCATTCACTGCCTCCCGGATAGCGCCGGCGGTATCGCTATGAAACGCGAATGTACCTCCGGTCGCATCTGCGAGCTCCTGCAATCCAATCTTCCCGTAAAAGTCTGCAATGCTCATCTCTCGTTGATTGTTGATCAGCACCTGCTCCGGTGTGGTCCCGGTTTTTAGAGGCCCTCCCCCGAAGGGATTGCTTGTGGCGTCCGGGACAAGAGGATCGAGTCCATGAGGATCGATCGTGTAGATCACTACAGCGGATCGTTCGGCGGTATCGGTCACTTTGCGCAGGATCTCCCCTACGCGTCGGTACGGCTCGCAGGGTGAATCCTGCAAATCAGGCCTATCAGAGATCTGCAATTTCTCCGAGAGAAGGATCAGCGCCTTGCGGCCGGGGACGTCGCGCAAACCTTGCACGACGTAACGTATCGCCGCCAGAGAGCCAAAAGCGCTATTTGTGTCGAGCATGCACTTCTCGGCTATATCCATCGTCGCATACCGTGCTGCATTTCCATCTTGGGCTGAACTCCCGCCAGAACCTTCGCTGGGAGCCTCTAAAGTCCGCGAAAGATCAACAGGGGCAAAGCTCGCCGCTCGAGCCATGAAGTGGAATTTCACCTGATCGATCGCTGCGTAGAGCAGGCGCTTATCCTTCGTGAGCTGCTGCAGCGCTCCCACTCCCCCACCGGTGCGCACGATGGCGACAATGTCCCCCGGCTGCATGTCGTGATCGACGAATTTCTTGAGTGCCACTCGTACGTAAGCTACTCCTGTCAGCGATAGCCCCAGATCATCGACCATAAGCACAATCGTGCGGCGGACGTGCTCGCGGGTTAACGGAATAGGAGGGACAGGTATCGATAAATCAGTCTTCGCCGGGGATGGTGCTGGCAGGGCAGAAGTGGATCTCATTCCTTCCGCAACGTAGCTGAAATTCGTGATGGTTTGCGGCACCCCGTCCTGAAGAACCTCGAAATCTTTTGCAGTGAGCCCCGTGACCGGGCTGCCCTTGGCGTCGGTCACGACCGCGTCTACCTGCACCAGATTTACATTGATCCGAACTACAAAGTCAGTCGAATCGTCTTTGTGGGGACCATCAGTACCCGTGGGTTGTTGGGGAGAGGCGCTGGTACAGATCAGCAAAACTGCCAGGAGACATCGCATGCTTAGGCTTTGAACACGAGCCGAAATGGATTTTAATCCAAGATGTTGGGTAACACACGAGGTGAAAATCGGCTGCTGGTCAGGCGGTCAAATCAGCTGATCGGGATTCGGTCTTGATTTGGGCTACGGACGTACGCTCTGGTGGTACGCTCATCATTGTTCATTACTAACTTTGATTTGCTTCCCGTTGCGAACTGGTCGCGAGACTCGGGATCAGCATAACTCCACCGCCCATGGAAAACGCTTGCGAATGAAAGCTGGCGACAACTCAAGAATCCACCTTCTTGTTCTTGCAGTCTGCGGCACTACGTCCTTTTGGTTCTCATATGCCGCTAGCCTGAGAGTTGATAACCAGGCACCTGACGTGTCGGCGCGCGGAACCCTGAGTTCCGAATCTTTCGATAACCTGGCTGCTCGCGCCAAAGCGGCAATGGACGCCGACCGGGTGCCAGAGGCAATCCGGCTCTATGGCCGACTTACCGGGCTTCGTCCTAGCTGGGCTGAGGGATGGTGGCATTTAGGAACGCTGTTATTCGACTCTGGTCGTTTCGCGGAAGCGAGCGATGCTTTCACCCACTTCGTTGAGGCTGAAAAGCAACAGCCCGGCCCTGGCTTTGCCATGCTCGGCCTGAGCGAATTTCAGTTGAAGCATTACTCTAAAGCACTCGATGCACTGGAACATGGCACGACGTTAGGTTTGGGTACCAACTCACAATTCATCCACCGTGTGCTCTACGAAGACGGCATCTTGAACACGCTCATGGGTCAGCCGGAAATCGCACTCAAGCGCTTAACGCTGGTCGCAAACCAGATCGCCGCAGCCCATCCAGAGGCTCCCAAGGATGCGGTGCTAGGCGATGCTAAATTGCTGGACGCTCTCGGGGTTGCGGCGCTTCGCATCCCGAAGCTGCCTTCGGATATTTCTGCCGCGGAAGCTCCGGTAGTGCGGCAGGCAGGCCACGCGCAGGCGCTGATTGCATTGCAGGACGGCGTGGCTGCAGAGGCGGAATTGAAACAACTGCTTGCGCTTCACCCTTCCGACCCCGGCGTGCATTACATGTACGGAGTGTTTCTCCTCAAAGAGCATCCCCCTCTGGCGGTGAACGAATTCCGTCGTGAGACCGAGGTGTCTCCCACTAACGACGCTGCCCGCGTCCAACTCGCTCTTGAATTCCTTCGCACAGGTGAGTACGAAGAAGGCCTTAAGTACGCTACAAAGGCGGTTGCATTAGCTCCGCGAAACTTTGTCGCTCACGTGGCCTGCGGCAGGTTATGGCTGGCGCTCGGAAACACTGATAAGGCACTGCAGGAGCTACGAACGGCAGTCAAGTTGGCTCCGCGAAGCCCGGACGCTCACTTTGCTCTTTCCCGAGCTTTGTCTGAATCGGGGCGGGCTAGCGAGGCCGCACGAGAGCGCGCGGAGTTCGAGCGGTTGACGAAGCTGGCGCAATCTGCGGATCGATAGCTCCTGACTCGATGAGAACCCCGTTGTGCTAAGCTGGCGTTCAACAATGGTGCGGTTCTTCCTTCGATTCTCCCTTCCTATAGCGGCGATACTTGCTCTCGGATTAACAATTGAGATTGGCGTTAAGGCATCCGGCAGCAGCACAATCCGCTTTGAAGACATCACCGCCCGCTCGGGTCTTCAGTTCGTCACCGATAATTCCGCGACTCCGAACAAAAACCAGCCTGAAACTATGATTTCAGGCGTTGGCCTGATCGACTACGACAACGACGGATACCTGGACATCTTCTTGGTGAACGGAGCATCGATTCCGTCTCTGAAAAAAGACTCCCCGAAGTACTCCGATCGCCTGTTCCATAACAACCATGATGGGACGTTTACCGATGTCACTGAGAAGGCCGGACTCGCCGGCGACGGATATGATATGGGAGTGGCGGTCGGCGATTTCGACAACGATGGCTGGGAAGATATCTATGTCGCCAGTGTGACTAAAAACCATCTATATCGCAACAACCATGATGGCACTTTTACGGACGTCACCGATAAGGCTGGAGTCGGTACACCGACGTACAAGGGCGAAAAGATGTGGAGCGCCGCCGCCGGCTGGCTGGACTACAACAATGACGGCAAGCTGGATCTCTTCGTCGCGAACTACTGCAAGTGGGAGGTCAACAAGGACCCTGTATGTCTGAGCGGAGGGCGCTTGCGGGCTTACTGCCATCCGAAGTTTTATGAGCCGCTACCGTCCACGTTGTACCGAAATAACGGTGATGGGACCTTCACCGATGTCTCCGAAGAGACGGGTATCTCCAAGAAGCTGGGTAAGGGGATGGGAATCGGCTTCAACGACTACGATGGCGATGGCCTCGTCGATATTTTCGTCGCCAACGATAACATGCCGAACGCGCTCTTTCACAATCTCAAAGGCAAAGCGTTTGAGGAAGTAGCGATGGATGCCGGGGTGGCCTACTCCGAGAACGGCAAGGCCGTTTCGGGAATGGGAGCGGAGTTCCGTGATCTGGACAATGACGGTCTGCCTGACATCTGGCATACGGCCACCGAATTAGAAACTTTTCCCCTGTTTCACAATCGTGGCAACAGTATTTTCATCGATGAAACGGGCCGCAGCGGGTTAGCGCGACCTACGCTTCAAATGTCGGGATGGTCGAACGGCGTTGCTGACTTCGATAATGACGGTCTAAAAGACTTGTTCGTTGCGCGTGGCAATGTTCTCGACAACATCGCCGAGTTCTCGAGCCGAACCTACGCGGAACCAAACTCCATATTCCGCAATTTGGGAAAGATGAGGTTCGAGGAGGTGACCGCCGAGGCTGGGCCAGACATGCAGATCGCTGAGCCTTTCCGCGGAGCCGCAATTGGCGATTTGTTCAACGACGGACACATGGACGTTGTTGTCACGGCACTGAACGCAAAAACAAGAATCCTCCGCAACGTGACCTCGAACACCAACAACTGGATAACGTTTAAGTTGGTGGGCAAGCAGAGCAACCGAATGGGGATCGGAGCGCAGCTCAAAGTTACAACCGAGGATGGCAACAACCAATACGATATTGTGTCGACGAGTGCGGGATACGGTGCCTCACGCGACCCGCGCGCGCATTTCGGCCTGGGTGCTTTCAAAACTGTGAAACAGCTCGAAATCCGCTGGCCCAACGGTGCGCACCAAGTGTTGAAGAATCTACCCGCTAATCGAATCGATCGTGTCGAGGAGCCATAGTGCTGCTCCACGCCGTTACCCAAAGTTATTGAAAAGCACTTCATGAAACCCGCAACTACGGATATGTGACAGGCACCTATGTCGCGGAACACTGAAACGGCGGGCGGGCGAGCGCCAAATGGCAGAAAAATGTCTCGCCCGGATCGAGCGCGTTAGGGAAGCGAAGCAAGGACACAACCCAAACCCTATTTGTTAACCGGTGGACCGACCTAAACGGAGCGCTGGCGGAGCGCAAGGCGAGCTAAACCATTGAAATTTGGTGAGCGCGTAGGAATCGAACCTTCAACCTACTGACTAAGGTCGGCAAATGAATGCCGAGTGTGTGCAGGCGCAGAAAATCTGGCCAGGTTGGGTTTGCGCTGATGAGAATCCTGGAGCCTTAACCTCTCGAAACCAGGCGCGCCGAATGCTCCTGGTAAGCTGCTTCTGGCGCGCTTGAACCCAGGGCAGATAGTGCTTCTCGGTCATTCTTACGCTTCGATGGCCAAGCAACATCGACACCTGATCAACCGGCACTGCTGCGAGAAGTAGTTCAACAGCGAACGTATCGCGGAACATGTGAGCATGACATCTTTTCAGCGTGCCATCAGAATGTCTAATGTCAGCAATGTGGAAAAGCTTGCGAAAGCTGCGTTGGTATCCTTGTATTGCGCTGCGGGCATCACCTCTTCCGCTCCAGAAAAAATATGTAGAACTGAGCGGCGGAAATTGCGTGAAGAGATAAAACTACAAGGGCGGCAGAGGCACGAAGACCGGCACCCCGGTCTTGGCACGACGCAAAAAGCTCCTCGGTCATCTAGGGCGCTGCGCTCCAACATAACCGCGTCTTTGATACACAGACCGCTCCACCGCATCAGCGGGACTAACGCCCGCATAACGAACTCCTCGCGATTGAAATAATTGGTCGGACGCGCTCTCAGCACAATCGGCTTCTTAAGCCCATCCATTGGATTTGTTCGCAGCCACCCATTGATCACGCAGAAACGGAAGAAGGACCGCAGACGCTCATGGCGACGCGTAGCCGTAACAGCCCTGAGGTTTAACGTATGCTGCAGTTCCATTAGGCGCCAGGTGCGAATCTCGTCGAGACGCATCAGGCCTCGATTCTTGAGCCAAGGCAGGAACTGACGCTCGAGAAAACCGCGGCTCTGTCGCAGGGAAGATTTCGACAGACGGCGCGCCTCCTGATCGGCAACATAAAGCTTGATCGCCTGCTCGACGGAGGAAATTTCGAACGCGTCTGTTTGCTCCATCTTCCGCAAACGGTCTTCGGCTTCGTGAAGACTTCGAGTTCTTGCGCTTACACGTATGCGGCCGTGAGCCGGCAAAACGCCGCGTATCCATTTTGGGCACTCACAATCATGAGCCAGCGAATCGGGTTGCAGACACGGCGAGGAATGACGTGTGTAGACGGTCAGCATAACGTTCCCTTTCAGAGGTGGAATCGAGGGAGGCTGAGTCTACGGCTAGCTTTGGTACGGCACAGGTACAGCGATTTCAGAAAGCGGGCAAGCTGGTTCATTCTGGGAAGGATAGATTTGGTGGAGCTAGTCGGGATCGAACCGACGACCTCATCGTTGCGAACGATGCGCTCTCCCAGCTGAGCTATAGCCCCACTGTTGGTGGGCGAAATCAATTTTAGCAGCGCAGCGTCAGGTTGCCAAAGAACGCGGCGGGGTTTGCGTCGCAATCTGGAACGCCAGCCTTGGGCACACATCGGTTGGACGCGTGCTTTATGAATCTAGATTCTTCCTCGCTGCCTCTAACAAATCGTCCAGCCGCGCTGCGTCTGGAATGCCACCTTGAGCGAAGTCCTTGCCTCCCCCGCCCCTGCCTCCCGCCGCAGTCACAAGCTCGCGAAGCAGATTTCCCATATCGGAATTTACGTCAGGCGACCGTGCAAACACCAACGCTGGGGGATTCTGAGAGGTGGCCAGCAAGGCTGTGATTCCTGAAGCAGTCCGCGTGAGCTTCTGTCCCAAAAGCTTGATGAAAGCAGCATCGCGATCTGCGAAGACCTGAATTACGAGCTTCCTGCCCGAGTTGTCAGGAACAGTCTCGCGCGCAAGTTGCGCAGCCTGTAGTTCGGCAATCTCTTCCAGAAGTCGAGACTCGCGCTTCTGCGCCTGGCGTGCCTCGTCGCGCTGCTTGGCGATATTCGCCGGCAAATCTGCCGGAGCACACGGATACAGCGCAGCCGCGTCGGCGAGCAACTCAAAATCGTGCCGCGCAGCTGTTGCCGCACGCATCCCGCATACGAATTCGACCCGCGTACCTTGTTTTACCTTCTCGGTCCGGCGCAGAAGCAGCCCACCGATTTGGCCGGTGCTTCGGGCGTGCGTGCCTCCGCAGGCATTCAGATCAAAGTCCAGAATGTCGATGAGACGAATCTCGCCTTCGCGGTCCGGCAACTTGCGTACGCCCATGTGCTGAGCCTGTTCGCGAGTCGCATAGCGAATACTGATCGGCCGATCTTCGGCGATGATCTCGTTCGACAATCGCTCTACGCGCGCCAGATCCTCTCGCGAAAGCGACTGGATTTCAAGATCGATGGTCGAAACCTGCTCGCCAAGATGGAATGAGACCGTTTTGGCATTCAACAATCGAACGAATGCCGCCGAGAGGAGATGCTGGCCAGTGTGCTGCTGCATGTGGTCGCGTCGCCGGTCGGAATCGATGATCCCTCGAACTTCGGCACCTGGGGGAAGCACTTTGCTCAGTCGATGCCAGACTTCGCCTTGTTCATCTTCAAAAACGTCTTCGACGGCTGCTTCGAGAAGGACGCCAGACTTGGATTGCGTGCTGATTGTTCCAAGATCAAAAGGCTGGCCACCACTGCTGGGATAAAAAGCGGTTCGATCGAGCCGCACCGCCCAGCTGGACTGACTGCCATCACGCTTGAGTTCCCTGCTGTCCAGCACCGAAGCGCGGAAGTCGTGAAGGAAAGAGTCGTTGTAGTAGAGACGATCGGTCATAGCCGCATTGTCAGCTGCAAGGTGCTGGTAGCACCTGGAAGCTGCGTTGGAACCTTCTCCTCAGTACGGCCCAATGATTCCGCCAATGCTGCGCTCCGGCGGCTTTGCAGCCCCTGTGCCGTTGGTTGTGCGACTGATTCCCAGCGCTTGCGAGATCACGTCGATGTATTTGAGTCCGGTTCCGGTATTGAAGATCACGACTTCGTCACTCGAATTTAGAAAACCATTCGCGAGCAGTTTGTCATAGGCAGCGGTAGCGGCGGCGCCTTCGGGACACAGGAAGATCCCTTCTTCACGTGCCCATTCCAGCATG
The DNA here is from genome assembly GCA_045808065.1 of Terriglobales bacterium. Classification (GTDB taxonomy): domain Bacteria; phylum Acidobacteriota; class Terriglobia; order Terriglobales; family Acidobacteriaceae; genus Gp1-AA112. Next base: position 291,350 of record JBJMGD010000014.1, on the reverse strand, counting down.
GAGTTCAGCATCTCCTGGTCAGAGATCGCAATCGCAGTTCCTCCGCTGTGACGAACGATATCGAGAATGATGTAATCACCATAAGCCTTCGGAACACGCAAACCAGAAGCAAACGTGTGCGCGTCTTTCCACGCTTCAGAAACGCTCTTGCCCTCCTCAAACGCCTTTGGAATCGGCGCGCATCCTGAGGCCTGAATGGCGATCATTTTGGGACGCTTCGATCCACTGCTCAACCATCCAAGCTGCTCTAGTTCGTCGAATGCCTTCCACATTCCAATTAATCCGACTCCGCCGCCCGTTGGATAGAAGATCGCATCGGGCAACCGCCAACCCAGTTGCTCGGCGACTTCGAGGCCCATGGTCTTCTTGCCTTCCACGCGAAAGGGTTCTTTCAAGGTGGAAACGTCGAACCAGCCTTCAGCTTGTTTGCGTTCGCCCACCATGCGCGCGCAATCGCTGATCAATCCATCGACTAACGTGACATCGGCGCCATACGCAGTGCACTCAACCAGATTTGCTTCGGGAACATCTTTGGGCATGAAGATATGCGACTCGATACCTGCAGCGGCGGCATAGGCAGCCAGTGCGCCGGCAGCATTTCCTGCCGAAGGAATCGCCAGCTTCTTCAGTCCATAGTGACGCGCCATGGTGACGGCCATACACAAACCGCGGGCTTTGAATGACCCGGTGGGATTCGCTCCTTCATCCTTGATCCAGAGATTTGCGCGTTTTCGGCTTGCCAAAATGGGAGTGAAGCCTTCGCCCAGAGTGATGGGGTCTGCATCAGGCAGCAGCTCGCGATACCGCCACATAGTCCGCGGGCGGGCGGCGATGTCGTCGGGTATCACGCGCCGGCGAATCTGGGGGAGAGCGTATCGAACCCAAAGCGAACCAGCATCTCTAGGACACAGTGTCTGTGGCACGCTCGCATCGAGGCGCTCGCCGCATTTTGAACACTCAAAATACGCGATTGCACTGCCGGGGATCTTCCTCAAATCACCAGAAGAGACTGCTTGCGGGACTGGCATTCTAGAAGTCTAACAAGTCCCAGCGGCTCGCTGTTTGGAACGGTCTAGTCCGGCGCGATCGAGCTGAGAAGCCCAATTTGCCTCCTTTGGGATTCAGAGCTGGCATCCTACAATGACGGGTCGACAATCCAACTACTCAGGCTGGCGTGTGTCATCGGCTACGAAGCTCTATCCACGTCACGAGTTTGAGCGTATTTTGGGGGTTCAGATGTTTGGAAGAAGACTGTCACTTTCAATTCTCGTAATGGCACTAGGCTGCTTCGGGCAGGTTACCAGCACTGGCGGCTACGCTACCAACTCGCAATCCAGCACAACTGGTGCGGTGATAGGCAGTGACAACCCCCAGTTGGTTTCCACGCCGGACATCGCTTTGCCGGGCAGTGGTTCCGCGGTTGGCGCTCCGCTGTCGAGTGCGGCTGCGAATGATAGCCGCTTCTCAACAGGGCCCTCCGTGCATAGCGCCAACGCCATTCCACCTCAAGTTTCGGGCGAGAATGGAACCCTTGCGTTCGGCTTGCCTGCAAATCAATCGGTGCAGAGTTCAGAAATTTCGGCTGGTAGTCAGAATTTCGAATTCGGCATTCAGCACTTTGAATCAGGTCTTCCTAACGCGAACGCCCCGGTGATGAGTCTTGGGCAAATCGCAAGAAATTATCGCGCTCAACACCGCAAGGCTGCGCGATCATTTAACAACGACAGCATCTCTCAGCTGAACGCGGCTGGAGTTCGTACCGGCAACCTAGGACCGGAAAGCAGCACCGCGGTGGCTTCGGCAACACAGCCATCGGCAATGCAGCCTGCTCCGGCTGGCACCTTGATGGCGGAAAATCAGCCTCCGGCTCTCCCGCAAAGCGATCAGGATCAGTCCGCACAGGGAACTCAAGCTGTCCGTCCGAGCGCGACCGCAAGCCAGCAGCGTCATAGGGTTGAAACGCCAACTTCGGCTCCCGCTCAGAACAGCGCCGCTCCAACGCAGGACTCGACCGCGAGCCAGAATACCCAGCAAAACGGTGCAGCGAAGCTTCCACAAACTGCCTCTTCTCTGCCAATATTTTTCGTCATCGGCGGATTAGGTCTTGTGGGCGGCGCGTTGTACCTGCTGCGGAGGTAAGGCTCGGCTTCAATTCAGAATCTGATAGGCTTGGAATCCCGGTCCCGGTTGCGGACCGGATTTTCGTTTTTGCCGCATCGGAGGCTTATCCCTTTGGCCCACCCGCACCGAGACGCCACCTCGCAACTTCGTCGAGAGATGGGCTTCTGGGACGTTCTCCTGTTCAACATTGCGGCGGTGCTGGGTCCGCGGTGGATCGCAGCAGCTGCCCACAATGGCACATCATCGCTGAGCCTGTGGGCGCTGGCAGCCGTCTTCTTCTTCGTACCGACGGCATTGGTGATTACCGAACTTTCAACGCGCTATCCCGCCGAAGGCGGTTTGTATGTCTGGACGCGCGAAGCATTCGGCGACTTTCATGGCTTCGTCGCCGGATGGTCCTATTGGGTGTATTCGTTCTTCTATTTTCCCGGACTGTTGGTCGCGAGCACCGCGATGGCAGCTTACATCGGCGGCGCCGGGCGCTCCCATCTGACGAACGATATCCATTTTCTCCTCGCCGGCTCGCTGCTGCTGCTCGGCGTGGCGGTCGCCCTGAACATTGTCGGGCTGAACATTGGTAAGTGGCTGCAGAATGCCGGCGGCGTGGGCACCTATGCGCCGCTGCTGATCCTGATCGCAGTTGCTCTGGCAGTTTATTTACGTCACGGCTCACAAGTACACATCACCTGGCGCAGCACATTACCAGTCTGGAACTTCGATACTGTAAATTTCTGGTCGCAGATCGCATTCGCTTTTACCGGAATGGAACTTGTGTGCGCGATGTCAGAGGAAGTCCGCGACCCCAAGCGTACCTTTCCCCGTGCGATTCTCGGCTCCGGCCTGCTGATCGCAGTCATCTACATCCTCGGCACGCTAGCAGCTATGGTCCTGGTGCCGCCTGCGACCCTCGATCCGAAGAGCGGCGTCTTCCAGGCGATCACTTCAGGATCCAATATTCTGGGGATCGGCATCGTTGGTGTTATCGCGGCTCTGCTGGTGACGGTGGGGAATGCTGGTGGAGTTGGCACAACCGTCGCAGGCGTCGCCCGCGTGCCATTCGCTGTGGGCATCGACAGCTACCTGCCCGCCTTCTTTGGCAAGATCCATCCTCGTTGGCGTACTCCGTACATTTCAATCCTTATTCAGGCGGGAATCTCCGCAGTGATCCTCGTGCTGGCGCAGACGAACGAAACCGTGAATGGCGCATACCAGGTCTTGGTGGATGCAGCCATCATTCTCTACTTTCTGCCCTTCCTCTATATGTATGCGGCGGCTATCAAGCTGGCCTATCGCGGACATCGTGAACAGAGTTCGGGCGCTGTATTGATCCCCGGTGGCCGCGCAGGTGTCTGGCTGGTAGGGCTTCTGGGATTCTCGATTTGTCTGTTGTCGATGGCGCTCTCCATGATTCCTCCGGGCGAAACCACAAACAAAGGTGTCTTCGAACTCAAATTGCTCGGAGGCACTGGAATCGCGCTACTCGTCGGACTAGCACTCTACTGGCGATCAAAGTCAACCAGGCGCGACAAGCAAAACAAAACATGACACGGATTTCACGGATGTAAGGATTGCACGGATATAAGAGATCACGCGAGCGTTGAGAACACATGTCTCAATCCCTCGTCAGAATTGTCCGTGAAATCCGTGCCTGAAGGATCCGTGAAATCCGTGTTTGGCTTTTGCTTCTTGGGGCAGATCTGAATGCTGGCCGAATGGAATGTCGAACTCGCAGCCGGTGATCCGACCCTGGATATCCCTTGGTCGTCAGAAGATGGCCGTTTACGTTTCTTCGATCTCAAACGTCAGCCGGAGCTGTTGCTCGAAATTCCTGAGGCCTGCATCTATCCGGAGCTGGCGCAATTTCTAAGCTGGGCCAATTCGTCCGATTCCCCTTTTGAAACGGCAAAGTGCGATGCCTGGACGAGTCGAAAACTCGAAACCGAGGAAGAGATCTTCGGCGAACCGTGCAAGTTTGGGTCCTACGTCGATCTTCTCTTTGCCGATCCCGCTACCAGGGCTGACTTCTCGGCAGCCGAAAACTTCGTCCAGGGACTCGCCCGCCTGCTGCGTCATGCGCCGGAGATGGCGAGCGCAGCCGAGTTTACACTTCGCCGCTGTCACGATCATCGCGTGGAAGGCAAAACACATCCAGACTGCTTTTACATCACCTTTTCTCTCAACGGATACGGCGAAGATGAGCAACAGGCGCGCAAACGCTGGGGAATCGCGCTAAACATGGCGCAAAACGCGATGATTCAGTACTTCGCGGGACGAGCTTAGCCTGAATTGAGTTGTTTGTGGCGCAAACGCTGGGCGTGTATCTCCAGTCAAAACTGAGAGTCGGCTTTGTCCACACGCTGAATTTCGGTGTTTTCCAGGAGAATGGGTACTAGACAGTGTGCATTAAAATGAAAGTACGCGCGCCCGTAGCTCAGGTGGATAGAGCATCTGCCTTCTAAGCAGAGGGTCGGGAGTTCGAATCTCTCCGGGCGCGCCATCTCATTAACCTGTGTTGCTCACGGTTTAACGCTCACTGATGAGCGTTGATTGCTCTCGGCAATCCGCTGCTCAAGACGTTTGCATAGTGCGTCGCGCGAATCCAGCGAAGCCCGGCTCATGTCAGCCACCACTCCCCAAATTGCAGGGCGAACTCCGACGTAGGCAATGAATCGCCAGACGCTGAACTTCCCCTTGCGATTGAAGCGGTTCATGTCTGGCAATCGGGCATCGTGCTCATCGGAAATCGCTTTGAAGCAAAAGAACGGCAGACCGGCTTCGCGCGCGCACTCCGCAACGGTTGCAGCTTCCATATCGACATAATCTCCGCTGAACCTCTCCCCGAGTTGACGCTTCTCTTCGAGGTTCGCGATCAGTTGCACCGTGACGAGGGTGCCGCCGTTTCCAGGGGCTTCGTAACGGGAGCCTGAAAGTGAATCGATCACCAGCGACGGCTCAACTACTCGTCCGCTGGACGCTTTGGCGTTCAGTCCGCCCGCCCAGCCAATTGAGACGAGCGCACTAAGTTCGCCGGAGGCCAATGCCGCGCTGCAGGCGATCGCTGCGGGCTCTCTTCCCATTCCGGCATACGCGATGGTGGTATTGTCGTCTTGATAGAGCCTGACCCGCCGGTCTGGCAGATATCGCAAAGGCTTCATGTTGCGCACCAGAGGATGCACTTCGCGAAACATGGCTGCAATGATTCCAATGCGGGCCATCAGCTTGCGGCTCCCAGTGCCGTGGGCGGCGGCTGCCGAACGTACCCATGCTGTGTGAACCACGCGGACGCACGACGCAGCGCGTCTTCTGCCGAAATCACCCGATAGCCCAGCTCACGTTCGGCCTTCGCGGAAGAGGCGAACATCTTCTTGCGTCCCATGCGCACCGCTTCAATCGTCGCGCGTGGCTCCTTGCGCCGGACGAAACCGGTAAAGAACTGATCAAATGCCGCAAAGCCAAGAGCGACACTGTGAGGCACCTGCACGGTGGGGGATGGCAATCCCGTAATTGCCGAAAGCCTATCGAGAATCTGTTTGAGAGTTAGGTTCTCGCCACCTAGAATGTAGCGCTCACCGGGCTTCGCCTTCTCCATTGCGAGTAGATGGCCACGCGCAACTTCCTTCACGTCCGCGAGATTGAGACCGGTGTCGACATATGCAGGGAATTTGCGATTGAGAAAATCCAGAATAATCCGTCCTGTGGGAGTGGGTTTGATATCGCGCTCGCCAATCGGAGTGGTTGGATTCACTACCACTACCGGGGCTCCCGCGTGTCCGGCGGTCAGCGCCGCCTGCTCCGCCATGAACTTCGACCGCTTGTAGTGCCCGATCATGTGCGAGAGATCGACAGGCGACTCTTCGTTCACGTTACTTCCGTCGGAAAGAAAGCCCATAGTCGCAACTGAACTTGTGTAGACCACCCGCTTGACGCCCGCAGTACGGGCTGCATCCATGATCGCAAGTGTTCCGTCAACGTTGGCACGATACATCTCGTCGGGGTTGCGCACCCAAAGGCGGTAGTCGGCGGCAACGTGAAACACAGCATCGCACCCAGACATTCCGCGGCGCAGCGATTCAAAGCTGCGAAGATCACCCTCGATGCGGTCTGCCTTTAGAAAATCAATGTTTTCTGTCCGGCTGCCTTTGCGGACGAGCAGGCGCAGCTCCGCCCCTTGCTGCTGGAGCAATTCGGCAACATGGCTGCCAACGAAGCCCGTTGCACCCGTGACAAACGCTTTCAAGAAAAAGCCTCAACCACAGAGGACACAGCGGGACACAGACGAAAACGGCAAGGAAATGTTTGCCGCTGCAAGTTTGCTCTGGAACAGGCGAGAAGCAGGTATCAACGCAGGCTCTCCATGACTTCATCGAGAGCTTGCTTAGGCGGACGCACGGCCTCTTGCGGCAAACGAGACAACGGAGTTTCCGTCATGTTCAGCAGATCGACAAAGTTCGGCTTCTGCGTATCGACATAGAAGACGCCGGTCAGCACTTCGCCTTTTTCGTGCGCTTCCATAAGCTGCTTTACCGCGTTGATTTTGTTCGCAGGATCGTAGTCTTCATGTAGTTTGCGCAAACGCAGATGCGAACCATCGTGCATGCGTACATCGAAGGTCGTGCCCGGATCGTATTCAACCGAGATATCTTCGAAATGGGGCACGAATCCCGCTTCTGAGATCGGCTCTTCGTGATCCTGGACATACTTGTACGACTTGGTCGATCCTTCGTGGTCATTGAACGTGACACACGGGGATATCACATCCAGCATGACGGTACCGCGATGAGCGATTGCCGCCTTCAGCATCGTCACGAGCTGCTTCTTGTCGCCCGAAAAAGATCGAGCGACGAAGGTAGCGCCCATCTGAATCGCAAGCGCGCAGGTGTCGATTGCGGGAAGATCGTTGACCACGCCAGTCTTCTGCTTCGAACCCAGGTCGGCGGTCGCGGAGAACTGTCCTTTGGTGAGACCGTACACGCCATTGTCTTCGATGATGTAGATAATCGGCAGATTGCGACGCATGAGATGCACAAACTGTCCCATGCCGATCGAGGCCGTATCGCCGTCGCCGCTCACTCCCAGCGAGAGCATGCTGCGGTTCGCGAGCACTGCGCCGGTTGCCACCGAAGGCATGCGGCCATGGAGCGAGTTAAAACTATGTGCGCGGCTTACAAAATATGCGGGCGTCTTCGACGAGCATCCGATACCGGAGAGCTTGAGCACGCGCTCCGGCTGCACGCCCATTTCGTACATCGCATCGATTACACGTTCCGAAATGGCATTGTGTCCGCATCCGGCGCAGAGCGTAGTCTTGCCCCCGCGATAATCGACAACTTGCAACCCGAGCCGGTTGGTCTTGGGCGCCGGAGTGGGAGTTGGGGTGGTCGCCATGAGCTACTTCCCTTCCTGGGAGATGATGTCATCGGTCACGGAGCGCGCGTCGATGGGCAGGCCGTTGAAATGGCGCACGCTGGACAGCCGTGAAATATGTGATGGCTTGATATCGAGCTTCAGCAAACTGAGCATCTGTCCATCGCGATTCTGTTCGACCACGTACACCCGCTCGTGCTTATCGATGAAGTCGTGCACCTCGCGGCTGAATGGAAATGCGCGGATGCGGACATAATCGATAGCGAGCCGATATTCGTTCTTCAGTTGATCGCGGCTTTCGCGGACGGCAAAGTCGCTGCTGCCGTAGGCGATCACGCCTATTTTTGCGCCAACGTTCGCGACTATTTCGGGGCGCGGAAGGTAGGAGCGCGACGTCTCGAACTTGCGATTGAGCCGCTCCATATTGTTCTGATAATCGTCCGGACGCTCACTGTAGAGTGCCTTCTCGTTGTGTCCCGAGCCGCGCGTGAAGTAGGCCGCCGCGGGATGTTCGGTACCCGGTAACGTGCGATATGGAATGCCGTCTTTGTCGACGTCTTTGTAGCGCGCGAAGCCGCCAAGCCGGTTTAGATCGTCCGCGCTGAGTACTTTGCCGCGCTGGAATGGTTTTTCCGGATATGGGAACGGATCGGACATCCAGTTATTCATGCCCAGATCGAGGTCAGACAGGACGAAAATCGGCGTTTGCAACTGCTCGGCGAGATTGAACGCCTCTGTCGCCATCGAGAAGCACTCCGTCACACTGCCTGGAAACAACATGATGTTCTTCGTATCGCCATGGCCCAGGAATGCGATCGAGAGCACATCCCCTTGCGAAGTGCGCGTCGGCAGGCCGGTTGAAGGTCCTACGCGCTGGATGTCGAAGATCACCGCCGGAATTTCGGCGTAATAACCCATGCCGGTGAACTCGGTCATGAGAGAAATTCCGGGCCCCGATGTCGCGGTCATGGCGCGCGCGCCTGCCCAACTCGCGCCCAGCACCATGCCGATGGCGGCGAGCTCATCCTCCGCCTGCACAATTGCGAATGTTGCCTTTCCGTCCGGCCCGATTCGGTACTTCTTCATGTAATCGATCAACTGCTCACAAACAGAAGACGAAGGCGTGATCGGATACCAGGTCACGACCGTCACTCCGGCGAACATCGCGCCAAGCGCAACGGCGGCGTTACCGTCGATGATGATTTTTCCCTGGTTCTCGTTCATTGGCTCAACGTACAGCGGATCTCTCTTGGTGAGTGAGGCGGCGGCGTAGTCGTAGCCGGCGCGGGCGGCATTCATGTTCAGATCGGCGGCCTTCACTTTTTTCGAGAATTGCTTGCGAAGCGCGGCTTCCACCTGCGTCATATCGATGCCAAGCAATTGCGCAACGACGCCGACATAGATCATGTTCTTGACTAGCTTGCGCAGCTTGGCCTCGGAACATACGCTGGTGACGATCTTGTCGTAGGGGACCGAGTAGAAGATGAGATCGGATCGCATGGCATCGAGCTTCAAGGGCTCGTCATAGACAACCGCCGCGCCTGCGGTGAGCGACATCACATCGTCTTTGGCCGTCTCCGGATTCATGGCCACTAGCATGTCGATCTCTTTTTTGCGGGCCACGTAACCATGTTTGCTGCAGCGGATGGTGTACCAGGTAGGAAGTCCTGCGATATTGGAGGGAAAGAGATTTTTGCCCGAAACAGGAATTCCCATACGAAACAAGCTGCGCAGCAGGACCGTATTGGCCGACTGGGACCCCGATCCGTTGACCGTGCCTACTTGAATGCTGAAGTCGTTGACGATTCGAGCGTGTTCAGAGCCCGATGCAAGATCCTGAACCGCTAAGTCCCCTGATGCCATGGGTAGTCCTTGGGTGTTGATTGCCGCTGCAAGCAATTGTGCAGTGAACCTAAAATTATAGAACTGTTGAGGGATGCGAAGCAGCAACTTTCGTTAAATGCAAGCTACAAAGGCACATTCACGACGCTGTCAGCGAATGGCAACGGGCGGCAACGACTGTGTTTTGCGGCAAAGCAACGGCTCACGTTGATGGTGCGAATGGCGCAGAGCCGTTGTAAACCTCAATTCCTCACATCCGCCATCAATCGCTCAACCTCATTTCGCTGATCGGCAGTCAGCGGAAGCAGCGGCAGGCGCGGAGGTCCGCCATAATAACCATTCAGATCGAGCGCGTATTTCAATGCAGGAATTCCCAGTTGACTGGATACACGCGTGGCCGGCTCGACGATGCGCTGCTGCTTGAGTTGTGCCAGCTCCTTATCCCCATCTTTCCAAGCTGTGTAGACCTCGAAACACGCGGTAGGAGCGGCCGCAGCGAAGGCAAGCACTGCCCCAACCGCTCCTGCATCGAGTGATTGCAGCAGCTTCTGCGCCGATCCTGCGAGCAATTGGAATCCGACTTCCTTCTTCCGCATCAGCTTTACGGTCGGAGAGGGCGGCGCGGCTGCGCTTGAGGAGGTCTTTGCCCCTGAGCCGGAGAGTGCAGCCACAGTGACCAATTCTCTCGTGGGTTCCATGGCACGAAGGAGCATGCGAGTTGTTACGGCGTTGAATACTTCAGTGGCATTGACGGTGCGCTTCACCTGTCGGGTGCGCGCAACCACGTCAGCGATTTTCTCGATCACGCCGCTCGACTCCTTGATGCCGACGATGTTCGGATGACCCGCCAGCTCCTGGATCGTCTCAGCCGGCAAATCGTAAGCCGTGAACGGCGGCACGCTGTAGAGCATCACCGGAAGAGGCGAGCGGTCAGCAACGAAGCGATAGTAGGCAAGCAGATTTTCCCGCTTCATCTGCGGACGGTAATAGTGGGGCGTGCGCACCAACGCAATGTCGTAATTCAACTTTGCGGCGTACTCCGCGGCTTCGACCGTCTTAAGCGCTGATTCGTGGCCGACACCAGCCAGCAACACCTTCTCCGGCGCAGCTGCTTCAACAGCCACTTGCAGCACTTCGCGCTGTTCGCTTTCTGACAGCATCACCACTTCTCCGGTGGAACCCAATATGGTCATGCCCGAGACTGGGGTGCGCGAATAACGATCGACGTTATGCTCAAGCTTTTTAGGATAGATTCGCCCATCGGGGTAAAAGGGCGTAGTCAGCGCGGGAAAGATGCCGGTAAGAACCATCAACATATCTTATGCCAAGTGAGGAAGAGCGATTCTTCATCAGTCGGCCAATTCATTGCAGACGCCGCAAAAGAGGCGGCCTCCCTACCCGACGTATTTCGCCAGGGCGTCCTTCCCTCCGGGTACCGCCACGAGGAACCTCTGGTCCCAGGTTTGTCACGCTAACTCCTCACGTCGGCGTGGTTTGGTGTAACGTTCTTGCCATGGTGCGAATCACACCGCTTGATGTCTAAATTCCTCTTCATTCTCATGGTTGTTGCCACGACGTTTCTTCTCTTGTTCTGGAGGCCTTCTTCCGGCGCGCGCCAAGCCACGACAACTTCACGAAGCGATGCCGCGGTGCAGCCTGGCATTTTGGTTGAGTTGTTCACCTCGGAGGGATGTTCGAGCTGTCCTCCTGCGGACGAACTGCTTCGCAAACTGGATGCTCAGCAGACTGTTAATGGTCGAGAGATTGTGGTGCTTGGCGAACATGTCGATTACTGGGACGGAACCGGCTGGCGCGATCGCTTCTCGTCGCGCGATTACACCGACCGGCAAGAGGAGTACGCGCGCCGATTCGGAACATCAGGTCCGTACACACCGCAAATGGTGGTAGACGGCCGACACGAATTCGTCGGCAACAGCGTTCGTCTGCTGCAATCAGCTCTGCAGGAAGCCTCCTCGCAATCCAAAGCGACCTTGCAGATTTTTGTCGGGGCGGTGGAACGCTCTGAGCTGCTGGTGAAAATCGATTCGAGCGCGCTGCCCAGTAGCAGCAGGCACGCCGAACTGTTCGTCACTTTGGTCGACAATGCGGACGAAACCCAAGTTGGAGGCGGCGAGAACTCCGGTCGGCGGCTGCTTCATACGGCGGTCCTTCGCAGTCTGGAGAAAGTTGGAAAGCTCGGGGCCGAAGGGGGCCATAGAGAAACCAAGCTTAGGATTCCCAAAGGGGGAAATCCTCAGAACGAGCGGGTCGTGGCCTTCCTTCAGGAAGCAAACAATGGACCTATATTAGGGGCAGCAGTAAAGATTCTAGGCGGTGTTGCACAGCAGTAAAAGATCAAACAGCAGCTCTTACTCGGTGATGGCGGCGATGTTCGCGGCCACGTCTGCAGCTGATTCTTCCGGGATCTGTCCTCGTCCTGAGCCCTGCAGGAGACGATGATGGATGCAGTAAAGCGCCAACTCCAGCCGATCGGAAACTCCGAGCTTGTCGTACACCTTGCGCAAATAGTTCTTCACCACTTGCTCGGTGGTCCCAATCTCATTCGCAATTTCTTTGTTGCGCATTCCCTGCGTGACGCAAGAAATGATGAGCAGCTCTTTATCTGACAGTTTGGTCTTGGGTCGCGGCGAGGTGAGTTGGGCTGCCTGTGCTCTGTAGGCCTCGATAACCCAGTTCACGCCCTGGTTGTCCAGCCAGGTTTCTCCAGCGAACACTTTGCGCACGCACTTCACCAACATTTCAGGGGCAATACTTCGCGGCAAAAGGCCACGCACGCCGCGGCGGAAATAATCGACCACGGTGTCTTCATCGTTCTCTGGCGAAAGGACGATTACCTTGAGGTTCGGAGCGCGCTTGAGCACCTCTGATATCGCTTCCGGTGAGTTGGATGAAATCGATCCTTCGAAGAGAAGCACATCGGCGGGAAATTTCGACGCCGCAGCGAGCACTTGGCCAAGATTTTCAGCCTGCGCCACTACGCGAATGTCATCTTCGAGAGCGAATATTTTCTTGGTGCCGACGCGATAGATGGCTTGGGTGTCCGCAAGAATTATCTTGATGGTTGTCAGCGTGAGATCGGGCTGACCGTCTGAATCGGCTCCGTTGGCAGGAACGGAGTATCCCTCAGGCGTAGCTGGCGTCGATTTCGGAGCTGGTTTGAAGCCGCCGCTGCTCATGGTGTTCGGACGATGGTCGGGACAGAAAGACTACTGCGAGCGATCGAAGTGGTACTCGTCGATCACTGCCGCGACTGCGGTTCTGTCGCCGTGTTTTGAGCAGCGTACCACACGTCCACTGCATTTCACTATGACATCTGTTGCAGTGCCCAAGACGCTCGCCGGCATAGAAATCGTAAATTCAATGATCGATCCGATGTCTAGCGCCGAATCCATGTAGAACAGCACGCCGCCCGCGGAGATGTCCTCGGTCTGGCCAGGGACACCGCTCTGCTCGGCACGAACTTCGACGGGAAGCTTCAGCGGAAACCGAACTGAACTTCGTAATTCGTCCACAGGCATCATCCTTTTCCTCGACTGGGCACAGGTTATATCTGTTGTCCAAGACCCTTAAAGTTACCAAAGTACAATCCGAAGCCACTCCATTTTCCCAAGTGGACATGCACCTTTGGTGGTTACCTGAGCTCCGCCACAGAGGAGGCCCAGAGAGGAAAGCACAAAAGCTCGGCATGCGTTCTCAATAAGTTTCAACGCCTAAGTGTTCTGTGTGTTACTCAATGTTTGCCTCAGAACTTCGTCAGCTCAGTGAAGTTGAAGTTACGGACCATCATCGGGGGTACGACCATGTCAAAGGATTCTTCTCCGCTGGCGCGGACCGAACGTCCCAACATTGCAATGTTTTGCAACATTTCTACTAAGCTTTGGTTGAAGCGGAAGTTGCGCACTCCACCGGCCAATTTGCCGTGCTCGACGAGGAAGGTGCCATCGCGTGTCATGCCGGTCAGGATCTTCTCGTACGGATCGACTTCGCGTATGTACCACAGTCTGGTTACCAGGATCCCGCGGTCGATACCGGCAACCATCTCGTCAACCGACTTTGCATTGCCATTGCCGCCTTCAACAACAATGTTCATGGGTGCATCGCCAATTTCATTAGGCAGAGGAAAGCCGTGGCCAGTAGCGCTGATTGGTCCAAGTTGCGCTGCCAATTCCGACTGTCGCATCCGGAGGGCCGTCGCGCGGGAGTAAACGAGATTGCGAACGATTCCCTTCTCCACTAGCGCGACTCGCTTTCGGGGAATTCCTTCACCATCGAAAGACGCCCCTGACTGCAGCGGATGATAGACATCGTCATGAACGGTGATGTTCTCCCCGAACAGCTGCGTGCCAATGCGATTGTTCAGAAAGGAGCGCTGCTCGAGCAACGCGGTGCCGCCGAAGTCGAAGAACATGAAGCCGAGCAGGTCGAGTACTGCCGCCGGCTCCAGCACGATCGTGTACTTTCCCGGCGGAACTTCCCTCGGATGGGCGGTCCGCGCCGCTTTTTCTGCCGCAACCTCCGCCAGCCTCTTGGGATTGAGATTGGCCACATTGGGAGAGTTCGCCTTCTGCCATCCCGACGAATCATCGGCAAGCATTGTGATCGATACTTCCGAACTCGTCTGCCGATGGATCTTCATGAGCCCACGCGAATTCACCAGCGCTTCCACATGCTCGGAGGAGGAGTAGATGCCGGCGGTAGTTTGCTTGTGCTGCTTGGCCACGGCCACGATCTGCTCCACAGCCGCAGCCCGGTCCTCGGGCTTGATGGCCGCTGTAGCACCGAAATGGCGCTGGACCGGCTGAGCTTCTTTGGCCTCGTCCGGAGTGGGTACCGGCAGAAGATCGGGATCCGGTTCCTGGACACGCGCGATCTGCTCGGCAGATTTCACGGCGCGCTGAAGGCTTTCGTCGTCGATTCGATTGGTGGTAGCGCGCGCCGTCTTATGATCCATCGCCACACGGATCGAGATCACATATCCCTCTTCCGCGACGTTCTGATGGATGGTGTTGTTGGCAAAGCGCGTAAGCGCGCTGTGCCCTCCGGCAATAATGGCTTCTACTTCGTCGGCCGAAGAAAATTTGCGAATGCGAGAGAAGATGTCGTGAATGCGATCAGGAGAGAGCATGGGGAGGAGTTAAGGGTAACAAAGTCCGAGGGGTAAGGCGTTTCGGGAAAAGCGTTTCCTGAAACGCTTCTTCTATACTTCCTCCATGAAGCAATTGGCTCATTGGGCGCTCGATACTGCGGCTAAGCGCGGTGCAACTTACTGTGACGCGCGCATTGTGAATGATCGTCAGCGCGCTCTCGCCACTAAGAATGGAAAAATCGGACACGCTGCCGACTCAGAATCGCTGGGCATCGGCGTTCGCGTGCTAGTCAACAACGCTTGGGGATTCGCCTCCACAGACGAGCTCACGCGCGAGTCCATCGAAGCCACCGCCGGACGGGCTGTAGAAATCGCGCGCGCCTCCTCTCGCGTGCAGCAACACCCGATTCGGCTCGCCCCGGAGAAGGCGGTCACCGCCGATTGGACCAGCCAGTGCAAGATTGATCCCTTCAGTACTTCCGTCGAACAGAACCTGTCGCTCTTGATGGCCTGCGACAAAGAAATGCGCGCGGTTGCGGGTGTAACCCTCGCTGAAGCGCAGATGACTCTCCGCCGCTATGAACAGTGGTTCTACTCGAGCGAGGGCTCTGACATTCATCAGACGCGCTTCATCACCGGCGCCGGCTACGATGCCTATGCCTTCGCCGGAACCGAGATCCAGAAGCGCTCTTTTCCAAATTCGTTTGGTGGCCAGTATCAGAACAAAGGATACGAACTCATTGACGAGCTTCGCCTGGTTGAGAATGCGCGGCGCATCGGCGAGGAAGCGGTGGCCCTGCACAAGGCGGACCAGTGCCCGGAAGGACGCTTCACCATCGTGCTCGGCTCCTCGCAGCTCGGGCTTCAGATTCACGAGTCCATTGGGCACCCCATCGAGCTCGATCGCGTTCTGGGCATGGAAGCCAACTTTGCCGGTACGTCGTTCCTCACCATCGACAAGCTGCGCAACCTGCGCTACGGCAGCGCGATCGTCAACGCCGTTGCCGACGCGACCGAGCAGCACGGTCCTGGATTGGGCACCTTTGCCTACGACGACGAGGGCGTGCCTGCACAATCCACCCCCATCATTAGCCATGGCGAGTTCACCGGCTATCTGTCGTCGCGCGAGACCGCTCATACCATCGGCGAATCACGCTCCAACGCCACCATGCGCGCCGAAGGATGGAACCGCATCCCGTTGATTCGCATGACCAACGTGAGCGTTCTGCCGGGGGAAAAGCCACTCACGCTCGATGAGCTTATCTCCGACACTGACCACGGCATTTACATGGAGACCAACCGCTCCTGGTCAATCGACGACAAACGCTATAATTTCCAGTTCGGCTGCGAAATCGGGTGGGAGATCAAGCAAGGGAAGCTAGGACGCATGCTTAAGAACCCCTCGTACTCCGGCATCACGACGGAGTTCTGGAACTCCATGGACGCCATCTGCTCACGCGACCAATGGCACCTCTGGGGCACGCCAAACTGCGGCAAAGGCCAGCCCATGCAAACCATGGGCACAGGGCACGGCGCCGCTCCGGCACGCTTTCGGGATGTGATGGTGGGCAGCGCCTACAAGGGAACCTAGCTGCGGTAGGGCATTCCTGGTCGTAAGACCTGTGATTTTTAACAACTGTTCTGTCTGGCGGGGGATCTGCTTTCCGGCTGCAAAGGATCCGCGCTGACAGTTTTCGCGTCGTAACGCGAGCCCACTGGGCTTACAATGAACCCAAGCAAGTCCCCCGGGGTTGGGTCAATGTTGGTATCTCATCTTCGGCACTTCGTGCGCCTCAGCTTTCTGCTGGCGCTCGTCCTCGGATTCTGTTTCAGCTCGGCAGCGCAAACACCTTCTGCGAACAGCGCGCCGGATATTGCTCTCGACAGCAGCTCTGACCTGCTTAACTGGCCGGTACCTTTTCACCACAATCTGCTCCAGCCGGACGCCAGGCTGATCGCGGTGTTTGTACGCCCGTGGCTTTTCGACTCTCAAACATTCACCGCGTCGGCTTCCATTTCTAACAAGAGCACTCGCACTCTTCCTCAGCCCAAGACGTACAAGCTGACTCCTGACCCGCTCAACTGGTCGCTGAGCAACACTTCGCCCGACGAAGATGACTATGGCTATCTTCCGGACGCTCCGCGCACGGGATACGTCAACACCGCGCAGCGTATGGGAGAACTGAACTCCGGCCATCCTGTAGCCGCCCATGTTCCCGCCAAGTACGATCCAGAACGCATCGGCGATCGCGAAGTGGGCGAGGGAATAAATTTCTATTCGATTGAAAAGGAGATGGCGCTCGGGAGGGAGCTGTCATTGCAAGTCGAGCAGAGTGCACGGCTGCTTACCGATCCGGTGATCACCGAATACGTGAACCGCACGGGTCAACTGCTGGTGCAGCACTCCGATTGCAAAGTGCCCTTCGTCATTAAAGTAGTCGACGATGATGAAGTGAACGCCTTCGCACTGCCGGGCGGGTTCTTTTACGTGAACACCGGAGTCATTCTCGCCGCCGACGACGAAGCCGAGTTCGCCGGAGTGATGGCCCACGAAATCGCTCATGTGTGTGCGCGGCACGCTACCCGCAATCTGACCAAAGGTGAGATCACGCAGTACGCTTCCCTGCCCCTGATCTTCTTCGGCGGGCCGGTGGGTTACGCTATCCGCCAAATCTCCAGCATCGCCGCACCGTTATCGATCCTGAAATTCAGCCGCGATGCGGAGCGCGAAGCCGACTTGCTCGGCATCGAATATCAATACGCTGCTGGATACGATCCTACGGCCTTCGTGGACTTCTTCGAGAAGCTCGAAGGCGAAGGCAAGGAATCGCACAACTTCGTCGCACGCGCCTTCATGACCCACCCCATGACCGCAGACCGCGTACGCCGTGCCGAGGCCACTCTGGAAATGCTTCCCAACCGCGACAGCTACATCACCGACACCAGCGAGTTCGACGAGGTCCGCGACCGTCTCTCCCGCCTAACCCATGGACACGCGTTCCAGGGCGGCGTCCGTCCGCACCCCACTTTAAGACGCAGACACTCTACGGAGTAAACGTCCGTCCGCCAGTGGCGCACAACGCCCGGGCTTCCGACGTGTGCTCATTGAAAGCATTTGCGCGCTCTCTGTGCGACTAGTCGGTAAAGCTATCGCCCGTCGGCTGAAGGACCGCTTCAGGACGTCCTTGCTGCACCTTGCTGTGGTGGCGGCTGTAAGTGAAATAAATTACCAGACCGATCGCTAACCAGACGAATAGCCGAATCCAGGTAGCCGTCGCGAGGCTGTACATCATGTAGGCTGAGATGATGATTCCCATTATGGGAGTGAACGGTACCCACGGCGTAACAAAGGCGCGCTTGACTTCCGTTCCGCGCGCGCGCAGTACCCAAATTCCAGCGCAAACAATAATGAAAGCCATGAGCGTGCCGATCGACACCATTTCACCCAGCACGTTAATGGGCGTCAAAGCGCCGGCCAAGGCCACGCAGAGACCGACAAAAATTGTGGAGAGATACGGAGTGCGGAATTTTGGATGAACTTTGCTTGCCCAGGATGGAAGCAAGCCATCTTTGGACATCGAGAAGAAGACTCGCGATTGCCCAAGCAGCATGACGACCATGGTGCTGCTGAGACCGCAGATAGCTCCAAGCTTTACCAGCATACTGCCCCACCGAACGCCGGTAACATCGATGCCAATGGCGATTGGATCAGGGACATCCAAAGTGGTGTATTTCACCAACCCTGTAAGGACCACTGCGACGAGTATGTAAAGAATAGTGCAAATCGCGAGCGATCCCAAAATGCCGATGGGCATATCTCGCGCCGGATTCTTGGCTTCCTGTGCGGCCGTGGATACAGCGTCAAATCCGATATAGGCGAAGAAAATGATCCCTGCAGCAGTGGCTATTCCGGAAATCCCAAACTCACCATAGCTTCCGGTATTGGCGGGAAGAAAAGGATGCCAATTGGCTATGGCCTCAGCCCTGTGACCCAAGATGTAAGCTCCACCTAGTGCGAGGAATACTAGTAGCACACAGACTTTGATAACGACGATGAAGGAGTTGAAATTGGCGGACTCCTTTATACCTATAACCAGAATCACGGTTACGAGCGCGATGCCCACGAATCCAAACAAGTTGAAGGAAGATGTTCTTGTCGGCAGGCTTGCAAGATCAACATGTTCAATGGCCAGCTTTTTCATGATGCCCGCCAGCCTTTCCCAATGACCGTGATAGAGCACGAACGGAGTGCCCGGGGCGCCAGCGAGCGTGGGGCTGACGCGAATTCCCAGATCGCCCAGCAGACTGAGCACGTATCCGCTCCAGCCACTCGCTACCGTCGCCGCGCCAAGCGCGTATTCAAGAATCAGATCCCATCCGATGATCCACGCAACGAACTCCCCGAGAGTTGCGTAGCCGTAGGTGTAGGCGGATCCCGCCACGGGAATCATGGATGCAAATTCCGCGTAACAGAGTCCGGCAAAGACGCAGGCAAAAGCCGCAAGAATAAAAGAGAGAACAATTGCGGGTCCTGCATGGTTGGCGGCCGCGGTCCCGGTGAGAACGAAAATTCCTGTCCCGATAATCGCGCCAATGCCGAGCGAGATCAGATTGGTGGCGCCAAGGGCGCGCCGCAGACTGTGCTCGCCGGTCTCCTGCGCCTCTCCCATAATGATGTTGAGAGGCTTTTTCGCCATTAAATCGGGCATTCGCGGTTTCTCCTGTATGCGAGTTTTAGCCTGCTTCGTTTTGTAGTTCAGGCGCTGCGCCATGGGCCCGCCCGCTTCGCGACCAGAACATGTAGACGGGAATTCC
This sequence comes from Terriglobales bacterium, assembly GCA_045808065.1. Taxonomy (GTDB): domain Bacteria; phylum Acidobacteriota; class Terriglobia; order Terriglobales; family Acidobacteriaceae; genus Gp1-AA112. Next base: position 272,101 of record JBJMGD010000014.1, on the reverse strand, counting down.
GAGTAGCACGATGATCAACCCGGGCCATGTATATTGCGGTTTGTAGCGCAGTAATACGACATCGATAAATATGGCCATCACAATATAGATGGCAGGGAGCACTGGATAACCGAGGGCACGGTAAGGACGCGGAGCATCGGGTCGTGTACGGCGCAAGACAAAAAGTCCGCCGATAGTGAGGATGTAGAAAATGATTACGGCGAACATCGTGAGATCGAGCAGCTGCCCATAGGTTCCGGACAGGCATAAGAGACAAGCCCAAAGCGCCTGGACCACGAGCGATACCGCCGGCGTCTTGTACTTAGGATGTAGCTTCCCGATCGATCGGAAAAACAACCCATCTTTGGCCATCGCGTAGTAAATGCGAGCACCCGCCAGAATCAGTCCATTGTTGCATCCGAATGTCGAAAGCAAAATCGCGATTGCCATTAGCGTGGCGCCCGACGTTCCGAATGCCTGTTGCATTACTGCTGTGCCAACGCGGTCGTCAGCTGCGAATTGAATGCCACGCGCCAAGATTGTCGTTCCCTGTGGGTCCCCATGGAGTGGCAGAACCATCAGGTACACAAAGTTAGCCGTGATGTAGAGAAGGATTACGATGCTGGTCCCCACGGCCAACGACAGCGGAAGATTGCGACGGGGGTTCTGCACTTCAGCGGCCGTGAAAGTGACGTTGTTCCAGGCATCGGCCGAGAAAAGGGATCCAACCTGCGCGACGGCAACGATCGTGAAGAGTCCGACCAGAGCGACGGGGCCTCCAATCCCAACCTGCACAGGATGAAGCGTGCTGAAGGAGGCGTTCTGCCAAAACTGGCCGAAGTTTTCACGAATCGCTTGCGCGTTTCGTCCTAGCGCTGCACCAATAAGCACCAACCCAAATAATGCGGCTGTCTTGGAGAACGTAAAGATGTTCTGCACGAGAGCCCCCGTGCGCACGCCCAGAACATTGATCGCTGTGAGAAGGATGACGGTTGCAATAGCAACGAGGTTCTGACGATTGAGGCCGACGTCCATGTTTCCGAGAACCATGGGGCCGATGGCCCATTTCGGGACGTGACCTATGTGCCATAGCCATTTGTCAGCGGAGATTACTGGGAAGAGCACTCCCAGAAATTTTCCAAAAGCCACTCCAACAGCCGCGATCGTTCCGGTCTGGATCACTAAAAACATCGACCAGCCGTAGAGAAATCCCCAAAGCGGTCCGAGCGATTCGCGCAGAAAAACGTATTGGCCGCCAGCCTTGGGCATCATTGCGGCGAGCTCTCCATATGTGAGCGCGCCGACAATGGTCATGAATCCGGTTACAGTCCAGGCAAGGACCAGCAGCGCTGGAGAAGCGACCAGCCGGGCGATATCAGCCGACACGATAAAGATGCCGGAGCCAATCATGGAACCGATGACCAGCGTCGTGGCGCTAGTGAGGTTAATGCCTTTGACGAACTCTGTAGACGCGGAGACTGGTACCCGGACCTGGGTTTCGGTGGTCACTGCCTGATAGTTTTACCTCATTTGCCGCAGGAAATCCGCAGTTGTTTTGCGCGGTTCCTTCAAAAGCTCACTGATTACCGCCACCGAATCGGCTCCAGCATCGATAGCAGACCGGCAATTTTGCAGAGTGATACCCCCGATCGCGACTAACGATTTCTGGGTTCTTGCCCGAGCCTGTCGCACACCTACCAAACCAATCACCGGGTCCGGGTTTTCCTTGGAAATGGTGGCGAAAACTGGACCAATGGCGATGTAATCAGCAGAGCTGCGGTCTGCGGCCTCGGCTTGCTCAGGACTGTGCGTGGACACGCCCAGAACCCGATCTTCTCCGATAATCCGCCGCGCGGCTTCCGGCGGGATGTCGTCCTCTCCGATATGGACGCCGTCTGCTTGAGCCGCTACGGCTAGGTCGGCACGGTCGTTTACGATGATCTTTACTTCCACTGGCAACACGCGGCGTAACTCGCGTGTAAGCCTCAGGATTTGCTTGGCTGAGGCATTCTTTTCCCGCAACTGGACCAGGGTTGCGCCGCCCGCAACCAATTCCCGAGCGAAATTGCTAACTTCAGGCAGAGATCCCGAGCCGATGCGGGACGGAACGACAATTGGATAAAGCCGTGGGAATTCAGTTCTCATCCGCTTAAACGTCGTCTCGCCGTGAGCACAAGAGCGGGACTGGCACACAGCTCAGCCTTGACGATCATAGAAACTGCAGGGAGGTCGCTGCGTCATAACAGCATGCGACCGAGCGAAGGTCGCTGCAGCTATAGGCGGCCAAAGTTAGCCTTTTGCTTTCTCCAGGAACCGCTCCATAAATTTCGTGTCAAATTCGCCCGCGCGAAACTCTGGGTTCTCCATAATGCGACGATGCAGCGGGATCGTCGTGTGTATACCTTCCACGATGAACATCTCCAATGCGCGCGACATGCGTGCGATCGCTTCATCACGATCTTTGCCGTGAGTGACCAGCTTGGCGATCAGCGAGTCGTAATAGGGCGGAATCACGCCCTCCGTATATGCGGCAGTATCAACGCGCACCCCTGTGCCTCCTGGAGTGTTGAAGGCCGTGATCTTGCCAGCTGATGGCGTGAACTTCTCCGGATGTTCCGCGTTGATGCGACATTCGATCGAGTGTCCACGCATCTCGATTGGACCGGAGATGATGTCGCTCAGCTTCTCGCCATTCGCGATACGAATCTGCGCCTTCACCAGATCCACTCCTGTGACCATTTCCGTGACTGGATGCTCCACCTGAATACGCGTGTTCATCTCGATGAAGTGCATGCTCCCATCTTCGTCCATGAGGAACTCAATGGTGCCGGCATTCTGGTAGCCGATTTCTCCAAGGCAATTTTCCAACTTCTCACCAATCTGTTTCCGCAGTTTTGGAGTGACGCGGGAAGATGGGGATTCTTCGAGTAGCTTCTGATGACGCCGCTGGATGCTGCATTCGCGCTCCCCCAGAGTTATCACTTTCCCGTGCTCATCTGCGAGGATTTGAAATTCAATGTGGCGCGGACGCTCGATGAATTTTTCCATGTACAGGTCGCCATTACCGAATGCGGCTGCGGCCTCCGAATGGGCGGCTTGAAAGAGCTTTGGCAACTCATCCGCGCTGCGTATCACGCGCATACCTCGGCCGCCGCCTCCGGCCGAAGCTTTCAGGATCACGGGATAGCCAACCTGCTTTGCCCACTCGAGAGCTTCGCCTTCGCTCTGAATCACACCTTCTGATCCGGGCAGAATTGGCACGCCGGCTTTCTTCATTGCCACGCGTGCTTTCTCCTTCTCGCCCATAAGCCGAGTTATGTCCGGTGGAGGCCCTATGAACTTGATATGAGAGGTTTCGCACACTTCCGCGAAATTGGCGTTTTCGCTCAACAAACCGTAACCAGGATGGATAGCCTCGACATTCGCGATTTCCGCAGCACTGATTACCGCAGGGATGTTCAGATAGCTTTCCGCCGATCGCGGTGGACCGATGCAGATCGCCTCATCGGCAAAACGCACGGGCAGAGAATTGCGGTCGGCTTCGCTGTAAACGGCGACCGTACGGATCCCAAGTTCCTTGCAGGCGCAGATGACGCGAAGAGCAATTTCTCCGCGGTTGGCAATGAGAATTTTCTTGAACATGCTTAAGAGAGAACGGTCCAGGCTCCTGTCGTGTTTCTGAGAGCCGGGTGAATGGGCGATGTCGTAATTGAGCAATCTCGTAATTGAAATTCAAGCCTCTGCAGCATGGTTCTCAATTACCCGATTACGATTAGACAACGGGAAATTCCTATCGTGGGCGGATGCTGAATAGAGCTTGCCCATATTCGACCGGCTGTCCGTTGTTGACGAGTCGTTTCACAAGCTCACCGCTTACGTCCGCTTCGATTTCGTTCATCAGCTTCATAGCTTCAATGATGCAGAGCACCTGGCCCGCTTCAACTGCATCTCCGGGTTTAAAAAAAGGTGGTGATCCAGGGGAAGGCGACTCATAAAACGTGCCCACGATGGGCGACTTCACGACGTGTAAGCCTTCTTCGGTTATTGCCGCCTTTGTTGCAGCGGGTGTGCCGCCGGACAGGTCCTGGACCGAAGTCGCTTTAGACCCGGCAACCGGAGCAGCCGACAATGCGGCTGGAGCTATCGGCACCGGGGCTCCGCGCTTGATGCGAACCTTGACGTCGCCACGTTCCAGTTCGAACTCGGCAATGTCTTGCTCTTTAAGGAACTCGATCAGTTCTCTGAGCTCTTTTTGGTTCATGGGGTCTCGTCGAATAAGCACCGTAGTTCCCGGCGAAGGCACGCTGCTTAGCGGATTATGAGTTCCTTTGAGGTTGGAGTGAGCACTTCGCAGCCATTCTTTGTGACCAGTACCATATCTTCAATCCGCACGCCGCCACTGCCCGGAATGTACACGCCTGGCTCGATAGTAATTACCATTCCTGCTTCGAGCTTTTGTCTTTGGCCTTTTGCCAAGCGCGGAGACTCGTGGATTTCAATTCCAACTCCGTGGCCCAGCGAATGGGTGAAATATTTCTCGAGCTTGCGTTTTCGCAACACGGTACGGGCAGCGTCATCCACCGCATGAGCTTCAACGCCAGCTCGAACGGCGGCAATCCCTGCTAATTGCGCTTCCAGTACCGCCGAATAGACATGCCTGGCCTTTTCATTAGCCCGACCGACTCGCACAGTGCGCGTCATGTCTGAACAATAACCGCTTAATATAACACCATAATCGAGCACGACGAATCCGCGTCCGATGCGTGTACGGCCTGGTCGGGCATGAGGTAAGGCCGAATTCGCGCCGGATGCCACGATTGTGTCAAAGCTCATTTTCTCCGCGCCAGCGAGCCGAGCGAGATGATCGAGGTCCGCGGCTACTTCGCTCTCCGTTGCGCCTGCCCGGATAGTGTGGAGAACACCAGGAAAGACGCTGGAGGCAAGCTGCACGGCGTTCCGGATTTGCTTAATCTCTTCGGCATCTTTTCTCAGCCTGAATTGCTCGACTGCTTCGCGTGTCTGAACGAGCCGATATCTGGATTTCCCAAGTGTGCGCAATTTGGATGCGACGCGAGACTGCATCGCCCAGGTGATATGCTCAGCTTCAATCCCAATTCGGACAGCGCCTTTCCTCCTCTTCAGCGACATTACCGTCCATTGCGCTGCGTTGTCGAGAGGCGGCATGATGTTAATTAGCACTTCTGCACTCTTCACCTGCATTTTGGCCTGTTCGATGTAGCGTCCATCGGTGAAGAACGCCCATTCGCCGTTGGAAAATGCGAGCACGCCGGAACTGCCGGTAAAGCCGCAAAGATAGTGGACATTGGCAAGATGTGTGATCAGTAGCGCATCAAGCCGCAGATGCTCGAGTTGGTGTTCAAGGGCTCGTTGACGACCGGAATAGTTCATAAGGATCAGTTAGCAGGAGCCGTCTTCAGGAGCGCGAAGCTTCTTCTGGACATGGACAGCTGGCGGAAAACACTCGGGCCTCCGGTAATCAATTTACCGGAGGCCCAAACGAAGCGTTCGCTTCTAAGTCTTGGATTCAACGATTCTGGGAGTAATGAAGAAGATTAGCTCCTGCGTGTTGGTGGTAACCGACTTGTGCCTGAACAGATTGCCCAATATCGGAACATCTCCCAAAATGGGAACTTGTTGGCGAGAGATGCTGTCGTTGGTTTGAATCACTCCGCCAATCACAACTGTTCCTCCATCAGTAACCAGCACCTGTGTAGTCGTCTGCTGCGTCAGTAACTCAGGGTTACCGGCAACTTGGACGCCGAAGTTCGGCGTCGTGTTCTCGATGTCAACATTCAAGAAAACTGTGTTCTCAGCTGTAATCTGCGGTGTCACCTGCAAACGCAGGAATGCGTCTATGTATGTGGTCGTGGGCGGACCGCCCAACTGAGCAGCGGTTACGACGGGGATGCGTACGCCTTGACGGACCAGCGCAGCAGCATTGTTCTGAGTAACCACGCGCGGACGCGACAATATCTTCACCAAGCCGCGATCTTCCGCCGCCGTGAGAACCAAATCCAATCGGTACGCCGATCCAATGTTGAGGAGGCTCAAGCCGCTGGTGGGGCCAGTTGCCGGCAGATTCGAGAACAGAGGGATCGCTGCTGATGTCGGCCCCGGCGCCGTCACGCCTGGAATCGTGAAATACGGTGGTGGATTTGTATATGAGGAAGTCAGCGGGCTCGTGCCGACCACACCCGCTCCCCCAACTGCAGTGGGTCCGTTGCCGTAGCCAAAGCCGAACTGAGCTCCAATATCCCGGGCGAAGCTACGCGTAGCAGCTACCACGCGAGCCTCGATCTCGACCTGCTGTGTCTTGCGATCAAGCTCCTTAATCAGGCGGTCGACGCCTGGAATGACGCCGGGGATATCTTGAACGATGATGGAATTCGTGCGGTCATCGGCAATAATGTCGCCGCGCTTAGAAAGAAACGCCTTCAGAGTAGGAACCACATTCTTTGCTGAGGCGTAGCTGAGGTATCGAGTTACGGTTACACGGTCCACTGCTAAGGCCTGAGCTTCCTGGGTAGCGCGAAGGGCATCAGCTTCTTTTCGCAGAGTGTCAGGCAGAGCAATTCGGAGCACGTTGCCGTTTAGTTGACATTGCAGCGAATTGTTTTGAAGCACGATGGCCAAGGCCTGATCCCACGGCACGTCGTCCAGAACGATGGTGAGAGTTCCGTTGACGCCGGGATCGAGGACAACATTCAGTCCGCTGATTTCATGGATGAGTCGGAAGAAGTCTTTCAGGTCGACATCTTTGAGATTGACCGAAATCGGCTCGCCAGTATAGCGCCCGGTATTGCAGTTCGCCGTGGCGTTAACTGCATTTACAGCCTGGGCGTTGCCCCCCGAACTTTGCTGGGCGGTCTGCATCATTCCAGCCTTGATCGTTTCCGGCTTCATGGAAGCCAGAGCAGGTGCAGAGCTGAGGGCAATTTCGACGGGAGGAGCGGCACCTAGAATTTTGGCGGCTTCAGAAGCACGCTCTGTCGGGTTCTTGTCTCCAATAGCCGGTTTGATTATAGGGTGGTACTGCGCTTCCGTAACGACGTAGTTCAGCGCTGGGCTTTTGAGTGACACAGGCCTTTCTAATGTGGCGCCCGCGGGCGTCGCAGGCATGGTCGAAGCGGAAGCTAGAGTAGTCCCTTCTTGAGAGTTCCTGGAATCTGGCCGGATATGCGAATTAGTTGGAGCGAGTGGTCGCAACTGCACGATGAGTTTGTCGTGGATACTGACCAGTTGGAAAGCTTGCGGCGACTTCAAATCCAGAACAACTCGTGTGGTGGGAGGGTCAACCTGAAACTGTGCCATCCGAACCCTGTTGAGATCAGCGCCGTGCACAGGAATGCTACGTGATTTGGTCTCTGGAACTGCATTTGCCAGATCAATCACTAGGCGATCGGGAGATTTCAGGGTCAGGACCTTCGGAGTGAGCGATCCAGTCGCGCGTATCTCGACATTGGTTCCATCGTGGCCGCGAACCACTGAGAGGCCACGCACTTGCACGGGTTGTCCGCTCACGCTGGCTGCTGCTGGTATTGGTTTCGCACTGAGGGAGGGCGTTGCTATCGCAGTTGGGCTGACAGCTCTCACGCTTGTCGGCTTCAAAGGGTCCGGCGTGGCGGATGTTGTCGCTTCAGTAGCGACCGTCAAAACCAGAGCGTTACTCTCGGGAGCAAGCCGAACGTTTGCGTGGTGCGCCAGAGTCAACTGAACACGCGCAATGTCAATGCCGTTTGCTGCTTTGTAGGAGTGGACTTGATACGAAGTGATGCCGGGCGCACTTACGGAATGATCGATCGAATCCAGTGTGCCGATGCCTGTACCGGGAAAGTCCACCAGTAGGAGGTTGTCGGCGGGTCTGTATTCGTTGTGAGTAAAACTGCCGTTCGCTCGAATTGTAACGGTGGCAGCGTTGCCGTTGTTCTGAACGCTGATGTCCGTTAACTGCGAATCGGCGACCGCTAGCAGGCTCAAAAAGGGAAGTGCTAGCGCGAGCGCAATAAGTTGCTTCAGCCTCATCTCGTCTCTCCTCACGGTCCAGCATTGCTACCAGGACACGCGCGACATAAAGGCTCCGCCACCAGACTGCCGAGGAGGACATCCTACTGCCGCTTTGGAATTTGCCCACTGCATCTTCCGCCATGGCGGAACACGACGCAGCTACTGCTAACCCAGGAACTCGGCCCGAAATGGATCGACTACAACTGCAACTGCTTTGGAACTCATGGGATCTATGCAAAATCGCATGAGCTGTATCTCGCTATGTACTAATTAGATTCCGCTCCGAACTCCGCAATGGGCCATGAGAGCACTCTTACATACTTGATGCCTGACGCGCGTACTAAACTGCGGGGGCGGAAACCTTCTTGACAACCTCTTTCGATACCGGACGTCCAAGAATGTCGTTGCTGTCCTCTCTGAGAATTACAGTATCTCCAGTGATCTTCACCACGCTTCCGTTAAACAACGAATCGTTTTCGTGAAGCACGTAAGGATGTCTTGAGCTGTTCTCGACCAGAGCAAAGTTTCCCGCCTTCATTTGCACGATTCCCTTAAGCACGATCTGGTCGACTACCAGACATCTCTTGCCTGTGGCGCAGCCTGCCCCAGGGCCTCTCGATGCCGCTGCGGCGAGTGGATTCTGGAAAGGATCGCGTTTGCCCGGATTGGGTAACTTCACGGGGGCGCTCTGCGCAACTGCAGGTGCCGTCACGGCCGGCTTCTCCGGCGTGGGAGTCTGCGTGATTGCCTTGGGTATCGCCTTAGCCTGAACTGGTGTTTGTGTCTTTATGATCTTCGATGGTGTGTTGTGCACCGTCACTACTTGCGTGGCCTTCTTGGCTGCCGGCGCCTGGGTGACCGGTTTTGCCGCAAGCTGCGGCTTGGCTGCCGTCTTGGAGTTGGGAGCAGACGAGTGACTGACCGGCTTGTTCGCAAGCTGCGGCTTGGCTGCCGCCTTCGACGCTGGGCTCGTGACTCTTGCCTTCGGAGCGAACGGACTCTTTGTCAACTCTTTTTTCACAGCGCTACTTTTTTTCACAGCCCTACCAGTCTTAACCGGAGGCTGCGCCGGATTTGAGTTCACGGTCTGTGAAGCAGGCGCCCCCTGACCCATAACTATGCCGCTTAGTAATGCGCTAGTAAGAATTTGAGCTCTGATTCTCATGATGCCTCTTGTTTAGCTCGCTGGTTTTGTTGCGGCTGCCGGTTGCGCCTCTCCAGTGCCTGCGGGTTTGGTGCCGGAACCTTGGCTGTAGAAGGTTTTGGCTGTACACGCGACGGTTACAGTTTCGCCCGGCGCGTAATCGTATTTACGCTTCACTGCCGGAGGCGCCTTGCTTCCAATGCCTGACATCCTCAATCCATCAATATTCACGATGCGCTCCATCGTGCCCACTCTCTCGAAGAAGTTCAGCATCGCGAAATACGGACCATCGATTTCAACATCGAATGGAACTTCGCTGTAATACTGCTTCTGGGCCACTGGCTTTGCAGAATAGGAACGGATCTCTACTCCAGCCTGCACGGCGTCGGACTGCAGATCGCGGATGAATTGATCGGCGCTTTTTTGGTCGGGCACGATCTGCTTTTGCCGTTCCATCTGTCGCTGCAGAGAATCGATCTGCAACTCGATTTCCTTGAGTTGCCCCTCATATGGCTTCAATCGCGCATTATCGGCCTGCTGTGCCTTGAGTCTTACAATGGACGCGTCATTAGCGGCACGCATGGTGGCTAGCCCAGGCACTGGCCCATACCACGCTCCCGCGAAGATCGCCGCGCCCACCGCCATCATCACACCAACTCGCGTCAAGAATGAAAGTTCGTTGAATTTAGCCATCGTGATGCTCCGTCCCGCTTAGGATTTCTTTCCTGCACTAGCCGACGATCCCGCGGGCTGCTTCTCGCAGATCAGACTAAAGTTGAATGCCTGGATCTTCTTTTCCTGCTCGTCCTGGTACGTATCTTTGATCTCAACCGACTTGAAATAGCCGGTCCTCATTAGATTGGTCATTAGATTAGCAACCGCGTTTGTGCTTAACGCGACTCCATCAACATTGACGTTGGGACCAGCGTCATTCATCGCGTTCAACCACACTTCATCGGTCTTGTTAACGGTGCTGCTGACCATGGTGAGCAAATCGACAGGACCGGATTGGCTCGCACGTAGAGCGTCGATCACCTTCACTCGAGCTTCGTACTCCTCTTTGATCGCTTGCCGTTGCTGGAAACGGAGCTTTGTCTGCGCGAGAGATTGTGCTTCACGCTGCGCTGCGTCCATTTGCAGCTTGATGCTCGTGGCTTCTTTATTCAGTTGGCCTTGATACCACCAAATTGAACCTGCCGTGATGGCGAGCACTATAATCGCGGCCAGAGCGCTAGAAGAATTCGGAGAGCCGCCACTTTCAAATTCGACTATGGCAGAGCCGGCGCGTTTGCTTTTGGGCTTGGATTTGCCAAGAAGATTGATGCGAATCATATGGTCTCAAAACTCCTGAGGGCGAGCCCCACGGCTACCGCGAGCTGCCCGGCGTTCTGTTGCACAAGCTCCGAACCCGAGACTCCATTCGTCTGAATACGTTGGAAAGGGTTCAGAATTTCGACCGGCATAGAGAATTCTTGACGCAGCGCTTCTGTCAGTCCCGGGACAATGGAGGAGCCGCCAGCGAGGTAAATCTTTTCGATATGCTGTCCGGCAGCGGTTGCGCGGAAGAAGTCGAAGGTCTTCTGGATCTCCAACACAATAATTTCCGTGACCTGCTGAAGAATTGGAAGCTTTGCATCTTCGCTGACTTTGCCAACCTTCTCGCCGAGTTTGAACGATTCGGCATCGTCAAAGCTGAGGTCGAGCTCTTTTTGCAGGGAATCGGTGTACTGATTTCCTCCGACGCTAACGTCTCGGGTGAACAGTGGCGTACTGCCCTTGACGATATTGATATTCATGACGCTGGCGCCAAGATTCAGCAGCGCCACCGTAGAGGTAGGGGAGGGCTCGTAGTTGTACTCGTAACAGTTCTGCAGGGCGAAAGCATCGATGTCTACCACTTCGGGAATCTTGCCGGCCAGCGATAGAACATTCGTGTAATTCAGGATCTTGTCCTTCTTCACAGCGGCCAGCAAGACATCCATCTGGGGCTCGTTCAGCTCTTCGCTGAGCACCTGATAATCGATGTTCACGTCGTTCATGTCGAACGGTATGTATTGCGCGGCTTCCGTCTGTAGCAGATCGGGCACTTCGTTCTCCGGAACCGTCTGCATGGAAATCTTCTTCACGATCACCGAGTGGCCGCTCACCGCAGTTGCCACCAGCTTGGAACCAAACTTGCGTTCGCTGAAGAGCTTGGATATGGCACTTGAGACGCTGCCCGAGTCCACAATCATGGAATCGACGACAATGTCTGAGCCGAGGCGCTCGATGCCGAGGTGCGAAACATGGACCTCACCCTTGACTTTCTTGAGCTCGACGGCCTTAATGCTGCTGGAACCGATGTCCAGGCCAACGATTGTTTTTGCTGATCCGAATCCGAACATGCTTCGCCTCGCTTAAGCTCCGGAGACAGCGCGCGCTGCCCGGGGCTTCTTCTTGGTGCTCTTAGGTTCGCCCGCCGAACTCTTCTGCTCCATCCACAGGTCCAAGATGGTTTTCTTGAATTTCCAGCGATTGCCCAACTTGAAGGCCGGGATCTTTTCTTCGTAAACGTATTTGTAGAGCGTGTCAGGACTTACGCCGAGGTACTGCGACGCTTGGCGGATATTCATCACTTCACGCGAATCTGCGCCCATAAATGCCTAGCCCTTTCCTCCAAAAAATCTTTCCAATCGGGTTCTCCCGTCGTTCCTGACAGCAGACTGTTGACAGACTGAATGCGGAATTGCCTCTTGGCTGGGGCCTAAAGAGGGAAAACTCCTCTGCCTTCTCGGGGGAAACTTAAGGTAGCCGTGTTATACCCCGTTTACTCCCCGGTGTGTCAAGGCAGAGTTGCCGGTTTCTTCGGGTTTCGTCCGGTTTTTTCCGGCAATTAGTACATGTACCTTGGTGTATCCGGCGAGATGCTGTGGCGGACCTTCATCTCGATCGCAATAGATTGTGGTGTTAATGCAGATTGGGCGAAAAGGAGACGGAGGACTTTCGTAAGTACGCCTAATTCCTGTGCAGGAACGCCTTACTGCTGTCCGGCTCGAGATTATGCTGCTCGGAGCTTAAAAAAGGGAGCGGCTGGACCTGTCTCACGATGTGTCTTGCTCATCACCTCGATGGCGCAAAAGGATCCGAGGAGCCCGTAGAAGATTCCCGCGGAGAAAATAACAGGGGAATTAACAGGGGTTTTGCGATTTTACCCGGCCTGAACTTCAACATGGCCTTATGTTTGAGGAGCTTAGCTCGTACTGATTACTGGAAAACTAACACCTATCAGGGAATAACAGGGAATTGTGCACTGAAAGTGGGGCATCGTTGCGAACTACAGGTATTTACTTATGTGCCAACAGCTTTTCGTCCTGAAAACAGCGCCGAAGCGTCGGGTGCCCCTGTCCGGGGAACGAGGGTCGTGGTTTTCGGCGGAGCGCGTGAGCGCCGAAAGCTCTTCAGCGAGGCATCAGAACGACCAGGTTTAGCGCGGAGCGGGTTCAGGCGTCAGATGAGGTTTTTCCAGTCGCATTGGTCCTTGCCTGGGCACGTATTCGGTCTTGGCTTCCGCCAACCGTTGCTGGTCTAGGGTGATCGGACGCTGCAAGACCATCTCCACTGCAGTTCCGGCGGGATAGTTGATCTCGTTGCCGCGTGTGAAGAGAACCTCTGCCAACCCAACCGCTCCCCCTATTCCGCTGCCGAGGAGGGCTCCTTTGCCTCCTCGGGCGAGGGCCCCGATCAACGCGCCTTCCGCCGCAGGTCCGGCGATGGTGCCGGCATCTTTCCCCTTGCTACCTTCCGATTGCACGCTTCCCTCTTTATTGATCACATGCCCATTGTCCGCCCCGGGAACATCGTTTACCGAGCCTGGAACCGACACCGTATAGCCGCTAGGGAAGATCAAAGTCGTGAAATGAAACAAAACTTCGGCGCGCCCTTTGACGCGGCCCGAGCGCTTCACGTTGTCAATCACACCCTGAACGTAGGTTCCCGGGGGGATGGCCATTACGTTTTCGATGCTCACGGGAAAGCTCGTCTCCATGTACACGCCGTCGCCTGCTTTCGCGGTCTTCGTGTTCACGCCACTCTTAAGCTGCATCAGCAGCTTGGTTCCAGCAGGGACGGTGAGAACCTTGGGCGATGCAGACTGCTCGGCGGCAGCCTGAGCCAACGCAAATGACGAGCACAAAAGGAAAGCGGTAAGTAAGCGCATGGAAGCTGCCTCAGGAGCGGTGACGTTAGAACCGGCGTAATAATACGACTTTCCACCTCAGGGCCGACACTTAATCGCCATCGTTAACCCGCTTAGGGAGCGGAAGTTGCGTTGGGAATCTCTTTGGCGAGGCCTTCCGGCGACCATGCTTCCATAATGGATTTCGCAATCTGCGCCACAAGCAACTCGGCCGCGTTGTCGTTGTTCCAGCTCTTGTCCTCGTTGTCGTAGGTGAAGGCCGAAATGACAATCGGACCATTTTTGGAGTAGACCACGGCAATGTCATTCCGGACTTCGTCAAGAGATCCGGTCTTATTGGCGATCAGTGAAAGGCCTTCCGAAGTGTCGGAGGTTTCGATGTAGTGCGGCACCAGGTTGCGATATTGCTGATTGCGGAGCATGTACAGCATGTCGTCGCAAAGCTTTCGGTCGTGCAGATCACACCGGACAATCGCTTCCATCACTTTCGCCATTTCTCGTGCGGTGGTTTTGCCGAGGCCAAACTTCTTCTGGTCTGGCGGCATTGGGCCAGTTGCCGGCTTGTACACCTTCTTGTAGAGGTAGGTGTCCTTAAGCCCCATTTGGGCAATGCGGTCGTTCACATTCTTAATGCCGACCTGATCGATGACGAGGTTGGTGGCAGTGTTGTCGCTCTCAATGATCATGAAGGTGAGCGCATCTTTGAACGTGATCGCCAGAGGAGTGTCGAAGAACTGGAGCATGCCCGAGCCCAGAACGATGTCATCCTTCTGCAGAGTAATCTTATCGGTGAGCTTGTGTTTGCCCGCTTTCACCTGCTCCATGGCTTCGACCAGAACCGGCAGCTTGATAACCGAAGCAGTAGGAACTGCTTTGTCAGGATCGACAGCGATACTGTCGCCAGTCTTCAAGTTCGCCGCATAGAGTGCCAGCTTGCCATGATGTTTCGCGGCCAGGGCTGCGACCTTGGCTTGAAGATCGGTATCCGTGGAGGCAAAAGACAAAGTAGAAAGAAGACAGAATAGAGAGGCTAAGCGGTGTGATTTCATTCGAAAGTATGGATTCATGCAGTCTTGATATTGCTTGCCAACTTAAGCAATTCCGCCGCCACGCGATCGGTCGCGTGACGGACGACATTGCCTTCAGCTACAAAATTCCCGGTAACACAACGTACGCCAAGCAATTCAATGGCGTCGTGGTCGACGACGATCGGCTCTGAACTCTCCAGAGCGTACTTTTCCTGCAGCGGCTTGCTGATGGGCGCGGTATTCACTATTGCATAGTCGAAGATGGGAGCTCCGGCATGCTCGTAAAGTTTGCGAATATGATCGGCGGCGCTAAGTCCGATGCTCTCGTTCGCCTGCGTCATCAGATTGCAGACGTATACCTTCATGGCCCTCGATGCGGCAATCGCTTCCGGAATGCCATGCACTAGCAAGTTGGGAACCAGGCTGGTGAAAAGCGATCCTGGCCCAATGGTGATCATATCTGCCTTCGAGATTGCTTCGAGAGTTTCAGCGAGCGGCTGAGCATTCTCCGGCACCATGCGCAGACGCACAATGCGCAGATTGCTCGCGGTGATATTGGTCTCGCCGAAAACGGTCGACCCGTCATTCATCAGCGCTTCGAGTTGCACGTTGGAGACGGTGGAGGGAAAAATGGAGCCCCTTGTGGCGAGGATCTTGGAAGACTCGCGTACCGCCTCAGCGAAGTCGCCGGTCACCGCAGTGAGCGCAGCGACAAAAAGATTGCCGAAATTGTGTCCTTCGAGGCCCTCGCCAGTCTTAAAACGGTACTGAAAGATACGCGAGAGCAGTGCCTCATCTTCCGATAGAGCGACCAGACAGTTACGAATATCGCCAGGGGGCAGGATATTGAATTCCTTGCGCAAACGGCCGCTGGAGCCGCCGTCATCGGTTACGGTGACAACTGCGGTTAGCTCCCCGATCCCTGGAATATTGCCCGGCTTCGGAAGTTCCACACCGGGAATGTGTCGAGCGTACTTTTTGAGCCCGCGCAGCAGCGTCGATAACCCGGTGCCGCCGCCCATGGCGACAACACGCAAAGGCCGGGTCTCAGTCTGGCTTTTCACGGAACTTCGTGCACCGGCAGAGACACCCCGCTCCAGCAACGATCCTCCGCGCTTTGTGACGCTGGAAGGTGACACCTTGCAATCTTAATGCAAGCCCAGCAACGGATTTGGTGATTTCGTGATCGGGTGATTCGTGATTTTTCGGTCGCGAAATCGCAATAAAGAAATGCCGCGGAATGAAGTCCTAGATGAATGAAGCCGATGTTATCGGCCGGGTTCGGGCGGCACTTCGGGGTAAAGCAGTTCAGTGAATCGGGGATCGTCGGCCATGTTCCTGAAGTCGGGATCGTTGCGCGCCTGAAAGCGGTTGGAGGCATTCAACTTCACTGCCTCAGTTAAGTTCCGCAAACAATCTTCGGAACGATTGGCGAGACAATCGAGTAGAGCCAAACCGTAATACGCGAAATCTGCCTTAGAGTTCTGCTTGAGAATCTTCTCCATGTGGCCGCGCGCTTCGTCATACGCGCCCGAATTCACCAGCGAAACGGCGTAGTCGTAATGCTCCCCTAGTGTCTTAAAAGAGGTAGCGCCTCGCGCAAGCTGCTGGTTGCAGGTATTGAGATGCACGCGAGCCCGGTCGGCTAACTCTCTGCTTGGGCCAGTTATTACCTTCTCAAGAAGGCCCTTGGCTCTGTCGAATTTGTGCTCCTGTACCGCCTTCAGGCCGGCTTCGTAATTTTGCACAGCCTGTGTATATTTCGGGTCGGGAGGAGGAGGAGCTTTGGCCGAAGACGACTTCTGCATCTGAAGAACATGGCCAAACGCGCGGCCAACTATCTTCTCTGTCTTGGATTTAGACCCGGAACTCTTAGGTTTATCTGTCAACCTTTTCCCCATCCGGTAGAAAAATGTTTCGTCCCAGATCGAAGCTTCGGATCGTGGACTGTGGAAATCCAAACATTGTCCCCACTAGACATACACCGCCGGGGAACCTACAAACTCGCTTTTATACGCGGAATGCGCGGCTTACGTCAAATCAGGGAGACACGGAGGACAGCCAAGAAAAGCCGCTTCGAGTTTCAGGTTTCAAGTCTCAAGTTCAAGCTAAGAGACGTTCTCGGCAAGGTTCGCATCAGTGAAGATGTCAGAGGGCGAGTGAGTTAACGCCTAAGAGGCGAAACTTGAAACTCGAAACGCCCTGTCGGTATCCACAGCCACTCTAACCCAAGGGGCCATTCATCGTCGCGAGGTCGATGCTCTTGTATTCGCCCCGCATGATCCCTTCGCGGATCGCTTTCGTGCTCTTTCCCTTTTTGGTCATTTGATAAGCGTAAAACGCTTCCTGCATACAGGTCGAGCAATGGGATCCGTGCTCTCCCTCGAAGCAGCTATGCAGGCTCTTGTGTCCCGCGGAGCGATCGCAGAAGCAATAGCAGGGTAGCTGATACAGAACGTGAGGCACTCTGGCGGCGGCTTCATACGATCTCCGCTGAAAGTCATATTTGAGATACATCTGGTCCAGCTCTGCAGAAGAAGCAATCGGCTGCAGCTTCTCCCCTTTGGCAGGCGGATTGGGATGATAAGCGGGCACCTCGTTGTCCATGAACTGGGCCGAGCTGGTGATAGCGAGAAGAGCGATGGCAAAGACAGGCAAAATTCGTTTCATCGTTGACCTTGCAAGCGGAGAAATGCGACTCATTTGTAAATGCTGTACTGTTCCTTGGGCCGGTTCATCTTGATTGTGATCTGCTGCTGCGGCTCGTTGATCTCGACGTCGTCCCCGTAGGTCTGAAGCCCGGGCGCAATCGTCTGGATGCGAAGCTTGCCGTAGGGAACCGAATCGACCGCAGTTTTGCCGTCGAGGTCGGTCTTCAATTCCACCCCATTCTTGGCTTGCTTACCCTCTTTATTTACCGGATGCAAAACTATGCTGGCGTTGCGCACCGGTTTACCGTTATAGCTCCGCAATACCAGGAACTCGATGCGCGAGAACTTGTCCGCAGCAAAGGTGGGCGCCGATGCCAGCGTAAGCAGCGACAAAGCAGGAATAATCAGGCGACGGTAAGCCCGTGACATCTCTGAACCTCAAGGAAGTAATCTGAAGAACATTGTAAGCGGGAACGCAGTAAGCGGGAAGGCGGGGAAAGTCAGGGCAGGTTGGGAATCAAGCTGCCAAGCGTCTTGTGCAGCACTGGCGGCTTGTCTTCGACAGTATGCTTGCGCAGAGTGGGGCCAGCTTTGCCGTCAGTCATGCTGTGGGCTCTGGTGAGACGAATGAGGCGAGCTTTCACGTCGTCGAAGCCGCTGGTACTGACGATGTAGTCGTCACGCGCGGGTAGCGCGGCAAGTTCATTCTCGGCTCGTCGAATGCGGTCATCGTTCATCGGGTGCGTGGAGAATGCCCGCGCGATAAATCCTGACTTGCGCTTTTCGACTGAATCGAGCTTCTCGAAGAAGTCGACGAAAGCCGTGGGATCGTATCCGGCGGCGTACTCATATTCGATTCCGAGAAAATCGGCCTCCCGCTCGGCGTCCCGACTAAATTTGAGAAACGACATTGGCACCATGATGCTCGATATCTGCCGGATGGCTGCAGCAACCGGTCCACCTACGAATACCAGCGGAAGCGACGCCAGATTCCAAATCTCCTGCTTGGTGGCGTTGCGCGTGGCGTGTCGCGCAGCCACGTGCGCAATCTCGTGCGCCATTACGCCGGCAAGTTCGGCTTCATTGTCGGCGGCGAGCAGCACTCCGCTATTCACATAGAAAAAGCCGCCGGGCAGCGCGAAGGCATTTACCTGCTCGTCGTCCACTACCTTGATCACGAATGGAACTCTCGCATCGGAATGCTGCACCAGCGTCTGACCGATACGATTTACGTACTCCGTGATCACTGAATCCTTGATCAGCTTGGCTTGCTGCTCGACTTGCTGGGAAAGCTCCCGACCAAGCGCTTGTTCCTTCTCGATGGAATAGAAGTTCAGCTTATTGCCGACACCGCGATCACCGATGCGCGCGAGGTCGTATTTGCCGTCATCCTTTGTGTGTTTCCTTGCCGTAATCGCGACTTTGCTCGGCTCCTCAGCCGCGATGCGATGCGCGGCGTCAACGTGTGGCGACACGGAGCCAAGAGTTGGTCGGGAGTCATCGGTTGGCGAGCTCTGTTGCAGTGCTGAATCGGCAGGATCAGGTTGAAGCTTGTACGACGTTTTCTCGAGCGTTCTGGATAAAGCGGCTGCCGGTGGCGCCGCCGACACGTCAAACACAGCCTGGTTCAGCAGCCACGGAGCGGCAAAGGGTCCTTGAATTTCGGGCTGTAGGTAGTTGCGATAGGGAATGGAAGCGCTCTGATCAGCATCGGTGTTCCCGGCCTGCCCTTGCGCGAGGCCAGTTCCCGACAGCAGCATCAACGTACCCGTCAGTATGGTGATCGACGACAGACGCCTAACTGCTCGTTGTCCAGTCTTCGATTCTGCGCGCATTCTCAGCACACAAGCACCTGTTGGAGGATGTCCGTAAGATCGTAGACTATGGGATACAGAATTCCTGTGTTGCTGTTGCCCGGAACGGGCACTTTACTGTGTGTTTCAGGCTGAAAATACATGCTCTCAGGTCGGGTTCAAATTACGTTTGAGGTACCTTTCGCCAGGCTTGCGCTTTCTCACGGCACGCAAAATGTCATCGATCTTCAAATGATGGACGAGTTCTCTCAGGCCATCGCCGATGTGGAGCAACGTCCTGAGGTTTCGACAATCCTTCTCTCGGGTCAAGGCGAGCACTTCTGCGCCGGCGTCGACATTCCCTCCCACAGCCCTGACAAAGTCGCAGTGATGCTCGATAAATTCCACAATGCAATTCGCCGCTTGGCGCGGACACCGAAGGTTACGCTGGCGGTGGTGCGTGGATACTGTCTAGGCGGAGGCGCGGAGTTGGCGATGGTTTGTGACATCGTGGTAACCGCCGACAGCGCTCACTGGGGATTTCCTGAGATCAAGCTGGGCTGCTATCCGCCAGTTGCCGCGGCAGCGCTGAGCGCCGTGGTTGGACAGAAACGCGCGGCGGAGCTGGTGCTTACGGGGAGGATTTTCGATGGCCGGGAAGCCGCCCAGCTTGGTTTGGCCAATCGTGCCGTTGTTCCAGGGAAACAGCTGGAAGCAACGGTGTCGCAATACCAGCAGTACCTCAGCGCGCTGAGTCCCCCAGCGTTAGCCCATGCGAAACGCGCTCTCTATTCGTGGGACGCGGCCCATTTTGAAAAAGGCTTGGCTCGCGCCGAGAGCATTTACCTCAAAGATCTGATTCAGACCCAGGACACGCAGGAAGGCATCAGAGCTTGGATGGAAAAACGCAAGCCTATGTGGACGGGAAAATAGGAAGTGTCTCTTTGGTGTGGGGCATTTAATCGCCGTTCAGCGATCCTGCGGTTGGGAACTGTATTTTGCGGCTGCCGGCGAAAGCAGATCCCCGCTCCGCAAAATCACTGGGTTGCGAAGGACGATTGGTTCGGCGCGGAGCGAGGGATGACAGTGCATAGAGTGTTCCCAGCCAAGGATGACACTTACCACCGACTTTCCGGCGAGACGACTTCTTACACTGTCATCCCTGCGACCGCCTCGAAGGTCGATTTGAAAGCACTCAATGATCCTGCGGTCGCAGGGATCTGCTTTTCCCACTCTCATCAGAACAGCGGCTTGAAAAAGAGCCCAATCCCAAGGCTGGACTGGGCTCTTCTTAATGCGAGCGTAAAATGCGATCGTGAATTATTTTGGAACTACAGGCTTGTTCTGAGTCTTGCGGTCATAGACGTATCCACCGCCGCCCCCGGCAAGCGCGCCAATCGCAGCACCTTTCTTGCCGCCCATCAAACCGCCGACAGCCGCGCCGCCTAGAGCTGAGCCTCCGACGATTGCAGCTGATTTCTTGGTCGAACGCCGCTTCACCACGCGCTTCTTTGCGGCGACTTGTACGTAATAGTGATTCGGTGATGCGACCGGCTGTGCGCTCTGCACCAGTCGTGCGCCTCCGAAGCTCTGCGCCGGCAAGCTCATGGCCGACAGCAACATCGTTGACAGTACCCAATTGGGCTGCTTCATCTCAAATCCTCCCGAACAAACCTCGGCTGCAGCGTCATTGCGCGGGCCAGTGTCGTTGCATGCTTCAGTGTTGTTCGGATTAGATGAGGACTTCCGATACGGAGTTGGAGAAGATCGCGAGCAGCGGGTTAGGAAGTCGACTCTTGTGGCGCAGCCTCTCTCGGCTGTGACTTAGGATCGCAAGCTGCAGAGTGGCAGGGCAGCAACCGCTGGCGCCGGGTGCTGCGAGAGACTCGATTTCAAAGCTCCAGCTTCAGCAGATCGGAAATGCTCTCTCGCTTGCGCACCAGTTTGGTAGCTCCTCCGTTCACCAGCACCTCCGCCGGACGCGGACGAGTGTTGTAGTTCGAACTGAGAGACATTCCATAGGCACCAGCATCCAGGATGGCCAGCAGTTCTCCCTCCACGATCTCAGGCAGTTCGCGATCGTGAGCGAAGAAATCGCCAGTTTCACAAATCGGACCGACTACGTCGAAGACACCGCTACCGGTATTTTCCCGTTTAGAAACGGGGATGATTTCGTGATGCGCTTTATACAACGACGGCCGGAGCAGGTCGTTCATGGCGGCGTCGGTGACGATGAAGCGCTTCTCGCCGTTTTGTTTTACGTAGATCACGCGGGTGAGCAGGGCACCTGCTGGGCCGACGATCATTCGACCAGGTTCCAGCAGCACGTGAATCTTGAGCCCCAGCAATCCCCGAGTTAGAGCCTCTGCGTATTGCACGACGCGCGCTGCGAAGTCGAACTCTGGTTCCAGCATGTATGAGATGCCGAGCCCGCCTCCAGCATCGATATAACGGATGTCTTGTCCGGCAGATCGCAGTTGTTTCACCAAATCCGCGACGCGCTGCATCGCCGCCATAAAGGGTTCAACACTCAGGATCTGCGAGCCTATGTGGACGCTCACGCCGGCAACATCGAGCCACTTAGAACGAGCGGCCTCGGTGTACAGCTCCCAGGCTCGCTGGATGGGTACGCCGAATTTGTGCTCACGCAGGCCAGTAGAGATATAGGGATGAGTATCGGCGAAGACGTCGGGATTCACTCGCAGTGCCATGCGCGCGCGAATTTTCAACGCGGCGGCGCGGTCGGCGAGGACGCTTAACTCGCTCCCGCTCTCAACGTTGAAAACGAGAATTCCCGATTTGAGAGCCAGATCGATCTCATCCCGAGTCTTTCCCACTCCGGAGAAGACCACCCGTCGGGCTGCGCTCTTATCAATGCGCAGTACGCGTTCCAACTCTCCGCCGGATACCACATCGAAACCAGCCCCCATGCGGGCAAGGAGTCTGAGAATCTGCAGGCTTGAATTGGCTTTGACCGAGTAGCAGATAGTGTGAGGCGCGCGCCGGAAGGCCGAATCAAATGCCTTGTAGCGTGCAGCGATGTGTGTAGCCGAGTAGACGTACAGCGGAGTGCCATACTTAGTGGCGAGACCGCTCATCGAGACCTTATCGCAAAACAGGTCGCTCGTTTGTTTCTTGCGGTTTGCGCGGTACTGAAAAGGACGTTGTGGAATTTTCAATTCAGAACGTTCCGTCGACTAGTTGACCTTGACTGCTAGTACGGTTTCATCGTCAAAGATCGCGTGGGCTTGCCGGTGTGTATCCACGGCGTCGAAAATCGCCTCGACGATCTGCTTTGCGCGAAGCTGCGAGCTTTGTTGGATCACTTCCTCAAGGCGCTTCCTTCCAAACTGGTGTCCTGAGGGCCCTACCGCATCCACAATGCCATCGCTGACAAACACGAACAGATCTCCCGATTCGGCTTTTACCGTTACCTCGTCATACTCGGCCTCTTCAAATAAGCCGAGCGGAAGGCCCGTGCTCTCAATGACATCTATCTTCCCATTGCGGCAAAAAATGGGACGAGGAAGGCCCGAATTAGCTACCGTCATTACGCGCGCTTCGTCGTCCCACACCGCATAAGCAAGGCTCACGTACTGCGCCTCAATTCGTCTTTCGTTAAGGGAAATATTGATGGCGGACAGCATATGGGCCGGATAAGGCTCCAACGAAGCGGTGGAACGCAGCAGACCGCTCACCAGCGCCGCATAGAGGGCCGCGGGAGCGCCTTTGCCGCTCACATCTCCTAACGCCATCGCTACACGTCCGCCGCTGTACTCGAGAAAGTCGAACATGTCGCCGCCTATCATCAAAGCCGGATCGAACTTGGCGGCTAGATCGGCGCTCTTCAATTGCGGCAAGACTTGAGGCAGCAGCCGCACTTGAATCTCACGCGCCATGGCAAGATCGCGCTCCATCCGCTGCTCTTCGCGCGCGATGCGTTCATACAGACGCGCATTCTCCACTGCAATCGCGATCTGGCCGGCGAGAGTGGTGAGTGTGCGCATGTGATCTTCGTTGTAGTAATTACGGCGCGTGTTCTCGAGGTCGAGCACTCCGATAGCGCGTTCCTTGTAGATGAGCGGAACGCAAAGCTCGGAACGCGTCTCCGGATTCAGTTGGATATACCGCGAATCTTTGCTTACATCCGGAGCGAGCACCGCCGTCTTCTCTCTCACCGCATATCCGACCAGCCCTCGGCCCAGTGGGATATCGTGCTTGAGTTGGATGTTCTCCTGATAGCGCAAAGAGAATCGATGCACCAGCATCTCTCGTTCTGCGTCGAGCAGCAGAATCGAAAACATCTGATAGTCGATGACTCTTGTAAGTAGTTCGCCGATGCGTTTGAACAACTGATCGACGTTGAGAATTGAAGTAAGTTCCCTGCTTATCTCGTTGAGGACGGTCAGGGTCTGCGCCTGGCGCGCGACGCGGGTGTAGAGACGAGCGTTCTCGATGGCGGTTGCGATACGCGATGCTACGAGCGTAAGGATGCGGCTGTGCTCTTCGGTGAAGTACGCTTCCTTGCTTGCCTGGATATCGATGACGCCGATCACGCGTTTTTTGGCGATGAGCGGTACCGCAAGTTCCGACCGGACCAGCGGATGGGCATTGATATAGCGCGGCTCCTTCAAGACATTGTCCACCAAGACCGCATGACGCTGCTCCACCGCCATTCCCGTGATGCCCTGACCGACTTTGATCTTCAATCGCTCAACTTCGGGCGTATGCCCAATTTGGAACCGCATGCGCAGCTCCTGCGTGCGCTCGTTCAGCAGTAGAATGGCGAAGATTTCGTAGTCGATTACCTGGCGAACAAGCTCCGCCACTCGCCCCAGGAGCTTGTCCATTTCAAGTGTGCTGTTCAGGGTGTCCGCGACATCGATGAGAAAGTTTTCAAGCCGGACCGATAGATCAGTAACACTTTTGCCTTGCGCGACCGTCTCAAGCGCCTGCGATAGCGGCGAACCTGGCTCGGTGGTTACAACGTTCTGACCGTTGCCCGCGGAGCGATTCTCTCGTGCGCTCTGTGCCGGGGATTTGGTGCGGGGAGGGGCCATAATTCGAATCGATGATAGCAGTGGCCTGCGGATGCAGTCGCTAAAGCAGCAGTGAATTGCGAGTTACAGCGGCTGAGCGGAGACGCCGTGAAATCCGAGTCCTGGTGCCAGTTATCGTTGACGTGCGGCTTGGACGATTGTCACGCCCGCGCTGGTGCCGATTCGGCTCGCACCAGCCTCAATCATGGCCTGCGCATCTTCGAGCGTGCGAATGCCGCCAGAAGCTTTTACTCCCAGTTTGTCACCAACTACACCGCGCATGAGCGAGATGTCCGCAGGCATGGCTCCGGCATGGGAAAAGCCGGTGCTGGATTTCACATAATCGGCGCCGGCAGCAACTGCCAATTGGCACGCGAGGATTTTTTCTTCCAGCGACAGCAAAGCGGTTTCGATGGTGACCTTCAATTGCGCACCGTTGTCGTGCACAACTTCAACCATCCCTCGCATGTCAGCTTCAACCCGCGAGCGATCTCCGGACTTGAGAGCGCCGATGTTCATCACCATGTCGATCTCTCGCGCACCCAACCGGATCGCATCCAATGCCTCATAGCGCTTCGTTCCGGTTGTGCTTGCGCCCAATGGAAATCCAACCACGGTTGCGACTTTCACTGAGGTTCCCGCAACCAGAGCCGAGGCGAGGGCAACATGAGCTGGACTTAGCATCACGCAATGCAAGCCATTCTCCATGGCTTCGGAACAAAGCTGCCGTAGCTGGGCGTTTGTGGTATCTGACTTCAGAAGAGTGTGATCAATAATGGCGGCGAGGCGCTCCCAGTCTGCTTGCGCCGGAAGCCCCGCAATCGATGGTGCCTCGGAGATCTCAATAGGCATGACTGACGGCTTGATTTTAACTCACTCGTCGCCAAGAGCGCTCGGCGGAATAACGCAAATATCGGGCAGATTGCGATACCGTTCGGCATAGTCAAGTCCGTAGCCGACAACAAATCTGTTTGGGATGGTGAAACCGATGTAATCGCCCTCGATCTTCTGAATGCGCCGCGCAGGTTTATCAAGCAATGCCGCAATCTTCAGGCTCCTGGGCTGGTGCGCGTTAAGAACCTTCCGCAAATAACTTAGAGTCAAGCCAGTGTCGAGAATGTCTTCCACAAGAATGATGTTCTGTCCCTCGACGGAATGATCGACGTCTTTAAGCAAGCGAACTTCGCCGCTCTGCTGGTGGCCTTTGCCGTAGCTTGACGTGGAAAGAAAATCGAATGTCGCATCAAGACTGATACAGCGCGCCAAGTCCGCCAGGAAAATCGTTGCTCCCTTGAGCACGCCGATCAGCAAAACTTTTTGTCCGGCAAAATCGCGTGAGATCTGCTCGCCCATCTCGGCAACCCGCTTGGCGATCTGGTCGCGCGTATAAAGAACCTCAAGCCCGGAGCGAACGATGGGAGCGGCCATGGAACTATTGTCCCCCCGCGCATCGAGGAACGGCAACTGCAAAAGCAAACTCCAGGTGGTTGCTTTCACATAATTCAGCGGCTGCTTTTCGTGAGCGACTTGAATGTCTTTCGGTGGTTTGCGAGGAAGTTGGCGGCGACTTAGAATCGTGTGTTTTTCCATCTCCGCAGAAGCGGTTTGTTCAGGAGAACTCGCTTGATCGACTTAAAAGGACACAAGCTCACCTGGCTCGGACATGCCACGTTCCACATTGAGACGCCCTCGGGCAAGTCGATCCTCATTGACCCTTGGGTGATGAACAATCCCGTTTGTCCTCCGGACAAAAAAAGCTTCGAGAAGATCGACGTGATGCTTTGCACACATGGCCATGGCGATCACATCGGAGACGCTGTTGAATTGGCAAAGAAGCACAATCCGAAGATCACCGGGGTCTACGAACTCTGTCTTTGGCTTCAGAAAAAAGGGGCAAAGCAGATACTGCCGATGAACAAAGGTGGTTCGCAGACCATTGAGGGTGTGCGCGTGACCATGGTCCACGCCGACCATTCCTGCGGCATCGAGGATGATGGCCAGGTGATCTACGGCGGAGAAGCCTGTGGATACGTAATAGAACTTGAAGACGGTCTCAAGATTTACCATGCCGGCGACACCAACGTGTTTGGCGACATGCACATCATCCGTGAACTTTATTCTCCGGAAGTGGTAATGCTGCCAATCGGAGATCTCTTCACGATGTCTCCACGAGAAGCCGCCTATGCATGCAAGCTGCTGAAGCCGAAATTCGTTATCCCGATGCATTACGATACCTTCCCCGCATTAACCGGACGGCCGCCGCAATTGGCAAAGCTGATCGAGGGCAGCGGAGCCAAGGTGATCGCCATGCAGCATGGCCAGAGGCTCGAGTAGCTTCCGGGTGGACTCCGAGGATCGCTGAACTGGGAGTTTCGCGGAACTCTAGTAAATTTGCGGTGTCAATATGATGGTGATGGCGTGTGTGCGGAATGCGGGTGAAGATCCTGCGCTGGGACGCGCCGTGGCTTGCATCTAAACAGTAACGAAAGTGCTGGCGTGTTATTACGCACGTAGCTTGCTATGTTTCCAGTGCATTCTTATAATCAGCGTTCCTCCGCGGCAAGCGGTTCGCTAATGTAGTTGCTCTGCCGCAAGTCCGTCGGAGGGCCTCCGGCTTCGGTCGGGTTGTGGTTTCCAGATTTCAAATTTTTCGTGCCGAGTGACGCGGTCCGACACTGACTTGCTCTGGCCGGACAGCTAATTAAAGGAGCTTCGAATGAAGAAGTTGCTTTTCACGTCTCTGCTGGCATTGGCCGCCTATGGCTTCGCCCAGAACGCGCAGGGTACCGCGCCCGCGCAGACCACAACCGGTCAGCCGGCCACAGGTCAATCGACCGCTGGCCAAACCGCCGGGCAGCAATCAATCGCAAGCCAATCCACCGCCGGTCAATCGGCCGACGCTCAACCGCAGCAAAAGACCATCAAGGATCCTGCGGAATACAACGCGTACATGAGCGCGATCAGTGCCACCGATCCTAATGCCAAAGCTCAAGCGCTTGAAGCATTTCTCCAGCAGTATCCAAATACGATCGTGAAAGAGGAGACGCTCGAGCAGCTGATGGCGGCCTACCAGGCAGCCAACAACGCAGCGAAGATGACTGACGCTGCTAATCGTCTTCTGCAAGTGAATCCGAACAATATTCGCGCATTGGCGCTGCTTACTTTTTTCACCAAAGCGCAGGCGGCCCAGCAGACCAATCCGCAGCAGGCGGCGCAACTTTACGCTCAGGCGGCTCAATATGCCCAGCGCGGATTGCAGGCGGCGGAAACCATGCCGCATCCCGCCGGTGTATCGGACGCTGACTTCAAGAAGCTGCAGGATGGAGTCCGAGTAATCTTCAACGGCGCCATCGGCATGGACGCCCTGCAACGCAAAGACTTCCCCACAGCTCAGAAGGCTCTGTCCGCCGCTGTTGCTGTGCCCGAAGACGCCAATAACCTGCAGGATGTTTATCCGCTGGCGACCGCTTATCTCCAGGCAAATCCGCCGGATTACATCAATGGTCTTTTTTATGCGGCACGCGCTGTCGATCTAGCCGCCAACAATCCCGCCGCGCAGCAACAGATCAATAAGTTCGCGCAGTATTACTACAAGAAGTATCACGGCACCACCGAAGGCTGGGATCAGGTTCTGCAACAGGCGCAGAACTCTCCGGCTCCCCCCGCGGGATTCACGATCACTCCCGCTCCGCCGCCGCCCACTCCGTGCGAGTTTGCCGACACCATCATGAAGCAGAATCCGGATGTCTCGCAGATGGCCTATGGCGACTGGATCTTTGTCCTCGGCTCCGGCAATCAGAAGGATGCTGATGCCGTGTGGGCGTTCCTCAACGGAAAAGGAATTCCGGTAAGCAGTCCTGAGCACCCGGCCAAGGTGGTCAGCGCAACCGCTGATCAGCTGCAGCTCGCGACGACAGATGACGATATCCAGGAGAACAAAGCGGACGTTACCCTGAAGATGGCCAAGCCACTCGCCGCGACAAAAGTTCCTCAACCGGGGACCATGCTTGTTGGCAGATGGGTTGGCAAGGCCACCAGCTACGCTCCGCTTCCACCGGCGCAGCCGGCGCAAGGCGCAGCAGGCGCACAGCAAGCCCCAGCTGCTGGCGCGAGTGCACAGCCGCAGGCGCAGCCTGCTGGTTGTCTGCCGAATACTGGTGGTGGTGTGATGCTCACGTTGACCGAGGGTGAATTACAGGGTGCGCCAACCCACAAAGCACCTCCGGCGCGACGAGGCACCACAACCCGGCATCGTCCTGCGGCTCACTAAATGTCTTTTTCAACTTGCAACCTGCAAAGGCAGCCAAATGGCTGCCTTTGTTGCTATACAGCCGTGTTGCACGTAGCGGGAGCTGGCAAACTGTGGAAGACTGGCGGCAATCCAATCTATGGACATGCAAAAGCTAGTGGCGTTAACCCCCCGCGCACACGATCCGTCCACTCTGCCTCCAAGCTCGCACGATGCTTCCAAACACAAACGCTTTGCCCAGGCTCCTGAGCTTGAGCAAGAACTGAAGCAGGTCATCAAGGGCGAAGTTCGTTTCGGAGATGGCGATCGCGCACTTTACGCCACCGACGGATCGAATTATCGACAGATCCCGATTGGAGTAGTTGTCCCGCGAGATATTGAAGATGCCATCGCGACCATGCGTCTTTGCCGCATGCACGGCGCTCCGGTGCTCTCACGCGGCGGCGGCACGAGTCTTTGCGGACAGTGCTGCAACTTCGCCGTCATTCTCGACTTTTCCAAGTACTGCAATGAACTCCTCGAACTCAATCACAAGGAGAAATACGCCCGCGTGCAGCCGGGCATCGTTCTTGACACGCTGCGCAACGCCGCCGAGAAATACAACCTTACGTTCGGACCCGATCCAGCCACGCACACCCACTGCACGCTCGGCGGAATGATCGGAAACAACTCCTGTGGCGTTCACGCGCTGATGGCTGGCAAGACGGAAGAGAACGTCATTGAGCTCGACGTGCTCACCTATGACGGCTTGCACATGAAGGTCGGAGAGACGAGCGAGGCGGAGCTCGAGAGCATCATTCGCCAAGGCGGACGTCGCGGCGAAATCTATGCCAAACTCAAAGCGCTGCGCGATAAGTATGCGGATCTCGTTCGCGAGCGCTATCCAAAGATTCCCCGCCGTGTCTCCGGCTACAACCTGAACGAGCTTCTGCCGGAAAACAATTTCAACGTTGCGCGCGCCCTGGTCGGAACTGAGGCCACCTGCGTGATGGTCTTGGAAGCCAAGTTGCGCCTCGTCCATTCGCCGCCGTCAAGAACACTGGTGGTACTTGGCTATTCCGACGTGTATAGCGCGGGCGATCACGTGCCCGAAGTGCTGGAGTTCAAGCCTATCGGCCTCGAAGGCATTGACGATCGTCTCGTCAGCTATATGAAGCGGAAAGGACTGAACGTAGAAGACCTGCCGCTCCTTCCCGAAGGAAACGGCTTTTTGCTGGCGGAGTTTGGGGGGGAGAACAAACAAGAATCCGATGCGAAAGCGCGAGCGATGATGGCGCGGCTGAAAGCAAAGGCGAAGTCGCCCACGATGAAGCTCTACGACGATGAGAAGCAGGAGAAGCTGGTCTGGGAGATTCGCGAGTCAGGTTTGGGTGCGACCGCCTTTGTGCCGGGGGAGCCCGTGGCGTGGGAGGGTTGGGAGGATTCAGCCGTCCCGCCGGAGAAAGTCGGCGAGTATCTGCGCGACTTGCGCAAACTTTTCGAGAAGCATGGATACGGTTGTTCGCTGTACGGGCATTTCGGACAGGGCTGCATCCATACCCGCATCGACTTCGACTTCCGCACCGTCGAAGGCATCCGCAATTATCGAGCATTCATCAGCGAGGCTGCCGATCTGGTGGTCAGCTATGGTGGTTCCATTTCGGGAGAGCACGGTGACGGCCAGTCCAAGGCAGAGATGTTGCCCAAGATGTTCGGCCCGGAACTCGTACGGGCGTTCGAGGAATTCAAGGCCATTTGGGATCCGCAGAACAAGATGAATCCCAACAAGGTTGTCGATCCATTTCCCATCGACGAAAACCTGCGGCTCGGCGCTGATTTCCATCCATGGGAACCCAAGACACACTTCAAGTTTCCTGAAGACGAAGGCCATCTGTGGCATGCCACTATGCGCTGCGTGGGGGTTGGCAAGTGCCGCCGCAAAGAGGAAGGGGTGATGTGTCCCAGCTACATGGTCACGCTCGAGGAGAAGCACTCGACGCGCGGGCGCGCGCACATGCTGTTCGAGATGTTGCAAGGCGAGGAGCTGAAGGACGGATGGCAGGACGAAGGAGTAAAGGAAGCTCTCGATCTGTGCCTGAGCTGCAAAGGATGCAAAGGCGAGTGCCCAGTCAATGTAGACATGGCGACGTACAAGGCAGAGTTCATGTCGCATTACTATGAAAAACACAAGCGTCCGGTGAGCGCATATGCGTTTGGACATATCGATCGCTGGGCGGAATTGGCGTCCATCGCCCCGGAGATCGCAAACTTCTTCAGTCAAACTCCCGGATTCAGCGACGTGATGAAGTCTGTACTGGACATTCCGAAGCAACGCCAAATTCCCGCCTTTGCTCCTGAAACTTTTCGCGACTGGTTCAATCATCGCAAGACCGATCGCTCACCCGGGCCGCAGGTGATTCTCTGGGCAGACACATTCAACAATCATTTTCACGCGCATACCGCCAAAGCGGCCGTGGAAGTACTGGAGCGCATGGGATGGCGGGTGCGGATTCCACGGGAAAAGCTCTGCTGCGGCCGCCCGCTGTATGACTTTGGCATGCTGGATGAGGCCAAACTGTATCTCAAGCGAATCCTGCGCAGCCTGGAACGGGACATTCAAGCCGGCTATCCCATTGTGGTACTCGAACCGAGTTGCGCTTCGGTATTTAAAGAAGAACTCAAGAACCTGCTGCCGGAAGAAAATTTGACCGAGAAGCTCTCAGGTCAAACTATGTTGCTGAGTGAGTTCATCCAGAAGAGGGCCAGCGAATTCCAGTTTCCGCAATTGAAACGTAAGGCGATGGTGCAAACCCATTGTCACCACAAGTCCGTTCTCAAAACGGATGCGGAAGAAAAAGTATTTAAGCGATTGGGCATCGAAGCAAACCTGCTGGATTCCGGCTGCTGTGGGATGGCCGGACCGTTTGGTTTTGAAGCGGCGAAGTATGAAGTATCCCAAGCTTGCGGTGAAAGAGTGTTACTGCCGGCAGTCCGCATGGCTCCGGCGGATGAACTGGTGATCGCCGATGGATTTAGCTGCCGCGAGCAGATTCGCCAGAACACCGATCGTTATGCATTGCATCTTGCCGATGTACTGAAAATGGCGATCAAACACGAGCTACCGAAATCCGGCAAGCCGGAAGCCCGCGTAGTGAAGCAACTCAAGTCGGAAGTCGCAATCAGCAAATTAAAGGCAAGCGCGGCCTTCACTGCCGTGCTCGGGATCGCTGCCTTCGGGTTGTGGGCACTATTCGATCGCAACAATCGCAGATCCAAGCGAGGAAAAATCATTGAGATGGGCAGTAGGTAAAATAACGCATCTCTGTGGTACAGCCGCCATCGGCTGTGTTTCGGTCTGATCGCTGCTCGGTGGACGGACCAAGTCCTCTTCATGCAAATCTCTAGCAACGGCATCCAGCTCTACTACGAGGCGTCCGGCGCGGGCTTCCCGGTTGTTCTACTTCATCCCTTCCCTGCACATCACGGATTCTGGAACGATATAGCTCCCAAAATGGGAAGCCGCTACCGGCTGCTGCGCCCCGATTTGCGCGGGCATGGCCATTCGCAAACAGGCGAGGGAGCTGCCACCATAGCCAAGCACGCCAGTGATGTACTTCGGTTGCTCGAGATTGAGAAGATTCCCAAAGCGGCATTCGTGGGAGTGTCAATCGGCGGCTATATTCTCTTCGATTTTTGGCGCAAACATCGCGAGCGGGTAGCGGGACTAGTGCTCTCCAACACGCGTGCCGAAGCGGACACGGACCAGGGCAGAGCGAATCGCCTGAAGTCCATCGAAGATACTCGCGTGCGCGGCACAGCGCCTTTTCTCGACGCCCAAATACAGAACCTGATCGGAGAAAGCACGCGACGCAACCGCCCCGATATCGTGGCAAGAGCGCGAGCGATGATGCAGATGATGACAGTGGAGGGCCTCAGAGCGGTGCAACAAGGGATGGCGGAGCGGCCGGACTCCGTCGCGACTCTGCGCGGCATCGATGTGCCCACACTCGTCATCGCCGGGGAGGAGGACACACTCACTCCGCTAAGCAACGCGCAGCTTATGCACCAGCACATTCCGGGGGCGAAGCTGGCAGTGATATCGCGCGCCGGTCACTATGCAGCGATGGAGAACCCGGATGAGTTCGCCCGCCCGCTCAGGCAGTTCCTGGAAGGCCTCCAACTCCGCGCCTGAACGACGTTCACCTTGCGGAATTTACTGGTCCTGGAGTCGCTGCGGCCGTAAAAGCCTTTACCTTTTCGAGTGTTTCGCGCGCTGCGCTCGAATTTGGGTCTTTCGGAGCGAGCGTCAGAAAGGCCTGTAGCTCGTCCATAGCGTTGCTGTAGTTTTTCAGCGCCAGCATCACATGAGCCCGCACCAGGTGAATCGGAGCGTATTCCGTTGGGACTAATGCCTGGCTTTTCGTGAGTTGTTGCAGCGCGTGCTCATAATCAGCCTTGCCGACGTAGGACTTTGCCATTTCAAAGTACGACTGCCACGACCGTGGAGCCAAAGCAACCGACCTCGAAGCAGAGCGCAATGCATCATCAAATTTTTGCAGACGGTTCAGCGCCGCGGCCATCGCCGTGTAAGCGAGCGCGTAGCTGGGATCGCAATGGATGGCCCTGTCGAAGTCCTCAATCGCGCGCTCCGGACTCTGCGCGTCAAGTGACAGAACCCCGCGCAGCGTCAGCGCAGCGGCGTAGTCCGGATAAATTTCAAGCGCGTTCGCTAGCTGCTTTGTTGCCTCATCGTCACGATGCTTCGCGAGGGCCGCTTCGGCTTTGTGGAGTGCCTCTCGTGCTTTTTGCGGGACTTTGTACTCAGCAGTGGACACCGTTGCATTGCCATCGGCCTGCGCGGCATCAGCATCCCGCGTGTTTAGCCGGATCTTGAGGTTCAGTCCAACATCGCCCAAGGCCAGGCGCTCATGTGCCTCCGCAAGCCCGCGGCTTGCGACCACTTCATAAGCTGCCAGCGGCAGACCACTGAATTCAAAAGCTCCGTTAGTGTTCGTGTAACCTGAAGCAATGACGTTGCCGTTCTGTTCACTCTTCACTTCGACGCGAACTTCGGGTTGCGGAGCACCGTTAGAGCCGACTACTACTCCCGAGATGTTGCTGCTGTGTCCATCCACGAGCGTAGTGTTGCGCCCTAAAGCGCCACGATCCGTATTCGAAAGTGGGGAGTTCGAGACTTGGGAAAAACCTACAGTCGCAGAAAAGCAAACTGCAAGAAGAGTCGTTGCGGCTCGGCCTTTCATACTTGGGTACCTCGTACATTTCGGAGCATCGGGAGGTACCTTGTCACCCGTGGGGAACCTCGTGTCGTGTCTCGGCACTGCGTCGCCGCCGTGCTGCAATTAGGAATGAAATTTTGTATCTCGCAGTTGGCTAGTCGTTTGCTGTAATACAAAAATTTATATCTCAGTCTCAGGCAACTGCCTGAGCTGCTGCTGTGAGGCTTGTTCGTTGACGAACGACGTCGTGGTTCGACCCGCTCTAAACATCGTTGGATCTATCCGTTTGCCCGGGGACAAGAGCATTTCCCACCGTTATGCAATGCTAGGGGCGATTGCCGAAGGCACTACGCGGTTGCGCAACTTCTCCACGGGAGCGGACTGCGCCAGCACGTTGGCTTGCATGCATTCTCTGGGAGCGTCCATTGCCGGTTCCAATGGCGAGACCGTGATTGAAGGGCGGGCGGGCTCTCTGCAGCCGTCCTCGGTTCCGCTCGATTGCGGCAATTCAGGATCAACCATGAGGATGCTCTCCGGCATCCTTGCCGGACAGCCGTTCTCAACTCAACTTGTGGGAGATGATTCACTTTCGCGCCGTCCCATGCGCCGCATCATCGAGCCGCTTACAAAAATGGGAGCGCGGATCGAGTCGCACGAAGGCCACGCTCCGCTGCTGATCGAAGGGGGCAAGTTACACGCGATTGACTACAAGCCACAAGTCGCGAGTGCGCAGGTGAAGAGCTCACTTCTTTTTGCTGGAATCTTTGCCGAAGGCAGGACCAGCGTCGAAGAGCCGGTACGGACTCGCGATCATGGCGAAGTAGCTCTGCGCGCCTTTGGCGCCGAGGTGACCCGTGATAAAGAGCGCGTGAGTATTGCCGGAGGGCAACGTCTCAAAGCCATTGAAGCGGCTGTTCCTGGCGACATTTCTTCGGCGGCGTTCTTTCTGTGCGCTGCGGCTCTTTTTCCCGCAAGCAATCTGGTGATCGACTCGCTGCTACTCAATCCCACACGCGCTGTGCTTCTCGACGTGCTGGTCGCATTGGGAGCCCGCGTGCGGATGATCCAGGTGGAAGAGAAGCATGGCGAGTTAGTGGGGACGGTGACTCTGGAATCCGGCGCGCTTAAAGGCGTGAAGTTGTCGGGCGCGCAATCGGCAGCTCTGATCGACGAGATTCCGGTCCTCGCGGCCATCGCCCCGTACACCCGCGATGGCATCGAAGTGCGCGATGCCCGTGAACTGCGCGTGAAGGAGTCCGATCGCATTGCCGCTGTTGCCAGAAACCTGCGGGCCATGGGCGCCAAAGTCACCGAACACGAGGATGGCTTGAGCGTTCCCGGCGGACAGCAATTGCACGGCGCGGAAATAGATTCTGAGCACGATCACCGCATCGCCATGGCATTCGCGATTGCAGCGCTGCGCGCTAATGGAGAAACGCTGATCCACGGAGCCGATGCCGCGCAAATCTCTTTCCCTGAATTTTTTCAGATGCTCGAACGTGTGGTCGAGCGCTGATGGATCCGAATGCCCGTAACGGCAGCGGCGCTCCGGGCAGGGGCTTGTACTTCCGTTCAAACCACGAGGTATCCTTCGATCTTGTTTTGTCATTGACTTTGCTCCAGCTTCGAGCTTTCGCGGCTTGATTCTCATGTCCATTGTGCCTACAAGCAATCTACGTACTCTTCGGCCGGCAGGTAAATTCGTCATCTTCATCGTCGGATTTGGTTGCGCGCTCCTTCTGCTGATGATCCTCGCTCAAATCGGCATTCCGGCCCCTTTCCTGCGGCACGCGGTTGGCGAGGTTCATTTCGGTATGGATCAGCCTACCGTGGTGCAGCGCATTCAGAAGCTGCAACGGCTGGAGAGCGTGAAGTACACGCTCGAGAAGGTAGTCACCGGACAGCGGGAAAGCCGTTTTCTGCCGCAATCTCTCGCCGGAGAGCGAATCCTGCTAGTGGTTCATGGAGAAGTGTTTGCGGGTGTGGACCTGGGAAAGTTACGATCGAACGCTGTGGATGTTAAGGGCAAACAGGTAACGATCACGCTTCCCCGGCCGGAAGTGTTTTCTACACGCCTCGACAACAATCAGACGCGAGTCTTCTCCCGGGAGACCGGATTGCTGGTGCAAGCCGATCCCAATTTGGAATCAGAGGTTCGAGCTGAAGCCGAACGCCAAATCCAGCAAGCCGCCCTCGATGACGGCATCCTCAGCAATGCCTCTGCCAACGCGCGGGCCACGGTCATGGCTCTGGTGCAGGCGTTAGGATTTACCGATGTCGAAGTAAACTGACGTCGCTTCCATTCTCAGATTAGGTGTCAGCCGTACGACGGCATCCAGCACTCCGGTGCTAAGTGAAACGGATTGTGCTTGCTTTCCAGTGTTGTTTTAGAATGCCGCCTCGATGGCTTTCTCCCCAGGTGCGAGTCCGCTCACAGCTTTCCGCAAAGTTTTTTGGATTGGCCTTGCGCTCGTTGTCTTATCCGCAATTGGGACAATTGGCTTCCATCTGATCGAAGGCTGGACATGGCTCGACAGCCTCTTCATGGTTGTAATCACCTTCAGTTCTATTGGCTACGAAGAGGTGCATCCCTTGAGCCGCGTGGGCCGCGAGTTCACCATCGCACTCATCATGTGCGGAGCTGTTGTCGTCGCACTAGGCATCGGAACGCTCACACAGGCTCTGCTAGAATTCGAGCTTCTACGGTTCTTCGGCAGGCGCAGAGTGGAACGGCAAATCGCCCGTCTTTCCGGACACTACATCATCTGCGGCGCCGGACGCGTCGGTCGCAGCGCGGTCCGCGAACTTGCCCGCAAACCGGTTCCGTTTGTCATCATCGAAAAAGATCAGGCCATTATGGATGGCTTGCCGGCGGATTGGCTCACGATCTCCGGCGACGCCACTCAAGAGAGCACACTAGTGAGCGCTCGCATCGAGCAGGCTGCTGGATTGGTGGCGGCAACAACCACCGACGCCAGCAATATCTTCATCGTCTTGAATGCGCGCAGCCTCAACGCAAGTCTGAAAATAATTGCGCGCGCCAGCGAAGAAGAATCGGCCAAACACTTAACCAAGGCAGGTGCGACTTCCGTTATATCTCCGTACGCTTTTGCCGGCCATCTGATCGCTCAAGGCTTACTGCGACCTAACGTCGTCGACTTCCTGAGTCTGACCACGGGACGCGAGGGCGGACGCGAGATGATCATCGAGGAAATCTCAATCGACACGAACTCACCTTTGGCGGGAAAAACCGTAGGAGCTTCTGGCATTCATCGTGACTATGGAGTGATCGTGCTTGCCATCAAGCACTCAAGAGGGACCACTCGTTTCAATCCCGAAGCGCGCGATGAAATTCATGCCGGAGACTACCTCATCGCAATGGGAGAACCTGCCAACATGTCGAAACTCGAAGTCGCGGCGGCTGCGCGCCGATGAAAATCGTCACCGCTACCGAGATGCGCGAGATCGACCGCCTTACAACCGAGAAGCACAACATTCCGTCGCTCATGCTGATGGAAAACGCCGGAAGCTCTGTTGCGCGCTTCGTGCTTCGGCAGTATCCAAATGCCAACAAGATCACGGTACTGTGCGGCAAGGGCAACAATGGCGGCGACGGGTTTGTTGCCGCGCGCAAGCTGCATGAGGCCGGCAAGCAAGTCACCACGTTGCTACTCGGATCCTCCGACGAAATACGCGGCGACGCGGAAAAGATGCTGAAGCTCCTGCCCATAGAGGCGAACGTCCTGCGCTCGCCGCAAACGGTGCTCGCCGCCAGCTACCTATTCAAAGATGCAGACCTGATCGTGGACGCCATTTTTGGCACTGGCTTTCGTCCGCCCTTGCCAGAGCTCGCGGCAAAAGCGATTGATGTGATTCGACAAGCGAACGCTCCCGTCGTTTCAGTCGATGTTCCTTCCGGGATCGATTCAGATTCGTTTGCGTTCGCTCAACCTGACGCTTGCCGCAGCAGTGCCGTCGTAACTTTCACCGCAGCTAAACCCGCGACCGTGTTCAGCGGCCTCACTTCGGGGCCGATTGTGACAGCAAGTATCGGTTCTCCGGATGATGTAGTAGGTTCCAATCTAGGAATCGATTGGAACGATTCGCCCTCGATCCTTGGCGAAGCCCGCCGCTTGAACTCCAACAAGGGTCTCTACGGTCACGCGCTTGTCATCGGAGGGTCACTCGGTAAATCGGGCGCGCCCACCATGGCTTCGATGGGTGCACTGCGGGTCGGCGCCGGCCTAGTCACATGCGCTGTTCCGGCGACAATACTTCCCATTGTGGCTTCCAGCACTCCAGAGTTGATGACCGAAACTTTGGACGAAAACAAATCCGGCGTGCTTTCTCGTAGCGCGCTGCGCGGGACGGAGTTATCTCGAATACTGGAACGCAAAAACGTAGTGGCGATTGGGCCAGGGTTGGGCCGTGATGCCGAGACCATTAGTTGTGTAAAGGATTTCGTGCGCGCGTGTCCCCTTCCACTTGTGATCGATGCCGATGGATTGAATGCTTTTGAAGCCAACAGCTCCCTTCTGAACGGAGCGGAACGACCGCTGGTGCTTACGCCACATCCGGGAGAGATGGCTCGGCTCATAAATAGCAGTGTTCGCGAAATCGAAGCGAATCGCATCGAGATCGCCCGCGACTTTGCTCGTGAGCATCGGTTGATCCTGGTGCTCAAGGGATGGAGAACTCTCATCGCGGACGGAGAAGGACATTTGTGGGTGAATACCACCGGAAACCCGGGGCTGGCGAAAGGTGGCAGCGGCGATGTTCTCACTGGCATAATTGCCGGATTGATCGCTCAATATCCAAACCAGATTGTTGAAGCCGTTCGTGCTGCGGTTTATTTGCATGGGTTAGCTGCCGACTGCGCCCTCGATTGGCAAACTGAACGCACCATGTTAGCGACTGACGTAATTGCCGCCCTGCCGCAAGCGTTCCGCCTTGCGGTGCGCCGCGATGACTTTGCATGGATTCAACATGGCTACGAAAATCGGTGAGCGGAACACGCGAGTTTCGCACCCATTCGGCGGATGAGACGATCGCGGCCGGGCGTCTACTCAGCAATTTGCTGAGGCCCAATCAGATGATCGTCTTACGCGGGGATCTAGGCGCAGGCAAGACTACTCTGGTGAAAGGTATCGCCGAAGGTTTCGATGCGGCGCTCCAAGAAGATGTCACCAGCCCCACATTCACTCTGGTGCATGAGTACCGTGGACCTGCAGTCACGCTGTTCCATATCGACCTCTATCGCATCGAGACGGAACGAGAGTTGATAACTCTCGGCATCGACGATCTACGATCCGAGCCTGCGAGCATTTTGCTGGTCGAGTGGGGAGAGAAATTTGCTCAAATTGCCGATCAGAGCCATGCAGAAATTGCTATTGAGGCGGTAGGAGAGACGGAAAGGCGAATCGCGTTCCGTACGCCTGCCCATGCTGGCTGACAGCATCGCTAGTCTGGCTTTAGGAATTCCCGGTTCTCTTCACCACTGTGACGATCAACAAGATGCCGTTGATCACTGACAGGAACGTAAACGCCAGCAGGACGTACAGAATCTTTACATGACGAAAAACGGCAACGAGAGCCGCAATAACAAGAATTAGATCGACAACTACGAAGATGGCAATCTGCTTTTTTGGCATCGGCTTGCGAGACCAACGTGAGCTAAAAGCCCATGATGTTGTAGCCGCAATCCACGTAGATGGTCTCCCCAGTAATCCCGGTGCTCAGATCGGACGCGAGATACAAAGCTGTGTCTCCCACTTCTGCGGATTCCACGTTGCGCTTCAGAGGAGCCCGTTCGGCATGGGCCTTCAGCATGTCTCCCAAACCTGAAATGCCGCGGGCTGCCAAAGTCTTGATCGGCCCAGCGGAGATCGCGTTCACGCGAATTTTTTGCGCTCCCAGATCGGCTGCCAAGTATCGCACTGAGGCTTCCAGCGCGGCCTTGGCTACACCCATCACGTTGTATCGCGGTACCACCTTCTCCGCGCCATAGTAGGTCAGCGTGATGATGCTCCCGCCTTCAGTCATAAGCGGAGTTGCTGCCCGAGAAAGCGCGATCAACGAATACACACTCACGTCATGCGCAATCCGAAAACCCTCGCGAGTAGTAAAGACGAAGTCATTCTTAAGTTCATCCGCAGGCGCATAAGCAACGCTATGAACGAGTGTGTGCAGCTTTCCGTGACGGGACTTCACCTTCTCGAACAGCTGGCTAATTTCC
This sequence comes from Terriglobales bacterium, assembly GCA_045808065.1. Classification (GTDB taxonomy): domain Bacteria; phylum Acidobacteriota; class Terriglobia; order Terriglobales; family Acidobacteriaceae; genus Gp1-AA112. Next base: position 232,568 of record JBJMGD010000014.1, on the reverse strand, counting down.
ACGTCGTTCGACACATCGCATTGATATGCTTCGGCCCCCGGCAACGCTTCGATCAGGTCCTTCGCCTCTTGCGCCAGCCTCTCATTTTGATAAGTGATCGCCAAGGATGCGCCTGCCATTTGCAATTTTTGCGCGATCGCCCAGGCGATGCTGCGCTTATTGGCGATGCCGAAGACTATCGCCACTCGTCCGTGCATATTGATCATCAATCGCTCCGTGGAAACGAACAAGAATAACAGCTTGTTTCACCGCAGTTGCTTCTCAGCTTCCACTCCGATTGATTCCCAGACCCTTCGCCGTACATAATTCAGAGATTGAGGTGGCGATCGTGGCACAGTTCGATCAAACCAAGCGCAAGCTGAATGAAGCAGCGTCGAAAATTGAGCAAGAGATCAAGGGCGTTGTGAAACACCTGAACGATTACGTGGTGCCGAAGGTTCGGACGGAGGGAACTCAAACGCTCCGCAACATGGCTCAGGAACTTCGCAAACTCGCCGACCGCATGGACGATTCCCAGAAATCGGCGAAAGAGCGAAAATGAAGCGCTACTCTATCCTGCTGCTTGCGTCGGTGGTCTCGCTGCTTGCTGGATGCGGACACAAACAGCAGCAAGTCAAGGTTCCCGAACCTCCTGGCATCGCAGAGCCGCCGGTCGAAGCTGCGAAACCAGCAGTGCCGGAAGACAGGGCTGAGACGCCGCCCGAAAGCAAAGCTGCCTCAGCGGCCGTCGCGCCAGCGGTGACCGCTACACAAAAACCGTTGTATACCGAATTGGGACTCGCGAGTTGGTATGGTCCGCCTTATCACAACCGGCGTGGAGCGAACGGCGAGATCTACGACATGAACGCAATGACAGCGGCCCATCGCACGCTTCCCCTGAATAGCCTCGTGCGTGTGACCAATCCGCAAACGGGACGTTCAACTGTAGTGCGCATCACGGATCGCGGGCCTTTCATCGGAGAACGCATGCTTGACTTATCGCTCGCGGCGGCGAAGGCAGTGGATGTTTGGAGCGCCGGCGTCTCATGGGTGCGAATGGAAGTGCTGAATGCTCCGGCTCCGCTGGATAGTGGCGGCAAGTGGGAGGTACAAATCGGCGCCTTCAGTACCCTGCAGGCAGCCACACAGATGAAACAAAACATCATGAGTCAGTATCATCCGACACGTGTTGTTGAGTTCGCCGGACCCACCGGCGAGTGGGTCCGCATACGTGTCGAGAACGACGATCGTGAACTCGCCGAACAAATCTCGCGCAGCCTAAGCACGCCGGAAGGCGGCGTCTTTCTCGTAAGAGTCGACTAGATGATTTGTGATTTGGCGATCGGGTGATTTCGTGATTCTCAAATCGCGAAATCACGCAATCGCGAAACCACAAATCGAGAAATAAGCTACTCTCACGAAAAGTTGGTGTTCGAGAGACCTGCTTCTGGAGTATCCAATGGACTGCCTCTTCTGCCGCATCATCCGCGGTGAGATCCCTGCTAAGAAAGTCTACGAAGATAAGGAAACGTTCGTTTTTGAGGACATCGACCCCCAGGCCCCCACCCACGTCCTCGTCATTCCCAAAAAGCACGTTGTTGATTTGAAGGAATCGAAAGCCGAAGACGCTGAGATCATAGGCAAGCTGCACTTGGTTGCAGCGAAGGTCGCGCGCGAACGCAAAATCGAGAATGGTTACAGGACGGTCTTCAACGTAGGACCAGGCGCCGGTCAGTCAGTGTTTCACTTGCATCTGCACCTGTTGGGAGGACGCCCCCTAAGCTGGCCACCGGGATAAACAAATTGGTAATTAAGCAATTGGAAAATCGGGTAATTGGGTACTTCCTGTGCCGCTAGACTGCACCAATTACTCAGATTACAAAATCACCCAATTGTAAACTCCGCTCAGGACTCAGTTCCCTGCAAGTCCGACCCATGCCGCCGCAGGAGTGCCGGCAGATTTTGGGAGAACGCGGAGCGCGGCACAACCATATCGCATCCTGCTTCCTGAGCCTTCACTTTCAGATCGCCCTGGAGATGCGACAGGAATCCCACAATGGAAGTCTGTTTCTTAAGTTTGCTCTTCAATTTGGGAATCAATGTCAGCGGTTTGGCGTTGGCGTTGTTCAGGTCGAAGATGATTAAAGAGGGCTTGTGCTCTTCGTCGCTGGTCAGACGGTCGATAATTTCTTTTTCAGCTTTTACAAACTCCACTTTTACTCCAAGTTTGCGAGCCGTTTCCTGAATCTTTGCAAGGAAGAATAGATCGTCTATGAAGCAAACGACTCGCGTGGGAGCGTCGGAAGCTATCGTTTGTTCACCGGCGGAGCCGTTTACGTGCTGCTGCGGGCCGCCCCGACCAGCGCCTCGATAGCGACCGTTCTGCGGATAGAGCTCGTTTCCGCTGCCCTGATTATTGCGATAGCTGTGATCCATGGGACCAACGAACTGGGGAGCACCGTATCTGCGGCGTCCGCGGCTCTGTCCCCCACCGCCGCCGGGACCTCCCGGACCGCGCATTCCCTGCTGATCGCCACCTGGCTGGTTATGTTGCCCTTTACCGCGACGATGGCGGCGCCGTCCCCGGTTGCCGGGGTGTTGAGGCTGGTTAGGTCCTTTATTCATCGACGTCCTGTTGTGTTTTGTAAAGCATGGTAACCGTTGTTGCAGCGGATGATCGCCTGCTTGGCTGGTTGCTACAACCATTCAGAGATTTATTTGCAGCCGTAAACGGCTTTCGCTTGCCAAAGAGTAGCTTCGTTACTGTCACCTGCAAGCGGTCTCTTGTCAGAGTGCGAAAGCTCCAGCCTCGCCGAGATCTTAATTATGGAAATCGCTTGCGATCTATTTACTGTTCCAGCGTGACTTGGCTTGAACTCCAGCAGACTCGAATTCGGAATTCCCGGCCGTCAGCGCGGGTGCCGGCACCTGGGTGTGCGGCAATTGGAAGACAACTCAGATGGTAACCGCGGTTTGCGCCAGATGCAAGTGGAAAGAATCGGGTGATCGGGGTCATCGGATGATGTAAAGGCATGAGATGGCGCGATCACTCACCCGACTTGACGGTCTTACTTCGCCCGATCACCCGATCGCCCGATCACCCGATTCTTAGATTTACACTGTCTCGTGCCTCGCACATCCGTAACCGAATATCTGGCGAATTTCACGCGCCATCGACGCGACACGGCCTGCGTCTTTCCCGAAGGCTACCGCACTTCGCGCTGGACTTACGGCGAGTTGCTCGACCATGCGAAGCGCTTCGCGGCATTTCTCGCGAACGCCGGGATCAGTAAGGGCGACCAGATCATGATCTGGGGCGCCAATCGTGGCGAATGGCTCGCGGCATTCTGGGGAGCGCTGCTACGCGGAGTGGTGGTGGTTCCCATGGATCGAACTGCCGCGCCGGAGTTTGCCACACGTGTTTTCCAGCAAGTTAACGCCAAGCTACTGGTGAGCTCACGTGGATTAACTCTTCCCCTCGCGACCTCAACTCTGCATTTTGAAGACTTCCCTTCCCTGCCCGCTGGTCGAATCGACACCGTCCAATCGTTGCACGACGATCCCGTGCAAATCGTCTTCACGTCCGGAACCACCGGCGAGCCGAAGGGTGTGGTCATCACGCATGGCAACATCCTCGCGAATCTGGAGCCTATTGAAGGCGAGATAGATAAGTATCTGCGCTACGAACGCATCTTTCACCCGCTCCGGTTCCTCAATCTTCTGCCGCTAAGCCATGTTTTCGGACAGTTCATGGGAATCTTTATCCCGCCTCTGATTGGCGCAACCGTCACCTTTCTTGAATCCATTAAACCGTCGGACATCATGAACTCGATTCGCTCCGAGCGCATCTCCGTGCTGGTCATCGTTCCGCGACTGTTGGGATCGTTGCGCGAGATGATTGAAGCCGAGATGGCGCAGAGGCTTGGGGCTTCCAAGGCGCAGGAGCAGATGCAGAAGGCCGGCAACGAGCATTTCGCGTGGCGCTGGTGGAGATTCCGTCGCATCCATTCCCAATTTGGGTGGAAGTTTTGGGCGATCGTCAGCGGCGGAGCCACGCTCGATCACGATGACGAGGAGTTCTGGCGCCGCCTTGGCTTCGCCGTAATCCAGGGATATGGGTTGACCGAGACCACTTCGCTGGTCAGCTTGAATCACCCTTTCAAGCTCGGACGCGGCTCGATTGGCAAGGCTCTCCCCGGCCGCGAGATCAAGCTCGATGACTCCGGCGAGATCTTAGTGCGCGGCGACAGTGTGGCTAAGACCTACTGGGTAAACGGCCAATCGGTGGCGGCTCGCGAAGGCGAATGGTTTCGCACCGGGGATTTGGGCACCATCGATGAGGCCGGCAATCTGTACTTTAAGGGCAGAAAGAAGAACGTAATTGTCACTCCCGAGGGACTAAACGTCTATCCCGAGGACCTGGAAGCTGCTTTGCGTGCCAATCCACAGGTACGAGACTGCGTTGTAGTTGGCGTAGAACGTGCCGGAAATGCTGAGCCCTGTGCCGTACTGGTGCTGGAACACCAGGGTGCGAACAATGCTTCCGATGCTGCCGCCCGCGCTGTAGCAGCTGCAAATTCCACATTGGGAGCGCATCAACGGATTCGTCACTGGCTCGTATGGCCCGATGCTGACTTGCCGCGCACCTCCACCCAGAAGCCCCGGCACGATCTGATCGCCGCCTATGCCACCGCCCAACTCTCTCATTCCACAAACGGGAATGCGCCACTCACAGCCCTGGAACACGCCCTGGCTGCACTTGGGAAGAGGGGGTCGGCTGCAAACGATGCCTCCCAGCTCGACGGCGATCTGAACCTAAGCTCCATCGATCGAATCGATCTCCTCTCGGCGCTCGAGCAGCGCTACCAAGTCAATCTCGACGAGAGCCGATTCGCCGAAGCTGCAACCTTGGCCGATGTCGAGCGCATTCTGCGCGAGGCAAGCGCGGCCCCGGCAGTTTCGCGGCATCACTACCCCGATTGGGCGCAACGCCGCGTCGTGCGCTGGGTTCGCATGGTGATTTATTACCTGTTTGCCTGGCCGGCGACGCTCATCATGGCGAAGCCGCAGGTCATCGGACGAAGTCGACTGCAGCATGCCGAAGGCCCCGTACTTTTTGTCAGCAACCACGTCACTTACATCGACGCGGGATTGCTGATGTTCGCCATGCCTGCTCGCTTCCGCGACCGGCTAGCGATTGCCATGCAAGGCGAGATGCTCACGGCGATGCGAAAACCGCCATCAAGCATGAACGTATTTCAACGCGCGATCGAAGTGCTTTCGTACTGGCTGGTCACCGCGTTGTTCGACGTTTTCCCACTGCCACAGCGCTCTGGATTCCGTGACAGCTTCGTGTTTGCAGGTAAGTCCGTCGACCGTGGATACAGCCTGCTCATCTTCCCCGAGGGTCAGCGCACGACGTCAGGAGAAATGTCTCCATTCCGCACTGGTATCGGCATCCTCGCCAAGCAGCTCAACATTCCCGTCGTCCCCATGCGTATCGACGGGCTGTTCCCACTCAAACTCGCACATCGACATTTCGCTCGCCAAGGCCAAATCAGCATTGTGATTGGGGAGCCTGTGCGCTTCCAGGACCAAACGCCCCCAGAGGAGATCGCGCGTACGCTGGAGAACGCGGTCAGCAACCTGCAGCTTCGGTAAAAGCACTCCCGCTATCACTTCCCCATCCTGCGGATCTCACTTGCACGCTTCACTATTCATCATTCATCCAGTGCGGCACACTTTTTATTCTTCGCGCCTCAGTTCTGTGCAGGACACCCTGCATCTGCATGCGAGTTTTTGTGACCCCCACCCAAGCGGGGGCCATCGAGCCTTTGCGCGAACGTCCGGAATGCCGGTCCGACCCGCTCCGGGAGGACGAAGATAAATCGGTTTATCTTCGCCCTAGCTTCGTTCGCCAACTTTCAGAGTACCTCCCCACGTCGTCAGCTAAGAAATCGCTCCAATCGCCTCTAATGCGAAATTCAGTGACCGCCCAAAAACCGCAGTCGCAACTTGCGCCTATAAAGAAGGTAGCCGTGGCCTTGCCAACGATCGCTACAGATCACGCGAGATACGGAACTTTTTGGTGCCCACAAGGAATGTTATTGGGCAAAATTTGGGGTTCTCAATGAGGGGTTTTGGGGCACTTTTGCGGCGGCAATCGCCAAAATTGGAGCTGCGGAGGCGCATGCAGGGCAGGGCGTCCAAGGCTTGTTGTGCACGAGTGCGGAGCCACAATATTGCGGCAACCTAGAGTTCAACAGATTGCCGCGTGCCCTTAAAGATCAGCCACACCGCCAAGATCAGTTCAAACGCGAGCATCGGCATCCAGATCGGCCAGGCAAGCCCGCGCGGCACCAAGCCTGCAACCTGCACTGGAAGGAGTATTACGAGCAGCACCGAAGCCACAACCCCGAGCCAGGCGAGCGCGACGGGGATGCTGCGGGCGCGCAAAAAGAGATAGGCAAAAAGCGTACTGCCCACGGCAAAGCAGATGGCGCCAATCGTTCCAGATGAGCCGCCTTGAGCGAGCAGCGAAGCGCCGAGCGCAATGGTAGCCGCTCCGCCTGCCTCGCTTATAGAAGATGACGCAACGGCCGCCAATCTCAGCGTTGTCACCGCAGCGGCGGCGCCGAGCACACCTTCGGCGAGCCGGCAGCCAAAGGCCAGCATGGCCAAATCCGCATCCTCGTCTCGTGTGAGTGCGTAGAGCGTAACCGCCAAAATCGCGGCTTCGAAGAACGTGAGCAGCTCAAGCAAGGCACATACGCGCACCGTAGTGGCGTGCTGCGCGAGGTTTGCCAGCTTGGACGCAGCGTCGGTCCCGATGGCCACTTTTCCAAAAAGCACGCTGTCAGCCACACCGGTGACGATGTAGGCCAAGAATGCCACTCCCGCGAGCCGCGCGTTGGTTGTGCGAGTCATCAGATCCTCCAGCACAAGCAGGGTTCGATTGACTACTAGTTACGCTCGCCAACAGCCGGGAGTTCCGCGTTGCTGAAATGCAGGCTTCAATGCAGACGATCGGCCTGCTACGCTCCGATTTGGGTCACGCCGCCTGCTGCTGAGCTGCTTGGATGTAACGCGCGATTTGATCGAGATGTGAAAGATCGTGGCCGGCCAGCAGTCGCAACATCACGCCCAGGGACTCGGGGCCGCGCTCATTGTGCTGGCCGGTGCGCTCCAGGTCTGCCGGAGATGTTCGTCTCCACGTCCCCAGATTGAAATCTCGTAGCGCGCGAAAGGTTTGCACCAGCTCCGCCGGCTCAAATTCGTTGTATCTCTGCCGGACCACCCACAAATCCTGGGCGGTACCGAGAATCATGGGATTGTCCTCGGAAACAATCAGCCGCAAACGATACCCGTACACCCACTCACTGTCCACCAAATGTCCGATGATCTCGTTGGGGGTCCACTTCCCTTCAAACGGCCGGCTGCGCAGTATCGCCGCTGAATGCCCGCGGACAACTTCGTCCAATCGAGACGCAGTTTGCGCCATCACCTGCAAAGGATCCCGATCTCCCAAGGCCTTGAAAATCTTTTCGCGATAGGCCTGCGAGGCAGAAACCGTAACTCCCGTTTGTGCAGTGCTCATTGAAACTCCTTCTTTTTGCATGAGTCTAGCGGCTTAAAAGCTGAGCCTTTTTGCATGAGTCTAGCGGCTTAAAGCTGAGCGGCTCAAAAGCTCAACTGCTTCGATGTGGCGCGGAGGTGAGAGTTGCTATTTCTTTAGCCCAAAGCCCACTCGCTCGCCTGTCCGAATTTGCGGGAAGTAAAGGACGTCGAACCTTCGGCAGAGTGGACGGAGACGTTCCGTCTGTCCCGGCTTTTCGTGTCCTCGCCTTTCGGGTCTCTGCTACGACGCTATTCCGAATCGCGTCTCTCTATGTTTTTCAAGATGGTTCTGCACAATGCGACACCACTACTACCTGGGTCGAGATTGGCGCGCCGCTATTTTGAGAAACTACGACGAAGTATTCGCCTGGGGGTCCCGCTCGGCGAAGTGCCAAAACAGCTTCTTCTGCCAAGACGTGCGCCCTGACTTCGTCTCTTGCGTACTTCGGGTATCCCGCCAGGCTTTCTGGGGCACCGCACGGAGACACGTCAATGCGGAACTGGTCAGGATTCATCCGACATGCTATCCACATCGATCAAGCAGCTTTTTCCCTCTCCAGCAGTTCCTTCTTCAGATTTCCCAACACATCTTCCGACAAAATGCCGTTCCCCACGATTGCATCTGCGGAGTTATAGGGACGCCCGTCAATTATGCGCCGTGCAGTGGCGTCTCCGATCCCCGAGACGCTCATCAGTTTTGTCTTGCTTGCTGTGTTGAAGATTTCCAATAGGCGAGTGGCTTCATCCGGCATGCTTCCGATTTGACCCATTACCGGCTGAATCCTGCTCTGGAGTTGCTCAAGATATTCTTTGGCCGAATCGACAAGCGGTTTTGCTGATTCAGGAATTTGATCTTTCGCGGAGTTCAGCGCCTTTATGGCTTTCTTGCGAGTCTCCGAACCTTCTTCCGGCGCGAGCAATAGGCCTACTCCGACTCCAACCGCCAGTCCAGTCACGAATCCCTTCATACTGCCTCCCGTCCAAATCGGCTGAGGGCAACGTTGCTGCGCCTTTCGACCGCCCACGCTGATTTGGTGTATATATGATGCGTTCTGAAACGGGATGAGTGCTGCTATTCCGTTTGTCCCCTTCGAAACCCCGCGAACGGTGCGGCACCCACGGACTAGGAATCGCACACGAACAATAAAGAGGTAATCAAGGGTGCGCCACCGCCCGTCTACTCGACTAGGCCAGACTCCTCGAGAAACGCGTTTTGCTCGAAATGGTCTCGATCGCTCCTGAGGTGGCATTACCTGACCGCGAACAGGGCCGAGTGCTGCGACAACCACCTATGCCGCTCACGCCGTCAGCATGGCTTTCAATACCTGCAGCCGCATACATGTCGTGGAAACATTGGAAAACGTAACAGTTTGGTTTTACTGCTGGGAGCGCCAAACCTTCTACGTCATCTTTTTTCTCTTGTTCCTTCAGGTGTGCCTCCGTGTATCATTTTCCACTCCATGAAGAGCACCGACCAGGAATGGCGCGCGCTCCGCGAGCGGTACGAGGAAATGTCCGACGACCAGCTGCACGAACTGACCTGCGACGCGTGGCAGCTCACCGATATCGCCCGCGAGGTTTGCGGAGCGAACTCTCTCGTCGTGGCCTGCGGGTGGAACTAAGGATGAATCCTCCATCGCCCGAAGAGGCCGGGGTCGAGGAAAGAGCCCGCGAATTTGATCCAGAAGAGCTTGAGTTGGTCAGCATAGGTCAGGTCTGGGACATGGCGGACGCCCGTCGGACAAGGGAGATCCTCGAATACGCTAGCGTCCCTTCTTATTTCGGTCCAAACAAAGTCGAGAACGTCGAGCTGCTCCAACCTTTCTTCGAGACCGAACGGGAGGTTAGCAAGAAACGAGGCTTCGAAGTAGGCATCCGTTTGTTAGTACCCGCGAAATATAGCCAACTGGGAATGCGAGCCCTGGCCAACGCCGACCGACCAGAACGCCAGAACGAGGGGGCTCCCGAAGAACAACCGTATTATGCTGCCACCTGCCCCAAATGCCACTCCGCAGAAATCGTCTTCCAAGAGCTGGAAGGCGATGACTCCCCAATCGACTCGAAATTTCATTGGACGTGCGACGCCTGCGGCCACCGCTGGACCGATGGCGGTCTGGAAGAAAACGGCTAGCTGCGCGGGGCCACCAGCCAAGCCAAAATGGGAACTGGGCGGGGCACTCGGCGCCCAATCGAGGAATGCATCGATGCCAATTTTCATAGCGGTTCTTGTTCTGCTTTGTTCAACGCTTCCTGCTATTTCGCAAACGACACCTCAGAACCCAGTGCCGCCGGCGAACTACGACGAGGCCAAGGTCGGAACGTACACGCTGCCCGACCCACTGGTGTTCAAGGACGGGAAACCGGTGCGGACGGCGAGCGACTGGGGGAAACGGCGGCCCGAGATCCTGGAGTTATTTGCCGACAACTTCTTCGGCCGCAGCGCCGAGGCGCGCAAGATGCGCTACGAAGTTTTCGACGAAGACCGTCACGCGCTTGGGGGAAAAGCGATCCGCAGGCAGGTCACGATTTATTTTTCCGGGCGCAAAGGCTTTTCTGGGCGCAAGGACAAAGACAAAGCCAAGGACAAAGCCGGGCCCACAGAAGACCTGCTGATCTATTTGCCGGCCCAGGCCAAGGGACCGGTGCCGCTGATCCTGGCACTAAATTTCAACGGCAATCAGGCGGTGGTAAGCGATCCCGCGGTGCGGCTCCCCAGCGTGTGGAACCGACAGACGCATCAGCCGGAGTCGGCGACGGAAGCCTCGCGCGGCACCGACACGCAGTTCGAAGTCGAAAAGGTGATCGCGAGGGGTTATGGCTTCGCAACGGTGTATTACCAGCAAATCGAGCCGGATTTCCCCGACGGTTGGAAGTACGGCGTGCGGCAGTTGTTCCTCAATCGGCCGCCGCGTGATAGCGAGTGGGGCGCGATTGGCGCGTGGGCATACGGGCTAAGCCGCGCGATGGATTATCTCGAGCAGGATAAGGGCGTGGACTCGAAGCGGGTCGCGATCATGGGACACTCGCGGCTGGGCAAGACGGTGCTGTGGGCGGGCGCGTTGGACGTCCGGTTCGCGATGGTCATCGCGAACTGTCCGGGCGAGGGAGGAGCGTCGCTGGTCCGGCGCAATTACGGCGAGACGATCGCCAGCATGACCAGGGGCAAATTCGGCTACTGGTTCGCACCAAAGCTTGCTGAATTCGGGGATCGAGTGGAGCAACTGCCGGTGGACATGCATGAGCTGATCGCGCTGATGGCGCCGCGTCCGGTGTACGTTACCGGCGCGGTGGACGATCAGTGGGCCGATCCCAAGGGCGAGTTCCTGGCATGCGTGGCGGCCGGCCCGGTATTCCGGCTGCTGGGCGCGCAGGATCTGGGGACCGATCAAATGCCGGAGGTCAACCAGCCGGTCATACACACGATCGCGTATCACATACGCGACGGAAAGCACGACGTGCTGCCCTTCGACTGGGAACAGTACCTGAAGTTCATGGGCATGCACTTCGCTCCGAAGTGATCGTTAAGCTGACGGCTGCCACTTGTATGTTCTTGAGCCTAAGGACGATTTCGATAGGCCGCAAAATGAACCCATACTCCGCAAGTCGGATAGAAGAACCATAATGGGAAAGGGTGGCCACCTAGCCTTGTCAGGCCGGCCGTTCTTTGGTTTCCGCAGCAGAACCGAACGGCTTCGACAAAGTAGTCAGCATGGTGGGGATTCATGCGCGAACACGTTGCATTTAAGCAGCTCAGGCGTGCCGCCCTCGTGCAATTCTACAATGGGAACGTCGCAGTAACGACGTGATGCCGCCCACGCAGGACGTTTTTATCATGGCGCCAGGGAATAACCTGGCGAAAGGGTTGCCGCGGCTTCTCCTGGGCCGCTACGGCAACACCAATTTCGTCCGCCAGAGATTCTGAGTTGCACTTGCGGACTGTTTCAGCAGCTCTGGTACCTGAAACCAACAACCAGACCCTTCGCTGCATCCAAGAAGTGGCAAGGATCATGACAACGAAGCACAATGCGAACGGCCGAGGAATGGGGATTCACCTTGCGAGTTCGACCCCTGCACCACCCCCGCATGAGCGCCGGCTGACCCTTGGCGACTACACAGCAGATATCGTTATCAGCAAACGTGAAGAGAATTGCTGCTACTACGTCATACAGCGCTTAGGGTCTGCTGAAATTATCGAAATGGCGCGTTTCGATCATCCTGAGGATGCGGAAGCCGCCGCCGAAGCCGCACTAGAACGCTGGAATGGTCGAAACCTTTTACAGCGCACTGCAGGTTAGGCTCTCCCACCGAGCGAAATTGAAAAAGCTGCGTGCCCCCGCATCCATGCACAGCACCAATGGACTCGATCGCGGAGACGAATGGAATCCTGTGTTTTGTCTTGGCTGCTTGTTGCTGGGGTGGGGGATGGGGCACCCCCAGCTTGGATCTGTCAGCGCAGAACATGGTCGTTCTATAATGGGAACAAGGTTGGGCCTCCCAAGCTCCGCGGCTCCGTAGCTTCGCGAGCCGGTTTTACGGCGTGCTGACCTTCAGATCGGTCACAAGCGCGTCAGTATTATGGGCAAACCGAATCCCATACACGCCATCGGTCGACTTCAGTTTTCCCGGTACCACCAGCTCCGACTTATCCAACGTCTTCACGACTGAGCCGTTGATGATGCAAGATACCTTATTGCTCTTCACCTGCATCGCGATCTCCTGCGTCACCGGCTGCCCTACTCCGGAGGCCTTGTGCACCGCATCGCTGGCCTCGCGCCGTCCGTTCAACTGAAAGGCATCCGGACCAAACCCGCGCACGATGAAGTTCCCGTTGCCGTAAGCGGCGCAGTAGATATAGCTCTGCTGCGGGGTTCCCATATCATTCCCGGCAATCACAATCCCATAGGGATGCGGATGAGTATTCAGACTCATAAACTTCGGCTCATTAAACGTTGCCGACACCGTATAGTCACCCTTCGCCACATTCTTCGGATTCCAGTACGTGATCGCCGGTCCTGTGGTCACATGCAGCGCGTTGCCTTCTAGCGAGAGCTTCGCATCGTTCACCGTCTGCCCCGCCTTCTCTCCTCCGGGATCGACTTTCCCCTGCCAACCCGGAACCGTAATCCCTCCACCAGCTATCTTGCGGTTTGCATCCGGCGATTCCTGCGCATATAGAAGATTGGCCGCAAACAGCGTTAGAGCGGCAACAGTACACACACGGACAACACTTCGCATAGAAGTCCCTCGCGAATCGAAATGCCGATCAAGCCCGGCGCCCCGATTATAGGTTGCGGAGCCCCGAAGGATGAGACATGTCAGAGATTTTAGAAACTCATCACGTCAACTGTGATGGGAATGAGGACAACCTGACCTCAATTTAGAAAAGCACTCCCGCAGAAATTAGGACGATCAGCCTTCCCCCTTTTCGAGTGCCCCCAGTTTTGAATGATAATGGCTGGGTGACCCACCGTCATTCCACAATGGGAGCCAAGGTGGCCACGTAGCCAGGCGCAAAGTCTCGTCCGAAGCTCCTATCTTTCCTAGTTCCTCCTGGTGGTTACCTTTTTGTCATTGACTTTCGCATAACCGAAGCGCAGCATTTCGCCTCTCGGAAGAGCACATGCCAGAAAGTGCACCCGCCGAGGCAGGCCATTCCAAAAACAGTTGTCAAGATATGCGAATCCTCGGCTCAATGATCCGTCCCGGCAAATGGGTTCCTGTGGCGGCCCTAGCCGATGCTCTCCCAGTGTTCGACCTCGATTGTCTTGCCATGAGCACGCCGCAACAGCCAATGCAGTGCTGCAATATTATGCAGTGCCATTCCTGCGTTTACCGAAGTCACCACAGTCAGGACTGTTGCAAGACGATGTCACGTATGCAAGTTGATCTCGGTCAGCCCTCCTCAGCGCAAAAGATTTGCATTTCACGTCTTCCTATCGGTCTTGCCGTGAACCTTATCGATTTTGGGATTATCGAGTTCTCTGCCAGCGCACTTGCGGAGCACTATCACGATCCGCCGCAATCAAGCTCCGCAATCGTCACATCCCTCCGAATCTAGTCTGATCTCCAGTCGATTTCCGCGCGGCTGACGCAGCGGTGTGTTTCGAAAAAATACATCTTCGCTGGAGCAAATGGTGGCTGACCGAAGAACTGATAGCACGAATAAATCGGTTCGGATCCTCGTAGTAGACGATTACAAGCCTTGGCAGGACTTCATCTGTTCGACGATTGAAACCATCCAAGGAATGCGAGTCGTCGGTAGGGCGTCAGACGGGCTAGAAGGGTTTAACAAAGCAAGAGAACTGCAGCCAGACCTGATTCTGCTGGACATTGGCCTGCCAACGATGAATGGAATTGAGGTGGCTCGTGGAATTCGCCAGCTTTTCCCAAACGCGAAGCTTCTATTTCTGAGCGAAAATCGATCTCCCGACATTGTGGAAGAAGCCTTGCGAACCGGTGCGCTCGGCTACGTCGTCAAGTCAGATGCCGCTCGCGAGCTATTGCCTGCTGTAGAAGCGGTTCTTCAGGGCAGGCAGTTTGTGAGTGCCATGTTAAGTTGGAACCGCCCTGCTCCCTAGTTTTCAAGCCTTTGGAAAATGCATCGGCGTTCTATGCTGGGAAGATGGTTGGCGCGCCCGCAGCCGAAGGGTAGCTCAGTATCAGGTGCTACATCGCACAAGCAAAATCGTTTTAGCTCTTTTCCCTTTTCTCCTCAGTGCGTCCCATTTCGTTGCCCAACTTGTCCTTTGTTCACGCTTTGTTCACAGAATGATTGGGTGATCCTCAGTGATTCTACTTAGCTGGTTCCCAATTTGGGCATAGCCGCGCCCAACACGCGTTGACGAAACAGATGCAGTTACCCAGGTAACCTTGTGAAGTTGAACAAGGATGATCGATAGTATCGCTACTTGCTTCCAACCTCGTTCCGATCTGGGACTGGGTCTGCAGCTAGGCTCGGCATGCACGCCGAACATCTCCGCACTGTTTGAGGAACACACGATGAAGCTCGGAACCAGGATTTCGCTGCTGGCCGTCCTCTTTTTACTTCCGCAGTTCATGATTGCTGGAGGAACACACACAGCTAAGCATAGGGCCGTAGCCACTACTGCCCTCGCTAGACTGCCAATGAGCTTCGAGCCTGCGCAAACCTCAGGTCGTTTTGTCGCAAGCAGCGGCAATTACAGGGTGTCCATCGGCGCAAATGATTCCTACGTTGCTATTAATAATGGTGTCGCCGGGCCGAAATCTATCCTGCACTTCGCGTTCGACAATGCGAATCCCACGGTTGGGCTACAAGGTATCGAACCACTGCCGGGAGTAATCAATTACTACCGGGGGCAAGACACCCGAAATTGGCGCCTCGGAATTAAGACGTATGCAAGAGTTCAGGCGAAATCCGTTTATCCCGGAATCGATGTTGTTTATTACGGAGATCATCGTCGCCTCGAATTCGACTTCGTCGTAGCAGCCGGCGCTAATCCGAAGACTGTGGCCTTCAGTGTGGATGGGGCGGATAAACTCTCAGTCTCCGAGCAAGGCGACCTTGTTGCCGGGGTCGATGGAAAGGAATTTCGCTTTAATAAGCCGTTCGCGTATCAGCTAATTCGCGGTAAGCAGGCTCCTGTCGCTGTGGAGTATGCGCTCGAGGGGCCAAAAAAGGCCGCTCTGCGCGTAGGTAACTATGACAAGAGCAGGGCATTGGTAATCGATCCAACGCTCACCTATTCCACATTCCTGGGCGGCAGCCAGGCTGATTCCGGAAATGCAATCGCCATCGATACAAGCGGCGACAGCTATATCGCAGGGCAGTCCTGCTCGAGCGACTTTATTGGTGGCGCCAACTTCAAGGGCGTGCAAAATTCTTGCGACGCATATGTGACGAAGCTCGATCCAACCGGGCAAACGGTGCTGTGGACGACGTTCATCGCGGGCCAGGCGCCAGTTCCGAATCCGGCAACAGCTTCTGGAAACGGCGTCGCGGTTGATGCCACTGGAAACGTTTATCTCATCGGCACGACCAACTTCTTCGATCTGCCGTCGCTTACGACGCCGGGTCCGAGCGGTCACAGCTCAGCGTATAACGGTGGTGACAGCGACGCATTCATCTCCATTCTGAACTCCACCGGCACTTTGCTTCGCGAGACGTACCTTGGCGGCAGCAACATCGACCAGGGTTTCGGAATAACTGTCGATCAGAAACAAAATGTCTCTGTCGTAGGTCAGACATGTTCCTCGAACTTTCCTGCCTATAATTCGATCGAAGCGAAGGTGGAAGCTTGCGTGGGGTTTGTCACCAAGCTTGACTTTGGACTGCATATCGCAGGACCACTTCCGGGCGCTTCACCTGTTTCTCCCCGACCTTCATCGCTTACCGATTCAAGTTGCAGTACCGGCGCGCTGTGTCCCGCCACACCCGACGCTACACAAACGTACTATTTCTTTTCCACGCTCTTTGGAGGACAGCTGCTGCCTCCAGAGTCGAGTTGGCCGAGCTTTGGCGGGAATTATGATGTAGGTATACCAGTTCCGCTAGGGGCCATTACGATCGGCACTCCCACCGGTTGCTCGAGTCAGACCCCACCTCAGGTTCTCCTCGCGGAAGGCTCGGGAACCTCTGGAGGTCTAACCTGGCCCTGCAACTCGATCACCGTCAATTCCGGAATCGGCGATGGTGGTGGGTTCGTGTGGCGAGACATTGGTCCGGCTCCGCCAGCTATCGTCTTTGCAACTACGGAAGCGTACGGTGTGGCGCTTGATCCTGTTGCTGACGTTTTCGCGGTGGGCGGAACAACTACCGCGGATTTGACACCATACTTGAATTACGCAGGTTACCACGGTATCAATTTCGGAAAGACGGGCGCCTGGGCGCTCAAACTGAGTGGTCTGGACGGTCACCAGATTTACGCTACCGCTCTTGGGACCAATCCGGATACCGATGCTGCTCCCAATTCCGCCAGGGCAATTGCCGTTGATACTTCCGGTCAGGCTTACATTACAGGTGTATCGGCAGGCGGTCTGATTACAACCCCGGGCGCGATTAACTCGGGTGCAATAGGCGCAAAAGATGCCTTTGTAATTAAACTCGATATTCCCGCTTCTCATTTTCTATACGGCACGTATCTCGGTGGTAAGGGGGACGACCAGGGACTTGGGATCGCGATCGATAACGGTGGCGCTGCTTACGTCACGGGCAGTACTGGTTCGCCCGATCTACCGATCCTCAATCCCTTGCTGGATTCGGCAGGCAATGCTGAGACGTCGCTGCTTGGTCCTCAGGATGCCTTTATTGCAAGAGTGAACCCCAGCGGGTCGGCATCCACGATGATGGCTTACCTGGGCGGAGCTTCTTCCGATCAGGGAAACGGAATCGCAGTGGATCCGAAAGGAAATATTTACGTTGGTGGAACCACGCAATCGGTGGACTTCCCGATTGTGCCGACCGCAGCCGCTGTGGCGGGGAAAACCACCTTTGGTGGTGGCACAAGCGATGCCTTTGTGGCCCTGATTAATGGAGCGAGCTTCCCTAACGCTTTGGTGACTCCGGCAGCTCTGAACTTCGGCAGTCAGAATGTTGGCACGGCGGCAGCGCCCCAGACAGCGACATTGAAGAATACAGGCAATGGCATATTGACCATCTCTTCTATATCTATTCTGGGAACCGGAGGTGACTATACCCAAACCAACAACTGTGGCTCGCAACTTACGCCAGCGGGAGGCGCAAAGGACAATTGCACAATCACAGTCACATTTTCGCCGACGGCTGCAGGATCACGTCCAGACATCATCCGAATTGTTGACAATTCGGCTAACAGCCCTCAATCACTTGCGTTGTCCGGCACGGGCGTAGCTGTCCAGGGCACGATACAGTTTTCGTCGTCGGCTTTAGCCTTTGGCGATCAAACGATCGGCACAACCAGCACAGCGAAGACAGTCACGTTAACGAACGGTTCTTCGGCGAATACTCTAACCATCTCCACTATTACGATTGCTAACGGTTTCAAGCAGACGAACAACTGCCCCGTAAGTCCGGCAACTCTGGCGGCCAACGCTAGCTGCACAATCCAGGTCACCTTTGCGCCTACTGTCGCCGGCAGCGTGGCTTCCAGCCTTACAGTTACAGGCGTAGCAGCAAACTCACCACAATCCATCGCGCTGACGGGCAACGGCACGAGCACTGGTACGGGAGGGACCCCCATTGTTCCGGGTGCTGTCGACTTTACTCTGACCACTTCCCAGCAGTCCATCAGTGCCGCCTCGGCAGGCGGAACAGCTACCTTCCAAGTTACTGCTGCTCCGCTAAATGGTTTCAAGCAGGCGATAGCCCTCACGTGCTCCGCTCCTTCGGGAGCAACCTGCACGGCATCTCCGGCTTCGTTAGCCATGGACGGCACATCGAGTCCATCGGCGACCGTGACAGTGACCCTCGTGGCGAACACCAACAAACCCAATCCTTCAACTGGGGAGCTGAGGCACGGACCGCGACCGATCTTCGCTTCGGTCTTCCCACTCAGCCTATTGGGCCTGGTCGCGGTTGGAAGAAGGCGGCGAGCAAAGTTAGTGCTGCTGCTGGTGGTGTTTGGGGCAGCTCTGTTCTCCGTCAATTGCGGTGCCAATACAAATGGCAGCGTCGCTCCCGGAACCTATCAGGTGACCGTGACCGGTGCGTCAACCGGCGCCAATGCCGTTAGCCACTCGACAGCAGTCACCCTAACGGTAACCTAACGAGCCTCGGTAAGGCTCTTCCGGCCACCTTCGGGTGGCCGGAGCTTTCTTAGCCTACTGCGCCGCCGCCTGCTCCCCCGGCTGCTTCAGCAAATACGTCTTCACAAACATGATCGTCGAATAGAACTGAAAGTCCTGGTTCTTCTTCTTTGAAAACCCGTGGCCTTCGTCTTTTGCTTCGAGGTACCAAAGTGGAGCTCCGTTGCCTTTTAGCTTGTCCGCCATCTGACGCGACTCGCTCACCGGGACTCGCGGATCATTGGTGCCGGCGACAACAAACGTGGGCTTAGTGATCTTTTGCGCATTATTCATTGGGGCGATGCGCTCCATGAACTCGCGCATTTTTGGATCGCGCTCATCGCCGTACTCCACTCGGCGTAGATCGCGACGATAGGGCTCGGTGTGTTCGAGCAGAGTTACGAGATTGCTCGGACCGACCACCGGCAGCTGACAGCAGAGATCGTTTTCATAGAGCGTTGCGATTGCCCAGGTCATGTGCCCGCCGTAGCTGCCGCCGGTGACCATGATGTTCCCAGCGTCGAGATCAGGACTTTGCTTGATCCAATCAATCAGCGAACCAACATCTTTGTAAGATCCCTCGCGCAAGAATCCATTGTCGAGTTTAATAAAGGTCTTGCCGTAACCACTGGATCCGCGAACATTGGGGAAAACGACGGCCACACCGAGTTCATTCACGTAGTAGTTTGTGCGCCCTGCGAATCCAGGACGTGACTGACCCTCAGGACCTCCATGAATGTCGATGATCACGGGCCGCTTGCCGCTGAACTTCGCGGAATCGGGTTTATACAAATATCCCGAAATGGTACGTCCATCAAAGGTTTTCCAATGAATCATCTCCGGAGTGGCAAAGCTCGCCGGATTGAGCCCTCCAATTTCGCTGGTGGTCCAACGATCAACTTTGCCGGTCTGCGCGTCGAAAGAATAGCTGTCGAGCGGCGACTTGGCGGAAGCAAGGCTGAAGGCAACGTCCCGGCTATTCTTGTGCCATTTCACGCTACCCACCACACCCAGCGGAATCTTCGGGCCTGGCTTTTGCTGCCCTGAGGCTGTATCGAGCAAACGAATGACGCTGGCTCCATCTTCGTTGGTGACCAACGCAATCGTGCGTCCGTCTTCACTGACGTCAAAATCGTCCACGTCCCATTTGATGTCGCTGGTCAGGTACTTCGGCTGCAATGAGCCGAGATCGAAGTAAGCCAATCGCTGGAACTCAGAGTCACGATCGGTAGTGGCGTAGAATCCCTTGCCGTCCTTGCTAAACTTCGCATCGCCGTAGGCAATTTGCTCGGCTCCTTTTTGGGTAAGCAGCTTCTTCTGCCCCGAAGCTGCATCCACAAGCCATATATACGTCTCGTTCGCCGAGATCTCCTGTAGGAGCAGGAGTTGGTTGTCATCTGCAGACCAATCCGTCGGCTGCCATCCGCCACCCTGAAGTTGCAGCAGCATGTGATCCGTTTTGGGATCGCCGGCATCCATCACCCACACATCGGTGTCCTGGCCGGTGCGCCGCGTCGACGTATATGCAAACTTGCCGCTGTGGTTAGCGAATACCGCGTCCAGATTGCGCGATTTGCCATCCGTCAGTAGCGTGATGTCGCCTGAATCGACGTCATAGCGGTAGTACTGAAACCACTCGCCGCCGCCGATGTCCTTGGAGAAGATGAAGTACTTGCCGTTGACCGGATCGTATTCCGCTGAGGCCACCCGATCAGGAAAAAACGTGAGCTGAGTGCGCGCCGCTCCAGGAGCAGTGACGCGGTGTATCTGTGGCACATCGCCAAAGCGCGTATTGATCAGCATCTCGCGCCTGGTCGGATGCCAATCAAGAAATGAGGCTGCGCGTACCTGGGTATAACGGTCCGCCTGCTGAGCAATCGCCATGGGAATCGGCGGAATGCCCTCCACCATGAGTGCCGCGTTTGGCTGCACGCTCTGCGCTGCCGCAGGCGGACCACTGGGCGCATTCTGCGCGAGTATCGAACACGATAAGAAGATGAGGAATACAACAGGTAGTTTGCGTCTCATGGCTCTCCCCTTGGACGCAAACGTTCTACCAGAAGAAGAGAAGATTTGCAGCTATGCACAGCCTGTCACCGGCGCAGGCCAGCCGTCCAGCTCCCATCCCACGCATTTGCGGTATCCTCGCTCTGTGTTGCATACTCTTCCCGAGCGCGACCAGGAGCTGGTTCAAATCGTCGATGCTGCTCTTGTCAACGTCACTCAAAAGGCAGGCCAGTGGCTAGCGTGCCGGCCCGGTTGCATGCAATGCTGTGTTGGAGCATTCGCGATCAACGCTCTCGACGCTGCAAGACTTCGAGCAGGACTGAACGACCTCCAACGAACCGACCCTTCGCGTGTAGAGCGGGTGAAGCAGCGAGCTCGTGCTTACGTGGAGCGCGTTCGCATCGACTTTCCAGGAAACTCCAAGACTGGAATTCTCGACGAAACCAAATCAGGCCAGGACCGCTTTACCACCTTTGCCGGCGAGGAGATTTGTCCGGCACTCGATCCTGAATTGGGAACTTGCGACCTATATCGCTTTCGCCCGATGACATGTCGAGTATTCGGACCGCCGGTGCGGAACGAAGGCGGCGGTATCGGCGTTTGCGAGCTCTGCTTTCACGGCGCTACCGATGAGCAAATCGCCGCCTGCGAGATGAAGCCCGATCCAGATAACCTCGAAGACAAACTCCTCGCTGAAATGGAGCAATCAGGAGCGCAGGCTCACACGATTGTGGCATACGTGCTCGCAGAGTGAAAATGCATGCTGCTTGACCTGCTCCAGGTAGGCGAACCCATTCTGCGTGAAAAGTCGAGAGCGCTTTCCCATGAGGAAATTGCCTCTGAACGCATTCAGCAGCTTATTCGCTCCATGCGCGAAACTCTCCACGCCGCACCCGGCGTTGGACTCGCTGCGCCTCAGATTGGCGAAGGAATCCAGCTCGCGATCGTCGAGGATCTGGCCGAGTACATGACGGAAGTGCCGCTAGAAGACCTTGCCATCCGCGAGCGCCGGCCGGTTCCCTTTCACATCATCATCAATCCGTGCATTACGTCGTTGGGAAAAGAGAACGTCGAATTCTTCGAAGGCTGCTTAAGCCTAGAGGGCTTCATGGCTGTGGTCCCGCGTGCTCGCGAAATCACCATCGAATGTCTCGACGAGCACAGCAAAAAGCGGACGATTCATGCCTCGGGCTGGTATTCGCGCATTCTGCAACATGAAATGGATCACCTGAACGGAACCATGTACATCGACCGCATGCACAGCCGAACGTTCGCTTCGGTAGAGAACCATGAGCGCTATTGGAAGACCAAAGCTGTCGCGGAGACATGTGATCGTCCCGCATGACTCGGGAAAGACGAGGAGGACCATGGTGTCTTTCACCGCTGGCGAGGCTGTGCCTCCGGCACTTGGATTTCGCTTAAAACAACGGACACGGCGGATAGCCGGTGCTTACCGGAGCTCCTTTACGAATACTCCCACCGTCTCGCAAACCTGCGGGCGATCACGAAGAACGCGACTCCGGCAAGAAGCAGAACCAAAACCTGTTGCCAGAGATGCGAAATAGGTTCATCGCGCCAGAAGACTTTGGTGAAGCCGTCGATTGCCCAAGCGTTAATGGTTAGCAGACCGGCTTTCTGCATGGCTTCGGGCATAAGAAAACGCGGAAACATGCTGCCGCCTACCGATGACATGATGAGGATTACCAGCGTCGAAAGTGGACCGAGCTGTGCCCGGGTTTTACATGTACTTGCCAACAGCATGCCGAATGCTGCCGCGGCGAAGGCGGTGGAGAGTCCCATAATGGCAAAGCCGGCCAGGTGCGGAATGAAGTCCAGCTTGAATACCAACCAGGCCCATACAAACATGAGTACCAGTTGTGAGAATGCCAAAAGCGAACAGTAGCAAAGCTTACCTGCCAGCAGCGTTCCCATTGAGACGCGCGAACTGAGCACGCGGTCGAGCGTTCCACTCTCCGCTTCGTCCAGCAAAGAACCTCCGGCACTGCTGGCGGTGAAGAGAAGGAACATGACTCCAATCGCCGCCGCGTAGAAAGAAATCATCGGATTGTTCTTGTTCTCCCCTACCACGTCGCGTGTGGTTACCGAGATCGGCATGCCCGCATTGGAGTCCCGAGTTGATTGTGTGCGACCATTGCCGGTGCTCTCCTGCTGATGGAGTTCCTCCAGACCCTGATTGATTCGCTTCCTCTGCTCCGGCGTAAAACCGCCGGCGTACATCTCCAAATATTTCGAACCCTGCGCTGCCATGGCGTCCGGCATCGCCGTCATCGCCACCTTCTGCAGTAAGCCGGTAATCATCTGTGGCGCAACCATGTCACTGCTGTCCTTGAGCAGTTGGATGGTGGAGCGCTGTTGACTTCCGCCAAACGCAATGGGATTCTCGCCGAACCCTTTAGGAATGATGAGCGCCACCGGCGCGTCTCCGGCACGGACGGCAGCTTCGGCGCTTGCGGCCGTGTATTCAGGCTGTTCGGCACCGCGCTTCGGCGCCGGGCGAGTCTTCACCAACAGCGATTCTTCGCTCAGTCCCTTCACCAATTGCTGCGATGCGCGGCTGTGGTCTTCATTGACCACGATCACGCTGATCTTCGGCGTGCTATCGCGGCGTCCGCCGAAGATGACGGCAAAGATGGTGAAGAAAGCCAGCGGCAGGATGAAACTCAGCGCCAGGGCGCCACGGTCGCGGCGCAGCGCAGTCAGTCCGGTGCGGACGATGGCAAAGATCAATCGCGTAACTCCCTTCCCGTCCAATGCAGAAACACCGATTCCAGATTGGGCTTGCGCAGCGAGACATCCACGAGTTCGTGCCCGGCCCGGGCAGCGGCCTCGAGCAGTCCGGCGATTTCCGTGGCGCGATCAATGGTGAACCGCGCGGTGCCGTTGTCAAATACTCCGCCGCGT
The DNA here is from genome assembly GCA_045808065.1 of Terriglobales bacterium. Lineage (GTDB taxonomy): Bacteria > Acidobacteriota > Terriglobia > Terriglobales > Acidobacteriaceae > Gp1-AA112. The sequence goes on along the minus strand of JBJMGD010000014.1, from coordinate 209,303 downwards.
TCCTTCACCCAGGCAAGCACGCTTTCGCCGGAGTTCCCGAATCGGGCAAAGACCTCACTGCGGGAGGCAAAGGCGTTGTGCACAAGCTCTTCTTTGGTCCCCAGGGCGATGATGCGGCCATGATCGATGATGGCGATGCGATCGCACAGCCGTTCCGCCTCTTCCATGTAGTGGGTGGTGTAAATCATCGAGATTCCCTGGTCGCGCAGCTTCTCGATCATTTCAAAGATGCGGTTGCGCGATTGCGGATCGACGCCGACAGTAGGCTCGTCCATCAGAATCACCTTGGGCTGGTGGATGAGCCCGGCAGCCATGTTCAGCCGCCGCTTCATTCCTCCCGAGAAACTCGCGACCGTATCCTCCGCGCGATCGGCGAGTCCGGCCCATTCCAGGCACCATGCCACCGCCGCTTTTAGCGCAGCGCGGCCGAGACCGTGATATTGACCGAATGCTTCCAGGTTTTCCCGGCAAGTGAGTCGGGGATAAAGTGCCAGGTCCTGCGGAACCCATCCCAACGCCATGCGAGCGCCAACCGAATCCGCAGGAGCCCCGAACACCGACACGGAGCCCGCGTCCGGAATCACGCGACCCACGATGCTGCGGATCAGCGTGCTCTTACCCGCTCCGTTAGGGCCAAGCAATCCCAAGCACTCTCCGCTGTTCACCTCAAGCGAGATGCCGTCGACGGCAGTTAATTGTCCGAAGCGCTTGACCAGCGCCTCGATGCGCAACGGCTGCAATGAAGAAGGAGCGGCAACGACCAGTGCAGATGGCATGTTGATCTCGTGGAGTGTGCGTGGGTATTGTAGCGGGATAGGAGATGGCGCAGGTAGGCGATTGCCTGATCGAAGTAGTGCACGCCGGGGTGCAGATCCTACACGAGCACGGACCGAACCGTCACTTCTTCTTGGCCGATTTCAACGCCGCCCATCGCTTCTTTTGAGCAGCAGCTATTTTCGCGCGAGCCTCAGAGCTCATACGCCGGCGTTTGCGTCTCGGTGTCCGATTCGTGACAGCCGCGCGTTTGCCGCTCTTGGGCTCGTCTGAGAGAAGTTCCCGCGCCCGTTGCAAGCGCTGAATTTCTGCGTCGAGGGAATTGAGGATAGCAGCCTTGTTCATAACCAGTTTGGAGCGATTATGGACTTATGCATTAACTTCGTCGTTGCTCTCGGACAACTAACACGCGGTCCCCAGACTCCTCGTTAACTCGGACAAGGACCCCATCAGCTACCGAGAGTTGTGGGAGAGTGAAGACTTCACTGCGTCCCGAGCCTGCTTGACAGCTCCTGTGGCGGTTTCACCGGCGAGCGAATGAGGAAGGTTGAGGGGCGGCGCTGCTATGTGCCATGGGAGTCGTCATTGCTTTTCCTGAGCGGTCACTCCTCAGTTCACTAAGAAGGCGATGAGGGAGCGGCAAGAAAAAACACTTTTAAGCGCTGGGCGGGAAAAAAACACGCCCACTAGCCACTGCTTCGATGGCAGGTAGTAGGTCTCGGGTGCAGCAGTGCTTGAAAACGTAGCCTGCAGCTCCTGCTTGTCGAGCGGCCTCAACAAGCTCCTGCGTAGTGTCTACGGAGCAAATCACCACAGGAGGTCGTTGACCGTTACTCATTATTTCTCTCGTCACTTGAAGACCGTTGAGTTCCGGCATTTCAAGGTCGAGAACTGCAACATCCGGCTTGACTTGAGAAATCGATTGCAAGGCTGATTTTCCGTCGATGGTTGTGGATACAACTTCGTATTTGGCTTCCACGATCGACGCAAGCATCATGAGCCATCTTGGGTTATCGTCAGCAACCACAACGCGCATTTCGTTTCTCCTAGGAGATGAACCAATCAGAGATCCAGATTGTGCGATGCATTTTGCCGCATGCTCGGCAGGAAAGATTTGCGCCAAAATGCGACATCCGGCACTCATGGCCGGTTTGGTGACAAGTACGAATGCAACTGACGAAAAGGTTGGGGCGCCCAACTTTTCCCATTTCGGCCCTCCCGTCTGACTTCCAGCCCTGTGGGCACTCCATTCTCCGGAAGAGTCTTGCTATTCGCGTGAAAGGATCGAGCGATCTGAAGCACTTCGCCTCAATTGACGAGGTGTTTCACCGGAAAGTCAAATGGCCAGATTTGATCCTCTTTGTACTCCACGAAAATCTCGCGTTCGATTGGCACATCCGGTAATTGGCCGTATGCCATCCAGTGACGCAGTTGCTGAAAATCGGGTATTGGCTGGAAACAGAAGCCTTTGAGAACGTCCTGATACCCTGCAGCAAAAAGTTCATCTTCGATGGCTTTGTATTCGTCGGGCGCGAGCCAACACAGGGTTGTGTATTCCCGTTCGTCATTGGCGATCAGGGTGAGTGAATACGGTCGCCGCGTATTCTGTTTTGGGTTTGTTTGTTTAGTTCGCATCATTATGGCTTTTTGTTTCCTTTCGTATTCTGAAGTCACTCACTCACAGCATGCGCACGAGGTGGGAACTGTAGCCCATGCCGTTCCTGCCACTCGATCGATCAGGTAGTGTGACCTGACCTTTCCTTCTTCTTTGGCGTGTTCCAGTGTGTCGTCTTACAGGTGGGACAGATCTTCGGAATGCCGGGTTTGCGCGGAAACCACTTCTTGCCGCACCGCAAGCAACTGAGCCGAGTGATCACGTCCATAGATAAGGACGTTACGTTTACGTAAGCGTAAAGTCGTTGCGTCAGGGCAACTAGAGGATTGAAGATTCCGCAGAATCTCAGGTCGCCTGCGGAACTACGGAAGGAAAAGCTGAGTCGATCGTAGCCGACCTAGGATCCGAGCCTTCGCATCTAGGCCTTCCGGTCTTTGTGCGCCAGTCCGTGCCATCGATCCATTCCTAGGCTTGGTACCGCATCGAAATGCTAAGACTTGAAAGCTCGACCAATGTTCAGACCCACAATTCTCATTGCGGAGACAGAGCCGAACGAGGCCCTGTCGGTTCGCAAGCTAGTCGTTCAAACCGCTAGGTTCAACGTCGTTAGTGCGTATAGCGCACAGGAAGCAAAGGAGTTGCTTGATACGTTCCCGAATCTTCAGGCAGCGGTCGTGGTTGCAGACCTCAAAGACTGTGAGAAGGTGGCCTTGGCTGCTAAAGCGACGAACCCGTCAATGCCAGTAATCGTACTGTCCCCAAACCCAAGCTACCGCTGCGGCAATGCTGACCACCGCATCTCCAGCCATGAACCAGAGGAGCTGGTAAATCTGCTGCGCTCTCTTTTCGGAGATCCTCGCGATCTGAGCGGCAACCTCGATGTAACTCCTGAGGCGCTCCTTGCGTAGTCCTCAGGTTTCATCGGCCTATTTTTGATGATCGAGAACTCCTTGGCTGGATGGCGCAAGCCTTCGTTCTTATCGAAAGGTCGCCCAGCCGATTCGATGAAACCTAGATCGATTCGGGCGGCTCTTCAAAAAGTTCGATCTTGTTGCCATCCGGATCCGTTACCCATGCGAATTTCCCATATTCGCAGTCTTCAGTCTTATCAATCGCAACGCCCTTGGACTTGAGATGAGAAAGAGTTTCCGTCATGCTTTTTACGCGGTAATTGATCTGGCCCGTACGAGGCTTGCCAGTGAGATCGTCCTTGGAAGGTAAGATGGCCCACGTTGTCGTTCTCTTGACCGAGGCATCCGTGAAATCCCGGTACTCGAAGGATTTATAGATGGAGCTGCAGTCTGGGCTCTCGTTGTAACTGATGCCGAGGTTCTCGCCATACCACTCAGCCAATCGCTTGGGATTGTTGGAGAACAGAAACACTCCGCCGATGCCATCAATCGAGCTCATATTTTCTTTCCCCAGATAGTAACTTCGTTGCCGTCTGGATCGTGAAAGTGCGCAAACTGTCCTTGGTCCGGATCTTTTTCGGTCGAATCGGGCAAGAGTCCTTTACTTTTCAGTTCCGACAAGCTGCTTTCGAAATTTTCCACGCGAAACACGACTGAAACACTCGCTGAACATTTCTTCGGAGCATCAGCTTTTTTAGGATGGATGCCAAAGAAAAACGGGCCAGCGGCGGTGTTGAGTTGACTGTAATATCCGCCCCGGTATTCCTTGGTCTCGATTCCAAAGCGCGAATACCAGTCGGCAATAACTTTCGCATCCTGGCAGGGATTGATCGAGATCGCGCCCACATACAGTATTTTCGCCGGAGGCGATTCGGCAAACGCTAACAGCGAGAGAAAAATAAACGCGATTACAAGATAGCTTCTTCGAATCACCGTAGCCGGAGTCATGATTATGAACTTCATGCTAGCTCCTCATGTCTGCCATTTTCCGAACCGGGATGCATAGTTCCAATTCAAAATGCGACCAGTCCATCGCGTTTTCTTTGTCTAGGAAAACCTCAAGTCCGGGCGCATGCTCGGGCTCGTAGTCACTATTGATAAGCCAACCTCTGAAAAGGTAGTCGGTCGCCGTAGTTACCTTACGGATATCGCCGGAAACCCTGGTAGCGGCGTATCGCATGGCTGGCATTTTCAATTTCGACATTCCTTCCATGCACTCAAAGGGACAAGACGACGCAAGACAAACCTCATATCGATAAAGGTGCTTTGGGGTCACGTGTGGATCGTCCACCGACATTCCGAAAAGAGTTCCTTGCGAAAAAATATCTTGGGATTTGGCCCATTTAATCATCGTCTTGAGCGCGGCAAGTACCCTGTCCATTTCGAAGGCATTCGTCACCCGAATATAGGCGACTTGCCTTTCGGGAACGTCGATCAATCTCACTGGAAAAGCAGCCCTCTTTTCTTCCGCACTCATCGGGAGAAGATATTCCTGGCTCGAGAAGAGTTCTTTGCAAATCTTGCTTTTTCTGATCTCGCCGCTTTTTCGAAACTGACTTGGCGAAGTGTCGTAGCCTGCTCGGAAGGCACGCGAAAAAGTGGCGGATGATGAAAAACCACAATCGAAGGCTATATCGGTCAGACTTCGATCGGAATAACGAAGAAGACGAGCAGCCTTTTCAAGACGAAGCCGGTTCGTAAAATCATTTAGGGTTTCGCCCGAAACCGCACCAAAGATCCGATGGAAATGAAATTCCGAGAAGCACGCCACTTTAGCCAGCTCCTCCAGTTTCACTTGGCGGTCGAGATTCCCGCGAAGATAGTCGATAGCTCGATTAATCCTTTGGGCATACTCGCTGTTGGCTTGGGTGTTTTGGTTTGGCACGGATTGTATTGACATTGTGTCGTGGAAATATCCCAAGAATTGACTGTCAGCAACGTTAACCGGGACGGGTGGGCGCATCTTTTGTTTGTTGGGCAGTAAGTTCCAAAAAGTGGGGTGCGGCACCCATAGCCCAGGAATCGCACGAAGAACAAAGACGTAATGAGGGTGCGTCCCCTGCTCGCCGCACCCGGAACAGAGAAATTCACAGGGAATTTTTTCGGTTACGGTGAAAACCTTCGAATTCTGCCCAAAATGCGCAAATTCTGCTCTTAGAGCAGGGAATTAGCAGGGAATTTCCAATTTTCGGGCTAAGCCGCGTCAATCAATGGGGATAGCGGAGATAAGGAAGCCTGGCTCCAACTTAGCAGGGAATAACAGGGATTTCCCCCGGGTTGCGCTATGACTTTGGCTCCTGCCGGCGGCTGGAAGATTCCCGAGCGCGGACGCCCGAGCATTGTGGACGTGTACTCGTCCCAGCCTCACTAACCTTGAACCCGCCCGAGGTCCAATGGCTCATGCGAGCGTTCGCCCAAGACCTTCGCTACGGACGGGTGGCACACCCTTAATTGTTCCTCTGTTTGTCGTTTGCAAATCCTAAGTATGGGTGCCGCACTCTTCGCGGGTTTTCGAATGGAAATAGATTGCCCCACCCCCGCCGTGAAATACCCGGCCGAGGCAGCCTCATCCACGCTGGCTTGAAAAAAAAAATCCCTGCTCGCAATGCTATTGCGAGCAGGGTTTGTGTGCGTCAAAAGCCCGAGATCAGTAGACCAGCTTCAAGCCGAGCTGGAAGACTCTCGGATCGAAGGCTGAAGTGACCTGACCAAAGTCACTGGCTGTGTCGCTATTGCTGACATTCCTGAACTGGGTGTGGTTCCAGGCGTTGAAAGCGTCAGCGCGGAACTCCAAGCGGCTTCCGCGAGACTCGCTGAAGACGAAGTTCTTGAACATCGACAGGTTCCAGTTGTCGCGTCCCGGACCTCGCACCGCGTTGTGAGTAAGGTTGCCCCAAGCACCTGCAGCAGGCGTCGTGAAGGCGCTGGTGCTGAACCATTGCTTAACTGTTTGCGGGTAACTGATCGTACCCGTCAGGTTCGGCCGATTCGTGCAAGTTCCGATCGGAATGCTGCAGACGCTGTTGCTTCCACCCTGTGTGATGTCGATGGGCAATCCCGACTGCATGGTCACGATCCCCGACATCTCCCATCCACCGAGCATCGTCTTCAGGACTGCGTTGTCACTGTTCTTCAGGAATGGAATCTGGTAGTCGAAATTGACAAAAGCAACGTGAGTCCTGTCGAAGTTTGATGGACCTAGGTCGTACCTCCAGCCTAGATAAGGATTGGATACGTTCGCCAGATCGCCGCCGCCGTTTGGATCGATAGAGCGCGACAACGTGTATCCGAACTGGAGCATTAAGTCTTTCCTGACGTTCCCGTGCACGTCAAGTTGCAGAGAGTTGTAGTGAGCGTTTGCTTCGTTCTCAGACATCTTAAGCGAACGGAATCCCGGGAACGATACTACCCTGTTATATGTGTTGTTATCGGCCTGCAAACTGGGTAAGAGGCTTGCAGGAGGCAAATCAATCTCTCGGTAGTCGTTTTGATGCCGGCCCTGACTGCCAACATATGACGCTGCGATGACCGCCCTGCTTCCTAGTGCGTGTTGAACTCCGGCGCTGTACTGGTAAGTCACTGGCGCCTTGTAATTATCCTTGGCGATGCCTGTGATGCTAGGCACGACAATCGGCAGCCCAGTCAGGGTGTTGCCGGACTGAATATTCATCTTTGGGTTCGAGAGGAATACGTTGTTAAGTCCCGCGTTGGCGCTGAACGGGACGTTGGTACCTCCGTTGTACATGTCGTTGCCCTGGATGCGCTCGTACATCGCCCCAAACCCCGCGCGAACGACCGTAGTACCTTTACCGGTCAGATCGTAGGCAAACCCCACTCTGGGGCCGAACTGAGCCCAATGATCGTCGACCATGCCGTGAGGAACTCCCGGCTGACCAGAGATCCCTACCCCGTTCAGATAGAACTGAACACCCTGAAGAATCGGATTGGGGCTAGTTCCCAAACCGGGACTCGCAGCGGCGCAGCCAGAGCCTGGGGGATTGTTTGCGCCGGCACAAATTTGGGTTCCGTTCGCATTGGCAAACAGAGGCGCCTTCGCCTTGTCGTACAAGTTGGGATAAAAATTCGACATACGGTTGTTGGCTTCATACGTATGCGGAGCACCATCCCAACGCAATCCGAGATTCAAGGTTAAACGAGGCGTCGTTCTCCAGTTGTCCTGAACATAGGCCGCCCAAGAGACGTTGTTCCAGTATCCGTTATCGTGAACGGCGTCTTCGGAATACGACTGCCCATATCCGAGCAAGTAGTCGGCAAAATCGTTTCCAGTGTAGGAGCCGTCGAAAGTGAAATTACCTTGGGTGCTCGCAAACACATCCTGAATTTTCTTGTAGAGTGCCCAGCTGCCACCATATTTGAATTGATGTTTGCCGGTTGACCATGAGACGTCATCGCGAATCTGATAGTCATCGGCCTTGTTTATCCAGGGTTCCCATGAGACCGTGTAGTTCGCGTTCGTCGGTTTGCTCAGGTTAATCGATGGAATCCTGTTGAGCTCATTCGGGCCGCCGAAGATGCGGTTGAAGGTGAAACCGGAGGGAGCGGTGAAGATTCCCTTCGGAATGATGTTGATGCGATTGCCGTTGTAGTTGAATGCAATCTCATTCAGCAAACGCGGATTGATAATCTGACTGGTGTGAACGACCGCACTGTAAGAAGGATTTCCGAACGTATCACCAATGGTGGGAAGGTTATCTCCGCTCCATTGGGTCGTGCCGAAACCTTGAGAGATCTGCTCAGCGACAAAATGGCCGAAGACAGAGAACTTATCGTTGAAGTTGTGATCCGCGCGAACGATCTCTTCCCGCACGTTTGTCGGACTATTGGAACCACCTTGGAACTTATTCCCATTGTTTGGAGCCGGGAAGATGCCAGCCTTCAGCAAGGCCTGAGCGTTCGCATCAAGCAATGACGCCGGAATTGTGTTATTGGGAAAAGGCTGTCCCGGCACCAATCCCAGCGACGCATACTTCGCCTGTAGCGCAGGGGATATCTTACTTGCCGCTGGTACCGTAATCGGAGTGCTGCCGGGGAAGACTCCACCGTAAGTGCTCGTCAATGGAACGGTCGTATTCAGTGTCCCGCCCTGAATCAGACTGCGCCATTCCATGTTGTAAAAGAAGAAAGTCCTGCTGCGGTCGCTGTTGTAGAGCTTTCCCAGCGTAAGTGGGCCGCCTACGTTGAACCCATAAGTATTGAACCTCAGCTTGGGAGCGGCCGTGTTCGGCGCGGTGAAATAATAGCGGGCGTCGAGAGCATCGTTTCGCACGTACTCCCAGGCAGAGGCATGGAGCTTTTTGGTTCCCGATTTGAGAACCGTCGTCATGGTTGCCGCCGACGAGAGCCCATATTCGGCGCTGTAGTTCGAAGTCAACGCGCGAAATTCCGACATTGACTCCAGAGAAGGCATGACGCTGAAATTGCCCGAACCGCCGCGATCGAGATCCTCGCCACCGTCCATTAAGTAGATGTTGTGAGAGGGACGTTGACCGTTGAAGCTGACGGCTGCGTCACCTCCGACCGGAGTCGGAGTCTGGAAGTCACCTTGGTTACTCGAAGCGCCGGGAGTGAGATTGATCAGCGTGTAGATGCTTCGTCCATTGGTCGCAAGCTGTGAAACCTGCGTGCCGTTGATGACCTGGCTAACTTCGCTCGATTCTGACTGAACCTGCACCGCAGTCGCTTCTACGGTGACGCGCTCCTGCGCGGCGCCGATCTCCATTCTGAAATCCATGCGAGCGCGGTCGTTCACGTTGAGAACGATACTCTTGTTAACGGCCTTGAATCCTCCGGACTCGGCTTGCACTGTGTAAGCTCCAATGGTGAGACCCGGAGCTACGTATTGTCCGTCGCTGTTGCTGTTGAAGTGGTGGCTCTGTCCAGTGTCGGTTTTCGTAACGGTGATTGCGGCATTCGGGACGGCGGCGCCCGTTGGATCGGTGACCGTTCCCACAATGGTCGCTTCCTGTGCGAATGCTTGGGCGGCGAAGAGTCCTATAAACACGAACAGCAGCGCTGCGAGGCGGCTGCTGTTTCGATTTGCAGATTGGACGAGACTCCCTGCGTTGGTCTTGGGCGAAAACTTCATGGCCTGCCTCCGAAGATTTTCAGTCTAAAACTCGCAGGCCATATATTTCCCACTAAATCGATTTAGCCGCGAATTTGCGGAGCAACTGTGGCACGGGTCGTAATACGTTGTCAATGCTTTTTTCGTCTAAACGTTTTCCCTTTTTGCACCGCCCGATGTGGGTTCCGCGTGCGCGCATGATTGGCTGTGCTGCGACTTATTTCGGCACGGGGGCAGGAGTGTTCGACATCATCGGAGCAAGCGTTTGGTCATCCTTTTGGTGCAGCGAGACTACCTTCGCGAACTCCTTTTGTGCTTCGGCTTTCCTGCCGGTGACCTGATAAATACGCGCGAGCCGGTAATGGGAGTCGGGCTCTGAAGGATCGAGTTCCATCGCCTTACGAAGCACAGCCACGGCATCGTCGTACTTCTTTTGCTCTGTGTAGATGGAACCAAGGTCGATGTAGGCAAATCTGAGATCGTCCTTCAGCGTCAGCGCTTTCTTCAGAAGTGACACAGCCTCATCGAAATTCCGGTACTTCAGGGCAATGTCGCCCAGATAGGCGATCGCCTGGGCATGGTTCGGATCGATAGCTAGCTCGCTCCCAAACTCGCGCTTTGCCTCTTCGTACTTGCGCGATTTGAGGTATAGATAGCCAAGGCCAAAATGAACGTTCGGCTCATTGGGCGCAACTCGCGCGGCGGTTTGAAATTCTGCGATGGCATCGGCTGTCCTATCTAACCCATCCAGCGCCTCACCCATAAGCATGTGCGCGGCGGCTGAGTCAGGATCCTTCTCGAGAATTCGCCGAAAGCCTTCCTGAGCGCACGAGTATCGTTTTGCAAAAAAGCAACTCTGGGCCAGCATCTGCTGCAATTCCATATTGCTGGGATCCGCCATTGCAGCCAGTTGCAACCGGTCTGCAGCCTTCCCGAATTGCTTTGCGCCGTAGTAGCTAAGGCCGAGCAGCGTGGCAGCCTGTGTGTTCTTTGGATCAGCAGCCAGCGCAGCCTGCAGCGGCGCGATTGCCGCCAGGAAGCTTCCCTGCTTGAATTCGGCGAGGCCGAGATTCAATTGGATTCCCGGAAGCTTTGGGTTCAGCTTGAGAGCTCTCCTGTAAGCGGAAGCCGCTTCGCCGTAGCTTTGTAACCTCGATAGATCGACTCCAAGGCTAGCGAGGGCGGCGGAGTCATTGGGATTCTTGCTAACGACCTCCTGCCAAACCTGAACCGCCTCTGCCCATCGTCCCTGCTGATCGAGAGCGATGGCTTCCGATGGTGTCGTGCCCTGGGCAATGGAGTACACGGAAGCCCAAAGTGTGAGGATAAAGAGGCCGAACTTCATGGGCGTTGGAGGCCATGTTACATCAGCTGGGCAATCGAGCCGGGTACCCCGCTCTTCATTATTCTGCGCCGGGCGGCATCATGAAAGAGCAGTTCACGAAGTCATGGGATCGGAACTGACGGACCATCGGTCTCACTCTGAGCGTAGCGCCTTCATTGGCTCGATGCGTGCGGCTCTGCGCGCGGGAACATAGCATGCCACGATCGTCAAGCCGGAGACCACAGCGGCGACGGCGACGAACGTGAGTGGGTCGGTCGGGCTTATCTGGAAAAGAAGTTTTTGCAACACTCGCGTAAGTCCAATTGCGCCGGCCGTGCCGACGATTATTCCGCCCGCTGTAAGCAGCATGCCCTTGCCGACCACCAGCGATAGCAGATTCTTCGTCTGCGCCCCAAGTGCGCGCCGGATCCCCAACTCGCGGGTACGCTGTACTACCCAGTACGCGAGGGTGCCGTAGATGCCGATCGCCGTCAGCAGCAATGCCGCGCCGGCAAACACTTCCAACAACAGCAGCACAAGGCGTCGCTGTCCTTCCTCCTCTTCCATGATGGCGGCCATGGTCTTCACCGAGGAGACCGGCTGATCGCGATCAACCGCCAACACTTCGCGCCGAACAGAGTTGGCGTAGCCAAGGGGATTGCCTGTCGTCTTCACCACAAACATGAAGGATGGCGGACCGCCTTGCAAAGAAGGCCGATAGAAGCCGGGCCTGTACTCGTCATCAAGACTCTGGCGAATGTCACCGACGATGCCGACGATTTTTATGGGAGTGGTATTGACGCCGATCAGCAGGTGCAATCCGATGGGATTCGTTTTGGGATACTCCGGCCACAGCTTCCGCGCCAGGCCTTCGCTGATGATGGTGACTTCCTGCGAGCCGACGCGATCGCGCGCCGTAAACTCGCGGCCGCCGCGCAGCGGAATTCCCATGGTGCGGAAGTAATCGGCGGTTATGAACTCGACGACGCCGAGAGGCCGCTTATTCAACGGCAGAAGCGCCGCGTCGGCGGATTGCACGGGCTGCATCGCGAATCCACTCATCGGGATGGTAAAGACGGTTGCGGCACTGCGCACGCCGGGCAACGCTTCCACGCGCTGCACCAACTCCTCGCGGAATGCGCCCACTTTATCGGCATTGTCATATCGCGTCTGCGGCAGTGAGAATCGCATGGTGAGCAGGTTGGAAGCGTCAAAGCCCGGTTCGACTCGGTTCAATCGCGCCAGGCTTTCTATCAACAGCGCTGCGCCGATCAGCAGAACGATCGACAAGGCGACCTGTCCCGAAACGAGAAAGCCACGCGTACTGAACCAGCGCGCGATTCTCCTCGCATGGACCGAGTCCTGGCCAGACTTCAGTGCGGTGGTGAGATCCACACGTGAAGCGCCGAGCGATGGAGCAAGGCCGAACACTACGCCGGTTAGCACGGAAAGCACGAACGTAAATAGGAGGACTCCTCCGTCGAGATGAATCTCCGCGGTGCGCGGCAGATCGACTGCCGTCGTCCGGGTGATCGCAGCAAGGCTCCAGCGCGCGAACACAGCGCCCAATCCTCCACCCGCGAGCGCAAGAAACAAGCTCTCCACCAGTAACTGCGAGATGAGTCTTCCCCGCGTTGCACCGAGTGCTGCTCGTATCGCAAACTCGCCGTGGCGGGAAGCCGCCCGCGCCAGTAACAGCCCGGCAACGTTCGCACATGCAATGAGCAACACAAATGAAACTGCGCCGAACAACACCCAAAGCATTGTTCGCACGCCGGCAACCAACTCCTGCTTCAATGGGAGCACTTGCGCGGGTTTCCCCTGCTTGGTGTCGAGCATGCCCGGGTGAGCCGCCGCATACTGTTGGTTCAGCACCGAGAGCTCCGCACTCGCTTGTTGCAGCGAAATACCGGGCGCCAGTCGTCCGAATACAACCAATCGCGGGCTGAACGGCGTGACATTTTCGGCAGGCCGGGGTACCCATACGTCAATTCCGGAATTGGGAAATTGGAAATCCGCCGACATCACGCCGATCACGACATGCGGAATTCCGGCCAGCGTAATGGGACGCCCAAGGATCTGCGCGTCTCCCGCAAAGCGACGCTGCCATAGGCCCGCGCTAATGAGAGCGACGCGCGGTGCTCCTGGATTGTCCTCTGCGGCCACGAATGCGCGGCCGAGCAGCGGCTCGGCGTCAAGGATGCTGAGAAAATTTGCCGACACACCGGCCTGCTTCAAAGGTGCCGGGGCTGTGGCGCCGGTAATGGCGACTTCTTCAATCTGACCAAGGTAGGCGCCGATGCCTTTATAGGAGCGCGCGCCGGTCCTGATCTCGTCATACCGGATCGGTGTGGCGCCGCCCGTGATCTGCACCAGGCGCTCCGGATCGCTATATCTCAGCGGCCGTAACAAGACCGCGCGCACTACCGTGAAAATTCCAGTGTTTGCTCCAATGACAAACGCGAGAGTAAGCACGATCGTCACGGTAAACCCGGGCTTCTTGCGCATGCTGCGCAGCGCGTACCCAAGATCCTGAGAAACGGAATCAAGAAGCCGGTTGATGCTCATAAGGAAACCGCCCTTTTCATCGCACAACAACAGTAGCGCATGGCTCCACGAAAGTACCTCTCCACAACTCACCAATTTTGCGCATTCGGAAACTTTCAATAAGTAGGCGAGCGCCGAGCGTTCGCTAGGTGCCGCGTAGGCCTGCCAGTGGATTCACTTTGCTTGCCACCCGGGCGGGCACATAACAGGCCAAGCCCGCAATCACGAGCAGCACAAACGAGGCGCCAACAAAGCTCAGGGCGTCTGCCGCACTTACTCCATAAAGAGCTTTCGAGAGTGCACGGGCGGCCACAAGTGACAGCGCGATCCCAATGCCAACCCCAATCGACACCAGAAACATTCCTTGGCCCAGGATCAAGTGCAACACCTGCGCGCGTCCGGCTCCGAGCGCCATACGCACGCTGATCTCACGCTGGCGCTGGTTCACTGAATACGAAAGCAATCCATAAAGTCCAATGCTCGCCAACCCCAGGGCTACTAGCCCAAACACCGAGAGCATACCTACGCCCATTGACGCCGTCCAAAGCGCCTGGTCAATGAGCTTGCGGCCGGTTCTCACGTCGGGGATCGGCATCTGCGGATCGATGTCGTGGATCACACGTTGCGCAGCAAGCAAAACTCCCGTCGGATCGACCGATGTCCGCAAGTACAGCACCATCGAATCAGAGAAGTGCTGCCGCAGCGGCACGTAAATGCAGGACCGCGGGCTCTCTCCAAGTGTCTGGTAGTTCGCGTTTTTTGCGATGCCGACTACTTGCCGATAAATGCTTTCACCCGCTAGATGGAATCTCTTGCCGATCGCCTCCTGGTTCGGCCAATAGCGCGCGGCCATCGCTTGATTGATGATGGCAACCGGCAAAGATCCTTCGCGATCGTCATCAGTGAAGTCGCGTCCGCGCAAAATGGGAATGCCGAGCGTCGAGAAATAATCCGTATCGACTGTGTCGAATACTGATGTTATCGCGTCGGACTTTGCTTCTTGCTCTTTGCCTTCAAGCACGATTCCGCTCACCGCGCGTCCCCACAGTGGCAGGTTCGACGCCCATGATGCTGAGACCATTCCTGGCTGTGCGTTCAGCCGGTTTCGTACTTCGCGATAAAAGTTTTCCGTGCGCGGCTTGTCATATCCGGCCTGGCCGGGATTGAGCGTGAACATCGCCAGGTGCTCGGTCTGGAAGCCGGGATCAATCCCAGTTGCGCGGACGATGCTGCGCAAAAACAGCGACGCGATAACCAATGAAACCAATGAGAGCGCAACTTGCCCAATGACCAGCAGATTCCCCAAACGAAACGCGCGGCGGCTGCGCCCTGCGCCCTGCGTGTCCTCCTTCAGTGCCTCCATGAGTCCAGGACGGGAGCTCTCGAGGGCAGGCGCGATGCCGAAGATCAATCCACTGACGAGCGATACGATAAGTGCGAACCCAAGCACGGTGCCGTTCACTCTGATATCCACGAAGTTCTGCGCGTACTCCGCAGGCCGGAAAGACCACACAAACCGAACTCCGGCTATTGCGAGAATAAATCCGAGAATTCCGCTGAATACGGAGATCAGCATGCTCTCCGTCAGCAGCTGGCGAATCAGCCGCCCTCGGCGTGCTCCCAACGCGAGCCGCACCGCGATCTCCTGCCGTCTAGCGGCAGCCCGCGCAAGCAGCAGACTGGCCACATTTGAGCACGCAATGAGCAGCACCAGAGCAACAATTGCCGTGAGCACAATGCTGCCGAATAACATTTGCTGGCGAAAATAGGCTCCGAGTGCCGCGTCTGAGATCGAGAGCAGAGAGACTGTCCGCGCCGCGTCAGAGTCGGGATACTCCGATCGCAACATGGACGCAATGGTTTTCAGGTCGGCTTCGGCCTGCGACATCGAGACTCCCGGCCGCAGCCGCGCGACGCCGGTCAACAATGGCTTGCTGCGCTGACGAAGCGCGTCGTGCATCTGAGCCGGCAGAATCTGCTCCGCCATCATGCTGGGAATCCACAGGTCAGGACCGAAAATCGCATTGATACCTTTGAATGACGGCGGAGCGACGCCGATGATCGTGAATGGCCGTTCGTTGATATATATGAGACGGCCGACTGCGGAAGGATTTCCGCCGAACCTGCGCTGCCATGTCCCATATCCGATTACCACAACCGGATCGCCGCCCGGAACACGATCTTCCTCTGCTCCAGGAAAACGTCCAATCACGGGAGTGAGCCCCAGAGCGTCAAAGTAATTTCCGGTCACCAACTCCACGAACATGCGCTCGGCAATCTTTCCTTCAGAAAAACTGATCGGCATTGGCGAGCTGTATCCCGCGAGTTCGCTGAAGACCTTGTTCTTGTCTTCGTAATCATTAAAGTCCAAGAACGAGATCGGCTGCGGAGTATTCGCGTGCGGGTCTGCGCTCTGCGGCATCGCATATACCGCAACCAAAGTTGACGAGTTGCGAATTGGCAGAGCGTTAAGGAAGAAAGCATTGATCACCGTGAATACCGCCGTGCTCGCACCGATGCCCAAAGCAATGGTCAGAACCGCCACAGCGGCAAAACCAGGAGTGCGCCGCAACGTACGCCAACCGTAGCGGAGATCTTGCAAACAATCGGCCAGCGATGATGTGACAAAGCTCGCCGGAGAAGTCTTGTTGCTCAAAGTTATCTGTGACTCGCTCTTCATGGCTGTCGATCCTCTCTGCTCGTAGTCTTCAACGATGTATCCGATTGAACTAATCGGTCGAGTGTTCCAGCCGGTCCAGAACTCCTTCTATGCGGCCGTGCATGCGTTCCCGCAAATGATCGGCTTTCACGCGCTGCTCGGGAGTAAGGACGTCGTTGTAAATCTTGGAAATGAGCCGCTGCCTTTCCACAAACAATTGCGATATTGTTGCGGTCTGTTTGTCGGCGATGGCGCGTGCTTTGGCTTCATCGAAGCTTCCACTGGTGTCCGCGGCAGACATTTCGCCGCACTGATTCAGAAGCTGACGCACGAGCGGAGTCACCGTCGGCCGCTCTGCTGCCCATATCGTTTTGATCTGCATTTTTTGCGCGTCGGTGAGATCGAGTTCGTGCGCGATGTAGGCCGCCGGAAATCTCCCCCCATGCCATCCCCGAGGATGTCCCGGGCCAAACTCGGCCCTGGCTATTCCAATTGCCCCCGCGATGATCAGCAGAACCGCTCCAGCGAAATAGAGAAATCGTTTCATGTGAGACTCCTTACGAAAATTTCATGCTTATCTGACCATCGCCAACGGGCGAGTGCGATAAAGATTGATTCAGCCGAATAAAGTTTTATAAAGACGGCAAATCAGAGCAGATCATCCGCTACTATCGGCAAGGAGCCCGGGATTCAAGTCTCAGAATGGAACGCATTCTCATAGTCGATGACGACGTGGGCCTTTGCGAAGTTCTCGCCGAACGTCTCGAAAGCGAAGGATTTTCACTCGAAGCGGTTCACGATGGCGTCAGCGGATTGGAACGGGCGCGTTCCGGAGTGCACGCGCTGATTATTCTCGACTTGATGTTGCCCGGACTTGCGGGTCTCGAAGTGCTGCGAAGCTTGCGCGCACAATCCGGAATCCCAGTGCTGATCCTCACAGCGCGCGGCGAAGACGTCGATCGAATTCTCGGTCTGGAGATCGGTGCCGACGACTACCTTCCTAAGCCATTTAATCCGCGAGAGCTTATCGCACGCATTCGAGCTGTTCTCCGCCGCACCTCACAAGTTGGCGTTGGCGGGCAACGTTTGCCCGCTGGCGACATTGAGCTCGATTTGGCGGCGCGGGAAGCTTGGATTCACGACCGCAGGGTCGACCTAACCAGCGTGGAGTTTTCTCTACTGGAAGCTTTCCTGCGCGATGCCGGCCACGTAGTCACGCGTGAGCATCTGACCGAAGCTGTGTTGGGCCGAAAAGTTGTAGGACCATTCGATCGCGTGATCGATGTACACGTCAGCAACCTGCGCAAAAAACTTGGAGAATCGCCTGCTGGAGAACGTATCAAAGCAGTGCGCGGTGCGGGCTATCAATTCGTGGTTCGGTCAGAGACCAAGAAAAAATGAGCCATGCGTAGCCTCTTTCTCAAGATCTTTCTTTGGTTCTGGGCAACGGCCATCCTCACCGGAGTTGCGCTGATCCTCACATTCGTTCTCCAGCCGGGCGGAGTGCCGGCGCGATGGCACATGGCGCTCAGCGAGACGGCGCGCATGTATGGCAGGGCCGCGGTTGGCGAGATGGAGCACGGCGGAACTGCGGCAGTCGCTGATTATCTGCAAGATCTCTCGCGCAGCGCTCACACTCAGGCATGCCTCTTTGACCAAAATGGAACCGCGGTTGCCGGAAGTGCGTGTGACACATTCTTGCCTCTCGTCAGACGCGCTGCGGCTACGTCCACTGCTTCCGCTTTTGGCATCCGCTATGGCCTGGTGCGCGTGGCGTTGCAGGTGGCAGGGAAAAAGGGGGCCACCTACATTTTTGCTACGGAACTTCCTGCGGGTCCTCGCGCGGCCTTTGGTCCTGATCCATTTGGACTTGCTCTTCATTGGGGTGTTGCTCTACTGGTTTCCGGCTTCATCTGCTATTTGCTGGCCCGCTACTTAACCGCGCCCATCCTTCAATTAGGAGCGGCATCGCGACAACTTGCCGCCGGCAAGCTGAATACGCGCGCTGCTGCAGGCTCGCGGCCACGCAACGATGAACTGGGCGAACTGATCCGGGACTTCAACGCGATGGCAGATCGCATTGAGAGCCTCGTCTCCAGCCAACGTCAGCTCATCTCCGACGTTTCGCACGAGCTGCGTTCGCCCCTGGCTCGGCTGATCGTTGCCATGGACCTGGCGCGCGAGCGTAAAGGTAACGACCCGGCATTCGATCGCATGGAGAAGGATTTTGAACGGCTGAATGAGATGGTCGGCCGTCTGCTTACAGTGGCGCGGCTTGATGCCTCGGACGCGTTCATCCAGATGGATATGCTGAATCTAAGCGTCTTGGTTTCCGAGGTCGTCTCGGATGCAGAATTTGCAGCGCATGAGCGCCAACGCTCGGTGCATCTGTCGAGCGATGAGAATATCTACGTTCGCGGTAATCCCGATCTCTTGCGCAGCGCAATCGAGAACGTCATTCTTAACGCCGTTCGATACACGGCTGCCGGCACAGCTGTTGACGTGCATCTGCGACGAGAAGCGGGAGCGTGGGCGCTTCTTAGGATTCGCGACCATGGCCCAGGCGTTCCCGAAACTGAACTTCGAAATATCTTTCGTCCTTTTTATCGTGTGACGAATGCGCGTGACGAGCAATCGGGAGGCATTGGCTTGGGTTTGGCCATCACAGATCGTGTCGTGCGCCTCCATGCAGGCAGCCTCAGCGCCACGAACTCCTTAGATGGAGGACTGGAAGTTGAGGTCAGAATCCCTATTGCGCAAGGCTCAGATCAGCCATTCCAGGCTGATATCTCAGAGGAACTGCAGTGATCGCCGACGAGGGGACGGCCCCTGAGCATTAACGTGCGAGCGAGCGGCATCCGGAGCGCAAACGAGGTATTGGTGTCGCTGTGGGTCCCTCGATGAGACCGATATGGGAATGGCGTGGGTTCACACAGCCCCAAGTGCCGGAGGCACGACCTGTGATAGCCCAGCACGCCCAAGCGCTGGGACGAGATCAAAGGTATAAAATTCCAGTCCCGGAGGGACGACATTTCCATGGGACATTCTTACTCCAATGTTCTGATCCACATCGTTTTCAGCACCAAGAATCGGACCAAGAGTATTCCGCGCGATCGTCACGAGGAGCTTTGGCGCTACATGACCGGTATCGCGAAGAATTTCGAAGTCAACGTTCTCGCCGTTGGCGGCATGCCCGACCATGTCCACATCTTGAGTGCCGTTCCCGGGACGCTTGGGTACTCGACGGCAATTCAAAAAATAAAGGCGAGTTCTTCAAAATGGATGAAGAAAGGCGTTCACAATTTCGGATGGCAAGAAGGTTTCGGTGCATTCAGCGTAAGCGACTCACGGCGTGACGACGTGATTGCATACATTCGCAATCAGGAAGAGCACCACAAAAAGCGTAGCTTCGATGAGGAATTCGTTGCGTTATTGAAGGCGCACAACGTTGATTACGATCCGCGATACGTGCTTGGATAGGTGTCGTCCCTCCGGGACTCGGATTCTGCCTTCTCACGTGTCTCCCAGCACTCGGCCGTGCTGGGCTCTCACAGATCGTGCCTCCGGCACTTGGAAGGAACTCCTCCCACCCTGAGTAGGGAGCGTCTCGTAACGGGGGCAGTCACTGATGGCACCATCGCGTCACGCCCGAAACTGAGGGCGCATTGCTCATCAGGCAAGGCACCGACCACCTGTGAGGGAGGTATAACTCAGTACCGTCCGCGGTAGCGGATGGGCTCGCGGACTGCCGATCATTCTTCCTTGTTGCTGAATGCAAGCTTTTCTATTAAAACGTATCAATACCGTACATTCTTAGATTGCAGCGCTTCTACTCACAATGACCAAATTCGCACTCCGCCTGCTGCTTGCGTTGGCCTTCCTCCTTTCCTTCCGTTGCTTTTCGGCCGAGTTGCCGCAAACGCAACCTTCCTCAAACCGCATCGCTCTGGAAAAGAACTGGCGCATTCAGTCGGCGTGCAAGCTGAGCGATGGTGGAGACAAGATTTCGCGTGCTGGATATGATGCGCAAAGCTGGCTCGCGACTACTGTTCCGCACACGGTTCTCGGCGCGCAGGTGGATGCGAAGCTCTTTCCCGATCCTTTTTATGGGTTGAATCTGCGCGCGATTCCTGGGACTACCTATCCCATTGGGAAGATCTTCACTAACCTTCCCATGCCTGACGACAGCCCTTACAAGTGCTCGTGGTGGTATCGCACGGAATTGCAGCTGCCCTCGCAGCTTGCGGGCAAAAATGTGTGGCTGCATTTTGATGGCATCAACTATCGCGCGAATGTCTGGGTGAACGGCAAGCAGATTGCCAACTCTGACCAGGTTGCCGGCGCCTATCGCACCTACAGCTTCAACATAAAAGACGCGGCGCGTGCGGGCGCGGCGAACGTGGTGGCGGTTGAGGTCTTTCCCCAGACTGAGACCGATTTGGGAATCAACTTTGTGGATTGGAATCCGACGCCTGCCGACAAAGCTATGGGGCTCTGGCGGCCGGCTTACATTACGTCGAGCAGCGCGGTTGCCGTTTCGTTTCCGGCTGTAAGCACTCACTTCACCGATGATTCGCTGAAGACTGCCGAGCTTACCGTTACCGGCGAGTTGCAAAATGGGACCAATGAAGAGGTCACCGGAACTGTCGAAGCCACCCTGGAGGGTGTCGGCAAGCTGGAACAGAAAGTTACCGTACCGGCCGGCGAACACTTGAGTGTGGTCTTTACTCCTGAGCAAAATGCGGTGCTGCGCGTCGAGAACCCGAAGGTTTGGTGGCCGTATCCATTCGGCGGGCAAAATCTCTATAACATCCAAATGCGCTTTCGCTCAGGCGACTCGGTTTCAGATTCGGCGGCCGCGAAATTTGGCATTCGCGAGATTACTGCGGACAAGAACCAAAACGGGTACGAGCTTTTCCGTGTCAACCACAAGACCATTCTTATCCGCGGCGGCGGATGGTCTCCCGACATGTTCCTGCGCACCGACCCCGAACGCATGGAAAGCGAAATGCGTTATGTCCGCGACCTGGGGCTGAACACCATTCGGCTTGAAGGCAAGATCGAGACCGACGAATTCTTCGATCTCGCGGACCGATATGGGATTCTGGTACTGGCGGGATGGTGCTGCTGCGATCACTGGGAGCACTGGGACAAGTGGCAGCCCGCAGATCACGAGATCTCGAAGGCGTCGCTGGCCAGCCAGATTCAGCGGCTGCGCAGCCATCCCAGCCTGCTGGTTTGGCTGAATGGCAGCGATAATCCACCGCCGGCCGACGTCGAGAGCGATTACATTTCCATCCTGCAGCAGTATCACTGGCCGAATCCGTTTATCTCCTCGGCCAGCGCTACGCCGACCACCGTAACTGGACCTAGCGGCGTGAAAATGACTGGTCCGTATGACTACGTGCCTCCTTCTTATTGGCTCAGCGATCCAGGCCGGTGGGGCGGAGCTTATGGCTTCAATACCGAGACGAGTCCTGGTCCGGCTCCGCCGCTGATGAGTTCGCTGGTGAAGTTCATTCCCAAAATGGATATCTGGCCGCACGACGATGTCTGGAACTTCCACGCCGGCGGAGGAGAGTTTACGCAGACCAACATCTTCGATAACGCGATGTCGGTCACGTATGGTCCGCCGACTTCGGCTGCCGACTACGAGAAGAAGTCGCAGGTGATGGCCTATGACGGCGAGCGTGCGATGTTCGAGGGCTACGCGCGCAACAAGTACAACTCAACCGGCGTGATCCAGTGGATGCTCAACAACGCGTGGCCGTCGGTGATCTGGCATTTATATGATTATTACCTCTTGCCCGGTGGGGGTTACTTCGGAGCCAAGAAGGCCAACGAACTTGTGCACGCGCAGTACTCGTACGACGACCGCTCGGTAGTGATCGTAAACAGCCTCTACGAGGCGCAAAAGAACCTCAAACTGCGTACTAGAGTGTTCGATTTGGCCTTACGAGAGCACTTTACGGACCTCAAAAACCTCGACGTAGACCCCGATAGCGTGGCCCGAGTGCTCACAATCCCGCAGATTGACGACATTAACACGCCTTATTTTGTGCGCCTGGACCTGACTAACGCCGCCGGAAAGACGCTTTCTAACCTCTATTGGCTGCCGCAACAGCCCCCAGAAATGGATTGGGAGAAGACTAACTACTACACAACTCCGGCAAAATACTCGGATATGACGGCGTTAGCGGACCTTCCAGCCGCGACTATCGAGTGGAATAGTGCGGTGGAACGGCGCGTATCGGACGAAATAGTGCGCGTAACGCTGCGAAATACCGGCAAAAATCTTGCGTTTATGGTGGATGCAGAGCTCAAACGCGGGCGCGGGAGCGATGATATCGCTCCCGTTTTGTGGGATGACAACTACATTTCGCTGCTTCCAGGTGAGTCGCGAACGATCACAGCGACAGTTCGTACGCGCGATTTAGGGGGATTAACGCCTACGGTAAAGGTCGAAGGATGGAATGTGAAGGCGTCAACGAAGTGATTTTGATCAGCTTGCGTTGCAAAAAAGGCCTTTATTCAGTGCTTAACGGCGTCTAAATGAGCGACATTTCTGCCGCAAAACGCAGTTCGGAAGCCTCGGTTCCGCAGCTTCGTCGCGTCCTCACGCTGTGGGATTTGATCTTTTACGGCATCGTTCTGATCCAGCCGATCGCTCCCGTACCCCTTTACGGCGTCGCGCAAAAGCTCTCAAACGGCCACTTTGCCACCATTATTCTTGTCGCGATGTTCGCGATGATGATCACGGCAGTGAGTTACGGACGCATGGCGGCGCTATATCCTTCTGCTGGTTCGGCTTACACGTATGTGGGCCGGGGACTGAATCCACATTTGGGATTCCTGGCCGGCTGGGCAATGTTCCTCGATTACCTGCTCCAACCTCTTATCAATACTGTCTGGATCTCCACTGCGCTGCATGAAAGATACCTGCAAAAAGTACCGTTTTTTGCCTGGGCAGCGATCATTGCCATCATTATTACGCTGCTAAACCTGCGCGGAATTCGATCTTCGGCACGCGCAAATAAGGTCTTGTTGTTCCTCATGTTCGTCGTTGTGGGCTTCTTTATCGTCTTTGCGGTGCGTTTTCTCTTCCGAGCGCAGGGTTTGGCGGGCATGTTTTCGACGCGTCCGTTCTATGATCCGAGCACCTTTGACTCGCATCGCATCTGGACGGCAACTTCCTTTGCTGCTCTCACTTACATTGGATTTGATGGCGTCACTACGCTCGCTGAAGACGTCGAGAATCCCAAGCGCAATGTGTTGCTTGCGACGGTGCTGGTTTGCGTCTTTACCGGTCTATTCGGCGGTTTATTGGTGTACCTGGCGCAGATGGTTTGGCCCGATTGGCACTCGTTTCCCAACTTGGAAACCGCATTTATGGACGTTTGCCAGCGGGTTGGTGGCCCCATTCTGTTCAATGGGATGGGCGCGATCCTCGTGCTTGCCGCCTTCGGCAGTGGTCTAACTGGCGGCTTGGGAGCCGCGCGTCTCTTGTTCGGAATGGGGCGCGATAACGTCTTACCGCGCCGCGTTTTTGGCCATTTAAGCCCCGGAAGCAGCACGCCGACGTACAACATCCTTATTATTGGTGGCCTGACTTTTGTAGGCGCGGTGCTGCTGAACTCCATTGGCAACGCGTATGAGCATGCCGGCGAATTGCTGAATTTTGGCGCATTTCTTGCGTTTATGGGAGTAAATCTGGCCACGTTCTGGCAGTTTGCCGTGCTCAGCAGAACCGGATATCGCAAACGAGTTCTCGCCGATATCATCCTGCCGCTGGTTGGATTCGGCTTTTGCGCGCTGATTTGGTGGAATCTGAACGTGCTGGCCAAGACGGTTGGCGGGTTTTGGTTCGCTATTGGCGTCCTGTACGTCGCTATCACCACTCGCGGATTCCGCAAAGCTCCGGCGATGATCGACTTCAGCGACTCCTAGTTCTCTGGATATACTGCTCAGTTCCTCATTCGTACCGAATAAAGCGCAGCCGAAGGTTGCTGCGGAGAATCTACTCCTGTTCAGGAATTGATGACTTTAGCCCAATTCACCTCTCTCAAACAGCCTAGCCGGCTGCTTCCGATCGTTGTTCTCGCCGCCATTCTCGCTACTTCAGCGCCTTTGGGCGCGGAAAAACCCGTTCTGGCGCAGGATCAAGGCTATGTGGCGTTACAACAGGAGCTCCAACGGCTGCGAACAACCGCGCGTCTGATGCACACGACCGCTCATCCCGACGATGAGGATGGCGGAATGCTCACGCTGGAATCCCGCGGCAATGGCGCAACTGCGCTGTTATGCACCCTAACTCGCGGTCAAGGCGGGCAGAATAAATCCGGCGATGCCTTCTCGGACGAGCTTGGAGTGCTCCGAACGCTGGAGCTTTTGGCCGCCGATGAGTACTACGGAGTCGAGCAGCGCTTCACGCGCGTCGCAGATTTTGGCTTCTCAAAGACTCCAGAAGAGACGTTCCAGAAGTGGGGAGGACATGAGATTGCGCTGGCTGACATGGTGCGCGTCATCAGAACGTTTCGTCCCGACGTACTGACCGCGCGGTTTACGGGCACCACGCGGGATGGTCACGCGCATCATCAGGCGTCCTCGATTGTGACCCAGGAAGCCTTCAAAGCTGCGGGCGATCCCAGCCGTTTTCCGGAGCAAATCAAAGAAGGCTTGCTACCTTGGCAGCCGAAGAAGCTTTACATCGGCCATTTCGGCAGCAGCGAAGACTCAAATATAAAGTTCGACATTGGAACGTACGCTCCGTTGCTGGGGATGTCGTACACGCAACTTGCCGTCGAAGGCCTTGCGCATCAGACTTCGCAGGGTACCGGCGGGTTTCGCCTGCCTCCAGGGCACCGCTTTACTTATTACACGCGCCTCGCTTCGACAGTCCCAAAAGAGGAATTAAAGGACGAAGAAAGCGACTTCTTTGAAGGAATCGATACTAGTCTGCTGGGATTGGCCTCACGGCTTGGCTCTGACGAAGCTAAGGTTCCCTTCCTGCGACCCGCCTTGCAGGAGATGACGAAGAGTGTAGAAGAGGCTGCGCAACAAGCCAAGCCAAGCAATCCATCCGATGCCGGAGCTGCGCTGATTGACGGCCTGAAGCTCACGCGCGATGTAATCAAGCAAGTTCAGGATTCGCCGCTCACGCAAGCCGAAAAGCTCGAGTTGCTTACCAATCTGCAAACGAAAGAGGCGCAGTTCGAGCGCGCCGCAAACCTTGCATTGGGTGTGTTGCTCGACGTGTCGGTCGATCCTCCTGAAGGATCGCAAAGTGGCTTCTTCCGCCTCGAACAAACGTTTCAAACCGCAGTTCCGGGACAGACGTTTACCGTTACCGCGCGCTTCTACGATCGCGGTAGAGAGGATGTAGAGCCCGAGCAAATCGCTCTGGATATGCGTGAGGGTTTCAAGTCCGAGGTCGTGAAGCGGGATCTCAAACCCTTGCACTCCGGTGACATGGGATCGGTGCAGTTTCGCGTCACTGTTCCGCAGGATGCGCAATACACGAAGCCATACTGGGGCCGTAAGAATCCGTATAAAGAGTCGGTGGATACGTTCAGTAATCCAGCTTACGCGACACTGCCGCTGCCGCCTTGGCCAATACAGGCGCATGCCGTCTACAACGTGGTCGAAGGAAAAGGAAGCGTTCACGCGGTTGCGATGGCGAAGTTTGTCGATCCCGTTTCAGGACAGGGGCAGCATGAGCTGGCAATAGCTCCGGCGCTATCAGTCGAATTTGAAAATGTGTCGCAACTCGCCCGATCTGATTCTGGGAGGCCGTTTTCGGTTACGGCAAGAGTTCGCAGCCAGCTCACCACTCCAGCCGACGCAGCGCTGCGATTATCCCCTCCACAAGGCTGGTCGGTCGATCCGCCGACCCGCCCCGTGCATCTGGAGCACGAAGGCGATGTGGCCGAACTGACGTTCTCAGTACAGCCGAAAGTTGATCGCGAGGAGCATTACGACGTTAATGCAATAGCCGACTACCAAGGCAAGCAGCTTACTGAGGGCTTCGACGTCGTTACCCGTTCCGACCTCGATCGCTTCTACTACTATCATCCGGCCACCCTCGATGTGAGTGTCGTCCGAGTGAAGCTGCCGCAGGGCTTGCGCGTGGGTTACGTGATGGGAGCAGGCGACGAGATTCCTGCGGCGTTGAAGCAGCTTGGCATGAACGTGCAGGTGATTGCGCCGGCCAATCTCGCATCTATCGATCTGTCGCGTTTCGATACGATCATTATGGGAATCCGTGCATACGACGTGAGTACGGATGTGCGTGTAGATAATCCGCGGTTGCTCGACTTTGTTTCCCGTGGTGGAACCCTGATCCTGCAGTACAACTCAAACGTCGGATCATTCAATGCGGGTCATTACACTCCGTACCCGATGACGGACAGCACTCAACGCGTGAGCGTAGAGGAAGCGCCGGTCGACATCCTTGATGCGCAGAGTCCAATGTTGAATTATCCAAACAAAATCACCGCTCACGATTTCGATGGGTGGGTGCAGGAGCGCGGTCTCTACTTTATGTCTGAGTGGGATGCACACTTTCATCCGCTGTTGGCAAGTCATGATCCCGGAGAGCAGCCGCTCAAAGGTGGATTGCTCGTTGCCCAATATGGGAAAGGCACCTACATCTACAGTGGATACGCGTTCTTCCGTCAGCTGCCAGCCGGAGTTCCAGGTGCAATAAGGCTCTTCGTAAACCTTCTGAGCGCGGGACAACGAGCGGACCGGTGATCCGCCGCGGAGACACGGAAGCACGAAGAGCGCCAATAGTAACCACTTGTGATGTCTTTCTCCGTGTTTACGTGCTTTCGTGGTGAAAATGGGCGCCAAGTCTGAACCAGGGCTGCTTCGCGGTATCGGGCTACGCGAAGGCATCTCTCTTAACGTCATCGAGATGATCGGCGTTGGTCCGTTCATCACCATCCCTCTGATCATTCATGCGAGTGGCGGGCCGCAAGCCATGCTTGGGTGGATCTTCGGGGCAGTGCTGGCCATGTGCGATGGAATGGTTTGGGCTGAACTGGGCGCCGCGTTTCCTCGCGCTGGCGGCTCCTACGAGTACCTGAAGGAAATCTACGGACCGCGTAGCCTGGGCCGGCTGCTCTCCTTTGTTTACGTTTCGCAGTTAATGATGAGCGCGCCATTGTCGGCGGCATCGGGGTGCGTGGGCATCGCGCAATATGCCGGATTTATTTTTCCTTCGCTGCAAACCAGGTTTGTTTCACATACATTTCAATGGACGTCGCATGCTTTCGGATCCATAAGCGCCGATGTCGCAATCAGTCATGGAACATTGCTCGCAATCTGCGCCTGCATTTTGGCGGTAACGTTGGCATTCCGCCGTGTTGATATTGCAGGGAAGATTTCAAACTGGTTGTTGGTTGGAGTCCTAGGCTCCATTGCCTGGGTGATCTGGACCGGCGTCACTCATTTCAATGCTGGGCGTGCATTCGATTTCCCTCCGGGAGCATTTCATCTGAACCATGCGTTCTTTCTCGGGCTAGGTTCGGCGATGCTGATTGCGACCTACGACTACTGGGGGTACTACAACATTTCCTATCTGGGCGCCGAAGTACGCGAGCCAGGCAGGACCATTCCGCGCGCCATCCTGTTTGCGATCCTCATCGTTGCCGCGATCTATGTGGTGATGAATCTCAGCATCCTCGGTGTAGTCCCATGGCGGGAATTGGACCAATCGGCGGCCACCGAGTCTCGCTTTTATGTGATCTCAACCATGATGCAGCATGTCTACGGAACGCGGGCGGGAGAAATAGCGGCGATTCTAATCATCTGGACCGCGTTCGCCTCGATTTTTTCCGTTCTGCTCGGCGCCTCTCGCATACCTTACGCGGCCGCGGTCGACGGCAACTTTCCTCGTGTTTTTGGCAAACTGAACCCCCGAGGCCGATTCCCTTCCGCTGCTCTACTGTGCATGGGAGCACTCACTTGCGTCCTGTGCATGTTCAGGCTGGCCGATCTGGTAGCGGCCTTGGTGGTGATTCGCATCATGATGCAATTCATACTGCAGGCTGTGGGTGTGATGATTCTGCGAAAGCGACAGCCCCTTCTGGAGCGCCCATTTCGCATGTGGCTCTATCCTCTTCCCGCGCTGCTGGCGCTCGCCGGATTCGTATATATCCTGCTCTCGCGCAAGAATTTCGAGCGAGAAGTCTTTCTAGCTTTGATCCTTGTGGTAGTGGGTACAGCGGCCTATCTAGTGCGCGCGAGAAGCCGTCGGGAGTGGCCCTTCGTCGCGCAGAGCCCTGCACATTAGTACCGCAGTGGTATGCTTTCGGGTTCCAACTTCCACCAGGAGATTCACTGTGAACAACTACAAGAGAATTGCGGTTCTAGTGAGTATTTGTTGCGTATCCGGAGCGATGGCATCGGCTCAGGCTAGCGGCTCGAGCAGTGCTCAGTCTTCCAGCGCCGCTCCGACGATCGCCTCGGTTCTGAATAATCAGCTGGGAAGCATTGAACGCGAGGTGACGAACGCAGCGGATGCCATACCTCAAGACAAATTCGATTTCTCCCCTGCAAGTGGCAACATTCCCGGGGATTTTAAGACTCCCAAACCGGTCCGCACCGTGGGTGAGCAGTTTAAGCATATCGGCGATGCGCTGGAGTCGTATGCATCCGGCATCATGGGACAAAAACCGCAGATCTCCGATGACGAAAATGGTCCGAAGAACATCAAGACCAAACAGGAAGTCGTGGATTATGTGAAAGCCTCATTTGCCAAAGCTCACAGCGCCATCGATACGATCAATCAGCAGAACGCGACGGAAGAGATCGCCAATCCGTTTGGTGGAACTCGCAAGCTAACGCGGCTCGCGTTGGCGGTCGGAATGGTGGGTCACAGCAACAATCATTATGGGCAGATCATCGAGTATATGCGCATGAATGGCGTCGTTCCGCCAGAGAGTCGGCCGCGCAAGTAGGTATCGAACTCCAAGCTGAATAGAATGCCTCGCGCGCATTCTATTCAGCTCTCAAAATCGCAATTCCGGGCTAACTGTTCCTTCCGGATCTCGTCTGAAATATGGAACATGTGCGGACGAACCTGCGTACTTTCCCAAGTCCGATTACTTCATATTCATAAATTCGACCGATAGAATCTCTATCGTGAGGACAAGATGTTGGAATTGAGCCGGAAAGCGGGAGGAATCGCGCAATCCGAGATTCGCATCATGTCAGTGGAATGCGATAAGGTGCGCGGCATCAACCTGGCCCAGGGCATCTGCGACACCGAAGTGCCGGAGCCGGTGCAGCGTCAGGCGATTGAAGCGATTCGTTCGCGTCAGAATTCTTATACGCGACTCGATGGCGTGTCGCAGCTTCGCCGTGCAATCGCGCGCAAAATGCGCGACTACAATCACGTGGAAGCCGATCCAGAACGGGAAGTCGTAGTTACCGCGGGCTCGACGGGCGCATTCTATTCCACGTGCATGGCGCTGCTGAATCCCGGTGATGAAGTCATTGTCTTCGAGCCTTACTACGGCTACCACGTGAACACATTACGCGCGCTCGATTGCGTGCCTGTGTACGTCACCATGCATCCACCCAGATGGATGTTCAGCCGTGAGCAGTTTGAGCGGACTATCACAGCTAAGACTCGCGCGATTATCCTCAACTCCCCGGCTAATCCCTCAGGCAAGGTGTTCAATCGCGAAGAGCTCGAATTTATTGCGGAACTGGCGGTTCGACACAATTTGTTCGTCATCACCGATGAGATTTACGAGTACTTTCTCTACGATGAAAATGAACACATAAGTCCGGCATCGCTTCCCGGCATGGCCGAGCGGACCATTACCATTTCGGGATTCTCCAAGACTTACAGCATTACTGGATGGCGCATCGGATATGCCGTATGCGATGCGAGATGGGCGCATTCCATCGGATACTTCCATGACTTGGCTTACATCTGTGCGCCGTCGCCGTTCCAGCACGGAGTCACTGCGGGCCTGGGAGAACTCACGCCGAAGTTCTACCAGGACCTGGCGAAAGAATACCGTGCCAAGCGCGATCTATTGTGCACGACGCTCGAGCAGATCGGACTGAATCCGTCATGGCCGCAAGGATCGTATTACGTTCTGGCCGACGCCACTTCCTTGCCGGGCACCGACAGCAAGCAAAAAGCCATGCACCTTCTGTCGCAGGCTGGTGTGGCGAGCGTGCCGGGAGAGGCGTTCTTCAGCGAAGGCGGGCGGAATCTCCTGCGATTCTGCTTCGCAAAAACCGATTCTGATCTGGAAGAAGCCTGCCGCAGGCTTAGCCGGATATCCGTCGCCACCGCTTCGCATTAACTAACATTAACTAACATTAACTAACATTAACTAAGGACACATTTTCAACTGGGGTCCCCCGCAGGGAGACCAGCGCGTTCTCGGCGTTCCCGGCATCCGCGCCTGCCTCATTCCAAGGCAACAGTAGGGGGCTGGCGGCGCCATATTTCAGCAGGAACAGGGAAAATCACAGGGAATTTCTTGCTTTCCGGCTCAGAATCCCCACTTTATGCCCAAATTCCGCAATTTTTGTTTCTGGAACAGGGAATAACAGGGAATTTTCAGTTAGTGGGACAAATCTTTTAATAACAGAGTGATAGGAGGAAAAGGAGAGCGTGCCCAGATTTAACAGGGAATTTAGCAGGGAATTTCCATGTATGCGGTGGCAAGAGCTCACCACACAGGACCACTGAGGCCACGCTCCGGGCAGGGTTCTATAAAAAGCAATGTCAAACCGGGACACTTTCCCCTGATCAGATGGGAGCCAGCTTGCGCGCATCGATCTGATCAAGCTGGTGCAAACCGCCAGGAGTTGCCCTCGCGGGTTTTGAACCAGTCCCCACCGCTGAGCACACTCGCTCTTGTGCCAAGCGCCAGGTGACCGAGGTTTTTCGGCTTCTAACCGCTCATCTTTGCCGTCAGTACAACATCCGGATCGCTGACCGTCATCATGCGGACTCCTGCGTCTTCGCTGAAGCGGATGCGAACGACCGGTGCGCCACCCGGATAGAAGACCCGGTCGCCCAAATGGAATAGGTACCGACCCGTCGTACCTTTTCGCGTCCAAACCAGCTTTCCTTTGTCTAGCGTCACATCTACTTGCTCAGTTGGACCAGGGCCGAAGATGTAAGTTCCCAAAATGACACCACGCAGTTCATCGGGTAGGGACGCTTCCGGAGGGGCATCGGCGTCTCCGAGCGACTGCAGGAATTCAAACACCGCACGCGCGCTTGGGCCTCCCGCTTTCGCATGGGCGAGCAGGCTGATGCTGTGCGGGCCGGGCGTCCGCTGAATGCCCGGTTGCGCTGCGATGAAAGCTTTTACCACATCCAATTGTCCGAGCATGGTGGCCGAGAAAATGGAGGGATGCGCCCCATTGTTGAGCAGGAACTCAGCAATAGGCCGGTTGCCCATATGCGACGCCCCGCCGAGCGCGCTCTCCCAGTCGCCGAACCCCCAATCCCAGGTTGCTTTCGCGAGCGATGGATGTGTGCCAACGAGTTCTTTAACTCGCGTCAAGTTGAAGTGGGCCACGGTCACCATCTCCCGCACCAGTTCGGGCCGTTGGGCCGGGTAAAGATCCCCTACCACGACAGCACTAGCTGTGCTCTTAGCTGCCGCTCCTGAATCGGATTTCTGGGGCGCGAGAGCATCGAGACCTATGGCAAAGCCAGGCATAGTTAAACCAACGATTGTCATGAAGCGCCTTCGCGAAACGGCGTAAGACATTTGTTCCTCCGGTATTCTCTTGCACCAAGATTTCCTGCTGAATGGCGGAAGATTGCAAGCTAGTTTCGACGTGGAGATTGCGAGGAAAATGTTAGGAGCGAAACTCTTTCGCTTCAGAGACTTGCGCGTCGATGTGAGGGAAAGGGCACGAACGTGGGGCGGATCTTCGGAGCGAACTCGATGGCGACCGTCTGTGCTATCTGCGATTCGAGCGCCAATGGATCGTCCACGCTGCGATCGATGCGCGTCACCCACACATGTGTCTGATCGGGCAGATGAATGAGATGAGCGAGGATACGGGTTTGATCTCCCTGCCGTTGGATCTGTCCCAGAACGACGTAGGAGGCACCCAGCCCGGAAGCTACTGCCGTGAGGTCGCGCTGCTCGCGTGCGACTCGCAGCTCGCGGGCGTTGCCGATCACTCGATACTGCCGGTCGCCTTTGGCTGCCAAATCTACAACCAGCATGTCGGTAACGGCGTCACTGAATTGGGTCATGGCCGGATCGCCAGTCTCATTATCAAAGCGCGCGACCGCGACGATCGGAGTCTTCTGTCCCGTGTACCGGCTCCTCGCCCAATATCCGACTGCAAACAGCGACGCGAGTAGAAGACAAGCGGCGAGGATGCGCAGCGTCTTCACCGGCCACACTGTTTCACGACTGGTCACGTTGGCACGAGACAACTCGCTGGTGCTGATTGGGCTTACCGGTGCGATGAACTGATATCCACGTTTGGGGATCGTGCGGACAAAGCGTGGCTCAACCGCATTATCGTTGAGAGCAGCCCGGATTTGCGCGATGCAGAAATTCAGGCCGCGCTCGAAATCGACGAACGTACCCTCAGGCCACACCACCTGACGCAATTCTTCCCTTGAGACCACGTCCCCCGCACGTTCGAGCAGACAGGCAAGCACCTGAGCAGGTTGTGCCTGCAAGCGAACCAGCATTCCATCTCTGCGCAACTCGCGCGATGCTCGATGGAACGCGAACACGCCAAAACGAAATTGCTCCGCACTCATAGGGTGTCGCTAATTCTCGCACAGCGAACCGTAGACGCAGTCAAAACCAAGTCCGGGCGACGTTCGATCGCTAATGCGCGCGAGACTATTGGGCGGCGGCCACTTGGCGGGTTCCGGTGATGAACTCGACGTTCACGAACACTTCTCGCTGCCGAATGGCTCGACCTTGTACGCGAGTTTTCAAGGTGTCGATAGCCTTGGCTGCAAGTTCCGGGTTGGAATTCTGGAGAGCTTCGGCTTCGAGGACGTGTCCGTCTCGATCAATGGTGGCATGGACGAAAACCGGCTGAATCGCGGTCGGAATCGCCCCTTTCCCTTCCGTTACCACAATGGGAAACCTCATAGGGGATCCGAGACCAAAGCTTGGTCCCTTCGCCACGAGCTGGGGTGTGGGCCGCAGGGACTCGGGATTTACGCCACTCGCATCTTGAATGCTGTCCACATGGATCTGCATCACGCGGCTTCCAGCTTCATAAATTGAAATATTATTCGCAAGGAGGTGGCCTTGAAATTCCGTGGAGGCGGTGTAGTCGTAGAACACGTAGTATCCAGGGGCTTCGGACCAGACCAGGAGGTTTCCGTTTTCGGGATCGACACAGTACTCCTGCTCAAGCCAGTGGCGCGGCTGATCGACAGTGGGCATTGAGGCTGAAGTGAGAATGCACATCACCGCCTTGCCCCCGATGGTTGCGGCCGCGGCGCGAAGCATCACCCGCGGTGGCATATTCATCATCGGCCACAGCAGCGCAGACCTAGCCATTTGCACGCGCATCGGAACCGGCGCCGAAGGATCGTCGCTCCACATCTGGCGTCGATAGATAACCCGCAAGGTTTCCGCTGAGCCGATCTTCGCGGTCCAACGATCGGCCACCCAGCCAGCCCATGTCTCCTGCATAGATCCTTGGCCTTCATATTGCGATTGCCCGTTGGAGGTAAAACTCACTTTCAACGTGAACGCCGGAGCATGCGGACCATAGAGGGTGTAATTCTGGCGAGCGCGATCCAGTAGCTCCAGCGCTGCCGATCGCTCCTGCGGATTGGTGAGTGCCTTGGCCCCGCCGGTTACTAGTTCGTTAGGATCGGTCGGGACAGGAGCCCACTGGATTGCCGATGTATCCTGCGCGAACCCAACGCCGGTCGTGAAAAGAATGAGAAGCAATGCCAGGAGAGGCATTGGAAGCGAATGGCGAGTACGCATCGATATCCACCTCGACGGACCGGTGCAAAC
The DNA here is from genome assembly GCA_045808065.1 of Terriglobales bacterium. Taxonomy (GTDB): domain Bacteria; phylum Acidobacteriota; class Terriglobia; order Terriglobales; family Acidobacteriaceae; genus Gp1-AA112. Next base: position 175,386 of record JBJMGD010000014.1, on the reverse strand, counting down.
CGCAAATATCCTACTCTGGATATGCTTCTGCGAACAACTGTTGCTTGAGGGCAGCTGCAAACAAAAGTCCCTTCGACCGCACAGCACTGAATGTTCTCAGTTCAGCTTCCAGCGGTCGAAGGGACGAACGTGTAAACAGTCACAGAAGTATTCCTGCTCTGGGACTGCTTGAAATCATTGCACCGTCACTGTCAGGCTTGCTGAGGCCTGTCCGGATTGAGCCGGTGGTGTCGGGGTGTTTGGAGTCGACCCGGAGCTGCCGTAGCCGCCGCAGCCTGCCATCATCAACAGCAAAAGTGCGATCCAAGGAACCATCCAAAACGCTGGTTTCAGCTTGCGGCGACGGCGGCCTTCGATTACCACGCTCCCGAGCGGCAGACCGAGAACGCCAAATGACATCGCCAGGAGCGATGGCGAGGAGAAGTCCCGAGCCAGTGCCTGTGCGCTGAACACTACCGTTATGACGTGTGCGCCTTTTGCTGTCGCGGCTGAGGTCTGAATTGTGATGGAACTATTCGCTGGATTAAATGCGCACGTCACTCCTGCGGGGGCGTTGAGACACATCGCGGTGACCGCACCAGTGAAGCCGGTCGGATGAGCTCCCACTGTGACGCTCTGGCCGGCTGAGACAGTGAGCGCCGGATTGTCTAACGTTACAGATGTCGCGGTTGCGGTGTCGATGGCGAACATAGCCAGTTCCGAATTGCCACCGCCCGGCGCGGGGTTCGCTACTCCGATCGTAGCTGTTCCCGAAGCGGCAAGATCGGAGGCCAGGATTGAAACTTTAAGCACACTGGCGCTCTCGAACGAGGTTGCCCTGGGAGCTCCGTTGAATGCCACAACCGCCCCATTCACAAATCCCAAGCCATGCACGGTAAGCGTGAATGCACCGGAGTTCTGCTTTTCAGCAAAAGGCGCGAGCGACGTAATTCCCGGAACAGGATTACCAACAGCGGTGACAGCTGGAGCCGACGTGCTGCTCTGGAAGAACCTACTGCCGGAAAACTGTGCGACGATCGAGTGTGCGCCCTGAGACAAGGAATTCACCGTTAACTGCGCAGCCCCTGCACTCACCGCTGCGGTTCCCAGGATGACGTTTCCATCAAAGAAAGTGACCTGTCCGGTGATGCGGTCGCGGTCAACCACGGAAACCGCACTGACACTTGCATTTAGGAGGACCGGGATTCCCGACGCAGCGCTCGACGGCGCCGTGAGCGTAGTTTGAGTCTGCAAGAGCACAGCCAGAAGTGCGGAGGCGCTGCCGGGTACGAAATTCGCATCGCCCGAATAGCTGGCGGTAATCAAGTGGTCGCCGGACGGGAATGGGATAGTAAGGGAAGCGGTTCCGTCGACAATGCTTACGGTTCCCAATGTGGTCTGAGTGATGGTTGGATTCAAAGAACAGCATGTGTCCACAAAAGCAACCGTGCCAGTGGGAACGCCGGAGGGCACGGCTACGCCCGCGGTCAGGGTTATCGGATCGCCGGGAAAAGCCGCTGCGCGCAGCGTAGTGTCAAAAAAGGTCAGGCCAATGAAAGCGGCGTTTCCCCTCGTGATCGCGCCGAAGACACCGGTGGGCGGGTCGGTGGGGCTGGCGTCATCGACGAAATAAAGAGCGTTTGCATCGCCCACGCTGTCGGCGCGAAAGGCCAGACCGCGTGCTCCGCCAAAGATCAGCGTAGTTCCGCTTTTATCGGCGAGCTGCCCGGCAAGGGTTCCTGTAATGGGATCGAAAGCGCTGATGCTTTTGTCGCCGCCCGCATTCGCGATCAGAATGTCATTGCTAAATGGACCGAAGTTCGCGCTGGCCTGGGTGATTCCCCACGGCGCGTTCAAGGGAATGCCTGGAGAGATAAATCGCCTCACGAAGTTGCCGACGGTGTCGAAGATGTTGACGAGGCCACCCCCACCTCCTCCAAACAGTGGTTGGCCATTACGTCCTTGCGCGGCGTACACCACGAAAATTTGGTTTCCAATTACCTGAATATTGAATGGAGCAAAACCTGGCGGGAGGTTTGGATCGATGAAGGGATTCGGTGTAAGTGGACTGAGCGAGAGAGGATCGCCACGACGCGTGAAGGTGTCGACGAATCCCTCGGCAAAATTCGCAGCCGCAATATACGGAGCGCAGCAGTCCGGTTGCACGAAAGCTATTCCGGTATAGCTTGCCAGACCCGATGAGTTGTCGACAAACTTTGTGGCGGCCTGAGGTGCTCCGTCGACAACGCTGAAGCCCCAGATTGTGCCATTGTCGGCTGCAACCAGAAATTGGAATTGTGTGCCAAGGGGCCCAACGTTGGGCTCAGATACGGCGGCGATGCCGGTTGGCCTCGAAAAAGCGTCGGCGCTGCCGGGAGGCGCCGGGATTGTGACTCCGGCTCCGATGTTGCCGAAAGCATCATAGGAATCGACTCGCCCGCTCGCATTCTCGGCGATGAAGAAGTTGCCACTCGGCAGAAAGGCAATCCCCCACGGATTCAACAGGGTAGGTGACGTGTGAGAGACACCTGGCTTGTCGGACGCGAGTTCATTCGTGCGATAGCCAGCAGTTTGTGCCGACGCGGGAATAGTTGCCAGAAGTATCAGCAGAGCAAAACAACAGAAAGACACACGTACAGCAAAAGAGTTTTTCAAAGTGGTAATCTCCTGCGGAGTGGGTTGACCGCAGTAGAGATGTTGAGTCAGAGCAAGATGCGTCAAATAACCGGGGGCGGTACGGAATTACTTGGGATATGCGGGGGCTTGAGATTCATGGGGAGCGGCTTAACGGCTTGTCCGTTTTTGAACACTAGCTCGCATGCGCGGACAACCGAGTGTTGTCGTCACTTTTGTAAGCTATTGATGTTTGGGATAAAGGCATTCGGCACAGAGATTGCACGCACTCAATTTCTTACGCTCTGAGCGGGAATAGCGATTTCCGTCTGGAGGTGGTCACATGAACCGGCTTCGAGAATTGCTGAGGCGGCCGACGCTCGACCATCTACTTACTGACCTCCGATATGCGCTGCGAGGAATGCGGCGCGCGCCCGGGTTCTACACCACCGCCGTGCTGATGCTCGCGCTGGGTATCGGGATCAATGCGGCTATTTTCAGCGTCTTCGCTCACGTTCTGCTTGCGCCGCTGCATTTTTCCGACCCGGGAAGTCTGTACGTGGTCTCGTCGCATGCGGCTTCGCTAGGCGACGCGCGCCGCGCCGCCTCCGGCCCGGATTTCCGCGACTATCGCGATCAGAACACAGTCTTCTCCGGAGTAGCGGCCATCATTCCCCGCTTTGGCGAGGTCTGGACTGGAGACGGCGAACCGCGGGTTCTGAACTACGCCTCTCCAACCCAGCAGTTCTTTAGCGTGATGGGTATTCGCCCCGTTTTGGGACGGCTCTACACTCCGCAGGAATATACGGACCTGCATAACACCACCATCCTGATCTCGTGGAAGTTTTGGCAGGAGCAGCTTGGCGGTGATCCGCACGTCATCGGGCGCACTCTCCGCATTGAGGATGTTGCTTCGACCGTCGTTGGCGTCCTCCCTCCCATGCCGGACCTTTACGCGGACACCGACGTCTGGGCCAAATTGACGACGGAGCCGAGCTGGCCATTCATGAACTGGCGAGCCAACAAGTTCCTCGACGTGATTGCCCGATTGAAACCGGGAATCACGCGCAGTGTTGCCGAGCAGCAGCTCACGTCGATCCTGCGCAGAGCCGAAGGCGAGCCCAAAGACATACAGGTGCAACTGACGCCGCTGAAAGACTTCATTGTGGGACCGGTCACGCGTCAACTGGACATCATTATGGTCGCCGTTGCTCTCGTACTTCTGGTCACCTGCATGAATACGGCAGCGCTTCTGCTTTCGCGGGCGGTAAAGCGCTCGCCCGAGCTGGCTGTGCGATTGGGACTCGGCGCGAGCCGGGGAAGAATTCGCCAGCAGCTCCTGGTGGAAGGACTGTTGCTGAGCGCCACAGGTGGCGCTGTGGGCATCGTTCTCGCTGCGATGTCCATAGGTCTGGTGCGCCAACTTCCCGGTTTGGCACTGCCGCGCATGGAAGGTCTGCATCTCAACTTCGCTGCATTGGCAGCAAGTATCGCCGTGGTGGGACTCACCAGCGTGCTGTTTGCGCTTCTCCCCGCAAGCGTTGTCTCGGGTATCGATCTCTCTTCCGGCCTGCGCGGTGGTCGCACCGAAACCGGCAAAGCGCAGCGGCGTCCGTTTTCGGCGCTGATCGTGGGCGAAATCGCCTTCGCCGTAGTGCTGACGGTGTGCGCGGGCTTGCTGGTGCGCAGCTTCGTCCGCGTGCAATCGGTCGATCTCGGATTTAAGCCGGCGAAGGTCCTGACTGCCTATCTGCGGACAAACTATTTTGGTCCCGAAGGATACGCGTTCTGGCGTGAGGTGATCAACAGTGCCGCCGGCGTTCCTGGCGCCAGCACCGCAGCAGTCTCTGACTGCGTGCCCGCCGCGAACGCAAATGGGGCAACTCTTGCTTTCTCCGATCGGGCCAATGATCCAAACCATGCCCCTGCGTCAGAGGGTTGCTGGATCAGCCCAGACTTTTTCCGCACCGTCGGCTCTTCCCTGCTCAAAGGACGCTTCTTTTCCGATCGTGACAACGAGACTTCGCCTCCAGTCATCATCATCAACGCGAACGCCGCACAACGCTTCTTTCCTGGTGAAGACCCGATCGGCAAGCAGATCACAGTTAATTATCTCGCCCTTGGTAGTCGCAACAACCGGCCTCCACCTCCGCGGGAGATCGTCGGCATCATCTCCAACGTCAGGCAGCGAGCGCTCGACTTGCCGAGTGAGCCCGCCATTTATATGCCGTACACGCAGGACGACACGCATCACGTCCTCGCCTCGATGAATCTTTTTGTGCGCAGCGCCGGACGCGATCCTGGGCTGCTGGCGAACAGCGTCCGCATAAAGATTCAATCGATGTACCCGAATCAGCCGGTGGAGAGCATCTCGGTGATGAGCGACGTGGTTTCGCACTCGCTTACACAGCGCACTTACAGCGTGAGTCTGATGACCGCGTTTGCCGTGCTGGCGCTCCTTCTGTGTGCGTTAGGAATTTACGGCGTGGTCTCGTACGTGACACTGCAGCGCACCCGTGAGTTTGGCATCCGCATGGCTCTGGGCCCACGCGGCAGGATGTGCTGCGCAACGTGCTGCACCAGGGAGGCTCGCTCGTCGCCGCCGGCGCGGTGATTGGATTCGGATTATCTCTGCTCGCCACCCGGGGACTCTCGCAGCTCCTGTTCGAGACTGCTCCCTTTGATCCGGCAATCTTCGGGTTCTCCATGCTGCTGCTGGCATTGATCGGCATTTTGGCGTGCCTGCTGCCTGGGGTCCGCGCCGCGCAACTCGATCCCCGCGCGGCGTTGAACACTGAATAAGCACCGCCAAGGATCTTATTCGTGCGCTATAGCAGAGTAGGTGCGGACCAAATTTTGCTAATTCCTAATCCCGTTTACCAGAGCAGCTTCATCCCAAACTGGATCTGGCGCGATGAGGTCGAGGTGCCGGTGATCGCTCCAGCGGTTCCGGAAAGCCCGGATGGCGTGAAGACGATCAGATTGGGTGTACCGAAATTGGCTCGATTCAGTAGATTGAAAATCTCTGCGCGAAATTGCAGATCGAGCGATTCACGCAATTTGGTGCTTTTCACAAACGACTGATCCCACGTTGACAGACCCGGACCAACGAGGCTGTCTCTGCTCAGGTTGCCATAAAAGCCGCTGTTGGGCGGCGGCGGAAGAAACGCGGCCGGATTGAACCACTGCGTAGGATTTCCAAGAATTGCCGATCCCGTGAATGCTGGGTTTACGAATGGCCGCACCGGATTGCGCGTGTCACCATTGTTTGACGGGTTGTAGCTAAGCTGCGGGGTGAAGGGAAATCCACTCTGCGCAGTGAAAATGCTGTTCACCGACCATCCACCTAGAAGAACTTGCCGGACTCCTTCACTGCCGTTGAGGAAGCGGCGCCCGCGTCCCACCGGAAGATCCCAGTTCGCACTAATCACGCCGGCATTGCGCACGTCGTACGTCGCCGGTCCCCAATCAGCGCGAATGTCGAAGGGATTCGATACCAATCCCGGCGCATTGCCTGCGGTAGTTTGGTTCAGCGAATCGCCGTCGTCGAGAGCCTTCGCCCAGGTGTACACGCCGCGCAACGTCAAAGAGTGGCCCAGGCGATGGTTCACATCCACCTGGAGTGCGTTGTAGTAGCTGGTCCCGACAGAGAACCATGTCCAGGTATTCGCTATGGTCGGATTGGCCTTGACAGTAGTTGGCACGAAGAATGCGCCGGCGGGCACAGGCTGTCCCGCCAACGGCACTGGAAACGTCGCCGGATATTGTGCCGGACATGGAGAAGCCGGGCAGATTACTGGGAACGGCTGATTCGCGTCGACTCCGACCAGTTCGTGATACCCATGTGATCCGACATAGCCCACGGTCAGAGTAGTCGTGGGTGACAACTCGCGCTCGATGCGCAAGGAATAAGAGAGCAGGCTAGGCGTCTTCATATCCGGCTGCACGCCACCTGGCACCAGCAGCGCGTTGCTGGGAACTGCCGCATTCGGATCGATCGGCAATTTGGAGACGGCAAGATTCGCTACGTTGTACACGGGATTGAAAGGAGCGTTCTGGTCTGCGCGATATCCGAGGGCGTCCTGAAGATCGTTGTATATTCCGAAGCCGCCGCGGATGATCGTTTTGGAGTCATCCCATGGGCTCCATGCAATCCCGATCCTCGGCTGTGGGAGGAATCGGGCGTTATTGTTGGTGAAGAATGAACTGCCAACATGCGGCTGCGACGAGATCACGCCATTCGGAAAGGTATAGTTTGCGGCGCGTCCGTGCGCTTCATTCCAGCCGGTTGAGAACTCGCTACGGAACCCGAGCGAAACCGTGAGCCTTGGGGTCACGCGGATCGCGTCCTGCGTATACCACGCGCCGAACAGCGAGCGCCAGTTCATCTCACTCGGCGCAGGATCGAACAAAAAGCCGGAAGCCGTTCCCTGAAGGAATGTCTGCAGACTGGTGAAGGTCGCCTGCCCGTATTGACTGAGCGCGATAATCTCGTTCGATTGGAACGGCTGTAGCCACGCGCCTAATGTGATTTGATGCCGCCCTCGCGTGAAAACAAAGCGGTCTTCACCGGTAAAGAGATTCCTGGCGATGTGAAGATTGCTGCCATTATTGCTGCCTGCGAGTCCTACTTGCGCTTGCGGATTCGAGGCTGCACTTCCTCCTACAACCACCGCGCCAACCCGTCGTCCAACCAGGAACCCAGGGACGTTCGCGGCCGGAGTTCCAGGAGTAGGTTCTCCGGTAAAGAAATAACCGGCGCGAGAAAAACCTAAGCGAACAGTGTTGGCGAATGCAGAGCCGGCGTGATTTTCTTCCAGACTCAACACCTGCTCGCGTAAGTCGAGGATGTCACTGCTGTAAGGGTTCAGGACAGTGGCCGTCACATCGCCACCATCGTCTACGGTGTAAGCCGCGGTAAGCGAGTCATGTTCGGAAATCACATGATCAAGTCGCAAGGTGCCAAAGTCCTCACGAATTGTTTGTAGAGGGCTGCTGAACACTTCGGCAATGCCGTTGAAATCGGGAGCGCTGGTCGTAGGTGTGGGCCAGAGATTCAGCAGAGGCACAACACTCGGAGCGGCTTTCGCCCGCGATGCCAGATCGGGAACGAACGCCGCCGACGTCTGGTGCAGACTCTGCCGAAATCCTTCATAGTTCGCGAACAGGAAAGTTCTGTCTTTAACCAAGGCACCGCCAAGCGCGCCGCCAAACTGGTTGCGATGGAATGGCGGAGCGTCACCCGGATCGAAGAAGTTGGGCGCGTCGAGAGCATTGTTGCGGAGGAACTCGAATACCGAGCCGTGAAGCCCGTTGGTGCCGGATTCGGTAACGATGATTACCTGACCGCCCGGATGTTTCCCATAGGTCGCATCGTATGAGTCGCGAAGCACATTGAACTCGCGGACTCCATCAATTCCCAGCAGTTGCTGGCTGGAGCCACCTGGCTGCATGTTGTTTTCTGCGGCGCCGGTGTACTCCACGCCATTCAATAGAAAAATATTCTGCTGTGGGCGATTTCCCGAAACGGAGAAGTTATTCCCCGTAGTGGAGTTTGAAACGCCAATGCCTCCGGTTTTCTGCGATGTGAAGTTCACCACGCCAGGGTTAAGAGTAAGCAGCAGATCGTAACTCCGGCCATTTAGCGGGAGATCCTTGATCTGGCGCTCTCCGACAAGTCCAGAGATGTCTTGCGTGGAAGCGTTGACGGAGGACGCGTCGCCGGTCACGGTGACCTGCTCGGTGGCTGCACCGACGCGAAGACGCAGATCGACCATGGCATCCTGGCCAACCACCAGATCAATGCCCGTCCGAACCTCTTCGGCAAAACCGGTCTTGCTGGCACGAACTTCATACTTTCCCAGAGGCAAAGAGAAAAAGTCGTACCGCCCAGTGGCGTTACTGATCGACGTTCGCCAAAAGCCGGTATCCAGATTCTTCGCTGTTACCGTAGCTGCGCCGACCACCGCGCCCGATGTATCAAAGACAATTCCTGACAGCTTTGCTCCAACCTGGGAGGACGCCGACGGCAAGTAGGCGAGAACCACCAGAGCGCAGACAAATCGGCGAGTTAGCCAGACTGACGACTTTATCCGTGACATTGAGACGATTATATGCGTCTTTTATTACCTCAGGCATGCCCTCGCTGTCGTCGGGATGAGGGACCGAACATAGCGTGAAGCAAAAATGCCGTGTCAGGCAGAAGACGAGGGTCGGCCCATTGGGGCCCGACCACACCCAGCTCTGTCAGCGAGATATATAAGTCATCCGACCCGCAGTCATTCGTCCCGAAATGACATTTGCTCCCTCTGATTACGTCCCACGAGCCGGAATGGAGACGTTTGTGGAATCTTCGCAGCCGCCGCAGCGTCATATGGCTGCGCAGATCAAACCGATAGTTCAATCAGAAAAATGGCGATGAGAAACGTCGCACACTTTTTCCTAATGGCGGCGGTGGTGAAGAGCGTAATTGACGCGGGAATGGGCGGATCCGTTCCAGCGTCTTCAAAATACTGATTACAAGGAAAAACAAAATGGAAAACAGCAATGGAAACTATTCCGGCCGGAGAACGGCTGGAAATGTGATTAGCGCGCTGCTCCTAGGCGCTATGCTTTTGGCGACTACTGGTATCGTATTCGCGCAAGATGAGACCGCTCTGCGCTTCAAGGGCGGTATCGGGGTGATTCCTGTTACTGGCGTCGCCGTGACCGGTGCAGTCAACTTGAACGTGGTGCGGGGTGTTGCTCCTGGGGCACCTTGGCGGATCGCCGCGCTGGAGGCGGAAGTGAGCTCCGATGGCCGTATAAAGGTCGCGGGACGCGGCCTGCTTCTGGCCACTGGCAATGGCATCGGAACCAATGCCGGGCAGAGCGTTCACGCAACGTTATTCTGTGGGCCAGCAGCCAATGCTACAGCGCACAATTCGACCCTCGCCGGCGTTGCTCTCGAAGCTGATGGAGACTTCAGAATCGACGATTTCCTAACTCCGCCACCTCCGGCTTCTTGCGACAGTCCTGTTCTGCTCATCCGGAATGTGGGAGGAGTTTGGTTCGCAGCCGGCATTCCCAACCTCGAAGACGAACACCGCGAAAGGTAACTTCGGTCCTGTTATCCCCAAAGTTCTTCGATCTAGCAGGTCTGATTAGCGAAGACCAGAGTACGTGTGCATTTCAGCGACTGACGGCACGGAGATAGACCTCCGTGCCGTGAGTTCCGTCACGGGAAATTGCGAGTACGTGCTACTGCAGCCTGGGAATTGAGACATAGGCTGCCATCCCTCTATTTGCTGCGGGGCGAAGCGTCTGTTGGTCGATCTTTCTCTTATTTCACCGCAGCTTCAGTCTTCTTGGCGGTCTTCTTCGCCCCATTACCGACCGCTGTGGTTCCCTTTTTGACACCGTGCCCTGTTGTCTTGGCCACGTGCTTAGTGCCGGTAGCGGTCTTATCAGCGGCTTGTTCGGTGCCGTCCGCCGTCTTCTTTGCCGCCACTTTGGTAGTGTGCCCCGTCTTCTTGGCTGCTTTATTCACGGCGTGAGCAGCATCCTGCGCGAGGCTCGCAGTGCCGAGTGCTACAACGGCGGCAAGAACTAGCGACGATTTCGATTTCATCAGGTCCTTCCTTGTCGTGTATTGAATTGTGTGCGAGAACGCGAGGAGCATAGCCCATCCGGTTTGATTCTCCAAACAAAAAGGCACGTGGCGTATCCACTCCCGCTTATAGCGGCCTGTGTTAAAAAATTGACTGGTGGCGCTAGACATTTGAGAAGGAGATTTGCCATTGAAATACGTATGCCTGGTGTACGGCGAAGAGAAAAAAATTGGGGCCATGACCGACGACGAGTGCATGGCTTACGATCAAACCCTCCGAAGCGCAGGCCGATGCCTCGCGTCGGAGGCCCTTCAGCCGGTTCGTACCGCTAAGACTGTTCGGGTCCGCGAGGGAAAGGTGGTAATTACAGACGGGCCGTTCACTGAAACGAAGGAGTGTTTGGCAGGCTTCTACTTGATTGAGGCTGCCGACCTCAACGAGGCGATTCAAACGGCATCACAGATTCCACCCGCTCATGTGGGAAGCATCGAGATTCGTCCAGTCAGAGAACTGACAAGCACAACTGGCGAACGGCGGGAGTTGTAGCAGTTGTAACGGTCACGTTCGTTGACCCGACGGAATGCCCGAAGCTGAGTTCTTTCCCGTTAGCCCAGCTTGCGCCAGCTCCGGATCACTTTAGGCTCGTCGTCTTCCCCGAGGGCCAGGTCAGCCAGTTGAAGAAGCCGCTTGTCCAAGGCCGCCATGGTATGGCTGGGGGACAGCAGGCGTGAGGGACGGCTCTGCATGTGCTTGGCGAGAACTTCATGGTCGATCCAGAGCCCCGGACCGCCGATTCGCTTCTTTTCTGCGCGTTTTGCTGCGTTGCCCAATATTCACACGTGTAGTGCACCTACTCGGAGGCACGACTCAGCTGTTTGGTTGGACATGATTGATGACAAATCTGTGGAAAACTCCGATTCTTGACGCTTTACAGCCGCTAAGGGCTAATCAACAAGGTTGGCGGCACCTCCGCGAGGGTAACTTCGGTAACCCCAATTTGCGTTCGTGCACTGCTAATCTTGCCCCCCTGCTGTCCCTTTTGACTCAGGAGATTCAGACATGAAACCAATATTCGCGACTGCTTTGTTGCTGGTTGCCGGTTCGGCGTTCGCGAAAGACCCGGTATTTCACCAGCAGGGCACCCTTACCACTATGGACGCAGTGGAATGCGGCCTCGATGAAAACAGCGGCAACAGCTTTGCCGGACAAGTCTTGGGCACAGATGGAGCGCACAAGAAGACGCGCCAACTGCTTTGCCAGGAATACGTGCTGAAAAGCGATCGCGTGATTTATCGCATTCGTCCGCGCGACGAGAAGCACCCGGTGCTTTTGCCGGTCGGGGAGCGGGTCGAATTCCGCATCAGGAAAGACAAGCTTCTGCTGGCTGTACCTGAGCTTCACGGCAAAGAACGTGAATACTCGGTCACCTCAATGCAGATGACGAGGCCAGAGCCGAGCGTCAGCCAGAGCGCGCTGGTCAAATAAAGACTCGTGGGGCGACGGATGCAGATCGGGCGCCTCTGGTTGGACATGATTGATGACAGCCGGGCGGCACCTTATTACGTCCGTGTCTTGCCCGGCGCAGGGGATCCAAGCGAAACTTCCTGCGTCGGTCGAGCGAGCAGATGGCGACGTCACCAGTAAGAGCTGAAACATCTACGATGAAAACAGCCAGTGCGACTGCAAGATCGGGAAAGAGCGCGGAAAGGCGCCATCCGCGATTCCGCGTGGAATTCGCAGTCAAGTTATTCACCAAGGCGGCGGCATGCGAGGGTAAGGCCCATGACCTGAGCGAAGGTGGAATTGCCATTCAGGTTCCGGCCCAGGTCATGGAAGGAGAGCAGATCAGCCTGCAATTCACCGTTCCACACTCCGAACGGCACTTCACCGTACACGCCACAATCAAGCACGTCAGCCCCGACCGTTGCGGCGCAGAGTTCCAGAAGCTAACGCGCCGGGAATCCGACGAGCTTTTGCGCGTCTGCCGCGCATTGTCAGCTTCGGCATAGGCGCGTGCGTCTTCAAAACAGCGCACACGAAGCCTGCCCCCTTCTTATCATTTTCGAACCGGGTTGTCAGTAAATCAGGCGTTTTTTTTACTTAACCCGCTCTGTTTACCTCGCAACATTCATGTGGCTAGGTGATTTTTCCCGGATTGGAAACATCGCCTTAAATCGCTTACTCAGAGTGTTTGCCCCGCCTCAGGTATTTCCTAGCAAATCTCATGTCGCAAATGGGCGCATAACCCACTAGTTACGTACGCATCCCACCTCCAAAAGCAAAGCTGTCCTCGTATACGTGAGTCTCATGCGCCGCCGCGCGTACAGCGTAGCTATGCAAACCCAATAAGAGACAGAGGTGTACTTCAAATGCAGAAACGAAGTCTATTAGCGATGTTGGCAATGTTGCTGTTGAGCACAAGCATGATGTTTTCGCAAAACCCACTTGCTGGGAATCCCCACGGACAAGGCTCGCTTGCAGTACCCGTGAGCGGCACGTTGACGGCATCGGGACCGCTAAGCTCGCTGCCTAGTGGAGCGATGACGGGAGTATTCAACATCACCCACTTCGCGGTGCAGAATAATGCATCGGGGACACCGCAAATAATGGCCGTCGGCAATCTGGTCGGTACAGTGACGAATGGAGCTGGCGCATCCACGGTGGCTCTGAATAACGTTACCGCTCCGGTGACCGCCGCAACCGGCTCGTGTCCCATTCTTTCGCTCACACTGGGGCCGCTGAACCTGAACGTTCTCGGACTGGTTGTGGACATTCCGAATGCGATCGTTGTGAACATCGTCGCGCAATCGGGTCCAGGCAATCTGTTGGGCAATCTGCTGTGCTCGGTTGCAGGCTTGCTGGACAATGGTGGCCTGCTAAGTGGTTCGCTCACACAAATCACCAATTTGTTAAACCAAGTCCTGGGCATCGTCGGAGCACTCTAGAAGCTGCTTAGATGTGAGCCCAGCGGCTGGAACTCAACTCGACGGCGGGAGCGCGATCAACGTTTCCGCCGTTTTCTCATTGCCCATCAGAGGGATCAATCAGAGACAGCCTGATGCTGATGCGCGCGGTCTTCTTTTGAATCCACCCACTTTTGAATCCACCGTAATGAGGAGCAGCACTCGGCGCTATCGGTCGTGCAGTGCACTCGATCTTCGAATATCATCCCGTGCATGACGAAATGGATTGCAGCGATTTTGCTCATCGCCGCTGCCGCGGTCGCGCAGCAAACCCATAATCAATACGAGCCTGCGAACGCCCCTGGCGCTGGTCAGAAGCTGCTCGCGCAAATGGCCGGTGAGTGGGATGTGGTGAAGACATTCTTCCCCGCGAATGGCAAACCGATCGTGACCAAAGCGGCGTGCAAGCAGTACATGATCCAGGACGGCAGATTTCTGCAGTCTGATTTCACCTTTATCAACGCCGACGGAAGCAAGAGCACCGGCACCGGAATCTCCGGCTTCGATCCCAAAACGAACCGCTTCACTACGGTATGGTACGACTCGCGTCAGACGACGATGTCGATCCGTCAGAGCGACGGCACGTTCGACGGTAAGAACATCGTGCTCTGGGCCACGGCTCTCGATACCGAGCGTCCCGGGCGCAAGACCGTCGCCCGCGCCCACCTCGAGGAAGACGGCCGCCTTCTCCTGCATCGCCATTTCCTCACCGATGACAAAGGAAATGAGCGCATGATGATCGAGCTGCGGATGACCCGGAAGTAGTTTGCGGTTCTGAAGCGACAGGGGCCAAAGCCCCAAACATGAGAGGGAATGAAATGGCCGAGCCGCACGGGTGGAAGCGTGCTCTTCTACGGTTGCGGAGGCTCGTTTGGTGCGGTTGCGCGGAAACGAGAGTGGGCCACCAGCGATACGACGCTCAGTCGCCTGGATGCCACTATTGGCCTACGCTCCTTTAGCCGCGGCATTTTCTGTCGCCTCGCGTTCGCGATAGAAGGTAATCAGGTCGAGGCCCTTGGGCGGATGGGCTTCCACCTGGCGCAGCATGGTGGTGAGCTGACCGCGATGATAGCTGGCATGGTTTACCACATGCTGAACCATATGCCAGAACAGAGAGGATTGTTCTGCGCCGAAAAAGCCCTTGTACTCGAATCGCCGGTCGATCCCTTGCGGTCCGATTTTGCGCACCACCGATCGCACTTCCTGCTCCAGTTGCTGAGAAGCAAGGCGGAGCGAGTGCGCGCTCGGAAATGATTCGCTTGATTGCAGTCCGCCGGGTGAGACTCCCTGCCAGCGCGAGCACCACACTCTTTCTCCAGCCCAATTGTGAGCGGCTGTATCGCGAATCGATTTAAAGCTGCTCTCGAGGGGACGCGACCACTGTTCGGCGGAAAGCAGCGCAAGAGCATCGAACATCCGGTGTTGCGCCCAATAGTGATAGTCGAGCAAGAGTTCGAGTTCTTCGTAGTTCATAGGTTCTTCCCTCGTCGCAGCGTTGAAAGCTCGCAAGCACATGATAGAGCGTCAGCTGCCTGCAAATGCAATAGGTGGACGCAGCGAGAGAAAGGGACGGGACAAAGGAGATAGCTGAAACTGCGTTATCTGTTTTGGGAGATGGAAAGACTCCCGCTTGTCCACGAATAGCGAAGGGTAGTCCCGGAGTACGAAAACTCAAAACGGAGAGACCTCAAGTCAGATGTTGATGGTTCCTTGCAGATAAAGCTTCGCTTCGCCGGCGATCCTTACGCGATTACCCGCCAGCGTACACCACATTCGGGCACCACGAGGACTCAGTTGCTGCACACGAAATGTTTGCTTGCCAGTACGTCCAGCCCAATATGGGACGAGGGTGCAGTGGATTGATCCGGTGCCTGGATCTTCGTCGATGCCCTCGGATGGAGCGAAAAACCTGCAGACGTAATCGACATCATTGTTGCCCACAGCGGTAACAATTACTCCTCCCGATCTGCCCATATCAATTTTGGCCAGCGCAGCTATATCGGGCTTGAGGTTTTTCACTATGTCCGCATGCTTGATGACAACGAGAAAGTCGCGAGGTTCGCGCATGACCTCCGCTGTCTCCAAACCGAGTGCGGACAGCAGCCCTGGTGGAGCTTCGCATGGCTCTGCCGGCCTGGCGGGGAAATCCAGTTCAAAACGATCCTTATCTCGGTTGACGCTCAATAAGCCACTGACGGTGTGGAAGCGAACCGGCCAGGTGTTATGTCCACTCAACGAAAGTGCATACGCAGAAGCCAACGTGGCATGTCCACACAGGTCATCTTCCACGATGGGCGTGAACCAACGCAGGTCGAAGTCGCCATCGGCGCGCGCAACCACAAAAGCGGTTTCGCTGTGGCGATTCTCCGCCGCAATCTTCTGCATGACATCCTTGGCGGGAAATCCGGCAACCAGGCATACACCGGCGGGATTGCCGGCGAACAGTTCGCTTGCGAAAGAATCGATCTGGTAATACGGGATGACCATGGGTTAAGGGATGAGCCGCTGAGCTCCTAAGCTGCGATAAAAGCAAAACACGACACGGATCACAGGGATGTACGGATTACAGTCGTTGCCCCAAATGGGGCGATAGCAGCCTGAAATTTGCCTCAAAACGCCTCACTGGGAGCCTCAGATTTGCACAACAAACCGAAGATGCGCGCAAAACAGCGCTGTCGGCGTGCGATGTGCAACGAGCGCTCCAACAGCAAAAGTATCCTTCTTTATAGGAGCATCGAGCTCCCCCGTTTTTGATCGGGCCCCGGATTTCCGCATTAGAGGCGTTTAGAGCGGTTCGTGAGCCGGCAATGTAGGGAGGTACTCTGAACGTTTTCGAACGAAGCTACGACGACGCTGGATCGATCCAGCGTCATCCTCCTCGGTCCGGTCCGACCGGTCAGTCGAACTTCGTAAAAAAACAGCCTCCCAAAGCCGCTGGCCGACGGCAAAAAAGTGAGTTGAAATTGGAAGTGCCCTATGCGGAAGTGATGTTACGAGTACACAAAGTGCGACTCAGTATCTGAGTGCAGTGAACAGTGATTGTTTCCGCCTCCGCCTACGATCGGCTGGGCTGAGCAGTGCGTGTTGCGTTCAATGCACCAACTCGGATGCCCCATTGAACAGGTTCATCAGGTCCATCACGACGCTCTGTGGCGAGGTATCTTCGTTGAGGAGAAGCGTAATGAAGCGTCGGCGAAAGTCTTCGGCGGCACAGTCGCTCTTCAACTCGTGATCGATGACTACCGCTCCGAAATCGAAGAAGTCAGTGCGCGTCCACGCGGCATCGAGACCTCGTGCCGAAATGGTATGAAATCCCGCGGGCTGGATCGCGTCCTTCAACTGATTCAATCGATCTTGGTTGGGGGACACCAGCAGGATGAGCACGCATCGAGTCTGGGATGAACGCCCGAGACTGTCAATGGCAACGGTGGTTACTTAACCGGTGCGACACCGGTGAATGTGCCGCTCGCTATTTCGTTGGCCAGGCTCGTAGTGCAGTGTCAACGACTCGTTGTAAGTCGGCGCGACTGACTCCCGCCGAGGCCTGCACCGTCATGCCCTGCATCACTGTCGCCACATAGCGTGCGAGATCGGCCGGCTTCGTGTCGGCGGGCAGCTCCCCTTCCCTTTTCGCACGCTTCACGCGTTCGGCAATAAGCGATTCAACCTGCGCGCGGCGGCAGATGAGCTCCTTGCGAATGGGTTCTGATTCTTCTCCACCGGCGAGGGCGCCAGTAACGGTTAAACATCCGGGAGGATTATGAGGGTCTGTCAGCAACTCAGCGGCAGTGCGCAACAAGCGCTCGACGAATCTACGAGCCGTCTTCTCCTGCATTGCGTGGTGCAACGAATCCAGCAACTGCCCCGTGTAGCGGTCGAGAACCTGGTGGAAAAGGCTCTGTTTGTCGCCAAAAGCGGCATAGAGGCTCGGACGATTGATCCCCATAGCCCCAGTTAAATCGGACAGCGAAGCGCCTTCGTAGCCCTTTTGACGAAATACCTGCACGGCACAATCGAGCGCCTGATCGACGTCGAAGGAGCGCGGTCGACCGGGCTGCCGAGCTGGTGTCTTGTTTCGCATGTGAATCGTAATCGATGGCGTAGGCGAGCAGTTCGAGACGCCATATCGCCAACCCATCCACACAGATCACGATGCGCGTCTAACGCCAGTGGATGCAGCAATTGGTTCCCGACTCGTCTAATTCTATACCACTCGGTAAATAACTTGAAACTTCCACAGAGCGGTCGGAATCTTTACCGGCGAGTACAGAATACTCCAGCAGGAGAGGACATTATGGAAAAGAAACTTGCAGGCAAGGTTGCGGTAGTTACGGGAGCGTCCAAGGGAATCGGGGCTTCCATCGCCAAGTATCTGGCAGCAGAAGGCGCTGCCGTAGTCGTGAATTATTCATCGAGCAAGTCAGGCGCCGATCGAGTGGTGAGCGAGATCACCAACAAAGGCGGCAAAGCTGTGGCGGTGCAGGCAAGCGTGGCCAACGCAACCGACGTCGAGCGCCTCTTTGTGGAAACAAAAAAGGCTTTCGGAAGGCTGGATATTCTCGTCAACAACGCAGGAGTGTATGAATTCGCGCCCCTGGAAGGCGTCAACGGAGAGTTCTTTCACAAGCAGTTCGACACCAATGTCCTCGGTCTGATTCTCGCTTCCAGGGAAGCGGCGAAGTATATGGGCCCCGAAGGCGGCAGCATCGTCAACATCAGCTCTGCGGTTAGCAGCATCACTCCGCCCAACACATCGGTCTACACCGCCACGAAAGGCGCGGTAGACGCAGTGACGCGAACCCTGGCGAAGGAACTTGGGCCGCGCAAGATTCGCGTAAATGCCATCAACCCCGGAATGGTAGTGACTGAGGGAGTGCAAGCGGCCGGATTCGATAAAGGCGAATTCCGCCAGCAGTTGGAAGCGCAAACGCCGCTGGGAAGAATCGGTGAGGTCGAAGACATAGCGCCCGCTGCAGTCTTCTTTGCGTCCGCCGACTCTGGTTGGATTACCGGCGAGACTCTGCGCATCGCCGGCGGCCTACGCTAACCGGGAAGCGGAACCTTTTCTCGAAAACCACAACGACGGACGGCACAGAGGAACACGGAGTAGAAGCGCTCGACAAAGCGTTTGCTTTGACTCTGTGCTTCTCCGTGTCCTCTGTGGTTTTGCCCACCTATGCAGGCAGAACCGATCACCTTGCAAGGGGACCTGCACCCTCACTCGTGTTTCCGAGCGTTCTTAATGTCGATCCAAACGTAGAGGAAATAATCGTCGGAAGAAGTTGCAATTCGTACGTCGATTTTCTTCCCCGCACGATTTAGCGCTGCCCTGACGTTCTCCATCTTTTGCTTCCGCAGATCCAGCAGAGGCACTTTGAGCGCAGTTCCAGCCTTTAGAGTCAACAATGTGCTCAGAACCTTGGAGACGACGGCATTGTGTTTACCCTTGCGGGCGCGGGGAACCTGGGAGGAAGGGATCGTTTCAAACGTGGAGTCGATCGTCAGGTCCTTCTGCATACAATAAATGCATACACTAACGTATCGCTATTTGCAATGACAACCCTGTGGGTTAGAAGAAGCATCTTAGTTCGAGAACAGCGGCTCGGATGCAGTGAATTGATCCAGATCAGAGGAGTGCAGCAGAGACATGGCAAGTTCGTTTCAGCCCCAACTAAGTCCAGCACCATTGGAAGGGGATCGACCCAACCGGGGGAAAAGGATGGGCCCCTCCTTCGCGGAGGCGCTGCGGAAGAAGAGAATTCTTCACGTGGAGTTCGACCGCACTCTGCTGACCACTCGGCATGCCTTGCTCGAGACCGCCGGATTCGAGGTAGTTTCCTGTTTCAGCGGAATGGCTGCACGCGAGGTCTCGACCAGCAGCGCGCAATTTGACCTGTTCCTGATCGGTCATGCCACTTCACTGCATGAACGAGCCGATCTTGTGAGCTGGATACGAGCTCATTTTCCTGGAGTGGTGGTCGTTGTGTTGCGCTCGCGCGACACGGATGGTTCCCCTGCGGGTGATGCGAATATTATTGGCGACCCCAATGAATTGCTGACGACAATCGTCGACATGCTCAAAGTTCGCTAAAGATTATTCGCAGGTCCCATAAGGTTACGATTGCGCCACGCGTAAACTGGATTTGTGGCGTCGCACAAACGACAGAAGAAAGCGCGTGAACGCAAGAAGCTAGAGAAGAAACCTGTCGTTTACTACAGCGACAAGCCCATTAGCCTTAAAGAATGGCAAGCGGGCAAAGATTCACCGAATCCCAAAAGCGCTGATCCGCTGAAGTAATCCGCTTCTGCGGATACATGGAATGCGCGTGACGTACGGTAGATTCTGTTTCGCGTCTCGGATACCCCGGTACATATTGTGATGAAGGGTTGAAGCCAAATTCACCACCTATGCCCACCCAGAAGAGAAATCTGCAAATTACCGGCTCAAGAGCACAAGAATTTGTTGCTAAAACACCCACCGGCACCGCAGGTCTCGATGAGATCACCAAGGGTGGAATCCCGACTGGACGCAACACTCTAGTGTGCGGAGGCGCGGGCTCGGCGAAAACTCTATTTGCGATGAAGTATCTGCTGTGCGGGGCCTTGCAATATAACGAGCCCGGATTGTGCGTTACGTTTGAAGAGAACCCGAACGAATTGGCACAAAACATGGCGTCGCTTGGGTATGACATCCCGGCGCTCCTGAAGAAGAAGATGCTGGTTATCGACCATGTCGAGGTAGCGCGACACGAGTTCGAAGACACCGGTGAGTACGATCTTTCTGGCCTGTTTGTGCGTATCGAGCACGCTATTCGCAGTATCGGCGCTAAGCGTGTAGTCATGGACACCATTGAAGTGCTCTTCAGTGGCTTGCCCAATGAAGCCATAGTGCGCGCTGAGCTGCGCAGATTGTTTCGTTGGCTGAAGGGCCAGGGTGTTACCACGATGATCACTGCAGAGACAGGGCGTGGGACGCTGACTCGCCACGGTCTTGAAGAATACGTCGCCGATTGTGTCATTCTGCTTGACCACCGCGTTAGCGAACAGCTTTCAACTCGACGCTTGAGGATTGTGAAGTACCGCGGATCTGCTCATGGCACCAATGAATATCCATTCCTGCTCGATGAATCGGGACTGTCTGTCGTGCCCATTACCGCGGTAGGCCTGGCGCACGAAGCCCAGACCGAACGAGTGTCTAGCGGTGTAGAAGGCCTCGATCAGATGATGGGCGGCAAGGGCTTCTTCCGCAGCAGCAGCATCCTGATTTCAGGCACGGCCGGCACGGGGAAATCGAGCTTCGCAGCGCATTTCGCTAGCGCCGCATGTGAACGTGGTGAGCGTTGCTTGTATTTCGCGTTCGAGGAATCGCCAAGCCAGATCCAGCGCAATATGCGGAGCGTAGGTTTAGATCTAGAGCCCTGGATACAGAGTGGCCTGTTACGGATCTTTGCATCACGGCCTACCAGCACGGGGTTGGAAGGACATCTCGCGCGCATCCACCGCGAGGTAGAGGAATTCAAGCCCTCCATCGTTGTCCTCGATCCGATTACGAATCTCGTCTCGGCGGGAGAGACGAGCGCAGTCAAGTCAATGCTTACCCGCCTTATCGATTACCTGAAGATGGAAAGCATTACCGCATTATTCACTAACTTAACCGTGAAAGGCATGATTGAAGAAACCTCGATCGGCATCTCCTCGTTGATGGATACCTGGATATTGCTGCGGGAGATGGAAATCCTACTACGCGATGCATCCGGGGATGCTCCGGAGCGCCAGAGGGCGATTCACTTACTCAAATCGCGTGGTATGGCGCATTCCCGCAAGATGGAGCCGTTCGAGATCACCGATCAGGGGATTCACATGCTTAGCTTGCGCGGCGACTCCCAAAGCGGGAATGCTAGATCGGCCGCCCGTGCGGCGGGAAGAAGGGCAAAATGAACAAGAAGACACGAATGTCGAAAGTGCGAAAACCTCGGCCGAATGCGAAAGCGGCATCAGACCGCACCGGCCGGAGTGTCACGAAGGCCAACTTTAGGCCTTCTCCACAGGCGGACCTCACTGCCAAACCGAAGGTGATGGAGTGGGAACTCCGGCTGTACGTTGCAGGAAACACTCCCAATTCCACCGCAGCTTTCAGCAATCTGAGTCAGATTTGCGAAACGCATATGGGCGGCAGGTATCGGATCGAGATCATTGACCTGCTGCGCAGTCCACAATTGGCGAGTGGCGACCAGATCATTGCGATTCCAACTCTGGTGAGGCGATTGCCGACACCGATCAAGAAAATCATCGGAGATCTTTCGAATACCGAACGAGTGCTGGTGGGTTTGGACTTGAAGCCGGCCCGCAGCGCGTCCGCAAGCTCAAGAAGCTAAGTGGACAGGACACACCAAGGCCGCGATGCGTTTCCCTGTTGTCCTTTGCGTGCGGTGTGACGAGCAAGCCTCCGAAACCCACTGACCGTCAGTCTTCGACGATGGACTTTAGCCTCGCCAAGGTCTGATCCCATTGCTCGAAGACGAGATCGAGGTAATCCGGCAGAGCGCCTATGGTTTTTGGGCGACATGGGTCTCAATATTCTTCATCTGCTGTGTCCATCCGCATGCCTGCAACCTGCGATCGCTCGGGACTTTGTCGAACCCAGACTCGGTAACGACAAGCAGAGTGCCATTGGGAGTCTTCTCTAGCCGGAATTCGACGAGAGTAGGAGTCTCCTTCGAATAGTCCAGGTTGGAATCGGCGGCATAAGGGTGCCAAGTGTAGGAAAAGAGCCGTTCCGGATCCATTCTCTGCACCGCGGCTTCCCACTTGAGGTGCTCGTATCCAGGGTGAGTAATTTGGCCGCGCGAGGTCTCGCCGGGCACCAAGGGGCCTTCCAGTTTCACACCAAACCACTCGCCAAACTCACGGTAGTCGGTGAGCGCGCGCCACACTCTGGACAGAGGCGCATTGAGCTCGATGCGCTTTTCCATACGATCGCTCATAAAGAACCTTAGGTTGACACCCCCCGCTGTTTTACTCCATTCTTCCCCGCCCAAAAGGCTAGCTGTTCACGCCTGTGCATAACCCTGTACCCTATCGGCATGGCTACCGCCACCGTCGCTCCCGTGAAGCCAAAACCGCCTGCAATGCAGCAGATCAAAGGCGCGTTGCCAGAGATTTGGGAGCTGATTCGTCCGCGTAAGGGGCTGATGGGAATCGGGCTCGTGCTGATGGCCATCAATCGGGTCGCGGGCCTGGTGTTGCCGGCTTCCACCAAGTTCTTGGTGGATGACGTGATCCTCAAGAAGCATACCTGGAGACTGCACCAGATTTTAATCGCGGTAATTGCGGCGACAATCATCCAGGGTATTACTTCGTTCTCGCTCACGCAGTTGCTGTCGAAGGCTGCTCAGCGTCTCATCGCGGACATGCGTCGTCAGATTCAGGAGCATGTGGGAAGGCTCCCGATCGCCTACTACGATTCTACCAAAACGGGAACGATGGTCGCACGCATCCTGTCCGACGTGGAAGGAGTGCGCAACCTCATTGGTACTGGGTTGGTCGACTTTCTTGGAGGGCTGCTTACTGCTGTCCTCGCATTCATCGTTCTCATACGCATCAGCGTCAGCATGACGATGATCGCTTTTGTGTGTATAGCGGTCTTCGGTTTCGCCTTAAAAAAAGCGTTTGGCACCATTCGTCCGATCTTCCGCGAGCGCAGCAAGATCTATGCGGACGTGAGCGGACGGCTCACCGAATCGCTCGGCGGCGTGCGCGTGATCAAGGGGTATCACGCGGAGGACCGCGAACACGAGGTCTTTTCCGGAGGCGTGCAGCGCCTGCTCAACAACGTCTTACGCACCCTCACCGCAACGTCGGTGATGAGCCTTTCCTCAACCGTGCTGCTGGGAATTGTCGGGGCCGTAGTGATGTATCTGGGCGCGCGCCAGATCATTGCAGGCACACTCACGCTTGGCGGCTTCTTCACGTACACAATGTTCATGGGCTTCCTAATCGCGCCCGTGCTACAGGTGGTGAATATCGGCACGCAAATTACCGAAGCCATGGCTGGCCTTGAGCGCACACGCGAGGTCCTCAACGAGCGAGCTGAAGATATCGACCCTGAGCGGACCATTGCGTTGGCCAGCATTATCGGCAACGTTGAATTTGACACTGTGAGCTTCGCATACGAGCAAAGCAAAGAGGTACTGCACAATATCTCGTTTCAATCCTTACCCGGCACCGTTACCGCCTTGGTAGGTCCATCAGGCTCGGGTAAATCTACGATCATTGGCTTGCTGGCGGCGTTCTACAAGCCACAGAGCGGACGCATTCTGGTCGACGGCACCGATCTCAGTCACGTGCGACTGGACTCGTACCGCACCCAGCTGGGCGTGGTGCTTCAGGAGTCGTTCCTGTTTGACGGAACAATTCGCGAGAACGTCGCATTCTCTCGTCCATTCGCGTCAGAAGAGGAGATTCTCCGCGCCTGCCGCATTGCACGGGTTGACGAGTTTGCAGAACGCTTTGAGAAAGGCTATCAGACCGTAGTAGGCGAACGCGGCGTCAAGCTCTCTGGTGGCCAGCGTCAGCGCATTTCAATCGCACGCGCGATCCTTGCCGACCCACGGATCCTCATTCTCGACGAGGCTACCTCAAGCCTGGATTCCGAATCCGAAGCGCTGATTCAGGAAGGGCTCTCGTTCCTCATGCGGGGCCGGACGACGTTTGTAATTGCGCATCGCCTCAGCACCATCCGCAGAGCCGAACAAATTCTAGTGGTGGAGAATGGGGCAATCATCGAGCGTGGAACGCACGATGAACTGCTCGATCGCGGAGGACGTTACTTCGAGCTTTACACGAAACAACACGGCCTGGAGCAGAACTTATTTCTGGCGCCAGGAGAGGGTGATCGCATTGAGGAGGGTGCCTCAACCCAAGCGCGAGGAGTGCGTGTCCCAAGTTCTGTAGATGTGCTGCGCGGGAATGTGAGCTGAGTAGCTCGCAATGGCTGCAATCGTCAGGAATGTAATGCAGGAGTGGTCAGCCTAGAGGCGACCCGTTAAGACTAGAAGTTAAGCTGCCCGACCGTTCACCGGATTCCCGGATTTACGAGCGGATGATTTCTGAGCTGAAAGTGGCTCTCCTTCCGAACCGAGCACTTTAGAAGCTAAGCGCATGTACCGGCGTATCAGCCCGGAAGAATCCTCGTCGACCTCATGGCGGATGCTCTGCAGTTTCCGGTGCTCATCCGGGGAAAGCGATTTGTCAGTGCGTCGCCGTCCATATGGCTTGTTGGCCTGATAACTCATTGGTAAACAGGACTCATATGCTCTGATGGAAAATTGAGAGCGGATGTTGCATGTGCGCGAGCTGCCGGCATCCAGTCTCTACCTGCTTGTGAATTCTAGTCCCGCCTTATGCGAGGTGCAATGCTCGTGATCAGACATCTGTGCCAGTTTCGTCCCTGGCGACCAGCTTCTCTCATCCGCCGATATGAACCATGCTGCGCGACGGCTGCAGGAACCCTGGCTCACCGATGTGATGACGAGCTTCCTTCTTCTCCACGACGGACTGAATGTACTCGATCATGTCGGCGTCGCTCCCGCCGCGCACTATTACCGCATAAAGGTCGTGGTCGAAAAGTGAGAAGAGACAAGTGCGGATTTTTCCGTCAGAGGTAATGCGAATGCGCGAGCAGTGTCCGCAGAAGGGATGCGAGACGGGAGCGATGATCCCCATCTCACCGATTCCGTCATCAAACGTATACCGACGCGCGGTTTCGCTAGATGCATTCGGAGGCAGCGCCCGCAGCGGCTTCCAAGCCGAGAGCGTACTCACGATTTCATCCAGAGTGACCACCACTTCTGGGCTCCAAACACGGCCTTCTTCGAGCGGCATGAACTCGATGAAGCGCACGATGACACCGTGCTCGCGCGAGAACTTCGCGAATTCGACGATCTGATCTTCGTTGAAGCCGCGCAGCAGCACACAATTTATTTTGACGGGATCGAGACCTGCTTGCCTGGCAGCGCGAATGCCGGCAGAGACACGTTCAAATCCGCCCGCGACCCTTGTGATTCGCGCAAATTTTTCCGGATCGACAGCGTCCATGCTCACCGTGATGCGACTCAGTCCAGCATCTTTGAGCGGCTGCGCCATGTCTTCGAGAAGATGACCATTTGTCGTGATGGCAATGTCGAGTTTCTTTCCGGAGGTGGTGCGGAGCCCTGAGAGCTGCCGGACAAAGTCAACCAGACCTTTGCGAAGAAGCGGTTCGCCTCCGGTGATGCGCACCTTCTCGACACCCAGCGTGACCAGCACGTGAACCATGCGCAGATATTCTTCGAGCTTCAGGTCGGCGTACTGTGCGCCTTCGTTACCAGTTCGACAATAGACACAGCGATAATTACATCGATCCGTGATGGAGATTCGCAGATCGGTAATTGCGCGTCCGAACTTGTCGTGCAGTGACATGGCGCAGCCGTCAATTAGAGAACGTGGACCGGTGCGAGGATTCAAACGTCAGCGTGGAGAAGGAGCACACGCCTGCGAGACCGGATGCGGCGAGTGGTTTCCTTTCCAAACGGGAGGCGCAAGCGTTTCCCCTTGCGCCCTCGGCCGGATTCGTCAAGAATCCAGCGCCGTCGCAGCCGCCAGGTATCCCACAGGCTGAAGCGATCGAAAACCTCTTCTATAGGGTACAGGTTACAGTGGGCAGGGTAAAGAACAGACGAAAAAGGGACAGGTTCGATGTGGCCTGTCCCTATTCCGCTTGTTTACTTCTTCGCTTGTTTACTTCTTAGCCGTACCGGCTGCGCGGTGAGCGATGATCTGATCCTTGATTCCGTCGTAGGTGGACTGTGGAACGATGTTGCGCCGTACAAGATCGTTCTTGGCGTTATAGGGACGTCCATCGATGATCTTCTGCGAGTAACTCTCGCCGATGCCGGGCAGAGCGTCGAGTTGGTCTTTGGTTGCCGTGTTGATGTCGAGTTTGCCCTTGCCGGTCGCGGCGCTTGCGGCGTTCTTGGTGGTCTTAGCGGTCTTCTTCGCGGCGGTTTCGGTTCCGTTGGCCGCGGCCGTGGAAGCCTTCTTAGCGCCGGCCGCAGTAGCAGACGCAGCGTCTTCCGTCCCTTGCTTTACGTCTGAGCCTGCATCCTTAACTTTCTGCTTCTTGGTCTTCTTACTAGTTGTGGTGGTTGTCTGATCGGAGCTGGTTTGCGCCGTCTGGGCGTATCCCAAAGTCGCGGCCAGTATTAGTGTGAAGCCGAGCGACAAGAGTCTTCTTAGGTTCATTGCGGTCTCTCCTGGGGTGCTGCTCTAAGGCGGGCCAGTGTAACAAAAACGCGAGGCTAGGACAGAAATGTTTATACGTCTGGGTCCGGTGAATTCCCTCATCGTCGGGGATTTCCACCCCCGCTCTAGGTGAATCTCAGGGTTGCAGTCTAACATTGCCGTTGTATGCGGCCGGAACTACTCCTGAGCCGGCCAAAGTAAAGAAGGCGAAACCTCATCCAAAACGCACCATCCTCGATGCAGCCGAAGATCATCCGGTGGGACTGTGGGTTGATAGAGAGCTGTTGCGCAGACATACCCAGCAACAACAGACGCCGCGGACCATTATCCATGGCAATTCCGAGGCTGCGGGGAATCGCTATCTCGAGCTGGCGGATCTAGTCTTAGGAAACAAGTCGAAGAAGAAATCTCCTCCCAAGCGAGAGATTTGACAGCTGGTTTTTTGCACGTGTACTCTTCTCAGCAAGAGATGACCTCACTGCGCCATCATCGCCATCATCATCACGCGGCGAACGTGTCGGCGCAGGTCTCTGGCTAGTAAATTCAAAGCAATCTTAGAGATCATGCCCGCTGACGCGATTCGCGCAGCGGGCTCTTCTTTTTGGCTGACTGGAGACGGAATGATTGAGATCGATTTCAACAAGATGGATGGCCTCGCACCGGTTGTAGTGCAGGACAGTGCCAATGGCGACTTACTCATGGTGGGCTTCGCGAACCCGGAGGCATACCGCAAGACGCTGGAATCCGGCTACGTCACGTTCTTCAGCCGCACGCGCCAGAAGCTGTGGATGAAGGGCGAGACCTCCGGTAACCGCCTCCGAGTTATCTCGGCGGCAACCGATTGTGACAACGATTGCCTGCTCTTCCGCGTCGAGGTCGAAGGCGATGGCCTGGTTTGCCACGAAGGCACCCGCTCCTGCTTCACCAAGAACATACACTTCCAGCCTGCCGCGGCTGAGGTGAAGCGATGAAAATCCGCCTTGGCATTCCCAAAGGCAGTTTGCAAGACGCGACCATCGCGCTGTTCGCGCGCGCCGGATTTAACATCTACGCAAACGGGCGTTCCTACTTCCCCTCGATCGACGACGCGGAGATCGAATGCATGCTCATTCGCGCGCAGGAGATGGCGCGCTACGTCGAGCATGGCTTCCTGGACGCGGGCCTAACTGGCCGCGATTGGGTGATTGAGAGCGGACTGGAAGTGGAAAGGGTCACCGACCTGGTCTACGCCAAGCAGAGCCGCGGCAAAGTGCGCTGGGTGCTTGCAGTCCCACAAGATTCCCGTTTTGAGAAAGCGGAGGACCTGCGTGATTGCATCATCGCCACTGAACTGGTGAGCACCACCAAGAACTACTTTGCTTCCAGAGGCATTCCCGTCAAAGTGGAGTTTTCGTGGGGAGCGACCGAAGTCAAGCCGCCGATCCTGGCGGACGCGATCGTGGAAGTCACCGAAACCGGAAGCTCGCTTCGCGCCAACCGGCTGCGCATTATCGAGACGGTGTGCGAATCGCAAACGCAGTTGATCGCCAACAAAAAGGCGTGGCAATCGGCGGAGAAGCGTAAGAAGATCGAGAACATCGCGCTCATGCTGCGCGGCGCCATCGATGCGCAAGGCCGCGTTGGACTGATGCTGAATGTGCGCAAGAGCGATTTGGAGCGCGTGCTTCAGGTCTTACCGGCGCTCAACAGTCCGACCGTATCGGAGCTAAACGATCGCGACTGGGTCGCGGTAAATACGATTCTGGAAGAGAGCGTCGTGCGCGACGTGCTGCCAAAATTAAAAGAGGCGAAGGCCAGCGGAATCGTCGAGTATCCATTGAATAAGATCGTCATGTAGCGGAAGCAAAGACAACTACCAACGATGAGGCTCATCACTAGCAAACAGAACCAACCAGTACTGAAGCGGCTCGCGAACCGTGGCGCCGTCGATCTTGCTCGTGCGGAAAAGATTGCGGCCAAGATCGTGCGCGACGTGCGCAAGAGTGACGACTCGGCGCTGCTGCGCTACGCGCGCAAGCTTGACGGTTCATCGAGCAAGACTCTGCGCGTCAGCGAGGCTAGCATCGACGTCGCCTTGACGCAGGTATCTCCAGACTTTCGGCAAGCGCTGGAAAAGGCAGCGGCAAACATCCGGCGCTTCTGCGAGTGGCAGAGACCGCAGGAGTGGACGTATGAAAATGAAGCCGGGGTGAAGCTGGGCCAGCTGGTGCGTCCGCTTGAATCGGTAGGTTGTTACGTGCCCGGCGGACGCCATCCGCTGCCGTCTACGTTGCTAATGACAGTGATCCCAGCGCAAATCGCCGGCGTCGCTCGCATCGCGGTGGTCTCTCCACGTCCGGCGCCGGAGACATTGGCGGCCGCTTCCCTGCTGGGAGTGAAGGAGTTCTATGCCATTGGAGGAGCGCAGGCCATTGCGGCGCTCGCTTACGGAACTCGCTCGATTAAGAAAGTGGCTAAGATCGTGGGACCGGGAAACGCGTTCGTGACGGCGGCGAAAAAGCTTGTGGCCTTCGATTGCTCGATTGACATGCTGGCCGGCCCAACGGAAGTAGTAATCGTGAGCGAAGGCGGCGATCCGACGTTCATCGCTTCGGACTTAGTCGCTCAGGCAGAGCATGACTCCGATGCTGTTGCCATATTCATCACCTCAGATGCAAAGCACGCCAAACGGGTGATCGCCGAAACGACTCGACAATCCAAGGGCAACAGCACTGCTTGCGATTCGCTAAAGCGGAATGGATACGCCATCGTGTCTTCCTCGCCCCAAGACTCGATGCGCATTGCCAACATGCTTGCTCCGGAGCACATCACTGTCCCAAACGAGAACTACCTCCAACAAGTCGAATCAGCCGGATCGGTGTTCGTCGGCGACTACTCTCCTCAGGCCGCTGGCGATTACGCTTCCGGTCCTAATCATGTTCTGCCGACCGGAGGCTCTGCCCACTTCCGCGGCGGATTGAGCGTCAATGATTTCGTGAAGCTCATCACTGTCCAGGAGTTTTCAGCGGCTGGACTTAAGACGATCGCGCGCGAGGTAACCACACTGGCTCGGGCTGAAGGCCTCACGGCGCATGCGCAATCGGTTGCAGTAAGGTTAGGCAGATGACGGAGAAGATCCTGCAGGCGCGCGAGGCAGTGCGGCGGATGAAGGAGTATCACCCGCCTCTTAGCGGACGCGACGGTCTGCGCCTCGACTTCAACGAGAACACAGAAGCTCCATCGCCGCGAGTGGCTGAGGTGCTACAGCAATTCGGCAGCGAGGAACTCACTAAATATCCCGAGCGCGCGCCGCTCGAAGCTCTGGTCGCGAAGTATTTGCGTCTTACCGCTCCTCAAGTGTTGCTGACGAACGGTGTCGATGAAGCCGTTCATCTTCTCTGCGAAACTTATCTCGAACCTGCGGACGAGGTGATCATCGTTGTACCCACGTTTTCCATGTATGAGATCTACGCGCAGGGCACTGGGGCCAAGATCATTACGGTGCAAGCTGATCCCGATGATGGCTTTCGCTTTCCCATCGATCAGGTTCTTTCCCGAATCGGTCCGCAGACCCGGATGGTGGCGGTAGCCAGCCCAAACAATCCCACCGGAATTCTCGTTCGCAGCCAGGATCTGCTCAAGATGGCCGATGCCGCCCCGCACGCGGCGCTGCTGGTCGACGAGGCGTACCACGAATTTTGCGGTGAGACCGTTTTGGGAGCGGCAAACCGCTTTCCTAACCTGTTCGTGGCCAGAACATTCTCCAAGGCCTACGGACTTGCCGGACTCCGCATTGGTGTGCTGGCCGGAAGCGCGCCGCAAATGCACATGGTGCGTAAGGTTAGCTCTCCCTACAACGTGAACGCCATCGCCCTCGCTTGCCTGCCTGCGGCGATCGCCGATCGAGGATTCGTCGAGAGCTACGTGCATCAGGCCGTGCAAGGACGCGGAAGGCTGATGATTCAGCTCGCCTGCCATGGAATCCCATATTGGATTAGCCAGGCTAACTTCGTGCTCGCAAACCTCGGTCCGCTGCATACTGAGTTCGTAGCTCAGATGCGCAAGCGCGGCATTCTGGTCCGCGACCGCAGCAGCGATCCGGGGTGCGATGGTTGTGTGCGCATAACCGTGGGAGCCGCTGAGCATACTGACCAGCTCTTGCAAGCATTGCCCAAGGTTCTGCGCGCCATCGATTGGACTCCGCCAGCGCAGCTCGCGGCCGCGAGTGCCCAAACGGGAAACACAAAATGAGGGCTGCGAAACTCGAACGCAAGACCAATGAGACCAATATAGCGCTGTCTCTGAACATCGATGGCCGAGGCAAGTACGAGATCTCTACCGGCATCCGTTTTTTTGACCACATGCTCGAACTGTTTGCACGACATGGCGCTTTCGATCTTCGTCTCGCCTGCAACGGTGATTTGGACGTCGATCAGCACCACAGTGTCGAAGACGTCGGCATCGCGCTCGGGGAGGCATTCGACCGTGCGCTGGGAAATCGCAAGGGAATTCTGCGTGCCGGATATTTTCTGATGACTATGGATGAAACGCTGGGAATGGCGGCCGTCGATCTCAGTGGCCGCGCTTCGGCCATTGTGGACACCAAAGTCCGCACTCGCCTGGTAGGCGATTTCCAATCAGAGTTGGCGCATGACTTCTTTGAGGGCTTCGCGCGCGGAGCTCGCGCCAATATCCACGTCAAGACGATCTACGGCCGTTCCAATCACCACAAACTGGAATCGCTCTTCAAGGCCTTCGCGCGCGCATTGCGCTTTGCCTGCTCCAAAGACAAGCGTCTGGCAAAGATGCTCCCCAGCACCAAGGGTCTGCTGTGATTGCCATTATCGATTACAAGGCAGGCAATCTGGCTTCGGTGAAGAAGGCGCTGGATTATCTGGGGGCGAATTCCCAGATCAGCAATGATCCTCAGCTTGTAAGAAGCGCTGACAGAATAATTCTTCCCGGCGTGGGACACTTCGCGGCCACTGCCGAACTGGACCGTCAAGGGTTGCGCGATGCGATTCAGGACTCGATTGCTGTCAATAAACCTTTCCTGGGAATCTGCGTCGGCATGCAGTGGATGATGGCTGGCAGCAGTGAAGCTCCTGATGCCGCTGGCCTGGGCGTGATTCCGGCAAGCTGCGAGCGTTTTCGGTGTTCTGCCGAAAAGGTACCACACGTCGGTTGGAACCACATTGCCAAGCTCCGCAATTCTCGGCTGCTCAAGGGCATTGAATCCGGATCGTTCGTTTACTACTCGCACTCCTATTGCGCTCCAGTTACCCCCGAAACGGTAGCAGTAACCGAGTATGCCGGGCAATATTCGGCGGCGGTAGAGCGCGACAACCTCTTCGGCGTTCAATTCCATCCGGAAAAATCTGGCGCGGTGGGGCTGCAGGTGCTCAAGAATTTCGTCGACTTGTAAGTTTCCGCACTGCTTTCTTTGAGCACGAAGGTACTACTCGCGGGCGCAGATCAACCTATCATCGTTGCCAACCCACCGCCGCTTCCGGCTGTATCTTGATGCTTCCGCAACGCCGGCGAGGTTCGCTCCAGCGGATTACCAAAAACCACCGCTTCGAGACCCGCGGTACATGGCCTTCCCGCACGTTGTCAGACTGGCTAACACCGCATAAAACAAAGAGGACTCTCCCCCCAGACGCGCGCGAACGGCTGCCTAGACTCCAGGAGGAGTTATGCATCACGCGGTATATGGAACCGGCTATCTGGCCACGGTGATCTCTTCCTGCCTGGCCGACTTTGGGCTTCCGGTTACCTCCTTCCACGAAGATGCGCCCCGGGTCAGCTCCCTCGCTCGCGATGAAACTCCGTACTACGAAAAGAATTTGAAAGAAGTCGTTCGACGCAATGTTCGTTCCGGGCGTCTGACGTTCTCTTATGACGTAGAGCGCACCTGCCGCCGAGCCCTGGTGATCTTCCTGGCCGAGGACCGGCAGGATGGAATCGAAGAATCGGCGATGCGTCTCGCGCGCTTCTGCTCCGACAATCATTCATTCGTAATCAGCAGCCCCGTACCAGTAGGAACAGCCGCCCGCATCGAACGCACCCTGCGCGCGAGTGGATCAAAGATTACGGTCATATCGCACCCAGTCTTCGTGACCGACGGGTGCGCCGTCGAAGACTTCAATTGGCCCGATCGCATTCTCCTCGGAACTGATTCCAATGCCGCAGTCCAGACGATGAAGATGCTCTATCGGCCGTTGGTCATGCGGGGCGTTCCAGTAATCGTCACCAATCACGAAACCGCTGAATTAGCGCGCGAGGCCTGCACCGCCTTTCTGGCGACCAAGATCTCGTTCATCAACGAGCTCGCCACGCTCTGCGAGTGCGTTCGCGCCGACGCGGTCGATCTGGCGCTGGCGCTCGGCCTCGACAAGAAGATCGCTCCGCGGTGTCTGCAACCCGGCACTGCTTTTGGCGGACCATTCGTCGAAGCCGAAATGGAATCGCTGGCGCAGCTAGCCGCCTCGAACGGAGTTTCACTGAAGATTCTCAGTGCGGCCCGCGAAGTCAACACTAGCCTTTGCGACCGCATTATGACCAAGCTCTCAGCCGCCCTCCAGACCGTTTCGGGAAAGCAGGTGGGCCTCCTGGGACTCTCCTTTAAGCCGAATAGCAATTCAGTAATTTCCTCCACCTCGATGCAGATAGCCAAGCAGCTCGTGACAATGGGAGCCCATGTTCGCGCATATGATCCGGCGGCTATCGAAGGGGCTCGCGCCGAATTGAATGGCTCGGTTCGCTACTGTGAGACTGCATACGCGGCCGCGGAAGGAGTGGACGCGCTGGTTCTGGGCACGGCCTGGTCCGAATTCCGCAGCCTGGATTACGACCGCATTAAACGTGCTCTGAAGCGCCCTCTGATCGTCGATACAAAAAACATCCTTGACGCAGTACGGATGCGCTCTCTCGGCTTTGAATACGTAGGGATCGGAAGAGGCTAGAGCGGTTCCCGAGTTGTTGCCTACGAACAAGATCAACGTGGATCCGGGCGCCCTCGCCCGAGTGTTTACGTTCGGCTCTGGCGATTCTCAGGGTTCTGGTAATTTTTGCGTTTATGAACCCCTATGGAATGAAGAAACACCCGGCCGAGGGCGGCCGGATCCACATTCAGAAATACAAAAATGCCCCACGTCTCGTGGGGCGTTTTTCAGGAGCAAGACAGCTGCTATGCCGCC
This sequence comes from Terriglobales bacterium, assembly GCA_045808065.1. Taxonomy (GTDB): domain Bacteria; phylum Acidobacteriota; class Terriglobia; order Terriglobales; family Acidobacteriaceae; genus Gp1-AA112. The sequence goes on along the minus strand of JBJMGD010000014.1, from coordinate 141,783 downwards.
TGCGGACGGATAGCGTTCCGGACCTTGGAGCGAATGTTATCGTCCATGGTCAGGTTATGCGCCTCTCGGCCATGCTGCTCTGCCTTGCGAAGAATCTCGTCCTCGCTTTTGCCGCTAGCTTGCCAGTTGCAGCTCTTCGGACCAACATCTGAGCAACGGAAGTTTAGGTTTTGGTTTGCCTGCCCGGTATTTCGTTCCGACGATGGTCCTTTCGAGAAGTCCTGTGCCATTTTGATTTTCCTCCGCAAGAATTCTCTCGCTGATCCAGAGCACAAACTACCGCAATCGAGAGTTGCTGGTTTTTATTCGCGAGTGGCCGAATTTTTCGCACTGCTGCTGCGCTGTACTGGGACGAAATGGTTCAAAATATATCGGGTCACATTGCACGTCGTTCGCGTGGCCTTTCACACCAAAATTTCCCCAGGAGCTATACATGAGCTGTTGCCGTGCGCCACACAGAATCGTTTTGTCTTTGACAACGCTGTTCCTGACCCTCGTCACAATGGCGAGTGCTGAACAACCGGTAATGCAGTGGGTAGTCGCATTTAACTCACAAAATTCTCTTCCAGCCAACGTCGACAAAATCGTCGCCTCTGCGGGCGGAAAAATCACAGTTCACCTTCCGCTGATTGGCGGTATAGGCGTCGAGTCCAGCAATCCAAACTTTGCAACCGACATTGCGAAAGACGCGTCGGTCAAGAGAGCCGATCGCGCCACTGAGACCAAGTTGATCGACCCGGTTAACGAGCCCACTATCACCAGCGCCACTGACAATGGTGGCACGTATTCACCGACCGGCTCAGATACTCAACCCATGCCTGACTCGCTAGGCTCGGAGCAATGGGACAAGAAGAAAATGAATGCCACTCTGTCTGGCTCTTATGCCCTCCAGCAGGGGCGAAAAGACGTGCGTGTATTTGTAATCGACACCGGGGCTGACCAGACGCACATTGATGTCGCGCAAAATCTCGACGTCGCGGACAGCATCTCATTCGTTCCCACCGAACCGACCATCCAGGATTTCAACGGCCATGGCACCTGGACCATCAGCGCGGTTGGTGCGCCCATCAACGTCGTAGGCATCTCCGGCGTAGCGCCGAATGTCACTCTAGTAGAGGGCAAGGTACTGAACTTCGCCGGGCATGGCCAATTCCTCTGGACCGATGAAGCTCTAATCTATGCCGGGTTGAAGCACTTCGATGTTCTTTCCGCGAGCCTGGGGGGATACATTCCCAAGTGCGGAAGCAAAACCAACCCAAATGGTTGCGACCACGCCGACTACATCCTTCTGAACCGAGCGACACAATTCGCCCGATCCAACGGTGTTCTTCCCGTGGCCGCTCTTGGCAACGATGGCTTTGACCTGAGCGACGGCAACTTCTTCCGCGATTACGTGGAAGCTCCAGGTGAGATCGCCGGCTGGGTCGGCGTGGCTGCGACTGGCTATCACGACGACAAGGCGTTCTACTCGAACTACGGAACGGGCAAGACTGACGTCTCCGCTCCGGGTGGCTCAACTCGTGACTACACCGGCGTACCGGGAAGCGCAGTGTGCCCGCACGGCAGTCTATGTCGTCTGATCGGCGCGTGGTCCTCTACTGGAACTTCGGCGCCAGCCGATCCCCGTGAAGAGTGCACTGGCGCAGGCGGAACACCGCCTTGCTACTTGTACGGCTACGTGCAGGGGACCTCCATGGCAACACCGAACGCAGCCGGAGTGGCGGCGCTCATCATCAGCCAATACGGCGACTTCACAGGCAACAATCCTAATAAGCCGCACATGTCCCCAACCCACGTGGAGCAGATATTGCAGATCAGCGCAAATAATCAGCCTTGTCCGACGCCGAATACCGTCGTCCAGGGCAGCCCCACAGAGTTCGCTGTCCCGACAGCAACTTGCCAGGGCAACACGGGATACAACAGCTTCTTTGGTAAGGGAATTGTCGATGCGCTGAAAGCGGTGACCCTCAAAACTCAAGGGTCTCAACCCGAGTGAGTCAGAACCCTGGATCTGGCTCCTACTCAGGGCAGCAAAGCAGGGTGTGCGCAGTTCTTCGCGCATCCTGCGGCTCTGAAATAAAAAAGGCGGCCCGTAGTTCGGGCCGCCTGAATAATGTTTAGGCTACCAATCAATGCCCATCGAGGCATCCAAGCTGGCCCGAGTTATTGGGGTAACCCGTACGTCCGTTGTATGCCGCGTTTGACCACTCGCCCTGCAATTTCCAAATGGATCCATCAGTGAAGGTCACAAAAGGAACATGGAAACTCCAAGCGCATTTGTCTCCATTTTCATTTCCAGCGGAGTCATACCATCCACCGTTTCGCGGATCGGTGCGAGCTTCAGAAAGTTCATGCGCGCTCACGTTGGCTAAAGCTGCCAAACCTTGTGGATGTCCGGTTTGAGTGTCTTGCGGGTCGCAACCGGGGTCGCCGTCGAGATTGAAGAAAAACGCAAACTGCACCGGAGTGCTTCCACAGGTCCCATAGCTATGCCAGGCGCAGTAGCCGGCATTGCCCCGCTTTATGTCGGTGTATACAGGGTAGTAACCATTTGAGACAGGATTGGGAGTCGCGCGGCAAACCTCAGCCAGGATCGCCGACGTCTGGTTCCCTCCTGCCGCAGGCGTGGTGTCAATCACATAACCGCCATAGGAATTGCCGGAACCAACCTGCCCGTTAGTGCCGGTGTACTCATCGGAAGCTTTCGCGTAATTCGATCCGCTGAAACCGGTGTAGAACGACTCCAGTCCAGGAATCTTCGAATTAGATGAAGTCCAACTTGTTCCCCAATAAATGACGGTCACCGCCGAGGAAGTCATAATGGCGCCGTTGTGCCACAGCATGTTAGGACTGCTGTTGCGACGGGCGGTATGGGCGAATTCCCGGGCCCAATGGGCTCCCATCAGAGGTGGTTCGTGCGCGTTTCTGACTTCCATAGCGTCTTTGGTTGAGCGATCTTGAGCAAAGTTGAAAGGGGCCAACATAGCAACGGTCCCCAGTAGCCCTAAACTCGCCAAAACTTTTGGCGAAAACGAACGAACGTTCATGATCCAGCCTCCAGAGGAACAACTAAACGGGATATGCCTCTTTGAGCAAACAGCTCGTAGCAAGAAGCCGCATAAGATAAGAATAGAAAGAAACTGGTCGAGGGCCCCGGTCGGGCTGGGGAGTGCTGGAGAATGTGTTACCGCCAGCTAAGTTGCGGGACAGAGTAGCTGAAATTCAGGGACGAATACAACAAAATCCGCAATTGGAACTCTGGAGGGACCAACGGCCAGGCCTTTAGCGACGGACGCCCTCGTCTCGCGAACTGGTGAAATTTCGAGATCGTCACTCTTGTGAGCCATGTCGCCGAGACCTGTCATCCTGAGTCCGCCGTAGGCGGACGAAGGACCTCCGGCGCATATATCGGACTCGATCGCACTTAATTGGCGTCTCAACGAACATCTGATGAAAAAGGGCGATAGCCTACGCAGACTTAAACGTCGTTCGTAGATCCTTCGCCAAAAGGCGGCTCAGGATGACAGGCCTTAGAGAGTGATGTGGAGTTTCGGCGCGTGAGTCTTGCAACCGGCTGCTGGAGAAGGGCGTCCGGGGCTGGGCCGTCTGGCGTTCTGCAGATCTCGGCGCGCAATTTTGAGGCTCCGGATGCTTTGGTTACCGACGGCAACGCCCCGGGGTACCTGCGTAATATTGCCGCTCTTGAAAGCGCTGATATGCTCCGGGAGAATGCGTGTTCTTGCCAGGCAATCGGTTATCAAATACGCGGCACTTCTGATGCTGATGTGTGCAACTTGCATCGGCCAGGATGCGGCTGTCTCTGCGTCGTGCCCGGTGCAAGCCTCGGTTGCGGGCACAAATATTCCGCTGCTTAGCGGTGAACACATCGTGATTTGGTTTCAAAATCAAAGCAGCAGGACTGTGTTGCGCTCGCACTTTGAGGTCGCGCTGATAGATGGCGCGAACAATCGCTATCCGGCTTCGGCAAACTATGTCGCGGATTCACCTGTGAATGCCAACCAGGCTGGAGTTGTGATTGAACCCGCTCAAAATGAGGCAAAGCATCTTGGCCAGGGTTGGCGCAGCATTCGCGGAATGGAAGTGCGCGTCACCGACGTGCTTTTTACTGACGGTAGCCGCTGGCAGTCACCTGACCGCACCACTTGCAAGCACTCGTTTCTGAACGCCAACTACGAACACGACATGCGCCGGTGGAACGCCGCACTGCGCGCCGACTGGAACCGCCGCCATCCCGATCAACCGATGCCCGAACCTGCTCTGGCGGCATGGCTCCTGCCCTACAGTGAGGGCTGGCGATGAGCATGCGGTAACCCGGGCCACTCAGCAAGGCGGGCAGGCCCTTCAGACCTGCTACAGGGGAGCCTGAAGGCTCGGTGCACGACCTTCAGCTAGCTTCGGCCCAACCACTCTAGTCCTGCTTCCCATCTTCACTCTCGTATGCAAGAAGATAGGCTTCAATCCTTGTGTTGCCCGCGTGTCTTGCCCACCCGGCCGGAGTTGCGTGCCAAAGGATATCTTTCATGTCCAACCTGGCACCGCGTTCGACGAGCAGCCTGACTACGTCTTCATGGCCAGCGCCCGCCGCTTGGTGCAACGGCGTGGTGTGGGAATGTCCTCCGACGGGGTTGTATCGGTTGGGATTTTCGCCCGCATCCAGAAACAGACGAACCACTTCGACGTGGCCAAACTCTGCTGCCAGGGGGAATGCCAGGTGGCGATCTTCCGGGCTCGCGTTCGCAAGGCACCGCCGGGCTTCGTCGATGCGTCCGAGGGCTGCCGCTATTGGCAAATCGACCCGAACTCCCCGAGTGGTGAGACCGTTTACCGCCTCGAATTCTCCGTGCAACGCTGCCGCTCGTATTGCGGTATTAGGATCGGCTCCGTAATCGCAGAGCAAGTCCATCAACGGAAGTTGTACGCGACATTCCCGCGGAACTTTGCCGGTACAGACAAGCATCAGCGCCTCGGTTATCGCGGAGCGCTCCGCGCCGGCATCGAGAATAACTCTGGCCACCTCGACAATGTTCGCGGGCAAACTGCCATGGCGCACCGGATTCTCAGCTACGAATTCAAGCAGGCTTGGATTGCGAAAGTAGTTCCCTCCTTCGAAAACTACGCGTTGATGTACCAGGCTGGGATGCTGCTGCAGATGGGCGCGTAAGCCCGCCACGTCCCCTGCATCGACAAGGTCCACAGCACGGCGGAAGGTAAGGTCTTCAATTCGCTCATGGTGCGGCAACGTTAGACGATCGAACCGGGTCGGTTGCTCAATGTGTTTTTTCAGTCTTGCCCAGCTCGGAAATCCGTACTCGCGCGCAATTGCCAGCTGCGCGTCGCTGAGGCTGAGGTCGGCGTCGAAGATCTCAGGGTCCGTGGCGCGGTTGAAACGTGGATGAAACTCTCTGAGGCGCTGTGCCACTTCGGGACTGTGGGCCGCGTGTGCCTTCAGAAGGTCTTTGGCCTGATACTTGAGATGTTCCAGACTGGGATTCGGAGGAAGGCTTCTTACCGGCATGGCGAACTTCCTTTCACAAGCCCGAGGTCCGCATATTTACGGGCAGAAAGTCAGTTCGTGAAAACGAGTTGTAGTAGGAAGGTGGACTTCTGTCCTTTCCGCGGACCGGATGCGCCCTTGGCGCTCGGCAATCTTAGCACCACGGAAGTTTTTCTGAAACCATTCCTCCTGCGGGCATCACCGCCGAAGTGGCCGCGCGTCCTACAAAGAACATGATTGCCAACATCCGCATTGGAACTTCGGGATGGCATTACAAGCACTGGGTAGGAAAATTCTATCCGGAGAAGTTTGCTGCTTCGAAGATGCTGGCCTACTATTACGAGCGTTTCGGTTCGGTGGAGATCAACAACAGCTTTTACATGCTGCCGAAAATCGAAACCCTGGGATGCTGGCGAGATGCTACGCCGAAGAACTTCGAATTTGCCATTAAGGCAAGCCGATTTCTGACTCACAACAAAAAACTCAAAGAGCCGGAGAACGCGCTGAACAACTTTCTCCCCAGGGCCGAGGCGCTGGGTGAGAAGTTGGGACCCATTCTCTTTCAACTTCCACCAAAATGGCGGCTGAATCTGGACCGCCTGACGGAGTTCCTCGCCGCCCTGTCTGCATATCACAGCTATACATTTGAGTTTCGCGAACCAAGCTGGCTGACGCCTCCGGTTTACGATCTGCTGCGCAAACACAATGCTGCGTTCTGCATCTACGAATTGGCAGGTTTTCACTCTCCCATCGAGGTCACGGCCGATTGGACCTATATCCGCTTGCATGGTCCCGGCGGAAAGTATCAAGGCAGCTACAGCGACGAAATCCTGGCCACTTGGGCCGATCGCGTCATCGCGTGGAGCAAACATCTTCGCAGCATCTACGTGTATTTCGATAACGATCAGGCCGGCTACGCCGCTTTCAACGCGCTTACCTTGAAGCGAATGGTGGAGCAAAGGCTTGGCATCCGCTCCGCTGCCTGAGGCGCGCAGCAACGTTCAAAGATTGATGGTCATGATTTCTTGGCTGCTGAAGCGGCACCGGCCGTGCCGGTCATATAAAGCGACTGTCAACCATGCAATTGTCGGGCTCGCTCATATACCTGTACGTACTCCTCCGCGGGTTCGGCCCATGAGAAGTTCTGGCGCATTCCGTTCAACATTAACTGCTTCCAGTCGTCTTTGCGGGGGAAGGTGGTTAGCGCCTGTCTCATGGCGGCGCGAAGCTCCGGCGCGGTGTAGCCGGCGAATTTGAATCCTGTTCCGGTGCGGGTCTTGGGATCCCATTGGTCCACGGTATCTTCGAGGCCGCCGGTTGCACGTACGACGGGAACGGTTCCATAGCGCATGCTGTAAATCTGCGTTAACCCGCACGGCTCGTAATGCGACGGCATCAGAAAAATATCGGAGCCCGCCTCGACAAGGTGGGCAAGACGATTGTCGTAGGCGATCTTGACGCACAAACGATCAGAGAAACGGCGATGAAGCGCGGCAAACATCGCTTCGTAGTGCCTCTCGCCGGTGCCGAGAACGAGCAACACCAGTTCTTGCGTGAGCAGTTGCGGCAGCGCGGCTTCCATCAGGTCGAAACCCTTCTGCGCGGCAAAGCGTGAGATCACGCCCACGATTGGCCAGTCCGCTTTGTCCTTGGGCACACCGTACTCGTCGAGCAGCGCCAGCCTACACTCCGATTTGCCGCTCAGGTCGGAGGAGGAAAACTTTGCCGGAAGATAGCGATCGGTTGCGGGATTCCACTCACCATAGTCGACGCCATTAACGATGCCGACCAGGCGATCTCTCTTTTTGCGCACCGTGTCAGCAAGACCAAAACCATATTCAGGCGTTTGGATTTCACGCGCATACGTGCGACTCACCGTGGTGATGTAGTCCGCATACACTAGCCCACCTTTGAGCAGGTTCACCTTGTCGTAGAACTCCAGACGATCCATGGTGAACAACGACCATGGCAGAAGAATCTTCGGCATTACCGAATTGGGAAAGATGCCCTGATATCCGATGTTGTGGATGGTCAAGACCGTGCCTGTGCGCATGAAATCCATGTCGTACGCATACAGGCTGCGCAGCAGGATTGGAATCAGCGACGTCTGCCAATCGTGCACGTGAAAAACGTCGGGCGCTCCGAGGCGCTTGGAAGATTCGATTACTGCCCGGCAGAACATGGCAAAACGCTCTGCGTTGTCGGGGTAATCGCCGCGGCTGTCACCGTAGAGTCCATCGCGGAAGGTAAACTCCGGATGATCAACAAAGTAGAATTGCACTCCGTCATGTTTGCCGCCATCGATAATCTGACAGAACAGCTGGTAATCCTGCATGGGAACGGTGAGATTCCGGATTACGACATGTTCCTGTTTGAGTCTGGTTTGTTTGTAGCGCGGCAGGAATACGGCTACTTCGTGACCCAGCGCCGACACAGCCTTCGGGAGCGCGCCCACGACGTCGGCGAGGCCGCCGGTCTTCGAGTAGGGCACTCCTTCCGACGCTGCGAAGGTGATTCGCATCCAGAGCTCCTTGGGCTTGGATTCACTGTCCTCCGGCCAGTCGCCCAGAAACGCCACCAGAGACGCTGTTCGGAAACCTGCGATTCCACTTACGGCAGGTGAGAACCGACGAGGCAAAGGCAAAAGTTCGAGTCTAATGTCCGCTTATAAACAGGTCAACGCTGCGCGCCCGAGTAGGCGTCCAGCACGGAAGGCAAAACTCGGACAGAACTTTTTAGTCGACGCGAACGCCGCGCGGCGAATCGTCGAGGCGCTCGGGGATATCGGCAAGTCGGTTGTAATCGAGATCGGTCCCGGAGGCGGAGCGCTCACGAAAATGCTCGCAGATCGCGCTCAGCATTTGATTGCAACCGAGCTCGACCATGCACTCGCGCAGCGGTTGCAAACTGCATTCGCCGGAAGAGAGAACGTTGAGATTGTGCAGGCAAATTTCCTGGATGTTTCTTTGGCCGATTTGCTTGTTGCAGGCGGCGCGCCGCGAACGCGTGTGAAGGTGGTCGGGAACATTCCGTACTACATAACCTCAGACATCCTGCTGCGGTTATTCGAGCAGCACGAATCAATCGAGACCGTTGTGGTGATGGTCCAAAAGGAAGTTGCCGATCGTTTGGTTGCTGAGCCTGGTTCGCGAGACTACGGTCTGTTGACGGTCACGGCGTTATTGTTTGCAGATGTCGAAAGACTGTTTACGCTTTCGCCCAGCGCGTTCTCTCCACCTCCGAAGGTGTATTCGAGCGTGTTGCGTCTGCGTGTCTCGCCGAAAGCGCCCAGGCTGGCAGTAGATCCGCGGAAATTTCTGCAGTTTTGCAAGCTGGCGTTTGCGCAGAAGCGCAAGACGTTGTTCAACAACCTGCGCGGTCAACATGAACAGACTGAAATCAAAGCTGCACTGCGTGCGGCAGGTTTGCGGGCAGACGTTCGTGCGGAAGCGCTAGCACTGGAGCAGTTGGCGGAAATCTATAGGCGGGTGAGAGCTGACGGATAGATGGGCATACTGCAGGCTTGTGCAAGTTAGCTGTTGGATTGTTTATAGGCTTCTGACTGCATCAGGCGTTCAATACCCAGTTCTGTCATCCTGAGCGAAGCGAAGGACCTCCGCTAAATCTATCTCTCTTAATACCTTCTCCTGGTTTTTACCGATATCGCTTAAAACCACGCAAGGACAGTTAAGTCCCACACATCGCCGGAGGTCCTTCGCTTCGCTCAGGATGACAATTTGATATGAAATGAAAGCACTGCAATGGCAGTGTACGGGGTAATTTGAGCGAGCATGCTGCGTCTGCGCGCGCAGAACCAATACGATTGTCAGATCAACGATGACTGCCGTGAGATGATCCGCCGCCACCCCCGCCACCACCGGCGTGTCCGCCGCCGCCGCCGCCCATCGACGGAGATGACATGCGCCCACCGCCCCCGGAGGACATGGACGACATCGATCGTGACATCCCGCCTGATGAGCTCATCGGGTGTGACTCCATCCGCATAGGCGCTGGGGAGCCATGGGATTCCATTCTGGGACTCATCATAGGAGCGCTCGGAGCGCGGCCTTCGCTGCGAGCAGGCGGTGCCATTCGCGCTGGCGGCTGCGGAACTGGAGCTACCGCACGAGCTGCAGCCGGCGAGTTATTCGGCGCCCCGACTGCCGCGTTCGGCACGGGAGCACTCTGCCTCATCTGGTTGACTTGAGCGCCTCGGGAAACGTCCCCGTCGTCATTCATTCGGCGGTCCCCACCTACACGTGGAATGGTTGGCCGCGCCGGTGTTGCAATCACCACTCCAGGCGCGCCTGATCCTCCAGCGCCGACCGGAGCAGCCGTGGTCGGTGTCGAAACGAATCCTTGCGCCGGAGCTGTAGTGCTCGACTGGCCCTGTCGAATGATCTCTCCGTTGGCTGTGACCACCCTCGACGAACGCGGACGGCGATGGTCGAGCGAGTTATTGTCGATCACAATCTGTCGCTGCGGCGCAGGCCCAGCTACGCCGTTATGAATCGCCAGCACCGGCGGCCCATGTCGCGGAGCCATGGGTGGACGATAGCGTGGGGGTAGGTTTCGCACCGGCGGCACCGCTTGCCAGTTGTTCCAATTTGAACCTGGAGCCCAGCACCATCCGTAGCCATTCACAAATTGCCACGATCCATAGCGATATGGTGCCCATCCCCACGGATACCCTGAAACAAACGTGTATCCAAAGCCCGGATAGGAAACCCAATAACCATCGGCAAACGGATCCCATCCCAAGCCCACCGATGCGGGTCTCCACATGTAGCCGTATCCGGGAACGTAAAAATAATTGCCGTACGTGTTCAGATCGGAAAGGCCGTAGGTGAGACTGTTCCCTCCCCACGCATTCGCCGTGGCAACCTGTTCGTCATGAGACTTGGCGCGGTCGCTGTCCCAACTGTCATAGGTTTCAGTGTCGATGCCTTTCGCCAGGTAATAGCGATCGGGATCGTCGTTGTCGAGACGAATGGTCTCGTCTTTTTTCATCGCCACTTCAGGGCCGGATGCGCCCGAAACTTGGATTTCACCGCTCATGACGGCTATTTCATAATGGCTCTTGTCGGCATCCACTCGGAAGCGGGCGGATTTAAGCAGTTGAACTTGCTCGCGACCGAATTGCAGCTGGAAGTGATCGGAGTCGCGGCGGCGAATGTCAAAATACGCGGTTCCCTGCTGCAACTCGACAGAGCTATTGCGCCGATCATTGTTGTCGAGGCTTAGATCGTTGAAGGCGACGATGGTGTCGGGCGTAAGCCGAATCGAGCTGCCGTCCTCGAACTCGACCTCGGCCTGGCCATCGCGAGCCCAAAGCTTCGAGTCCTGTGTGACTGGCATGTTCAGGTAAGCGGTGCTGAATCCCCGGCCGTCACCTTTGTCCAGCTCTACATCTCCATCGAGATAACTCAAGCGAACGATGCGAACGTGCGAATCAGCAAACGCAGATGCGCCAAGCAAGAAGATGAGGGTTAAGGATGAGAGCGGTCCGAGGCCGAACCGAAGGTGGGACGAGCGCAATGCCGTACTGGACATGGCTGGCTCCGTAACTTCCTATATACATTAGACCACTAGTTGAAGCACTGAGTTGCGGTTTTATTCCGCTGGGGTGGGCGCAACGGGCTGTCCGGCCTTCTTCAGGATGCGCTGGGCCCGCATTTGCGCTATATGCAGCACCGTTCGGTCTGTGGCGATGCTCTGCAGAAGCGGCGCAATTGCCTGCACTTCCTGAAGGTGTCCGTCGCTCGAAAGCTGTTCGAGGCTCCTGAGCTCCTGGTCCAGTGAGAGCTTGTCGAAGCGTCGGTCGAATTCTAGCTTGCGTCCGCCTTCGAGGGTCGTAGATATGCCCTGGAATATCTCTGTAAGCTGCTGAATGGTGGGATCTTCGGAGTAGTTGTAGGTTGCCGAACCGTGGTGAGCTGAATCGGAGTAGCTGAGAGTCTTGCGGCCGGTCTGAGCAATGGCGTGCTTGGTGAAATCGAACTGTCCATTAAAGAACCTGGCCTGCTCCGCCAATCCGAAAATCTTGTCGCGCAACGCCTCGCTTGCCTGAAATTGCTTGCGGAAGGCGTCCTGCGAGGCGGCGTCTTGCGATTGGACGTTCTGTTCGGCGTTGCTCTCAACGGGAGCATTGTGCTCTTGCGGAGGACTCAAACCTTTATCTTCGGAAACGTACTCGGTTTGCCCATTCTTATGAATGACAACTGAGTACATCGAGGGCTGCGCTTCCTTCCACACCAATTTGAATGTAATGGTGGCATCGGATTCCTGGGCAAAGGCTTGAATGCCGGTGACGCTCAGGACTGCGAGCAGCGCTAATAGCCGCCGTGGAGAGCTCATCCGCGACCGGCTACCTCGTAGCGGCTGATCGTTGCATGAGTGTGCAGATGGCAAATGGCGATGGCTAAGGCATCGGCGGCATCGCTTGGCTGTGGAGGCTCAGGCAATCGCAACAGGTGCGCGACCATGTGCTGCACCTGAATTTTCTCGGCCTTCCCGTAGCCGACCACCGCCGACTTAATGGAGAGTGGAGAGTATTCCGCAACTTCCAGTCCGGCCGATGCGGCAGCGAGCATGGCGACCCCACGAACTTGTCCGAGCTTCAGCGCGGACTTGGCATTCACTGAGTAAAAAACCTCTTCAATCGAAACCGTCTGGGGCGAAGTCGTATAGATGATGTGCGAGAGGTCTGTGAAGACGGTCGTTAAGCGTTTGGGCATCGATTCACGCTTGGAGAGATGGATAGCGCCAGCGACGACGTACTCCAGACGTCCGTCGGGGTGCTGATCGACCACGCCATACCCGGTGTACTCGGTACCGCAATCGATTCCCAAGACCCGCATCTATCGAGTTTAACCCAGGCTGACGGGGAGAGTGCTGCTGTCGCGCCGGAACGGTAACCACAGAGGCGCACTGAGGAAACTCGGGCAGGCCAGGCATGGACCGGAAGGTCTTTGTGTTGCTGCAAACGGTTTGAACTGCTGCTATTACAGCCCAAATCGCTGGAAATACCCTGTCTTTTCGGAGAGCTCTTGCGGGCAGCACGCCCCTCAACCCTGCATCTCCTCTGTGCGCCTCTGTGTCCTCTGTGGGTTCATCCCTGCTCCCAATGCCTGCTGGTTGATGGCATTTCCGTACTGATTTAGCTTGGAAGCACGCGGCATGATCATCGAAGCCCTGCATCAGGTGGCGAACCATCGCGAATCACTTTCCCGCGAGATGGCGCGCGACGTAATGTCCGAAATTCTTAGCGGTGGTGCGACCGATGCGCAGATCGCTGCGCTCCTCGTTGCGCTGCACATGAAGGGAGAGAGCGTCGAGGAGATCGTCGGATTCGCCGAGGCGATCCGCAAAGCTGCTGCTCCGTTGAATACGCGCGAATTCGCGCTGGATGTGAGCGGCACGGAGCGCGATGCGCTCATTGACACCTGCGGCACCGGTGGCGACGCAAGCGGCACCTTCAACATCTCTACCGCCACCGCGCTCGTGGTTGCCGGCGCCGGAGTGCGCGTCGCCAAACACGGCAACCGCAGCGTCACCTCGCGCTGTGGATCGGCTGACGTGGTGGAGGCGCTGGGAATCAATATCACGTTACCTCCGGCTCGCGTGGCCGAATGCCTGGAAGCAGTGGGCATCGCCTTCCTCTTTGCCCCGTCGATGCATTCGGCGATGAAGTACGTTCAGCCTGCACGCCGTGATCTACGATTGCGAACCGTCTTCAACCTTCTTGGTCCGCTGTGCAATCCCGCGCATGCCTCGGCGCAGGTGGTTGGTGTTTACTCGTCCTCATTGGTAGAGAAGCTGGCGCGAGCATTGCAGATGCTCGGCCTCAATCGCGCGCTAGTGGTCCACGGAAAAGATGGACTCGACGAGATCACCATCACCGGTCCGACTCACGTGGCCGAGGTGCGTAATGGCGACATTCGCGCCTACGACATCACGCCTGAGGAATTTGGCTTGCGCAGCGCTCCCATTTCGGCGATCCAGGGCGGCGACACCAAAGCAAACGCGGAGATCATTCGGCGAATTCTCGACGGCGAGCGCTCTGCGCGACGTGATGTTGTGCTCTTGAACTCCGCGGCGGCTCTGGTGGTCGCGGGACGCGCAGATAGCATCTCTCAGGCCATGCCGCTCGCCGCTGAATCGTTGGACTCCGGCAGGGCGCGGGATAAGCTGGCGAAGTTGGCAGAGTTTACTTCCAGCAAGCGAACGTAAGTCATATCTGGTGATCCCCTCGCGCTTACAGAAGGGATCATATGGTGACCCGCTGGCTGCCATTACCTATCCCCCTACTTCACCGTCCCTGGAACCTGATTACCAGATTGGCTTCCTGCTTCGGGGCCTGCGGAGCTCACTTGGCAAAAGTTCTTCGTAGATGCCTGCGCGACGTTCGCTGCGCCCCGAGCATTACCGCTGATACGGTTGCTCCGCTCACCAGCACCGGATACCAGAGCTCCGCGAACCATGGTTTCGGGATGAGGAAAAGCACGTCGATGTCGCGCAGCGATGTCGGCCAGTGGATCGTCGCCCACAGGCCGACGTAATAGACCAGGTCCCAAATTGAGAAGCACCAGAGAAACAGCGCCCATCGCTCTCTCGCCCTGGGTGCGCCAAGGAATGGCACCGCGATGAGCATTATTATGGTGGCCGCTTCGCGAAAGGTCTCCGTCTTCAGCAAGCGGGCGGGCAGGATGTGCAGAGCCTGAGGATTCGCGATGTCGCTCGGCTGAATCGATAGCGACTGCAAGCTGGAAACGTTGCCGCGCAGATAATCGACGCACGCAGCCTCAACGAAGCCAAATGCCGCCGCAAACGCAGCGGCAGCCACGAGCGTCTTCCACTCGATCGCCAGTCCTTTCCGCCACCAAAAATAAAAGGAGACAACCGGGATGAGAATCAGCAGATTCACCCACCAAGGCTGGGCTAACAGCATGAATGCAACCTCTATTGCAGTCGGATTATATTGTGCGTGAGTTGAAGAGGCGTCTCTGTCAAACCGCGGAGCTAGGGCATCCTCATTGTGCTTTCATCAACTACAAGCGAATTGAAGGGCGGGGGCGCCGGGCGGAGAGACGAAGACGAAATCAATGAGGGCTTTGCAATTTGGTGTCGCTGCTGCATGGCTGGGTGGCCCAGCCTTGTTCCCATTATGAAACGGACATGCTTCTCTGCTGAGAATTCCAAGCTGTGGGTGGGAATCAGAAAGTAAGGTCCGCAATAGGGTCGGCCACCCAGCCACCCAGATTGTGGGAGTCAGAAAGTAAGGTCCGCAATGGGAATAGGGTGGGCCACCCAGCCAGTCAAAAGTCAATCCGGGTGAACCTGTTGGTATCGTAGATCGCAAAGACTACGACGTGTGGTTAGTACACAAATGATAGATTAGGGCAGCGATGGAGACCGCGACAAATTGGAAATGGGCGCTTGTAGCCGTCTTCATCCTGGCCGCTTTTGTCTCTGTAGCGAGAGAACTGCCTATAGGCTGGCTCATCTGCTGGCTCTTTCTGGCATGGCTAGTAAATGATTACCGCAAAAAGTGATACGGCGTCCCGTCCCCTAGTTTTCGGACCTCCTATCCCACAGAAGAGACGAAGCTGCTTAGCAGCCGGTTCGTATCAGGATCGCGGCACTCCGGTGGTCTACCGCGATGCAACCAACTGTGGAACGCCCGCGAGGCTCTCGTACTCCTGGTCAGTCAACCGCAGCGAGGCAGCGGCGACGTTTTCCTCGAGATGCTCGACTGAGCTGGTTCCCGGAATGGGAAGCATGAGCGGGGAGCGTCGCAGGAGCCAGGCTAAGGCAACCTGCTTCGCTGTTGCCTGATGCGCCTCAGCGATTCTGTTGAGCATGTCGCCTGCTACCTTGCCTGCTCCGAGCGGGAACCACGGAATGAATATGATTCCATTCGTTTCGCAGTAGTCCACGACATAGTCCCATTCACGATCGGCAAAGCTGTAGCGGTTCTGCACAGATACGATGGGAACGATCTTGCGCGCACGCTCGATGTGCTCCCGAGTGACGTTCGACAATGCGATCAGGCGAATCTTGCCCTCGTTTCGCAGCTGAGCCAGAGTTTCAATCGACGCCTCAAGCGACACGATCGGATCGGGATGATGCAACTGATAGACGTCGATGCGATCGAGTCTTAATCTCTTGAGGCTCCCTTCCACTGCGTCGCGGAGGTGAGCAGGAGTCGCGTTGTGCGTCCACTGATTTGGGCCAGGACGATTCCAGCCGCCTTTGGTCGCAATGACCAGTCCCTTGGGATAAGGAAAGAGGGCTTCGGCAATGAGCTCTTCGCTTACGTTGGGACCATAAGAGTCGGCGGTATCGATGAAGTTGATGTCCAGCTCTACCGCGCGGCGCAGAACGGCGAGCGCACCATCGCGATTGCGCGGAGGCCCCCAGATGCCTTCCCCAGTGAGACGCATGGCTCCGAACCCAAGGCGATGGACGGAAAGCTCGCCTCCGAGCGAAACTTTTCCGGCTGACTTTGCAGAAACCTCTTTCCTATTCACCATAATCTCATTAGCTTACTCGCTTCATGCGCTCTGGCTTCCGTCTTGTCACACGCAGGCAATCGGCCACTAGGAAAAGTGGGACAGCCTGATCTGCCGTATTTTGTGCTGAGTTGCTTTTCTAAATGGGGCACGTCAGGCTGTCCCCATTTCTTGTATGTACATTTCTTGTAATGGGAAACGTTCCGTCTTCCCAGATTTCGGTTATCTCCAGGCTTCGATTTCTTTGACGTGCCGTTACTCATGCCGCAGCGCAACCATGGGATTTAAGCGGGCGGCGCGGAGCGCCGGCCAGAAGCATGCCATTAGACCCGCTGTCACCAGAATGAGAACCACTAGAATGAACGACAGGGGATCGAACAGGGAGACTTGCCAGACCTGCTCGCGAATCAGGCGGGCTGTGGCCACGCTCCCAAGGAGTCCGATGCATGCTCCGCCGACCAGGAGTTTGGCGCCATCGCCGAGGATTGTTCCTGCCACATGGCGGAACTCGGCCCCGAGAGCGATACGAACGGCTGGGTGGCCCAGCCTTGTTGCCACTTGGAATGGCCTGCTTTTCTGCTGAGAATTCCAAGCTGTAGGTGCCCCATTCTCGCGCGGTGTTTGCGCGAGGGTGGGAGAGAAGGATATCGAGGAATCGCGCTTTTAATTTTTGCCGGGACGTTAGCTCTCTTCGAAATTATGAGGAAACGCTCCGTCTGTCCCCAGTTCTCCCCATGGCTGTTCTATAGTGGGAACAAGGATGGCCACCCTGCCTTGCCTGTTGTTATGCCGGGTGTGCCAACCATTCTCTACTGAAGCTTGGCCCAGCGATACGGAAATAGTTTGCCTGCCTCGTCGGCGCTCAGCTTGCCTCCCAACAGTTCTACCGCTCGGGCAAGTGCTGGGTCGTGTCCGCTTGCCAGGTCCGCGGCTTGCGGCAGAACGAGCTCATCTGGAACTACGCCAGTGTGTTCTAGGCTGCTACCGTCCGTCATGATGAGGTTGGCTTCGGTGATTGACGCGCCATAGAAGGTCACCATGTCGGTACCGACATGGTGCGTATATTGCATGGATTCCATCACCGCGCCCGCGCTGTGGTCGCCGATGAGAGTGCCGCGCTTCTCCAATTGAATGACTCGGGCAAAAATCTCCGACGCGGATGCCGATTTGCTGTCTACCAGCACTGTGAGCTTTCCGTGGAAATGAGAATGTCCAAAGCCCGCCTTTGCTGCGAGTATTTTAGTGCCGCTGCGGATGACGCGATAACCGATCTTCACTTCATGATCGAACATCGCGCCAAGAAGGTCTTTCATGCTATCGACTGCTCCTCCGGAATTCCCGCGCAGATCGATCACCAGCGATCCGGCTTTGTTGGCGCGTGAAACAATCTTCTCTACCTGCCCTTCGTCGAGAAAGAACGCATTAACTTTCACTATCGCAATACCCGGAGAGGGCTCGGCGAACTGCGGAGCCAGCGAATCTTCTTCGTCTTCAAACCCGAGTTCCATGTTTTGCCAAGTGTTGGCATTGGTTAAGTCGGTCAGGTGCGGAATTGGGCGAAGGATGCTAGCGACATCGACCTGCCGCTCCTCGCCCTCCGGAGTTTTTACGTGAAGATGGAAGCCGGGCTGCGGACGCAAAATGGCGAACGCGTATTCCATCTTCCAAAGATTGCCGCGATTTGGATGATACCCATTAAGCGCGAGCAACTCGTCGCCCGGCTTTAGGCCCTTGGCTTCGGCGTCGCTGTTCGGGCGAACGCGGACGATGAAACAGTGATCCCCAATCATCTGTAGGTGCCATCCAAATTCGGCATGATATGGACGTGGCGGCGGCAGGAAAAACGTGTGCGAATCGTTGAGGGTATCGAGCAACGCTGCGATGTGCGCGAAGGCCATGTTTAGCGTCGTCTCATTGGCGATCTTCGCCTTTACCTCTTGTACCTTCGCATTCCAATCAATGTCGTGCAGATGAGGATCGTAGTAGTGTTTGCGAACATCATTGGCGACATCCTGGAGCATTAATTGCGCACGCTCGCGGTCGAAGCTCGACATCGGACGCGGCGAGGCGCCCTGCTGTGCGCGCACCGGCATACTGAAATAGGTGAGATAGGTGAGAGATACGAAGACGCTTGCGAGAAAATGTTTTGCCATAGAGCCACCTGCAGGCTCAATGGAAATCAGAGTAGCTGGACTTATATTGAGGTTGCCCGCACTGAACTAACCAAACACAGGATTCCTTAACCTGCCGGGTGGCCTTCAGCTTGCACCGATTGTTGCTCTTGGGAAACGCGGGGAAAGACGCAACGTTTTCGCTTTTCTGAGTTCCGACATGGGAAACGTTCCGTCCCAGTTGTCCTCTGTTTCCCGCGTATCCCCTGTTTCCCGCGACCGAGCTAGTAAAATGTCTGCGCGATGATCAGCTACTTTAGCTTTGTGTTCCTTGCGCTGGCATTGCTTTATCAAGCTCCAGCCAAACCCGAACAGACGGAACGCTTCCGACGTGAAGCCGCCGAGGCAGCCCAAAAGCATCATCAAGAAGCCGTTCGGCTTAACGACTTAGCAGGAAACATCAGGTCGGAATCCGATGCCGAAGCTTTAGTCGATTCGATCGCGAAGCTGTTCGCAGACCAGCTTCCGCCCCCGTGGGCGACTCACGGCGCACGTCACCGCTTGGCACGAGTCGAGTACCGTTCTGCAATTGATCCGACGCAGGCGATTCCAGAGGATCGGATTGTAGCAATTTGGAACGACTACGCTCGCGAGATCAGTGCGCCGGATGAAGCGATCATCACTGCGAGCGAACTCCACAGCCTGCACGACCTTCAATACGCCACAGCAAAGCTGTATTGGTCACAAGGCTGGAATCAGACGATCTGGACGATGCCCAATATTTACACCATTGGGCCAGATGCTCAATTAGCGCATTCGTGCCGTGCGCTTGAGGCTCTACACCTGTTCTACGACCTCGATAACCGAGTCGAAAATCTACGCGCTGCACGCAAAGAGCTAGAACAAGGTAAAACCTTCTCTGCGGACTTCATTCGCCTCCAAGAACGAAGACCGACTTTCAAGTTGGAGGCTCCACGAGTTGAGCTAAAGGCAGGGGTACGGGAGAATCCAGTGCGAACGGCCGAGCTTCGCTACATCAGAGAGCACGGTTCGGAAGCAATGAATGCGCTGCTCAAGCGTCTTATGGACGAGTTCCTGCCCAACTAATCTCAGAGGACTCGGGCACGCTCACGAGCGCGGATCGTCGTCGATCATTCTGATATGGCTTCAAAGATAGTTTTGATTTTTGCCACGGCGATCAGCCTATTCATCGGCTCTTTGGCAGGGACCGCCCCTGCTCAGAAGAGCAAGAATGAAGAAGCGCCGCCGCCCACCGGGAGGATGATTGATCTGGGCGGCTACAAGCTTCATCTTGACTGCACGGGCAAGGGTGAACCTACAGTTGTTCTGTCTATTGGTGCAGGTGGTTTCTCTACGGATTGGTCTTTGGTGCAATCCAAGGTAGCAGCCTTCACGCGCGTTTGCTCTTACGACCGTAGCGGAGCTGCCTGGAGTGATCTTGGCCCGAAGCCCCGCACTATGGACCAGGAAGCGTTTGATCTTCATCGCCTGCTAACATCTGCCGGCGAACGCGGACCTTACGTGGTCGTTGGTCAATCGCTTGGGGGCATGGTCGTCCGCATCTTTGCTGAGGAACATCCCAAGGAAGTTGTGGGAGTTGTTCTGGTCGATGCCTACAGCGAAGATGCACAGCTCTTCACCAACGGAGCCATGAAGCGGATGCGCCTGGAGGCTAAGAATCGACCAATACCTGCTCCTCGGACGAAAGCGACTGCAGCGGACGGTCTGACGCCTGACGAGGTACAGAAAATAGAAGCGTTTGTGAAGCAGTACATTCGCAATCCGAAAATTGATCCGCCTTACGACAAACTTCCCGAATACGCCCAGCGGGTTCGGTTATGGGCATTGCAGCAGCCCAAGAACTATGCCCAGGATGACGACTATATGGCGGAAATTTCCGCAAGAGTGTATGCGCAGGATCAAGCGCAGGAACATCCGCTCGGCAGCGTACCGCTCGTTGTTCTCGCGCGGGACAAGAGCAAGCATGACTACCAGGGACCGCTGACAGCTTCGCTCGTGAAAGAACATGAGGAACAACAGGCCCGGATGGCAAAGCTCTCCACGCATGGCCGCCAAATCGTTGTTCCCAATTCCGGACACCAGATCGAGCTGGAAGCCCCGGAAAAAGTCGTTGCGGCGATCCGTGAAATAACGGTTATAGGCAGAGGTAATGGAGCCGGGCGGCACACCCGATGAAACCAAAATGGGGGAAGGACAAGTTCCCCATCCCGTTTCATCTCTCTCCCGCGAGGATGATGTACGCCTCCGAGTTGTTGAAATACACCTTGCTGAATAGATTCGTAGGAAGCATTCCATCTACTTCGCCGTTGGAATCCATGGTCAGCAGCGCAGCCTGGATGTTTCGGAAAGGATAGCCTGCGACTTCCAGGTACGGAATTCGTCCGATCGCGACCTGATTCGCCCGCACAGACGATCGCAGCTCCGCTTTTGAGAGTACGCCTGGGTAGTGCCAGGCAACTGTTCCAGTATTGCGATAGAGCGTGAGATTCGAAGCTCCCGAATCCAATAGCAGATGAGCATGCAAAGAGTCGTTCAACGTCGCCGTCACAATTGGCAATGCCTGCGTTCGCCGAAGGTCCAGCCGAATGCCTCGGATTGCAGTTGCCTGGCCGGGGTCCGTCACTAGCTCAACGGTGGAATGAACGTTGTCGAGAATGTAGTCGAAATGCCTCAAGAAGCTCTGGCCGACTATTCCTCGAATATGTCGATCGACGCTGTGCACAGCGTCGAGGGAACCGATCAGTACCTCTGAGTTCAGCACCCGCATTGGTCCTACGGAAATCTTGTCGGCGAAAGCTCTGGCGAGCACTGTGCTGCCATTGGAGCTGTCCAGGCGCATGCGATCCACCGGGGTAACGGCCAATTGGGCAGCAAGATCTGTATCGATGAGCGTAGATTCGGCGCCCGTATCCAAAACAAAGTCGTACGGCCCACGTCCATTCACCAGGACCGGGACGACGATTACGGAACCTGCTATCACTTTGAAGTGGAGGCGGTCACTCGCGGGATTCGTCCCGCCTGCCGGGCATGCGTTCACGGCCAGCAACAAAACGATGGTGAGAGCGATTGTTTCTCGTGACATACTTGCTTCCCCTGGGTCGCAGTAGAAGCAATGTCACGGACCGGTGCAGTCAGTCGTGATGGATCCGCTCGGGAGTGGTGATTTTTTTGTGATGAATGCAGAAGTTCTAGATAAGCAGCTGATTTATGAGTTCGATAGCTTTCGGGTGGACCCCTCGGCCTTTCGCCTCCTGAACGACGGCTCTGCCATCAGCATTGAACCCAAGGCCCTGCAGTTATTGCTGTTTTTGATCGAGAACCGCGGCCGCCTATTGGAAAAGCAGCCGATTCTGGATGCAGTGTGGGGCGATTTGTCCGTGACGGAGAACGCCCTCACCAGAGAGATCGCCATCCTGCGCCGGGCTCTTGGAGACGACACCCGGCAGCCTCGGTTTATCGAGACCGTTCCCACTCGCGGTTACCGCTTTATCGCGAATATTCGCGAGGTGCCCCGCGGGGTCGCGCCGGAGCCGCAGAGAACGAAGTCCACGGCTACGCATCCGTCCCAGCAACACCGATTTACGCGGCTGGCGGCACTTGCCGTTGCTGCCGTGGTGGTGATTTTGGCTCTGATGTATGGGTTGCGCCAGTTCATCGACCATCGGCTCGTCTTCTCGCCTGCGAGCGGCTCAAGGTTGATGCAGGTAACCTTTTCCAGCGGCCTGGACGTCTTCCCCAGCTTCTCGCCCGACGGCAATTCGATCGCGTACAGCTCCGACGCAACCGGCAACTTTGAGATTTATGTTCGGCCGCTATCTGCGCAATCCAAGGAGCTGCAGATTACCAATGATGGTCACGCCAATGTCGAGCCTGCTTACTCGCCCGATGGACAGTGGATCGCTTACCATTCGAAAGGCGGAAATGGTATCTGGATCATTCCCGCTTTGGGAGGAGTGGCCCGCCGGCTCACGGACTTCGGATCGCGTCCTTCGTGGTCGCACGACGGCACACGCATCGCCTTCGCATCCGGAGATATCGGCGCGATGATCGAGACCGAAGCCGGCGCCACTCCGGGTTCGTGTATCTGGGTGGCCAACGTGGCGGACGGATCTCTTCGCCAGCTCACGCATGAGTCGGATACACCCGGCTCGGCAATGTTCGGGCACAGCACGCCGCAGTGGACTATGGATGATCGTCGGGTGCTGTTTGCGTCCACCTGGATGTTGTGGACGATTGGCGCCGACGGCACCGATCTTGAACCCGTTGCTCGAGGTTTGTTTGGCTACGACCCGGTGTTGAGCCGAGATGGCAAAAACATGTGGTACATCGGAGGCAGCACGGCGGAGTCCGGCATTTGGGAAGTCCCGCTTGATCCCGACGGCAAAGCGCACGGCACGCCACGTCTCCTGCACAACCTGCCTCCCGGAACCGGACACTACCTCGCAGCCAGCGGTCCCGAAAAGCGTCTCGCGTTCGTGCAAATGAATACTCGCGCCAACCTGTATTCCGTCACATTCGGAAGAGCAGGTCACAGCTCCTGGACTGAGCCCATTACCCAGGATACCCGCCTTCGCAAGACCAATCCGGGAATCTCTCCCAACGGGAAGCTGGTCTGCTTTGGCGTTGCGCAAATCGGCCGGCCCAATCAGGTTTGGATCGCAGACATACAAAGCAAGACCGCCCAGCAGATCCCGGTTGGACGCTCAGCAGGGAACCCGGCCTGGCTTTCCGATAATGAACTCAGTTACTGGACGTGGACAAAGGACTCTCTTCAACTGTGGAAGTGGAACATCGCCGAGGGAAGAGCCACGTTTGTTTTCGACTCAGGTCAGCAGGTGCTCGATTTCGTCCGTCCTTCGCCCGACGGACGCACAGCTGCCTTCCAGACCAACGATCACGGCGCTATGAACGTGTGGTCCCTGTCGCTGGAAGACAAGAAAGTTCGCCAGCTTACCTTCAGTCAAACTCCTGTGGGGTGGCCGACCTGGTCCCGAAATGGGAAGTTGCTGGCTGTCGAAGTGAAGACCGGGGCCACCACTAATATCGGCATCATGCCTGCCAGCGGGGGGCCGATCACCATGCTCACGCACGATCCAGGACAGAACTGGCCATACAGTTGGTCGCCTGATGGCCGCGAGATTGCGTTCGCAGCCTTTCGCAAAGGCACATGGAACATCTTCTCAGTCTCGGTTGCGAGCGGAGCAGAAACGCAACTAACCAATTACTCGGCAGCCAATACATTCGTGCGCTGCCCGGAATGGTCCCCCACAGGCGAGCTGATTGTGTACGAGTACGGCGAGACCACGGGCAACATCTGGATGCTCGAAACGCGATAGTCGGCTGCCCCGCCTATGATCTCTTTGTTGAGGGCACCAAAGTGCGCAGAGTCGTCGATACATCAGCGCGATGGATTTCTATCACGCGCGCCAAAGGAGCGTTTCACCCGCGCTAAAGCGCATCAATATTTATCGTCGCGTTTGCCGCGAGGCTTGAAAGCCTCGCTCCCCCGGATGAATCCGGGGGCTTCCACCCCGCGCTCCGCGCATTTCTGACCGCTACCGCGGGCCGAGAACATGCCATCCGCTCCTGCGGGCGGTTGTGATCCAGCGATCCTGCTGCCCATCCGCTACCGCAGACGCTTCCGATTCTAGCGATCTGTTACCCGTCCGCTATCGCGGGGTGTCCTGATTTACGCGACTTGGCGTTCTGCTCGGAGCAGCGTCATTAAGTCGCTTAGGCCGAAGGCTTGCATTATGCCGGTTTGCAATTGCAGCGCTACGTCGTTGATTGGCTGGCATTGCTGGGCCAAAGGGCCCACCAGGGTGCGCACTGGACGCGTCCCTGCAGGCATCTCGATTAATTCGAGTACCCGATCGGCTACCTCTTGCGAATCGTTTGTGGTGCTGGCCAGGGCATCGGCGAGCTTGCGCGGCACGTTGGCTACAGCGCCGTAATCGGCGGCTCGCGCCTGGTCCGCCGCCTGGGCTGCGTTCGCGAAGATGGCGGTGGCATACTCCCCGGGTTCGACGATGAGGGAATCAATCCCCAATTGGGAAAGCTCGTAGCGCAGCGATTCTGCCATGGCTTCGAGGGCGAACTTGGTGGCGCAGTAGATTCCCAGGGACGGCGCAATCACTCGGCCGGCGATGCTACTGATGTGGATCAGCAATCCGCTTCGCCGCTGCCGCATGTGCGGCAGCACCGCGCGGTTTACGCGTAACAGTCCAAAAAAATTGGTCTCGAAGATTTGTTTTGCCTGCTCCAGGGTGAACGATTCCACCAGCCCTGAATAGAAGATGCCGGCATTGTTTACCACGGTGTCGATGCGGCCGGCGTCGCTGAGTACGCGCTCAACTGCCTGGTCCACCGACGCGTCGCTGGTGACGTCGAGTTCGACTACGCGCAGCCGCAGATTTTCGTTGCGCGCTAGCTGCTCGAGCTCCGCAGAGTTGGTGCGGTTGCGTCCGGCGACGTCGCGCATTGAGGCAAAAACCACATAGCCTCTGCGCGCTAGCGTGACGCTTATGAGGCGGCCGAATCCGGTGCTGGAACCGGTTACTAAAACCACGTTGTCAGCCATGATGTCCTCCATTTTCTTGAGGTGGGTGACTATATCGCAAAGAGACTGCAGGGGACAGCCGACAAAACCACAGGTAGTAGCTCGGTGGCGGTTTAGCTTTCCTCGGTGATTCTCAGGATGCTCTGTGGTGAGCTCTTTTCAGCCTCGAGATGACAAAGACGAACGGCAAGCACAAGATCCTTCGACTCCGGTTTTTGCACCCAAGAACAAAACCGAGCTCTTGGGGACCCCGCATTTCCAACGCTGAAGAAAGCGCGTTGGACCCTCGTCCGCTCAGGATGGCAAAGGGAAATGAAGCTGCCGGCTGCTAGCTATTAGCTGTTGGCTGCAGGTAAAAGGGGATAGCCTCTCGCGCTGTCCACTTTTGTTCCTACTGCCGTTCATAAACGAAGATGTTCGGATCATGCTGGCGGACCGGGTGGATGGTCCTGGTCAACGTTTTGAGGTCGGCAGAAAGCTCTCTCCATTCGGTCCTCGTGACCTCGCCATTGACCTTCTCGACCACTTCCAGAGTGCGCTCGTCCACCCGGCGCGCTGACGACGTGGAGCCTTTGGCAAGCCCAGGGCCCTCAACCGGATAATCTTTGCCGTCGAATTTCAGGTTGCGGGTATCTTGCGGGGAGCGGATGAACGAAAGCCCGTTGCCATCGTAGGGCCGAATCTGAAGCACAAACGCCGCGGTCATGGGTATCGGCATCGGGCTTTCCCAGGTCCCGGCAAAACCTGTTCCGGCGGCCGTTCGCTTGTACTGGTAGTTCACCGTGGACGGCGACCCGTTCGGCTGGAATTCTGTGTAGTTGTCGCTGAGGATGTTGCCGTCTGGGGAAAGCTTCCACTCGGCAGTAAGCATCATCCGGCCGTCTTTCTTGCGCACCACCTTCCAGCTGCCAGGCCCCTCAACGGTCACAGCCAACATGGTCTCTTGAACTCCCGGCTGATCCGTACCGTCAACCGCGATCTTCTCCGGGCCGCCGCCAAAATCAAACGCGTACCGGTTGCCGCCGAGGCTCTCCACCTTCATCACATCAATGAGTTGGCTTTTGGACGGGTTGAACTTCCAATCGCCCACGAAAGGGTCAGTCGCTGCCCGCAATGTAGTCGTCACCAGGCACGCAACCAGCACTAGGTGAAAAGTACGTTTGAACATTGCTGTTCGCCTCTCACGTTTGACGGAATCGAACGATCTTACCCGGTGTAGTTGTCAGAACCGGAATGAATTTGAGTTTGAGCGGATGAGATTGGGCTGACCTGGCAATCAGCGCTCAGCATTCAGCGATGACGGCCGAATCGGGTGATCGGGTGAAGTGAGCAGCCAACAGCTGAAAACAACGCAAGCTCCTTCGGCTTCGGTTTCCGACGCTGAAGAAAGCGCGTTGGACGCTCCTCCGCTCAGGATGACATCGCGAAGGGAGTGGTGGGAAATTCCCTGCTAATTCCCTGTTAAATTTCGCCACACCCTCGTGTTCCTCCTATCACTCTGCATTTAAACGGCTTGGCTCACAAACTGAAAATTCCCTGTTAATCCCTGTTCCTGAGGCAAAAATTGTGGAATTTGGGCAGAAAACGCGGTTTTTTTGCGGGAATCACGAAAACTGCCTGTTAATTTCCCTGTTATTGGAAAAAGGGGCTCACGCGCGTCGGATCATGGCGTGATCTGGTGGAGTAAGGAGCGGGACTTCCAGCAATAAAAGGAATGGTAGGGACGAGGGGAAGGTCAGGCTCTTGAAGCTACGGCCAGGCGCTCGCAGCATTGTTCCAATGCCTTGTGTTCCGTGGTGCTCAGCTGGTCGAATTGAACTCCGCAGCGGAATCCTTCGCAGTCGCGCACGATCGCGCTTATCCCCAGGCGCTGCTGCGAATCGGGAACGACAAATTCAATCTGGACCGTCTGTCCGGTTGCAAGTTCGGCCGGAATATAGATCGCCATGCCGTCTTCGGAGAGATCGTGGCTGCGTCCTTGAAGCATCAACCTGCGATGCTGCACGACGGTGAACAACTTAATGGCGAAGTTCACCTTGAACCGCTGGGAGCGGCGGACTCTGGGTCCCGCATTGACGGGTGGAGCTGGCATTTGGTTAAGGGAGTGTATGAACATCGGAGGTGGGATTCAAATCACAATCGTAATTGCCATTCGTTACCAAGGGGATACCTGATGAGTAACCGTGGCTGTCCCCAAACCCCTCGCGGCCGCCCCGCGCCGATGCGCGCCAGCGTGGGCCAACCTGCATCATGATTCGCTGATTCTAAGCTGCTGAAGGATCGGGACCCCCATTATGCGCACCGCCCTGTTTTTGACCACGCTGGTTCTCTCTACTTGCGTGTTTACTACTTCACAAACTGCACCCACTGATTCACAAACTACTCCCACTGACCAGGCAGCCCCCGCGCCGGCGGCGGCTCCGGCTCAGCAGCAGGCGGCGCGGCCCCAAGACCAGATGCCTGAAATGCCTCCTGACAGCAAAGCTCCAGCGCCCACGGCCAAGGCTCCGGAGCCGGAGGCAGCACAGACGAGCTCCGAACCGCGTTACCTCAAAGATGGCACTGAAATCCGCGCAACCCTGGATACTCCGCTCTCGACCAAGACGGCGAAAGTCGGGGATCGCTTTACCGCTACGGTGAACACTCCGGTGCGCGATTCGAGTGGCTATGTGACTGTGCCGATTGGAGCGAAACTCAATGGCCAGATCAGTGAGTCGACCGACGAGAAGTTAGCCGGAGCGATCAAGGATATGGGTCACCTGAATCTTCGGTTCACCGATATTCAGCTGCCCGATGGAGCTGACATTCCGCTGAGCGCCACGCTGATTTCCGTCCACAACACGAAGCCGGTCAACGCAGCATCGAGCAAAGGACCTCAACCAGGCCCAGCTCCTGGAATCGGCGCCGGTGCTGGCCTCACTGGCACGTTCGGTCCGCCGCTTCGGGGACTCGCTGTGGGAACCGCCACCGGCGGTGGCTTAGTATTGGCAACCAAAGGAAAGCAGGTGCAGCTTCCGGCAGAATGCGGATTGAGGCTGCGAGTCGATCGGAATACGCCGATACCGTACTAGGTTGCGAGGGGACAGGCGAGAGCGGGAGGGGAACTTCCGGCTGTTCCCTGTCCCCCCTTATTCTCCTGTTCGCTCTAACCTCTTGCCTTCCTTCAGCGTGTCCCATCGGACGTAGATCATGTAGAGCACGACGAAAATGTTCACGACCAGGACGGCCCAGCGAAATGGGTGACCGTGGTGCTTAACGACCCCTACAATCTCCCATGGCAGGTATGCCGCTCCAGAGAGAATGGCAAACCACTCCGCCCAGACGCGGGCGTTCCACAGGCCATAACCTTCTACGAAGCGAATAGCTGAATAAAGAAAGGCGACGCAGGCGAAGGCGATAATTCGGTTCTCGCTGACATTATCTGCAGCCTGGATAAAGGCTTGCGCCATGCGGTGCGCAGGATTCAGATGCAGGGCTTCGACGATGCTCTCGGCTATGTCGCCGATATCCTTGTGCAACAGCGTGAACAGACCGATGCCGGCGGCGATGGCCAGCAGCCCCTTAAACATCTCGAGCATGGCAACAGCTCGCAATCCGGCGAGGTGGGCGAAGCGGGTATCGTGCGGCGGGCGGTCAGCTTCGGTTGGAAAAATAGGTCGGGCTACGTTCATTGGCGAGCGTTCGGAGATTGGCTTCCAGACAAAAGGCTACCCGATTGAGATGCATTCGGAAAGCAGTCGGCATTTCAACGATTCCCCTCCGGAGTGATGTCGCGAGTTCTGAGGACAGCTCCAGCTTTTTCTCCGTGTAACATAAAACGCATGTCATCGCAGGATTTTGCCATTGCCATCATGGCTGCCGGCAAAGGCACGCGGCTCAAATCAAAGCGGCCGAAGGTGCTGCATGAAGTGGGCGGCAAGCCGCTGGTGGCACATGTGATCCGCGCGGCCGCCGAGGTGGTTCCGGCGCAGGATATTTACGTGATTATCGGCCACGAAGCTGAGCGCGTGCGCGCCGCAGTGGCACAAACCGGAATCAATTTCGTTGTCCAAACAGAGCAGCGCGGCACCGGACACGCAATCCAGAGCGCCCGCACAGCACTCGCGCAGTATTCCGATTTTCTGGTGTTGTCGGGAGATGCTCCGCTGATCCGTTCTGAAACCATCCGCCGCATGCGCGATTTTCACGTGGCCCAGCACGCAACTATGACGATCCTTACGGCGAATCCAGCGGATCCCACTGGGTATGGGCGGATCTTTCGAGAGGGTTCGAGCGACCGCGTAGCTGCGATTGTGGAGCAGAAGTCGCTTCGTCCGGAGCAGTCCAATGTTGGTGAGATCAATTCCGGTTTTTATGCATTTCATTCCAAGCCGCTGTTCGCCAATATCGATCGGCTGAGCACCGATAATCCTCACGCAGAGTACTACCTCACCGATATGGCCGCGCTGTTGGTTGCAGAAGGTCAGAAAGTGATGGCGATCCGCTCCGAGGATGCCGATGAAGTCTTGGGCGGCAATACCATTGCCGAGCTGGCCAGCCTCGATGCTCGTATGCGTTTGCGCAAGGCGCGGGAATTGATGGGACAAGGCGTCACAATTTTCCGTCCCGAGACGTGCGTGATCGATGAGGAGGTGCGCATCGCCGCCGACACTACCATTGAGCCGTTTGTTCAACTGCTTGGCGCAACTTCGATTGGGGAAAACTGCCGAATCCGCTCCTATAGCGTGATCAGCAATTCGCGGATTGCTGCGGATGTGAATGTGCGTCCAGGATGCATTGTGGATGACAGTTCTATCGCCACCGGAGCCGTCCTCGGGCCCTACGCTCATATTCGCCCCGGGAGCGAGATTGGCGAGGGCGCACATGTGGGCAACTTTGTTGAAACCAAGAAGGTGCGGCTCGGTCGCGGCTCCAAGGCCAACCACCTTACGTATCTCGGCGACGCCGAAATTGGAGCTGGAGTGAACGTCGGCGCAGGCACCATCACCTGCAACTATGACGGTGTAAGTAAGTACAAAACAGTCATCGAGGACGGCGTATTCGTGGGCAGCGACTCAACCTTGGTGGCTCCAATCAAGATTGGACAGGGAGCTTATGTGGGTGCCGGCTCCTGCATTACAAGCGATGTTCCCGCAGATTCGCTGGCAATTGGACGCGGCGTGCAGGTCGTGAAAGAAGGCTGGGCAAAACGGAAACGCGAGCAGAGACACAAGAGTGGCTAATTAAAGAAAGAACTTCGACGCTCGGCAACTAAGCCGCGGTTAGCTGGCCAATAGCTCCCTTAATTTAAGGCGAGCTTTGAACAATCCAGCTTTGGATTCTGCCTCGGTGATCCCAATTGTGCGGGCGATGCGCGCGTGCTCGTAGTTCTCCACATCGTGCATCAGGAAAATGAGGCGTTCGGTGGACGGCAGTTGCACCACCGCGCGCTCCAGATCGGCACGCCGCGTGTTTCGGCGGACCTGGCTCACCTGCGTTGCTGGTTGGCACTCTATGGTGAGATTGCCGATCGGAGTGAGTTCGCGCAGTTCAGTCACTAGCGCCCGATCGATGGTTTCCGCACTCGGCTTGTGACTGGCCGCAAAAGCACGGCAAAACGTATTTGTCATCACGTCTTCGGCTGTAAGCTCGTTGTCCGTCATGTAATACGAAAGCGAATACACGCGATGACGGTTGCCTTCGAAGATGTCCTTGTAGTGGTCGGCAGAACTCTGCTCAGCATGCTGAACAATCGGGAGAAACGCTGCTAGCTGGATTCCGTCCACGCGACTCGACATTCCTGGGCCTCTGCTTCTATCTTTTTTGGCGTTGGGATTTGTTGACTTTGCGATTCGTTTGAAGTGATTGCAGTTAAATCGCCAATCCAAAGCTGCGGGAACGACTCTGGTTTAGTGCAGCGCGCAAACTTTGTCGGATTAGCTCGCAAGCTCCGTTAATCTGGTCTCCTTCCAGTGTCTTTGCGGCCTAAGGTAAGCGCAAATTTACTCCAAGAAGTCATGATCACGCCCTAAAAGGCAGATTTCCACAGGGTATTACTTGACCTAAAAGTGGTATCTGCCTTCCATATTTGGTCGTGAGGATGGCTGTAGTGGATGTAACGCTTACACTGCCTTCGTTTGCGATCAACTGCTTTCGCAAGCTGCATTAAGTCCAGAGGAGTACGAATCCGGTGACTCCTGATGGCGCTACAGCGCCGCGAATTTGGACCTTGAGCGCTGCAAGCAGTCCAACACAGGCATGCTGAGTACCGATTAACTGCGTTCTGAAAGTAGCTCAGGGTTACTTTTGGTGGCCTCTTGGTGAAAAGCTTGAGCCCGAAACTTGACTGATGTGTTTAGAATCAATGCGCTCTCACCCGGCACTCACAACAAGCGATGACATCGGCACGAATCCTGGTCGTTGACGACGAAGAAGCAATACGCGAGATCGTCTCGTCTATGTTGGCGAATGCCGGGTATTCCACACTGCAAGCCGCCTCGGGCAAGGAGGCACTCGAGATTTTGGGCTCCGGCGAAGAGTTCCAGTTGATGCTGTCCGACCTGATGATGGCGGAAATGGACGGCATCGCCCTTCTCGATCAAGTTCAAGACTGCTATCCAGACATGCCGGCGATCATGGTTACCGCCGTCCACGATATTTCTGTGGCTCTGGCCGCCATTCGCAATGGTGCTTACGACTATCTTCTAAAGCCTTTTGAGCGCGAACAGTTGTTGGCGATGGTGCGTCGCGCGTTGGAACACCGCAAACTTCGCCTCGAAAACCGCGCATATCAGTCAAATTTGGAGTCTCTGGTTGCCGCGAGAACCGAGCAACTGCGCCAGACCATGGCGGACTTGGAGCGCTCATATGACATTACTCTGGAAGCGCTCGGCGACGCTCTCGACCTCAAAGATGCCGAGACTGAAGGCCATTCCAAACGGGTTACGGCATTCACCATCGCGATGGCACGAAAAATGGGTATGTCCGGCGAAAAAATACGAGTGATTGCTCGCGGCGCCTTCCTGCACGATATCGGCAAGATGGCTATTCCCGATGCCATTCTGCGCAAACCCGGAGCGCTCGTGGAAACAGAAGTGATGATCATGCGCGAGCACTGCGCGCGCGGCTATCACATGCTCAAAAAAATTCCCTTTCTCGCCGACGCGGCCGAAATCGTCTACTCCCACCAGGAGAAGTACGATGGCAGCGGCTATCCACGAGGGCTGGTCGGCGACGAAATCCCCATCGGAGCGCGGCTATTCGCGGTGGCCGACACGCTGGACGCCATTACCTCTGATCGTCCGTATCGGGCAGCGCAGACTGTTGAAGCAGCTCGGGGCGAAATCAGACGATTCTCCGGCACTCAATTCGATCCAAAGGTTGTCGAGATTTTCCTCAGCATGCCGGAGTCAATCTGGGAGGATCTACGACGCGAGATCAACTCTCACGCGCGCAAATATGCTTACCCTTCGAAGTTCGCGGAGTCCGCAGTCTAAAGTTGAGCGCCTCACGCACAGCACAAATTCAATGCCTATGAACGATTCGGGGAAGAGCTGACCATGGACTCCAAAGTTACGAATTAACAGATTCAACCCACCAAGAAACATCCAAACCCTCCTGATATCCTGCACATCTAGCTGCTCAACTGAATTTTTAAGGCATGCAAGAAGCTAATCAAAGCAATCCTTCACACCTGCACGCGTACAGCATGAGCTTCGTGCGATACGTGCTGCTCGCCCTCATCGTTCTGGGTAGTACGTTTGGGGATGTATACATCGCTAAGGGCATGAAGCAGATTGGCGAAATGTCTTTGCGGCGCTGGCACGACCTGCTGTTTGCGCCGCTGCATCCCTATGTGGCGCTTGGCACTGTGCTGTTGATGATCTTTTATCTTTCCTACTTGGCCTCGCTTTCCTGGGCGGATCTTTCCTATATCATGCCCGCCACAACCTTTGGTTACGTGTTAACCGCGCTGTCGGCGCACTTCATGCTCGGTGAAAGCGTGCCGCTCACCCGCTGGATCGGGATCATCATGATCACTCTGGGAGTTGGATTCATTACCGGAGGTCCCTCGCTGACTGTTGCTCCGACTCCGGAAGGCATCTCTCCGCATATCAAGGCACCTTCATGAGCCACCTCGGCGTGATCGCTACCTGGGTGGTGATCTTCCTGCTCGTGGGGTTGAATTCGGCCGGAGACATGTGCACAGCCAAAGCCATGCGACAGGTAGGAGACTTCGCTGAACTGCGTCGGAAAGCCGGAATATTCGGCGTAGCGCGGGCGGTTCTTACCGAGCCATGGTTCTTCATCGGATTGCTGGCCATGGCTCTTAGCTTCTTTGCTTTGCTGGCAGCACTGTCATTGATTGACTTGAGCGTCGTTATTCCCGCTTCGGCCTCACTGACCTTTTTACTGAATCTGTTAGGAGCCAAGTTCTTCCTGAAGGAACATGTGAGCCGCAGACGTTGGCTCTCAGGAATGCTGGTGCTGGGAGGAATTGTGTTGCTTAGAACTTGACGATGAAAGAATTCAGACCAGCCGCATAAATCCCGTCGCAGGCAGATCTTGTACTAAGAAGACGTCTGGCTTTCCTGCTCGAGAGCTGAGAGCTTCGGCAGCTTTGTATCCGCTTCTCACAGCGCCTTCCATGGTGGCTGGCCACCCTGTGGCGGTCCAATCTCCGGCAAGAAAAAGCCGAGGCCACGGCGATCGCGATTCCGGGCGGTGAGAGTCTGATCCGGGCAATGCGGAATAAGTCGCGTGCACTTCTTTAACGACTGTGGCCTTGAGCAGCTTCGCGTCTCGCACAGAAGGAAAGAAGTCGCTGAGTTCGCTCAGCGCCAGATCAATGATTTCCTGCCGGCCCATTTGCACGAGTGACTTTGATGAGCTGACGACTAATTCAAGATAGCTGCCACGGCCTTGCCTGTCCTCTCGTTGTGGTTGAAGCTTCGACTTCTGAAACATCCATTGAATGGTGCGGTCGAGCAGTACTGCGTGCGGCAGCTCCGTCACTTCGCGATCCAGCCACAGATGTATTCCCGTTATGGGCGAGCTCTCAAGCTGTTGAATTTGGGCCAGGAGTGGTGCTGCCAAGTTCCCAGAACCGTTCTGCGAAGGAAGGAGTTTGCCGAGCGTGTAATGAGGAACCGCAAGCACTGCATAATCAAACCGCGCAGCCGCCCCACTGCTTTGCAAAACAATACTCTGCGGCTCGACAATCACAGCTTCCACACTGCTGCGACGAAGCACCTGGCCGCCGCGCTGCTCAATGTAGCGAGTCGCAAGGTCATAAATATCTGAAAGCGGAACTGTTGGCACTCCCATTCTGCCGGCTTGCGCAGACTTCAGAAATGACTCACGGAAGACCTGCGCACCATAGCGCACGGAAATACGGTCGAGGTCTTCATTAACGGCGCTCACCAGCACTACTTTCCAGAAGCGATCGATTGCTCGTTGCGTCTGGTGATGTTCTCGCAACCACTCGGCAAAGCTCTTTGGACTGTCTGGTGGAAGGGGCCGCATTAGTGCGAGCATCGCGCTCGAAATCCCAACCTTGTCCCCCAGGGAGAGCGAAGATGCTTTCAGAAATGACAGAGAGGTGTGCAGCGGGGCCGGCAGTGCCGATGGTCCGATCTCCGAGCGTCGTCCTCCCGGTTCAACGAACGTGAGGCGATCGAACCAGCGAATGTTCTCGGATGCTCCGATCCGACGATAGAAGTCGAGCAGATTGGTGCAACAGCCCAGTAAGACATGCTGGCAGTTATCGACGACTTCTCCCGTTCCGGGAAGCTCGTAGGAGGACGCTCTGCCGCCTACGTAAGGTCGGCGCTCGAAGACGGTGACCTGGAAACCAGCCTCGGCCAAAGCGCATCCCGCAGCGAGGCCGGAAATGCCCCCACCAACAATTCCAACTGCTTCACCGTTCCGTTTTGCCATCAACTTTTCGTTTAATCTCTTGCGGCGCGTGCTCTGGTTCCGCCACCCGTCAGAGCGTATTGAGAATTGATTTCAGCATGCCGCGGGCGAGAATGCGCAGTTTCTCTGAGGCGCTGAGGCTGATTCGACGCTGTACGTCATATCCATTCGCAGCGATTTTATCCAGCAAAGTTCGGTAAATGGTCACCATAACCCATAACGCCGACCGGCTATCGTCGTGAATGAGAGGAATCAGTTCTTTTGCCGCCTCGTAGTATTCACGCGCGCGGTGTGCCTCCAACTCCAGCAAGGGACGAAGTCGCGCAGAATCCAAACATGCAGGATATTGAAAGTCATCAATCGACAAATTCAATTTTGCAATGTCCTCTTCTGGAAAATACACCCGACCCATGGCCGCGTCTTCCTTGACGTCGCGGATCATATTCGTAAGTTGAAATGCTACGCCGCAACGTTCGGCCAGTAACTCGGCACGTGGATCTTCGTAGCCGTAGATGCGAATGCATACTAGCCCCACAACCGAGGCGACCAGATAGCAGTATTGATAGAGATCAGCAAAGGTTCTGTGCACGCGGATGGCACGGGAAGCGACGGCAGTATCGCCATGCGAAGTATCTTCTCGATGGGATTCTTCCAGCGAGCCTTCTAAATCCATGCTAGTGCCCTGTACCAGTTGGTCGAGTCGTTCAGCGGGAATACGATATTTTTTTTGAGCATCGGCGAGTGCCAAAAATACGGGGTCGTCAGTAGGGCTTCCACTCTGCACTTCATGCCAATCTTCGAGCCAGGCAAGCAGCCGCGCTCGCCGGTCCGGGGCGGGTAGCTTCTCGTCATCGCTGATGTCATCGGCATGGCGCATGAACGCATACACGGCCGAGAGTGCATCGCGCTTGGCTGGCGGAAGCGCTACAAATGAATAGTAGAAATTACGAGCTTCCCTGCGGGCTATTCCCCGGCACACCGCATAGGCAGTTGTCAATCGCGAGTCGCTCACAAACGGTTCCAGAGGGCTTTCATCGCCGTAGTGGCTACCAGAGCCAGCTTCCGCGGTTTCGAAATCACCGGACGAGCGCGCAGAACATCGTAATCTTGTCCCGCAATACAGTTCAGGATCTCTTCGCCTCCGCGGCTGAATAGCTCGATATCAATGGCGAGTTCGCGATCAACGCTTCTCAAGAGTGGTCGCCCGCTTACAAACCATTTCCGGGCGCGCTCTACCTCGAAGCGCATCAGTTCACGAAACGTTGGGCTAAAGCACCTTGCAGCGATGTCCGCCTCGGTGACTCCATGGTGTTTCAGATCTTCAAGAGGCAAATAGATCCGCCCTTTGTCGTAGTCGACCACAACGTCTTGCCAGAAGTTTGCTAGTTGGAGTGCGGTGCAAGTGAAATCCGAGAGCTGTTGCCGCTCTGGGTCTGAGTAGCCACACGCATACAGCACCAGCCTTCCAACTGGATTGGCCGAGTTGACACAATATCCGAGCAAATCCTCGAAGGTCTTGTAACGGGTGACCGTCTGGTCCTGGCGAAACGCAGTGAGGAGATTTGCGAATGGATCGCGCGGAATTCCGCAAGCAACAATCGTAGGTCGCAAAGCTACGAATACTGGATGTCGCGGCGAACCGGCATAGCAGGCGTCTAGCTGTCGCTCCCACTCGTCCAGCAAGGCCAGGGACTGGAGAGGATCGGCTACTTCATCCCCCAAGTCATCAGAGATGCGGCAATACGCATAGATGCTGTAAAAATGCGGCCGGAGTTTCTCCGGCAAAAACCAGGTGGCTACGCAGAAATTCTCGTAGTGTTTCTTAGCAAGGCGCTCGCAGTAAGCACGGGCCTCCTCAAGCGAAGGTGGGGTTGTCGGGATC
This sequence comes from Terriglobales bacterium, assembly GCA_045808065.1. Lineage (GTDB taxonomy): Bacteria > Acidobacteriota > Terriglobia > Terriglobales > Acidobacteriaceae > Gp1-AA112. The sequence continues at coordinate 105,263 of JBJMGD010000014.1, read as the reverse complement.
GCGTACTCAGGAGGAAGCGCTGCCCAACCGCTGGCTGCGTCGCTCGCTGCAAGGGAGCTCTGCATATGCGACGACATCGGGTGCTCAGTGCCGGCCCGGAATGATGGCCGTCTTGATTTCGCCACTGCGATCGAGCATTTTGCGGAGCACTTCTTGGAGGTTGGAGAGAGGAGCTTCGCCGGTGACATAATCGGCGCTCTGAATCTTGTTCTCTGTGATGAATGAGAACGCCTGGCGAACTACTTCGGGCGTGTGATGAAAGGTAGCCTTAAGCGTGATTTGGGAATAATGGAGCCGCTGGGTATCAAGTTCGATTTTGGTGCCGCTTGCGCATCCGCCGAAGAAATTCACCGTTCCGCCTTTGCGCACCATGTCCACAGCCCATTGCCAAGCCTGCGGACGGCCCACCGCTTCAATCACCACATCGGCTCCGCGCTTCTTGGGTGTGAATGCCCGCACGGCATTGATGGGATCGTCGACTGCAGTAATCTGCACGGTCTCATCCGCGCCGAATCTGCGCGCGTCCTTCACTTGCTCATCGCGTTTGACGACGGCGATCACTCGCAGGCCACTGAGCTTGGCTACTTGCATGAACATCAGGCCGATAGGTCCAGCCCCGATGATCACCACATTATCTCCAGGCTCAGCATGGGTTTCATTCAGTCCGTGCAACACGCAGGCCAGAGGCTCGCACATCGCTGCAGCTTCAAACGTTACTTTGTCGGGAATATGCAGCATGTTCACTTCAACGATGCGACGAGGAACCTTGATGTACTCCGCATATGCGCCGTTGTTGAACAGCAGATCCTCACATAGATTCGGCTGCTTCTTGGAGCAGAAGAAACATATGCCACAGGGGGCAGAGTTCAAGGCGACGACGCGCATGCCGCGGCGAAATTCCTTCACCCCCGCTCCGACTTCCTCTATGGTCCCGGCCAGTTCGTGTCCGAATAGAGCGGGAGGTTGAATCATACGGGCGTGATATCCGCGCTGGAAGACTTTGAGATCGGTACCACAGGTCAACGCAACCTGAACCTTGATCAGAACCTCACCTTCGGCCAGGTGAGGAATCGGGACCTTCTCGATCTTCACGTCTTCTTTACCGTAGAGGACGGCGGCCTTCATGGTTCCGTTCAAGTTTGTTCCTTCTGCGCAATGCTCCGGAAATGCACTACAGGGACGGCTGAATCACGATCTTCATCGAATCCGGCTGTGGATTTGCCGCCAGATGCAGAGCATCGACGGCTTCACTCAGCGGAAACCGATGCGAAATCAAACCTGCGAGATCAATCTCGCCATTGAATACCACCCGCGCGCTCTCTTCCTGAAGCTCCACTGACGCGCTGTAGGACCCCATGAGCGTCTTCTCGTCGACACAGATCGCAGACGGATCGATCGTCGTTTCCCCACGCGCAGTCTGTGCGAACAGCATCACTCGACCGCCGAACCGAACCGCATCCATCGCCGAACGAATCAGTCCATTACCACCCACCGCCAGCATGACAGCGTCAGCGCCGCGTCCTTCCGTGCGATGGCGCACTTCCTGAACCAAATCCAGCGCTGAGGCGTCAATTGTGTCCCTAATCTGGTACGCCTGAGACATTGTAAGCCGCTGCTGGTACAAATCGGAAGCAATCACTCGGGCGCCTGCTCTGCGCGCCAGCGAAGCCAAAATGATGCCAATCGGACCTTGGCCAATCACCAGCACCGTTTCACCGGGTTGCAGCCGCAGAGCTTCCACCCCCTTTAGACACGTGTTTACCGGCTCGACGAATGCCGCCTGCTCAAAGGAGACGCCATCCGGGATCTTCACCAGCCCTCGACGTACGATCCAGTCCATCACCCTGACGTACTGCGCAAAGCCGCCACCAGAAGGCTCGAAACCCGCAGTGCAGCCGACCTTCTTGTACACCGGACACTGCGCGAACACCTTGCGCCGGCAGTAATAGCACTCGCCACAGGGAATGTGGTGGAAGACCATCACCCGGTCTCCTACATCAAAACCTTGAACTGCGGAGCCCACAGCCGCGATCAGCCCTGCGGTTTCGTGTCCGAAAATACGTGGTGCCGAATGAGAACCGGTGTGAATTTTCTTCAGATCAGTGCCGCAAATACCACAGGTGTGAACCCGAATCAGCACCTCTCCCGGGCCAATCTCTGGGACGGGAACCGTTTCAACGCGCACGTCATTGACTCCGCGATAAACAGCGGCCCGCATATGGGTGGGAATTGTCGACGATTGCTCCCGACGCAGGGAAGCCTGTGGAGTAGTGACCATGAGCTGACTAGCTCAATTGTAAATGGCACAGCTCAGAGAGCGGCCCATTCCTAGGCTCCCGCCTCGAGGGGATGGGGAGGGTCGGAAAGCTCCAGCAGGACTGGGCGTCAGTGACAGCTTACGAGGCCTCCTGCTTGTGCACATCGGGAGAGATCACGAGTTCGCGCTGTGGTCTCAGCTTTGCGTCGGTTATCGCCCGCTGAGCCTGGACTACTTTGTGCACCACGCCTTCGGTAAGCCCAAACCGACGAGCGATGTCGGACGGTCGCACTCCCATCTCGCGAAGCCTGAGGATCTTCTGTTTTTCACGTTGTGTGAGTCGGAATATCGCCTTAAGCATGAGCGCCGACATTGTGCATAGTGCACAGGAACTTGTGCAGTGGGGTGGAACCGGAGGAGTAAACATGGCGGAACGGAACACATCGAAAAGGGGCGTTATCCATTTGTGATTTCGTGATCGCGTGATTTGGTCATTTCCAATCACCAACCATGAAATCGGGAAATCGCAAAATCTTTTGTGTTACTCGGCGACGTAGCTGATCTCGAATCGCCGTACGAACTTGGCTGCCAGCAGGAGCACAAGAGTCGCGAGGACAATGGGACCAAGAATGGCGGCCAAAGTACTCACGGGTTCGCTGACGACCGTGAACAGCGCCATCAGGCCCTCGGCGGGAATCGAAACCGGGCACAGCTGTTTCAAATAATAGGTCACGCTAAAGCGCTGTACGAGCGACGGCAGCACCGGGTTGAACGTCTCCCAACCAAGCACCAGTACTGCGGGAATGACGGGATTCTTCATCAACAGACTGAGCGCCAGGAAGACGGAGCCATAACCAATGCACGCAAGGACAGTAACGCCAAGGTAGGCGAGTAGCTGTCCCATTCCAGGACCGTTGAAGACGTAGTACTGCCCCGCGGGACCAAAGCGTACATACATCATTGCGAACGACGCGAACACTCCGGCACTGAAGATAGTAACTGCCGTGATCAGGCCGCCAAAAAACTTGCCCACCAGCAATACTTCCCGCTTCACCGGCGCCAGAAAATAATAGTGCAGACTTTTCTCAATCACCTCACCACGAAAAAGCCACGTAAAAATTCCCAGGCAGCCGAAGAAGATTCCAAAGCGCAAATAAAAAAATTGGAAGATTCCGGCCAGGACCTCGGTATCTTGGTGCATAGAACCCGAGTTGGGGCTATTGAGAATCGCATGCAGCGTGATTACCACTACTGGAGCAAGGGCTAGCAGGTAAATCCAGATTCCGCGGCGGGACAGAAAGTTCTTGCGGAGATCCATGCGAAGAATCGCGGCGATCTGCCGCGTCCACAGCTCCCAAGGCTGTTCGGCAAGATTCTTGCGCAATTCAGCGAAGCGCGTCATATGGTCTTGTTCTCCGAGCCGATTAGATATTGGTAAACCGAGTTCACGTCGTCGTCTGCAGGCGCAACCGCGTCCATTGAGATATTGTCTTTCACTACTAATTGATTGAGCAGCAGGTAAAACGCATCGGCATCGCGCGTGCGCACCAGTACCCCTTTGCCATCTTCGTTAAGTTTGGCTTCGACCACGTGGTCCTGAGCAAACACCCGGGAGGCAAGCAAGTTGGGATCGGAGCAGCGCACCAGAATCTGCATCGGATGTTCTTTCACCTCGGTGCGCACCGTGTGAATCTTTCCTTCTGCAACCACATACCCACTGCTCATCAGGATTACCTGATCGGACATCTTGTCCACTTCGTGCAGGATGTGGCTGGAAATCACGACGTGCAGCCCTTGCTTGCCCAAAGCCTGAAACAATTCCAGCGATTCCGCGCGGGCCATGGGATCAAGTCCATTGAGCGGTTCGTCGAGGATCAAAACGGTGGGATGATGACAGATTGCCTGCGCCAGCCGAATCCTCTGCCGCATGCCTTTGCTGTATCCCGCGACCTTTCTGAATGCAGCTTCCGTCATGCTTACGCGATCGAGCGCTTCGTGAGTGAGGCGAACCGATTCGTGATCGTCCAGTCCATGCAGTCGCAGGGTGTTGTACACAAATGAGAAGCCGGTCGCCCCTTTCGGGAAGGAATCGAACTGCGCGCAATACCCGACGCGGCGAAAGAGTTCTTCGGGCTTTGTTGGTGAAATCCCGACCACGCTGATGCGGCCTTCGGTTGGTCTGATAAGGCCCGTGATCAGGTTCATCAGGGTTGTTTTGCCTGAGCCATTCGGTCCTACGAGTCCCGTAACACCAGGTGGAATGGAAAGATTCACGCGGTTGACGCCAAGCACTTCACCATAGAACTTCGACACGTTCTGCAATACGATGCGGTCGCGCTCATCAGCTCCGCTATTGCTGATCGATGAAGAAGCCACCGCAGTCGAGACTCTGGCGTCTTCCGTGTTCCCTGTCTCCTGTAACCTCTCCCCTGTGATCACGCTCATCCTCGCACCACCTCGCGCGCCTTAAGCCTTCGGTTCAGGAGCAGCAGTGACAATCCGCAGGTAGCGGCGACAGTGACCCACGCAGCCCACGACGGGATCCCGACCATATCCAGACCCTGTGCAGCGGACAGCGGCACGCGGAACAATCCAACCCAGATGACCTTAACCGCGTAGAGAACGTCGAACATGTGACCCCAATTGGTGCCCAAGGTGAGATTGATGGCGGCACCGAAAGCAGGACCAACGAAAAAGAAGGCGAGCATCACGGCGCTCGCTGCGACCCGCCACTTAAGCCACGCGGAAGCTGCGAGCGCAACCAGTCCGACGATAGCAATCCACATCCACGACGCCAGCAGAATTGCCCCGCCCAGCCACAGATGCGACCAGAGCCACCCATTCCCTTCGAGTCCTGCCTGCAAAAAGAAAATGATCAGCACGGGAATCCAAGTGATGACAGAGATAAGAGTCGCAATCACCAGGAATTTCCCGAGGACATATTCAGTGCGCGATATCGGCCGGCCCAGGATTAGAGGAAGCGCATTGTTGGCCAAGTCCGCAGCAATCAGTTGCGGACCTTGCCAGGTAATCAGCAAGAACGATATCCACGAGTGCGCACCAAGAAAAGCTAGAAAGAAGTAGTTGTTAATCTGCGCCGTATTCGGACCCGGTCCGCGCATCTGCAACAGGGCACGCAGGCTGGCACTATGGGCGAAGTAAAGCATGGCCACTGCGACCAAGAACGGAATGAAGCTCAAGACAAATGCTCCAGTGAATATCCGCGAATCAAACAGACCTGAGAAACCATAACGAGTCAGGACCAGGAAGCGCCGACGATCGGAAGTCGTGCTGCCTTCGTATGGCTTATAACTGCGCTTATAAACTGCCATTGCGCGCTCCCACTTCTCCCATGGCTTTGAGGAAGATGTCTTCCAGTGAATCGCGACGATAATTCATGCGGCGGATTTGCACATCGCGCTGGGCTGCAATCTGATACAAGGCGCGAATCTCGATCGATTCCGGCAGCACAACTTTCATTCTTCCCTTCCCAAACAGCGCACATTCGCAGCCGAGCTGCTGCACTGCATCGGCGAACGATCTGTCTTCCCCATCTTCAGCATGCGTCTCAAGCTCAAGGAACTTGCGGTTGAGCCGCCGCTCTTCCTCAATATTGCAAATTGCCGCGATGTTGCCGTCTCGCAGGATGATCACCTCGTCGCAGCATTCATCTATGTCGCGCAGCAAGTGCGATGAGATCACGACGTGCATGTTGCCGGCATCGCGGATTTCCTGAATTAGCTGGATCATTCGGCTGCGCGCCGGCGGATCAAGACCATTCGTTGGCTCATCGAGAAATACCAATTTGGGACCATGCGCGATCGCCTGCGCCAACTTCGCCAGCTGCTTCATACCCAGCGAGTAAGTTCCCACCTTGCGGTAGCGGACCTCGCCCAATCCGACATAGAACAGCGCTTCGTGCGCTCGTTCCAGAGCCTGATTGGATGGCAGCCCTGACAGCTCCGCCATGTAACGAACGAAACGAACGCCGGTCAGGTTGGAGATGAAGGCATCGCTTTCAGGCATATAGCCAATCAGCCCCCGCAGCTCGCGGCTGTAGGCGCCTATATCTTTGCCGAAAATGCGTGCAGTCCCGCGCGCCGGAGGATAGAAGCCGAGCAGCGTATTCAGCAGCGTTGACTTACCCGAGCCGTTAGGACCAAGCAAGCCAATACAGCGTCCGCGAAGCTCTCCCTTGAGTTGCTTGAGCACCGAGCGGGTGCCAAAACGGACTTCTAATCCATCGAACTCGATGACCGGGGCCATGCTGTCCTTTACGGAGTCACGCTCGCGTGAGTTCCCGACTTTACCTGATCGAGCAATGCGGAGATGGCAAGCGCCTTCAGATTGAGTCCCAGGCTCTTGCTGTTGCTCGAAAGCTCGATCTCACTCTCACCACCATACGCGCAGATTAGCGACGGTTCACTGTTCGCCACCAGAGTCTGCATCGATTGCAGTTGCGATGCCGAGAGCAGACCGGCGATAGGCGCAATCACCGGAGCTAAATTCTGATAGATCAATCCGGAGACGTTGGCCTGTTTGTCTGAAGGAAACAAGGCCAGGAATCCACCTGAGCGCGAAAGGTTGTCGCCATTGCTCTGGTGGGTGCTGATCGCTTTTTTGACGAGCTTCTCGTTTGCCGCAACCACGACATACCCGTCGACAAACGTGTAATCCACTTCCGTGGGCAGCAACGGATCTTGAGAACGGATGCTGTAAAAAGTCCTTCCCCTGGATTTCTGTTCCTCAAGCTTCACGCCTGCACGATTGTTTTGTGTGGCACTGCGATTCACGGCATCGACGAGCCGACCAATGCTGTATTGGAGCCGGCTGGGATCATAGACTTCCACGATCAGCTTCCATGAAGGCGTCGGAAGCAGCGGGCCATCGAGCGCCACTGCCGCGTCTCCTCCGAGCGAGGCTGCCAGATCGTTGCGGATACTGAGATTCAGTTCCGCCTCGTTCTTGGCCCACGAGTTCCCCGCGTCCGGATTGCCGCGAGCGACAATCTGCATGAGATCGTCGACCATCGCCGCTGGGTTTTTGGAAACGAACGCAACCACCGCGGCGGCGTTCGGCGTGATGAAATCAAGTGCGCCGATCGGATTCGGAGCCGCCAGCCATGAAGCCACTCCCGTTCGCGAGCCATTGAAGCTGAGCTCGGCGGTATTCGAAGCCTTGCCGTCGTAGTCTTTACGTTGCGCGATCAGGTACTTTGCATTGGCAAAGCCGCTGGCTTCCAGCATTCCTTGATGCTGGTCGGCCTGCACCCTGACCGCGTGATCCGCTGCCATCTCACCGAGGTTGACTGCCACCAACAGGCCAGCGCCAGAGTGATATTCGTAAGCAATGCGTTTTCCAAAATCGCTCTGCGCAAATCCCGAAGCTTTGCCTGATTGCCAGCGCTTGTTCACCTCTGCCAAAGTCGACACATAAGGCGAGGCTGCAACCAGCCCCTCTCCCGACTGGTTTCTCGGCGCGATGAGCACGTAGAGGTCGCGACCATTGCCCTGACTAGTGCGAGCGAGATCGTCTGGTGAAAGCATGTGAATGTTGTCGGGAGTCTTGCTCTGAAGAATCTGATTTTCCAGGAACTCGCGCAAGTCCGCTGCCGATCCCTCAATCTCCGCCATGGCCAGCACGTTGCCATGCTGATCCGAGCCGCCAGACACGCTGACGACGATCTCCTTCCCAAGGTATTTGCTGAGACTGTGAATGGTATCGATCGCCTGATTGAAGTTAGGTCCATTCTGGGCCTGACCAGGGCCTCGCTGCTGCCACCATTCCCGCAAGACTTCGCTTTGCGCGAGCTGCTGCTGGAACAACTGATTGGCCTGTGCCAGGGCTTCTCCGTAATTGGGAATGCCCGCGTAAACCACGCTCCCGTCGGGCACAACCCGCAGGAGCTTGCTATCCGAACGAAGCTCAGGAAATTTGACGGTGCTCTCAATTTTCTTTTCCAGCTTTGAGAATTCGGCTAGCAGCGCAACATACTTGTCGCGGTCCTGGCTCCAGGCGATCTCATCCCGAACTGGGACTTCTCCCATGCTGGCATTGGTTGTGACTTGATCTCCGGCCTGCAGCACGGCATCGCCGCCAGCCTGGGCCACATGCACCGTGCCTTCGATTACTGACACGCGCGAGCCCTTGATGCCGGAGTTCACCGAAAAGATGGTGCCAGTGACGGCTACGCGAGCGTCCGCCGTCTTGACGTAGAGATGCCCGCTGCGACGCTTGGCGGCCTGCACGATCACGATTCCTCGTCCGAGATTGACGGTTGTGTCTCTCCAGCCGAGAGAAACGTACAATTCGCTGCGTCCATTCATCTCGACCAGGGAGCCATCCCGCAGGCGCACCATCGCCCGTGAACCGGAAGCGGTGCGCAGGATTTCCCCTTCGCCGAACTGATCACCAGGCTGGACGCGATGCTCGCCATCGGTGTTCACGCGATAAATGCTTCCCTGCACTGACTCAAGTGACGCACGATAGCCAGACGGAGTAAGAATGCCGCTGCGCCCAATGGCAACGCCGAGGACGGCTACGATGACCAGACTGGCCGCAAGCGCATATCGCGAAAAGCTCCATTGCTGCGGACGCATTACTGAATTCAGCCGCCACGGCAGAACGCTGTCGGCTCTCTTGTCGACATTCGCATGCACGCGGCACGCGGCGCATTCGCGCAGGTGGTCCGCTACCAGCATGGCGCGAGCCGGAGCCAGCTTGTGAGCTTCGAAGTCAGGCAGCAGACTCAACACGTCTGCGCAGCCTTCAATGCGATTCAGCGGCGCGAGCGTGGCCTCAACCCCAACCGCCTGGCTGATTCGTTGCCAGGCGTTCGCGGTCGCAGTCTGCTCTGCCTGAGGATCGGCCTGATCGGCGCGTACTGCGGCGATAGCTTTATCAAGAATCGATTTCGGATTGTTATGAATACCGTTCATTTATTGCCTTCCATATAGGCACGGAAATCTTTCTTCAGCAGAGAGCGGGTGCGGTGAAGCGTGACTGCCACTGTGGCGCGCGAGGTTTTCAGGATTTTCGCAATCTCGCTGTTGTCGCGGCCTTCGATGTAGCGCAGCACAAACATCTCAGCGGAGCGAGTACCCAGCTTGCCCACTGCCTGTCGCAGCCACCGGCGCAGCTCGAGCGAACTGTATTCGCCTTCGCCGCGCGACGAGAGCTCCAGGGGCCGCGATATCTCTGCGTCTTCCAAAGGCATGTTCTGCGCATCGCGTCGCATACGGATCATGTCGAGCGCCGAATTCACCGCTGCGCGATGGAGATACCCGCCGATGTTCTGGATATCGTCACCGATGTCGCTGAATTCACGCCGAGCGAGTTTCAGGAAGACACTCTGTACTACATCTTCCGAATCACTCACACTGCCAGTCACGCGATATGCCGCCCGAAACACGCGCTCTTTGTGCTCCACGAACACGCGCTCGAGCGACATCCGCTCCATCACGTTGACTGGTAGGGGGCGGACGCTCGCTACGGTTCTATCAATTGCCGCTGGCAAAACTGCCTCCACGTGCCCATCTCCTATGCCGTTGCCGGCTGACTCCCTTGAGCGGGTCAGCAAACTTCCGTGCACTCCGAAGACGGGATAGCTTGAGATTAATTAACAGTCTATGAAGGACAGCTACGGATTTTGGCTGACTTCGGTTCAATTGACCAGTGGAATCAATGATTCAGCAATGATTACGGACGGTATCTGACGTTCATCTCAATCCGTTTAACCCGGCCGATTCATCTCGGAGAAAAGACAGCAAGACAGAGACAAATATCGGCGCACGAGCTCACTCGAGGCTCCGATTCATACCTAGGCCGGTTTCCATTAGTCTGCTCCGCACCCGAAAATCCTTGCGGCACATGAAAATAGGCATTCGTCCCCAAACGAAACTTTCATGAAACTTTCTGGCACATTGTTATCGTTTCAGAGTCTATAGGTCATGAGTGAGCGTGTGTGCGACGCACACGGGAGGGCGAAATGGAGCGTTTGAACTGGCTTTGGCAAGACCTGCGCTATGGATTCAGAGGGCTGCGCAAAGATCGCGGCTTCGCCTTGCTTGCAATCTTCGCACTCGCGCTGGGCATCGGCGCAACCACCGTGATATTCAGCGTTCTCGATAACGTTCTTCTTGAGCCTTTTCCCTACAAGAACCCCGACCGTCTCGCCATGTTCTTCATTCACGATAGTTCGCGGGGCGACCAGGACGGGCGCGGTGAATTCTCTATCGCCGAATATCTGGACTTCAAAGAACAAAACCACGTCTTTGAAAACCTCATAGCCACCCGCAATCTGGATGTACTCTATACCGACAAGGAAGGCACTAAGCAATACCAGGGCGGCGAAACAACGACGGACAGCTTCGAGTTTCTTGGTATTCAGCCGCTGCTAGGGCGCACCATTATTCCTGATGACGCACGAGGAGACGCTCCGCCCGTAGCTGTAATGAGCTACCGCATATGGCAGAAGGACTTCAATGCTGACCCAAAGATTGTAGGCAACACGCTGACGTTGAACGGAAAGCAGGTAACGCTCGTAGGAATCATGCCGCCGCGCTTCCGCTTTGGCGCTGAAGACTTCTGGCTCCCGCTGAAGCTCGACCGTGGCGACACGCTTCCCTTTCATCACGTCTGGCTGTTGGCGCGCTTGAAACCTGTAGTGAGTCTTAAGGCGGCGGCCTCCGATTTGGATGTAGTCGCGAGAAGGCTAGCGCCGGTCTATCGCAAGGAGTATCCGGCCAAGTTCAACATCAAAGCCATGTCTCTGGCTGACCAGGTGGTTGGGCAGTTTCGGGTGATGCTGTTCGCGCTGATGGCGGCTGTCAGCATGCTGCTTCTCATTGCATGCAGTAATGTCGCTAATCTGCTTCTGGCGCGCGCGACTGCTCGCGAGAAAGAGATCGCGATTCGCGCGTCATTAGGCGCAAGCCGTACGCGGCTCACTCTGCAGTTGATGATGGAAAGCTTTATTCTCGCGGCGGCCGGTTGCCTTGCCGGATGTGTCTTCGCGTATGCCGGAATCAAGGGAGTGCTGGCCACGCTACCACCAGACCTGATTCCCGCCGAAACCGTCATCAGGCTCAACCCCCGCGTGCTGCTTTTCTCGGTCGGCGTGACTCTTGTGACAACCCTGCTCTGCGGATTGGCTCCGGCATTCCACTCCGTTCGCGGCGAGCTGCAGAATCGCCTGAGGGACACAAACAAAGGAACGCAGACCGGATTCCGCCATGGACGCTTTCGGTCTGCACTAGTCGTTTCGCAGGTCGCCTTATCCATCGTCCTACTGGTTGGCGCCGGCCTGATGATGCGCAGTCTTTTTGCCTTACAGCATGTTGATCTGGGACTCACCGCCGATCACATTCTGGTCGCGCGCACTCCACTGCCCAAGGGTCGCTACGAAACCGCCGAACAGAAGCGCGTCTTCTTTCGCCAAGTTCTACAAAAGGTTTCCGCACTGCCAGGAGTCGTTGCCGTAACCGAGACCAGCACACTTCCTCCTTACGGCGGCATTCCGAGCGAAGTAACTGTGCCCGGCAAGACACATGCGGAAACCTGGAACTCGATTTTCCAGCTCTGCAGCGAAGGCTATTTCCCGACATTGGGCATCCGGCTGGTTCGCGGTCGCCTGCTCTCAGAAGCTGACGTCGAATCCGCGCGCCATGTGATTGTCGTGAACCAAACGCTCGTGCGGAACTTCTTCGGCAAAGAGGATCCGATCGGGAAGTCGATCAAGTTCAACCTGCTCGACACAATTCCCGAATCACCCAAAGACGCGTACTTCGAAATTATCGGCGTCGTAGCCGACGTAAAGAACCACGGAATCCAGGAAAGCCCGCAGCCCGAGTCGTTCATGCCTTATAGCGTCACCGGCGCGTTTGAACGCGGAGTGCTGGTAAGAACGGCCGTAGAACCTCTTTCGATGTTGAAGAATGTACGCAGCGAAATCTGGTCAGTCGACCGCGGAGTAGCTCTCACCCTTACCGGCACCCTCGAAGGTTATCTGCAACAGTTCTCGTACTCGCAGCCACGCTTCGGACTGATCCTGTTTGGAGTCTTCGCCGGCATCGGATTGGTGCTGGTCGCGATCGGTGTATTCAGCGTGATGGCTTATTCAGTCAGTCTGCAGACGCACGAGATCGGAATCCGCATGGCTCTTGGCGCTCAGCAGAGCTCCGTACTAAAGATGATCCTGAGCAAGGGACTGCTGATTATCGCAATCGGTATCGCCGTCGGCGAGCTTGCCAGCTTGGGACTCACTCGTCTGATTAAGAGCCAGATCTGGGGAGTGTCTTCGCACGATCCGGTAACTTTCGGGGCAGTCCTTGCAGTGCTGGTCGTGGTCGGGACCTCAGCGTGCCTGGTGCCGGCAAGACGCGCAACACAGGTGGACCCGTTGGTGGCGTTGCGATATGAGTAGCTACTAGCTGCTAGCTACTGGCTGCTCGCTGCTAGCCAAAAGCAACAGAGGACAAAAGCCTCGGGCAGGCGCTCGTGAAGACCCTGAGTTCGCCCCGCAGCGAGAATTAGTTTCGCTGTCCGTTTCTAGACACCTGTGTTCTATTCTCGACGTACCCTGTTCGGCAGCGTCTCTTACAATCCACAGTTGCAATCACTTATCGGGAGCGGTCCTAGTAAGAAACGTGCCTCTGAAACTCTGCCTGAGAACAAACGATGTCGCTGATCCAAGACCTTCGCCATTCCCTGCGACGCCTGCGCAAGTCACCGGGGTTCACCGCTACGGCAGTCCTAACACTGGCTCTCGGAATGGGAGCGACTACCGCCGTCTACAGCGTAATCCATGCAGTACTGTTGAACAGTTTGCCGGTCGCTGATCCAGCGAGGCTGTACATCGTTCGCGAGTCCACCAAGAGTGGTCCGATGAGCGTGGCCTGGCCGAATTTTGAGGATTGGAGCGCGCAGCAACATTCTTTTGAACCGCTGGCAGCGTGCAGCGGCAAGGGTTTCCAGTTTTTTGATGGAGCTCGCACCACCCTGACAGGTGGACTGGAGGTCTCCGCCAATTTCTTTTCCGTGACCCGCGCACGCCCGCTGCTGGGGCGCTTCTTTAGCGAAGCGGAAGACAAACCCGGTGCCCCTCCTGTCGTCGTCCTAGGATATAGATTCTGGGAAGGGCAACTCCACGCCGATGCCAAAATAATCGGTACCGCGATCAATCTGAGCGGCAAGCTGTACACGGTAATTGGCGTGACTCCGCGGGACTTCCATTTTTGGCTCAGCCAACCTGAAGGCGTTTACCTTCCCATTGGCCCTGACGCAGCTGATCCAGGATTCAACAACCGAGCTGCGCACGAAAGCATGCAGGTACTCGCGCGACCTTTGCCCGGAGTTGGCGAGGCGGCAGCACGCACGGAATTGGAGCGTATCGCGGCACGATTGGCAGCGCAATATCCAGCTACCAATGGCGGACACTCCGTCACGCTGTACAGAGTAGACGAGTGGTATTTGCAAGGTGTCGCTCCGGTGCTCTGGGTGCTGATGGCTGCGGTTGCGATTGTGCTTCTCGTTGGTTGTGCCAACGTCAGCAACCTACTACTCACGCGCAGCGCCGATCGCGAACGCGAATACGCGATTCGAAGCGCATTAGGCGCGAGTGGCTATCGGATTTTTCAGCAGTCCGTAGTCGAGAGCCTGTGGCTCGCCTTGATGGCAGGAGCATTGGGTGTCTTTATTGCTTATTTGTCCCTTCCAATTCTTGTGCGGATCGGTCCTGAAAGTATTCCTCGACTGAACGAGACGGCGATTCGCTGGCCCGTTTTGGGATTCAGTTTCGCAGTCACGTTTATCATCGCTCTGGTCTGTGGCGCATTTCCAGGCTGGGCTACGTTACAGATCGCTCCTGAGCAGGCTCTCCGTAGCCATTCGACTTCTTCCTATGCCGGAAGAGGGCGACAGTTCGTCCGCTCGTCTCTGCTGGTGGCCGGAGTTGCCGTGACCGTGATGCTGTCAGCGGCAACCGGTCTGATGCTACAAAGCTTGCGGAAGACATTGATTGTGGATCCAGGATTTAAACCAGATCACCTGCTGGCGTTGAATGTTGTACTTACAAATGAGAAATATCATTCGCCCGCCGCCAGCCTGACTTTCTTCTCGTCGCTCGAAGATAAACTGCGAAGGCTTCCCGGTGTGCTAGACGTAGGCTCTGTTTGCGCTTCTCCATTGCAGAGTGAGTGTGGCGATTACTGGTATTCCATTCCGGGAAGAACGGATCCCAACGATGCCAGTTTGCCTGAGACCTACCTCAATATTGCCAACGAAAACTATTTCCATGCCGCTGGAATTCGCCTGATCGCAGGCCGGGTATTCTCGCCCTCAGACAATGGCTCATCTCCTCATGTCGCAGTGATCAACCGTACGTTTGCGCGAAAATGGTGGCCGGGTGGTGACGCCGTGGGGCACACGGTGCGTGTCGGGGGACGCGGAGAGAAAGGCGACTTGCTGCAGATCGTCGGAGTTGTGGACGACGTGAGACAGCAGTCCGGACTGGATGCGGACGTCGATCCGGAAATATTCTTTCCCCAGAGGCAGCATCAGTCACAAAGAATGACGCTGCTCATCCGCACGGCAGGCAATCCCGAGAGCATGGCGGCGGCGGCGGAAGGCGTTATTCAAGGCATCGACAAAGAAATCTCTGTTGAGATCCATCCAGTCAGCTATTTCGTCGCCGAGAGTCTGCGGCAGCGCCAGTTCCTAACTTTGCTGCTCTCGATCTTTGCCGGTCTGGCGATTGCATTGGCTGCTCTCGGTATCTTCGGCGTTGCCGCATACGCGGTTGCATCGCGCAAGGCGGAGATGGCGGTTCGTCTGGCGTTGGGAGCGCCACCCGACGGGGTGAAGCGCTGGATGACTGCACAGATCATTCGTCGCGTCGCCCTAGGCTGTGGGATTGGTGTTGCCGCATATCTACTCTCGGCACGTGTGATTCGCGATCTGCTCTACGGCGTCTCCGCGACAGATCCGGTTATGTTAGGCGCGACCTGCGCTGTTCTGATTTTGGTCGCGCTCCTGGCAACGTGGATTCCGGCGCGGCGCGCAGCGTCGATTGATCCCATGCAGACGTTAAGAGCGGAGTAGAAGATTTGTGGCAGCTGTGGCTCCGGTTCTGGTTGTGGCTTCTGTGGCACAGGCGCCCTCGCCTGTGTTTCTTTTAAGGAAGAAAGACACAGCCGAGGGCGGCTGTGCCACAATTTGTCTTTTAGAGTAAAAGGGCAGAAACAAACAATTGTCTTTTAGACGCGAAAAAGGCAGGGACAAAACAAAAGGCCGGGACTTTCGCGCCGGCCTTTTCCATGTTCGTGATTATGGTCAGTTAATCCGTACGCACACCGATTTCGTTTCAGTGTAGAGTTCGAGCGCTTCTTTCCCCATCTCGCGGCCCCATCCTGATTGCTTGTAGCCGCCGAAGGGCATGGCTGCGTCGAACACGTTGTAGCAGTTGACCCACACCGTGCCGGCTCTCAGCTTGTTGGCCAGCGCATGGGCCTTGGCGATGTCTTTCGTCCAAATGCCTGCCGCCAAGCCGTACGGGGTGTTGTTGGCTTCGGCTGCGATCTCGTCGACGCTCTTGAAGGGCATCGCCGTAACCACCGGTCCAAAGATTTCCTCCTGCACGACCTTCATGTTCGGAGTGGTGTTGACCAGGACGGTTGGCTCGACGAAGTAGCCGCGATTGCCGACCTTCTTGCCGCCGACCACCGCCTTGGCGCCTTCGTTCATGCCGGCTTCCATGTATCCGCAGACGCGCCGGAACTGCTCTTCCGAGACGAGCGGTCCCATATTGGTATCCGGATTCATGCCGGGGCCGACGCGGATCTTCTTTGCCGATTCCGATACGCCTTCCACGACTTTGTCGAAGATTTTGTCTTCGACATATAGACGCGAGCCGGCACAGCAGCACTGTCCATGGTTGAAGAAGATAGCGTTTGCGGCGCCTGCCGTGGCTTGCTTCAGGTCGGCATCGTCGAAGACGATGTTCGGCGACTTGCCGCCCAACTCAAGCGTGACTTTCTTCAGATTGCCGGACGCTGCGTGCACGATGAGCTTGCCGACTTCAGTCGATCCGGTAAAGGCGATCTTATCGACGTCAGGATGAGCAGCCAGTGCCGCTCCCGCGGTCTCGCCAAAGCCGGTGACGATGTTCAGCACGCCGGGCGGCAATCCCGCTTCGAGCGCGAGTTCGCCGAGACGGAGAGCCGAAAGGGGAGTTTGTTCCGCAGGCTTGAGGACAACAGTGCACCCGGTGGCCAGCGCCGGACCGAGCTTCCATGCCGCCATCAACAAAGGAAAATTCCACGGAATGATTTGTCCGACAACGCCGATGGGCTCGCGGCGAGTGTAGGCCAGGAACGGTCCCGCGATGGGAATGGTACTGCCCTCGATTTTCGTCGCCCATCCCGCCATGTAGTGGAACAGATCGGCCGCTAACGGAACGTCGGCTACGCGCGATACCGAAATGGGCTTCCCGTTGTCCAGCGTTTCGAGTTCTGCAAATTCCTCGACGTTCTCTGCTAGAAGATCGCCGATTTTCCAGATGATGCGTCCGCGTTGGCTGGCGCTCATCTTCGCCCACGGACCGGATTCGAAGGCGCGTCTTGCCGCTTTTACCGCAAGATCGATGTCGGCTTTGTCGCCTTCGGCGACTCGGGCTAGAACGTCGCCGGTTGCGGGATCGATTGAGTCGAAGGTCTTGCCAGATGAGGCGGCGACCCATTTGCCATCGATTAAGAGTTTCTTGGGAGTTGCTAAGAATTCAGTGACTGTGTTGTGGACTTGCAACGGAGTTGCTGTAGCCATTAACCGCCTCCTCAGGCTTGAGGTTGGAAAGAACTGGGAAGTTTAACACCGAAGAGCGCCGCACGGGAGAGCAGCACCGGGGAGGAGCGAACACGGAGGTCACAAAGTGCTCACGAAGGGCACGAAGTAAACCTGCGACTACTTCCGTGACTTCGCTCTTTGCCTTCGTGACCTTCGTGTTAATCCCGGCTTTATGCCGCGGCCGCTTTCATCCTTTGTTCGCGCACCCGCTCGACGTTTTTGCTGATCGCCGCAAGCTTCTGCTGCGCCTCTGGCGTACCCTGGATAAAATCTTCAACCCTCTTCCAGAAGGTCGGACTCACGTTCTCGCGCAGAGCCGGCAAAAACAGCTTCAGTTTCGCGTAGACGAAGATCATTTCATTGCAGTTGTCGAGGAACAGGTTCGGATCGAGCGCGCCACGCGCCACGAACGAAATTGCCATGTCCCAATAGGATGTGACTTGGCGGAAATATGCGAATTCTTTGCCGCCGCCGGCAAACACTTTCCCCAGGTCTTCAAAGCTGCTGGGCCAGAAGTCGAAGGCCATGAATTTGCGGGCTTCGCGCATCACGGGTTCGCGGCGGAGATCGTAAAGACGCAGAATGATCTCCGCGTCCGCTTGCGTCGCCGTGCTGGTCATACCGGGAGCAGATACTTTTTCGGTCATGCAAACTCCTTTAGTAAGTCGATCGGTGCTGGTTATCGTAACCGATTTTGTACGTCGGGCAGGGGACAAGGGAGGAAATGTTGGGGAGAAGACGACTGGCGAGGGATTTTATGGGCCCAGATTCCTTGCGGAAATTCCCTGTTAATTCCCTGCTCGCGCCCTTGCGGCTCTTGGATGATGGAACTCCCCTTTGTTTATATGGACCTCGAGGGTTTTCCACAGAATTCCCTGTTAATTCCCTGTTCCGGCTGTGGGAAACGCCGGACAGCCGCTATTTATGCGGGTCGCAGGATTGCAGTAGCAAAATTTCCTGTTTTTTTCCCTGTTACTTGGATAGAACGGATTTTTCGTCGAACAAAAGTCCCGTATCTGCTCGGTTCAGGACTAACGACAGGAGTCCCCGATTGCACAACAGCTTGGGCAGCTCGCGGGGCCGCTCGTCCCGGAAATCGGCCTGTACAGATTGGCTGCCGCAGAAGATCACCGGTCGACGGGGAGCAATCCCATTGGCAACCAATGGGATTGCTTTATGCAACCGCTACGGGCTCTTTCGTAACCTGCTTGGAGAAATCGCATTTCACTACTGGAGCAGGCTCCGCGGCGGCTTCGGCCTTGGCTTTTGAAGGCTTCTTCTTCCGCTTGGGCTGCTCTTCCTCCTCGGCCGCCGCTGTCTTTTTGTTATTTGGGCACACGAGGAAGGTTCCGGCTTTGAGATTCTTCTCGAGGAGATACGGACTGCCGCACTCCGGACATTGTTCCGCTACCGGTCTATATGCTGAAGTGAAGTCGCAGTTGGGATAATTCGAGCAGCCATAAAAGATGTTGCCGCGACGACGCGCTTTTTTCTCCACCAGCTCGCCATCTTTTCTACCCTCGGCAATGCACTGCGGACACTTCACTCCGATGAAATTCTGCTTCACGTACTTGCATTCTGGATAGCCGCTGCACGAAATGAACTCACCGTAACGTCCGTGGCGCAGCACCATATTGCGTTTGCATTGCGGACACGTCTCTTCGAGCGGCACATCGGGAACCTTCTTTCCCTGATCGAGACGCCGCGTCGTCTTGCACTCGGGATATCCGGTGCAGGCCATGAACTGACCAAAGCGCCCGCGCTTGAGGACCATCACGCGCCCGCAGTTCTCGCAGTATTCCTCTTGTGAGGTTTCCTGCAGATCGGCGTTCTCGAGATCCGGCAGATCGATCACGTTCTCTTTTGTGAACGTGCAGCTGTTTGGATCTTCCTTGTCGTACGCGCTGCAAGCGAAGAACGAACCGAACTTGCCCCACTTGAGCACGAGCGGCGAGCCGCAGCGCTCGCACTTCTCGTCAGTGGGCTTCTCCATGCGCTTCACATTTTCCATGTGCTTTTGCGCATACTTCAGGTTCTTCTCGAAGCGCTTGTAGAACTCCGCCATCGCGTCGGTCCACTTCTCTTTGCCTTCTTCAATCTCGTCCAGCTCTTCTTCCAGACGGGCGGTGTACGCCGGATCAAAGATTTCCGAGAAGTTCTTTACCAACAGGTCAGTGACTACGAGCCCGATCTCGGTGGGCACAAATTTGCCGCCGATCTTCTGCACGTACTGGCGCTCCTGGATGGTGCCGAGAATCGCCGCGTACGTCGATGGACGTCCAATGCCGCGCTCTTCGAGTTCTTTCACCAACGAGGCTTCGTTGAAGCGCGGAGGCGGCTCGGTGAAATGCTGCTCCGGCTTCAGGTCCTTCAGCGTGAGCTTCTGACCTTCTTCGAGCGGCGGCAGCTTGTGCTTGAGCTCCTCATCCTCTTCGTCCTTTCCTTCTTTTGACTCTTCGTAAACTTTGAGGAAGCCTTCGAACTTGAGCACCGAACCGGTGACACGCAGGTTGTAAGTTCGATCGGAAATGGCATCGATGTCGACGGAGGTTTGGTCGAAGATTGCAGGCAGCATCTGCGAAGCTACGAAGCGCTGCCAGATAAGCTTGTAAACCTTGAATTCGTCTTCCTGCAGATACTGCTTTACCGAATCGGGATGACGCGTCGCCGACGACGGACGAATGGCTTCGTGCGCTTCCTGCGCTTCCTTCTTCGACTTATAAACGTTAGGAGACTCGGGCACGAACTCCGGTCCGAAGTTAGAGCCAATAAGCTCGCGCACTTCATCCAGAGCGTCTTGCGAAACGCGCGTTGAATCGGTACGCATGTAGGTGATCAGACCGACGGAGCCCTCGTCGCCAAGCTCCACACCTTCATATAAGCGCTGCGCAATCATCATGGCGCGCTTCACGCTGAAGCGCAGCTTACGCGATGCGTCTTGCTGGAATTTGCTGGTGGTAAATGGCGGGGTCGCGCTGCGACGACGCTCTTTCTTTTCGACCGAGCGCACAGTCCATTGCGCCTGGCGCAAAGCGTTGGTGATCTTCTCGGAGTCCTCTCCGTTCGTTACCTCGGTCTTCTCGCCATTGATACCAGTGAAGCGCGCGTCGAACGCTGGAGGCTTCGCCGCCGAGAGATGTGCATCGATCGTCCAATATTCCTTCTTCTCAAAAGCCTTGATCTCGCGCTCGCGTTCGACGATCAGGCGTAGCGCGACCGTCTGCACTCTTCCTGCGGAGAGTCCGCGACGGACTTTGTCCCATAGCAGTGGCGAAATTTGGTACCCGACTATGCGATCGAGAACGCGGCGGGTCTGCTGCGCGTCTACGAGGTTCCAGTCGATCTCCCGGGGATGTTCGAAGGCTGCCTTCACCGCCTTCGAAGTGATTTCGTTAAAGGTGACGCGATGAATAGGAATGCCGCTTCCGCGCTTCTTCTTGGGCTTAGACTCACCGAGTTCCTCGTACAAATGCGCGGCGATGGCTTCGCCTTCGCGGTCCGGATCGGGCGCCAGATAAATCGCAGAGGCGACCTTCGCCTTCTTTCTCAGGTTAATGAGAACTTTCTCTTTGCCCGGAATGACAACGTACTCGGCCTCAAAATCGTTATCGAAGTCGATGCCAATCTTGCTCTTCGGCAGATCTTTGACGTGACCCAAAGAGAAGTCGACGTCATAGTCTTTGCCGAGATACTTGTTGATCGTCTTGGCCTTGGCGGGCGATTCGACGATTACTAAAGCTTTGGACAATGTTTATTCCTTTGTTGCAAATTCTGTTGCGAAACTACCACAAGAGGAAAGATCTCAGCTAATCGGTCAGAAGCTTTTCACGTAATTCTTGCCGGGAAGAGGTTTTACTTTTCCCGCCAATTCGAGCTCAAACAAGGCGGCGAAGATTTCCGACGAGGACGCCTGTCCTTCCAGCTTTTCAATGATTTCATCAAGCTGAGTGGCCTGGTCTGGCTTCAGAAGAGCGTAAATACGCTTCTCGTGGGGTGACAGTTGCGAGTCCGCAAATAGAGATGCTTCATCCGCCTTCGGGGATTCAACCCGCCAATTGGCCTCGAGTTGCAGCTTGATATCTGTAGGCAGCTCTTCCCAAACGTCTTCCCAAGTGGCCGTGAGCTTAGCTCCCTGTTTAATCAGAGTGTTAGGCCCCCACGAATTCCGGTTGGTGACATTGCCTGGAACGGCAAAAATGTCGCGCCCCTGCTCCAACGCACAGCGGGCAGTGATGCGTGTACCACTGTATTCTCCGGCTTCCACGACCAGGACGCCCAGAGACAAGCCACTGATTATACGATTCCGAATCGGGAAGTTCTGGGGTGCCGCGAAGGTGCCCACCGGGAACTCTGATACCAGGGCACCCCCGGCTGTGACGATCGATTCCGCAATGCGCTTATTGTCGCGTGGGTAAGGCACATCGATTCCGGTACCCCAAACAGCGACGGTCTTCCCCTTCCCATTGAGTGCGCCACGGTGGGCATGCGTGTCTACACCGCGCGCCATGCCGCTGACGATCACCAGACCACGGGATGCAAGATCATTCGAGAGGCGTTCGGCCATGCCCATGCCGTAAGGAGTGGGGTGACGCGTTCCCACGACTCCCAGTCCGGGAAGCGACAACAGCGTTGCGTCGCCCCGAACGTATAACGCCAACGGCGGATCGTAGATTTCTTTGAGCCGGACCGGATAACAGGCGTCGTCGAAGGTAATGATTTCCGCGGCCGCATCGCGCGCCTTCATGAACTCTTCTTCGGCGGCCGAATACGACTTGCCGAGCGCAATCGATTGCGCCGAAGCTGCTGGGATTCCAGCAGCTTCTAACTCTGTCAATGAGGCGACAAATACGCGCTCTACACCGCCGAAATGCTGCACAAGCCGGTGTCCGCGAATGGGCCCCATTGCTGGTGTGAGCGACAGCGCGAGCCAGTGCAGAACGGCGATCTCAGGTTGGGTCGAACGGGAAACGGCAGCGGTATTAGTCATCGGAGCAAGCTGGAGGCGGACGATACCCCCTCACCGAATCGAGTGTCAAGTTACTCTCCTACTGCCGAACTGTAACTCACATGAGTAGCTCGCCTGGAAAACTCGTATCCCGGTGCCCGTAGATGCTGGGCGAATTGCGCGGCGCGCACCACATTCTCCATTAGTGCAGCGACGGTTACAGGACCAATCCCGCCTGGAACCGGTGTAATAAAGGATGCGATCTCCTTCACGCCTTGGAAATCAACATCCCCATTGAGTTTGCCATCCGGGCCAACTCGCGTGGCAACGTCAATGACGACGGCGCCCGGTTTTACCAGATCCGAGGTGATGCGATACCTCTCACTTCCGACCGAACTTACAACAATATCCGCTGCACGCATGAATGCGTCATGATCTTGCTTGCGGGTGTAGCGATGGCACCAGATGGCGGTGGCATTGCACATGCGCCCACCCAGCATGTGATGAATGGGCTTGGCAGTGATGTCGTTGCGGCCTACTACGACTGCGGTTCGCCCCTCCGTTTCGATGCCATAGAACTCCAGAACCCGTCGAACTGCCAGCGCCGTCGCAGGCAGGTGCAGCATCTTTTCCTGCCGCGCTCGATAAAGTTCCGGCACTGTATAGCGCGAAATCCCGTCAACGTCTTGCTCACCTCGAATAGCGTCGAAGATGTCGAACTTGTTCAGACCTTCAGTGGGCTCCTCGATGGCTTTCGGCAATGGAAGCTGAACCAGAATGGCATGCACTGACGGGCTGCTGCTCAGTTTTCGCACCTGGTCACGCAAGTCAATAGCGCGGACACTATCGTCAAAAGTATGCAACTCGCCGTGCATTCCGAGTTGCCGGCACTTCTCAATCTTCTTCCCGACGTATCTCTGCGAGGCTGGACTGTTGCCGACGAGTACAACGTCGAGCCGAGGAACGATGCCGCGATGTCGTAACCGTTCCACATCGCTGCGAACTCCTGCGAGTATTTCGTCGGCAACCGGCTTGCCGTACAGAATGGTGGCCATGAGGGTATTTTAAGTTCCAACGCCATGTGACGGGATGCCGCTGCTTGCGATTGGTGATTTCGTGAAGTCGTGAGTTGGTAATATTGATACGAGTGTCCCGATTGCGCATCTCCGCCATCAGTTTTCTCAACACGGCGCCGCTGATGTGGAACTTCGAATTTGGCTGTCGACGAGAGTCTTTGCTCGCGCAATTTGACGTGGCCTACACCATTCCCTCGCGGTGTGCGGAGATGCTGGCCGAGGGTTTGGCAGACATAGGAATCATTCCAGTCGCAGCTTACGCGAGCATTCATGGCCTGAAGATTCTCCCGGATGTGGCCATCGCTAGCAAGGCGGCGGTACGTTCGATCTTGTTGGTCAGCGAACATCCGCTGGACAGAATTCAGAGAGTCGCCCTTGACAGCTCTTCGCGTTCGTCGGCAGCACTGGTCCGAGTGCTGTTTGCGAAGCACTGGAAGCGTGAGGTGCAGTTCGTCGAGGCCGAACCGCGACTCGAAGCCATGCTCGCCAAACAGGATGCGGCGCTCCTAATCGGAGATCCCGCTCTACAGGTTGACCGATCGCGTTACCAAACCTGGGACCTCGCGGAAGAATGGAGACGCTTCTCGGGAAAGCCGTTCGTGTTTGCTTTCTGGGCAGCGCGGCCCGGTGCAGCTGACGATGACGCATTATCGGCGGCAGCCGAATTATTTTCCGAGTCTCGGGATGAGGGGCTGAGGCATGTAAATGAGATCGCCAGCAAATGGGCACCCAAGTTATCTATCTCTCCTGAGTTGATCGAATCGTATCTCCGAGAGAACGTCCACTATCATCTCGACTCCGAGAACACTCAGGGGATGGAATTGTTTTTCCGCCTCGCTGCTGAACTCGGCATTCTGCCGTATCCACCGGAGCTGCGCTTCGCACGTGAGCTCGAATTCCGCAACTCGGGCTCCAGAAATCGCTTCTAACAGTTGAAGGACCCGTGTGATAGCCGAGCTGATCATTGCAGGACAGGTGTGGGCAAAGGTACGCGCGCTCGGGCCTATTGGTGAGGTTTTGCTCGGCGTGGCTGACGCCTCCGTGATCCCAACTCCTGGGAGTCTCGACATCCTCCTGATCCTCCTGGTTGCCGGAGCCCCTCAACACTGGTGGATATTCGTTCTCGCCGCCGCAATCGGGTCCACGATCGGCGCTCTGATCACGTACGGGATCGGCTTCAAAGGCGGCAAAGAGGGGCTGGAAAAACGAATTCCCGAAAAGAAACTAAAAAAGGTTTATCACTGGAGTGAAAAATACGGCCTTGGGGCGGTCGCTGTTCCCGCGCTTCTTCCGCCGCCTTTCCCTCTTTCACCATTTTTGCTAGCCGCAGGGGTGCTCAGAGTACCGCGAACGAAATTTCTAGGAGCCTACGCGGTTGGACGGCTGGTTCGATACGGAATCGTGTCATGGCTAGGAAAGATGTACGGCCAAGCGTTAATTCATGGAATGCAGCAATACTCCAAACCAATCATCTGGGGCCTAATTTGCTCGGCGGTGCTTGGAGGCACGGCAGCCGGGATCTACATCTGGCATCGCAAGCAGCAAGGCTTGCCGGCATTGCGGTCGGCAGAGAAGAAGGCTGCGTAAGAAAACCGTCAGCTGTGGCTCCATTGGCGTGAGGTCATGCAGACTTGCTCAGCCGGAATGCGGCGGCCGAAAAGCTCCTAGTACGCCCACCGCAGCAAAGTCGCGCCCACTGTAAATCCCGCACCTACTGACGCCAGCAGCACCAGATCACCTTTCTTGAGCTTGCCTTCCTCCAGAGCCGTCTGCATGGCGAGAGGGATAGTGCCGGCAGTCGTGTTCCCGTACTCTCCGATGTTGACGATCACCCGGTCCATGGGCATGCCGAGGCGTTCGGCTGTAGCGGTGATGATCCGCTTGTTGGCCTGATGAGGAATGAAGGCGGCGAGATCAGCACCTGTGAATCCATTGCGCGCGAGAAGTTTCTCGGAGAATTCAGCCATTTTACGAACGGCGTATTTGAAAACGGCTCCTCCATCCTGATGAACGAAGTGCATTTTCTTGTCCACTGTCTCGTGGGTGGCCGGATGCAAGCTGCCGCCACCTGGCATATATAGCGAACAGCCGCCAGCACCGTCTACTTCGTGCATGAAGTCGATCAGCCCAAGATCCTCGCCGTCTTTGGCTGGTTCAAGAATCACGGCGCCGGCGCCGTCGCCAAAGATCACGCAGGTAGCGCGATCAGTGTAATCGATGATCGCCGACATTACATCGGCTCCAATGACGAGCACCTTCTTGTGCGCTCCAGTTTGAATTAGTTGCGCGCCGCACTGAAGCGCATACACAAATCCAGAACAGGCGGCGGAGAGATCGAATCCCCAAGCTCCTGTCGCGCTCAACTTGTGTTGAACCAGGCACGCAGTGGACGGAAACAGCATGTCGGGCGTAACCGTCCCAACGATGATGGCCTCAAGCTCGGAAGCAGGAAATCCGGCGCGATCCAGGGCTTTGCGAGCCGCTTCGCAGGAGATGTCAGAGGTCGCGATTCCTTTATCGACAAGATGACGCTGGCGAATTCCGGTGCGTTCCTGGATCCACTGGTCATTGGTTTCGACCATCTTTTCGAGGTCGGCATTAGTCAAAAGGCGAGGTGGGACGTAGGTTCCAAGGGCGCTGATTTTGGCCCGCTGAAGCTGTTTCAAGCTTGTCTCCGGTAGAGAATTGGCCCCGAGTAGACGGCACTCCGGAAAACCGCGGCATTTAGCCAGACACCGGGGAGCCCACTGCACATGCACTGGCCCATTACCGTTGCTTCCTTCCGGACCTGGCGGGGTTCACAGGATTACATCGCGCGGGACCCGGCGCCTGACAAGTCGATATTAACATTCGGGTCCGTGGGAAATCTGCTCTACCCGGTCCTGTTCGGCGTGGAATCTCAACCGCGAATTCAATTCTGCTTGGCCGCACGTTCCGCCAGTCGTCTTAGAAAGATGAAACGCGGGTTCAGATGTCTGGCTATGTCCGGAAGAAACTCGTTCATCAGGTTCCACCCGGCGTCTGATCCAATGCTCACGAAGATGCGGCTGGAGACAGCCCCAGGACTTTCGTCACGCTCGAAGTGATAGCTGCTTTCGACCAACGATGAGGCGGTAGTCCCAACGAACTCGGCAAAGTTGAACATTGGCTTGCCCGAGTCGGAGCGTGAGATCACCACGCGTGACAGTGCATAAACGATTCTTTTTCCCGTGCTTGAACTCGGATCACGATGGTAATGCGGGTCTTGGTGAGCAAGTGTCGAAACCAGGTAAGTCGAGAAAAACTCACTCAAGGCTTCATCGGACATAGACATCCCAAAGCGGCGCCCGAACCCCGGCCAGCCGGTGCCAAATCCCGAGTTGGAACTGCTCGTCGCTGTTGAAATGGCCGAGTCGAGTGCTGTTCCCGCGATGTTTAAAGGATCAGAGAAGTTCTTGATGGCAAGGCGAAATTTTCCCGAGGCGCTCAAGGATGTGGTCTGCTCCGGACCTTGAATAAGCTGCATGCCCCTGCCATTTCGGGCATTTTGCAATTGCTCGGCGAGCTGCGAAATTCGATCACAGTTGTTGCTGTGAGAAACGGCTGCGATTGGAATAACAGGTGGATTTGGAATGTCGTCCGAATGTAAGGATCCTGTGTTTGCCGTGGACGATTGCATCGCGGCAGCAAAGCTTGCCCCGGCCAGGAGCATTGCTGCAGCCCTCAAAAGTACAACCGACCTGCCGCGCCGAACCGTCTTTGATAGAGCGCGCATGAGGAGTTCCTGCGCGTATTGTAGCCTCGCTCGCCGCAATCCAAGCTGCCTTGAAGTGTTTAATACTCTTCAGTAGTGCTGTTTACGAAGATGACCAGGAATCTGAGCGGGATGCACACGGCTTAGACCTCTCGGATTTCAGCAGCTATGGGGACCGACCGGCAGAGTTGCTTGGCTGTTACCTTGGTCCGCTGACCGCTCGTTTTTAGCAGCGCTCGCGGTACACTGGCCCCACTCTGACATGGTGCAAACCGAACAATTCTCGATGCGAGTCGCGCATCCGGTAATCCAGCGTTTCTTTGAAGTTTCTCTGTATCTCCTGCTGTTCACGGGATTCGCCATGCTGGCCGGAACCAGCAGGTTGGATTTGTTTTCGCTCGTGCTCGGCATCGGTGCGCTGCTCATTAGGGGCTATCTGCTTATCCGTCAGATCGAGACAGTCGTTTCCGAACAATGGACCACATATCTCACGCTCGCCTATGTTGTCTTCTTCGCGATTGATTACTTCCTGATCTCACAAACCTTTCTCGGAGCCCTGGTGCACATGGTGCTCTTTGCAGCCATGGTGAAAGTTTTCTCCATTCATCGGGACAGAGATTATGTGTATCTTGGCGTGCTCTCGTTTGGCATGGTATTGGCCGCCGCTGTTCTGACTGTGGACTCCTTATTTTTTGCAATTTTTTGCCTCTTCGTGCTGCTTGCAGTGATGACCTTCGTCAGCATGGAAATGCGCCGATCGTGGATTACAGCTCAATCCGCGATGCCGACTGACGCTCGCGATTTGCGTGATTTGCGGCATCTGCCGAGTTCGGTGGCCGGGGCTTGCGTCTTTTTGGTGCTGGCCATCGTGCTGGGGACCATCGGCCTTTTCTTTGTCATTCCACGCAAATCATCCAGCGGGTACCTGGAGCAGTTTGCTGCGCGTACTGAACTTTCCACCGGGTTTAGCGAGGATGTGCGATTAGGAGAAATTGGACACATCCAACAGTCGAGCGCGGTGGTGATGCACGTGAAGTTCGCGCCGGACAGCTACGTTCCAGGAGACCTCCGCTGGCGCGGAGTAGCCCTTACCAACTTTGATGGCCGCCGGTGGACGGGGCAGCGTGAAAGTACCAACCTTCCGGACAGCAGAGGGGGCATGTTCCCTGCCATGATGCATCCCCAGCGGATCTTCACCACAAATCCCCAGCGTGTCAGATACCGAGTTTCGTTGGAGCCGTTCGGGGCTCGAGTGTTCTTCGTGCTTCCCGAAGCGCTGGCGATCAACGGCCCCTATCAGATGGTTCGCATCGACCCCACGGGAACCATTTTTAACTCTGATTCTTCGCGCGCCATCACCGACTACACCGTGGTTTCGCAGCTCGCGCCAGCTATGCCCTCGAAGCTCGAGGCCGTAGGCCAGCCAGACCTCAGCGAGTATTTGCGCTTGCCACCTTACCTAGATGGTCGAGTGCAGGCGCTGGCAGAGCGGATCACCGCTGCGCAGAACACAACCTATGACAAGGGATCTGTAATCGAGCGCTACCTCTCAAGTACCTACCGCTACACATTGCAGTTGCCGGCAGTCCCGCCGCGCGATCCGATCGCAAATTTCCTCTTCGATCGTAAAGAGGGACATTGCGAGTATTTCGCATCTTCGATGGCGATCATGCTGCGCACTCTTGGCATCCCTTCACGCATCGTGAATGGGTTTCGCGGAGGGGAATACAACGACCTTACTGACAGCTATATTGTCCGCGCCAAAGATGCGCATTCCTGGGTTGAGGCCTATTTCCCTGGATATGGCTGGCGTACATTCGACCCAACGCCGTCAGACCCAGCTGTGCCAAGCGCCTGGAACCGAATGTATCTGTACATGGATGCCATGCGTGAGTTCTGGCATGAGTGGGTGGTGAACTATGACACCGGACATCAAAACGGGCTCGGGTTTGCCGCAGTACGGCAAGGCCGCTCCGGATTTGAGAAGATTCGTGATTGGTGCCTGTCGACGTATCAGAATTCCCTGCGTCGAGCAAACATCCTGCGGTCACGGTTCGAGCAACATGCAAGTGCATGGACTGTCTGGGCAGCAGCCGCTTTCACGTTGCTTCTGCTGTTGCTCATTGGACCTCGGCTGTATGCCAATATTCGGCGCATGCGACTTGCACGAAATCCAAGTCTTGAACCGCATTCAGCCGCAACCATTTGGTATCAACGTGCACTCAAACTCCTCGCGAGAAGCGGCCTTCAAAAATCGGGCAAGCAAACACCGCAGGAATTCTTGCAGACCGTCTCTGCTGCATCGGTCCGGCACCGCGTACAAATTTTCACAGTGCACTACGAGCGCGCGCGGTTCGGGGACTCGGCGGTAGACGCCGAAAAGCTGCCGGAACTCTATCGAGAACTGGAAGACGCAATGAAGGGTTGACCGCGGAATTGTTCAACGGTGATGCTAAAATAACTACATTGCATGCCAGTAGAATGTTGTCCTGGGATCTCTTCCGCCCCTTCTAACAAAGCGGACTTAGCCTCCTCCAGCAATGCTCGCAAGAAAATCGGCTTCGTCAGCCTCGGCTGCCCGAAGAACCTGGTTGACAGCGAAGTAATGATGGGACTGCTGAATCAAGCCGGAGCTGAGATCACCACCCGTGCTAGCGATGCCGACATCATCGTCGTGAACACCTGCTCATTCATAGATTCTGCCAAGCAGGAATCCGTCGACACAATCCTGGAGATGGCACAGCACAAGGCTAGCGGCCGCGCTCAGAAGCTCATTGTCGCCGGCTGTTTAGTGGAGCGCTATCGCACCGAGATCCAGAAGAGTATTCCCGAAGTTGACGCGGTCGTCGGTACAGGAGAGCTTGAGCAGATCATCGCCGCTGCGGGACTTTCTCCAACTCCGTTGCGGGCGCCACAATCTGATTCGCCATTCACCATTCTTGTCGAGCGTGCCCCGAGCGCCGTGAGGACGCACTCTCGAGCTGAAGGTGAAGCTCGTCAGGCGGCGGGTCGGTTCTCGCGCTCAGATTGGGAGGGCGCGATTTCCGATCTGCCGAACTATCTCTATGACGAGAGCACACCGCGCTTGCTCGCCACGGGAAAAGCGTTGGCCTATCTGAAGATCGCCGAAGGCTGCGACCATCCCTGCAGCTTCTGCATCATTCCGCAGCTGCGAGGGAAGTTTCGCTCGCGCCATTTCGAATCAGTCATCTCCGAGGCTCGAGGCCTCGCCGCAAACGGCGTGCGCGAACTTACGCTGATCGGCCAAGACACAACCTGCTATGGCGAGGATTTAGGCCTGAAAGACGGGTTGGCATTACTGCTTGCCCGTCTCGCAGAAATCGAGGATCTTAGGTGGATTCGCTTCCTCTACGCATACCCAAACAAGATTACCGGCCGTCTGCTAGATACCATCGCGGCGCACGAAAAAGTCTGTTCGTACATCGATGTTCCGTTGCAGCACGCATCGGCCGCTGCTTTGAAGCGGATGAAACGCGGGGCGAGCGCCGACTTATTTCTCAAGTCCATCGATAAAATGCGCACCACTATTCCGAGTCTCACTCTCCGTACTTCCTTCATCGTTGGTTTTCCAGGCGAAACGGAAGCCGAGTTCACCGAGCTGTGTGAGTTTGTGCGCGCTGCTGAGTTCGACTGGATGGGCGTATTCGGCTACTCTGACGAGGAAGGGGCAGGAGCGTTCAGGCTTCACGATAAGGTTCTTCGGGCAGACATCGAGCGTCGTCGCAATAAACTAATGAGATTGCAGCAGAGCATTAGCCGCAACAAGAAGCAGCAGCTCGTCGGTCGTGAATTCGACTTGCTCGCCGAAGGTCCCTCCGGGGAAACCGATCTGCTCTGGGAAGGACGTACGACCATGCATGCCCCAGAGATTGACGGAAAAGTGTTCATCAATGACTTCGGATGGCGAGATTCGCTTACAGCAGGCTGTTTCTACCGCTGCGAAATCACTGAAGCACACGACTATGACTTGGTGGCTCGCATCATTTAGGTATGGCCCGCAAGAAAGCTTTAAGCCTCCGATGCCCTTCGTGTAAAACCATTGTGCTACGTTCCGATGAGCACTTCCCTTTCTGCAGCGATCGTTGCCGCATGATCGATCTCGGCAAATGGGCCAGCGGTGCATACCGCATCAGCTCTCCCGTACTTGATCCAGAGATGCTCGAAGAAGTAGACGAACGCTCGTTTCCCAAGCCGGATGGTGATGAACAAAAGCGCCACTAGCACTGCTTCCGCTGCATTAGGGCAAACCAGCTGGGCATGGATCATCGGTACATTCTTTGGAATTGGAATGCTGCGTCCAGGCCCGGGTACTTGGGCTTCGGTGGCGACAGTTCTGCTCTGGTGGTTATTGTCATTTGCACACTTAGGCCACTCCGGAATCATCGGCATCGCAATCGTGATTGTGGTGACTGCCATTGGAATTCCCGCCGCAACGCGCGTTGCCCGCGAGAGTGAAATCCATGATCCCGGTTTTGTTGTAATCGATGAAGTCGCCGGACAGATGTTGCCGCTGATCATCGCTCCTCTGCGTTGGAAATATCTTCTGCTGAGCCTTATACTTTTTCGTTGCTTCGACATCTTAAAACCGCCTCCGCTGCGTGCTCTTGAGCGCCTGCCGGCAGGTAGTGGCATCATGCTGGATGACATCGGAGCAGGCATCTATGCGTTATTAGTTCTCGGCTTGGTGCTGAAATTCTGGCGTTGAGGATAGATGCACCGGAACTTCTGGCCAATGTTCTGTACCGGCGCTTTCTCAGGTCTGCAGGAAGTCAGACAAGCAAGGTAAGAAAACGGATTGGACAAGCAAGGTAAGAAAACGGATTGGGCAAGCATGGGAATCTCGGAGCGCCTACTGGGAAAGCGTGATTTGAACGGGAAGCCACACATCTCAGCTGTCAGTCCGCACTTCGCGCTCCCTGGCGGCGAGGTCCGCATTGCTGGAAGTGGGCTCCGTTCGCAGCAGATGAGGCGTCCGCGAGTAAACTTTGGCGATCAACCCGCGGGCATAGTGATCTCTTCCGATGAGTTCGTAGTCGCTCGCGTACCCGACGCCGCCAACTCAGGTCCGATCGTCATCGTTCCCGATGAGACTAGTAGCAACGCGTTTGACGTAAACATCGCCGTTCCAATCGCGGAGAACCTGCACCCGGTTACAAACCCAGCGCTGGATCACGAAGGCAATCTGTTCGTAACCTTCTCCGGAGCGCGGGGACAGAAAGTGCCGGTTTCGATTTATAAGATCGATACCAGCTACCACGTCAAGCCATTCCTTTCCGAGTTAATGAACGCGCATGGGATTGCGTTCGATCGCGAAGGACAGATGTACGTTTCATCCCGGCAGAGTGGCACGGTATACCGAGTGGCGCCGAACGGCACGATGTCCGCGTACGCGGAAGGGATGGGTGTAGCCACAGGCATCGCCTTCGATCGTGAGCAGAACCTCTATGTTGGCGATCGCAGCGGAACGATTTTTAAAATCGCACGCGATCGACAAACTTTTGTCTTTTCCACTTTGGAACCGAGTGTGTCGGCATATCACCTCGCCTTCGGTCCCGACCAGAGCCTCTACGTTACCGGTCCGACAACCTCAAGCTACGACGCAATCTACCGCGTTGATCCGCACGGCGACAGCTCAGTGTTTTTCCGCGGTCTGGGACGCCCACAAGGGATGGCCTTTGATGCACACGGGAATCTTTACGTCGCAGCTTCACTCGCGGGCAAACGCGGTATCGTACGCATCTCGCCAGATAAGCAGGCGACGGTCTGGGTCTCTGGTCACAATCTGGTCGGACTCAGCTTCGCTCCCGGACGTGCCACCATCCTCGCCACTACGTCTGCCGTCTTCCATTTATCCTGGAACATTCAGGGATTGCCTCTGCTGCCGTAAGGCTATCGGCAAACTCTAAAAGCTATACTGCCAACGTGAATGCCGAGATCGTTGCTGTTGGATCGGAGCTCCTTACTCCGTATCGCCAGGACACCAATTCTCTTTTCCTTACCGAGCGCCTGAACCAGCTTGGCGTAGAAGTGCATTTCAAGTCAGTCGTCGGCGATTCCCGAAACGATTTAGTTATGGTGGCACGGCTTGCGTTCTCACGCGCAGAGATTGTGATCTTCATGGGAGGACTCGGGCCGACGGAGGACGATCTCACTCGCGAGTGCGTTGCGGAAGCACTCGACATTGAGTTATATCGGGATCCTGAGATCATCACTGCTCTTCACAAACGCTTCGCAGAGCGGCGCATGCCTATGCCGGAGAACAACGCTCGCCAGGCCGACGTTCTGGATGGGGCTGTTCTACTCCGCAACGCGAACGGCACCGCACCGGCGCAGTGGCTGGTGACAAGCTACAAAGATGAGAAGCGTTACGTGATGCTGCTACCCGGACCTCCAAATGAGCTGAAGCCGCTGTTCGACGAGCAGTGCTTTCCGCGTCTGAAAGAAATCCTGCCTACTCAGTTCATCGCAAAACGCGAGCTGAAGGTGGCGATGGGCGAATCCGCATGTGATGCGCGCATCGCGCCGATTTACACGCGATTTCCAAAAGTGCAGACGACGATCCTCGCTCACACGGGAGAGACGCAAATTCATCTTCAAAGCCGGGCTGATTCCCAGCAGGAAGCGGAGCGCAGGGTCGCGGAACTGAGTGATCGGATCCAAGACGAACTGGACGACGCGGTCTTCTCCACAGGCGGCGAATCGCTGGAGCAGATTGTCGGGTACTTCCTGCAAATGCACGGAGCCACTGTAGCTGTCGCCGAATCGTGTACAGGAGGAATGCTCTCACAGCGCCTGACCTCGGTCTCCGGCAGTTCACGGTATTTCCTTGGCGGGGCAGTAGTGTACTCGAATGAATTCAAGACAAAATTTGCCGCAGTCCCCGCAAAACTAATTGCGGAACATGGAGCTGTTAGCGGCGAGGTAGCGGTGGCCCTGGCCGAGGGAATTCGCGCACGAACCAAAGCGACCTTTGGCATCGGTATTACCGGAGTTGCCGGACCGACGGGTGGCACTCCAGAGAGGCCGGTCGGGTTGGTCTTCATTGCAGTTACCGATGAGAAAGAGGCGAAAGCGGTCGAACGAAGATTCCCGGGCGATCGGGAACGCATTCGCCTTTGGGCTAGCTTCACAGCCCTCGATGTCTTGCGAAGAAAGCTGATCTAAAAGTTTTAGACACGAACGATAGAGTTGATTGCAAGGCTGCCGTAACTGGACTCAGTGTCTCTGGCCAACGATGCCATGCGCCTGTTCGTTGCAATTGAAATCGTGCCGGAAATCCGCACTAGGATTACCGTCTTTATCGCAGGGCTAAAGCCAATGCTTGCTGACGCACGTTGGGTGCGTCCGGAAGGCCTGCACATCACGCTGAAGTTTCTCGGCAATGTCAAGGACGAAAGAAGCAAGTCCATTGCACAAGCATTGCGGATGGTCCAAGCTCCGAGTCTTTCCCTTTCGGTTCGCAGCATTGGATTCTTTCCCAATCCGAGATCGCCACGCGTGCTCTGGACTGGAATCGAAGCGGGATCTGAACTGAGGGCCCTGGCCCAAAGAGTGGACGAGGCTTTGACGCCGCTGGGCTTCGACCGCGAGAAACGCGCCTTCAATCCGCACGTCACTCTCGCGCGCTTTAAGGACGCTCGCGGGAAGATCGACGTGAGATCGATTGAGCAGCAACCCAGCTTCGGTACAATGACTGCTACAGAATTCCATTTGTACGAGAGCAAGTTGTCGCCGCAAGGCTCCCACTACAGTAAGTTGGCGAGCTTCGACCTGAAGTACTCTTAAATTAGATGAGCGCAGCCATCTACCTCGCCCTTGCAGCGGTTGCTTACCTTCTGGGAGCGATTCCGTTCGGGCTCATCCTGGTTCGTCTTGTTCGTGGAGAAGACGTGCGCCTCACCGGCAGTGGCAACATCGGCGCGACTAACGTGACCCGCTTGGGGGGCGCCAAACTCGGCATTACGACCCTACTACTGGATGCGGCGAAAGGGTATCTTGCCGTTCGTTTCGCAGTCGTTGTGAGTAGCTCGGCTTCCGCGGTAGATATCGGACTGGCGGCCGCCGTTGCTGCATTGTGCGCAATCCTGGGACATGTATTCCCAGTTTGGCTAAAGTTTCGCGGAGGCAAAGGGGTTGCTACGGCCGTAGGAGCGTTTCTCGCTGTCGCGCCCAGAGCTGTGCTAGTCGTGTTCGCTGTCTTCTTGGTGGTTGTCGTGATCTTTCGCTACATATCTCTGGGATCAATCGTGGCGAGCGCTATTTTTCCTGCGCTGGCCTTCCTTCTTTATCGCGGGAGTTCCTCGCCGGCAGGGCTCGCCGTGATGCTTGCGGCATCACTTCTCATCATTCTCAAACACAAGGCCAACATCAAGCGTTTGCGCAACGGCACCGAAAACCGTTTTCAATTTCATAAGAGCTGATGTTCAAAGCTATCTGTCTGCATCTGCAACTGAGGAATCCATTTTGAGCCGCATCGCGGTCATTGGGGCCGGGGCTTGGGGCACTGCTCTGTGTATCGCTCTGGGGCGCGCGGGACGTCATGAGCTTAGGCTCTGGGCCTATGAGCGCGAGGTGCTTGAATCCGTACAGCGCAGGCGGACAAACGACCTCTTCCTTCCCGGCTTCATTCTTCCCGAGAGCATAGTCATCACCAATTCTTTGCCGGCAGCTTTGGAACGAGCGCAGATGGTGCTTGCAGTGATGCCCTCACATCATGCTCGCCGTCTGTATGAGGAGATGCACTCATCACTTCCTCCCGGCGTGATGATCGTGAGCGCTACCAAAGGCATCGAGAATCAGAGCTACAAGCGCATGACCGAAGTCGCAAGAGAAGTGAGCGGAGTGGATCGCATTGCTGCACTCAGTGGACCGTCGTTTGCAAAAGAAGTTGCGCGTGGCGATCCCTCCGCGTTGACGGTAGCATCCGCCGATTCCGAGGTGGGGGCCTGTGCGCAACGTGAGTTCAGCGATTCGATGTTCCGCGTTTACACCAGCGAAGATGTCGTCGGCGTTGAACTGGGTGGAGCTCTGAAGAACGTAATTGCCATCGCAGCCGGTATCGCGGAAGGACTCGGTTTCGGGCACAATACCGCCGCCGCACTCATCACCCGTGGTTTGGCCGAGATCACCCGGCTGGCCGTTGCTTGTGGAGCTCGTCGCGAGACCCTTTCTGGGCTGTCCGGGATGGGAGACCTAGTGCTCACCTGCACCGGCGGCCTATCGCGCAACCGCACCGTCGGTGTTGAACTGGGCCGTGGACGCAAGCTGGGCGATATTATGGCCGGCATGCACGGCATGGTCGCCGAGGGCGTTCTCACGACTGATGCTGCGCTCGGACTCGCGCAGAGGCACGGCATCGAGATGCCAATTTCAGAACAGATGCACGCCATCCTGCACGAAGAAAAACCTCCCAGGGAGGCCATTCGCGACTTGATGAATCGGCCCGGCAAAGAAGAGTGATCGGTCGTGATACTGAACTCTGGTAATCAGTGAAATGCCTGAGAATGCAGATGCAAAACCCAGAGTTCCGGATTAATCGGGTTAGAATCCGTGCACTCCCCGGTTTTCCATGCGCCTACCGACTCGTATACCGCTGCTGTACCTCATTTCTGGCGTCCTCATTTTAGTGGGCGTCGTGCCACTCTATTTCTATGGCACACAGGTCGTCGCCATCAATCGCGACCGCCTCAAAATCAACGAGCAGCTACTGCAGAACACGGTTACGAAGTCGCTAAGCGATGACATTGACCACCGGCAAGTTACGCTCCAAAGCTCACTCGGCAATCTCTCCGCCGCAGTGCTGGTTGCCAGTGGTGGAGACCTTAGCGGCGATCACATCAACACTCCCGAGCTTCGCGCTCTGGTCGAACGATTTACTTCTTCAGCGGATATCCTCGACTACGCCACGTTGGTGAATGACGAAGGGAAGGGTGTCTCCGCCGGACGCATCGCTCCTGACGCCTTCGTCCAGCGCGAACTCGAGCACGCCTTTGTGGCCGCGCGCCAAGGCAGGATATACAGCGGGCAGGCGCTCACTGTAGGCAGCGGAAAGAATCAGCGGACAACCATGCTGGTGAGCACACCGGTGATGAGCAACCAACACTTTCTCGGAATGCTCGGCACGGTGGTTGATCTGCAATATCTGGTAAACAGTCTAATGAGCGCTAGCCAGGGTGGCCTTGAGATGTTCGTCGTCGATCGCCAGGGACGTCTCGTAGCTGGCGCGAACAGCCGGTACGCTACCGGACAGGAGATGACGACCGATCAACTCGTGAAAAGCTTTGTCGATCAGGGTGGCCAATCGAAGCTGGTCGCTACCAGCGAATTCCAAATGTACCGCGGCAAACGTTTTATCGAGATGCTTGGCAGCTACAGTCCGGTCCCTTCGCTTCAGTGGGCAGTCATCGCCGAAAAGACCCAGGCTGATGCCTATCAGAGCGTGTTTGAAATGCAGCGAAAGGCGCAGCTTTTTGCCTTGCTGGCAATCGCGTTGAGTGTGGGTTTTGGCGTCTTTGCCGCGCGCAGGATTGCAACGCCTCTCCAGACGCTCACTGAGTCGAGCCGGGCTATCGCAAGAGGCGATTTCAGTCAGCGGGTGAATGTCAAAAGCCGCACAGAAATCGGCGAGCTTGCAGACACGTTCAACAGCATGAGCTCGGACCTGGAGCGCTTCGTGTTGGACCTGAAGCGCGCCGCGGAAGAGAACCGAACCCTGTTCTTAAGCTCGATCCAAATGCTGGCAGGCGCAGTCGACGAAAAAGATCCTTACACACGCGGCCATTCCGATCGTGTCACTCGATACTCGGTTTTGATTGCAAAAGAACTAGGTCTGCCAGATGAAGAGATTGAGAAGATTCGCATTGCAGCGCAACTGCATGATGTCGGCAAAATCGGGATCGAAGATCGCATTTTGAAAAAACCTGGCGCGCTAACCCCAGACGAGTACGAGATCATGAAAACGCACACGACCAAAGGCGCCGCGATCCTGCGCCCTGTCGAAATGCTGAAAGAGATGATTCCCGGAATAGAACTTCACCACGAATCCCTCGACGGTCGTGGTTATCCCCATGGCCTAAAAGGTGACGAGATTCCGCTCCCTCCGCGTATCATCATGGTCGCGGATTGTTTTGATGCCATGACGACGAATCGTCCATACCAGGCGGCGATGGATCCCGAATATGTGGTACGCATCATCAACTCTCTCGTCAACACCAAGTTCGATCCTCGCATCGTCGCCGCGTTGACCGCCGTCTTCGAGCGCGGAGACTTCCGCGTCCGCCGTGCCGCGACAGTCACGCCCGAGCAGGCCCAAGTGGCTACCGCGAGCGAGAGCGTTTAGCCAGTTCCTGACCAGTAGAACAGCAAGCAGCGCGGTGTGTTCGCGCTGAGTTCAGGCGCGATGGAGGCTACGGCAGTGAGCTATTGTCCCTGCTTCTCCGAGCCTTGTTGTTTCGGGCCAGCAACATTCACCTGCTGCCCGTCTTCGAGAGAATCTGCCGGGTTCACAATAATCTCATCGCTGGCCTGAAGTCCGCTCACCACTTCGACGGCGCTACCGTAGTCGCGTCCGATCGCTATCGGGCGGAGTTGCACTTTGTTGTCTGAACCGACTACTGCCGCCCGCGGCCCTTCTGCCCGAAATAGCAACGTATTGATCGGAACTGTCAGGCGAGGTGCGTTGATCTTCGCGGCGAAGTGCACCTGGGCGTACGCTCCGGGCAGAATCTTGCCATTGTGATTGGGCACGTCGATCTCGGCTAGCAGTGTGCGGGTCGTGGGATCGATTGACTCTGAAGTTCGCACTACCTGGCCCTCGAACTGCTGGCCGGCATATTCTCCCTGCTCAAGAAACGCCTTCATCCCGATCTTGATTGCCGGACTATAGGTCTGGGGCACATTCACATAGACGCGAAGCGGATCTACTTGGGCAACATCGAACAGTTCCTTATCGGGACCAGCGTTGCCGGCATTGATCAGCGCGCCGACGTCGATGTTGCGTTTGGTAAGTACGCCCGAGAACGGAGCGTAGACATGTTTGAAGGCTTCCATCTGCTGCAGCCGGCGGACGTTCGCATCGGACGCTGCCAGGTTCGCCTGAGCTTGCTGATATCCGCTCACCTGTTGGTCGACTTCTTGCTGCGACACGGAATCACTCTTACGCAGGTTCTCCCAGCGCTCAGCCGAGCTCTTTGCCAAGCCCAATTGGGCCTGGATCTGCTGGCGATTGGCACGTGCCTGCAATAGCTCCTGATCGACCTCGGGAGTGTCGATATCGGCGAGCAGGTCGCCTTTATTCACATGCGAGCCGATATCCTTGTACCAATGCAGAACGTAACCATTCGTACGCGCGTAGATGGGAGACTCTTTGTAGGCTTGCACCGTAGCCGGAAGGACTAGCTCTTCGTGGCTCTGTTCCTGCGTCGGATGCGTGACCGATACGCTCGGGGTGGCCAGGCGCTCGGTTTCAGCGGCTAGAGCTTTCTTCTCGCTCAGTTTGCTGACGATCGTAGCAACGCCAGCGATCAGAAGAACAAGAATGAAAGCGCCAACGAGCCAGCCCGTCTTCCGCGTGGGCCGCTGATCCCGCCGGTCTCCATTTGAATTCTGTGGATCCGTCTCCGACGGCGAACTGATAACCTGCAAAGAACTCACTTATTACCTTTATCCCTTTCCTTACTCTTCATGGACCCATTCTGGTCCAGGCTGCTGTTGGGCGTGTGCAGGCCTGCGTCCATGAATCATTGTAAACACGCTGGGTACAAAGAAAAGCGTCGCTATCGTCGCAAAGAGCAGCCCGCCAATTACGGCGCGTCCGAGGGGTGCATTCTGCTCGCCGCCTTCACCCAACCCCAGCGCCATCGGGACCATGCCGATAATCATCGCCAGCGCCGTCATGATAACCGGGCGAATGCGGGTAAATCCCGCCTCCATGGCAGCTTGAAAGGCAGGCAGTCCGGCATCCATCCGCTCACGAGCGAATGAGACCAGCAGGATGCTATTCGCCGTCGCGACACCAACGCACATGATGGCTCCGGTGAGTGAAGGCACGCTCAAACGGGTATGCGTGAGCAGCAGCATCCACATGATTCCGGCCAGCGCTCCTGGTAGGGCGGTAATGATGATGAAAGGATCGAGCCACGACTGGAAATTCACGACAATCAACAGGTACACCAGCACGATCGCCATGATCAGACCGAAGGCCAGACCTGCAAATGAGGATGTCATGGTTTCCACTTGCCCGCGCAGAGTGACATGCGTACCTCGCGGCAGCTTCGAGTCAAACTGCTTCAATGCCCGGCGAACATCGGTAGCAACACCGCCAAGATCGCGCCCCTGCACCGACGCGTAGACGTCGACAACAGGCGTGATGTCGTAGTGGTACACGGCGGCGGGTGTCACGTTCGGCTTAATGGTCGCCAGGTTAGCGAGCACTTGCGGATTCGCCGTACTTGACGATCCCACAGGCGTGTTCATGAGCGCTTGTACGGAATCGAGCCGATAGTCGGGCGTCTGCACGGCGACACTGTAGGTAACCCCGTTTTCGGGATTCAGCCAGTAACTGGGCGAAGTCTGAAAGCTTCCGCTGAGAGACACCAGGAGATTGCGTGCAACATCCTGCTGATCGAGACCAACTTCCTTGGCGCGCGAGCGGTCGATGTTTAGATCGATAGCGGGTCCATTCATCAGCTGCTGTACGTGCACGTCGACAGCCCCCGGCACATGACGCATTCGGTTCGCTATCTGCTCTGCAAGGGCGTAATTGGCATTTAGATTTCGCCCGACGACCTGGATATCGATAGGCGAGGGCAGGCCGAAATTCAGAATCTGACTCACGATGTCAGCAGGCTGAAAAAAGAATTCTGTGCCCGGAAAATAGAGTGGCAGATCCTCTCGCAACTTCTTGACGTAATCCGCTGTCGGATGATGATGCTCCTGGTTTAGCGAGACGAGTATCTCTGCGTCGGATGTTCCAATGGTGCCGCTCGTACTGTAAGTAGTGTTGATGGAGCTGAAGGGCAAGCCAATGTTGTCAAGGATCGTCACCAGCTCGTCTTTTGGGATTTCCTGCCGCAGTGTCTTTTCGACTTCATCGCAAAGACGCGCCGTTTCTTCAATACGGGTTCCCGCCCGCGCACGCAAATGCAGCCGGAAGACTCCGGCATCGACGCTGGGGAAGAAATCCTCGCCCAGGAAGAAGATCAATCCAAACGAAACGACGCAGAATGCCAGAAAGCAGGCGGCAAACAGTCTGCGGTGCTCCAGCGCGCCCCGCAACAGGTCACGATAACTCTCGCGAAAGCGTTCGAATCGGTTTTCGAACCCCCGCTGAAATCGTCCAAAAACAGTCTTCGGTTTCTCAGCTTTGTGCTCGTGCCCACGCATGATGTACAGCACCATGGTGGGTACCAAGGTCCGCGAGAGGAAATACGAAGCCAGCATGGCGAACACCACTGCTTCCGCGAGGGGCACAAATAGGAATTTGGCCACGCCTGTGAGGAAAAACATGGGCACGAACACGATGCAGATGCAGATGGTAGACACAAAAGCAGGCAGAGCGATCTGCTGCGAGCCATCGAGGATGGCCTGTTTCATGTCCTTGCCCATGGCGATGTTGCGCTCGATGTTCTCAATGGCGACAGTGGCATCATCGACGAGAATGCCGACGGCGAGCGCCAACCCGCCGAGAGTCATAATGTTGATGGTCTCGCCCAACGCGCTGAGCAGGATGATAGAGACGCAAATAGACAGCGGAATTGAGACAGTGATAACTACCGTTGGGCGCCAGTCTCCCAAGAACAGCAGGATCATCAGTGCCGTAAGCGCCGCGGCAATCGCTCCTTCGCGCAGCACGCCATTGATCGATCCTCTGACGAAGAGCGATTGATCGAACAGGGTCTTAATTTGTATGTCCTTGGGAAGGCTGTCGGCGATCGCCGGCAGACGATCTTTGATCTCCTTGACGATGTCAATGGTCGAAGCGCCACTGTTCTTCATCACGCTAAGCAGCGTGCCGCGAACTCCATCCTGACGAACGATGTTGGTCTGCGGCGTAAAGCCATCGCGCACATGGCCAATATCGCGCACGTAAATTGTGGCGCCGTTTTTCGTCCGAATGGGAAGATCGTTCAGTTCGGCCACAGTCTGCGTGCTGCCGTTCATGCGAACGTTCATCTCCAGCGCGCCGATTTTTGCCGTTCCTGAGGGCAGGATCAAATTCTGAGCATCGACCGCATTCACCACATCTACCGGCGTCAATCCGTGGGCTTGCAGTGCCTTCGTATCCAGATCGAC
This sequence comes from Terriglobales bacterium, assembly GCA_045808065.1. GTDB lineage: Bacteria > Acidobacteriota > Terriglobia > Terriglobales > Acidobacteriaceae > Gp1-AA112. The sequence continues at coordinate 63,102 of JBJMGD010000014.1, read as the reverse complement.
CGCGATCACCCGCGCCTTCCCGCCGTATGGATACGGAATGGCTGCACCTTTGACAGTCGTTAGCGGGGTACGGACAAAATTCAGAGTAAGGTCATTCAGCTCCGACTCAGGGATACTCCTGCTGCTGAGTCCCACCTGCACAATGGGCACGCTGGAGGCGGAATACACGATGATCAGCGGCGGCTGCGTCCCCGGTGGCAGTTGGCGCACCGAGCTTTGTGAGATCGCCGTTACTTGCGCGATCGCCATCTGCAGGTTCGCGGTTGGCTGGAAGTAGATCTTCTCGATTGCTCGGCCCTGCAGCGCCACTGACTCGATGTGCTGGATATCGTTCACCAAGGTGGTGAGTCCACGTTCGGTATTGCTCAGGAACCGGTCAGCCATCTCCTGTGGCTGCATGCCTGAATACTGCCAGACGATGCTGATGACGGGAATGTTGATGTCGGGGAAGATGTCGATCGACGTTCGAAGAATGACGATAGGCGTAAGAATCAGGATCAACAGCGCCATGACGACGAAGGTGTAGGGACGCCGCAGCGCTAAGGAAACAATCCACATCTACTTAAAGAACTCCGGTTGCACGCTACGAAAGCGGTAGATTTGTATCTTATTTCGGAACAGAGTTATCCAATTTGATTTTATGTTAAGCGGCGAAAGCCTGCTGCGTCTCTGCGGATAAGCCATCGCTGTAGCCATTCGGCAAAGGATTGGGCTCATCATCGGCAACGCAGCGCATCAAAGGCCGCCTAGCTTGATCTGACCCAGAGACACTGTTCTAAAGTCGTCGTCCATCGTCTCCGAGAATGCTTGCGCCTACGGATTTCCGTCTCTTCGGACCGGCCCATCTTTCGATCATCGCCGGTGTGCCTGCTTGCGCCGCCGCTCTGGCCCTGTTAAGCCGCCGCAGACCGAACCACACCACGTGGATTCGTTTGTCGCTTGGAGCATTACTAGCGCTGAACGCGCTCTGCTGGTATGCCTATCGATTCGCCCTGCTTGGCATCCGCCTTCCTCAAGGTTTGCCATTCGAGCTTTGTGACGTTTCCCTCTGGATCACCGTATATTCTTTGCTGCGGCTGAATCAGATCAGTTTCGAACTGGCGTACTACTGGGGCTTGGGGGGAGCAGCCATGGCGGTTTTGACGCCAGACTTAATGGCGCCACTTCTAAGCCTCTCCTCAATCATTTTCTTTATTGGCCATGGGGGCCTGATCGTTTCGATTTTGTATCTGCTCTGGAACCATCGTCTTCGGCCTCGGCCGAAGTCGTGGCGATCCGCGTTCCTCGCTTTGAATGTTTATGCGGCAGGCGCGGGCATTTTCGACTTCATCTTTGGCGCCAACTATCTATATCTCCGAAATAAGCCTGCTTCTGCATCTTTACTCAATGCGATGGGACCATGGCCGCTCTATATCTTCACTGCGGATCTCCTGGCTTTAGTGATGTTTCTGGTTATGGCTGTGCCATTTCGTGCATCACGAAAATCGATGTGATCTGACGTGCTCCAGGCCAAGGACCTCGCGGTGGAGATGCCCTCCGACTATTGTTCAACTGGCTAGTTTGCCTGGCAACAGACTGCCTATCGCATCCTTCACTCTTTCCCCAAACCCTGCCGTCAATGACCACGGACTGGGTTGTCGGATGACGTGCAATTTGCCTTTCAAGTCCGTTATTCCATAGTTTGTTCGTCCGTCTTTGTTGCGGTGGAATTTCAACGAAACCGTAGCGTTGCCCACCCGCATCTGCTCGATACTGAATTCCGGCAGCCACTCCGGCAGCCACGGATCAAGGAGTAGCACGCTGAGCGGAGCATACGGATAAATTCCCAGCAATGCCTGCATTACGGTAAATGGCGCGGATGCTGACCATGCCTGGGGCCAATCGGCTCGGGGATACATTCCCGGGAACGGATGGTCGGCATCACGTTGATGTCCAGCAAAGACTTCGGGCAACCGGCAGTACTTGAATAGCCCGGCGGTCTCAAACATGGCACGAGCGAGGGCCTGCATCTTGTCGTGCAGGCCGTAACGAGCGAATGCCAGCACGAAAACTGCATTCTCCACGGGCCACACCGACCCGCGATGATAAGAAAACGGATTGAACGCTGGATGGTCTGCCGACAACGTGCGCACTCCCCAGCCAGAGAACATATCGGGCCGCATCATGAGATCAGCCGTGCGAGCGGCCAGCGCGTGATCGACGATGCCAGAGGCCAAACAATGTCCCGGATCGGAAGCAATGGAACGGACCAATCGTGCCTTTGAGTCCACCGCCATGCCAAAATACCCGGCATCCTCCATCCAAAAGAAATCGTTGAAGCGCTTCTTCAGCTCTTCGGCTTCCCTCAGCAGGCGCTTCGCCACATCGAATTCGTCTATCCACCAGAGAACTTCGGAAAGATGCATCTTGGACGCATACACAAATCCCTGCATCTCGCATGTACCCAGCGGGTCCTTCACTTGCGATCCATCGGCGTGGACTATTGCATCATCCGAATCCTTCCAGCCTTGGTTCCGTTCGCCCTGCTTAGATCGGGTGCGATAGCGATAAAAGCCGCTACTGTCGCGTGAATATTTCTCCGCCCACGCCAGGCCTTTTAAAGCCGGTTCTATGTAGGACTTAATCAATTGTTTGTCGCCCGTCCAGTGCCACACAGCGGAAAGGACGACCGGATAATAGATTGAGCCGGTAACCCCGCCGTAGTAGCGACTATGCGGTGTGTAGTTGAGCACCGCTCGGGGATCGGTATGAAGTTCATGGACGAAGCGGCCGGGCTGCTCGTCGCGCCACTCATCGATCTTCGTTCCTTGTGTCTTGGGCAGTTCCGCCAGCGTGCCCCGCATCATAGCCGTGCTCAGCAACGCAGCTTGCCAGGACGACGCCAGACTGTCGCGCCCGAACAATCCTAGATAGGTAGGAAGTCCCGCAGCGGGGATCCAGGTCTCTCCGGCTTGGTCGCGAGCATCGAGATCGAACAGGCGAAGGGCTGCCAAGTCTTGTTTGGATCTGTCGAGGGTATTTAGAACCAGCGCCGGAAATGTCGGTGAAGCCGGCGAGGTCAGTTTCGTGCTTCCGGCGAGGAAGGTTCGGTGCTTTGGGTGCCGATCGGCAATCGGACGAGCATCGCAGCCATATCCCAGGGCTAGGCCGTGGCCTTCGGCTTCTCCGATCCAGCTTAGGCACAGCTTCCAGATCTCACGAGGGCTAAGCTCTACTTTGAAATGTATTTTCCCGTTCCGGTACTGTGGTTTCGGCTCGCATTCAAAACACAGACGGATTCCGCGATGAAGGTGAGCGACTCCCCGATGGCCCTGATGTTCGTACTTGTGCCGTGCCTTGTAATCAAAGTCCAGTTGCCATCCGTTCGAGCCAATGCTGCGCCATTCTTGTCTGACTTTGCCTGGAACGTCTCCCCCGGCGCGAACATCGCTGGGGCTCTCGAAATCCGACGCAACCTCCAATCTGAGGTCTACGACGGTCTTGATTTGGGTATGGTTCGTTAGCCAGACGTCCTCGTGAAGGCCATCGCCTACCGTGCGCTCAACGCGCAACTCAATTGACTGCTGGGCCGGGTTCGAGTCTTTCGTTTCAGTTTGTTTCCAGTTCCTGGGCGTGGCGATGTAGTAGCCGATCGAGCTGTTTTGCTTGACGGGCGAAAACGCGCTTAGCTGTGGGGGTTTGCCGTTAACGGTCCAGCGATAATGAGAAAGGGTACGAGCCTCGTAAATCCAGAGTCCCTGATCCGAGTCGCCGGTAATCCATCCTTCGCGATCGGTAATCAGAACCGCACGGTTCTGGCTGATGTACTCAGTGTTGGACCGAGGCTGAAGCTCGATTAGGGATTCATTCGGCATCTAGCGTTCCCGCGTCCCGCTGCAATCTACTCTGTTCGATGCTGGCGTCGAAAGACGGGAGAGTACGCGCTCTATCGCGAGAAGCTGGCGTTGATTGTGGATGGGAATGAATTCCGGCAAATCTCAATAAAAATGGGCCATCCCGAGTCAAGCTCGAGACGGCCCTTCCGGGGCTTCCTCGGGGTGTCGAGGAAGACTTACCGGCTGTTGGGGGCAGCCGGAGTAACGTTTTGCGCGGCGGTCGATTCCTGCACGTTGGTCATGAGTTGCACGTCAACGCGACGGTTCTTGGCACGGCCGCTAGCCGACTTGTTTGGAGCTACTTCTTTATCCTTGCCCAACCCGGCGAGATAGATCTTGTAGGCGGGCACGTTGTACTGGGTAGCCAGATACTGCACTACCGCCGACGCGCGCATTTCGCTCAGCTTGTAGTTATATTGCGCGCTGCCGACCGAGTCGGTGCCGCCAATCAGCTGGAGTACGTAGCCCTTCGTGTTGGGAATATCGTTGCCTAGCTGGTCGAGAGCTTCCTTGGCTTTCTTGCTCAGCACGGCGCTATTGAAAGCAAAGTGGACTGACGTTTCGGCTACCGGCCGATAGTTGTCGAGGTTCGCGACGGTGTTGTTGAGGACATCGACTCTGCCCGCAGTCTGGGTAGCAGCCTGCTGCGCCTGGTCGGCAGCTTGACCGGCAGCAATGGCCTTCTGGTCAATCGCAGCTGTCTTGTCATTGACTCCCTGAATGCCCTGTTGCGCGCGAGTGTCAACGTCGCGGATATCCCGCGAATTTTTCGCGGTCAGGTCATCGAGTTCGTTGGTCTTGTTGATGATGGGCGCGGCTTCGTTGCGCACGTACTTCTTGGTGGAGCAACCAGCGCTGAAGAGCATGGTTGCACCGGCAATTGCGACTAAAAACAGGCGATTCATCTTGATCTTGGCTCCTTAACCCCTGGCCCCGGTAATTTCTAAGCTTGGGGGACGAAATGGTAGCCAGCACGTTGGCTGGAAACCTCTCGCATTAGCCAGTAGCAAGGCCGCTGCCAATCAGAGGCGAAGCCGCTTTGCGTGCTGTTGCTTATTTATGAGCGGGTTACGGACCAAAAAACAGCATCAACTCTGGGCAACTCGCAATCGAGCAGCGCGGAAATTCTTCCGTCATAGAATTTTTACCGGCCAACCGTCTGACCTCTAGGTTGCTGGCTACTCTGGATATCGCCTTGCGACCCTAGCCCTCCCACCAGTCGTATCTGGCATCTTTTGACATTGCGCAATTTAAGCGCGAAGGCCAGGCGGATCAGCCGCTCTGGATCTTGAAATCACAGACAGAAGTTCGGGAGGAGAAACCCATGCGCATTACCCGCGCTCTAGCTTTACTCGCAATACTCGCAGCCGTATTCACCCTGGCCTGCTCGCAGCAGAAGGCCAATACGCCTGATGTCACCAACCAGATCCAAGATTCACTCAAGTCCAACAACCTGGATAACGTCAAAGTGAGTGAAGATAAGGATAAAGGCGTCGTAACCCTCTCCGGAGACGTTAAGGACGAGCAGGCCAAAGCCCAAGCCGAAGACATTGCAAAGCAAAACGCTGGGGGCCTGATTATCGCCAATGAGATCGGCGTGCGTCCGGCAGGCGCCGAAGGCGATGCCAAGAAGATCGATAGCAATCTGGACAAGGGTATCGAGGACAATTTCAAGGCTGCTCTCACCGAGAACGGAATGGATAACCAGCACATCCGGGCCGATTCCAAGAACGGTGTGATTACCCTCAAAGGCGATGTGGATTCGCCGACTCAGCGCGAGAGCGCCGAGAAGATGGCGGCGAAGATTCCCAACGTCTCTCAGGTTGTCAATGAACTGGAAGTAAAAGGCGCGAAGAAGGGACATCGCCGTGCCGCAGCGCCCGCGGGCGAATAGTTGTTCTCACTCACGCTGGCGTACGAATGCCGTTCTGGAATCCCGGAACGGCATTTTCGTGCAGGGACTAACTGGGGAAGTGGAAATGCACGTCCTGGCGCGATGGGATGGGAGTCCCATTGATGGTGGCAGGACGGAAGCGCCAATTCTCGAGTACAGCCAGGACTTTTTCATCGATTCCGTATCCAATCGACTGCAGAACCTTCTTATTCACAATATTTCCGGCAATATCGATAGTGACCTCGACCACTACGTCGCCGGTGACGCCCGGAGGCAGTTCCGAAGGAGTCACATGTGGATCGGGAAATCTCGTCGGGAGCGCCGGCAGAGCCCCGACACCGGACATCGGCCCCATATCGGAGTCACCATTGGCGGAGCCGGCGGATGGAGCCTGAACCAGCGCCTCGGTCGGATGCTCGTCGGTCTGGTGAGGAGCCATGTGATGGGGCTTTCGGAGACGCTTCCCGATCGGCTGAGCATATCTGAGGCTGTGGGATTCTTCGTTGACCGGAAGCTGGAGTAAAGAATCGGTAGGCAGATACACAACTCCGAGAGAACTTCCATTGTCGCCTATCATTACGGCGGATCGATTGATGATCGGCGGCTCGGGATGCCAACAGAGATATGTCACCACCGCCATGTGCAACGCGAACGAAAAGACAAGTGGTCGTCGGTAGGAGCCTGCTCCAACGACTTGTGACTGGTTAAACATCGAGTACCATCAGGAGCCGCTCGTTTCCGCGCAGCTTCCCTGTCTTGCACTAGCGTAGCTCATGTTGCATTCTGGGCAGCCCCAGAATCTAGTCCGTCAGGGAATACCTCACAGTAGACCTTCGACTCTTGCATTTGTGAGCAACAGCCTTCCCCAAAAGTGAATGGTTGGGAATTCCCTGTTAAATTCCCTGGTCTGCTGAGCGCCCATCCTGGTTCTGCTCGTAACACTCCGGTTTTGAATCAGTTGGGCCCAATAACTGCGAATTCCCTGTTAATCCCTGTTCTAAACAGCAAATTCGCAGAATTTGGGCAGAAAACGAGGATTTTTGGCTACAAATCAAAAAACTCCCTATTAATTTCCCTGTTAGTCGGAAAAACGCGCGTCAGAGAGCTTGGATTCCTTTGCAGAGACGCCACCGTGATCTGTCTTTTTAGTGCAGCCGTAGTGTTTCCCGGTTGGGCAGTGATTTCCTGTCGATGCGTTGTCCGAACCTGTTGAGCGGAGCCAAAGGTAAACGTACACCCCTGTTGTCGCCTCTAAGGACGGAACACCGGAGACTCGCATTCCGAGTCAAACGGTGTTCACCCAATGGATGGGAACACATCTCAAAATACTTCCCCGAGCAACTCTGTCCGGCAGTTCTGCATCGAACTGTGAGGTTATACTCGAATCCGTCACTGTTACTTTTTTTAGCGGTGCTCCCCCAGCAGCCGTCGAGTGATTTTCCGTCAGATTTTTTTGCGAAGCAGCCGCACATCGCTAGTCTAGCTGCGCGCATTAGCGTAGATTAAGCAGTTGTTCGTCGTATTCCAGCGCACTCGCGGTTGAGAGAAAGGTCGTCGTCTCAGAGGATGGAACGCTTCCCGACTGTATCCGGCAACGCCAATCTGGTTGACATCCTGGACCGCATTCTCGACAAAGGGCTGGTTATCGCCGGCGATATCCGCGTTTCGCTAGCTAATGTCGAGTTGCTGACCGTGCGCATTCGTTTGCTGATTTGTTCCGTGGACAAGGCTGAGCAGATCGGAATGAACTGGTGGAAGTTCGATCCGAACCTCACCCATGCGGTAGCGGGGAGCGAGAATCGAGCTTTGCCCGCTTCAGGATCGGCGCAAGCCAGATCCACCGCAGCTTCTTCCCCCAAAAAACAGACTAGGCGCTCGGCAACAGCAAGTTCGACCCGACCGGCGCCACGTTCGACGAGAAAGTAGTTGCAAGAGCTGAGAGATTTGAGGAGGCCCTCAGATGGCTGTTGAAAGAGTATCCGGCGGATCAAGTCTGATTGATGTTCTTGATCGCGTACTGGACAAAGGTATCGTGATTGACGCGTGGGTGCGCATTTCCCTCGTCGGTATCGACCTGATTACCGTAGAGGCGCGCGTGGTGGTGGCATCGATTGACACTTACCTGAAATACGCCGACGCAGTCGGACTCATGCCGACGATCAGCCGTCCCCAGATCGCGGGCGTCAACGAAGAGACCTTTGGCACGGAGGAAGAGCCAGCCACTCCCCGTCCCACTCGCGTACGGCGCGGCGGGACGCGACGCTAAGGTCTCCGTTTTAGGGGCCCATGATGGCAACGCCTGAACTTCGCCTGCAAAAACCAGAGCCGGCTAAACGACGCCTGCGTCTTCCGTCGCGCCGCGCTCCGGCTGCGTTGCGTCTGTTGCAGGCGGAGCGCTCCGAAGAGGTATACCCGATCCTCCTCGAGGAGATCGTCGCGCTTGGCTTCGAGCGCACGTTTATCGTTGCTGTGGATTTCGAAACCGGTGAGGTGCTCCCGTCGGCCTCACTCAACTGCTCCAAAAACTATCTCGAGCGGTTCCGCAGCTCGCTGTTTGCCACCGAGAACCCAGTCACCGACGTGCTGCACTCGCAACGTCCGAGTGTCGTAAAAGATTCTTCCCTGCACCACCGATCCCTTTATTGCCACCCGATTCTGTACAGCAACACCTCGGTTTGCTGGGAAGCGGAGCGAGAACGCCGCGCGGAATGCCTGGCGGTCGACAATGCCATGCGCCGCCGCAAGATGAGTCTCGAAAGCCAGTTTTGCGGCACCTGCAACATGCGTGCATATGCAGCGCTGGTAGCCGTTGAAGTACCCACCAAGGAAACTCCGGACCTCGTCCTCGTCAACAATCTCATTGAGATGGGCAATCGCTATCTGTCGCGATTGTTCAAGGTTGAGCACTATTACAACCGCATGACGGATATGGACGTGACCATTGCGCAGCTGCAGACAGTCATGCAGTCAATGAGCGATCCCGTCATCCTCACTGACAATCACTACCGCGTGTTGGTGCAGAATCGGGCGGCGGAACGCTTCCTCAAAGTCCCTGAGAGCATCGTGAGCGAAGGGCTGACCGAAGGTTTGGCACGTGCCGTCGAGATGAACAACATGCTCTTCTCCGCTGCCCTGTCCTCTGTTGCAGTTTCGGGGGTAGAAGCGTCGCGCGACTTGACTCTCATCGATGCAATCGAGGGCGAGGAGATGCTTTTTGAGGCAGTCTGCACGCCTACGTTCTCCCGCGACGGAATGCCGCTAGGAATGGTTACGGTAATGCGCGATGTGACGGATCTGCGTCGCGCGGACCAGGAGTTGCGCAGCAACTATGACAAGCTGCGCGCCGCCGAAGAACTCGTTCGCCAGGATCGTGATCGGCTCAATGTCATCATCGAGAGTGTCGGTGACCCAATTGTCGTGTGCAACGGTTCGGCCAAAGTCGTTCTGGTGGACCCGTTGGCACAGAATCTCTTCGGGCTAGGTGAAAAAGAAACGATTGCGATTAGTCCCAGACTGATCAGCTCTTCGGAAGCAATTCGAATCAAAAATCAAGCCCAACTTGACGCATACGTGACTGCCTTTACTTTCGGCTTTGCCGACAAGGAAAGCGGCAACCTGAAACTCACGGACCCCAATACCAAACAAGAGATTGACTACGATACGCGGTCCGGCAAGATTTACGACGAGCGCGGACAGGTGGCTTTCACCGTCACTGTTTTACGGGATCTGACTGCTCTGCGTCGGGTGGAGCAGTTGAAGGTCGAGCGCAGGATGCTCGAGATCGAGAAGTTCGCCGCGGCCGGACGGCTGGCTGCGACCATCGCCCATGAAGTGAACAATCCCATGGAGGCGATCAAGAACGCGATCTATCTGATGAGCGATTCGGTAAAACCCGACGCTCAGCCCGTTTACGAGATTCTGAAGTCGGAAACTGAGCGCGTGGCTCGCATCGTGCGCCAAATGTTAGGGCTGTACCGCAACAACGAGCAGGTGAAGCCGATTAATCTCAACACGTTGATCGATGACACCATTTTGTTGTTGAATCGCCAGCTGCAACGCAGCAACGTGGAAGTCACGACCAAGCTCGGCGACCTGCCGGACGCGGTGATCGCTGCCGATCAATTGCGGCAAGTCTTCTCGAATCTGGTGATCAATGCCAGGGACAGCATGCCCGAAGGTGGAAGATTGCTGATTCGAACGCGTCACGTCCGCACCAGCAGGGAATTTCCGTTGGGTAGCATCCGAATCCTGATTGCCGATACAGGCACCGGTATTCCCAAGGATCTGTTGAAGACCATCTTTGAGCCCTTCGTGACCACCAAGGGTGAAAAGGGCACCGGCTTGGGTCTGTGGATTGTTCGTGGCATCATCGGCAATCACGGTGGCAAGATTTCAGTGCGCAGCAAAGTCAGCAATGGCACTATTTTCAAAATTGAACTGCCGGCGGTGAGATGATTTGCGATTGTCATTCCGAGCGTACCGAGGAATCCCTGCTGCTAAGAAGTTCAGGTGTGAGTAGGGATTGCGCGCTAGGCTCGGAAAGATGGCAAAGAAAACATGCCTGCTGAACGCAAATTTTCGATACTCGTAGTAGATGATGAGCGTGCGGTGCTCACGACGTATGGTCTGATATTGTCGAAGAAGGGCTACGACGTCGAAACTGCGATCTCGTCCGTTGATGCGCTTGAGTGTCTCAAGCGCCGCAATTTCGATCTGCTGCTTTGCGATTATTCGCTGGAGCAGGAACACACGGGTTTCGAGGTCATCGACTACGGGCGAGAAAAAGACGCGAAGACCAAGGCGGCTATCCTCACAGGTTATGCCAGCAAAGAGACCGCTGAGCAGGCGCGCCAAAATGGGATCGCGATTTTGTACAAGCCTATTGATATTGAAGAATTTTTCACCACCATCGACAAACTTTTGAAGGAAGAGTATGAGCCCCAAGAAGCCCCAGAAAAAGCCGGCGGCCACGACCTTGGTCCGAAGCAAGAAGGAAGCAAGGAAGGAAGTACACAGCCTCGAACCGGTCGACGATCTCGCGCAGTCTGATGGACGGCCTCAGCAACAGCAGCAGGAGGGCCGCTACGTCTACGGCGTGATTGAAGCCCGGGAGCCGTTCAATTTTGGCAAGATCGGCATAGGCGGCGTAGGTGAGAACGTCTACTCGGTCCACCATGGTGACGTGGCTGCTGTGGTCAGCAAGACCCCGGTGTTTATCTTCGACCCCACGCGTGAGAACGCGCTCGCGCACGAGCACGTGATTGAGACAGTGATGAAGACTAACACCATCATTCCCATGAGCTTTGGTACGGTCTTCCGCACCGACGACGATATCCGTGAAGTTCTGAAGAGCATTTATCCTTCGCTGAAAGACGTGCTCAAGCAGATGGCCAACAAGCTGGAATTCGGACTAAAGGTCACGTGGGACCGCGACCGCATTGTCGAAGAATTGAAGCGCGAGAACGAGGAAATTCACCGGTTCCAGCACGAACTTACGCGTAAGCACTTGCAGTCCACCTACTTCGCCCGTATGCAGCTTGGCCGCATGATCGATAAAGCGCTTGGAGAGCGCGCCGCCGAAGTAGTTCGCGAAATCTACGACGGTCTTCGCGCGGTTTGCGTGGCCTCGCGCGACAACAAAGTGATCGGCGACAAGATGATCATGAATGCCGCGTTCCTCATCCAAAAGGATAAGGAGTCCGAATTCGACGCCGCCGTAAATGCGGTCGCGCAAAAATTCGGCGATCGCCTGAACTTCAAATACACGGGACCGTGGCCACCGTACAATTTCGTGAATATACGGCTGAAACTCGAGCGTGGAAACGCGAGCTAGGCTGCTTTGATTTCTGAGTTCGAGCTCGTGATTTGACGAACTATCAAATCACGAGCTCGTGTAATCGCTAAATCACAAAGATGAGGATTATTAATGCTCTTCGTAGACGATCTCCTCATGCTTCCATTCACCGGATTCAAGTCCATCCTGCGGACTTTAGTGAAGGTTGCTGAAGAGCAGTACACCGACGACGCTCCCATTAAAGAACGCTTGCTTCACCTCCAGGTGGAGCTCGACGAGGGCAGCATCAGCGAAGACGAGTATGTGCAGAAGGAAGCTGAGATATTGCGCGAGCTGCGCGAAATCCAAAATCGCAAGCGCGAAATGGCTGGACTGTCGCCTGAGGAGGCCACCGGTCTTTCCGGCAAGGTAAAGGAAGGCTCCGGCGTCGAGCTCACCTGGGATCCAAATTCCGATGACAATGTCGGACCGGGAAGATAGCCACCGTTAAGTCGGCCTCATCGCTCTGAGCTTTTCCCAGAAGGATTACGCTTAGGACTAAATCAGTACCAACTCCTCCTGCTGTCTTCCGGTGACTTCGGCTTTGCCTGGGCGGGTGACGACATTTACTTCGCTGCGCACCCCGAAGTCGGGCAAGTAGATTCCTGGCTCGATGGAAAAGCAGGTGTTGGGCAGGATCTCGCGTTCATCCTTGGTTTCGAAGTTGTCGATATTGGCGCCGTTGCCGTGAATGGACGAGCTGATGTTGTGACCAGTGCGATGGATGAACTTGTCACCGTAGCCCTTCTCGCGGATGAACTCGCGCACAGCCTTGTCGACTTCCCAACCCGCAAGTTTTCTTCCGCGAGCAAAGGCTTGGACCACAGTGTCGCTCCCTAGCTTTCGCGCATCGCGAACAATTTTGAAGACCTTCTGTTGGCTGTCAGTTGGATTGTTTCCAATGAAGCCAGTCCAAGTGATGTCGTAATAGCAGGAATTAGGCTCCTTGGTTTTGGCCCAGATATCGAGCAGGACGAAGTCGCCTGCTTTCATCCGCTCGGAACGGTCCGGACGCGGCTCGAAATGAGGATCGCCGCTGTGGGAGTTCACGCCCACTATGGGCGTGTCATGCGAAATCAGGTTCTCGCGGCGAAAGGCTTCCAAAATCCATTGTGCGATCTCGAATTCGTGGGTACCGCCATTCCGCACTCTCTGACCGATTTCCTTGAAAGCTTCGGCAGTGATCCGATCGACGGCATCGCGCGCTACATAGTGAGTAGCAATCTGTTCATCGGTCAGCACGGCCTCGAACTCGCTGACCAAGTCGCCCGAGCTGAGAACGTTTACCCCAAAGCTGCGCACGAGTTCCACGGTGCCCGCATCCACAAGTCCCACATAGGGAATGGCGTTTCCAGGCGAGTACTGCATCGCCAACTTGGGATATGACTTTACGATCTCGTTGAGATTCTGCTGCAGCTCCTGCCATGAGGAATAGCTTTGCTTGGCTCCTGGCAGGCTGTCGAGATGTCCAGCTTCGATACGATGAACGAGCTTCTGCGGTTCGCCATTCGCGGGAACCAGATAGAACCACCGCCGCGTCACCATCAGATCCGCACGAAGTCCGAGCACTCGATACGCAATGGGATCGCGATGATGATGATCGTAGAAAAGCCAAGCGTCGAACTTACGCTCGCGTAATGCGGACTGGATGCGGGTCAGATTCATGGGAGCATTCTAATCGGGTGATCGGGTGACCATGTGAGGTGAATCAACCGGTCACGCAATCTTTCTGAGCACCAACGCCGAGTTTTTTGAGCCGAAGGCGATGCAATTGCACACCGCATGCTCGATCTGCTGTTTCCGTCCGGGCTGCGGAACGTAATCGAGGTCGCATTCGGGATCAGGATCATCGAGATTGATGGTGGGTGGAATCTTACCGTGATGCATCGCAATCAGAGTTGCAGCTACTCCGGCCGCACCGCATGCGCCTTGTGGATGCCCAATTTGGGACTTCAGCGCCGACATAGGAGTGCGATACGCGCCAGCACCTAGCGCGAGTTTAAGAGCCCGTGTCTCGATGCGATCGTTCAGCTGCGTCGACGTGCCATGTAGATTGACGTAGTCAATATCCTCGGGAGCTGCGCCGGCTTCGTGGATGGCGATTTGAATGGCACGGGCAGGCTCTTCTCCGCATTCTGCAAGGCGCACGCGATGGAAGGCCTCGCAGGTAGAGCCGTAACCGGCGATCTCCGCATAGAGTCGCGCCCCTCGCGCACGCGCATGTTCGTACTCCTCTAGCACAAACATCCAGGAACCTTCCGCGACTACAAAGCCGTCACGGTTTCGCGAGAAGGGGCGTGATCCCCGCTGCGGTTCCTCATTCCAGGAAGCCGTCATGATCTTCATCAGGCAGAAGCCTTTCATGATGCCGGGCGCGAGCGGAGTATCGACTCCGCCGACGAGTACGGCGGGAAGTGCGCCATATTGAATCTGGCGCAACGCGTACCCGAGTGCGTCGGTCGAAGATGTGCAGCCGGTGGTGAAGACGTGACTGAATCCGCGGAATCCGAAGCGCATGCTCACTTCACTGGAGAGCGTCCCCATGGTGCCGCTGGGAATGCTGAACAGGCTGGCCTGCTTCACCGATCCCTGAAAGTAGTGGCGATACTGTTCCTCACTGAATTCCTGCGCGCCGCCACCCGTACCCAGCATTACCCCGATTTCGCGCCTGTCCTCCAGCGACATCGATTCGGCATCAAGGCCGGCATCGTTCAACGCCTCGGCTGAAGCGGCAACCGCCAGAGGAACTGCACGGGAAACGTGCTTCCGCTCTTTCGGCTCGATCCAGGCGGCCTCGTCGAAATCTGTAATTTCACCAGCGATCTGTACCGGCAGGGTGCTCGCATCAAAGCGCGTGATCCGCTTTACGCCGCTCTGTCCGGCCAGAATCGCCCGACAGAATGCCTCCTTGCCGATCCCATTTGGGCTTACCACTCCGATGCCCGTAATGACGGCGCGCTTTCCCATTGATCACGCTCCCAGATCGATTCTATGCCGTGGGATGAAATAGGACGGCACGAGCGTTTAGGACAAACGTTAAATACGAAGCACGCGACTCACAAACTTGCGGTAAACAGAGGGAAACATTCCTCTTACCACTCCGTTTACCTCTACATCGTGAGCTCGTGTCCACGCAGGGGCCGTTACCTATAATGAGACCTACGCACCAATCAGTTTCATCCAGCATGCCGACAGGTATTTACATTTCCGTCCCGTTCTGCCGCTCCAAGTGCACGTTCTGCAACTTCGCTTCCGGAGTGTTTTCACGGGAGAAAATGGGCGAGTACGTTGCGCGAATTGACCAGGAGATACAAGACGCAGAATCCCTGGCCGATAAGCTCGGCGCGGAACTCGACATGCGTGTTGACTCAATCTATCTCGGCGGGGGCACTCCCACGACGCTGGCACCCGATCAGCTCCGCCAGCTGTTCGAAGCCGTTCAGCGAGGATTCGAGGTGCAACCCGGCGCGGAAATTACGGTGGAGTGCGCTCCCGGAACGCTTGCTCCGGAGATCCTTGGAATCTTGTTGGAAGCAGGCACGAACAGAATCAGCCTCGGAACACAATCGTTTGTGGATGAAGAAATCAGATCGGTAGGCAGGCTTCACACGGCCCAGCAAACATTGATAGACATCAAGCTCTTGGGGGAGAGTGGGATCGATAACGTAAACGTGGACTTGATCGCTGGCCTTCCACACCAAAGTCCAGAAAGCTGGCGCCGCTCGCTGGGTGAACTCGCGCAATCCGGCGTCCCGCACGCCAGCGTTTACATACTCGAGGTGGACGAAGATTCGCGGCTGGGACGCGAATTGATCGCTGGCGGATCCCGTTACCACGCGCATGCCGTTCCTCAATCGGATCTCTGCGCTGACCTATACCTGGAAGCCATCGAGTTCCTAGCAGCCGCGGGGCTGCAGCAATACGAGATCTCGAATTTCGCACGTCCGTATCGCGAGTCGAAGCACAATTTAAAGTACTGGACCCGGCAGCCGTATCTCGGGTTCGGAGTGGATGCTCATTCCATGTTGCGCGCGAAGTGTCCATCGTCTGCATTTGAGTGCGTACGCTTCAGCAACACTGATGAGCTTGGACTCTATACGTTGGGAGGACTGGAGTCCTCAGTGGCGCGAGTGAGCCAGCAGCAGGCGAGGGAGGAATCCATGTTTCTTGGGCTGCGATTGAATCGTGGGATCCGTTTTCCCATCATTGAGGCGCAAATGGAATCCGCGATTCGCGAACTTGTACGGCTCGATCTTCTGGAGAAAGCCGACGGTTGTCTGCGGCTCACGAGCCGCGGACGATTGCTGTCCAACGAAGTATTCGAACGGTGCATAGGAAGCGAGACTGTCGCATAATCCAGGAGAACCATGGCCAAAGCTTCCTCACAAGCAAGGGAAAAACAGCAACCATCATTAACATCGGCCCCGATGATCGATTTGCGAAGTGACACGGTTACGCGCCCCACGCTCTCCATGCGCAGAGCCATGGCGGAGGCCGAGGTCGGCGACGACGTATACGGAGAAGATCCCACCGTGAATCGGCTCGAAGCGGCCGCAGCCCGCATCTTCGAACGTGAGGCAGCACTGTTCGTTCCTAGCGGGACTATGGGCAATCAAATTGCGATCAAGATCCACACGCGTCCAGGACAGGAGATCATCTGTGAGGATCGGGCTCACATTCTTGATTGGGAAATGGGGATGCCGGCCTTTTTTGCTGGGTGTGTACTGAGGACATTACGCGCGGATGACGGCATTCTTACCTGGGCGGAAATCAAGCAGAAGATTTCTGGTGCCAGCTATGCTCGCGCGCAAACGGGATTGATCGAGATCGAGAACACACACAACATGGCTGGAGGCACGATTACGCCGATCAACGTGATGGAAGAGATCTGCGATTCCGCACACGAGCGTGGGATCCCCGTTCATCTTGATGGCGCTCGCATCTTCAATGCGGCTTGTGCGCTGAAATGCTCCGTCGCTGAAGCGACACGCAAGTTCGACTCAGTAATGTTCTGCCTCTCGAAGGGACTAGGAGCCCCAGTTGGTTCTATGCTGGTCGGCACTCGCGGTTTCATCGATCACGCACGCTCCATTCGCAAAGCTTTGGGCGGAGGTATGCGTCAAGCGGGTGTGCTTGCCGCAGCAGGAATCATTGCCCTCGAAGAAATGCCGCAGCGCTTGCATGAGGATCATGCCAATGCGAGATTTCTTGCCGAATCCCTTGCTGATATTCCCGGACTTCGGATCCATCCGGATAAAGTGCAAACGAATATCGTGATCTTTGAGATCAGCGGAACTCTCATGGATTCAACTCAACTGCTGCATGAGTTACGAAAGCAGAGCGTAATCGGAAGCGCAGTAAGCGACTCGGTGGTTCGGCTGGTGACTCACATGGACGTAACCCGATCCGAGTGCGAGCAAGCGGCTCACCTCATTCGCGAGGCGTGCTCACAATTGTCATTTCATCGTCGGAGTGGCCGAATCGGAAGCTCCTGAGCTAGTTCACGATGGGCTGGGGTTGGTCTGGTTGCTGAACCGGCCGTACGCGATTGGAGCTGATGCCGGTTTCCTGAATTTTGTACAGGAGAGCCCGATAGCTGATGCTCATGGCTTTAGCGGCTTTCTTTCGATTCCAATTGTGTGCGTGCAAAACCCTCATGATGATCCTGCGCTCCAGCTCGCGAGTAGCATCGCGAGTTGCCTTTTTGAGAGAAATCCTCCCATCTGAAGGAATCACGGGGTCAAAGCAATTTCCCCCTCGGGAGACCAATTCCGAGGTAAGCGTTTCCTCGTTGCCGAGAATCACGTACCGCTTCATCAGGTTTTCCAGCTGGCGAATGTTCCCCGGCCAGGAGTAATTCAGAAAGAGCTCCATCAGCGAAGCTGGAACCGGCTTAGGACGAACGGAAAATTTTTGGCCGTAAAGCTCGAGAAAATAACTGGCGAGGGCTGGGATGTCCTGGGCACGGTGCCGCAGAGCGGGAACCTGAATTTGAACGACGTTGATGCGATAGAAAAAATCCTGACGAAATCTCCCGGCCGCAATCTCGGTCTCCAAATCACGGTTGGTGGCACAGATTATGCGGACGTCGATCTTTTTCTCTTCCTGACCTCCAATCCGGCAGAATTGACCATCCTGAAGCAACTGAAGCAGCTTTGCCTGGATTCCGAGATCCATCTCCGCGATCTCGTCCAGGAACAGCGTCCCACGGTGCGCTAATTCCACCCTGCCCGGTTTTGCGCTGTAGGCGCCAGTGAAGGCTCCACGCTCGTACCCGAACAACTCACTCTCAAGCAAAGTGCCTGGTATCGCAGGACAATTCACCTTTACGAACGTTCCATCGTTCCAAGGAGAAAGATAGTGAATCATGCGGGCTAGTATTTCCTTGCCCGTGCCGTTCTCGCCCGTGATGAGTACGGGAACATTGGCTTGCGCGACCACGCGCAGTTTACGTTGCAAAGATTGCATCCGGTCGGTAGCGCCGAAGATGATTACCTCTGGCGGGATGCCCGCCAATAATCCTGTGTGCCCGTTGCCCATTGCCACGGCTGTGCTCAAGCGTGAAGTCTCCCGCATTGGTTCCGGGCGTGCTTATCACCCGCAGACTCAACGGAGTCCGCTGCAATTATGTGCACATTCACAACCAATCCATGCTAGATCGCTAGATTATTGTGGAAAAGATGACTGTTCCAAAAACAGCTGTGTGTGTTCAATGGCTTACGAGCATTAATGCCGCAACCAGGCGGGCAGAATTATGCAGATAAGGCCCATGATGTCTTCATGAGGTAAGTGAAAACACTTTCACGCAAGGAGAAGCGAGTTCCACTATTTTCAAGTAGTTGGGCACATAAGAGGGCAGGACGGATGCTTCAAATTCGTCGTCATCGGTAACTCTGGTGTACGACTTAGCGCCGCGCTGCGCTTAGCAGTGAACAATGTTGGGCGCCGCAATACCTTGCGTGGCATTTCGAGTGTCGACGACCAGGCGGGAGCGCTTTACGATGTCTTTGTAATCGTAGACAGAGTGATCGGTAACTATCAGAACACAGTCGAATTGCTCAAGGTTGTTCAGGGGAGTGCTAGTTAACTTGAGGTCATATTTGCGCCCGCGTCCCACACGAGGAAAAAATGGGTCGTTGTAGCTCACTACAGCACCCTCGCGTTGCAACAACTCGATAATCGTGAGTGACGGTGATTCTCGCAGATCGTCAATGTCCTTCTTGTAAGCCAACCCGAGCACAAGCACTTTCGAGCCATTCAGCGCCAACTGCCGTCGGTTAAGGGCCTGAGCCACGCTCGAAACGACGTGGTAGGGCATACTCAGGTTCACCTCTCCGGCCAGTTCGATGAAGCGAGTGTGGAAATCGAATTCCTTCGCTTTCCATGATAGGTAGAACGGATCGATAGGGATGCAGTGTCCGCCCAGCCCAGGACCTGGATAGAAGGGCTGAAATCCAAACGGCTTGGTAGATGCGGCGCGGATCACTTCGAAGATATCTATGCCCATTCGAAGGCAAAGCAGCTTGAGTTCATTCACCAGCGCGATGTTCACGCACCGATAAATATTCTCCAGCAGCTTTGTCATTTCCGCAGTTGCAGGAGAAGAGACCGGTACTATACGGTTGAAAATGGAATTGTACAGAGCGCTGGCGTATTGGGTCGCTAGCGGCTCCAGCCCACCGATCACTTTTGGAATATCCCGGCGCGCGACCTGAGTATTTCCCGGATCCTCGCGTTCAGGAGAAAAAGCAACGTGGAACGTATCATTGCCCGCCACGCCAGAACGGTTGGCCTTCAGCGCCAACTTATTGCCTTTTTCAAGAATGGGAACCAGTATCTCTTCTGTTGTTCCAGGATACGTTGTGCTCTCGAGGATTACCAACTGGCCGGCGCGCAAATTCGGCGCGATCGCGCGTGCAGTGTTCTCGATGTAACTCAAATCCGGTTCATGGTGGTCATTGAGGGGGGTGGGAACGCAGATGATGATCGCATCAAGGTCCGCAATGTGAGCGTAATCTGTGGTGGCAGAAAATCCTGCAGATTTCGCATCGGCGATTTCGTTCGGCAGTATGCGATGGATGTAAGATCCACCTGCGGAAAGGGTATCCACCTTCCTTTGATCAACGTCGAAGCCAGTGACCCTGAACTTTTGCTCACTGAAGAGGAGAGTCAACGGTAAACCAACATAACCAAGCCCAATGATGCCTACGCGCAGTTCGCGCGATTCGGTTTTCTCGAGAAAGGCTCCCGTGCGCACAGGAGCCGTCCTAATAGCAGACATAGGAGGTGGATTTTAGCATGTAACTCTTTCGTATCTAGTAAGGTATCGACCTAACCTTCGCGGCCTACCGTAATTCCCGTAATGGTTACTGCGCTTACCACATGATGTGCATAAGTTTGCGTTCGCGATGCGATAAGCAGTCTTGAAATCGAAGACAAGCGGCTTTTGAATCAGTGTTTATGGACTGTTGCCGTATGGTTAGGAAACTGCAACAATAAACTGAAAGGTTAGGCCAAGTGGCGCCTGACCATGCTGGGCGTTGTGGATTCGAGATGCCACACTCTGTTAATCAAGTAGTTAGCTGGTCGAATTTTTCTGCGTCGATCAGCCAATCCAAAACGCCAAAAATCTCAGGAATACAGGACTTAACATTGGACGAGAAGCGGGTACTTCCGCGGTTTCCTCTGGAAATGCCAGTGTGGTTGCGGCTTCCCGGCTCTGATGCCACTGTCCATGCGAAGACGCGCGACGTCAGCGCTAGCGGAGTGTTCTTCTACGTCAACTGCGACATTCGTGAGAATTCAGAGATCGAATTCACGATGACTCTGCCGCCGGAGCTAACCCGCACCGCTGCAATCCAAGTTTCGTGCAAAGGCAAAGTGGTGCGCGTCCAGAATGATGCCGAGACAGGCAAAATTGGCATCGCCGCCTCCATACACAGCTATGACTTCCTGGCTCAGGCAGCCTCTTCTACCTTCGGAGACGCTTAATCCGGTCATCGTCCGGCATTTTCTTCCAGTACGTCGGATCTGCTTTCGCGCGCCGGTTAATGGGTAGTAACGGCCGTGAGGTTACTATAACATTTACTTTCAGTAACTTCCGTACGAAGGCCCTCCAATCTTCTTCTTGAGAATTGCAAAACATTGCGATATGGTAAGCAGAACACTTGGCGAGCGGATTCGTGGGTAATACTCCCCCCTCGGCCCTGAAAACCCCTCGTAATTTTAAGTAGCTTAAACCTCTGGCTCCCATTCTTGCGCCGGAACGGAGAAAAACGTGTCTGGTTCCCCTGGTCAGGCCGTCGCTGGTACTCCTGCGTCTGCGACGCGGCTTGAAATTGAAGATTCACTCAAGCAGGACATATTTCGCCGGACGATTGCCTTGGCGTCCGCAGCCCACGAGCTCAAGACTCCACTCTCGGTGATGACGGGCTACACTGATCTACTTTTAGGTCAATTGCTGGGGCCACTCAACGAACAGCAGAGGAAAGTCTTGGAGGAAATGAAGCAGAGCGGGCTTCGTCTGCAGCGTTTCGTTCAAGATTTTCTCGCATTCAGCGCGCTTGAATCGGGCAAGATCCGCATCTCCAAGGAACTCGGTGATGTGAACGAGTGCATTGCGGAGGTTCTGGAGCATTGGTCTAGCCGCTTCGAGCAAAAGAGACTCCGATGGGAATTCCGGCCAGATACTAGCCTGCAGCCGATCCTGTTTGACCAACTCAAGCTTCAGCACGTCATCTCCAACTTGATTGACAATGCAGTCAAGTTCACTCCTGCAGGTGGAAACGTTCGCGTGAGCACTGTCGCCTATCTTTGGGAACGACGTAGCTTTCGACAGACGATTCCTCTGGGGAGCGAACGTCGGAGTTCTCCTGAGCATCAGTCCAATGCCATCCGGATCAGTGTTTCAGATAGTGGACCAGGAATTCCCCCCGAGTATCATCAAGAGATATTCAACGAATTTTTGCGTCTCCAACAGACTTCTGACTCCCATGGCATGGGTCTTGGTCTGGCAATCGCGCGCAGGCTGATCGAAGCGCATGCAGGCAAAATCTGGGTAGAAAGCGAGGCCGGAAATGGCAGTAGCTTTTCCTTGCTCCTGCCGATGAGGACCAGAGAGTCATGAGCGACAACCCCACCATTCTGATCGTTGATGACGAGCCCAGCATGCTGCGCTATACCAAGACACTGCTGGAGGTCGACAATTATTCCGTCGAGACCGCTAGCAGCGGATTCGAAGCGATCAAGCGCGTTCAAGAGGGTCTCCATCCCAATTTGATTCTGCTCGACATGGCAATGCCGAGCATGAACGGTCTACAGACGATCGAAGAATGCAAGAAGATTCGTCCCGAGCAGAAAATCGTCGTGCTCTCTTGTGTGAGTGATACCAGCACCGTCGTGCAGGCGATCAAGCTGGGAGCGCTGGACTACGTCACAAAGCCCTTCTACAAGTCGGAGCTCGACGCCGTCCTGAAACGTTGTCTCGAAGTAGAGCAAACGCAAAAGAGCCGCCCTGAGTTACAGCGCTATACCGTTTCTGACGATGTCGAAGTTGAAAACCTCGAAGATGACCTGTTCTTCCTTGCGGCCAGTCCGCAAATGAAGCAAATCCGAACTCAAGTTGCGCTGGTCGCTAAAGTTGATGTTCCGGTCCTGCTGCTCGGGGAAAGCGGAGTGGGCAAAGAAATTCTCGCGCGGCTGATTCACAAGATGTCGATTCGCGCCCATCGCCCTCTGTTGAAGGTAAACTGCGCGGCGTTACCTGCTGAACTGCTTGAAAGTGAACTTTTCGGGTACGAAGCCGGCGCATTTACCGGCGCCAACCGATCAAAGCCCGGCAAATTTGAATTGTGCAATAAAGGCACGATTCTCATGGACGAAATCGGCGAAATGAGCACTGCGTTACAGGCCAAGCTGTTGCACGTGTTGCAAGACGGTACGTTTTCACGTCTGGGAAGCCGGTCAAATGTTACGGTCGATGTGCGTGTGTTAGCCGCCACCAATATCAATATCCCGGAGGCGATCGCTAACAAGACGCTTCGAGAGGACCTCTATTACCGTCTTAACGCCTTCACCATGCAAATTCCGCCGCTGCGCGAGCGCCGCGAGGAGATTCCGCTGCTGCTCAAACATTTCATGAACCGGCTATCGGAACGCTATGCGCACCCGCCTCTCAGCTACTCCGAGCGCATGGTGCGTGCCTGCATGCAATATCACTGGCCGGGGAATCTGCGCGAACTAGGGAATTTCGTGAAGCGCTATCTCGTACTGCAGGACGAAGCGATGGCCATCTCTGAACTCGAAGCTAAGAGCAGAGGTCTCACCGGGAGCTCGCCTGAAACCAATGGGGCCGGTAGAAGCGTTCCCGAAGGCGGCCTAAAGTCCCTGGTCCGCGGGCTTAAGGATGAGGCCGAGCTGCGAGCTATCGAGCAGGCGTTGCTGGCCACGAATTGGAACCGCAAAATGGCTGCCCTACGATTGAACATCAGCTATAAGGCGCTGCTGTACAAAATTAAGCAATATCAGATTTTGCCTCCCGGTTCGGCTCGGATATCGGAGACTCGCACCGGTTTGCGGTAAGCTGTTGTTTGTATGCCTGAGCGCAGCCGGGAAGATCTGAAGGTTGTAGCCCATTTAGCCGACGGCTCTCTTATCAAGGGCTATCTTGGCGATCCTCAGTCATTCGATCCACTTTCGGCAGGTTTAACCGGAAACAGCTTGCCTGCGCAGGTCGCCCTCGACCTTGCCACCGGCGGAAAAACCGTAATAGATCTCCGGAACGCCAAAGCTCTATTCTTCGTCAAGACTCTCGAAGGCCGCAACGAATATGTTGAGATCAAGTTTTTCGAGCGAAATCCTCAAATCGAAGGGCTCTGGATCAAGATTCGATTCAAAGATGGAGAAGTGACGGAGGGAATCGTGCATAACTCTCTTCCCTTTGTCTCAGATACTGGATTTTTTCTTCGTCCCCCAGATCCGCACAGCAATAATCGAGTCGTCTTCGTGGTCAAGAGTTTCCTGAATGATTTCCG
Source organism: Terriglobales bacterium (assembly GCA_045808065.1). Classification (GTDB taxonomy): domain Bacteria; phylum Acidobacteriota; class Terriglobia; order Terriglobales; family Acidobacteriaceae; genus Gp1-AA112. The sequence continues at coordinate 39,468 of JBJMGD010000014.1, read as the reverse complement.
TGTCCTGGGAATTCGCACTGAATACTGAGATTCAAGGTCAGAATTGAGTGAGCGTATCGGCAGGTTCAATCTGAATTTGGAATGTGATTCATTCTTTTCAGTCCTCGACTCTTCCGTGCTGAAATTTCTGATTCCCCACTGTTGAGGAGCATCGACCGTCTAATGGTGGCAAGGCAGAAGTAATGGCGTTTTACTTGATTACGGGTATCGCGGGGTTTATCGGTTCTAATCTCGCGCTTGAGCTTGTTCGTCGCGGACACAAGGTCCGCGGCCTAGACAATTTTGAGACCGGGAAGCGCCAGAATCTTGACGAACTCAAAGGCTCCGTCGAGTTCCGCGAACTTAATCTGCTCGACGCCGAAGGTGTCGCCGAAGCTTGCCGCGGAGTCGATTATGTTCTGCACCAAGCGGCAATTCCTTCCGTACCTCGATCTGTTACCGATCCGGTCGGAAGCCACGACGCTAACATTAACGGCACCCTAAACGTTCTGATTGGTGCGCGAGATGCCCAAGTAAGACGGGTGATCTATGCCGCTTCGTCTTCCGCGTACGGCGATATCCCAACACTGCCGAAACGTGAGGACATGCTCCCCCAACCGATTTCGCCATATGCAGTACAGAAGTTAACTGGCGAGCTATACATGAGTTCCTTTTATAAGGTGTACGGACTTGAAACGGTATCGCTGCGCTACTTCAATGTCTTCGGTCCACGCCAGGATCCTACCTCGCAATACTCAGGAGTATTGGCAAAGTTCATCAGCCAGATGCTTGAAGGGGAGACTTGTACGATCTTCGGAGATGGACAGCAGAGCCGCGACTTCACTTACATCGACAACGTCGTCAACGCCAATTTGCTGGCTTGCGAGGCCCGTGGCGAAAACGTGAGCGGCAGGGTTTTCAACGTGGCTACTGGAAGCCGCTTCTCTCTAAATGAGACCTTCCGTATTCTGTCCCAGATCATCGGGTACTCAGGTCAACCGGGTTACGCTCCGGCGCGTGCTGGCGACGTGAAACACTCGCTTGCGGACATTTCGCAAACAGAGGCGGCCCTGGGCTATAAACCAACAATCGACTTCAAGAATGGCCTACGCCGCACTATAGAGTGGTACAAACAGGCGGCGATTCCCATTAGGGAACCGTCTCGCTGACGGGCTGTTCGCTATCCCGAACGGGTCTGCAGTCAGGCGCCGCAGATGCCTCTACCATGCTTTTGAGCGTCTCATCAGAGATCTCGCGTGGGCTCTCACCGTCGGCGCAGCTGGGGCTGGTTACTGGAGCCGGCGTTCTGCGCAGTGGTAGCCACGGGAGCGGCGTCACCGGACATCATGGTTAATTCCGATGCGCGGTACTTCGGCGCGCTGATGTAGCCGCGGATGTGATTCTTGACGATGCTCGTTACTACCAGTTCCAGAGGCTGCTGCGAATCATCCGGGTAGAACATTGCAGGCTCGTAGAGATTCAAGTGCTTTTTCGAGACCTCGCGATCATCAACCATGAGTTCGAGATCCGCATACTGGTGCTTGGTATTAGCCTTTCGCAGGCTGACTCCGACCGGGCCAGTGTGCGAGAACTGCTTGGACTTGTCGATGTCGAACTCGTAATAATTGCGCTCACCCTTTCTTTGTAGCACCACGAGTTCATCGTGGGTCTTGGCGATGGAGCCTTGAAGCTCTGTCCGGGTGGAGGCCAGGTCCTGCTTTGTAATGTCGATTGCCTGGCCCTGAGCGTCGAGCTGCGTCTGAAACTTCTTCCAGCGCGGATCCGGCTTAGCGAAGCGTACAACTGCCGCATGGGCATGGGGCGTATGACGCGTCACCTGCGTTGCCGCGGCATGCCGCATGACCTCGATTGCCTGGAGTCTGGCATTCAGCGCACCCATCTCTCCGCGAGTCTCCTTCAACACGGTCGCTGTCTGCTCGTTCTCATCGACAAGGCGATTGGCCATATTGCGTTCATGGATCGCATATCCGAAGAGGGCGATGAAGGCGATTAACGCGACTGCCAAAGAACCAAAGCGGAAACTGGGCGAAGAACTCTCAAAGTGTGGTTTCTCTTCTGACATGGCAGAACTCCTGGGGGCAATTAAATCCGCCCTCGGGAGAGCAACTTTGGTTCCACCATGTCAATGGCGTAAGCTGCTGAATTTGACGGCGTTAGCCTGCGGCTTTGGTGCACTGGATCACATTACTCCTGGCACATTTGGCGAGGCTGACGGTGGCTTTTACACAATCGCGTGTAGGTTGCCTCAGAGGATTGGCGATCTCTAGACTGAGGTTCTAAACCAGCGGACGATCACGGCCTTCGAATGTCTTGGCAAGAAGTCTAGTGTCGTCGGAAATTAGTCCATCTACTCCAAGCTCGGCAAAACCTCGCATTTCTAGTTCTTTGTTTACTGTCCAGGCAAAGACTTGCCGGCCCGCCGCGTGGAGTTCGTCGATCAAGCTCTTGGTGACGAGCTTTGATTCGATCATGACTGCCTGAACCGGCAACACCGGGGAATGTTGCAGTTGGCGAGAATTCTCGCAGATCAACCCCAGAGGCACGTGTTCACGGCCGGCGTTCACTCGCTTCAGTACTTCGGGGATAAATGAGGAAACGATGTATCGATCAGGCCGGACAGTTTGCAACGCATCGAAGACCGCGCCGGCGTCGCCGGCAACCTTCAGTTCGATATCAAGATAGGCTCGAGGTGCGTAATTGCGAACCACGTCTGTGGCACTTGGGAGTCCGAGCTCATCCGCCAAACATGCGTCGATACGTAGACGCTTATGTTGGGGATCGTGACAGATTACGCAGCGCCCATCTAGCGTGTAGCGCACATCGAACTCAAAACCATCACAGCCATGTCGTAACGCAAGATCGAATGCTGCAACGCTGTTCTCAGGTGCGTACCTGGAGGCCCCACGATGCCCGAGAAGGAGCGGACGCTTATTCATGTCGAAGAAGGGGCGAAGGTGTAAGAAACAGCTCTGAATCGGAAGATACGCCGTTGAATCGCGCAATCACCCGATTGCGACATCACCAGATTCTTCTCACCCTTCCCACACGAACGCATCGAATACCCTGCGCGTGTGGAAGCCAAGACGTTCGTAGAGATCCACCGCACTGTGGTTTGCGGCTGTCACCGTCAATGACAACTCAGTGAACCTGCGATCTTGAAGACTTCGCAAGCAGGCGGCCATCATGGCACGCGCTAAACCCTGTTTCCGGAACTCAGGAAGCAGGCAGACCTGGGTGACGTGGCCGACATCCTCGCGCACGCGGGAGCAAAGCAGCATGCCCACCAATGTGCGGGAGGCCGTATGAACGGCGGCAAGGGAGGATGCTGCATCAAACGTGCCGCATCCCGGAAAACGTACGATGTTATTCAGGAACCGTAGCGAACCTGCAGCGCTTCTGTACTGGTCATTGATCTCGGAATCCACGTGGCCGGCGTACGCCTGCATAATAACGTTCGCTCCGGGCTGGAAATCCTGCTCCAGCCAAGGCCGCAGCGTGATGCCTTTCAGCTCCGGCGGATGGAAATTGGGAGCAGGCCGGAGCGGTATTGACATAAATAGCCGCGGAAAGCGCCTGAATCCGCGCCGCACAAACGAGGCTGACGTGGCGCCGCTATCGTGCAGCAATAGTTGTGCCTCGATGCGACGAACGCCCGGAGAGTTCTGCAATGTCTCTGCGACATGGTTTAGAAGACGCTCACCCAAGCCACTCTGGGCTTGGGCAGCAGTAAACATGTCTCCCACTACCCCCTTACTGCCTTCATACACGAAGAAGGAGTAACCGAGCACACGTCCATCATCGACTGCGGCATATCCCGGAAGGATCTTGGAATCGAGGTATCGCAGAATCATTTCGGCTGAGCCGTGATAGTCCCAACTCATGCGGTCTGACCATAGCCGCGCCTCCTCCATCAGCAGCGGGCGCAGTTCAGCGGCGCCGAAATGTCGCAAATCCATGATTTCCACGGGGATTTCGGGAACGTGTTGTACAGCGGCTGCCATCTTCAATTGTCTCAAAGGCAAAAGCTACTTCCTCAGCGAACAGTAGCTGACTATTGCCTGCCTTCGATCGAAAGCCGGCCGGCAAGAGTCAGGAACCCGAGTCTAAGGGTCGATAGATCGTGGCGGAAGCCTTTTCCCGAGCACGAACCACGACGTACAGCCGTAACCACTCAGCTTACCTCGCCAGCGACCCACTTGACGAAACCCAGAGCACTTCCAGGTGCTGCGGGTTCATCGGTCCTGGAAACGGGGAGCCAAAAGAGATGAATTTCCGATTTGGTCCCAGCAGCCTCGCCAGCGCCTCGTGTTCTCCCTGGCGCGCCACCAGCAGATGTTCGACGCTCGGAATTTCGCCCCGCTCGTAGCGCTCAATGCGCTCATCCAGATAGAACCCAAGTCCATACTCCACGTCGCGACGCGCCTCATATACCGCCACTGGGCGATCACGGCCTTGGAGATTATCACGTTCGATCTTCTCCACGTAGGCCGCCACCTGCCGGCTGGAGTACGCCTCGCCCAGGATCCGTCCAGCGTAGTGCAGGAGAAAGAACACTCCAAAGGCCACGGGCACAATCGTTGTCCACAGCAGCATGCGCTGTCCACGACGGCGCACGAGGAAGAAGATGAAGCAAAACACCGCAGCACCAACGACTATCGCATAAGTCAGGGCTGCAATCGGGGGCACGGCTTTGGGATCGAGAATCACATGCGGAACGAGCAGTACCGCGGTCGTCAACAGCGCAGTCAATAACGCGTGGCCAAATACCAGGCCAGGACGCATTGACTGATTCCTTCTTCGGCGCAAATAGTCCGCTGTGAGAATCGTGCAGGGTGGCACCGCAGGCAAAATGTATCCCGGCAACTTCGACTGCGAAAAAGAGAAGAACACGACAGGAAACAACGCCCAGATGACGAGGAACTCTGGAAACGAGTCTCCTATCTGCTCGCTCTCACGTGCCTGGCCCGGAGCAGAGCTGCACCAGTCTCGCCAGCCCTGCCGGATCGCAGACACCAGAGCTGCGATCCCGTAAACCGTCCAGGGCATCAACGCAAGTATCAGAACGGGAATGTAGTACCAGAAAGGCTGGCGGTGCTGAAACAGATCGGTGGCAAACCGTTCGAGATTGTGTTCGAGAAAAAAGACCTTGAAAAAGTCTTTGTTGGCGCGCTGCACAGCAATGTACCACGGCAGCACTATTGCCGAATAAATCACGATACCCGGCCACCACACGGTCTTCCAAACCAGCCTGAGATCGCGCCTGATCGCTGCGAAGATCAGCACAATGCAAAACGCCAGACCGGGAGCGACCGGTCCCTTTGCCAGAGTGCCAACGGCGATGAAGAAATATAGGTCGAAGAGCCAGAACTTCTTTCCCGTTTCGAACCAGGCATACCAACCCAGCATGGCGAACGCAAACGGCGCAGCCAATTGCATGTCAGTAGAAGCTCCGCGGGAAAAACCGATAATCCCGGCACAAGCGGCGGTAATCAGCGCCGCCCCAAATTCCGCACCGGGGCGAAACCGGCGCATGTGAAAGTAGATGATGACGACCAGCGCCAACGCGAATGTGGCGGAGGGAAGTCTGGCTGCCCAGTCGTGGACCCCGAACGTGCGAAAGGCTGCCGCAGCGCGCCAATAATAGAGTGCTGGCTTTTCCAACCACGGAGAGCCATGCAGGGTGGGAGTAACGAAGTCATTGTTGCGCAGCATTTCGCGGGCGATTTGCGCGTACCTGGGCTCATCTGCTCCCGCAAGCCCAAAATTACCAAGTCCATAAAAAAAGAGAAGCAGCGAGAGGGCAATCACCGTGGTGATCTCGATGGCAAGAACTCGCACACTGAGTCTCATGCCCTGCTGCGTGCTGGCGTCAGCTAGAAAGCGGGTCGTAATCGCACCGCCTTCCATGGCGCAATGGCCAAACCCTCAAGGGACATCACCACACTGGAAATCTCGGCCGTCATCAATTCTAGGCCGTAGCCTCGGGCCCGCGACCGTGCGTGACGCACGCGTTGCGGAGCCGGGTGAGGATCAATTCGAGCGAAGCTGACAGGGGGCCAGAAGTCGCGCACCCACTTGCGCAACTGTGTCCGCCACCTCCAAATTGCTCGGCGACGAGGGCGACGTTCACCTGTCCTTTGCTGCGCAGACTTACGCGATAGCGTCCGTCGCTGAGCTCGCGAAAGAAGAGAGCGACCTCAACGCCCTCAATACCCAGCGCGTAGTTCACAATACCCTCGCAATCTTCTTCGAGACCACCGCTGAGTTCCATCTCGTCCAATGAGAGATGCATGTAAGCCAGTGTGCCTTCCCGATGAAGATTGGAAAGGGCCGCTCCCAGAAGCCTCATTTTGGAGGTGGGATTGGAGAAGTATACGTGCTGTGCGATGTCCACCGGATTCGCTCCACATCGAACCAGTTCCACTGCGAGCTCGAAGGTATGTGCGTCAGTGCCGGCAAAACAGAACGATCCTGTATCGGTAAGCACAGCCGTGTAGAGGCAGGTTGCCATCTCGGGTGTCACTCTGGCGCCGGCACCACGTGCCAGCCGAAAAACCATTTCGGCAACGGCGCACGCGCTGCTATCGATCCAATTCACGTTGGCGAACTCACGCGCGCTGCCGTGGTGATCGATGTTGATGAGAAACCGGCCTTCGAGACCGGGTAACCGAGTGCGTTGAATGCTGTCGCATTCAAGCACAATCGCGGCGTCCGGAGCTTCGGGAGGTACGTTGTCAAGGTGCTCGATGACGCCCGCATAAGGCAGAGGACTATAGATCAACGGCACAGGATCGCGCATGATGACGCGGGCACGCTTCCCCATCTGCTGCAGGGTTTGGTATAGCGCGAGTAGCGAGCCGATCGCGTCGCCGTCGGGTCGGGCATGCGAGGTAAGCAGGAAACCATCGCGCTGCCCGATTTGCTTGAGCACCTGATCCATCATGGCGGACGACCAGCGGCCTCCTGCGATTTACAACCGTTTCTTCCGTCGTTTTGTGCGCCCGAGCAGTTCGTCGATGCGCGACGAGTACTGCTCCGCACGATCAATGACAAAGACGAGCTCGGGAGCATGCCGCAGCCCCATGCTTTCTGTGAGCTGATGGCGGATGAATCCTTTGGCGGCATTGAGTCCGTCGAGCGTTTGCTCGGCTTCCTCCTCATCTCCGTCCACACGGACGAAGACTCTGGCCATTTTGCCGCCTGGGGCGAGCACAACTTCGGTGACGGCAACCAAGCCGATCCTGGGATCGCCCAATTCACCCTCCAGAATCAGATCGATTTCTTCCCGAAAAGCCCCTACCCGCCTTTCGCGCTGATGCTTCGGAGCGCGTGGCTCAACCATAAAAAGCTCCAGTAAATAAAACTCATGAGCATAGCAGAAGATTGGGCGATTGGGGATTTGGTAATTTCGTGATTGGGTGATTCTGATCTATTCAGATCCAGTCGTTGAACGCTGGCTACAGCAGCCCGGCATTCCCGATCCCTGGCGGATTCGAGGAAACCGCGCTGCCACTTACGCCGCTTCACATTTCAGAGCTACAGTGAGCCCATAGAGTTCCGTAGTTCAATCGCGAAATCATAAAATCGCGAAATCACAAGATTCCCCATGACTCATTCTCAACTCGTTGACGAGGCGGTGCGTTGGCTGCGAGTGAAATATCGCTGTGGGATCGTGCTCTCAGAGCAAAGCTGCTCGAGTGGAGAGACTCCAGACGCAATTGGATGGAAGGGGCGCAATCATTCAGTAGTGGTGGAATGCAAAATCTCGCGGGCGGATTTTCTGGTGGACTCGGCAAAGCCGTGGCGCATAGATCCACACAGCGCGCTAGGATGTGAACGATTCTTTCTCGCGCCTGCCGAAATGATCTCATCGAGCGAACTTCCGGCGGGTTGGGGACTGCTCGAAATTCGCCGTCGCGAAGTAACCCTCGCACATAAATCAAAGAAGAACCTGCGCAGTGCGCCAGGATTGGCAAACGAAATGAATTTGCTGCTGGCAAGTTTGCGCCGCGTAGAGGTCAGGATCGAACCCCAAACGATCACAGATTTCCTAAAATGGAAAAATCGAATGGCGAAGTACAACGGAGGAGTTCTGCCCGCCGGCATTGCGTCAGATGAGAGCTCCGGGAATCTTTATCTCGCCCGTGAAGGGGCAGTCTAAATACGAGTATCGAATCCGTCCCTTCCAAAGCGACTCTCGGCGAATAAATAACGGGTTTATGGATCGAGCCTACACGATTGAACTGTTCGCTCCCGAACACCTACCTCGTGCTTTCGAACATCGTCATGACACCTTTAAGGCGGCTGTATCTCTAGAATCTGGTGCCCGCCATTGCTCGCCCGCGAAAGTGTCCGCGACATAACGAGTCTTGAACTCCAAGAGCTCGCCCCGTGTTTGGTGCACCCAAAGGGGAAATTAGATCTTCAGTCAGCCGCGGAAATCCCTGCAGATTCCCTGCTGGTTGAACGTTTTTGGTCTCGTAGGGACTAAAGCTCGTGTTGCCTATTAAGTACGGACGAATCCGGAAATTCCCTGCTTATTCCCTGCCTTGAAGCAAAATTTGCAGATTTTCGGTGAAATTTAGGGATTTCAAGGGTTGTCGAATAAAATCCCTGTTTTTTTCCCTGCTCAGGAAATTAGGAGCTTCGAAGCAACCGCGAACAGAGGAATCAGCGCTAATCCTTCCAGCGCTTGGGAGCTGCAGAACAGGTCATCTTGGAAGAACAGGCGCCTGCGCAGAATGGCTTTCTAATTGCGATCCCTAAACCCTGATCTCAAGCCGGAGCGTTCTTTAAAGATGCACACATTCTTGCAAGATTTTCGTTACGGTCTGCGGACTCTGCGTCAGAGCCGAGGCTTTGCCGCCGCTGCCGTTCTCGTTCTCGCGTTGGGAATCGGAGCTAATACTGCCATTTTCAGTGTTGTAAATTCCGTGCTGCTGCGCCCCCTTCCGTTTCCTCATCCCGAACAACTGGTGCAGATCTGGCACACGCCGCCGCAGACGAGTTTTCCGGGAATGAAGGAATTCGCGGTTTCCGCCGCCAACTATCTCGACTGGGCTGCTGAGAACCACGTCTTTCAACAGATCGCCATATATTCGTGGTCGACATTCAACCTGACAGGGAACGGAGAACCGCAGTTTGTAAGCGCCCGTCGTGTTTCCTCAACTTTTTTCCCGCTGCTCCAAGCCCAGCCGATCTTAGGACGAGTGTTCTCTCCCGAAGAAGATCAGCCTGGGCATGACCATGTAGTCGTTCTCAACGAGAGCTTCTGGCGTAATCAGTTTGGAGCGGATCGCAACATCGTGGGGCGGGACATCACACTGGATGGAGCGACCTACCGCGTTATCGGCGTGATGCCAGCGAAGTTTCAGTTTCCGATCTCATCAGCCCCAATGAAGCTCTGGGCGCCCCTAGCCATGACGGACCGGGAACGTGCGGTCCGCGGAGAGCACCACTATGCTGTCATCGGTCGTCTCCGTTCCGGCGTGAATGTGCAGCAAGCGCAAGCCGAGATGGACACCATCTCGCATCGCCTCGAGCAAGCCTATCCGGCAGACGATAAAGGTTGGGGCGCGGTGGTGAAGCCGCTGGATGAAGAGTTGGTGGGAGATGTTCGAACGCCGCTGCTCGTGCTGCTGGGAGCAGTCGCCCTGGTGCTGCTCATTGCATGCGCCAATGTGGCCAATCTGGTCTTGGCAAGAACATTGTCGCGTCAAAAAGAAATCGCAGTCCGCACTGCCTTGGGAGCGTCCCGAACCCGCTTGGTACGCGGGGTGATCAGCGAGACAGTCGTGTTGTCGGTCACTGGAGGAGTGTTGGGGCTGCTGATCGCGCACTTCGGCGTAAAGCTGATCGTTGCGTTTTTGGCCGCGAAGTTGCCACGTGCCTCAGACATCGGCGTTGACGGGTGGGTGCTCGCATTCACGGTAGCGGTGTCGTTACTGGCAGGTATTATCGCCGGATTAGTGCCGGCAGTGCGCTTGAGCAATGTGAACGTAAATGAAGCCTTGAAACAGGGAAATCGTACCAGCTCAGATGCGGCGGGAAATCGCACCCGTGGATTGCTGGTAATCTCCGAAGTAGCGCTTTCCCTAATGCTGCTGATCGGAGCCGGATTGTTGATTCGCACCCTCTGGATGCTGCGTAGCGTCAATCCGGGCCTCGATCCCCACAATGTGCTTGCCATGACGCCATCAATTTCGGCAACGGCATACCCACAGCCCGCGCAGGAGATTGCATTTTATCGCCAGATCCTAGAGAACGTGGACGCTATACCCGGCGTCGTATCCGCAGGCGCAATCGATTCGCTACCTCTGAGCGGCAACGGCTCCAATCAACCCATTCAGATCGAAGGGCGCCCGGTGCAAGCGATGGCCGATCAGCCTGAGGTTGGGGTACGTCTCATCTCTAACGGCTACCTCCATACCATGCGCATTCCGTTGCTTCGAGGACGGGATTTCGGCGATCAGGACACTGCCGATAGCGTTGGCACTGTCCTGATCAGCCAGTCGCTTGCGCAACGCTTCTGGGCGAACGAAGATCCGGTGGGAAAACATCTAACGCTGACCTTTTTCCCAGGAAAGACACGGGAGATTGTAGGCGTTGTCGGCGATGTCAAAGACCGCGGACTGGACGTGGCAGAACCGCAGGCAACACTCTATGTGCCCCTTGCCCAACTCACTCCACCTGCCGCTGCCGCATGGCGCTCGTTCCCATTGTGGCTCGTTGTGCGAACTCAATCGGAGCCGACGACCGTTACTTCGGCGGTTATCAACGCGGTGCATCAACTTAATCCGGAGTTGCCGATCGTGGATGTAACTACCATGGACAACTTCGTTGCTGAGTCCCTCTCGCAACAGCGCTTTAACATGCTTTTGTTGGCGGTGTTCGCGGGAGTCGCCCTGCTTCTGGCGGCGGTCGGCATCTACAGCGTGCTCGCCTATACCGTACGCCGGCGCGTGCGGGAGATTGGAATCAGGATGGCGTTGGGCGCACAAACGTCGGATGTGGTGGGAATGGTGATCTCGGAAGGAATGAAGCCTACGCTTATTGGCTTGGCTATTGGTGCGGCAGGGGCTCTCGCCCTCGGACGCTTCGTTTCCAGTCTCATCTACGGTGTGAAGCCGGGAGACGTACCGACATTCGCTACTGTCTCGCTGGTACTCGTAGTCGTGGCCTTTCTAGCCAGCGTTATACCGGCATATCGAGCAACGCGCGTTCAGCCGGTGTCGACGTTGCGCGAGGACTAATTGCGCAGCCATAGATCCGAGAGGCGGGCCTAAAAGCCCGCCTTACCAGGCTGTCAATCGATCTCTACGAAGCTATCCGTAATTTCTGCCCCATTGTCGTTGGCGATCCGGTTGGCTGCGCGCTCAACCTGCTGCATCAATCCTGAAAGATAATCGCGGGAACTGGAAATGCTGACGACACCGATGGTTGCGCGTTGCCACAGCTCGGTCTGTTCCAGCTCCGCGACGGAGACATTGAAGCCTGAGCGGAGTTTGTCTTTCAAACTGCGGAGCACCTGGCGCTTGTCTTTGAGCGAATGAGCGCCTTCGATGCGGACTTCGATTGTGAGGACAGCGATCGGCACGAAATCAGTTTCGAGTTTCAGGGTTCAAGTTGAAAACTCCAACCCCAAAACTCGAAAGTTAACGAAGTTACTGATTGACTAACTGCGGCTTCAATGGCTTCGCAGCCAGCAGCTCGCCTGCGACCTTCTGCACGCTGAAGGCTTCGATCGTGTCACCGACCTTGATGTCGCCATAACCAGCGATGCCGATACCACATTCCATGCCGTTCCGGACTTCGCTTACATCGTCTTTGAATCGGCGCAGCGAGCCCACGCGGCCTTTGAAGACGACCACATTGTCTCGCAGCAAGCGAACTTCGGAGTCGCGCTTGATCAAACCATCTTGTACGTAGCAGCCGGCGATGGTGCCGATCTTGGGTACGCGGAAGGTGTCGCGCACTTCGGCTCGTCCAAGATAGGTTTCCTTGAACACCGGCTCGAGGAGTCCGACCATGGCTTTGCGAATCTCGTCTTGCAGCTCGTAGATGATCGAATGCAGGCGGATTTCCACGTTCTCCTGCTCGGCGAGTTCCTGCGCCTTGCGCTCTGGACGCACGTTGAAGCCGATGATGATGGCATTCGACGCTGAGGCCAGCAGCACATCGCTCTCGGTGATCGCACCTACGCCCGAACGCAGCACCCGAACTTTTACCTGCTCGTTCGAGAGCTTCTGTAGTGAATCAGCCAGCACTTCGACCGATCCCTGTACGTCGCCTTTAAGGATGATCGGCAGTTCTTTCATCCCGGCGGTCTTGATTTGCTCCGCGAGTCCTTCAAGCGTGACACGTGAAGACTTCGCCAATTGCGCCTCGCGGGCCTTCTGCTCGCGATACGTGGCGATGTTTTTGGCTTTCTCACGATCGGCGACTGCAGTGAAGGTGTCTCCCGCTTCGGGAATGCCTTCAAGGCCGATGATCTCCACCGGTGTGGCGGGCTTTGCCTCTATGACAGCATTGCCGCGATCATCAAACATGGCGCGCACTTTTCCGAAACTGTTGCCGACGATGAACGTGTCTCCGGCACGCAGAGTTCCATTCTGGATAAGGACAGTGGCGACAGCGCCGCGTCCACGATCCAGTTTGGCTTCGAGAACGGCGCCTGTCGCGGGTCGATCAGGAGACGCTTTGAGCTCCTGAAGGTCCGCAACAAGACAGATCATCTCCATCAACAGATTGAGATTGGTCTTCTGCTTGGCCGAAACGTCGACGAAGACGTACTTGCCGCCCCATTCCTCGGGCAAGTAGCCGCGATCACCAAGCTGTTTCTTTACCCTGTCCGGCATCGCGCCGGGCTTGTCGACTTTGTTGACGGCAAAGATCAGCGGAACTTTGGCTGCAGTGGCGTGATCAATCGCTTCAAGGGTCTGCGGCATCACGCCATCATCAGCGGCGACCACAATGACGACGATGTCGGTCACCTTTGCTCCACGGGCTCGCATGCGGGTAAACGCTTCGTGACCGGGAGTGTCGAGGAACACGATCTCGCGGCCAAAAGCAGGAGAGTCTTCCTTCGTAATTCTTACCTTATAAGCACCGATGTGCTGGGTGATTCCGCCAGCTTCGCCGCCGGCGACATTCGTTTCGCGAATGGCATCGAGTAGGGACGTCTTGCCGTGGTCGACGTGTCCCATGATGGTAACCACCGGTGGACGCACTACCGCTCCGGTATCGACACCGTCGGAAGCGGAAACTCCTGCTTCGGTGTCTTTCGACATCTGCTCTTCAAAGCTGATGACATCAGTATCGGCACCGAACAATCGGGCCATATCTTTGGCGAGTTCAGCATCCAGCGTCTGGTTAACGGTAGCGAATACGCCGCGCTGTAACAGACGAGCAATGATCTCTTTCGCGCGGACCTCAAGCTTCTCCGCCAGATCCTTCACGCTGATGCCCTCGGTGATGGTAATCGACCGGGTGATCGGCAGAGGCTCATTCGATACTTGCGTGCTATACCGTGGCGGCGGAGTGAAGCCCTTCATCGGGCCTTCCTTCACTCCACGAGGAACATAGCGTTGACCGGGACGCCGCGGCGGTGCGCCTGGCCTACCAGGCGGACGGGTGCCGGGAGGTGGAGGTGGCGCCAGTCCTGGAGCGCCCATTCCCATCGGACGGCCAGCCGGCGTCTGCCGCGTCGGATGCATCGGTCGTCTCGCTCCGGGAGGCATCCCTGGGCGCTGCCCAGGTTGCGGCTGTCCCATTACGGGACGACGCTGAAAAATGGGCTGCCCACGTACGGGCATGCCGCCGCTTGGACGCTGTCCGGGCTGCGCGGATCCTTGCGCCCCCATCGGCGCTGCTGGACGCACCTGCTGAGGAGGCGCAGTGTAAACCGGCCGTGGTCCAGTCTGCGGAGTGATCAGGCGCCGTGCCGGAACAATCGGCATTTGCGCGCGCTGCTGTTGCGATGCATTCGCGATTGAAGCTGCAGGCGGCGTGGATGCCGGCTGAGCAGAAGGCGGTGTGACTTGAAGCGCAGCCGGAGCCTGCTGCCGTTGAACGGGAGCCGGAGTCAACGGAGGTACGGCAGTCGGCGCCACTGACGCCGCATCTTGAGTGGCGGCGGATTTTGCCACTGGAGCAAGCGTTTCGGGAACTGGGGCCGGCGGCGGCACAGCAAAGGAAGGCCGCGCGGCGGTACTCGGCTTGATCACACGCCGAGCTGGAGCTTCCGGCGGCGCAGCGGGGGGAGCCGCCGCAACCCTCTCAGCAGGAGGCGCAGCAGTGGGCTTTGGAACGGCCGTCGCAGGCACCGCCACTGGAGGCTTCGAAGGCGGCGCAGCGGCAGCTTCCTGCTTGCGGCGAAGCAAATTGGCAACGTCGCCCGGCTTGGAAATATGCGAGAGATCGATCTTGGTCTTGATTTCGGACTCAGCGCCGCGCGGGCCGCTCTCTTTTTGTGATGCAGCTCCGCTCTGTCCACCCAAATATTTGCGGACACGATCAGCTTCATCGGCTTCGATGGAGCTCGAGTGCGTTTTCTTTTCCGTTACTCCAACCTTCAAAAGGACGTCAAGAATCGCTTTACTCTTGACTTCCAATTCCCTGGCTAGATCGTTGATTCGAACTTTACTCATCCGCCCTTTGCTCTCTCCAAGATCCCGTTAGACGATCATCACAACCCTCACGGAATGTTTCATTATTGGGGCCGCAGCCCCGTTGTACCTTCTGTTCGGCAAAGACGCAGTCCGCCAAGGCAGACCCTCTGCCAACGCTACTCCAGATTTGCCGGCTTGCTTGCGTCTTCCTCCTCGGGCTCTTCTGGCGCTGAGACTTCTTCCGAGTCCGGCACGGGGTCCTCACCGTGCACGTGTACTTCAGAAACGTCTGCAGTAGGAGCGTTCTCAACACCTGCAAGTTCCGCTGCTTCCAACGCCTGGCCAGTATCGGCCGCTTCTTGATACTCGGAGTTCTCCACTTGCACGTTGGGAACGTCGATGTTCTCGCCTTGAAGCTCATCGGGTGCAGCGTCCACGGCCACACTCTCTTGAGCCTCGGTTCCAGGCTCAACACCCTGACCCTCACCGGCTTCCAGCGCCGAAAAGTAATTGTTTACGGCGATGCTGATCTTCTCGATCGTCTTCGGTCCCACCCCGGGCAGCTCTTCAAGCTGTTCCGGAGTCATGTCCGCAAGAGCTTCCACTGTAGTAATTCCGGCAGCGACCAACTTCTCGATAACCTGCTCTCCCAATTCCGGAACTTTCTCCAATGGAGTAGTGGGAGCGCCGGTCAGCGCCTGCATCTGCTGCTCAACTTCCTGACGCTTCTCTTCCTCGCTCTTGATGTCGATCTTCCAACCGAGGAGCTTCGCGGCCAGGCGGACATTTTGTCCTTTTTTTCCGATAGCCAACGAGAGCTGAGTATCGTCTACGACTACTTCCAGATGCTTCTCCGACGCATCCACCACCGTCACCCGGCTCACTTTGGCCGGCTGCAATGCCTTCTCGGCAAACGTCACCGGATCTTCGTGATACTCGATGATGTCGATCTTCTCCCCGCGAAGCTCACGGATGATCGACTGAACGCGCATGCCCTTCATACCTACGCATGCGCCGACTGAGTCCACATCTTTGTCACGAGACATGACTGCGATTTTCGTGCGTTCTCCCGCTTCACGGGCAATGGCGCGGATAACCACAGTATTGTCATAAATCTCGGGAACTTCTGTTTGGAACAGGTTCTGCACTAGCTCCGGCGCTGCCCGCGAAACCACCACTTGCGGTCCTTTTGAAGCCCTGTCAACACGAACCAACACAACCCGTACGCGCTCCCCAACTGCAAACGATTCGAGACGCGATTGCTCCTTGCGCCCCATACGCGCCTCGGCTTTGCCGATATCGAAGATGACGTCCGGTCCCTCAACGCGCTTCACCGTGGCGTTGATGATCTCGCCCACTCGTCCGATGTATTCGTTGTAAATGGTGTCGCGCTCTGCTTCTCGAACTTTCTGAAAAATTACCTGTTTGGCTAGCTGGGCGGAGATGCGTCCAAGTACACCGTCGGTGGACTTGTATTGGCGGATCTCGCCTCCGATTTCGACGTTCGCGTCCACCTTGCGGGCGTCGTCCAGCGCGATTTGGGTGGCCGGATCTTCGATCTGCTCAGGACTCTCGACCACGGTCTTGTAGCTATAAGCCTGCAGCGCGCCGGTCTCTTTGTTGAGTTCGCCGCGCATGTTCTCCTGGATCTTGTAGTGCTTGCGAGTAGCGACAGCAATCGCGTCTTCCACCGCGTTAACTACGATCTGCGGATCGATGCCTTTTTCCCGACTCAGCGCTTCGATGTTTTCGTACAGCGGACTTGCCATGTTCTTCGATAAATCCTTAAGAATTCCTAAAATTCCGGTACCAAATGAGCGCGTTCGATGTTGCTCATCTCGATTTCAATTGCGGGTTCATCTGGTTGTTCCTTCTGCTTCTTCTTGCTCTTCTTTTTTCCGGTCTCCACGTCTAACGCGACTCGTTCGTCGTCGACTGCCTTCAATCGTCCTTGGAAATGACGATTTCCGGCCACCGGCTCGCGCGTCATGATCTTGACCTTGCTGCCCCAAAATCTGTGGAAATCAGCAGGCTTCGTGAGTTTGCGATCGAGACCAGGCGACGAAACTTCCAGCAGGTACTCACCTCCCGGAACCGCATCTTCAACGTCAAGAATCGTGCCAAGCTCCCGGCTATAGTTTGCGCAATCCTCGTGCGTGACCCCAGCTAGCCGATCCCAATTCGAGGGAGATGGAACTTTTTCTCCCGTTTGCGCCGCTGCCGCCAACTGCTTCTCGAGCGCCCGCCTGCCCTCAGCGTTCTTCTCGATGAAAATCCTTAGCATCCGCCCTTTGCCGGCGCCGTGAAACTCGAGATCGACTATCTCTAATCCTGAGGACTCGGCCAGTCGATCCGCAATGGCACGCACCTGGGCTTCGTCAAATGGCATGCTTTCTATGAGCCTGAGGTCGACAATTCGACAAAAAGTCAGCCAGAAATAAAAAGTGGGCTATCGCCCACTGGTTCGCTTCGCCAAACGAGTTCTTCATCGCAAAAAAGGAGCGGTGAAGTTGGAAGCCTAGCCACCCCCGCAGGGGTCCCGTCGCCGGCCGTGAACTCACATCAGAGTCACAGACCAGTTCGAGGTGAACACGCCAAAACCTGATAATACGCCTGAATTGGGTGATTTACAAACAGTCGGCGGTTCAGCACAATGACTCCTTACACCAGCAACTTAGATGGCGGTCAGTACGGAGCATAGCTTGCAAGACGCTGAAAATCAGTCGTTTAATGAGCCGAGAGCCCCTTCCAATTTGGGTCTTGGCTCAGCAAACAGTAGGCCGACGCGACTTGGACCGTTCAATGCCCGTTGGCGCGCAGGCATCAGATTCTTTGCGTTCCTGATTCTCGTGCGGCTCGTTCTGATCCCTCTCGCTTTTTGGGCAGTACAGCCGTTTTTCCCGGGCGACAAAGCCCATTGGGGGGATTTCGCCGAGGCGATTGTTCTCGCATGCGTCTTAATTGGCACCTGGATCATGGCAAAAGTGGAACGACGCTCGGTTCTCAGCTATGGGCTGAGAGACCGACGAGCGTTCCGCCATCTCGCCACCGGAGCGCTCACCGGATTCCTGTCACTTACATTGATGCTCCTGGGACTTTTTGCGACCCACCACCTCGAGTTCCGGCTCTCGCGCTCAAGTATCGCTGTTTTGGTAACCACAGCGTTCACGAATGTACTTGCCTTCCTAATAGTCGCTGTTTTTGAGGAGACCGCGTTTCGTGGATACGCTCTATATACCCTCAGGCAAGCGATCGGATTCTGGCCTGCCGCCATCGCAATGTCACTTTTTTTTGCTTTTGCCCACCGCGGAAATCCTGGAGAAGCGAACGCCGGACTTATGGCGGTGTTCGTCTTTGGCCTGATCCTGGCATTCTCCGTCTGGCGTACCGGAACCTTGTTATGGGCAATTGGATTTCACTTTATGTGGGACTACTCAGAAAGCTTTTTATATGGAGTTCCCGACAGCGGATTCGTCTCGCCTGAACACCTGCTGAGCGCCAAGTTTCTTGGTCCTGCGTGGATTACGGGAGGCAGCGTTGGCCCTGAAGGGAGTTGGTTTATCTTCCTGATATTAGCGACGGTGGCGCTTGTGATTCACTTCCGATATCCGCAGCGGAGATTTAGAGTGCTGCAATCGGAGGGTCAGGGCCTCGGGTGAAACAGAACAGCCATGACCTGGGTATCCTGCATTGCGGCAGAACACCCAGAATCGCCTCCAGGGAAAATCCAGAATTCGCGCGATCAGCATTTCTACTCGACCCAATCACCCGATGGCCCGATCACCCGATTCCTTGCCTTACAATGGAGAAAAGCAAGTGAGATTTGAATGATTCATTTTCCTGTCCCTGAGGCTCTTACCTTCGATGACGTTCTCTTGCTGCCTGCCCATTCCGATGTCGTTCCTGCGCTAGCGAACACGCAAACGCAGCTTTCTCGCAACATCAACTTGAATATCCCGATCATCAGCGCGGCCATGGATACCGTTACGGAGTCGCGCCTGGCAATTGCGATTGCACAACAGGGCGGAATTGGAATCGTTCACCGCAATCTTTCAATCGAGCAGCAGGCTGGCGAAGTAGACAAGGTAAAGCGTTCGGAAAGCGGCATGATCGTCGACCCGGTGACGATCTCACCGGATGCGAAAATCTGCGATGCCCTCGATGTAATGCGTAAGTACAAGATCTCTGGCGTTCCGGTTACCAAGAACAACAAGCTGGTTGGCATCCTCACCAATCGAGACCTTCGTTTTGAGACCCGCACCGATATTCCAGTGTCGAAGGTGATGACCAAAGAGAACCTCATAACGGTAGCTGTCGGCACCACGCTGGAGGAGGCCGAACAGATCCTGCACAAGCATCGCGTAGAGAAGCTTCTGGTCGTGGATGAGAAGCAGACCCTGAAGGGCCTGATCACAGTAAAGGACATTCAGAAAAAATTGAAGTACCCCAACGCCGCCAAGGATGCGCAGGGCCGTCTACGCATTGGCGCTGCGATTGGCGCAACCGGCGACTATCTCGAACGTGCGCAGGAGATGGCTCGCTACAAGGTCGATGTTCTCGCGATCGACAGTGCTCATGGGCACACCACGCGCGTTCTCGATGCAGTGAGACAGATCAAGAGCAAGTTGCCGGACGTCGATCTACTAGCGGGCAACGTGGGCACATTTGATGGAGCGTGCGCGCTGATCAAGGCTGGAGCAGACGCTATTAAGGTAGGAATAGGTCCAGGATCCATTTGTACTACGCGCATTGTCACTGGCGCGGGAGTCCCGCAGATTTACGCTATCGCCGAAGCCTCTCGGGCAGCTAAAGATTCGGGTGTCCCTATCATCTCGGACGGTGGAATCAAATACTCGGGCGACGTCACGAAGGCCCTCGCGGCCGGTGCAAGTTCGGTGATGATTGGTTCATTGTTTGCCGGCGTGGACGAAAGTCCGGGAGAGACCATCCTTTATCAAGGGCGCTCGTTTAAAACGTATCGCGGGATGGGATCGCTGGCGGCGATGGCTCAAGGATCTAGCGAGCGCTATTTTCAGGGAGGCGATGACGAGTTGGCCTGTCCTCCCGGAGATATGCTCGACAATAACGGAAACCAGAACCGTCTGGCGAAGCTAGTGCCAGAAGGTATCGAAGGGCGTGTACCCTACCGCGGACCGCTGTCGAACATGGTCCTCCAATTGGTGGGCGGACTTCGCTCAGGCATGGGATACGTGGGCTGCTCCAGCATTCCCGACTTACAACAGAAGGCACGGTTCGTACGTATCAGTGGCGCGGGGTTGCGTGAGAGCCACGTGCACGACGTGATCATCACCCGCGAAGCCCCGAACTACCGGTTGGAGTAACCGCTGAGTTGAATCCTTTTACCCGCAACTTTCGATTTTGGACGCCGGTGCTCTTTTGGCTGGCAGTAATTGTTTACGAGTCGGCGCGACTTTCTTCCAACGTGACAGGATCTTACCTATGGGACGTTTTGCGATGGCTGCACGTCAGATTGAGCGCGCATGGTTTTTCCGAGCTGCATCACTTGTTGCGTAAAGCCGGTCACGTAACTGGATATGGAATTCTTTGTATTCTCGCGTTCCGCGCCTGGTTTCACACATTCGCTGGTGTGTTTCAAAAGGGTCTCCGATGGCGATGCGGCGCGCTGGCGCTGGGCATGACGCTTCTCACCGCGATTCTTGACGAGTGGCATCAGAGCTTCGACCCTGCTCGCACCAGCTCAGTTCGCGATGTCGGCCTGGACATGGCAGGCGGCATCGCCTTTCTTGTTCTCGCTTTATTCGTCCTTAGGCTGTGGCGAACAGATGCGATGGCAGACATGGAAGCCGTGTCGGCGTAACTACGGAGGCCCGGAATCGGGCAGCCATGATGTTAGAACAGCAGAGACCCTTTTTCATCAGCTTCGACTTTTTGCCTTGCCGCGAGAAAATCCTCGCTCCACGAGTTTCCATTACACTTCGGCCACTCATCGACAATGCCGCCGACACTGAAGCAGTGGTAACACTCGTTGCCGAACGCGCTGGCTGGAAGCTTTCCGCATTTGGGACACGACTCAACAAACTCCCTCTCCGCTGCGATGATCGCGAAACAATTGCAACTCGCACACTATGCACATGGCGTCGGCTCCAAAATGGAGGCGAGCATTGTCACATAAAAAGTCACTCGACTCTCCATATTCGACCGTTTGCCATCCACCCCGAATTTCAATGGGAGTGGCGAGCGCATTCAAAGAAAAAGGCACAGAGTAGATCCGTGCCTTGGTCGTAATCGACACCATAGAACCGCTACTCGGGGTTGCCTTCGCCAGCCTCCGCGGTTGGACCGCCACTAGCTTCGACGTTCGCCTGCTGTTCTTGCATGGCCTTTTCTACCTCTTCGCGCCGCTTGGCGCGGAGTTCGGCGCGTTTTTCCCGACGCTCATCAAGAATCTTCTCCGAACCGATCAGCTCGATGAAGACCTTCTCGCCACCATCGCCTTTGCGGAAACCCGTGCGAATGATGCGAAGATACCCACCATTGCGATCGCCATAGCGCGGCCCCACTTCGCCGAAAAGCCGGTCGACGGCTTCCCGGGAGGTGAGAAACGATGCTGCTAATCGTCGCGCGGCTACATCTCCCCGCTTGGCGAAAGTGATCATCTTCTCGACGTGCGGGCGCATTGCCTTGGCCTTCGCGACGGTGGTCTCAATGCGCTCTTCCAGAATGAGCGAGCTCACAAGATTGCGCAGCAGCGCGCGGCGGTGACTGGTGTTACGTCCAAGCTTCCATGTTGCTCTCAGATGACGCATGACTTTGTCCTAAGTTGCAATATTGATGACGCGAACGAGTTCGTTCTTTTGGAACAATCACCCAGCAATCGGCAGGCGACGATCAACCTGCGTGATGAGAGTGACTACAATCGACCGCCGGCACTCAGAATCGTCTGAATGCTGAGTGCGGCGGCAGCTTTTTTCTCAAAATCCCCCGGCGGGCTCTTCTTCTTCGTCAAGCTCGTCGTCGCCGATCGCGTACGTACCGGCAAGTACCGCAGCAGGCGACTGGCTGGTCGGACCGGGCACCGCATTTCCGTGCTCGTCGATCTTCATGCCGAGACTCAAGCCCATCTGCGCGAGAATCTCCTTGATCTCGTTTAGAGACTTGCGTCCGAAGTTCTTGGTCTTCAGCATTTCGGCTTCGGATTTCTGCACCAACTCGCCGATAGTCTGAATGTTGGCGTTCTTCAGACAATTGTAGCTGCGGACCGAGAGT
This sequence comes from Terriglobales bacterium, assembly GCA_045808065.1. Taxonomy (GTDB): domain Bacteria; phylum Acidobacteriota; class Terriglobia; order Terriglobales; family Acidobacteriaceae; genus Gp1-AA112. The sequence continues at coordinate 17,611 of JBJMGD010000014.1, read as the reverse complement.
TCCAGTTCCTCGACAGAGCGATTGAGATTTTCATTACGAATCTCCGGCTTGCGGTCGTCGGCACCTTCGCTGTCTGGCTCTTCCTCGAAGTTGATGAAGATGTTCATGTGATCCTTCACCAGCTTCGCCGCCAAGCCGATCGAATCAGCCGGAGCCACTGCGCCATTAGTCCAGACTTCCAAGGTTAACTTGTCATAATCCGTGATTTGGCCGAGGCGCGCGGCTTCCACGGTGTAATTGCATTTGCGTACCGGTGAGTGCACGGAATCAATGGGAATGAAGCCGAGACCGAGATCCTCGTCAAAATTTTTATCGGCGGAGACATAGCCGCGCCCGCGCTTCAGGCGCATCTCCATATCAACCTTCCCACCCTCACTCACTGTGGCGATGTAGATGTCCTTGTCCAGGATTTCCACGTCCCCGTCGGCTTCAATCATGCCGGAGGTAACCACGCCCGGCTGGTCGGTCTTGAGCGTAATCGCCTTGGGATTGTCGCTGTTCAACTTGAACGGAACCTGTTTGAGATTGAGGATGATATCGGTGGCGTCTTCGACCACACCAGGAATCGATTGAAATTCGTGGAGAACTCCCTCAATGCGAACGGCAGTAATGGCCGCACCTTCGATTGATGAGAGCAGAACGCGGCGGAGCGCGTTTCCAATTGTGGTTCCGAATCCACGCTCGAACGGCTGGGCATAGAACTTGCCGTACTTATCGGTAAGCGTGTCGGTGTCTGCGGCGAGGCGCTTCGGTTTTTGAAATCCCTTCCAGAGCATGTTCGTGTCCTTTTCTTGTTAAATGAGTTTGAAGTCTTCTGCGCGGCTAATGGCGTCGCGAAGCACTTTGCAACGGTCGCGCGGGTTATCCTTTCGAGTGTTTGAAGTTATTATGGACCGGAGTAGCACCGAGGTCACCAGGGAAAAACGAGGTCACGGAAAATGCAAACATTTAGAGTCTGGACCTTCGTTACACCTTTGCGTCGTTCGTCTTTACCCCCGGTCTTATTTTGAGTACAACTCTACGATCAACTGTTCGTTGACGGGTAAGTTGATATCTTCCCGTTTCGGGAGCGATGTTACGCGCCCTTTGTAATTATCGCGATCCACTTCAAGCCAAGTCACTGCTGGCTGATGACTGGTGAACTCCTTCGAGGTCTCCAGAACCATCATCTTCTTGCTTTTATCGCGCACCGCGATCTCCTCCCCTGCTGTAACTTGGTAAGAGGGAATGTTCACCTTGCGACCATTGACCGCGACGTGTCCGTGACGCACAAGCTGCCGCGCCTGGCGTCGTGAGATGGCAAATCCGAGGCGGTAGACAACGTTGTCGAGACGCCGCTCGAGTTGCTGTAGCAATTTTTCGCCGGTGACGCCCTTCGCGCGCGCCGCCTTCTCAAAGTAGTTGCGGAACTGTTTTTCGAGCGTGAAGTAGATGCGCTTGGCCTTCTGCTTCTCGCGGAGCTGCAGACCGTAACCAACGATCTTGGCTTTACGATCCTTGCCATGCTGTCCGGGAGCAAAGTTGCGCTTTTCCACCGGGCACTTGTCAGTAAAACATTTCGTGCCCTTCAGAAATAGCTTCATGCCTTCGCGACGGCAAAGGCGGCAAACTGGGCCTTTATATCGTGCCATTTTTTCTCCAAACTTCGGGTTGTTGCATTGCCGATCGGTTTACGGGTGGTCGACCTTTCTTCCCGATCGAGCTGCTGACCACTTACTGCTACCACTAGCAACCTGGTTCCATCACGTCGCTAGTACTAACTGCTAAGAGCTTTACACGCGCCTGCGCTTTGGCGGACGGCAGCCGTTGTGCGGAATCGGCGTAACATCTCGGATATTGCGCACTTCAATTCCCGCCGCCGCCAGCGCGCGGATCGCAGATTCGCGTCCCGATCCGGGGCCGCTCACGCGAACATCCACCGAGCGCATGCCATGATCGCGCGCCTGGTTGGCGGCGTTCATCGCTGCCTGCTGCGCGGCAAACGGAGTCCCTTTTCGGGACCCGCGAAAACCAAGCGAGCCGGAGCTCTTCCATGACACCACCTTGCCTTCATTGTCAGTGATGGTGATGATGGTGTTGTTGAACGAGGCCTGAACGTGTGCCAATCCAAACGGCACATTCTTGCGCTCTTTCTTCTTGAACTGCTTCTTCTTGCCTGTCTTTTTCTCGGGCGCCGCAGCGCCGCCGGTTGCAGGTTTCGCCATGATTATGTCTTCGCCGCCGTTTTCTTCTTATTGGCTACAGTGCCTTTGCGTGGGCCCTTACGGGTGCGCGCGTTGGTATGGGTGCGTTGCCCGCGAACGGGAAGGTTGCGACGATGACGAAATCCGCGATAGGAGCCGATCTCGATGAGCCGTTTGATATGCATCGAGGTGTCCTTGCGCAGATCGCCCTCGACGTTGCCTTCACTCTCAATGACCTGGCGGATGCGGTTTACCTCGTCTTCGTTCAGGTCCTGCACCTTCTTGTTTATATCGACGTTCGCCGTTGCCAAAATGCTGGCTGCGCGTGGATTGCCGATGCCGTAAATGTAAGTTAGCGCGATGTTCACGTGCTTGTTGCGCGGGAGATCGACGCCTGAGATACGTGCCATATGTGTTCCTTACCCCTGACGCTGCTTGTGCTTGGAATTTTCGCAAATCACCCGCACCACTCCACGGCGGTGGATGACTTTGCACTTATCGCAAATTTTCTTAACTGAAGCCCGTACTTTCATGACCCCCCTGACTCTCGAGGCTAAAGCCCCTGTTCTAAAATTGAGGACAGCTATTCCGGCACGGCTGAAGCCGGCGCCCTTACCCCACTACTTATACCGATATACGATCCGACCACGGTTGAGGTCGTACGGTGAAAGCTCCACCGCTACGCGGTCACCAGGCAAAATCTTGATGAAATTCTTGCGCATGCGTCCTGAGACGTGAGCTAGCACCTGGTGCTTGTTCTCAAGCTCAACCTTAAACATCGCATTCGGCAGCGGTTCAACCACAACTGCCATCACTTCAATCGCGTCTTCTTTGCTCAATCGATCCTTAGAGTTGCCAGTCTTCAGTTCTCAGTAACTACATGTCCTAAATACGCTTGAGAACTGACAACTTGAAAACTAGGCTGTTAATACCACTGGCCCATCCTTCGTCACAGCTACTGAATGCTCGAAGTGGGCGCTAAAACTTCCATCAACCGTAACTGCCGTCCATTTATTGTCAAGCAGCCGAGTGTCCGGTCTGCCGACATTCACCATGGGCTCGATCGCGAGCACCATACCTTCGCGCAAACGTGGACCATGGCCGCGCGTGCCGTAATTGGGCACTTGCGGTTCCTCGTGCAAGCGGGTTCCAATTCCGTGCCCCACGAACTCGCGAACCACGCTGAACCCGTTAGCTTCGACCATTTCCTGTACGGTCGCGCCTACGTCCCCAACCGTGCTGCCGATACGCGTTGCCTGGATCGCGCGCTCCAGCGAGGCCTTTGTCACATCGAGCAACTTCTTGATCTCCGGCTTGACATGATTGCCAACCGGAACGGTGACTGCGGAATCCGAATAGTAGCCATCGAGCACTACTCCGCAATCGATCGATACAATATCGCCCTCTTTCAGCAAACGCTTCTCCGAGGGAATGCCATGCACGATCTCTTGATTTACCGAAGTGCACAGCACGCAGGGATAATCGTAGTAGCCCTTGAACGCCGGTTTTGCCCCGAATTCTTCGATCTTGGCCGCCGCAACGGCTTCGAGATCCATCGTAGTAACGCCCGGCTTGACCGCTGCCACTGCGGCATCAAGTACTTGGCGCACAATGCGCCCGCTACGACGCATCTTTTCGATCTCAGCCGGCGACTTGCACATGATCGCCATCAGGCCACGCTCTCACACCAAACAGAATTCCGCATAGGCTCGTTTCCTCCTCGGAGAACGGCATCGGAACCTCTAAACATGAGATGAACGTTGCTGCCGCGGGCGGGACAAGAACGACGTCCGGAGAGCCGTTGCAATCTCTGATTGTAACCGATAAAGCTGTTCAGAAACCAGTAAGCAGCTTCCAGCCGCTTGGCCGGAGGCTCGTAACTCGTTGGTTCTGCCTACCATCTGCGCCCGCGAATTCTTCCGCTGCGGGGGGTAAAGCCCTCGTAATGACGCATTACCAGCTGCGCCTCGACTTGGTTCACCGTATCCATAGCCACGCCGACCACAATCAGCAAGGAAGTTCCCCCGAAGTAGAAGTTCACGCCCAAGCCGTTGGTGAACCAGGCGGGGAAACGTTCAAAGAAGTTGCCCAAGAATCCAGGCAGGTGGTTCAGGTGAATGCCGCTAATCATCCATTGCGGGATGATGGAGACGATGCACAAGTAAATGCCGCCCACCAACGTGAGCCGCGTAAGGATGTCGTTCACATATTCCTGCGTGCGCTTTCCAGGCCGAATGCCGGGAATAAAGCCGCCGTACCGGCGCATATCGTCCGCCACGCGGGCCGGATCGAAGATGATGGAGACATAGAAATATGCAAAGAAGATGATGCCAATGATGTAGAGCAATTCGTACAGCGGCTCGCCACCGCGCAACGCATCGAAGATCCAGCCGATGCCTCGCACATTCTTGAAGTAGTTGCCAAGGAACAGCGGGGCACTAAGGATGGAGGCGGCGAAGATGACCGGCATCACGCCTCCGGCATTCACACGAAAAGGCATGTAGGTGCTCTGCCCGCCCATCATCTTGCGCCCGACGATGCGCTTGGCATATTGAACTGGAATGCGCCGCTCGCTTCGTTCAACGAACACGATGAACGCCACCACCACGATCATCACGACAATCAGCAGTGCCATCGCCGGAACGGTAAAAGCTCCCCAGGCGCGGGTCTGAACTTTTTCGACTAGGTCTTGAATACCACGCGGCAATCCCACCACAATGCCGGCGAAGATCAGCAGCGACATGCCGTTGCCGATGCCGCGCTCGGTGATCTGTTCGCCGAGCCACATGATGAAGGCAGTGCCGGCGGTGAGCGTGAGAACCGTCATGAGGATGAAGCCCATTCCGGGATTCGTGACGAACTGGACCCCATTGGAGCTCTTCTGCAGGGTCAGAGCGATTCCAAACGACTGCAGGGCTCCGAGAACAACCGTGAGATAACGCGTCCACTGCGTAATCTTCTTGCGTCCGAGCTCGCCTTCTTTCTGAAGTTTCGCCAAGGGCTCATAGACGACCGTCAACAACTGCAGAATGATTGACGCCGTGATGTAGGGCATGATGCCCAGGGCGAATATGGTCAGGCGTCGAAGGTTGCCGCCGCTGAAAAGATCGACGAAACCAAGCACGCTGCCCCGCTGCTGGTTGAAGAACTGTTCCAGCAAGTCGGCGTTGATGCCCGGCGTCGGAATGTGGCCGCCGAGGCGATATACCGCTAGCATCGCCAAAGTAAACAGCACGCGCGTCCGAAGATCGGGAACTCGGAAGATGTTCGCTAACTTCTCAAACATGGTGAACCAACATCCTTAAGCTGCGCCGATGACCTCTGCCTTGCCACCAGCCTTGGTGATCTTTTCCTGAGCAGACTTGGAGAACTTGTGCGCCTGCACGTTGACCTTCTTCTTTAACTCGCCATCCCCGAGCACCTTTACCAACTCGCCATTTTTCGCCAGACCTGCCTTGACTAGCGTTTCCAGGGTAACGTCAGCCGCGCCAAGTTCGGCAATGCGCTCGATGTTCAGGATGGTGTACTCGGTCCTGAAGATGTTGGTGAAACCACGCTTCGGCAAACGGCGGTGGAGTGGCATCTGCCCGCCTTCAAAACCGCGCATCATGCGCGAGCCCGATCGGGAACGCTGTCCTTTGTGTCCGCGCGTCGAGGTCTTGCCCATGCCCGAACCCATACCGCGTCCGACACGCTTCTTGTTCGAATTCGCTTTTTTCGGGGCACGTAAATTTGAAAGGTTCATTTCTCTTCCTAATAGACTCGGTGATGCTTTTCTCAGGAGCTTCGACGGCCAGCGTCGGCTCGAGCGTAACTGAACATTTCGGCCACTTAGCCCGAAGCCACTAGCCGACGGCCAATGCCACTTATTGCACAAACTCTAGCAGGTGCGGGATCTTCTTCACCATGCCGCGAATGGAAGGAGTGTCTTCACGTTCGAGCACTTGATTTAGGCGCGTGAAACCCAACCCTTTCACGATCTTCTTGTGCTTCACAGGCGCGGAGATGTACGAACGAACCCAGCGAATACGCAGGGTTCCCTTGGCGCCAGATTTCTGAGTACTGCTCTTGTTCTCGGCCATTAGATCTCCTGCGCGGTCTTGCCGCGAAGCGCAGCCACTTCCGCGCGGTCGCGCAGCTTGCCCAATGCGTCGAATGTCGCCTTGATCACGTTGTGAGGATTGGCAGTGCCCAGCGATTTCGTGAGCACATTCAGAACTCCGACCGAAGTCATTACCGCACGCACTGCGCCGCCGGCGATCACGCCCGTACCTTCCGGAGCGGGCTTCAGCAGAACGTGTCCTGAACCGAACCGTCCTAACACCACATGCGGGACGGTCGTCTGCGTGAGATTAACCTTAATCAGGTTCTTTTTCGCCGATTCGATGCCTTTGCGAATCGCCTGCGGAACTTCCTTCGCTTTACCGGACCCGTATCCCACCACTCCGGCTGCCGGATCGCCGACTACGACTAGCGCCGCAAATGACAAGTTCTTGCCGCCCTTAACGACCTTGGTCACACGGTTGATGGCGACGACCTGATCTTTCAGTTGAAACTGGCCGGCGTCGATTCTCTTCTTTAGACTTGCTGCCATTTTGTTTAAAACTCCAATCCTGCTTCACGAGCGGCATCGGCCAAGGCCTTGATGCGTCCATGGTAGAGATACCCACCGCGATCGAAGACAACCTGCTTCACACCCTTTTCCTGGGCGCGTTGGGCGATCTGCTTGCCAATTTCCTTGGCCGAAGCCAGGTTGCCACCAGTCGTCTTCTTGTTGCCTTTGCCCTTTGCTTCCTTGCTGCCAATTGTCGTCGAAGCCGCCGCGATAGTTACACCCTTCTCATCATCAATAACTTGCGCATAGATATGGTTTAGCGAGCGATAAACGTTGAGCCGCGGACGCTGCTCGCTGCCCTGAAGTTTCTTGCGAATGCGGCTGTGAACCCGTTGCCGTGTTGTGTCCTTTGAAATCTGAGGAATCATGGTTCCTTGCTCAAGAGCTTCGAGCTGTTGAGTTGCCTTCCTTCGCACTCGCTTTGCGGTGCGATGAAATCTTTTGATTTCCTGATTGGGTGATTGTGCGATTTCAAATGCCAAATCACGAATCACGCAATCGCCAATTACTTGGCTCCCGTCTTCCCGACCTTCTTCTTGAGCCGCTCCCCTACGTAGCGCACGCCTTTGTTCTTGTACGGATCTGGCGGACGCAGGGAGCGCATATCAGCGGCAACCTGACCAACCTTCTGGCGATCAATTCCGCTCACAGTCAGCCGAGTCTGCTTGGGATCAATCGCGACTTCAATGCCACTAGGCAAGGGAAACTCAATCGGATGGGAAAATCCCAAAGTGAACACCACAGTTCCCTTGCCTTTGAGCTCGACACGGTAGCCAATACCTACGATCTCAAGTTCCTTCTTCCAGCCGTTGGTCACGCCTTCCACTGCGTTGAACACCAGTGCGCGAGCGAGTCCGTGGACAGCCGACTGCGAATCGTTCTCGCGTGTGGCGACCAAATGGCCATCTTTCTGCTCAAGCTTGATCCCGCCAGGAACCGGAGTGTCCAATTTACCCTTGGGCCCCTGTACCGAAACGAGATTGCCCAGGATGCTCACCTTCACTCCAGCGGGCACCGCAATCGGCTTCTTTCCAATTCTCGACATAATTTCCTTTCGGTGAGTCGTTCCGTTTAGCGGAAGTCCACGACCGTCACATCCAATTTTGTGGTTTACCGATTTGGCGATTCAAATCACTCAACGACCCGATCCACGAAACTGCATTGACTACCAAACTTCGCACAATATTTCGCCGCCGATACCGCTCTTGCGAGCCTGACGACCCGTCATCACGCCCTTAGGCGTGGTCAGGATGTTGATCCCCAAGCCGCCGAGCACACGCGGAATCTCGGTGTGGCCTACGTAAACGCGGCAGCCGGGCCGAGACACGCGGGCGAGATTGCTGATGGCAGCATCGTTGTTGGAGCCGTACTTAATGTAAAGCCTCAGAACCTTGCGTCCGCCTTCCTCGGTGGCCTTGAAATTGGAGAGATAGCCTTCCTCTTTCAAAATGCGGGCGATTTCCAACTTCAGCTTCGACGTCGGGACGTCCAGCTTCTGCTGTCGAGCGTTGATTGCGTTGCGGATGCGGGTCAGTAAATCGGCGACCGGATCGGTCAAACTCATCTCTTCTTATCTCCTCTTATCGTTTCGCGTTTGTCCGCTGTAGCGGAAACCAGTCCGAAACGCACTGCCGTAGGACTCAGTTGTCAGTAGTCATTCAAGTAAGTCGAACTGATACCGAATACTGAATACTCCTCTTACCAAGACGACTTGGACACTCCAGGCACTTCCCCTCGAAGCGCGAGTCCGCGGAAACACAAACGGCAGATGCCGAACTTACGCAGATACGCGCGCGGACGCCCGCACAGCTTGCAGCGGTTATGCTGACGAGTGGAGAACTTGGGTTTCTTTGCCGCCTTTGCAACGTGTGATGTTCTGGCCATTTTTCCTTTTCAAAACTTCTGTTAAGCAGCTCGGAATGGCATTCCGAAGCTCCTCAGCAGCGCGCGAGCTTCGTTGTCATTCTTCGCCGTAGTCACGATCGTGACATTCATGCCTTTTTGCTTGTCGACCTTCGCATAATCGATCTCTGGGAAGATCAATTGATCCCGCAGGCCCAAGGTGTAATTTCCTCGCCCGTCAAACGACTTCGTGGACACGCCGCGAAAATCACGCACACGCGGCAGTACAACATTGATCAACCGGTCGAGGAACTCGTACATGCGGTCACCGCGAAGTGTGACCATCGCACCGATCGCCTGTCCTTCGCGCACTTTGAAAGCGGCAATCGATTTTTTGGCTTTGGTGACAATCGGTTTCTGTCCGGTGATCTGACCTAATTCAGCCACCGCCGGGTCCAGCACCTTGGCGTTCTGCGTGGCTTCCCCTACGCCCATGTTCACCACGATCTTATGCAGACGCGGCACCGCCATGGGATTCTTCAACTCGAGCTCCTTCTGGAGCGTGGGAGCGATGTCCTTATGAAACTTCTCGCGCAATCGGGCTGACATGACTAGCTCTTCTCCAGCGTGGTCTTGCATTCTTTGCACACGCGCACATTTTTGTCGCCGTGCCGCTCGTGGCCAATACGCACCGGTCCGCAGCTCGGGCAAATGAGCTTCACGTTTGAGATCGCGATCGGGCTCTCCTGCTCGGCAATGCCGCCCTTGATGTTCTTCTGCGGGTTAGGGCGAACGTTCTTTTTCGCGATCATCACGTGCTCAACGAGTACGCGACCCTTTTCGGGAAAGACGCGCAGAACGCGTCCTTCCTTGCCTTTGTCCCGTCCAGCAATGACCTTCACCTGATCATTGCGGCGGATATCGTATGTTCTTTGCATCATCTTCAAAACCCGTTCAAGCTTTCAGTTCAATTTTGAGAGGCGACCTAACCAGTCCCGCTTTCTCCGCGATCGAATCCAGATTCGAGCAACTTGAAACCCGAAACCTGAAACTCGAACCGACTTCTTAAAGCACCTCCGGCGCCAGCGAAACGATCTTCAAAAACTTCTTTTCACGCAGTTCGCGGGCAACCGGTCCAAACACGCGCGTTCCAACTGGTTCGCCAGTTTCATTGATCAGCACGGCCGCATTTTGGTCAAAACGGATATAGGTACCGTCGCGGCGACGCGATTCTTTACGCGTGCGCACCACCACTGCTTTCACGACGGTTCCTTTCTTGGCTGTTCCGTCAGGAGACGCTTCTTTTACGGAGGCAGTGATGATGTCGCCCAGTCCCGCACGAAGGCCACTGGACCCACCCAGCGGCAGAATCATCTGCAGCTTGCGCGCGCCGGAGTTGTCGGCGACTTCTAACATGCTTCGCATCATGACAGCCATATTCGTTGACTCCTTCCAGACCGCCTCGATCTTCGGGTTGGCAATAGCAGTAGGCAATCGGATTTCGCTTATTGCGTATTGCTCATCGCCTATTGCCGCTTTTTAGCTCGCCTGCTCGATCTTCTCCGACCCAGGAACAATTGCCGCACGCTGGATCACTTCAGCCAAACGCCAGCGCTTCAACTTCGAGAGCGGGCGAGTTTCGACGATGCGCACTACGTCACCCGTGTGGGCGGTGTTCTGATCGTCATGCGCGTAGAACTTGCTGGTTTTTCCGATAACCCGCTTGTACTTTCTGTGCGCCTTGCGCATTTTCACTTCGACCACGATCGTCTTAGCCATCTTGGTGGAAGTCACGTAGCCGATCTTTTCGTTGCGATGCGAATCCGTCTTTTGCGCTTGCGCCCTCTTTGCCTGCTCTGCCATATAGGAACTTTCTCCTGATCCCGCCAACGCGGGAGCGCGAAGACTATTTCTTCGCCTTGCTCTTCTTTGCTGCCGCTTTCTTCTTGGGAGCAGCTGCCTTTTTCTTTCCCGCCGATGCTTGCTTGCTGGTCGTCGCCTTCTTGGCTGTGGCATGGGAAGACTTCTTGTTTTTGGCCGCAATCTTTCTGGTCTCGATCGAAGCCGCTTGCGTCGGTGGCGTCGAAGACGATGCTGAGGGCGGCTCTGAAGCCACCGCGCCGGTTGCGTTGCCAACGGCTGTGGTGGTGATGCCCAACTCGCGCTCACGAGCGATCGTCTTGATGCGAGCCAAATCCTTGCGCAGCTCGCGCATCTTTTTGATACCGGTGGTCTGCCCCATTTTGAGCTGGAACTTCAGGCGAAAGAGCTGATCAGCCGCTTCGCGCTGCTGATGCAGCATCTCGTCAGGACCAAGATTTCTAATTTTCTCGATATTCATTCTTCAAACCATTCCACTTCGAAGCGACTAATTTCCTGTATCAAGGTCGAAACCCTGACACCCGAAACGGCCTCCGCTTCAGTGTCCTTCCCGAGCGACAAACTTGGTCCTAAGCGGCAGCTTGTGTGAAGCCAAACGCATGGCTTCCTGCGCGTCGGTGCGGCTCACGCCCTCCATTTCGAACAGGACCTTGCCCGGACGCACGACCGCAACCCAGTGATCCGGCGCCCCTTTGCCTTTACCCATACGGGTTTCGGCAGGCTTCTTGGTAACCGGCTTGTCGGGAAAGAGTCGCAGCCAAACCTTTCCACCGCGCTTCACAAATCGCGTCATGGCGATGCGACTGGCTTCGATCTGCCGATCGGTGATGTGGCCGCATTCCAGCACCTTTAGTCCGTAATCACCGAAAGAGAGCTCGGAGCCTCGCCAGGCTTTTCCGGCCATGCGTCCGCGCTGCTGCTTGCGGTACTTAACTTTTTTCGGCATCAACATAAAATCGGTTCTCAGTCTTCAGTAATCAGCAGTCAGTGACATCTCTGCAGTCAGCCTTACTGAGAAACTGACTGCTGAAAACTGACTAGTTATTCCTAAAACGCTGTCGCAACCTGCGGCTCGCGCTTCTTCTGCGCGAGGATCTCGCCTTTATAGATCCACGTCTTCACACCAATCACGCCATACGTAGTGCGGGCTTCGCTGAAGCCATACTCAATGTCGGCGCGCAAGGTGTGCAACGGCAGGCGGCCTTGCAGATACCACTCGGAACGCGCGATTTCGTTTCCGTTCAGCCGGCCCGAGACGCGAACCTTAATGCCCTTGCATCCGAAGCGCAGGGCGGAATCGACTGATTTGCGCATCGCGCGGCGGAAACCGACACGTTTCTCAAGCTGCAGCGCGATCGATTCCGATACTAACTGGGCATCAAGCTCTGGCTTGTGAACTTCCTGAATATCGACAAATACGTCGCGCTTGGTCCGCTGCTGCAGTTCGACTTTGAGTTTGTCGATCTCAGCACCCTTGCGACCAATGATGATGCCGGGACGCGCGGTCTTGATGATGATGCGCAGCTTGTTCCCCGGACGTTCTATTTCAATCGAGCTCACGCCCGCGGACTTCAGCTTGTCTTTTAGTTCTTCCTTGAGCTTCACGTCCTCAAGGAGCAGTTTGTCGTAGTCGCGCTCGACGAACCAGCGTGATTTCCAGGGCTTGGTGTAGCCAAGCCGAAATCCGTAGGGATGTACCTTCTGACCCATGGTTATCCTTTCGCCGTCGTTTTCTTCGCGGCGGTCTTCTTCTTCGCTGCCGGACGCGCTGCGCGCTTCTTGGCGCCAGCCGGTTGCTCGCCTACGACGCTGGCCGCCTCATTTGCACCAGCACGAAGACGCTCGGCGATCGCAATCTCGATGTGCGCCATGCGCCGCTGATAGCGGAACGCCCGGCCCATTGGAGCAGGGCGAATGCGCTTCATCCGAGGACCTTCGTTGGCGATGGCGCGCTTCACGTAGAGCTGATCAACGTCGACATCGAGCCCTTTTTCCTGGCCAAGGTAGTTTGCATTCTCAATCGCCGAACGCAGCAGTTTACCAATGGATGGAGCAATTCCCTTTTTGGTAAATGCGAGCGTATTCACCGCGTCTTCTACCCGGCGTCCTTTGATTAAATCCAGCACTAATCTCGCCTTTTGCGGGGAGACTCGCTGGAAGCGGGCGACGGCTCGAAATTCCTGTTCAGCAAAATTCATACTTGTCTCCGCTACTTCGCCGGGGCCGGGGCAGGCCTCGCCGTAGTCTCCGTCACCGCCGCCTTCACCGAGTGTCCTTTAAATGTGCGCGTCTGGCTGAATTCTCCCAGTTTGTGTCCAACCATATTTTCCGAGACGTACACCGGAATAAACTTGCGTCCGTTGTGCACTGCGATGGTGTGTCCCACCATCTCTGGGTGAATCGTGGAGCGGCGCGACCAGGTGCGAACGACTTTCTTGTCGTTGGCGCGATTCATCGTTTCAATCCTGGTCATCAGGTGTGTGTCGATGAAGGGACCCTTTTTTGTGCTGCGTGCCATGTGTTCTTTGACTCTCTACTCTCTTCAGCTGGTTACCGCTTTGCTGATTTCGTAATACGAAATTTCCCAATTACCCGATTCCTACTTGCTTCTCCGATTCACGATGAAGCTGTCAGTACGCTTGTTGTTGCGCGTCTTGTATCCGCGAGTCGGCTGGCCCCACGGCGTTACCGGATGCCGTCCGCCAGAGGTCTTGCCTTCACCACCGCCATGTGGGTGATCGACCGGATTCATGGCCACGCCACGGTTCACCGGACGTCGTCCCAGCCAGCGCTTGCGTCCCGCCTTGCCGATGGCAACGTTCTCGTGGTCGGTATTGCCCACCTGCCCGATCGTCGCCATGCAATCGACGAGCACCCTACGCGTCTCACCTGAAGGCAGTTTCAGCAGAGCATAGTCGCCTTCCTTTGCCACCAACTGCGCTGCTCCTCCAGCCGAGCGAACCATCTGTGCGCCTTTGCCCGGCTTCAACTCCACGTTATGGACAGTGGTGCCGGCAGGAATGTTGCGAAGTGGAAGCGCATTGCCCACCAGGATGTCGGCCTCGGGACCGCTGACGATCTTCTGCCCTACCTGAAGTCCAACCGGCTGCAGGATGTAGCGCTTCTCTCCATCGGCATAGGCGAGTAATGCGATTCGCGCCGAACGATTTGGATCGTATTCGATAGAAGCCACGGTCGCGGGAATGCCGGACTTGTTGCGCTTGAAATCGATGATGCGAATCTTGCGTTTATGCCCTCCACCGCGATGCCAGCTGGTGAGATCGCCAGAGTTGCGGCGGCCACCCGTGCGCTGCTTTATCTGGGTGAGCGCCTTATGTGGACGATCAGTCGTAATGTCGTCGTTAACCAGCGTGGTCTTGAAACGCAGTGACGGAGTAAGCGGTCTGTATGTCTTAATCGGCATGAGCTAAACCATTGTGATTTCGTGATTTCGTAATTTCGCGATTTAAATCACGCAATTACGAAATCGCTCAATCGCGAATTTCTTTCTACGCGTTATCCGCGTATTCGGGCATCTTCTCGCCCATTTTCAGGCGAACATAAGCCTTTTTCCAATCGGGGCGATATCCGGCGAACTTACCGCGCCGGCGTTCCTTACCCACCACGTTTGCGGTGCGCACAGTGTCAACTTTGACTTTGAAGACCTGCTGAACGGCCTGCTTGATCTCGGTCTTGGTAGCTTTGGCCGCGACCTCGAATACCAATTGACCGGACGTCGGTTCCTTCTTGCGGGAGGTCTTGTCCTTTGCCGCCTTAGGATCGAATTCCTTGGCACGCTCGGCCTTCTCCGTGATCACCGGGCGCCGGATAATCTGGTAAGCAGACTTCATTAGGCCACCTCCGCCTTCTGCCGCCTGGAGACGGTTTTCTTGAGCATCTCCTGCAATTGCTCGATCGCCGGGCGCGAAAAGATCGCGCGGTCGTAGCGGAGCAGATGATAAGGGTGCACTTCGTGTCCGGAAACCAGTTCGACTCCATCCAGGTTGCGAGAGCTTAGAAACAAGTTGCGGCTATGCTGACGGTTCTCAGGATTCAAGTTTGAGACCAGGAGCGACGTCTTCTCGGCTCCAAGCGTGTCCAAAGCCTTACGCATGTCTTTGCTTTTTCCGGAGAGTACTTCCAGACTCTCGACGACAGTCAGCTTGCCATCGGAGTGCTTGCTGGCCAGAGCCGAACGCAACGCGCCGAACAGTTTCTTTTTGGGAAACGCGAAATCGTAGCTGCGCGGTTGTGGACCATGAACGGTGCCGCCGTGTCGCCACAGAGGAGAGCGAATCGAGCCGACACGAGCCCGGCCCGTTCCTTTCTGCTTCCACAGCTTCTTGCCCGCGCCAGAAACCAGCTTCTTATTCTTGGTCGCATGCGTGCCGGCGCGGTGTGCGGCGCGATAATGCGTCACCGCCTCCCAGAGCAGGTCCTCATTGATGGTGCCGAAGACCTCGTCCGCCAGCTCGAAGTTGCCGACCTTCTTTCCCGATAAATCTAAGACGTCAATCTTTGCCATGGCTATTTCTTGGCCTTTCCAGCAGCAGCTTTCTTCGCGGCCTTCAACGGATCGACCGTTTGCGCGCCGGCGAATCCGCGACGCTCGCGCGGCGGCTTCTTGGCCCTGTTGATCACTACGTATCCGCCTTTGGGACCCGGGACTGCGCCCTCGACCATCAGCAGATTGTCTTCAAGGTCGATACCGATAATTCGTAGGTTACGCACCGTGCACTGATCCACTCCCATGTGTCCAGACATGCGCTGCCCGGGAAACGTACGCGACGGGAACGAAGATGCGCCGATCGAGCCCTGAACCTGGAACATGTGTCCGTGCGACTTTGGCCCCCCTCCAAAGTGATGGCGACGAACGACGCCCGCGAACCCCCGCCCTTTGCTGGTGCCGGTCACGTCGACAAACTTTTCATCCTGAAAGATATCGACCAGAACTTTGTCACCGACTTTCACTTGCCCGTTGGTCTCGGCAGCAGGATTCTCACCTTTCGCCTGCTTCTCGCCCGCTTCAGCTGGGCTGGTCACGCCAACTTCCTTCATGAACTTTACTGGCGGTAGGTTATGTTTCCCGAAATGTCCCTGCATCGGCTTGGTCACGCGCTTGCCCTTGACGAACTCGACGAGACCAATCTGTACCGCGTCGTACCCATCGCGGCTTGCCCCCTTGCGCTGCGTGATCACACACGGACCCGCCTGGAGGACGGTGATAGGGTGAACTTCGCCCTTATCATCAAAAATCTGCGTCATTGCGACTTTTTTGCCTAGAATTCCTGAAACCATTTCTTTACCAGTCCTCATCATGCCTGTTCAACTCGCAGGCACTGTCGGATTCTCTAATTTGCGATTTGGTGATGTGATTTCAAAATAACCAATCGCGAAATCACTCAATCACGAAATCTATTTACCGAAGGCTTTGATCTCCACGTCCACGCCCGCGGGTAGATCCAGCTTCATCAATGCATCGACGGTTTGCTGCGTGGGATCGAGGATGTCGAGCAGCCGCTTATGCGTGCGGATCTCGAAGGCCTCGCGCGATTTCTTATCCACGTGCGGAGAACGCAGCACGCAATACTTATTCTTGATCGTCGGCAACGGGATCGGTCCCGCTACCTGCGCTCCGGTGCGACGAGCAGTCTCGACGATCTCTCCCGTAGACTGGTCAAGAACGCGGTAGTCATATGCCTTCAGCCGGATGCGTATTCGTTGTCCTACCATTTGCTATCTCTCAAAGATCTGCTGCGGTCTGTCTTCCGCTGCTCAACAATTGCGTTTCGAGTTTCAGGTTTCAAGTTTCGAGTCGGCTCCGTTCAAACCTGAACCTCGAAACTTGAAACGCCCTTCGTTTTGCCTATGCCAAAATCTCGCTGATCGTTCCTGCGCCCACCGTGCGTCCACCTTCGCGGATAGCGAACCGCAGACCTTTTTCCATGGCGACGGGCGTAATCAGCTCAATGACCAGCGCCACGTTGTCTCCGGGCATCACCATCTCCGTGCCGCCCGGCAACTCGGCCACGCCGGTCACATCCGTCGTCCGGAAATAGAACTGTGGACGATAGCCTTTGAAGAATGGCGTATGCCGCCCGCCTTCTTCCTTGGTGAGCACATAGACTTCGGCCTTGAACTTGGTGTGCGGCTTGATCGATCCGCCTTTGGCCAGCACCATGCCGCGCTCCACGTCTTCCTTTGCCGTGCCGCGCAGCAGCAAGCCTGCGTTGTCGCCCGCCATACCTTCGTCCAGCTGCTTCTTGAACATCTCTACGCCGGTCACGACCGTCTTGCGCGTGTCGCGGAAGCCCACGATCTCAACTTCTTCGCCGACCTTCACCTTGCCGCGTTCAATACGCCCGGTCACCACCGTGCCCCGTCCCGAGATCGAGAAAATGTCTTCAATCGGCATCAGGAACGGCTTATCAACATCTCGGGCCGGCAGCGGAACGTTCTTGTCCACTGCTTCCATCAGCTCGTCAATCGTCTTCTCCCACTTGGCTTCCCCGTTCAGTGCGCCCAATGCCGATCCGCGCACCACCGGCAGCGTGTCCCCGGGAAACTGATATTTGCTGAGCAGCTCGCGAACTTCGACTTCCACCAGGTCGATCAGCTCGGGATCGTCAACCGCGTCACACTTGTTCAGAAACACCACCACGTAGGGCACACCTACCTGACGCGCCAGAAGCACGTGCTCTTTGGTCTGCGGCATCGGGCCATCTGTGGCCGCTACCACCAGAATGGCTCCATCCATCTGCGCCGCGCCCGTGATCATGTTCTTGATGTAATCCGCGTGGCCCGGACAATCGACGTGCGCGTAGTGCCGGTTCGGCGTCTCATACTCCACGTGCGCCGTGGCAATGGTGATGCCGCGCTCGCGCTCTTCCGGAGCGTTGTCGATCGAATCGAACGAGCGGAACTGGATCTTGGGGTTGTGCTTGGACAACACCTTGGTGATCGCCGCCGTCAGCGTCGTCTTGCCATGATCGATATGCCCGATCGTCCCCACGTTCACATGCGGTTTGCTGCGGTCAAATTTCTCTTTCGCCATTTTTCCTTAGCTCCTAGCTGCCTGCATCCAGCCGCT
>JBJMGD010000013.1:0-88383 GCA_045808065.1 Terriglobales bacterium | reverse complement strand
TCTGCTAGTTGTGTACCTGACTTTGGCGGCTCAGTACGAAAGCTGGTCGCTGCCATTCATCGTCATTCTTGCTGTTCCTATGGCTGTACTGGGCGCGGTACTCGCACAGTCGCTTCGCGGATTGATCAACGACATCTACTGCCAGGTTGGACTGGTGATGTTGATCGGTCTCTCCAGCAAGAACGCGATTCTGATCGTTGAATTCGCGGAGCAGCTGCGACAACGCGGGCTCTCAATCGTTGAAGCCGCCATCGAAGCAGCGCGAATCCGCTTGCGCCCGATATTGATGACGTCGTTCGCCTTCATTCTCGGTGTGCTACCGCTCGTGCTGGCCACCGGAGCCGGCAAGAACGGACGTCAATCCGTAGGCACTACGGTCTTTGGCGGCATGCTTGCCGCGACTACCCTGAACTTGCTGTTCATCCCGCTGCTCTACATCGCGCTGAGGACCTTGCAGGAAGGCCGCGGAAAAGACACGCGCAAGCCTAAGATCGAACAACGTCCGCAAGAACAAGAGCGCATCGCCGTATAGGCGCACTTTTTTCAAAGCGCAAGCCCAGCTCCGGCTGGGCTTTTTCTTGTGGAAGGACAACGGGAGCGCCAAAGATGCGCGATTCCCATAGTCCATGTGCGTCAGCCATGGGTCCGGGATGAAAACATTGTCAATCAGAATGGCGGGAAATAGCATCCCGCAGCTCTGCTCGTGTCCGCTCAAAGTCGCTGTGCTTAGTCCCGAACTAGGACGCGATTTCATCTACAGCGCCGACGATAGATTCTAAAATTGGGAAATGCGGCTTGTTCCCCCCCAAGCAGTTACTCTACTTGTCTCCACCTCATTGCTAATATGTATCGCCGGATGCGGCGGTGGTAGCGCTTCGATGCAATCCAGTTCAACCAGCACCACTCCACCCGCTGCCGCGACCACAGCTACAGCGCCGGGCGCGGGTGCATCTGCACCGCCTGCCACCGGCACGGCGAGTCCTGCTCCCTCCCCGACGCCGAGTCCAACCCCTTCACCGACCCCAACTGCCACGGGCACTACGATCAGCAATATCGAACAAATGCCAGGATGGGATTCCTGCGATCTCTGTTCGGGTGGCGGACCAATCGCTTATTCGATGACACCGGGGCTCAGCTATCCCCAGTCTGGCAGCACGCGGTTTTCACTCGCGCAAGGTGCCAATTGGGGACACGCGCTCTGGTGGAAACGTTTAGGAACCAACACAAGCGCCTCGCACTTCGTCTTAACTGTCGACGAGTACCTGGAGAATCCAGATGCCTCCTTCGGCATCGAGTACGAAGCGAATCAGATCATCGATGGACAGTGGTACGACTTCGCGACGCAGTGCTCTTTCGGTTATGGCATCTGGCAGCTCTGGGATCCGGCCAATCAACGCTGGGTTCCCACTTCGGTACCATGCTCAAAGTCGGCGCCCTCAACCCATGTCCAACGCCGACTGGAATTCGAGAGGAGCAACGGCCAGCTGCATTTCGTCTCTATTGGTACGAACGGCAACATCGTCCCGGTAAACATGGCCTTCAATCCGCAACCCATCAACGGGCTCAACGGCGACTTCGGAATCCATATTCAATTGAATGCTGACGCCACTCCCGACCCCTATTCGGTGTGGGTGCACAACTTCGCCCTGAATTATTGGTGAGCTTCTGGGGCGTATTCGAAGTTGAAGATCAACGTGGACCCGGGCGCCCTCGCCCGGGTGTTTTCCATTCCGGGAAACTCGCGGAGTTTCGTTGAGAATAAGAATCTAAACAGAAATTAGTGACTCAACGCAAACACCCGGCCGAGGGCGGCCGGGTCCACGTTGAAAGACTTTCTGTGGGGAGGATTCGGACTTGCCGATTGCAGTGGTGAGGCTCGGATCTCCTCGTAAGGCAAATGAGGGCTTGCGCCTCGGCACCGTGCGCAGGCCGCCGCGTGGAGTTCCAAAAGCGGAATTCGCCAAACGTGACTTCTATGATCTCTGGCTGCCGGACCTGGCTCCCAGCCAGGAACTAGTAACGTTCGCACAACGATCGCAGGATGAGCGCTCGTGGAAAACCTTCAAACGCAAATTCCGAGCCGAGATGAACAAGCCAGAGGCGTCCAGAATGCTAGATCTGCTGGCCGCTTTCTCTGGTCAGACCAGCTTCTCATTGGGTTGCTACTGCGAGAATGAGGAGCGGTGTCACCGCTCCGTTCTCAGGGAATTGCTAGCCGAGCGAGGGGCTAAATTCTCCTGAAATTCTCGACGAAGCAAGAATCAGAAGTGGCAGTTTCCCGGGTCAGCCACGTCAATCCGCCGCACCGCCGCGGCCGTAATGACTTGGATAGCGATGGTTTTTGCCACGACCTCGCCCTCGTTGCGAAGCATATGCACGTGGTCGCCCCCGTGATCGACAAACCCCATCCCCTGTGCGTACACGTGGGGCTTGCAGTCAGGATCATCGCCTTCGTAGCCTGTGACTACTCCCTCGGTGACAATGATGAGGCTATGGCCCAGATGGGTATGCCACCCGGTGCTTCCTCCGGGTTGCCAGACGTTGCTCTCCACATACACGTCTGACATTCCTTTCGTCTTCTGCGCAGACAACGGGAGTTTGTTCTTATGCTCCTCGCTGAGCTGTGGTGGAACGATATCGACTTCGGCGAAGCGACCCACGGAGAGCGTCGTGCTCACGAATCCTTGCGCCGATGTTGCCCAGAGCCTTCCCGCGTAATAGTGGAGAGTCATGACCCCGATCACGGCACTGAGCACGACCGAACACCTCAAGCTTTGTCGCATATCGACCTGTCTTTTCTCATTGCGTGCGAAGCTCGTGCCCCGGCAGGATCCCGCCTCATTTGTCGCGATGCGACTCATCGTCTTCGGAGTCGCCTTGTTTAAACGTCCGAACCACACCTGAGAGAGGCGCAGTTCCAAAATGGCGCGAAGCCGGCGCCCCAAAAGTCATTGTGATATTGGAAAATTCGACGCTCTTACCTCCGGTGATGTTGATTGTCAACGGTGCTGGTGAAACCGGGGCCGGATTCCCATTGAGCGTAATCGTGGCTATCCCGTTCACTTGGAATCCGTTCCCATCCGCATTCGGCGTAACGTCCGCATCCACCAGCGTGACATGGTGAGTGTGCGTATCCCTTGAGTTCGGATCAAAGTTCCCACTGTTCTTCGTCAAGACCCAACCATCAGACAATTTCATATCAAGGGCCGCGGAAAAATCTGCCTTGCCCGAGTCGCCCTCTAATTTCAAGGACCAAGGGCCTCGCACCTCGTAGGGACCAGTTGTAGTGGTTTGGGGTGAATAAGCGTTGATGACTCCGACAAATGTTCCATGTGTTGGGTTTTGGGCCACTGCGCTGAGGCTCGCCGCCAGCACCACAAGCCCGATCTGTGCCACATACCGCAAATACCTGCTCTTCATACAGACCTCCGAGTCTGAGTTATTGGTTTTTTTGTGAGTCAGGGCAGGACGATCACCTCGCCCTTCATGCCCAAGTCGTCTTGAAAGGCGCACGCGTAGGGGTATGTTCCGGGGCTGGTGAAAGTCACACGAAATCGTGTGGTCCCTGGAGCTAACTGTCCCAGTCCGGTACGTTTTTTCCTCGCATATCCATCTCCTTCACCTTGTTGTTTTACTGGCGTCGCCGGAGGGAGACGCCCCGACACAATCGGCCACCTGGATCCATACGTCAAACTGCAATGCGCAGAATTGCTGCATTCCCGTCCTTTGCCGTCGAATGCTGCCTTTTACCGTCGCAACAACGGGGCACTGACGTTACAATTCGGGTTCCAAAGCTCGTCACAACTGGACCAAATCAGGAGAGCGCGATGGGCGATCCGTCCATTGGCAACCGGCCATCAGAGAAGCCACCAGAGGACCGCCTGGATTCATGGAAGGAAATCGCTACTTACCTCAACCGGGACGTCACGACGGTCCAGCGCTGGGAGAAGCGCGAGGGAATGCCAGTCCACCGGCACTTGCATGACAAGCAGGGCTCGGTCTATGTGTCGCGCGCGGAGCTTGACGCCTGGTCGAGAAGTCGGAATCTTCCTCCACCACAGGAGAACGGGAACAATGCCTCGTCGGCCAATCCTCCTGCACCGCCACCGCGCTCTGCGTCGCCCTTTCGAACTAGATGGACATTCGTCTTGGCGTGGGCAGCACTGGTAACTGGATTGGCGATTGGCGCGATGCTGTGGCTTCAGAAGACCGAGTATTTCTGGCGAAATCCCATCGCCGACGCGCGTTTTCAGACAGTCACGGACTTCGGTGGAGTAGAGCAGGCCGCAGCGCTGTCACGCGATGGCCATTTGGTCGCCTTCCTGTCGGATCGCGACGGACAGATGGATGTCTGGGTTACACAGCTCGGTTCGGGACAATTCCACAACTTGACTCGCGGCAGCGCGCCGGAGCTGGTCAATCCCTCGGTCCGCGTCCTGGGGTTCTCGCCCGACGGCTCTCTGGTCACGTATTGGACGCGCAAGCAGGAGGCTGCGGGCGAAGACATCGGCATCTGGGCTGTGCCCACGCTGGGCGGCGAGCCTCGGCCATTCCTGCAAGGCGTGGCCGAGTGCGACTGGTCGCGCGACGGCTCCCGACTCGCATACCATACGCCCGGGCCCGGAGATCCATTGTTCATCTCTGATACCGATGAACGACCCGAATCCAGGCAAAACGCTCGTCCCATCTTCACTGCGCCTGCCGGACTCCACTCTCACTTCCCGTTATGGTCTCCGGACTCCAAGTTCATCTACTTCGTCCAGGGTTCCCTGCCCGACAAATTGGACGTCTGGAGTATTCCATCGAAGGGCGGAACTCCGGAACGGATCACGTCCCAAAATGGGCGTGTAACTTATCCCGTGCTATTGGATGGGCGCACGCTGATGTACCTGGCCACCGATCCCGATGGCTCAGGCCCGTGGCTCTATAGCATCGACGTCGAGCACCGCATTCCCCACCGGCTCACGTCGGGGCTTGACCGATACACATCGCTTGCGGCCAGCGCCGACGGTCGACGTCTGGTTGCCACGCTCGCAGCTCCGAAGAGAACGCTCTGGCGCCTGCGGATCACTGATTCACCTGCCGAGTCGGCGCCTACTCCAATTTCGCTGACGACCGGCACGGGCTTCTCCCCTCGGTTGGGCCCAAATTATCTTCTCTATGTTTCTGCGACGGGTACGAGCGAGAGCATCTGGAAGCTCAGCAACGGAACCGCCACCCAATTGTGGAGTGGGCCGGAGGCGCAAGTCTTTGGCGGCCCGGCAATCTCTGCCGATGGCGGGTCTATCGCATTCTCAGTCAAGGAGCATGGGAAGACGCTCTTGTACGTAATGCAGGCCGACGGAACGAACGCACGGATCGTGACCAATTCGCTCGATCTCCAAGGCGGTCCGGCTTGGGCACCCGACGGCAAATCGATCACCTCGGCAGCGAACGATCATGGTGTTCCACACCTTTTCCGCGTGCCGCTCTTCGGTCGCTCCCCCACTCCACTTGTTCGGGAGTACTCAACCGATCCTGCATGGTCATCTGATGGCAGCTTCGTCGTCTACTCAGGGCCGGACATCGGCACTACGTTTTCAGTGAAAGCCGTCACCGCCACCGCCGCGGCACATCCCCTACCGCCATTAAGTCTGAGTCGCGGAGCGCGACACTTGGCCTTCCTGCCTGGAGGACGCGACCTCGTGCTCCTGAAGGGTGACATTCAGCACAAGAATCTGTCCGTAATAGACCTGAAAAGTGGCGCAGAGCACCAGTTGACCAACCTACCTCCGGACTTCGACATTCACGACTTCGACATCTCCCCTGACGGGCGTGAGGCCGTCCTGGAACGAGTCCAGGAGCGCTCGGACATAGTGCTGCTTCAGAACCACCTGCGGTAGCGGGTGGTGCCGTTGGGGTTGCAGTTGCAGTTGGGGTTGGGCTTGCAGTTGCCGTTGGTGTCGGAGTTGCCGTTCGACTGTGATTCTGTAGGCTTAAGGCAAGCCTGCTACTCCCCTCGGCAAGTCTCAGATTTCTTCACATCCGCCTTCCAGTCTCCGCGACATACGCCCACTAGCAGTGTTTGACAATGTTAAGCAGAGGCCCCAATGACCTACACCAGACTCTCTGAAACAGTGGCAAACTTAGGGACGCGAACAATCAAGAGCAGCCGTTTTATCGCCCTCGCGATAGTTGCGGCCTTTACATCGATAGCGCTGCAGCCCGCGCAGGCTCAGAGCTCCGACACCTGGAAGAGCGTCGCCATCATCGGCGGATCCACTGTCGCAGGCGCATACATCGGACACAAGGTCGCCGGATCGACTGGCGCGATGGTGGGCGCCGGACTCGGCGCATCCGTCGGCTACTCCGTCGACAGGCGTCGCCGTGCAAACGAGTACAACAACCAATATGCCTACGGCGATGGCGGCTACTACGGAAACAGCGGTAGCTACTACGGGAATGGCAACGACGGCGGCTATTACGGCAACAACGGTGGCTATTACGGAAATGGCAATAACGGCGGCTACTACGGCAATGACGGTGGCTACTATGGAAACGGTGGGTACAACGGCCCTTACGATGGCAGTACGTATCCGTATCCATCGGGATACCAGGCGAACAACTACAGGAGCCACAAGGGGCTCGTGAATCGACGCTGAGGCCCCCGGCCTGTTCTGACTACGAAAAGCGGGTCGGGTGCCGGCCCGCTTTAGCCACTGTCATCCCTCGCTCCGCCGCGAAAGTGTGTCCTTGTATGTAAACAATGGATCTTGCGGAGCGGGGGATCTGTTGTTCTCGTGGAACCCAAACATGGTGTTGAGTTGGTCAGTGAGGGTAGGGCGCATCATCTAGCCTCATTCCATCGAGTCTTCCCGTTCTCAAACCCTGGTTCAAGCCTGTTCCCGTCTCACATTTCAGCGGTACCCCACAGTGTCCTTGCAAACTTCAAGGACAGCCACTCGGAGCCAAACTTAGCCTGGCGACCCTACAATATCCGCACCTCCTCATTCGTCTACAACCGTAATGCACGACGCGGTAAGCCTGCAGCCGATGGCAATCGAACAGGACCAGCGGATCTCCGAAGTAGTCAAGCGGGAGCAGTCCCGATTGCGCAACTTCATTCGCCGTCGCGTGCCCGATCCGCGTGATGCCGAGGACATCCTGCAAGACGTCTTCTATGAGTTGGTAGAAGCGAACCGCCTGCTGATGCCCATCGATCACGTCACCGGCTGGCTCTTTCGCGTGGCGCGTAATCGCATCACGGATCTATTCCGCAAGAAGAAGCCGGAGAATTTCAGTGACAGCACCGTTGCCGACGAGAACGACGAAATGCTGCAGCTCGAAGACCTGCTGCCTTCGCCCGATGCTGGACCGGAGGCGCTCTACGTCCGGCATGCGCTTCTCGAGGAACTCGCGCAGGCTGTTGCCGAACTGCCGAAGGAACAGCGCGAGGTGTTCATCGCGCACGAGTTGGAAGGACGCAGCTTCAAAGACATGGCCACGGCCAGCGGCGTAAGTGTAAACACGCTGCTCTCACGCAAGCGGTATGCAGTACTGCATCTACGCGAGCGATTGCAAAGCATCTACGACGAATTTACGAAATTGTGAGGATCTGAATATGAGAAGGAAAAGGTTGGTGTGGATTATTCCTGCGGCGATTCTGGGCATGCTCCTGTTTGCCTACATCGGCGGCCAGATCGTGCTGCACCTGTGGAATTGGCTGCTGCCGCCGCTCTTCGGTTTTCGCATAATTACCTTTTGGCAAGCGCTCGGAATTCTCGTCCTGTGCCGAATTCTGTTCGGAGGATCGGGGTGGCACGGTGCCGGTCGCTCCAACATGCGCCGTCGCATGGCCGAGCGTTGGGAGCACATGACTCCCGAAGAGCGGGAACGAATCCGGAAAGGCATGTGGGGGCGTTGCGGATTCGGCCCGCCCACTAGCGAGAACAAGGGGCAATGAGGGTCATGCGAAGGTGCCAGAGCAATACGACACGCGGGAGTGACCGGAAGCGAATCAGTGGCGAGGAAATGCCAAACACTTAGCATCCAACATCGAGTTCGCCTCCGCTCCATTCTGACCCAACCCCTATAATCTGCGGCGGAGTTCTTGAATGTCTAAATCTCGCCGGCAGTTTTTGATCAATACGGCCCTCGCCTATTTCGGAGCGTCACTTACATCTTCTGGTCTTGCTCAGCAAACGACTGAGCCGCCGCCCGGAATGCCGCCCGCGTTCGGCACGGCTCCGCCGGTAGGGCCAGAAGTCTCACCCAGCACTCTTGCCGAAGCCGAAAAACTGGTGCAAGTGCAGTTCAGTGCTGCCGAACGGACGCAGGCGGCCGGAAATTGGCGCAGTGCCATGGCGCCGCTGTATGAGCGTCGAACTGGGCCGCGCAAAATCGAATTGGAGCCGACTCTTGCTCCCTACTCGCGTTGGAATCCCATATTGCCCGGCGAAAGCCCGGCAGCGGCGCACGATCAATTCATCCGCAGCAACACAGACCCGGGGCCACTGCCTTCGCGCGAGGAAGACATTGCCTTTGCCCCTCTCACTCATCTTTCACGCTGGCTCGAACATCGACAACTGAGCTCGGAGCGTCTTACCCAAATCTATATCTCTCGCCTGCGGAGGTTCGACCCTAAACTACGATGCGTCATCACACTGATTCCCGAACTGGCACTGAAGCAAGCGAAGCAGGCTGACCAGGAAATCGCCTCCGGCAGATATCGCGGGCCTCTGCACGGGATCCCCTGGGGCGCGAAAGACCTTCTTGATACCGCAGGAATACCGACAACCTACGGAGCTGAGCCATTCAGGAACCGCATACCCAACGATGACGCAGTAGTCGTGAAGCGGTTGCAGGATGCAGGCGCGGTGCTGGTTGCCAAGTTGAGTCTTGGCGCGCTGGCGCTGAACGATATCTGGTTCGGCGGACAGACCATGAATCCGTGGCTCCTCGAAGAGGGTTCGTCAGGCTCGAGTGCAGGCCCGGGCGCATCCGTCGCCGCCGGACTCGTCGGATTCGCAATTGGAAGCGAAACCGGTGGAAGCATCGTCTCGCCGAGCACGCGTTGCGGCATCACCGGCTTGCGCCCTACCTATGGCCGCGTACCGCGAACTGGTGCGATGACGCTCTGCTGGTCGCTTGATAAGTTGGGGCCGATGACGCGCCGCGTGGAAGATGCAATGCTTGTCCTGCATGCCATTTCGGGACCAGATCAGGGCGATTTATCCAGCGTGCCCAGCAAACTTGATTTCGATGCCAACGAGTCGGCTAGCGGCCTGCGCGTCGGCTACTTTCCGGCATGGATGAAGGAGAGCCCGGCCACCGATGTGGACCGAGCGGCTCTGGCAGCGGTAAGCAAAGCGGGCATGGTGCCAATCGCAGTTTCACTTCCCAATTGGCCCTATGATTCGCTCGACCTGATCTTGTTCGCCGAAGCCGCGGCAGCGTTCGAAGATCTGACGCTCAGCCACAAAGTGGACGAACTCAAAGTCCAGGTACCCGACGCGTGGCCAAACACATTCCGCCAATCACGATTTCTCTCCGCGGTGGATTTCGTGCAGAGCGACCGTTTTCGGCGCAAGGTCGCGGTGGAAATGGCGCGCCTGTTTTCGAAGGTCGATCTGCTTCTGGTGCCATCGTTACGTGACGAGATGCTCACCATCACCAACTTCACAGGACATCCATCGCTCACGCTCCGTGCCGGATTCTTTAATGTTTCCGAAGCGCGCAGCGATTGGGCTCCCGATCCAGCCCATCCACTGCCGAAGTTCTCACCGCCGCGCCGCGTGCCCCATGGTGTGACCCTCATCGGAAGACTCTTCGATGAAGGCACCATAGCCCGTGCCGGACTCGCTCTTGAACGCAGCCTCGCTGTCGCCGACGAAAGACCGCCAGGTTTCTGAGCTGAATGTTGTGTTTGCGAACGACCTCTAACAGCGCGAAGGAGGAGGCCAGGAATGAGGTTGGCTCCTTCAGCGTGCGGGGGCTTCTACGGACGCAGAAGATCGGCAGTGCCAAGTTTGCCGCTGGTCACATCGCGGACGACCACACGTACTCTTGAAGCTTCGGGTTTGACTGAAAGCTCCAACGGGATCACCCACGATGCCGATTTGGAACGTGCAAACTTTTGTGCGGGAATCGTTCCTCCAAGCGACTGAAGATGGTAATCAAGTCGTTGTCCTTTTTCTGTGAGATTCGCTGCCGCAACCTCAACTTTGCAGTGATAGTCGCCGTTGGGCGAGGTGCTCCATGAGAGAGCTTGCGCCCCGACGTTGATGGCAACTTTGACGGTGGTGGCTCCCGGTAAGAGCTGAGTTGGATCGACTCTTACCGGAATGGCACCGAAGGACAAGCGGCTGGAGATGGCAGACGTAAGTTGCAGCGCCTCTTCCTCTTTGCTGCCGGGCGACGGCTCTGGCAGCGCGAAGTATCCGTCACGAGTAGTGGCTCTCAGCTCTGGCTTGTCCACATACACCCGGATCTTTCGAAAGTCCGAATCCCAGTTACGGTTCGAAGGATAGTAGGACAAGGTGAAGTACGTGGCAGCGTTCACGATTTCGTCCTCAATCTCCTGGTCAAGGTCATTGCGGCCATACAGCGCCTGACCACCAGTTTCGAAGGCCAATCGCTCGAGAGTTAAATCGGCCACGGTGCTCGCGCCTGGACTTGTTCGGAGCAGGTACATAGAGGAATCCGACGTGACAAGCAATGTACTCAATCCTTCAGATTCAGCCTTTACTCCGCGAGGATCGACCGTGTACATAGTCGTCCTTGTGCGCAATAGCTCGTCAGACAGCTTTCGTATCGCATCGAAAAGGACTGCGTGATCGTCGGCTGATAAATCAAGGTTGGCCAGAATCGGGAACCCCGGGCTGATCCAAACGATGCTCTTGCGGGCGTGGTAGTCGGCGCGGGAAAGCGCTATTTCCTGGATCGCGCCGATCGAGGTCGCCAGTCGTTCCTTCTCGCCTTCCGTCCCCTTCTGCAGGCGCCACGGAAGCTCCGCGCGGTGGTGCTCAAGGGCCTTCAGCAATTCGTCTCCCGACATCGTGTAGTCATGCAACTGCACCAAACCGGAATTGGTAAGCGCGACCAGGGCAGTAGGCATGTCCAGCTTCCCTGAGTTTCTTTCAAGGAGCTTACTCATGGCGTAACGCGCGAAGGCTAGATCCTCAAAGCGCGTATTCATTTCGTCGAGGATCAGGACGGTTTGCGTCCGGTCGGTTTCAGACAATGGATGCAGATGCACGTTGGCAGCTTCGAACGACGCGATCTCCTGAGGAGCACCGTCCTCGACGATGCGGAAATCGGCCTTCGTCAAATCGTGGACCGGTCGTCCTGCACTGTCCGTGACCACGACATCGAGCACAACCGCTCGCGTCGTCGTCTGGAAAACCAATTTGGAACCCGCATTCCCAGAATTTTGACTTGGCTGCTGGGCGCGAACCGCAACCACAACAAGTACACAGAGGATGTAGGCAATCGGAAAAATCCGCAGCAGCACCAAACGCGGTAGACGGCACATCGCCGAGCATTTTAGCAGCGCTTTCATGGGTTATGCGCCGCCGGCGCGCAGGTTCCTATCTTCCGCTTCCCTTTTGTAACTTGCCCAGTTTTCGCCTCCGGGTAAATCTACGCGGATGGAAATACCTATCGCACTGCCCGGGATGGAGGGCCAGAGGCTCGGGCTTCGCATCGACACGTTCACCGGCGCGAAGTTGATCCTCAACGGTCAACCTGTCGCCAGGCAAAAGGGCGTCTTCTCTCTGCGATCCAATGCTGGTTCTACCGTAACCGTGAGGTTCAAAGGCCGTTTTCTCGATCCCATTCCAAATCTGATCATGGGGGGACAGACGATTCAGATCATGCCGCCGTTGGAGTGGTATCAGTACCTATGGATGAGCATTCCCATGCTTCTGCTGGTGCTGGGAGGCGCGATTGGGGGGTTGTGCGGCGGACTCGCCGCCGGCATCAGTAGCCGGATATTCCGAAGCGATCGAACCCAGGGCATGAAGTATGCCCTCACCGGATTAGTTTCTCTCGGAGCTTTCATCGGCTATTTCGTGGTGGTTGGCACGATAATGACAGCGATTCGAAAATAACTTTCATGCGCTTACAACCTTTTTCACAGGTTGCCTGACGGCCTCGTTTCTACATTTTGCGAGTACATTTTCCCAATCTGTCGTAGGCACGTCTCACCTTCCCTTATGGCACGTAAGCTGCTGAAAATTCAGCTGGATGATCGGAGTTCACCGGCAACTCTGGATTGTGGCACTTCATTTGCATTTTCCCGCTGTTTTGGGAGGGTCACATGAAGCCACTGTTTGCGATTTCCGTCATCTGCCTGTTATGTTCGTTTGCCTTGGCCAAAGACGAGCCGGTGTTTCACCAGACCGGAACCATCTCGAACATGGACGCGGTCTCGTGCGGTGTCGACGAAAATAGCAGCAAGAGTTTTGTCGGCGAGATCGTCGGCACCGACGGCGCACACAAGAAGTCGCGCGAGATGCTCTGCCAGGAGTACGTGCTGAAGACCGATCGTGTTATGTATCGCATTCGTCCTCGCGACGAAAAGCATCCGGTGTTGTTGCCTGTTGGCGAACGAGCCCAGTTCCGCATCAAAAAAGACAAGCTGTTGCTGGCCGTCCCGGAGCTCGACGGCAAAGAGCGGGAATATTCTGTTACCTCGATGCAGATGATCAGCACCGATTCTCATAACACAAGCGAGCGCGCAGCCAAGTAGCTGCGGGCCATCTGCATCCGGCCACTTCCGAGTAGCGAAGGAGAAAACGATATGAAGACGTTCTTGATTGCGGCTGCGACCGTGAGTCTCTTTACTTTGGCAGCGGCGGCACAAACCGACGCGCAAGCGAGCGGCTCAGTGAATAGCAGCACCAGTGTGCAAGCCGGCCAGACAGGCGCGAATACAAATTCGACTACGTCCGCCGATACCAATGCACAGACAAGCCGGAAGAATCGAAATGCAAGCGCCAGTGCAAACGGCAGCAACGACAGTTCCACCTCTGTAAACGGGAATTCGGTAAATACGAGCAGTGCCGGAGCACTCGCAGCCGGCACCACGATCCCTGCCACACTCAGCAAACCAGTGGATGCCCGCAAGGCCAAGTCGGGCGATGAGGTAACGGCCAAGACTACGCAGGACGTGCGTTCCGATTCAGGGGTAGTGATTCCCCGCGGCTCGCGTCTGGTCGGGCACGTTACCGACGCCAAGGCGAAAGCCAAAGGAGATTCGGAGTCGGCACTCGGCATCGCCTTCGACCATGCGGTATTGCGCAATGGACAACAGGTTCCGTTGAACGCCAGCATTAAGGCTCTAGCGGCCTCGACCAGCGCCGCGTCGGCTTCCATGGCCGATGACTCTGTGGGTGGAGCAACCGATTCCTCGCTGGGCGCCGGCGCCTCCGGCGCACCCGCGTCACGCGGCGGAGGAGGACTGCTGGGCGGCACTGGTGGCGCAGTGGGTGGAGCAGCCAACACCGTCGGTGGCGCTGCGAATGGAGTCGGTAACACTGCCGCCGGCATAGGAGCAAATGCTGGTAGCGCAGTTAATGGCACTACGCTCGGTGGAACGGGGCAACTTACATCGCAGAGCCAGGGTGTGATTGGATTACGCGGCCTGTCGCTCAACAGCGTCGCTTCGAACAGCACGTCAGGCTCGGTGATTACTTCCACGGGCAAAGACGTGAAGCTCGACAGCGGAACCCAGATGCTTCTCCAGATCAACCAGTAATGAGCTCCACGCACGCTCTCGTACGAGGTGAACGGGCCCAGCTTTGACTGAGGTTTCTGTTATCCACACAGAAGCCTACAGGAAGCCAATGTTCGACATCGAACGTTAGCTGCTACGATAGGTATAGACCAATGCCCCGAGATTCGAAGGTCATCATTTGGCGGCCGTTCCCCTCCCCAAGCGGAAAACGCAAGCTGCAGTCCGTCTTACCTCTTCTGGCCCCAGCACGTTTGACCACCACCAAGCCAAAGACTCAAATGGAAAGCGATCAGGACGTTGTGGAACATTGGATCAGGCTTGCAGATCTCGGAACTGACTCGGTCCCTAACACAAAGAAAAAACTCGGCTAGCCCGCGCGCCAGAGTTTCTCTAAGAGGATCTTAATGTTACGGATTGGCGCAGGAGTCCCTCTCGTTCGTTCCATTCCGGTTACGGCAGTGCCTTGCCTCACGTGCCTACGTGACTCATCATTGACCCGTGACCGAGACAGCGGCAATTTTCCACAAGCGCAGAGCAGCCGTCGACAAGGCCAGAATCACGCTAAATCGGAACAGCGTCCTCCGTGGCTCCAGTAGAGGGCGCCTTCTATTGGTGCTTGAACGTTGCGTTTTGTTGGTCAACAGCGATGGAGAGATACACGGCCGGCGAGCATCTCAACTTCTGAATGAATTGCGCTATGCCTCTCAATTGGGTGATCGGGCTGGAGTTCGCAACGGCTGGATGCGAGAGGGGTCACAATCCTTCGTTGCATTCGAGCTGAGCTGCGGTGACGTTGTGTTCCCTACATTCAACGAGACCGTGGGTACTAATGGATTCTCCCGCGAGCCCGTTGCCTTCTCCAATAATTCCTGGGTTGTGGCACGCAGCATCACTAAGTTGCTTACTGAACAGAAGAGCTCCGCCCAGCGCCGCAGTACTCGTATCCCAACGAACGTCCATGTCGAGGTGCAGAGTGCTGGATCCGCCTATGCGGGCGAGACCATCACCGTGAATGCGCACGGCGCGCTGGTCAGAATCGCAGCTCCTCTCAAGCTCGGAGAGCGGATTACGCTCCACGTAGAGCTAACCGGCAAGTCTGCACCCGCATCCGTGGTATTCGCGAACCTTTCGCAATTCGGCATAGAACTGCAAAAGCCTGAAAACATATGGGGAATCGCTACGCCCCCAGCAGATTGGGACGGACTCTCGGAGACTGCTTAATCCCGAGCATTTTCGCAACGTATTTTGTTTCACCGCTTTACGTGAGAGAATCAGCATCAGCTCACCTTTAAATTTTGGATTCTGCGCGATGCCCAACTTCTCCCGCTCGCCGTCGAAGTTCTCTGTCTTGCGGCCAAATCCCCGCAATCCGAAACTCATTGAATCCTATTGTCCAGGCTGCGGCCTCCTCATTGCGGCAAGCCCCCGGCCCGAAGTGCTGCGCATTTTGGAACGCATCCACTCGTGCCCGGTCTATTTTCAATACCCAAAACGAGCCTGAGCGTACGCACCCGAAAGTAATCCGGAAAGGCGTTACCTTCGCTTGCTCCTCGACCATTCCGAACAAGTACAATCAACAACCAGCGTCATTGATGGTGACATCCCACCTTCAACAGCGATGCCATGATAAGGGGCCGCGCAATATCGTTTAGGCTGCACGGAGAAAAGCGAAATCCAGTGGCTACACGAAACAATCTGCGAACCGGTTGCTCTGTTCCAAACAGCGGCATTTACCGGGTAACGCACTCGCAGCACCAGCTTCCGAAGGAAATCAGCTTGATCGGGAATCAGTCGTTCCCTTGTTGCTCAAAATGCGCCGAGCCTGTTTATTTCGAGTTTGTGCGATCTTCCTCTGCTATGGGGACCAGTGCAGACGCATTCAACGTAGCTCTCTACCAGCTTCCCGAAATGGTAGAGCAGGAAGATGACTCCGTTTCCGGATCATCTGTCGCCTAGCTCCACGCTGGGTCTTGAGCGATGCAAATCACTACGAAAGCGTACTTGCGACTACCCTTAACTCTATTGCTCTTGGTACAGTGGTTTCGAAGCGATGAGCGCGAGGGGGAGGACATGCGATGATATCTGCGCTAGAAGGGATACTGAAGGAGTTTCGTGCGGAGACGCCGCCGACTCGACGTGTGCTGGAACGGGTTCCGGGTGACAAGCTGGCATGGAAGCCGCACGTGAAGTCGCGGACGCTCGGCGAGTTAGCCTCGCATATCGCCGGAATTACGGGAATGGCCGAGAGGATCGCAACCACCGATGAGTTCAGTCCGGGCGGCCCGTCGCCATTGAAGCTGAACAGCATCAAAGAAATCCAGGAACATTTCGAGCAGAACGTTAGGGCCGCCGAGAAAGCGCTCAGCAACATGACTGATGAAGCTGCGCTTGGACATTGGCGCCTGGTCTTCCAAGGCAAGGAAATCTTTAGCAAGCCCCGAGTCGAGGCGCTACGCACGAACGTCCTCAACCATCTTTATCATCATCGTGGACAGATCTCGGTGTACCTGCGTCTGCTTGACGTTGCTGTCCCGTCAGTCTACGGACCGACAGCGGATGAGAATCCATTCATCTAAATGGCAAGCGGGCGAGTCACAACTTCAGCCAATTGCGCCGCTGGCCCTGCTAGCGGCACCCGCAACCAAGAGTCACCTACTGCAGAATCGCGATTCGTTATCTACGAGTTGGCGCTTTCGTTTTCCACATAGAACGACGGTACAAACGTTGACATTGCCGCGTATGTGTCGTAGCACAGTTACAGCAAGATGGGTGCTCAACACAGATCGGGAGAACAGTTCGCCGCAGGCGAAGTGCATGTCGTCTTGCGCGCCATCATGCCAAACCGGGATCCCGACGTGATCCCGAGCACGTCGCGGGATCGATCCCGACCTGATCCCGAGAAACAAAACGCGAGATCCCGAAGACTTTCGGGGTCTGGTCGGGATCTTGGCGCGTAAGCCCTTTAGAAGTCGGGATCAAAAAAAATAATTAGATTTCATAAATTAAAACGTCGGCTGCCCACGTGCAGAGTGCATCCGGAGCGAATTGCTTAGCAGAAGCTATCCGCGATGGGGCGGCCGAACAGAATAAAAAAAAACAGGAGCAAAACCGACCGACAGTACGACCTTCTCCAAAATGCGAGCCTTCATCGGATTCATTCTTCTCCTCGTCGTTGTGGCAATCATCATTCTTTTCGCCTTCTCAGCGACTCCGGTGGTTACGCTTCCGGAGTCGATCCATGCCATCGGCCAGGACACGCGGGTAGCCGTCCACATCACCGATCCTCATGGAGTACGCCGGGCTGTGGCATACGTCGAGCAAGGCGGGGTTCGTTACAAGCTCGCCGAGGTAGAGCATCCGTCGCGGCGCTTTCGCTGGCGGCACGCTGTGCCTGCGGAGACCCTGAGGTTTTCTGCCGGAGCTAGAAGCACTCCACAGCTTAAGGACGGCAACGCTCGTTTAATCGTGGAAGCTACCTCCAACGATTTTCGCGGTGCGACCACTGAGGCTACGCGTGATGTGATTGTGGCGACGCAGCCCGTGACTGTGAGCGTTGATTCCGATCAGCACTATCTCTACGTCGGCATGGCCGAACTGGTCACTTACAACGTCTCGGGATCTCCGACTGCCTCGGGCGTCCGCGTCGGTGACGAGACCTTCCGTGGATGGCCCACGCCCGGAGGCAAGCCGGGCCAGTTCTCTCTATTTGCTTTCGGCTGGAACATGCCGTTGAACACCGTGCCGGTGGTCTATGCGACAGGTCCGGGAGGGGACGAGGCGCATGGGCACATGGTGATCCAGTTCCCGAAAAAGGAACAACCCCGATATCGGGTGCGCGACCTCCAGATCGACGACAAGTTCATACAGAAAGTTGTGGACGAGCTCGATCCCAACGGCTCCGGCGACATGGTGGAGCGCTTTGTCCGCATCAACAGCGACATGCGCAAAGCGAACAATCAGACGCTTGCCGATCTGAAGAGCAAAACCGAGCCGAGGTTTCTGTGGTCGCAGCCATTTCAGCAGCAACCCAACTCGAAGGTTGAGGCCAACTTCGCGGATGTACGCAATTACATCCACAACGGAAAGAAGATCGATCAGCAAACCCACCTTGGGTACGACCTCTCGATCACACAGCACGTCGGAGTGCAGGCATCGAATGACGGACGCGTAGTCTATGCCGCGCCTCTGGGAATCTACGGCAACTGCATCGTCGTTGACCACGGCTATGGACTGCAAACCATCTATGGTCACCTCAGCGAGATCGACGTCCACGAAGGCGACATGGTCACGCGCGGGCAGGTGATGGGCAAGAGCGGCATGACGGGTATGGCCGGCGGCGACCACATCCACTTCAGCATGCAGCTTGAAGGCGTGCAGATCGATCCCAAGGAGTGGTGGGACGCGCACTGGATCAAAGACCACATCGCCCGCCGCGTCGACCTGCCTGGATTCAAGGGCTGACGGGGTCCACTCGCTCCAAACACGACAGCGGTCAACCGTTCGCAAGCCATCTTCCAGCACGTTTACGCTCCAACTGCCGATTCGTACTCGTAACGCTAACGTGTTGCTGTCACTCCGCACACCGCACCTCATAGACCTCCAGAGCAAAGCATGTACTGGAACTAAAACTCTGCGTCCGTCCAAACAAAAGATTCTCCCCGTATCGATTGGCAAGGACTACTTTGGGAATAGAGAGAATGCAAATGGAAAAAACGAAAAAACTGTTCGAACGCATTTCGTTGGACGAAGTGCGCCAAATTATCCGCAGTGGCAAGAATCGCGAACGCGATTCCGCGCAGGGATCTGAAACCCTGGATGATGCCCTGCCTCTTACGCCGGCAAATTCAGTGATCACGAAGCGCGCGCCCAAGCGCCAGTCGGTTCCGACGCGCACCGCTAGCGGCGACGGCGACGACTATCCGCTCGGGATCTGGATGGACAAAGACATGTTCCACCGCCGCCAAAGCCGGCAACTGAGAATTGTTCTTCACGGTTCCCAGCCGAGTACTAACAACCGGTATCTCGCGCTCGCAGACCTCGCGTTAAACAATCATAAGCAGAAGGCATCC
The DNA here is from genome assembly GCA_045808065.1 of Terriglobales bacterium. Lineage (GTDB taxonomy): Bacteria > Acidobacteriota > Terriglobia > Terriglobales > Acidobacteriaceae > Gp1-AA112. Next base: position 69,597 of record JBJMGD010000013.1, on the reverse strand, counting down.
CAGAATGGGAAGACGGATATGAAGAGCGAATCGAGGGCGCGATGAACCGGAACGGCGGAAGTGAACCCAGAATCCTAAGCTCCTGGAAAGATATAGCACGCTACACCGGACGTGGAGTACGCACGCTGCAGCGCTATGAACAGCGCTTTGGTTTGCCGGTGCATCGGCTGTCGAACGAGTCGCGCGGTTCAGTGATGGCCTTTGCCCATGAGATCGATGCCTGGCTGAATCAAGCCCCCATGCATGAGCGGATTCCTCTTACAAATGGAACCTGTCCGCTGTGCTCAGGAAGTGGAATTCTTGAGCACCCGGGAGTACGGCGGGGCGAGAAGCGTCCACCAGAACAAGCTCGCGACGATAAGGGTTTGGAACTCGTGCATTCGCGGTCTGGGCGTTCGGGCTGAACGCAGAAAAATAGAACGCGGCCCGAAGGAGGAGAGGTCGGGCCGCGCGAGGCGGACGTTGTTACACGTCCCACGACAAAGTCAGCTATCTGGGAGTTGAGGAAGTTCCGGTCGAATTGTCGGTCTGGCTGCTGCCGCTGGAGTTCTTCTTGTGTTTGTGCTTCTTCTTTCCTGATCCGCTGTCGGACGTCCCTGTGCTGGTGCTGGACGCTCCGCTTGCATCAGTGCCGGAACCGGACTGACCGCTGGACATCGAACCGCTGCTCGAGCCGGACTGCCCGCTACCGCTCGACATGGAGCCGCTGCCGCTCGAACCGGACTGCCCGCCGCTCGACATGGAGCCGCTGGAACCACTTCCGGAGCTGCCCGTTTGACTGCTTCCACTGGAGCCACTTGAGCCGGCGCCGCCACTACCGCCGCTTTGCGCAACGGCTACGGAGGTCGCGAGCGCTGCCGCGAAAATCAAACCTAAAAGCTTCTTCATACTTCATTTCTCCTGATGGAAAGTTGTTGTTGTCAAACGTTGGATTGCACGTTCACAACCTGCGCCACGCTGGAACCGATGACAAGCTACGCCAGAGCGCAAAGACCAAAACACGCGCGGCATAGCAGGGGCACGCGGCCCGTTTTGGTACTCCAGCGTACTTAAGATGCCCACCGGCTGCTCCCCAGATTTGCCGGGCGCCGCTTGGACAACGTGCGCCTAAGTTGTCGCTGATAAACACCCTATCGCTCTCCTGCATCCAATACCCTTGCCACGTCTGGCCGCCACTTATGCTTGGAGCAAACATCCGTTCTAACGCCGTAGAGTTCCGCGTTTGGGCTCCCAAGGCGGAGCTTCTCTCCGTTCAATTAAACGGCTCCACTCGCATCGATCTGCAACGCGATGCGAAAGGGGTATTCACCGGGCAGGCACAAGCCAAAGCTGGAGACAGGTATTGCTACCTGCTCGGCGACAAGTGCCTTCCTGATCCCGTCTCCCGTTATCTTCCCGATGGGGTCCATGGCGCAACGCAAATAGTCGATCCCGAGGCGTTCCGTTGGAGCGATGAAGACTGGCACGGAATTCCGCTTCATGAATACGTGATCTACGAGCTGCACGTTGGCACTTTCTCCCACTCTGGGACGTTCGATGGCGTGATTGAGAAACTGGAGTACCTGCGCGACCTGGGAGTCACAGCTATCGAAGTAATGCCGGTTGCGGCGTTCCCCGGAAAGCGAAACTGGGGCTATGACGGCGTGTCGCTTTATGCCGTGCAGGAAAGCTACGGCGGTCCCGAAGGCTTAAAGCGTCTCGTGAACGCGGCTCACCGCGCGGGCGTCGCGGTCATGCTGGATGTGGTCTATAACCACCTCGGCGCCGAAGGCAACTACCTCGGAGAGTTCGCGCCCTACTTCACCGATAGGTATCGCACGGTTTGGGGTGATGCCATCAACTATGACGGTGAGGACGGCGAGCAAGTCCGCAAGTATATTGTGGAGAACGCTCTGTACTGGGTTCGCGAGTACCACATCGACGCGCTGCGGCTCGATGCCATCCAGGCCATCACCGACGCTTCAAAGAAGCACATCGTCCAGGAGGTGGTTGAGGCGGTACAGGAATTCGCTCACGGATCGGGCCGAAGAGTGTGCGTCACGGCCGAGTCGGACGAGAATGAGCGAAAGCTGGTCCTACCCAATAACGAAGGCGGCGTCGGGCTCGATGCGGTCTGGACCGACGACTTCCACCACTCCGTTCACACCCTACTCACGGGCGAGAGCAGCGGATACTACCAGGACTACGGTCAGCCGGAGAAGGTGATAAAGGCCCTTAACGAAGGTTTCGTCTTTCAAGGCCAGCATTTCCGCACTTGGCGCACGTCACGGGGCACCAGCGCTGAAGGCATTCCCCTCCCCCGCCACATCTTCTGCATTCAGAATCATGATCAGGTCGGAAATCGGTGTTGGGGAGAGCGGCTGGCTCATATCGTCTCTCGTGGGGCGGCAAAGGCTGCAGCAGCATTGCTGCTACTTGCCCCGGAGACGCCACTGTTGTTCATGGGCGAAGAGTATGGGGAGAGCGCACCATTCCAGTTCTTCACCGATTACGGTGACCCAAAGCTCCAGCAAGCAGTAGTCGAAGGAAGAAAGAAGGAGTTTGAGGATTTCGGTTGGGATGAGAGCCCGAATCCGCAGGACCCCGCGACCTTTCTGCATTCAAAGCTGACATGGCGAATCGACGAAGACATGCTTTCCTGGTACCGGCGGCTACTGCAAATACGCCGTGAGTTCATCACTCACGGACCCCGCACCTGTCACGCACATCTGTACGATCGCGAGATCATCGTAGAAGTCCCGGTAGATCATGCGTCGCTTGTGATGAGCGTCAGCCTGCCCGGAAATGTGATGGCCGGGTCCATTTTTCAGGAAGAGCAGGAGATCCTCCTGGACAACGCTGAAGATGATTATCGGGTCCACGTGGCCAAGAGGAAGAAACCGCAGATTGCCTCGGAGACGCTGGAGAGGGCTGCGTGAGGAAAGATCGTGGCGGGTTCCCCTTGTGGAGGGATGTGCCAATCCCCAATGCACACGACCCCATCCGCATGGGAAAGGCCAGATCTTCCTCTGCGCAGAAGACGCGAAAAACGCCTGGGCGACGGCACGCACCAACACCATTCATGCCCTGTGGGTGTGCGACAACTGTAGCGAGCACTACGTTGTGACGTTCGATCGGACGCACAAGAGCGTGCTAACAAAAGCATCCACAGCAAACACGTGAACCCGCGAAAGCTGTTAGGCGGCAGCCTTTTCGTACGGATTATCCGGGCTTAATTCTGCGATTCACGTAAGTGCCCTTGGATTGTGCCAGCGCAAGCTGGTCGTATTCACTTTTGGGAACGTAGTAGTAGCGGTACACGTCGCCGCTGACGTATTCAATTTCCAACAAGTGCAGCCGTTCATCGTATCCGACGCTTCTGATTGCGCTGGAGCTTATAAACCTGCGCTTCACACTCAGTTTGATGCCGATCGGTCAGCACGGAGCTCGACGCAACTTACGCGAGCACCTTTTGCTTCTTCTTCTTTGAAGACGAAGCAGCGATTGCAGATTTTCTAATCGGTTTAGGTTGGCGACTTCCTTTTTGGGATTCGATCTGCGCCAGGCTCATGCGAATGCTCTCCATGAGATCAGGAACCATGGCTTCTGGGCGAACCGGAGCCGCAGGTGTGTCTTGCGGGGTTCGGCTCAGTTCTTCGTGGATTATGTTCTTGATGCGTTCCTGGTAAATGTCTTTGAACTTCTCTGGCTCAAAAACGCCGGCATAGCCTTCCATCAAAGCACGCGCGACGCGCAACTCTCTTTCGTTGATGAGGCTCCGATCCACTTCGAATTCAGGAACTTTGCGCACTTCGTTCACATAAAACATGGTGTGCGCAACCATGCAATTCTCTGTTGGCCGGAGAATGACCATGTGCTCCCGCTTGTGCATGCCAATACGAGCAATGCCGAAATATCCGTCCTTTCGCATCGCTTCCAGGAGCAGCGCGTAGGCCTTTTCGCCACCGGCTTCGGGAGCCACGTAGTAAGAACGCTCGAAATAGATGGGATCTACTTCGTCTGCCTTTACGAAGTGAAAGAGATCAATTGTGTCTGAGGTCTCAACCGCCGCGCGGTCGATCGCACCCGGATCGATAATTGCAAATTGATCTGGACCGTACTCGTACCCTTTCACCAATTCCTCTGGCCGCACTTCCTCGCCGGTTACTCCCGATTGAAGCACCTGCCTGACCGCGGAGTACTCATATTCTGTGCTTGCTGATGCTGCGTCAGAGTCGTAACTCTCTAAGCCGTCGTTTTGTTGAGCTCGCGAGAGAGGGTACCGGGAACCGGGAGCCGTGGCCTCACGCTGATCGGTGGGGAAGTACGACAAAGATTCAGGCAGAGCACGGCCGACCGGCTTTTTGCGTCGGTGAATACGCTTAAAGCGAGTGGTCTCCGGCCGCGCGGCGGCAAACAAACTCACCGGCATCACTACCAGTCCAAAATGCAGGTGCCCCGTCCAGACAACAGATCTCATTTGTGACTTCCTCAGTGGATTTGCGGCGCGAGAAGACGACAGAAATATGCGCAGAGCCGCCTGTTTATTGGATGATTCTGCTCTGGGAGGGATGCAATCTGCTTGCTTCTCTGGTCGCGAACGACGAAAAGAAATTTCAGCAGATCTGGCCACAGCGTCTGCAATCAACTGCAGACCTTAATCCAGCATTAGGTGTACTGCAGCCCGCTTGGACAGGTCATAAGCAGAGGACTATATCGGGCACCGCTGGCCATCAAGTGTTCGATCTTTGCAACTGGCTGGATGCCGCCTCGCGCCCCGATCGCCATACAATTTAGTGCCGCTGCAGCACAGGCAAAATCGAGTCGCCGCTGAAGCGGCCATTCTTGAAGAAGTCCATAGATAAATCCGGCGTGGAAGGTATCTCCTGCTCCGGTGGTGTCGGCCACGGGCACTCGATACGCGCAAGCGTAATGAAATTCCTTGCCATCCCACGCCAGCACCCCATCAGGACCGAGCGTCGCTGCGGTCAACAGACATCCATACCGACGTTGCAGCATGGGCAGAGACTTCTCCAGGTCATCTTCCCCCGAAAGTTGTGCCGGGAAATCCCTGCTCACGATGAGATAGTCGATGTCGGTGAGCAGCACTTCCACGTCTGGATAAACGGCGTCGATGTCCGCGATCACCGGTATGCCGGCAGAGCGCGCCCAGCCTGCAGCCACGGCGGCGGCCGCCGTATCGTAGCCATCGACGTGGAGGGCGCGCGCGTTTACGATCCATTCGCGATCAAGCTCATCCGGGCGAAGTCCTAGCCGCTCGTCACGCTTCCAAAGAACGGTTCTCTCGCCTTGGCTGTCGACCAGGATCACTGCCTGTTGGCTTGCGCATTCAGACACGGCAATGAGTTCACTCTCCACGCCGGCGCGCGCAAAGAGCTCACGGTGGAGCGCAGCAGCTCCATCATCCCCGAGCTTTCCCACGTAGCGAGTGTGCATGCCCCAGCTTTGACACGCCATCACTGCGCTGGCGACTTGTCCGCCGGGCAACACATTGGCGGAATGAAACTCCACCTTCGAACCAGGTTCGGGAAACTGCGGGCACGAGATCAACGTATCGGTCGCATTCAGCCCAACACCCACCAGATCGACTTTCGATGATTTTGCCATTGCTTCTTCGCAGACCTAATGTAGATGAAACTGCGTCAGGCGCAAAATCCCGATTGTGAGATGCAGCGGGGGCCGCGTGTTATGTCAGCAACTTAATTTCCTACATGCGAGCGGAAGGCGCAATTGAGAGCGCCGAAGGCGCGCCATTCCCGTAGCCCATAGGCATCAGCCATGGGAGGGTGTGCGTCAGACGTTCCGAGCCCGAAGGGCGGTATTCCTGATTGCGTGTAGAATGTCCGCCGGATTGATGCCTTCCATGTCGCATTCCACCGTTACGAATCTTCTGCACGTGGTCTGGTCGACGCGCTCCCGCAAGGACATCATCCCACAACACGTTCTCACACGGCTCTGGGAATATTTCATTGGCATTGGATATAACAAGGGCATTCCGGTAATTGCTGTTGGAGGAATGCGCAATCACGTGCATCTTGGCATCGAGCTACCCGCGACGACCAAGCTCTCGGATGCGATTTCCGTATTCAAAGCAAATTCATCGCGTTGGCTGAAACAGCAGGGCGTCAAGGATCTTCCCTGGCAGACCGGATACGGGGCGTTCAGTTTCGGGATTCCCCAATTGGGCCAGGTGAAGAAATACATCCACAACCAGGCCGAGCACCACAAAAAATACAGCTTCGAAGAGGAATTTCTGGAATTACTGAAGCGAGCTGGTGTAGATTACGATCCGCATCACGTGTTCGACTGAATGCCGCCCTCCGGGCTCAAGATAATCTGACGTACGCCGTCCCATGGCTCACGCCTATGGGCTACGGGAATGGCGCGCCTTCGCCGCTCGTATCGACTGGCACACAACTCCACCTGCTTCAGGCGCAACCACAACAAACTTTGCTATGGTGGGGCGTGGCTCAAATCAAATGCAGCGCGCTGCTGTTCGACATGGACGGAGTGCTGATCGATTCCACTCCGGCGGTTGCGCGGGTATGGAGCAGGTGGGCTACTGCACATGGTCTTGATCCTGTAGAGGTAACGCTCAATGCGCATGGGCGGCCCAGCATCACTACCATCCGGGAGTATCTGCCGAACGCCGACCATGACAAGGAGAACCTCATGGTCGAGCGCTGCGAAATAGAAGACCTCGATGGAGTGGTGCCGCTTCCGGGCGCGCTCGAGCTCCTCGCAGCTTTGCCTGCGGACCGCTGGGCCATCGTGACATCCTGCACCAGGCCGCTGGCCGAGGTCCGAATCCGCGCCGCCGGACTGCCGCAGCCGCGGCTGTTTATTACTGCAAGCGAGGTCGTGCATGGCAAGCCTCATCCGGAACCTTATCTGAAAGCGGCAAAAAAGTTAGGCTTCGCGCCCGAAGCTTGTGTCGTAGTGGAGGACGCGCCAGCAGGTATTCGCTCGGGTAAGTCTGCAGGCAGCCGTGTGTTGGCCCTGCGCACCACCGTGGATGACGCCACTCTCATGGAGGCAGGAGCAGATTGGATTGTGGACAACTGCAGCCAAATCTCTGCGCGTACGGTAGGTGCAGGACTCAGCTTGAATTTAGAGGCTGCAAAGATCTTGTCATCCTGACGCTGCTGCGGACCCACGACGATGGAGATGTGTCGCGAGAGTCCGGAAACAATAGAGGGAAGATCAGAATCCAAGCGCCGAAGGCGCGTTATTCCCGTAGCCCATAGGCGTGAGCCATGGGGAACCGTGTACGTCCGATCGATCGAGCCCCGAGGGGTGGCATTCGTGTTGGGTGTGGAAATGTCCGCCCGGTGATGTTCACAATCGCATTCGGCCATCAGCATCTTGTAGACGTATGCCCCTGTCCCGAATACCGCCCTGCGGGCTCGACCGGTCTGACATACGGGTTCCCACGGCTCACGCCTATGGGCTACGGGAATGACGCGCCTTCGGCGCTGCACGTTGAGAGCTGAAAACTGGATGCTGATGTGCTGGAAGCTGAAAGCTTAACGGCGGGTGGGAGAAGGCTTGGAGGCCGTGGTGTTGGCCCCCAGGCTGCGCAGGCGCTCGCGCGCCTGCTGGGCTTCGAGTGATCTGGGATAGCGCGCGACGAGCGCTCGCAACTCGCGGACTCCGGCGTCTCGCTGATTCAGGTTGAGCAGCGCGTAGGCTTTTTTCAGTTGTGAGGCGGATGCTTTGTTTCCGCTCGGGAACTGCTCCAGGACTTTGTCATAGTCCTGCACCGCCTGCTGGTAGTTCCCTTGCCGATATTCGATGTCGGCGATGTAGTACTGTGCGTTTCCCGCGAGGTCGGTGTTGGAGTAGTACTTGATGTAGTCAGAGAACTCCTGCGACGCCAAATTGTATTTCGCACCGTTGTAGTCGCTGAGGGCATTGTTGTACAGGACATCCGGCGGCGGAGCCTGAGCTTGCGGCTGCTGCTGTGGCGTCTGCCCTGGCTGACCCTGCTGCGGAGCTGCCTGCAGGTTTTGCTGTGCTGCGGCCATGTCGTCGATCTGCTTGCTGACCTTGGCCATGCGCGCCTTCAGCTCATCCACAGAATCGTGCAGCGACTGCACCTGTGCCGAGACCTGATCAACCTTGCCGCCCTGATCGGTAGTACTCGTCTGCAGAGAGTGCGAAATGGCATCGAGCGAGTTGGCCACGCGATTGATCGTGTCGGTATTCTGCTCGAGCAAGCTGCGCATCGCTCCAAAGCGCTCATCGTTAGACTGCTGCAATCGCGCAAGCTGGTCCTGTAGCGCCTGGATCTGGGTCTGCAATGCGACCATGTCCTTATTGGCGCCGAACGCGGCCGGCGAAAGAAAGAGCGCAAGCCCAAGGGCGGCCGCGCCGAAGCGGTTGAAGATTGGTTTCATAGTTTGCCCAACATCGTTGTTCCGAGTTTCATTGCCGAACGAAATTCGTGATCTTTAGCTGTGTGATCTTATAGCTCCGTCATCTTAAGCTCCACGATCTTGTAGCTCCACGATCTCATAGTTTGCCCATGTTCTAGCTCTGTCAACGTTAAAGCTCTGTCATCCTGAGGCGTTTTTTGCCGAAGGACCTGCCGCGACGATTCGGACTTATTCGCGCCGTCCTGGCTTCTTCACCAAAATTCTCGCTCAAAACCACGAAGCTGCAAGCAAGCCCGACATATCGCCGGAGGTCCTTCGCTTCGCTCAGGATGACAGTTCTTCAGAGCTGCGCAGATATGAAACTTCGCCGCTGCGTAGCTTCTCTACTGTCCTGCTAACACCAAATGCCCACGACGGTTTTGCTGCCAGCACTGTTCATTGGACTCGGTGCAAAACGGTTTCTCTTTACCGAAGCTCGTGGTGGTCACGCGATTCGCAGCGACCCCCGCCGCAACCAGCGCTTGCTTCGTGGACTGCGCGCGGCTGTCGCCGAGCGCCATGTTGTACTCCGTGGAACCGCGCTCGTCGCAGTGTCCCTCAACCAGAATTCTCCAGCCAGGATGCTGGGTGATGAACTGCGCATCTGCCTGCAGCGCCGCGCTGTCCTGTGGACGAACTTCATAGCTGTCGTAATCGAAGTACGCGTCTTTCACGTTCTTCTCAAACAACTGTTGATCGCTCAGCGACGGCTCCTGCGGCGCAGCCTGCGCCACCGGTTGCGGACGTGTGACGGTCACGCGCGTAGTCGCGTCCTGGGTTCCACCCGGACCGCTGGCGGTGAGCCGATACGTGGTCGAATCGGTCGGAGTCACAGTCTGTGACCCGCTGGCCTGAACCTTGCCGACTCCCTCAATGGAGACATCAGTGGCATTGTCAGTCTGCCAGGTAAGCTGCGTGGACTGACCAGCGTTAATGGTCGCCGGATTCGCCGAAATCGAAGCCGTTGGCGAGGGCGGCGGTGGCGGCGGTGGCGGCGGCGGAGCCGGCTTATTTTTGTGACATCCGGCAACCAGCAACAGCACGGAAAGCGCCGTGATCTGTGCCGCATGCGTCCACTGAGTTTTCTTCACGTATCTCCTCCAAAGTACTAATGATCTATTGATCTATGAATTCGTTTTCACCACGGAGACACGGAGGCACGGAGAAAGCCAACTGACGGAAAAATCAAATGAAAGCTGAAAGGATGCGAATTCATCAACGGTTCGCGGCACCGCGCTGCCGTGCATTACCCGCCCTTGCCTTTCTCAGTGTCTCCGTGCCTCCGTGGTGATAAAGATTCTCCAGATAATCTACTTCCAACTCCAGTTCGGTTGTGAGTTCTGACCCGTCTGAGTTAACTGGTGCTGCTGGGTTCCATCGCCCAGCATGGTCCAGATTTCTGTAGTGCCATTGCGACTGGATTGAAAGACGATGTGTCGGCCATCCGGCGACCACGAAGGAAAGTCGTTGTTACCGGCATCGTGCGTTAACTGGGCCCACTGTTTGCTGGCGACGTCCATTATATAAATGTCCTGCCCGCCCGGGATGCCAGGACCATATTTGCGCGACCAGGCGAAAGCCAAAAACTGCCCGTTGGGCGACCACGATGGCGAAACCGCGTAGCCGGTATCGGTCATGCGCTGGGAATTGGCGCCGTCCGATTCCATGACGTAGATCTGCGGCAGCCCCGATCGCCCGCTTACCCACGCAATTTGCGCTCCCGTTTTGGGATTCCATACCGGCGAGACGTCTGGACCGCGCGATTGCGTCACCCGGTTAACTTCTCCTCCAGCTGCGTTGGAGACGTAAATCTCGGGATCGCCAGTGCGCGAGGAAGAAAATGCCAGACGCAGCCCATCCGGCGACCATGCCGGCGAAATGGTCGTTCCACCAATCGCTGGAAATGACACCAGCCTATTCAGATCGATCGAATACATCTTAATGTTGACGGCGCGCTTTCCCAGTTCGACAAAGGCGATCCGGGAGCCGTCGGGCGAGATGCGCGGAGAAAGGGCGACGGTGCCCAGATGCGTGATCGCGTGCTGGCCATTGCCGTCGTAATCCATCTCCCAAATTTCTTTGTTACCGGTTCGATTGCTCACGAAGACGATCTTGCTCTCGGCGATCCCGGGCAATCCGCCGCCAAGACGGAGAATGATCTCGTCGGCAAAGCGATGCGCGATGAGCCGCGCGTTATCTTGATTCGCGTCTTCGCGGTACTGCTTACCCAGCACCTGCGGCGAGACGGTATTCTTCACATCGTAGAGCCAGCCGGAGACGGCGAGCTGCCCGCCGGTAACACCCAGGTTGCCGAAGGCAAGCATGGCGGCATTCGTCGGAGGATTTCCCCAGGCGTCGATTTTTACGTCTTGTGGGCTGCTCGGCGTATCGAGCGGATTGAAGCTTTTGGAAACAACATCGAAGATGCCCGCGTTCTGCAGATCGGAAAAAAGAACCTGATTGAAGGTGGACTGCAGCGCCGTCGTATTCGGATCGGCGGTAGTCGGTTTGAAATCGGCAACAGCGATGCGGACTCGCTCCACGCCCTGGGTGACCACGCCTTGGAATTTATCGTTTTGGGAAAACGCGGAGGGAGAAGCAAAAAACACGAATAACGCGATCGCAATCCCGATGCGCTGAAATGAAGATTGCCATCTTAAGCCTGTCATTCTGAGCGCCTCTTTTGGGCGAAGAACCTCCGAGAATCCATCGTTCGTAGACGCAATGTCCTGGCTTTTACGTGAGACCTCGTTGAGAAGCCTCGAAGGCGCGCTCCAGCCCGAAATATTCCGGGAGGTCCTTCGCCCAAAAGACGGGCTCAGGATGACAGATGTGGGGATTTTTCGGGGAGCAAAGCGGGATTTAGGATTGCCAATCAATATCTTCATCTCTCAAAAATGGATATGAAAACGATCTTCATCTCGTAACCGGGGTATATCGGAACTGGTACTCCGCGGCGACGCTGCTGCCGCGGTACTCGCTGGGCAGCGGCCCAAAGCTGTCAATGCGCTGCAAGGTTCTCACGGCCGACGTGTCCAGCGACGGTATGCCGCTGGACTGCGTAATCCGGACGTTCGACGGCGCGCCGTCGCGGGCGATGTCGAAGGCAATCGAGACTGTAGCGTTGGGCATGCTGTGCGGATCGACCTCGTACTTCAACCAATTCTGCGACAGCACTTGCGTCACTCCACGCACGTAGTACGAATATCGGCTGCCGAAATCTCCACCGCTGTTGATGGCCACCGAGCCGATTCCGAGCGAGTTATTGAACGTAGTGAAGTTCTGGTGAACCTGGCCGCCTTGTCCATATTGGACCTGGTTTTCTGCCTGCTGCACCGGTTGGGGCTTCTTCTCCACGCTTTCGCGCGGCTTCTGCTTCGGCTTGACCTTGATCGTTTCGGGAATCTCGATTGCTTTGGGTTCTGGCGGTGCAACCTCTTTGGGTTGCGAATGCGTCACTGCCGGAGATTCATTCGCCACGATGTTTTCCGTGGGCTGCTCGCGCGGCAAGGGAATCGCGCTGGCGCCGACGAGTGTGGCCGAGATGGCGTCGCCAGTCATCTTCTCGCCGCCGCCCCACTCATTTCGGGAAAAACCCATCCAGGCCCCGTAAGCGATGATGAGTCCCACGATCGCGCCGTGGAAAAAGAGCGACGCGGTGATCGGTCCCTTCCACGGATCTCGTATGTCGAAGATGTCAACGCGTTGCGACATTCTTTGCCTGATAGGGCTGCGTGACAATCGCGATGTTGGTGATGCCACTCTGCTTCACGATGTCCATCAACTGCGCGAACGCGCCAAATGTGACGTTCTCATCACACCGCAGATAAATGGGATGATGCTCGGGATCCTTCACCTTGTCACGAAGGATGCCGGGCAATGCCGCGAGCTTTACCGCTTCGCTGCCGAGAAAAACATTCTGATCGCGGTCCATGGTGAGCACCAGCCGAGGCTCGATGATTTCCTTCACCGTCTGCGTGTGCGGAACATTCACCTCGATGCCCGACTGAATAATGGGCGCAGTCAGCATAAAGATGATGAGCAGCACCAGCACCACGTCGACAAACGGAGTGATGTTGATGTCGGAGAGCGAACTCTGGGTGCGTCCTTGGGAGTTGGTAAATGCCATTTTTAATACGTTTCGAGTTTCAGGTTTAGAGTTTCCAGTTGGGCTTTACTGAAAACTTGAAACGCGAAACTTGAAACTGCTTTCTTATCTTTCTTCTAGAACGACGGTTTCCCGCGTTCTTGCGGGCTGGGCGACTGGACGATCCACGACGTTCAGCAGTTCGAGGCCGAAGTCGTCCATGCGCGCGCCGAATTCGCGAATCTGCTGCATGTACTGGTTGTAGGCAATGACGGCCGGGATCGCGGTGAAAAGTCCGGCGGCGGTAGTGATCAGCGCCTCAGAAATTCCCGGCGCGACGGCGCGCAATGTGGCCGCCCCTGCATTTCCCAATCCCTGAAATGCGTCGATGATGCCCCAGACGGTCCCGAAAAGTCCGACGAATGGCGTTACCGCGCCCGTGGTCGCAAGCCAGGGAAGGCGGGATTCCATCTGCGACATCTCTTCCGAAGATGCGATCTGCGTGGCGCGCTGCACGGAAGCGATGTTGCGCGGCGCTCCGGCCGCTCCTTGCCGACGGACTTCCTCGAATGCACCCTCAAACACGCTCACCAACGGACTCGGCTTGAACTGCTCGGAGACCGCGGAAACATCCTGCAGTCGTCCCCCAGCCTTACGAAATGCCCGCAGGAAGCGTCCACTTTGAGCGCGCATGCGCCGGAACTTAGAGCCTTTGGAGAGGATGATCGACCAGGAAAGAACGCTGAACAGCAGCAGAATCACAAGAACGATCTTCGCAACCGGCCCGGTCTGGGAGATCAGGTTGCCAATGTCTGTAGCAAGGCCCAGGAGGGCGGGGGAATACGTCATTCTGCTAAAGGTAACAAAGTGCAACTCTCGATGGCAAAAACTTCGACAGCCTTAGAACCTCTCAAGTACATGACCCTTTCGTTCACCGGCGGGGGACACGCAAGAGAATTTTGTAATTGAGTAATTTCGTGATTGCGTAATCGGAAATGTGAATTTTTGTTTCAAATCACTCAATTACGCAATGACACCAGTGCTCAATTCTCTGTGCTCCGTGTGTCCGTGGTGAAAACCGATTGTTTGGATCGGCGAATAACGCTATCCTCCGCCTGATGCTCGTCGAACTTCGCGTCGAGAATTACGCTGTTATCGACCACGTTGCGGTCGAGTTCGGTCCCGGATTGAATCTCCTGACCGGTGAGACCGGCGCCGGAAAGTCGATCCTGATCGATGCTCTCGCCCTGCTTATGGGTGACAAAGCGTCCCCGGAAGTGATCCGCCATGGAGCTGAACGGGCGGTTGTAAGCTGCGTATTCCACCTTGAAAGCCGCCAGATTGACCGCATTCTTGACGAAAACGGCCTTGAAAACGCGTCCGGAGAGCTGATATTGAAGCGGGAAATCGCCTCGAAGAGCCGCGTTTGGATCAATAACCAGCCCGCAACCGTCGCTGTACTGAAGCAACTGGCACCAGAATTGGTGGCTATCCATGCGCAAAACGAGACTGTATTGGCGTTTGATCCGCCCGCGAGGCTCAAATTACTGGATTCTTATGCCGGAATTTCGCGCGAATCGGTCGCGCAGAAGCACTTAACGTGGCGCGATTTGCGCTCCCGAATAGAAGAATTGGAGCACAGCGAGCAGGATAGGCTGCGCTTAGTGGACCTCTGGAGCTTCCAGAAGAAGGAAATTGATGCAGCGAAGCTCGAATTAGGTCAGGATTTGCGCCTCGAAACCGAGCGTAAGGTGCTCATGAACGCCGAAAAGCTGTATTCGGCCGCTATGAGCGCTTACGATTTGTTGTACGAATCGCCTAATTCGGTCCTCAGCACCTTGCGTACGGCGGGTCGTCAACTCGAAGAATTGGCGCGATTTGATCCCCAGTTCGGGGAATCCTTGAAGGTCTTGGAGTCCGCTAAAGCCGATATCGAGGACGTTAGCGCCTCTGCGCGCGACTACGCCGAGGGCATTGACGCCTCTCCGGAGCGCCTGGCGGAGATCGAAGACCGGCTCGCAACCATTGATAGGCTGAAGCGTAAATATGGCAGCAGCGTCGAGGAGATCCTCGCATTTGGCGACGATCTGACACGAAAGCTGAACGAAATCGAGAATCGCGACGAAATTCTGCGCAATTTGCGCAAAGAATTAGCCGCCGCAGCGCAAGATTACCTCGCCGAAGCGCAGGTAATATCCCGAAATCGCGCCTCTGCGGCACGCAAATTGGAGAAGCTCGCTGAAGCGGAAATCAACGAATTGGCTATGAAAGCCCGCTTTCACGTCGAGGTAACTACCTCGGAGGAGGAAGCAAATTGGTCGGCAAGCGGCGTCGACTCAGTCGCGTATATGATCTCCACAAACCCTGGCGAGCCACTAAATCCGATAGAAAAGATCGCTTCGGGCGGCGAACTTTCGCGGGTAATGCTCGCATTAAAAACCAGTGTGGAGGCCGGACTGACGCGCACAAAGGTAATGGCAAGCCCAAACGGTCAGCTTCGCAGCGAACCTTGGTCTTCGATGAGATCGATGCCGGCATCGGCGGACGCGCAGCGGAGGCAGTTGGCAAGAAACTGAAGACTCTGGGAGCCCACAATCAGGTTCTTTGCGTCACTCATCTGCCCCAAATTGCGTCGTTTGCGGACCATCATCTGCTCATTGAAAAACAGGAATCCGGCGGCCGGACGCGCATCAACATCCGCCAACTCGGCGACAAAGAGCGCACCGAAGAAGTAGCACGCATGCTGAGCGGCGCTAAGTTGACCGACGCGAGCCTTAAACACGCCGAACAGATGCTCAAAGCGAACGCTTGAAACCCCCTTTTCACCACGGAGGCACGGAGTATAGGAGGAAATCAAAAGCTAGCTTTCGCTGGTGTCAATCGTAACCGTCCAATTGGTCATGCCAAAGATGTCTGGTAAAGGTCCCAGACCTTAACCCCCATTCCCCTCTCGTCCCCGTGCCTCTGCGCCTCCGTGGTAAAAAAGGGTTCCCGTTGAAGGTCCAAATACCGCCGCCCAATGCTAATCCTAGCCATTTCATCCACTTGCGTTGACTCACCAAGTTCTGCCATGTAGTTTTGAAATGGGATTACCAGGTGTTCACGGTTATACTTAGAGACAAGGAATGACCCTTCCAATCGAACAAAAAACCGTCCTGCTGCTCAAGCCGCGGGGGTTCTGCGCCGGAGTTGTGCGCGCGATTGACATCGTCCGCATCGCGCTTGAGACCTTTGGCGCCCCGATCTATGTCCGAAAAGAGATCGTCCACAACCGCTATGTAGTCGACGATCTGGCCGCCAAAGGCGCCATTTTTGTGGACAGCGTGGAAGATGTTCCGGAAGGGGCGCGCGTGATTTACAGCGCCCATGGCGTGGCTCCTGAAGTCCGCGAAGCCAGCAAGGCGCGCAAACTGAAGGTGATCGACGCGACTTGCCCACTGGTCACCAAGGTCCACGTGGAGGCGATCAAGTTCGCCAAGCAGGGCAATTCCCTACTGCTGGTCGGACACCGCGATCATGACGAGATCATCGGCACCTTAGGCGAAGCCCCGACTGTGACCCAGGTGGTCAGCTCGCCGGCCGAGGTGGAAGCGCTTCACGTTCCTGATCCGGACCGTGTTGCTTATCTCACGCAGACCACCCTTTCACTTGACGAGGCCAAAGACATCATCGAGGCCCTAAAGCGCAAGTTCCCTAAGATTCATGGGCCGCATGCGCAGGACATCTGCTATGCCACCGAGAATCGGCAGATTGCTGTGAAGAATGTCGCTCCGCAGGCGGAGCTATTGCTGGTTGTGGGTTCTGAAAACAGTTCCAACTCGAATCGGTTAGTGGAAGTTGCAACTCGGCTCGAGACTCCCGCGTATTTAATTGAGAACTTCCGCGCGATCCGTCCGGAGTGGCTCGAAGATGTGAAGACGGTCGCGCTTACAGCTGGAGCATCAGCTCCGGAGTGTCTAGTGGAAGAAGTGGTTGAGTATCTCTCCAAAGAGGAGGGCTTCAACCGCGTTGAGGAAGTCGAGATCATGGCGGAGAACGTGCGTTTCGGACTACCGCCGGAGATCGTGGCCGCAATTCAGGCCGCGCCCTCCACGACTGCCGTTGCCGCGGAATAACTAAGCTATGGACGAAATCCCCCGTCGCCCAGTGCAGTTGGTGTTTGGCAAGATCGATGACATCGCCAGCCGCGTAGCCGCGGCAGTGGACGGTGCCCGTCGATTCCTCTTCTCAACTCAAGGGCCGGAAGGCTACTGGTGCGGTGAACTCGAAGCCGACACCACCCTCGAATCCGACTACATCCTTTTGCATACGCTGCTCGGCACGCGCGATGAACAGCGCCTGCGGAAGGTGGCCAGAGAGATCGTTCGCCACCAGAACGATGATGGTGGATGGCCCATCTATCACGGCGGCCCTTCGAACGTGAGCGCCACCGTAAAGGCTTATTTTGGCCTCAAGCTCACCGGCTACATGGCCGATGATCCCATTTTGGAACGAGCACGCACGTGCATCGAAAGCCTCGGCGGCGTGACCGCCGTTAACACCTTCACGAAAATCTATCTTTGCTTCCTGGGCCAATACGATTACGATGCGGTACCCGCGGTCCCACCGGAAATCGTTCTCTTCCCACAATGGTTCTGGTTCAATATCTACGAGATATCCTCGTGGTCGCGCGGTATCCTGGTGCCTCTTTCGATCTGCTATGCCAAGAAGCCGTTCAAGAAGATTCCGGACGAACTCGGCATCCAGGAACTGTTTCCCGGCGGACGTCACAACACGGACCTCCGTCTGAAGTGGAGCGAGAAGCTCGTCTGTTGGCGCAATTTCTTCCTCGTGCTTGATCGTCTTACTCATTGGTTAGAGCGCGTGCACGTCCGTCCGCTGCGCTCTATAGCTTTGAAAGCCGCAGAAGAGTGGATGCTGGAGCGGATGGAGATGAGCGATGGCCTTGCCGCCATCTATCCCGCGATCATGAATTCCATCATCGCGCTGCGCTGTCTGGGTTACTCGACCGACGATCCGCAGGTTATTCGCGCCATCGACGAGTTTGAGGCGCTCGGGATTGAAGAAGAAGAGACCTTCCGCATGCAGCCGTGCAAGTCTCCAGTCTGGGACACCGCCTACGCAGCTTTCGCGCTGGGTGAAGCCGGCGTACCGGCGACCGATCCACGTATGGTGACGATCGGCGAATGGTTATTGCAGAAGCAAGTCACACATAAGGGCGACTGGTCAGTGAAGAACAAGCACGCAGCGCCTGCCGGCTGGTATTTCGAATTCAACAATGAATTCTATCCCGACGTCGATGACACGGCAATGGTCGCGCTCGGCCTGAGCAAAATTCAGGTGCCGAACGAGCGTTATCAGCACGAGTCGGTGCAGCGCGCGATCGACTGGATCTTCTCCATGCAATGCAAGAATGGCGGCTGGGCGTCGTTCGACAAAGACAACGACAAGATGATGTTCGAGCACATTCCTTTTGCCGATCACAATGCCATGCTTGATCCGGCGACCGTCGACATTACCGGACGAATTCTCGAGTGCCTGGCAACCTATGGCTACACGCAGGAAGACAAGCGCGTTAAGCGGGCAATCGATTTCCTGAAACGGGAACAGGAACCGGACGGTTCCTGGTTTGGGCGCTGGGGAGTGAATTACATCTACGGCACGACTCTGGTGCTGCGCGGCCTCGAAGCTATCGGAGTTGACAATCACGAGCCCTGCGTACAACAGGCCGCCGAGTGGCTGCGAATGTATCAGAATCCCGACGGCGGATGGGGCGAAAGCTGCATGTCGTACGACGAGCCCACCAGCAGGGGGATCGGAGCCAGCACGCCGTCTCAAACCGCATGGGCGATCATGGGACTGCTCGCCGCCGGAGACACGCGCAGCGACGCTGTAGCGCGTGGCATAGCCTGGCTGCTCCGCACCCAACGCAAAGACGGTGGTTGGGACGAGCCCGAGTACACCGGCACTGGATTCCCGCGGGTGTTCTATCTGGCGTACCACTTGTATCGGGTGTACTTCCCATTGATTGCGCTGACGACGTATGGGAAGGTGTGTTCGGGAGCGTAACAGTAATTCGTCATTCCGACCGTAGGGAGGAATCCCTACTGGCGCAAGAATGATCCGTAATAGTAGGGTTCCTCACCGCCAAACAGCGGCGGTTCGGAATGACAAACCTTTAAGGAGAGCTAGTGGCGGGACCAATCTCACAGATGTGGACGGTAGCCACCTACGTCCTCAAGCAGAAGCTCAAAGGACGCAAGCAATATCCGCTCGTCTTGATGCTGGAACCGCTCTTCCGCTGCAACCTGGCCTGCGCGGGCTGCGGCAAGATTCAGTACCCGCCGCATATCCTCAAGCAGCAGCTCACGCCTGAAGAATGCTTTCGCGCAGTAGAAGAATGCGGAGCCCCGGTCGTCAGCATTCCCGGCGGCGAGCCGCTCATGCATCCGGAGATCGACAAAATCGTAGAAGGCCTCGTCGAGCGCAAGAAATACATTTATCTGTGTACCAACGCCCTGCTTCTCAAAGAGAAGCTCGGTCTGTTCAAGCCAAGCAAGTACCTCACGTTCTCAGTCCACGTCGATGGCCAGCGCGATCATCACGACTTCTCCGTTTGCCGTGAGGGCGGGTACGAAATCGCTATTGATGGGATTAAGGAAGCGGTGAGCCGCGGATTCCGCGTCACTACAAATACGACGCTGTTCGACGGCGCCGATCCTAACAGCGTTCGCGACCACTTTGACGAGATGATGCAGCTCGGCGTGGAGAGCATGATGCTCTCGCCCGGATATTCGTACGACAAGGCGCCCGACCAGAAGCATTTCCTCGGACGCGCCCGTATTCGCCGCCTATTCCGCGCAATTCTTTCAAACCGAAAGAAGTCCTGGACCTTCAATCAGTCGCCCTTGTTTCTCGAATTCCTCATGGGCAAGCAGCAGTACTCGTGCACACCATGGGGCATGCCGACTTTCAATATCTTCGGCTGGCAAAAGCCCTGCTACCTGCTGCAAGACGGATATGCCGATACGTTTAAAGAACTGATTGACACGACCGATTGGCAGAACTACGGAACCGAATCGGGAAATCCGAAATGCGCGAATTGCATGGTCCACAGCGGATATGAAGCCTCGGCGGTGAATGACACGTTTGGCTCTTTCGCGGGATTCATGCGCACTATCCGCGCTACTTTTTCGAACTATGACGACGAGAGCGCACTCAAGCTACTGCACGAAGAGGTGCGCCCAGTGCATGCCTTCAATCCGCTCGTCCAGATTGAAAGCAGCGCCACTCCGCTGGAGGAAACGCGAGCGTAAAACCGGGTTAACACGAAGGTCATGATGGCAACACCAAGTGCAAGAAGCAAGAAACTTAACGTGTTCTCCGTGACCTTGAGTTTTCCCTCCGTGTTAATCATTTGATTTTCTTAAGAACCCAAGGACTCGTAAATGACCACAAACCCCGATGCTCTCGAAGTAGCTCCCGGCACATCCCACGAGCGCCTGGAGGGTTGGATTCCCGAATTGGCACGGGAAGAAGATATTCGCCAGGCGCTGGAAAAAGCTTTTGACTACCGTGGCGATGTAAGCATCACCTGCAAAGACGGCAGAAAACTCGAAGGCTACCTTTTTGACCGCCGCACCGGCAGTACTCTTTCCAATTCTGTCGTCCGCATTATTCCCAGCAGCGCACGCGAGAAGCTTTCCATTCCCTATTCGGAAATCGCCGCACTGAAATTCAGCGACCGCGATCCGGCCGCGGGCAAGAGCTTCGACGCCTGGGTGCGTAAGTACTGGGAAAAGCGCGCCGCGGGCGAGAAGAACATCCAAATCACTCCGGAAGCGCTGGAATAAGCGACTTCGGGTTCCCTCCCATTCTGTTACTGGTTTACGGGCCAGCTTTGCGTTTGGTCGAAGTGCTGCGCGCCGGTGCGCCGCAGGAGATAGGCGAAGGCCCAGGCAATGACTCCCACTGCCCATGCAATCAGGAAGCCCATCGCCACTCCCGAAATCAATCCATAATGGGAAGGCCAATGCTGGATTGAGTTTCCAAGATTCCAGCGCTCTTGCCCAGGCGGCAGAGGCGGCCCACCCATGGCCGACAACCGGAACAGGTAATGCGACAAGCCTTCGCCCTTCGCGATGATCTCCAGGACTAACACAAAGATGACTGTCATCATCACGATGGCAAAACGTGGAAAGTGACATCGGGGTTGCTGATTCATATTTCCTCCAAGCTTTAGCTCGCAGCCACTACTCGCGTGGACGTTGCGTACCCGTTCGTGTGCGGCGCCGCGGAGCAGGCCCGCAATCTCGCGCATGTAAAACACCATGGACCAACTGATACTCCTGTTTGCGGCGTCGGCTTGCGCATGCTGAAAGACGTCGAGCATCTCGGCCGCGAACACAGATCGATGCTTCCTCGGATAAAGCCTTAGTAGAGATCGATACAGAGCTGTCATCGTTAAGCCTCCCGTCGCGCAAACCGCAAAGTAGCAAGACGGGTGAGCTGCTGCATGCGGGCAACCTCCTGCCGCAGCACTCTGCGTCCGTGAGAAGTCAGCTTGTACCCCTGTCGACCTCGCGAGGTGTTGTCCTCCTCGTGCCGTTCGATCCAGTCCTCCTCAAGCAGCCGGCGCAGTGCGCCGTACAGAGTCCCGGTGCTGAGGCGGACGCGTCCGTCGCTCATCTTCTCAACATCTTTCAGTATGGAATAGCCGTGCCGCGGCTGCTGGGCAAGGCTGAGAAGTATGAAGAGGACAGGCTCCGTGATGGCAGGTGTAGCTTGCACGAGTGTTCATTGTACGACATGTCGTTAGACGACATATTCAGCGGCAAAGGTTAGCCGCTTTCGACAAATTGTTGTGGCCCTGAAAGGAGGGCCAACTCCGCTCAGACCTTCACAGTCTTATTTGTCTTCGCCGCTTCATAAATGCACATGATCAGTTTGATATCGCGTAACCCCTCCTCGCCTGGAGTTAGCGGCTCTTTGTTGTCCAATACCGAGGCTGACATGTGGTCCATTTCCGCGGCGAAGTGATCTTTCTCGGGCAGCATCACTTCTTCAAGTTGGTTTCCGCGGTTCACTCGCATGCGCAAACCGGTGTAGTGCTGCCCAGGTTCCAATTCGAACCAGCCTTCAGTTGCGATCGCCCGGAAGCGGGACTGGCTTGCGTAGCCGTAGCTGGAAGAGCAGTTTGCTACTACTCCGCTCGGGAAGCGCAATTGGAAGATTACTGTCTCTTCCACTTCCTTGAAACGCTGGTCACCCGGCGTGTTGTACATGAGCGCGTCGACTTCAACCGGCTCCTGGCCAGAGATGTATCGCGCAGCTTGCAGGCTGTAAATGCCAATGTCCATCATGGATCCGCCACCCGCCAGCGCCTTCTTCAAGCGCCATTGCGTGGGATCGCCGATGGGAAATCCTGTATCGCACAAGATGACTTTTAGAGGTCCGAGCTCTTGCGAGAGCGCCATGCGAATCATCTCCTGGTTGAACGGCTCGTAGCGGCACCGATAAGCAACCATGAGCTTTCGGTTGGCCTTTCGGGCCGCATCGATCATCGCCTGACAGTCGGCTGGTGTGCTGGCCATGGGCTTCTCGCTCAGCACATGCTTGCCAGCCTGCAATCCGCGGATGGTGTATTCGGCATGCATGCCATTGGGAAGGACGATGTAGATGACGTCAACGTCAGGATTGTCTCGGAGAGAGTCGTAGTTTTGATAATTGTAGATGGCTTTAGAGCTTACGCCATAGCGCAGCGCCAGCTTGTTGGCTTTGTCTGAATGCCCACTGACCAATGCCACTACTTTGGACTTCTCGCATTTCGCGAACGCCGGCAGGATCTGATTTATGGCGAGGCTACCAAGACCCACAACCGCCCACCCTAACTTCCTGCCCGGTGGTTCGGGAACGTGCAGTTGTTGAGCCGCGGCTGCGGCATCTTTGGGAAACAATCCGGCGACTTTGGCGGCGAGAATAGTTTTCCCGGCCCCGCTCAAAAACCCCCTACGACTCACTTCATTTCGCTTTTCTTCAGTCATATCGAGAGCCCTTTCCTGCTACAAGCCTAGGGGCGACATTCTAGTCCAAGCGTGCCAACAGAAGGACCGCACGGTCAGAACAAACCCATTTGGGAACTGCTTCTGGACCGGAGCAAACCCGATGCGCATGAATGACGTCAACATGGCAGACCGTCTTCCGAATCGCTGGGCAATCGCTTTTGCTGCAGTCGTCATGCAGATTTGTCTTGGAGCGGTTTATGGTTGGAGTGTCTTCAAGATCCCGCTGATTCGAAACATGGGATGGAAAGAGACCGATGTTCAACTCAATTTCACTCTCGCTATCGTCTTCCTCGGTGGGGGTACGGTCATCGGTGGACTTTGGCAGGACCGTGTTGTCCGCGTAAAGTGGCTAACGTCGCTAGAGTGCTCTATGGGCTGGGATACCTGGTTGCGTATGCCTAAGTCATCAATCGCTCACTATCATGTATCTCGGCTATTTCTTTAATGCTTTGGGCCGCGTCTTCTCGGCATGGGTGTCAGACATGCTCGGACGCGCGCGCGTTTACTTTCTTCTTTACGCCGCGGATCGGAGCAAAGTACATGGGCGGCATCTACGGCTGGATTCTGCTCGCATGGGGAGCGGGCGCAATTCCCTCACCCCTCATGATCGCCAAACGGCATCAGGCGACTGGACAATTTTCCAGCTCGATCTACGTGATCGCGATCGTCATGTTTGCTCTCTGGTGTTGCCGTTGCTGGCGCGACGCCCCAAAGGCGGACCGGCACCGATGATGACTCCGAGTCGAACAACATAAACCGGGGGTAACGCGAAGGCAAAGGGGAAGTCACGGGGACATTTTTGTGACCTTCCGTTTTCCCGTGACCTTCGTGTTAAGGTTTTGCCTTACTTGCTCAAGTACACGTGCAGAGTCGAGCTATTGTTAGCATCACGCTCTGCGACCGCGAAATCCTGAGCGCCGTTGCCGTCGAAATCACCAGAAGCAATGCCTGTAACTTCTCCTGGAAGTGACGAAGTTGATTGCCCATAGGTCCAAGTGTGTGCGGCATCGCTTGTCCCTTGCGAAACCAATTTCACTCCATACGTAACGGAAGCGCAGCAAGGCACATCCAAAAAGCCTTCGACGGCAGTGCCCATGCCGTTGAGCGGCGACCCGGCCCGGATATGGCTTCCAGAAGAGGCATAGGAGCTCTCGGCAGCTACAGGCGTGATTGCCAATTGGCCAGATCCGTTGTTGATAGCAAACAATATTTCCTCGTCGGTCGAGGCGTGCGGCCCATATTGAGCTTCGATGAAAACCAGATCGGGCTTTCCATCGCCGTTGATGTCTTTGACATACGGGCTGCCATAGACGCTAGTAGTGGACTCAGTGATTTCGGTAAGTGAATAGTGGCCGGTGCCGTCCCCTCGGGCAAAGTAAATAACTCCAGGGTTGATCACGTAGCTCTGGCACGCTCCAAAAACGACCAGATCGAGGGTTCCGTCGCCATCAAAGTCGGCGCCCGTTGCGGCGGCCACACTGCACGGATCCATGGTCTCATCCTCGGTCGCACTGAGCGCCACATTAGACTGGGTCACCGGACTCGCAAAATGCCCAGCGCCATCCCCGAACCAGGTCGCAATCGCATTTACAGGCGAGGTAAGAGAGCCCGTGTAATAGGTAAGAGCGAGATCGGCTTTCCCATCGCGGTTTGCGTCTCCCGCCGCGATCCCTTTGCACGCCGCCGGTGCCGGGATAACCTGGCCAAGAATCAATTTTCCGCTGTGGTCATTTAGAAATACGGCAGCAGCAGCAGCCGTTGCATCACCGCTATTCACGCACGCCGCCACGTCTGTGTATCCATCGGCGTTGAAGTCCGCGAGAGCTACTTGACTTACCAAGCTGTAGGGCGCCGGCAAACTCACCGGGATCGCGGCGGAAAAATTCCCGGCACCATTATTCAGCGAGACCGATAGGGAGCTGCCGTAGATGAGCAAGTCGGGCCGGCCGTCATGATTAAAGTCGGCGGCCAGCATTTGTCCGGCAAACGGAATGGGCGACTTCGTCTCTGCAAAGCCACCCTGGGCGGTGCCGCCAGTCGAGCCAGAGCCGCTTCCCGATCCGGAAGACGATCCGCCGCCACTCGTCGAACCGCCGCCTGATGAAGTCGAGCCTCCCGAACTGGAACCGCCAGAACTCGATCCTGCGCTTCCGGAGCCGCTGCCGGCAGAACCACTTCCCGGTTGTGAGCTGCTCCCGCCCGGAGAACTTGGATTAGTCGCTGGAGGTGTGCTCAGGTTGGACGCGGAACTTCCGCCCGTTCCACCGCAACCCACAATGAAAACCAATGAGCACAGAATAAGGATGGCAAGAACTAACGGTGGCTTGCAGCGCATGGGGCCCCCAACTACAGTGAAACGTGAGCAGGTGCTTTGGTGGATTAGATTGAGAGTTTCAGCACCGGGTTTGCTGCGCAATGTGAATCGCGAGGTGCCCAGGCGAAACAGACCTGCGGAGCGGCATGTCCTCAAAGAGATCCTGGGGAGAGCCACACCCGAGGATCGCGATAACGCGCAACAGATGATGCACACAAACAATAAAGCCATCGTGTTGTTAAGCGGAGGTCTAGACTCCGCAACGGTGCTGGCTATCGCCACGCAGCAAGGATTCACGATTCATGCGTTGAGCTTCGACTACGGGCAGCGCCACAAGATCGAGTTGCAGTCGGCGCGACGCCTCGCAGAAGCATACAGAGCTGAGCACTCAACCATCGCGTTCGACCTGCGCCAGTTCGGGGGCTCGGCGCTCACCGCTGATATCGAGGTTCCGAAAGATCGCGTGAGCGATCAGATGGCGACAGGAATTCCGATTACGTATGTGCCCGCACGCAACACCATCTTTCTGTCATTCGCGTTGGGGCTCGCCGAGGTGATTGGAGCCTTCGATATCTTCGTCGGAGTGAATGCGCTCGACTACAGCGGATATCCCGATTGTCGTCCGGCGTTCATCACTGCATTCGAGCAACTGGCTAATGTTTCAACTAAGGCAGGGGTCGAAGGACGACGCTTTACCATCCACGCTCCGCTGATCGAAATGACAAAAGCGCAGATTATCCGGGAAGGCGTGAAGCTGGGAGTCGACTACGCTCTCACCACAAGTTGCTATGACCCGTCCTCCGACGGACGGGCCTGCGGCCATTGCGACTCATGCCAGCTGCGCCGCAAAGGTTTCGCGGAAGCCGCCATCCCGGATCCCACCAAGTATCAGTAATCGATCCTTACCTCGTCAGCATCGCAAGCCGATCTTTGCGCAGTCTGGCGACCACTCCCGCATTGCGGTCGGCGACTTCGCTGATGCGGTACTCGACTGAGGAGCCCATCACGATCGCAGCCTCCGAAGCCGTGAGTTTGTACTCCTCCATAAGCCAGCCGGTGAGATTTCCCGTCGCCTGACGAAATGCGTCATCTAGTGAGCCAGCCAAAGCCATCGCCTCGAAGTATTGATCGGTCTCGACAAAAGGTGTATTCACTTTTTTGTCTTTGAGAACCTCAACGGTGAAGTCGACGTCCATCGACGTCTCCAGCGCATTGCCGTTCAGCTCGCCATCGCCCTGCAAAGCATGGCCATCGCCCACGTAAAGGAGAGCGCCAACCATGTTTACCGGCAAGTAAACGACCGCACCTTCGCCAACTTCATTGAAATCCATATTGCCGCCGAATCCCCCCGAATCGCCCGCTGCGACCGGCTGTCCGGTAGTCCCGGGCGCGGTAGCCACACAACCGAGCATCGGCTTTACGGGAATCGCGAATTTTTTCATATGCTCGCCGGGCTTTTCAGGTGAAGCCAGACCACGTTGCCGGTCAAGCTTCCAGCGCACGCCGTCCGGCTCATACTTCATCTCGCGCGCAAGGTCAGGGCCGACGGCTCGTGGTACCAGCGCATCGTCACTACCTGCCCAGTCCCGGTTGAGTCGCACGCGATTCAGCTTTACTTTCACGATGTCCCCAGGCAGAGCGCCATCGACGTAGAACGGTCCCGTTTCGGGATTTCCGCCAAGCACGCGCGCCTCACCTTTCTCGTCGCGTCCGCCTGCATCGACAGTCGTGGTATGAACGCTGTCGCCAGACTTGATGTGCAGCGCCGGTTCGATGAAAGGTGAGAAGGCCCGATGAAATTTAGTGGGCACAAATTCATGATGCTGCGGCGGCCCTGCAGGAACAGGCGGCAGACGCCGTGCCGTCCACTTCACCGCAATCCGCTCTTCGGGCTTCGAATCGAAGGCCCGCGCCGTGCCCGATATGCCGTCGGCAGAAATCGTGCCTTCGTATTCGCCGGTAGTCTCTTTGTCCTGCCGCGTAGTGAAATGGATCGTGTTACCGCTGACAGTACCCTCGATTTCGGAGCGTCCCCGCCCACGCATCGTGCCGCTGAGCCTGTCGCCATCGGCTTTCACAGTAAGAATCTGTTGCAAGCTCGTGCCAAACAGATCCGTAGTAACGAGCCATTCGCCCGCGAGCGAGTTGTTGGATTGGGAAACGCAAAATGAGGTCACGAACAACGCCATGCAACCAAATCGGATTATGAAGCGCATTCTCAATCTCCTTTTCGCGAACGGGCAACAGGTGTGGTGTCATCCCAAGGCTGGACCACAAGTGCCGTGTTCGAAATCAGACAAGTGTATCGAATGCGGACTCTTGGATACGCACAAGGAGTCCGGTGCGGAGATACAGGATCAAAACATACGAAGCGCCGGACATTTCGTCCGGCGCTTCCCTTCCCTGCAATTATGAATTGTCGCCAGGATGCATTACCCGGAAGGTATTACCGCCTTGGCTCCAGATTAGAACCATTGCGTCCTGCCCATTTTGGATCTTGGACAGAGCTTGCTGAACATCCTGGGCCGACTTCACCGGTTTGCGGTTTACCGACTCAATGATGTCGCCCGACGCGATGCCGGCATTATCTGCCGGACTGCCGGGCTGCACTCGCGCAACTACCGCTCCCTGAACGTCGCTGGGAGCCTGAAGCTGGTCGCGAACGTCGGAGTTTAGATCGGAAAGACCTAGTCCCCATCGAGCTTTTCCCTGGGGATTGCTTGCGCTCTCTTCGCCATCCTTCGCATTCCCCAACTCCTGCACCGTGACCGGAATCGACATAGACTTTCCGTCGCGCATTACGTCCAGATGCAGCGTGGTGCCCGGCTGCTGCTGTCCAACTTCGACTTGCAGTTGACCAGCGTCGCTCACGTCGCGTCCATCGATCTTAGTGATCACGTCACCGACTTTCAGGCCGGCTTTCGCGCCCGGAGAGCTTGGCTCAACCTGTGTCACCACCGCGCCAACGGCCTTGCTCATGTCGAAGAACTTCGAGTTCTCTGGCGTTACATCGGTAATCCCGACGCCCATGTAAGCATGGGTCACCTTGCCCGTGCGGATCAGCGAATCCACCGTAGGGCGCACGATCTGCGTGGGTATAGCGAATCCCATTCCCGAAAAGGTACCAGAGGGAGAGATCAGGAAGGTGTTGATACCCACCACTTCTCCGCGTGCGTCCACCAGAGGCCCGCCGGAGTTGCCAGGGTTGATGGCTGCGTCGGTCTGAATGAATTCGCCTAGCTTTCGGGGGTTATTCGAATCCGGATTTGGACGATTCAACGCACTCACGATTCCGCGGGTGACGGTGAAGCGGAACCCATACGGATTGCCGAATGCCAGCACCGACTGTCCAGGACGCAACTTGGTTGAGTCCCCAAATGGCACACTAGGCAGATTCGTGCCGCTAATCTTGATGACCGCGAGGTCGGTAAGCGGATCTCTGCCTATCAACTTCGCGGACATGATTCGCCGGTCGCTCATGGTCACGCGGATGTCCGTGGCTCCATCAACGACGTGATTGTTGGTGACGATGTATCCATCAGGCGAGATGATCACTCCGCTGCCGAGGCCATGCTCGACGCGATTCTGCGGCTGCATTGGATGGCCGAAGAATTGGCCAAATCCCTGCATGCCCTCCGGCAGGTCGCCAAACTGTCCTTGATCGGAAAGATCGACTTTGCTTTTCGAGGTGACGGTCACGTTGACAATCGCGGGGGTCACCCGTGCTGCCAGTGTTTCCATTGCGTTGTCCAGCGAGAGCAGAGCGCCCACGCTGTTGTCGTCGAGCGGCGCCGGCGCCGGGGAGGCCACCGCAGCTTTTGCCGTCGCGGGTCTCACGAATTCATAAGCTCCGAAAGAGGCAATCGTGGCCAAAGCGATGGTCGGCGCGATTAGCCGACGCGTCAACTTTGCCTTCAGGTATTCGAGTTTCATTTTCTACTTCTCCTTAAACTAAATGTTTAGTTGGTAATTCGTTTAAAAAAACTCCATCTAGATCGACTTCGAAACACTTGGATTTGCCACAGCTTTTTGAGGAAGCACCGCAAAATGCCATACCGTAATGTTCCACTCAGACGCTCCCATTGGACCGTACTGCGCGGTCTGCACCACCAACAAAAGAGTAGGCGCGACGGTTTGATTGCCATTCTTAACACCGGTTCGCACCATCCAGGGGGCGGTCGCCGCACTTCGCTTATGCGCAGTCCTCAACACCGTTGCCTTGCTCCGCGGCAGCGGACGTGAGCTCGCTATCGGTGTCTTTATTACTGCGGGCAGCGCGAAGGATTGTCGCCGATCGTTTGTCGATTGTGTCATTCGCACGGGAATGTATGACGCTCCCATTTCGTTGTGACCACCGGATTCCCGTGCGCTGATCGCACTCACGTTTGGCTGCGAATTTTCCTGGAAGACGACCATAGCCGGAACGTGCGGCAGAACAGCCAATGCAGCAACACCAACGCTGCCAGCAATGGCGACAGCCATTCTTGAGGCTCGAGTTTCTGGGAGCCGATGCTGGTCAAGAATTCGCGTGAGGCGAAGCGTTGTCTGGCCAACTCGTCCGACGGCAGCGACGGCCAGCGCCAGTCTCGTTCGCAAAACGCTCTTCTCCGCGATCGACACCAGGCACTCAGCATAACCGCGTGCGTCGGAGGTCTTAGCGAGCACCAGATCGTCGCAGGCAATTTCGCGTTCGAGCGAGAGACGGGCATCGAGCCACCACACCGCCGGATGAAAAAAGAGGACAGCGCGCAAAACCTTCTGTGCCAAATTGGTCCAGTCGTCCCACCGTCGCAAGTGTCCCAATTCGTGCAGCACGATAGCGTTGAGTTCGGCTGAAGAAAGATCAGTAATTGCCCAGCGCGGAATCAAGACTCCGGGCTTGAAATAGCCGATGGCGGTGGGAACGCGCAGTTCGTCCGAAACATACAGACGGACCCGCCTGCCAGAATTACAGTCGCTCAACTGTCGCGCGAGCTCCGGGTCAACGTCCACTAGCGGAGCACTTTGTGCGCGAAGCGAGCGAACTCGCCATAAGCCCCAAACAACGCGAACGATTCCCAAGCACGCGATAACACCCCAAGCTGCCAAAGCATAGGCCATCCAGGAGGCAGGCAACGTGAACTTTGCCGCCGCAGTACCGCCCGAAGCACCCGCGCTGCCGGTGCACGCAGCAAGAGAGAGTCCGGCGATGGTTAATAGAGCAGAGAACCAAACGAGGAATCGTGTACTGGAGTTGCGGCAAGTGGTGAGACAGAGCAAGACGGAAGCCAGCAACGCAATTCCGATGCCCTCCAGCACGCAATTGATCATGCGTTCGCCGGCAAGTTGAAGAATCGGGTGAGAGGAAAGAATGATCGTCATTTTCTTTCGCTCGCTTGCAATATCTGTCGCAGGCGCCTGAGCTCGTCAGGATCCAAATTCTGCTCTTCCAGTAAGTTCAGCAGGAGCGATTCGTGAGAGTTTGCGAAGAATCGGCCTACCAGATGCCGCACTTCGGAGCGACTGGCTTCCGCACGCGCGATCACCGGCTCGTAGATGTGCGCCCGACCATCCTTCTTATGGGCCAGGTAGCCTTTGTTCTCAAGGACACGGATGGTGGTGAGCACCGAGTTGTAGGCCAGATTCAGCTTCTCGGGCATGGCGTCGAGTACCTGCTGGACCGTCGCTTGGCCCTTCTCCCACAACACGTTCATCACGCGAAGCTCAGCTTCGGTGAGGGTTTCTGACCGCTTCGGCGGCATCCATCCTCCTGCTTGATTAGACGCAGGCGGGGCGCAAAGGTAACTAATTTATTAGTTTTTAATGTATGACGGCGATGTGCCTGTGCTGTCCGCCTGAAAAGAGGGGATTTGGTTGAGCTTAGGAGACGCTATTTGGAACGCTTGGCTCTAAATAGCTCTCGCCACCAACGACGGTTGCGGGTTCAGAAGCAGTCCGCTGGGTGCGCGGCCTGTCGTATTCTTCCCGGAGTTGCTTCAGCAGCTTCTGACCTTCGGTCAGGCGGTTGAGATCCTTCTGCATGAGTCTCCTCCAAGAACTGTGATGCGGAAGTTTTACTCGCATCGCGCTTCCGCCGAGTGCTTTGATGCTGACTCTGCTGAGGAAAAGCAGTGTGAAAGAGATTTTTCTTGTGCATCCGTGTGGAAAATCGGGAAATCCTGTTCGCAGCGCACCGGATTCCGAGCAGTGTTTTAGGTTCCACTTACAGCAAAAATCTTAGCGGTATTAAGGCCCCCATCGGATACATCCAGAGTAGATGCGTCCCTAGCATCGCCCCTCGTTCGCTCGCAAAGCGGACCTGGAGGTGTGATGCGTTTGGACGTTTCATTCAGGAATGCAACACAGATCGTTGCTGGTCTCATACTAGTTGGCTCGTTATTTGGCTGTGGCGGCACGCAAAGCACTACAACGACGACTTCCAACCCGGTCACGCAACCGAGCCCAACTCCTACTCCGACCCCTACTCCAACTCCCACACCCGACCCACCTCCCACGCCTACGCCCGCTCCCAACCCTACCCCTCCACCGACGCCCCCGCCTTCGCCGACACCCGCTCCCGCGGTCCACGGACCGGTAGTACTGGTGCTCGAAGAGAATCACGGCTATGCGAGCGTGATCGGAAATTCCGGCATGCCCTATCTGAATGGACTGGCTCAGCAGTACGGATTGGCGACGCAGTATTACGCGGACACGCATCCATCGATCGGCAACTACTTCATGTTCACGACGGGGCAGGTCCTCACGAACGATGACAGTGATACGGCCACGGTGAACGTCGATAACCTCGTCCGCCACATGGTCGCGGCAGGCAAAACCTGGAAGTCTTACGCCGAAGACCTGCCATTCATCGGATATACAGGATCGAATCAGGGGGCCTACGTCGAGCATCACAATCCGTTCTCTTATTTCTGCGACGTGCGGAATAACGCTGGAGAACCCTGCGACGCGCCAAGCAATCCCGCGCAAAAGCAAAACCTGGTTCCCTTCAGCCAATTTGCCAATGACTTGGGCGCAGGAAAGTTACCAGACTTCTCGTTTGTCGAGCCGAACCTGAGCGACGACGCTCACGATGGCAGCCTCCAACAAGCCGACACCTGGCTGAAGCAGAACATAGCGCCGCTGTTCGCCAGCTCACAATTCCAGAATGGTGGATTGTTGATCGTCGTCTTCGACGAAGCCGAGGAGTCGGATACATCGCACGGTGGAGGACGCATCGCGATGGTAATGGCAGGACCGAACGTGAAGTCCAAGTTCCAGAGTTCGACCTTCTATCAGCACGAAAATCTGCTAAAGGCGATCACAACCTACATGGGCATAGATGGAAACATCGGCAACGCGGCCACAGCATCAGCAATGACGGAGTTCTTCAAGTAGACGGAGTTCTTCAGTACATCATCGAAGTTAACTTCCGCGCCAGACCGGCCCACCGAGGCTGCGCGTTTTGAAAATCCTCCACCCCGCTGATAGTATGAATCTGCGGGGTGGAGCAGCCTGGTAGCTCGTTGGGCTCATAACCCAAAGGTCGCTGGTTCAAATCCAGCCCCCGCAACCAACCTTCAAATACTTACCGGTGATCGCGAAGTTCCCGCGAGGAAGAATAACCAAGGGCCGAAAGGCCCCTTTTGTTATTGCACAAGAGTCCCGGCTTTTTCGCTGCGGGAGTGATGGCCCGATCACCGGATTCGTTTGAATGCTGAGCGCCTAGCAGCTGCTCGTCACGGATTCTTCACACTCAACGCCTCAAATGCCGTGACCCATCCGCTACCGCGGACGGTACTGACTTGAGTTAGCCAGAAGCTAGTAGCAAGCAGCCAGCAGCTAACTTCTTTTTTACTTCACTCGATCACGCGATGACCCGATCACGATTCGGCCGTGATAGCCGAATGCTGAGCGCCGAGCCCATCGGAACCAGCTGCGGTAGCGGGTGGCGCAATTGCTGTTGTTCCCTGTCTGCGGTAGCGGAGCTTCCACGCGAACGGCTGCCGTGAATCACCTGGCGGTAATCTTCAGATTGGAAAAGTAACCTTCGGTGCCAGGTTCGATCCACAATGCGACTCCCCCTTCGCGCGGCTCGAGCTTCATGTCATTCACGACGAGGCACGGTTGCTCGGCTCCGTTCACGTAGAGTCGCGCTCTGCGGCCTTCCACTTCGATCTTGTATTTGGTCCAGACCCCCGGCTGCAAGTCGACGTACGACTCATACTTTTCCGGAGCCTCCTGCCGCGACCGGTCAAAGCCAAAGTTGGGATACGAGGCGTATTGCGTGGAGTGATTCCGCCTCACTTGATCGTCGGCTCGGCCGTTAGTAGGTCTGAGATAGATGTACTCGTAGCTTCCATCGCTCTGCAGCCGAAACGCGATACCGATAAACCCTCGCGCACCGGCGCCGGCGTCAGCGGCAGGCTGTCCAGCCAAATCCACTTCAATGGTGCCGTCACGAAA
Source organism: Terriglobales bacterium (assembly GCA_045808065.1). Taxonomy (GTDB): domain Bacteria; phylum Acidobacteriota; class Terriglobia; order Terriglobales; family Acidobacteriaceae; genus Gp1-AA112. The sequence goes on along the minus strand of JBJMGD010000013.1, from coordinate 36,273 downwards.
AGTGACGCCCTTGACCAACGCATACGACGTCGCGTTCGCGGCCATGGGCACAGCCAGAACCTGTACCGCACTCCGGCCCTTGTAGTTAGTCTGCGCGATCGATACGTTCTTCCCGACAAGCCGATCGGAACTCTGGGCCGCAAGCGGAAGAGCAAGCAGCGTAAATAGAAGTAGGCTGATCATAGGTACACGGATCAGAAGTAAACGGATCATATAGCCATTATTCCTTATTCTTTGTCTTCCCTCTGTGCCCCTCTGTGTCCTCTGTGGTTAATCTTCTGCCACTTGAATGCCAACATCGTATGGAGGCACATCGCCCGAATTCAATGCTGTCATGGGAAAGCTTGGGATGAGATCGGGATGAGCGGCTATCGGCTGGCTGCTGAGCTGGCGGGAAACACGACCGGCGCGAACGTTGCAGTTTGATTTTGAGTTTGGATGGGTTTGAGAACAGGGCACATCAGGCTGTGCTTTTTCTGCCTTTGTCTTCCCTCTGTGCCCCTCTGTGTCCTCTGTGGTTAATTTTTTCTCTACCCAGGGAAATCGCTGTGCAGGGATTGCGTGCGCTGCTTCAGTGAGGAGGCCAGCGTCCCGACTCCGTGAGCAATTAGGGTCGCGACGACGAATGGCAGAAAGAGGAAACCAAGTCCGAGGGCGCACATGGGGTGCTTGTGCACAAGAAGGGCGCACGCCGCGACCCAGCCGCCGGCGCACACTGGAGCGGCGTCGTTCGATGTCCAATGCTTGTCGGCGTAGGCGAGCACCGCAAAAGGAAGAGCCGCGGTTACGCAGGGTTTCAGGAATAACCCCGTGTTCGCGAATGGATCGGGCACGATCCCTCCGGCGAAAAAGTTAAAAAGGAAGCTCGCATATACCAGCAGCAGAAAAAAGAAGAGGCCAATGGACAGAAATATCTTGCGCCGGACTATCTCCCCGTCTTCCCAAAAAGCGTCGCGATTCCGAATTTCCCAACGAGTTCCGAAAATGGCGACTGCGATCGCGAACAGCACGAAGAGCCAGAACGTAAACGGGGACTGCGCGCGCGAAAGCGTGTAGCTACGGCTCCAGTGAATGTTGAGGTGATCAGAGCGTCACCAGCCAGACACGCTCCTATCCAGAGTGAGAAAGGTACGACGGGTTTGGATGGGTCCTGCATAAGAAAGCTGCGAGGCCACCAAGCCTCGGAGCGGACGTTTTCCTAGGCGCATTGTGGCAGCAATCAGGCCTGCGGCGTAGGTGACGAAAGATAGAAGACAGGTTACGGGAGATCGGCAACCGGCTAAACGAACATGAACTGCGACTGAGCAGCCTGTCGCGATCACAAAATCGCCGGGTGCCTCGCCCTTCACTTGGTTTTTCGTTGATGAAAGCACAAGGAAGGTGCCCTACCCTCCGAGCTTTTCGGAGGCTGGGTAGCGACGATGTGAGCGGTGCCTCGCATTGAGATTCATAGGTGTGGTCAGGCAAAGCATATTACGCATGATGTCGCAGACAGTCTCCTTTCCCACCCTGGATACAAGATCGACTCCACCGCGGCGATCATCTCGGAAGTTCCCCGGTCCCCATTTAACAGTGTTTTCTTCCGGTGCCAGGAAAGAAGCACGTAGATTCAGAGTTGCGGGGCAGACGTGAATGTTTTCCCACTTCGGGGCGCATGTGCATCCAGATGAGTGGGGTGGGACAGCAGCCGCTGTCGATGCAAGATTCGCAGGATGTGGTGAGGCTCTCCGGCCACCCGGCGCACGAGGTAGCGGGTCTTCCCCCATCGCTTACCTCGATTTCCGCGAGTGGCGCGAGCAACGCAATCGTTTGAAGCGATCGCGGCCTATCGCCTTGTGAACGGAAGCATGAGGTACGTGTAGGAACAGTTCTTCCATCGCCATTCTCCAGTGTTTTGTTGGCGGTTGAAGAATAGATCGAACATTGCATGCAGCAATCCGCATATATCGCATTGCTGAATGAAAACTTTGCATGTACCAAAAGGGAGGCCATCGGAGGGAACGCTGTATTTTTTCGCGAGGATAGACGTGGTGAAGATGATCCTGCGAGGGTCTCTGAGAGTAGCCCAGGGTGACCGCAGTTTGGGGAACTCTGAGTAGATGGATGAAGCAATCCCACACCACTCTGCCGAAGCCTGCGCGTAGCGAAGGAGCGTTCGCGTTAAAGGAGTGTTCGCGCGAATGGTCGACAATCCGACAGAATCGACGTGTCACTGAAGCGCACCACTATAGTGGGTCGGCTCTCATATACAGCTTGTGCTCGTCCTCATGAGTAATTCGAAAGCCGTGGTTCTCGTAAAAGCGCCGTGCGGGATTAATTTTTACAACCGCCAGCGTAACCACTTTTGACTGACTCTTAGCTTGCGCCAGCAATCTCTGAAGAACTTGTGTCCCAATGCCGCGCCGCTGCATCGCTGGGATGACGTAGAAAGACCCGATGTTTATCGTTGTATCGTCAACTTGTTCCTGACCCAGCCAACATCATATGCATCGGAGGTAACGATCCTGACTTCATCGACCTTGAAAAACTCAGCAAAGTTCTTTTCCTCACAGCCGACCAAGCGCTCGAGAATCCAGCGCATGGTCTCGAAGTAAACCTGACGAGCGAAAGCCAGATCCTCATGGCACGCTGCTCGAAGCCTAATATCCATCCGCGGGCCTTCCAGTTTACAAGCGCCGTTCGGGGCTATCGCGCCGCTCTTGTGAACCTCTCTGGATGACCGGGCTTTAGGGGCAACAAGAAGAATCGGGTGAGTGAAGAATCGGGCCATCAGGTGATCGGGTGATGGGGCGAAGTAGGAAACAGCCGCGCTACTTGCTACTGTCTTCGGCCCAACCTCTTGTTTGTAAAGGCGGCCCAGAGTCGCGTAGCATTGGCGCCTATTAGGCAAGCTCGGATGGTGTGCGGTCCGTTGCCGGAGGTAATCGTGGCGATGGCGGAAGCTGAGGACAACCGGGATCAGAGGATCGGGGACTTGAAACGCCGTGCAGAAGAGCTTTGTGACGGTCAGATGGAGCTGGGCAGACTGGACGACTGCCCGGCTGAAATGGAAGAGTCATTCTGGAAATATGTGGTGGAGTATGAGGAAGCTCCATCGACGACTCACTTTCACGAGTTGGAGATGGCGGGCGTGGCACTCCCCGCGCCCGATTCGCTCAACGATCTGGAACTCACGGAAAAACTTTGGGAGGTGATCCATAAGCTCGCGTTACTTCGCGTATTTATTGAGCAGACAGATCATCTCAGCGACCGCGAGCTCTACACGCACCTCTGGACCGATTCCCTGCGGGAGGAAACCAAGATGTTGCCGCCGACGGCAAATTCGGCATGGCATATCCAAATGCTCGGCGGCTGCAGCGAGGAAGATAACCGGCTCTACCTTAAGTATTACGCTGATGACGCTTCGCGTCGGGATTGGCACCGGGATTTCCCGGATGATCCCCTTCCCGCGCGCGAAGATCTGCCTTACGACCGCGATCGACTGCTACCCAAGCCAGATTGCGGTCCGCCGGTTAGTCGAGAGCCCAACTGATGCTAGACCGCGTTCAGTGACTTGCCGGTCACACAGGGATAAACGCTACTCAGAGAAACCTAATCGCTTGCGAGAAATTGGCGGGCGATTTGCATTACCAAGGTCACGTTACCTAAGTTGCATGAACTCCGGGCAGTTATCTCGAACCCAAGCCGTTCGCGCGGTACAGTTCGTAGCATGATCGCAATCACGACGGTTGTTCTCGCCATCCTTGCTGTGGGATCAGCTATGACGCCACGACGCGGACGAAGGGACCGTTCTCAGCAATGAATCGCTTGTGTTGCTAGTCCAACTTGCCCGCGTCGTCTGGGCTACGTTGCATTTAGCTCTATTTCCTTGTTCGACGTACTGCCCGTTTACCAGGCTCAGCACATCATCGACGCTCGAGAGTGGCGCAGCCTGAGTGATAAGGACCCGCTCGACAGCTCCGGTTGGAACTATCCCGTTCAGCCGGTTTCTTACCGTCTGTTCGGCAGCCGCCTTTGCCTTTGCAGCTCTTTTCGGTTTTGCATCCATTGTCGCTCGTCTTGCCGCCGCCCTTAACAGTCGAAAACAAACGCAAGCTCCTTCGACTTCGCTCAGGATGACAAACGCAAGACTCTCTCGCTCAGCCCTTTATTTTGCGGCAAGTTTTTGCCTTGATAATTCTGCGCGGAAATCCTGCTCTTTTTGGGCGATGAACTTCTTGCAGCCCTCCGGATCAACGAAGGGGCTAGCGCCACCCGCTTTGATGAGAGGGTACTTTTCCTCGAGACCGAAATAGGCGCCATGTGCACCGAGGAAAATATCGCATGGCAATAACTTCAGAACGCGCCACATCCGCTCGTAGTCTTCGGCGATCTGCGGATAAGCGGGGTTGTCGACGAGTTTGTACCCAGGGTTCACATTGGGGCTGCCTATGATGACCACGTTGTATGTTTTACCCTTCTCTGCCACCTTCATCGTCCATGTGGTGCAGCCTTTGGTGTGCCCAGGAGTAAGGTGCGCCACAAGCACCGTACCATCAAGCTTCACTTCGTCGCCATCGTGCAATACGCGGTCCACCTTGGCCGGCCGATACAGAGAAGCAGGATTCGTTCCGTACTGGAAATCAGTTTTGCCGCCAGATTCAACCACCGATGCGTCCGCATCCATCACCATGTATGTCGCGCCGGTCATCTCCTTGATCATCGCGCTCCCGGCATCGTGATCCCAATGCGCGTGACTGATTAGAAGAATCTTTGTGTCCTTGAACTTGAATCCGAGTGCCTCGATACTCGCCTTGATCATCGGCACATTGGCTTCGAGATCGCTGTTGATGAGGATATTGCCTTGTGGTGTTGTGACCAGATAGTTCGCCAGCCCCTTACTCCCTACGTAGTAAAGATTGCCCGCAATGTGAAATGGCGGGAACGGTTCGGTCCAGTCGGGAGGGTTCGCCTCGGCACAGGCGTTTCCCATAGCAAACAAGGCGAGAATTAACACCCGGCAAGCCATCAGAATCCATTGCTGCATGGGCAGAGTATAAGCCAGAGGTCTCGGCGGTCGCTGTGACAGTGCGAGATCCACAGATAGGTATCGAACACGAAAACAAAAGGGAATAATTTAAGGGTGCGCCACCCGCCCTGAGAGCCATCTCGCAACAGAAACGAGCACATCACATCTTCTGATTGGAGGTACAGCAATGCGAGAACGACGGCTCACTATGGCAGATATTTTCCTGATTGGCGGAACGCGAGTGGCTCTGGGCATAGGCATCGGGCTTTTGATGTCCGAACGATTCAATCGAGATCAGAAAAAAGCGGCCGGATGGACGCTCCTCGCGGTGGGAGCTGTCAGCACAATTCCATTGGCCATCAACGTAATTGGAAGAAAGACGAACCTTGCCAGCTCTGATACTGCACGAGTTGCCTAAAGATTTCGCGAAGCAGAAAAGGAAAGAAGGAATTCGATATGTCGGACGATGTCAGAATCACCGTCGATGAGTTGCGAAAGAGGATGCAGGCCGGTGAGGATTTTGCATTGATCGATACGCGCAATCCTCAGGCATGGGCGCAATCCGATGTGATGATCCCCGAGGCCCTTCGCGTTCCTCTGGACAACCTTGAAGACCATTTCTATGAGATTCCAAAAAACAAACCGATTATCACCTACTGCACTTGACCGAACGAAGGTTCAAGCGCCAGTTTGGCGCAAAAACTTCGCGAACGTGGATACAAAAATGTCTGGGCGCTAAAAGGTGGATTCGATGCCTGGCGCAATGCAGGTCTGCCGGTGGCTTCCAAGCAGGAAGCAGCATAAGCCTGCGTTCGGAGGATTAATGTGAACGACAATCCGGTGGAAGAGGTACTCAAAGATCTGTTCCGCTATTTCGAGTTATTGGAGACTGAGAGCCGAGCGATTCGGCAGTTCTTGAAAGAAAACGGAATCGCCACCGATGAAAAGCTTGCTCCATATCTCGAGCAGGCGGCCAACGCTAGCAGCGTCAAGTGGCGTGCGGCGAAAGTAAGGATGGAACGTCTGTTCGCACTTGCAGCGCAGCCGGCCGAAACTCAAGTAGAAAAAATCGAGAACAAAATCGAGAATAAAGAAGCCGGAGAACAGAAAAGAGGCGAAGATCTCAAGAGTTCCGCCGCTGCAGGTGAGCAGCAGAAGGCGATGAAATTTGGCGAGACTGGCGTCTCTCCCACGGGAGCAGAGGGTCCGTCGCACAAGGAAGCTGTCGCCAGATCAGAGCCTGCAGAGGGGACTAAGTCTGCGCCCGAAAACACAACTCCCAGTTCCGAAATATCTTCCGCGAGCGTTCGCACGAAGAAAACCACAGAGACCGACAGTAAGGCGGAGTCTGCCACCAAATCTGGAGTTTCTGAAAGCAAGAAAGCTGCGTAGAAACTCCGAGATACATTCAGGCTGGTCCGCCAGCCAGCTCACCCATCGCGCTCGATTCGCTTCAGCACCATCTGCGCCAATCGCACCGAGTCGTCCACCCTGCAGATGATGCGCGGCGATGTTGGTTTAATGTCTTCCTCACGCGCGGTTCTCACCGCGGCGATGAGGCTCGCCGCAATCAGCAGCGCATTCTTCCTGCGATCATCTTCAGCCACAGCCCACAGCATAGGCGAACAAATGGCGAATCGTCAACCTGATCTCCTGCGCTGCGGGACGTCATGGCTAGTAGCGAGCAGCCAGTAGCGAGCAGCTTCATTTTCCCGCTGTCATCCTGAGCGGAGGACGTCCAACGCGCTTTCTTCAGCGTTGGAGACCGGAGCCGAAGAGCCTGCCCTGAGCGAAGTCGAACGGGATCTTGCGTTTGCTGTTGCGTTTGCTGTTGCTCTTGCCGTGCCGTAACCATCCGCTACGGCGGACGGTACTGACTTGAGTCAGCGAGCAGCCAATAGCCAGGCTGTTTCCTACTTCGCCCGATCACCCGATGACCCGATCACCCGATTCTTTCCACACCCGATCGCCCGATTCTTCCTAGCCGCCAGCAGCCACGTTCGCCTCTCGATCGAGCAGGCCCAAGCGACGATACTCCTTGCGCACCACCTGATAGCACTCGCAGGCCGCGTGTTCCAGTCCTTTGCGATCTTGGATGGTGACGTGGCCGCGTGAATACACGATCAGTCCTGCCTCCTGAAGAGTGCCTGCGGCGATCGTCACCGTGGGCCTCCCGACTCCCAGCATCATTCCCAGGAACTCATGGGTAATCGGGATGCGGTCTGATTCCACGCGATCGTGGCAAGTTAAGATCCACCGCGCCAGGCGCTCATGCATTTCATGTACGCGATTGCAAGCCGCAGTCTGCGCCGTCATCATAAGCAGCCCTTGCACGGACCGTTGCAGACATTCGCGCAACTCGCTCGAGCGTTCCGCCTGTTCACGCAACGTCTTTAGGTCGATCCGGAACCCCGATCCGGCGATCTGGATAAATCCACGGTTGGGCGTTTGGTCCTCGCCTAAAGCTGCGGCAGCGCCGACCACAGCCTCTTTGCCGATCACGCCCACTTCCACCGTGCTCCCGTTCTTCATCTTCACCACAATGGAGCAAAGACCTTCTTCCAGGAAAAAGGCGTCGGTGCCCTCCTCCCCTGCAATGGTCAACGTGTCATTGACGTGCAGGATCACCGGCACAAGGTGCGGAGCCAACCTCTTCAGGTCAGACATCGGAAGACAGGACAACATTCGATTCTTATAGAGCTTGAGTGGTTCGAGGATGGACACTGCGGCTCCTTTGCGACGGTCGCGCGGTCAGAACATGACCTGCACCTGGACGCGCAAAGAACCCGATTCGGGAAGGATGCGGATGAAGATGTAATTCAATCCTACGCTCCGAAACCCTAACCGCGAGTTTATTCCCTGTCGGACACAGCTTATTTGCCCTTAGTTCACGAAAGCCTTGTCATCCTGAGCCGCTTTTGGCGAAGGACCTACCGCAGATTGGTTAGTCACCCATGCACTATCGCGGCTTTTCACCAAAACATTCGTTGAGAAGCCAATTGCGAGCGACCAATCCGATCCATGCGCCGGAGGTCCTTCGGCGAAAAGAGGGCCTCAGGATGACAGGCTTGATGACATGCTGGTTCCGATCCGTGCCCGCAGGGTTCGTGTGATCCGTGTCGTGTGTTGCAGTTGCTGTTGCTTGAGCCGATAGCCGCGGTAAACTCCTGCCCGCTATCGCTCCGCAACAACGAGATCGTATGGCGCGAGTGGAATTGCCGTCGCCTGGATCTTCAATATCTGGGGAGCAGCCGATCTCTTTAATGCGTTTTACCAGGGCAATCACGCGGGGCTTATGGCTGGACAGTTAGGAGCCACCTACTTCATTCCAACTCTCATCGTGCCACTACTGCTGGTCACCCACGCACTCGCTTTCCGGATTCTTCTGCAACCTCAACATCAAGAGGTATCCGCCATACGGGAAAGCCGGCGCTTGGCATAATGTCGGGCTGGAGTGGCGCATCCTTTTTGCCTTTTACTCACGATCCCAAACTGTGGGTGCGTTTGATTTTGGCTGCCGGCTGGAAGCTGGAAGCTGAAAGCCGACAGCCGTTCCCGTTGTCATCCTGAGCGGAGGAGGGTCCAACGCGCTTTCTTCAGCGTTGGAAACCGGAGTCGAAGGATCTTGTGTTTGGCCTTGCCCTCCGCCGATTACTTCTCCTTTGCCTCCAGGCAGACTTGCGAGGGCGTATCCGGACATTAAATCGGACTTTATGTCCGGATACCATGACGGCGGACCGAAATGTGCATTATTCGGACATCTATCCGGACATCGCGTCCGGATAGGCATTTATCAGAAAACAAAGCACTTACTTTTTGATTGTAGAGCCCGATGAAGCAAATTGTGGAAAGCACAGTAGAGGAAGCTGCTCTGTCCTGGTTCTCCGACCTCGGCTACGCCATTATCCACGGCCCCGAAATCGCTCCGGGCGAACTCTTTGCCGAGCGCCAGAGCTATAGCGCAGAAGTGGCGCGTAAAAGAAGGAAAGCCTGACCTGCCCCACAAAAGTGAATGTCTAGATGAGCTCAATCCCAACTTCTCGAAGATATTTGAACGTTGAATCATAGTATTCCGGCTTGCGCGTAAAGTCGGTCGTCTCACCTTCAGGAACGAAGATGACCATGCCCTGGCGCGCGCGCGTGAGCAGAACGCGATACGCGTTCTTGAGATACATCTTGCGTTCTGCCTTGTTAATTCGGTTCCAGCGATCTCCGACGAAGGACCAATGTTGCCAATCGTTATTCACGTATCGAAAGTCTGCGTCCCACGTTACGCAGGCCCAATCGAGTTCGAGGCCTTGAACCTGAAACTCGGTAGCCACATCTTCTAGATAGTAGGAGGAACGAACGTCCTCCTTGCCATCGAGGAACCAATGGATCGGATCCATCGGGGACTTCACATTAATGGCGTGAGGTTTCAGGCGCTGCGCTTCTGAGGATGCAAGAATGCCGTAGCGCTCTGTGCCGCGTGCATGATCCTTGAGCCACTGCTTGGCCCTGCGCAACTCCCGAGTAATCACGATCGGGTAGAGGTCTGTGATTTTCTTCATCGTGCAGCGGGCTTGCGCTTCCTCGATATCGAGTACTTCCTTTACGAATAGGGACACGTGCTCTGCTCGGAAAGAGCGCATCGATACCGCAAGATGAAGGTCGTCTTCGAATGTGACGTTCGGCTGTGACTGCAACCTGCGCAGGATCTCGCCAGCACCATACTCACTATCGGTGAGGCGTGAGGATACATGGATGTCCCATTCAGGGAAGCCACGGTTCAGAGAATCGATCCATTCCGTGATACCCGCCTCGCCAGTGTTAATTTCCTGACCGCCGCCCACTAAGCAAACAATAACCGCCCAGTCTTTATGCCGATCGAGGCAAGAAATGAGAAACTCCGGTTCAGAGTGGCGAAAATCAGGATGCCCCTTTTTTCGCAGCATGAAATTGGAAGTCATTCGAAGCGTCCATGCGCGCTGCGCCTCATCGAAGAGAGCAACATGCTCGATCGGTGGTCGGGACACATTTGTCAGGCAGTCGTCGCGAAAGTTGTGGACGTTCTGAATGAACATCTTCACTTCACTCATCGCGGTACCCTTCTTCATCTTGGTACCGCGTTCCCTTTCCTGCCGCACCTTATCGCGGGCTAAAGCCTCGCGAAGAATTGCGACAAGAGGTCCATTGCCTGACAAGAAGACGCTATACAAGTCACTGGTTTTGTCGATGTGCTCGGTAGCGATGTTCAGTCCAACCAGCGTTTTGCCGGCTCCGGGCACTCCGGTGACGAAGCAAATTGATTTGCGCTGCTTTTCCCTGGACGAGCGGATGATTTGCGATATGACGTCAGAAGTACGGGTGAGGTTAATCGCGGCTGCGTCGCTGCGGGATATCTCCGCGACAGAATGTCGGCTGTAGAGAGCGATGGCCGCTTCCACTATGGTCGGTGTCGGACAGTAACGGGCAGACTCCCACTGCACAGGATCGATGGCCGCGCCCTCTGTAAGCCGCAACACCTCCGCGATAACGCGCGGCAATGATTCAGGAGTTGCTTTGATCGGAGCCAATAGCTTGTCTGGTGCCGGAGCATTAGGGGAACTCGGGAGTGCGCTGCTCGCCTTGGTGGCAATCAGGATGGGAGCGATGTACTCGTTGTGACTGGCCTCGTGAAAGTTCTTCAGATCGAGCGCATAGTCCCAAACTTGATCCAGCGCATATGACGTGAAAACTTCTTCGTGGACTTTGAACTCGAGTACAAAGACCACTGGTCCAATCAGTACAACTACATCAATCCGCTTGCCCAGACGTGGGATCGAGTATTCAAAGTAAACCTTCCCCTGCTCGCGGTACGGCTGAAGTACATCCTTAAGAATGCTTATTTCTTCGAGCCACGCATCTCTCTGGGGTTGCTCAACAGTTGTACTGCCCTGGACGAGTTCACCAAGAATCTCATTCGCTGATTGCTCGATGAACTTCGCGATTGGCTCAGAATAGTAGTAGCGCGTCATTAGGCCGGTTGTTGTGGGATTGCGTGCCGATTAGTGTACGGCCACTCTGATCAGGCTAGCACCGCTTCCGGATCAAGTTCGGCCTCGCAATGAGGGCAGGTGAAGACGAGGTCGCAATTGCCCGGACTCTCATCTTCTTCGTAGCTTCCCGTTTCGGGATTGAAGCGTTTTGTGCCCCACATCTTGTAGTCGATCTTCTGGAGTTCTTTCTGGCAGTCTGGGCAGGAAAGCAGTTTGGGAGGCATTGGGGATCCTTGGTGTGTTCCCGCCAGATTAGACGAAAAGTCTGGAAGCTACAAAAATATACCTAGTTCGGGCGGATATGGTTCGTGCCCCAATCCTCTCTGCCGAACGGCCCACGCATAGCGTCAGCGGAGCGTGCAAAGAAAATGCATTTTTATGTTCGCTTCGAGCTCCTCTCTCCGCTCCGGCCTGCGGCAGCAAGGAAAGAAATTGTTTTAAATCTCCTACCCCGGGCTTCCGCCGCGGGGCTACCCTCAGTGCCGCGCCTCCGGCGCTTTCCAACGAACCGGCAGAAGCCGAACATTTTTTCGACGTGACGGCACGCAATTTCTCGGTGTTCGATTGTGATGGCATTCTTTGACAATTTGTCCTCCCCTGGCATTAGCAAACCGCCCCTCTGCCAATTGGAATTCTCGTTCGCCTCAGCCGCACGATCCATACGACGAGACTTATGAAGCCGATCGTGGGCGGGACTATGAATAGTAAGCCAGCGAACACCAGAACCGCCCAGGAGGGCTACAGGTTTAGTGGCCGCAAAACCAAACACACGATCCTTCGACTCCGGCCTCCCGCATCCCAAAACCAAACACAGGATCCTTCGACTCCGGCCTCCCGCATCCCAAAACCAAACACAGGATCCTTCGACTCCGGTGTCCCGCGCTGGAGAAAACGCGCGGGAACTGTGGGGTCCCCAGCAACGCGGTGTTCGTTGCTGGGGTGCAAGAATCCTCCTCCGCTCAGGATGGTAGAGCTGCGGGGAATAGTTGAAAGCAAGCTCAGATAGGACTGCGAGCAGCCAACTGCAATGGCAACGTCGCATTACTCTGTGACGCACCCTGCTGGTGCAGGTCGTTCCGTTTCGGGATGCTTTCGGTTTCGTTTCTCACCTCTTCAATCGTCATCAACTTCATCGCACATTCGCATAACTCATGGCCTCAACCATCCTGAGCGGAGGAGGGTCCCGCGCGCTTCCGGGGCCCTATCGAGCGCCGGGGTTGCGCTCGATGGGGCGGGCGCGGGAGGCCGGAGTCGAAGGATCTTGTGTTTGCTGTTCGTTTACCTTGGCTGTGATTCGTCCGTCCAGCCGGAATTCGACGCCGTATTTGTTTTCCCATTCAGTGATGATGTCCCGCCACTTGGGATTCATCTTCTGCACCAGCGCATTCTTTTTTGCCCGGCTCCAGCCTTTCAGTTGGCGTTCGCGGTCGTGGGCGGCTTCTGCGTCTCCGTATTCCTCGTAATACACGAGGCGCCACGCGCGGTACTTTGCCGTGAAGCTGTCGGGATACTTCTTCGTGCGGTGTTCGATCACTCGCATGATAAGCAAGTTCGTGAACCCGATGTACAGCGCTCGTCGCGACGAGCTTTGCACCATCTAGACGAAGTAGCGGCGGTCGAACATGGGTGGGGATTGTAATGCACGTGTGACAGGGCTGCGGGATTCTGCACGACCAACCGCACAGCGCAAAGGCAAACACAAGATCCTTCGACTAGGGCCTCCCGCGCTGGAGAAAACGCGCGGGAACTGCGGGGTCCCCAGCAACGCGGTGTTCGTTGCTGGGGTGCAAGAATCCTCCTCCGCTCAGGATGGTAGAGCTACTGGGTAATTGGTTGAAATTGAAGACAAGTAAAACAGCGAAGAAGGAGACTTCTTCCTGTTTCCTCTGTGATACTCAGTGTCCTCTGTGGTTAAGGTTGTGAGCAACAACAACTGCGCCATCCGCTACCGCAGATGGTTCTGCGCGAGCCAACTGCGCGGCCCGCTACCGCAGGCCGGGGACAACACCAACTGCGCGGCCCGCTACCGCAGGCCGTTCTGACGCGTATAGTCGGGTTGCGTACACGTTTCGGGAATCCTGCGTCGGCAACTACGATGACGTTTCAAAACCTATTGGGGGAGAGTGAAATGAAGCTCGGGTTCAAATTCGCGGTTGTCCTCGTCCTTCTTATTGGTGCGTCAATTGCCACGATGGCGCAATCCGGCTCGCAGGCGGTGCAATCGCGCTTTGCCCAGATTGAAGGAACAAAGCTGCACTATCTCACTGCCGGACACGGTCCGCCGGTGATTCTGCTGCACGGCTACACACAGACTTCGCGCATGTGGCGTCCGCTCATGCCGAAGCTGGCGGACAAGTTTACGGTGATCGCGCCTGATCTTCCCGGAATCGGCGATTCCGACATTCCTCAAGATGGACTCGACATGAAGTCCGCAGCCATCCGCATACATGCGCTGGCGAAGTCTCTTGGAGTTACCAGGGCGCGCGTAGTTGGGCATGATATTGGGCTGATGGTCGCATACGCCTATGCTGCGCAGTTTCCAGACGAGGTCGAGAAACTGGTAGTGATGGACGCATTCCTGCCGGGAGTTCCAGGATGGGAACTCGCCTATAACGATCCGAATATGTGGCACTTTCGCTTTCATGGTCCCACGCCGGAAGCTCTAGTGGCAGGCCGCGAGAAAATCTATTTCGCTTATTTCTGGAACGATCTGGCGGCTGACAAAACGCGCTCCCTTCCCGTGGCAGACCGCGAAGCTTACGTGTCGGCGTATTCGCGTCCGGGGCGCATGCGGGCGGGCTGGGCCTATTTTGCCTCGTGGCCAGATACTGCCAAGGACTTCGCCCAATTGGCGCAAACAAAGTTGACAATGCCTGTACTTTCTATCGCCGGCGAAAAGGCCAGCGCGTCCATTCTTGGTCCGCAGATGAAGCTGGTTGCAACCAATGTGACCGTGATTGAGTTGAAGGACACGGGACATTGGCTGATGGAAGAGCGTCCGAAGGAAACGATGGATGCGCTGGTTGGGTTTCTGTGAGCACGCTGGCCAGGCTTTTACCACAGAGGACACAGAGGGGCACAGAGGAAGAACGGGTCATCGGAACCACCTGCGGTAGCGGGTGGTGCTTTGGATTTCGTGGCCGAATCGGGTGATCGGGTGAAGTAAGAAGGAAGAGCAACAACAACACCTGACGCGGATCACGCGGATGTGACGCGGAATAGCACTCGACCTGGGTGTTGTAACCGTGCGACTATTCTGAATGGCCAAAGACTCTATGGGGAAGCTGAGCCCGCTGAGTCCGGCGAGCCTTGAAGCACGTGAATGGCTGCGGCGAGCCGCGGAAGCAAAGAAAAGCAAGAAGGCCAAATCTAAGCCGAAGCGCGGAGACAGTAGCCGACGCGCTTGAGATGATCGCAGGAATCGTGTGATCGGGTGAAGTAAGAAAGAAGCCAGCTGCTGGCTGCTTGCTACTAGCTACTCAACTCAGCACCGTCCGCGCTAGCGGATGGGTCACGGCACTTCTACCACTTCGTCCACGTAATCCGCGTCACATCCGTGAAATCCGTGTCCGGTTTTGGGTTGGTTTTGGTTCTTACCCGATCCGATTCGCCAATTGCTAAGCGCTCCAACATCTGCTCATCTTAGGGCGCTCGCCCTCCATCGAGAGCGTTGCCTGCCAAACATAGTTGTGTTCGATGCCGAACCTACCGGCGTATAATCGGACAATCGCATCGCCCGCCTGGCAACATTGAATTCCGAAAAGCGTGGGCCCGCTGCACCGGCGGCGAATAGAAATGGGGCAGACCTTGAAACCTGATAGCTGCGAGCGTCGACGCGGAATGCCTCTTGCGCCCGGTCAGGAGTTTGAGAATCAGTTTCGACAGGCTTTCGGTCGCGAAATGACGGTTGATGAGCGCCGATACTTCGGCCTCAGTGCCATCAAGCCGACTAAAGACAAATCGAACGGTGACTTGCATCGTGAAGATGGTTGGAATCGGTTTCGATAGACCGGCTTACCTTTCTCGTTGACCTTTCTAATAATTCCGCAATATTCCGCTACCCTGGGCACCTTTCGGCGACCTATCTGAAGTGGCGTACCCAAGGTTCGCCTCCTGAAGAAGGTTCGCCTCCTGAAGTATGTCCGATATCGAAGCATTTGGCTTTTACCACAGAGGACACAGAGGGACACAGAGGAAGAATGGGTGGTCGGGCGAAGTAAGAAGAAGAGCAACAACAACATCTGACGCGGATCACGCGGATGTGACGCGGATCAAATACTGAATTTGGCGACGGCTTTTACCACAGAGGACACAGAGGAAGATCGGGTGATCGGGTCATCGGGTGATCGGGTGAAGTAGGAAACAGCCCAGCTTCTAGCTGCTTGCTACTGGCCGCCGGCTAACTGACATCAGTACCGTCCGCGGTAGCGGATGGGTCACGGCGTTTGAGGCGTTGAATGTAAAGAATCCGTGAAGTGTGGACGGAAGCGCTCCGGCAGCGATATCGGCTACGAATAAAGAAGGGTCCTGCACCATCCCAGCTCGCAAGCTCTTATATTTTGCTAGCTCGGGCGGATAGGGATTTGTTCCTCTCTGCAGAAGGCTCACGCATAGCCGCAGCGGAGCGTGCAAGAAAATGCATTTGTGTTCGCTTCGAGCTGCGCTCTCCGCTTCGGCCTGCGGCAGCAAGGAAGAAATTATTTTGAATCTCCTACCCCGGGCTTCCGCCGCGGGGCTACCTTCAGTGCCGCGCCTCCGGCGCTTCGAATCTGTCCACTCCGGATATACGTCGCTCTCCGCGTAATCCGCGTAATCCGCGTCGGGTTTTGGGGTTGGTTTTGGTTCTCACCCCACCGATTCCGCTGTGGCGGAAATTCCCTGCTAGATTCCCTGTTAACAGTTGGAACTTTATTCCTGCGCTGCTATATGTCTGCGTTTAAATGACTTGGCTCCCAAACTGACAATTCCCTGTTAATCCCTGTTCTTCAAGCAAAAATTGCGGAATTTGGGCAGAAATAGCGGGTTTTTTCGAGAAATCACGAAAAGCCCCTGTTAAATTCCCTGTTCTTGTCGAAATCTGGCCCGCGAGCGTCACTTGGTTGCGATGAAGTTGAAGAATATGCCTTTGTGGTTGTACTTCAGGTCGGTCAGGTCGTCGGAGAAGTTGGTGAAGTTATAGCCGACGCCCACCTTCAGGTTCTTGCCGATGTAACGATAGATCGCGGCCAGCGCGCCGCTCTGGCGTTGGCTGATGTTGGGGAGCTCCAGCATGCGGACCTCGGCCATACTCTCCCAGCCCTTGATGAACCGGAAATCCATGCGGAACACTCCAAGTTGTGCGGGGCTATCGAAGAACTGCGGCTGAGTGCGATCGAGGCTTATCTCTCCCATGCGGTAGGCGCACTTGCCACCGACTGACAATTTGGATGTGAGGTCGTATGTGACATCGAGCGACCCGATGTGGCTCTTCTGAATGAACTCGGCCGCGGTATTCTGCGCTGTGAACTGATCCGTCGTTGGGACGTTGAAGAAGTACGTGTACTTGACCAGGGCGCTGAGCCGGTCATGCAACACCGGACGGTACGCGTATCCGACGACGCCCTCGGTGAATCCGCCACCAAAGAAGTCGCCGAGTGAGCTAGTACCGATCGAGTGGTCCAGCTTGCCGACCATTCGCCAGTCGGGCGTCAGCTGCAGCTTGAAGCTATTGCGGAACAGCAATAACGTCGTTTTCGTGAGCGTCGTGTCGGGTTGTTCCGCGTCGTCGCGCCGATACTCGACCGCGCTCGAGAACTGAATCCTTTCCTTGCCGTAGCCCAGACGGATTCCGGCCGCCTTGCGATTGGTCTCGGCGGCGGTCTGCGAATCGCGGAGCTTTCCGAACTCCGCGCTGCCTCCGAAATTCCAGCGCTCTTTTGTCACGAGATTGATTCCGGTGGCGTGCGTTAGGCCGGTCATCGATCCGCCATCCTGGTATCGCTCTTCGACGTAGACGCTGGAGGTATCGGAAAGCCTTCTCTTCTCCCCGTAGATCAAGTTGCCTTGGCGGACTTCCTGGCCGTTGTCCGCCCGCTCGTTTTCCAGCGCATAATTAAGGTAGAGATTGGTCCGCGCGGAATACAGGAAGCTCGTGCCGATCTTCCCGCCTAACCCAAGATCCCCATCGGAAGCCTCGCCGTCAATTCGGAAACGTTCCGTCAGACGATAGGAGCCTCCCGCGCCGACACGACCGTTATCTAAGCGGTTGCCGTCTGCCGCGACCGTGTCTTGGACGAAGGCATAAGCGCGCCAGACTCCGCCGGGATCGAACTTCACCTGCGCAACCGCGTCCGTGCGCTCGCCCTGTTCCTGGGTTAGCGGCACGAGCGGTGAACGGTCCTTGCGCAGATCGTCGCGGACTCCGGTGCTGAAGCTCCACCTGTCCGTCAGCTTAAAGCCCATGTCCAGTTCGACCGCGCGAGTCTCGAGGCCCTGGTCCTCGGTCCGCTGATCGCCCTTCGCCGTCAGGCTTAAGCGGTGTGTCACCGGCATCTTGATCATGCCGCCGTATTGCTCGGTGTCCTTGAAGGTAGCTTGACCAGGCGCCGAATAACCTGCGTCGAGGTGCTGCGTATAGAAGGTAAAGCGACCGTCGTGACCTTTGAAGAAGTCGCCGAGACCGACGCTGAGGTCGGCGCGGTAGGCCCCGGAGGATGCATTGGTGGACGAGAGCTCGCCGGGGCTTTGGAAGCCGAATCCACCATCATTGGACTGCAGCAATCCGGAGACGAGACCCTCGCTCCGTCCTGTTTGCATCTTTAGCCAGGAATTCGCGCTCATCCGCAAGGTCAGATCGCCGGCGGCGAGGTTGCTGTTGGTATCTCCATCCTTATTTTCGTTGGCAGTCAGGCCGAGCCCGATGTGGTCGTTTAACCAGTAATGGCCTTGGCCGCCAGTGGCGAGTGCGTCGAGCTTGTCGAAGCCTGGCGTGTACTCGTACTGCACCACTAGATACGCCTCTCCACCGCTGAGGCCGCTGCTGCGCACCAATAAGTCGTCGTTAGCGGTCGACGACAGCGGTTGGGAAAGCAGCAAGCGGCCTTGCAGATAGTCGATGTCGTAGTCCACAGTGGGACGCAAATTGACCACCCCGATGACGATGCGCGAGTCCTTGTCGCGGATCTCGATGCGCGCGCGCTCTGAGCCCGTCAGGATGTCCTGATGGCGCAGGAAGTAGAGCGATCCGCCGGTTCCCCGTAGTTCCTCATAACTCGGCAGTGTTCCCGGCTCGGCAGCGAACCCGTCGAGGGCGATGCGTCGCTCGCCGAAGCTGGTGGCGGATTCCGACACGTAGTGGCCGTTGGCTCCGTACAGACCACGGTCGACTTGGGCAATTTCGTTGCCTTGATAGCCGGCAGTGAAGTTGCCCCACATCCCGTAACTTTCGCCGTGGCTCGCCTTGACGAAGAACTTGCCCAGGGTCGGCGCCATTTCCGTCACGACACCGTTGTCCCCGAACGTCGGATAGTAGTAATCGGGGTCGATGCGCCGGAATAACGAATCGGGCGATTTGTCGAGGAAGTTGCTAAACAAATCTTTCACTGGGCCTTCGCGCGTATCCGCGCTTGCCGTCAAGTGCCAGCCCTCGCTGACCTTGCCGTTTACGAAGAATGCCAGCCGGCCGTCCAGCATGGAATCATTGGGCTGCAAAGCGTCCTGTCCCTGCAGCGGATTTGCCGGCCCGCTGTTCGGGGACACTGTGAAATCGGCGACGCCGACGTAGAAGAGGTCTCTGCGCTTGAACTCCAGATCGCGAAGATACAACGAGCCGTTGCCCCCATCGTCGAGCACCGCGACTTCAACCGTGTGCGTGCCGGCCGGAAGGATCTCCTCTGCAGCGAACTTGCCCTGTGGGTCGACTGGAATCGGACGGCCAGCCACCCATACCTTGTGGTCTGCCGGTACGCCGCTGCCCTGCACCTTCACCGTGCCGCTGCCGAGCGGAATGTGATGACGCACCAGTTGGTTTTGTCCGTAGGCAGCGAGCAGCTCATGCTGCCACGTGCCATCGGAGGTCACGAGGTCTACCGGCAACCGCTCGCGGTACAACCACAGCGGCCGTGGATCCGTTTCGTCGAAATTACCTTTCGAGTCGTAGGCACGCAGCAGGTATCTGAGTTCGCGTGCCCCGCCCGCCAGAGTTTTTGTCGCAGGCTGCCATTCCGCAAAGCCCCCGTCGTCGACTGCGATGATTTCAAGCGGTGCTGTCTGCAATGACTGCTGCTGATCGAAGATTCGGATTTCCGCACGCTTTATGAAGGCCGAATAGTTGTTGTACATCCGGAAGTGTACGAGTGATGCGACAGGAACGTTGTCCACATTGCTCACCGCCACAGCGACGGGATGCGCCGCGACAGCGAGCCGCGGCCTCGACTCGAGATTGTCGAAATGGAACTGGATGTTGGCATTGTCGAGTGCGACGTCGGTGCAGCGCTGAATGTCGGAAGAGCTGCGGTCTTTGTCGTCGATCGGCTTGCCGTCGACGGTGATGTGCATCACGTTAAGCTCGTAGGGGCTCTTCGGACTAATCTCCTGCGTGAGACGGGTGACGTCCACGCCTTCGTAATTGTCGAGCGGCACTGGTTCGTCATACACGGCCTGCACCCGCACGAACGATTCCTCGCCCTCAGTGAAACCAGTGTTCGCAACGTCATCGGACTGGACGTACCCGCGTCCCTCGTGTTCAGAACGAGCACCCGAGAGAGTCGGGTCTTTCATGACGATGTCCATGGCGCGACGCGCTCGCGACGCGGAGAGGCCTATATCGTCGCCATACACTGACGCGGTGCGGCGGTCGAGGCGCTCGTCCTTCGTGTAACCAATAAACCGGAGTCGCGCGTTGGTCCGGCCCGCGATGTCCGTGAGGGCACGACGCAGGTTGGCGGCGTAGTCAGGCGGAACGATCGGCTGGCCGTTCGCGAGCTCTAGCGTTGGGATGCTTCCCCAGGGAGGATCGTAAACCTTGGTCGTCATCTCCTGGACGTCGCCGGGACAGAGTTGCGGCTCCTCCGGCAACTCCTGAAGAGCATCGTCGTACCAAAACTCCACTTCAATGCGACGATTCAGCGTCCGTCCTTGCTGAGTGTCATTAGAGGCGACCGGCTGTGAGGCGCCGCGACCTTCGCTTTCAATCGCGGAGGCCGGCAAGCCCAACGTTTTCTTCATGGCCTGCGCGACGCGGTGCGCCCTCGCTTTCGACAGCGACAACTGATTTCCATAAATGCGCTGGTCGCGCTCGGTCAGTTGCCCGTCGGTGTAGCCGATGAACCGGACTGTCACGTTTTGCTTGTCTTGAAGGTTGTTAAGCGCCTGTCTGACTTGGGTCGTGAAGCTTTCCGAAATGGGAATATTCTCGTTCTCGTACCGCAGCGGGGCAACGAGGTTCTTGACTCTCGTTCGCGGCGTGACGCCGTCCTTGAATCGCATCTTGCAGACCGTCTCCACGCGGCAGACCTTAATGCTCTTTGTGTGATCCGTCCCATCGGAGTGCAGCGACCATTCTTTGGGTTTCAGGTCAGGGGAGAGATGTCGCTCGACCGGCTCGCCGGGCATGACTGTGCGGACCTGAGCAGTGCCCCTGGAGGCGGTCAATACCAGGAATCCGACAATCAGCGATACATGATGGCGTCTGCTCATGGGATTCACCTGCTCCCCGGCACGGGCACATTGAGCCGTTTGGGCGGACCACCAAGCCGCCAGAAGACTTCAGGCTCAATGGTCAGCATCTGACTGTCGGTCGCTGCGTCCTTGGTCAACTGTCGCTTGATTACTTCCATGCGCCGGTCAACTAGTGCCGCATCCTCTGTGTCGGCGATGTATGAGAGGCGCAGCACCGACGGCGCTTTGCGCACTTCTTCAAGTAGTGTGTTCAGGCGTGGCCGCCACTGCACGCGGATTTCGGTCGTACCCGGCTCAAACACTGCATCGGAGAGGTCAATGCCGACCACCCGATAAATCGAAGCACCGAAATTCATCTGCAGGGCTTTGCCGCGCGTGGCGCGCTGGATCTGCACCTGATTAGTCGTCAGCCGGTACCCGCTTGGCAGGGTCCGATCGTCGATCTTCATAACGAAATTGCTGCCGCGACTCTCATACGGCGTGATCGCGCAAGTGATGTGGTACCGCCCGTGCTGATCCGTCGTCGCTTCGAGACCAGTCGGCGTCACCACACGCACGCCCGCTAAGCCTTTCTCACCGTCGTCCTGACTCCCGTTGCGATTGCCGTCGTTGAAGACTTTGCCGGTCACGTCGGTGCAATCGAACGTGGGATCGGCCGTGACGCGCACGGTGGCGGTTGCTTCACCGGACATTGCGATTCCGTTCAAGGTGTTCACCGCCTGCGCGCGGTTCACGTATTCGCTCTCGGTGACGCCGGCACCAACGATGAGCAGCAGTTTCAACGTGCGCGCCTGGTCGTCTGCGATGGTGAGACCGTTCCAGCGGAGTTCATTGCCAACCACCGACGGCTCGGTTTGCACGCCGTCGAGAAGCGCAGAGCGTTTGACATAACTGAATCCCGCCGGAATGCGGTCCACGATGCTTACGTCCGTGAGCATCGCCTCGGCGAGGTTGTTCACGGTGATCGTGTACGGAACCTGCTGTCCGCGGGTCACGTTGAGCAGCGGTGTCGTTTTGGAAATCGCGAGGGATCCTGCGAGCTGCGGATCGAGAGGGATATGGTTGTTGAATATCTGGCTCGTGCCGGGTATCCGGCTGCCGTCCAGCCGCAAACGGGCGTAGTAGGCTGTGCCGGCGCTACGTGGTGCTATCGATGCAGCCGGCGGGAACTCCGAAGGCTGAGCCTCGCAGAACAGGGCCGTTCCCGGAATGGCATCGTTGACACTGCCTGGACAGGTCGGAACCGAGAACGCTGCGGTCGAAGCGTTGGACGTCGGCGGGATGATCTGCGAATAGCCCGCAACGTAACTTGTTCCGGGCGGCGCCGTCACGCCAATGAGGTAATCTCCACCGCTCGGACAGGCCGGGTCGCTGAAGTTGATGTCGAACTTGTAGTAGCCGCTCGCGAGTGTGATCTGCCCTTGCTGTGCCGGATCGTCGAAGCAGGCCGCCGGCAGAGGCGAGGCGCTGCCGGCATTCAGTAGAGTGAGTGTCGCCCCGAAAACTGGTGTACGCGCGCCTGAGTTGTAGACGACGCCGTTTGGTGCGATCGGCAGATTTAGGTTCTGCAGGTTGCTGCCGGAAGGCAGGACGATATCCGTGATCTGCTGCAGATTGTTGGTGAAGGCAGAGTCGGCTTTGCCGAGCTTAGCGGTGTTCGGGCCCGCGCCGGGTGCCGTGAAGCGCAATTCATACCGATCGGTTCCATTCGTTGGCGCAATGCCCGCGAAATGATAAACACCGTTCACGTCCGTGACGACGGACTGCAACAGCACTCCGTTGAGATGCAACCCAACTGTCCATCCCTGAAGCAGCGGCTCGCCGGTGTCGAGGGTCTTGTTGAAGTTGGCGTCGTGCCACACAGTACCGTTCAACATCCCGGAGCCGGGGGTTCCTCCAATGTCAATCGAGGCGCTCGCGCTCGCCGTCTGCTGGGGAGTGTTCCAAGTCACGACGCCGGTGTTCGTGAGCGTCGTGCCGGCGGTAAGACCCGCGGCAATTTGAGCCCGGAAGCGCACGTCGATCGACTGCCCGGGCTGCAACGGACCGTTGGATGTCGAGTAGTCTGCTGTTAGTGCCGACCCGATTACAGTGACACCGGTCGTTGAGCCGTTCATCGTCGCCGCTGGGTTCACGAACGTGAGCCGACCTGCACCCGCGCTGCTGAGATCGTCGGTAATTACGACCGTGGTGGCCGCGGTCGTAGAGGCATTAGTCACGTGCACCAGGTAATCAAGCTGCCCGCCTGGCAGCGCAGCGCCTCCGCCTACCACGCTGAGTTGCTTCGTAATGGCGAGGCCGGGGACTCCTACCGTGACGGTGTGGGCGTCCTGGAAGTCGAGGACGCCTGGCGTGCCATCGGTGACCGTGTGGGTGAAGCCTTGGCGCGTGGGGACACTGGGGTCGCCGTCGAACCACTGGATGGCGCCAGCGATGTTGGTAAGGGTGGCGCCATTTTGACTGTTCGCGTCCAGCTGGGTTCTGTAATTGATGATCAAACGCTGGTTCTGGCTGATGATGGCCGCCGCAGTGAGCATGGTTAGCGTGAGCTCGCAGGTCGGTTTGCTGTAGCTGACCGAAAAATCGGTACCCGCAACCAGAGGCCCCTTGCCCGCAACCGGCGTGACTCCATCCGCCTGGAAGACCTGTGCGCCGACGACCTGGGGGTTCGTACTGCACATACCGCCGCTGGTACCGGTGGGGAGCCGATCAAGGATGGTGGCGTTCCATGCGTCACCGACGCCGGTATTCTGGACATTAAGACCAAACTGCCCTAACTGTCCGGGGTTCATCGTCGCCGGTCCCGTTTTGGTCAGCACAAGATTGGGTGTTGAGGTTCCTCCAATATCAATCGAGGCGCTCGCGCTCGCCGTCTGTGTGGGGGAGTTCCAGGTTACGAGCGCAGTATTCGTAAGCGTTGTGCCGGCGGTAAGACCTGCAGCAATTTGAGTCCGGAAGCGCACGTCGATGGACTGTCCCGGCTGCAACGGGCCGTTGGATGTGGAATAGTCTGCTGTTAGTACCGACCCGGCTACAGTGACACCGGTCGTTGAGCCGTTCATCGTCGCCGCTGGGTTCACAAACGTGAGCCGACCTGCGCCCGCACTGCTGAGATCGTCGGTGATTACGACCGTGGTGGCCGCGCTCGTCGACGCATTGGTGACGTGCACCAGGTAGTCAAGCTGCCCGCCTGGCAGCGCAGCACCGCCACCCACCACGCTGACTTGTTTGGAAATTGTCAGCCCTGGGACCGCCACCGTGACGGTGTGGGCGTCCTGATTGTCCAGGATGCCGGGTGTGCCGTTAGTCAAAGGACCGGTGAAGGTCTTGCGGTTGGCAGTGGTGCTGTTGCCGTCGAACCACTGGATGGCGCCAGCGATGTTGGTAAGGGTGGCGCCATTTTGACTGTTCGCGTCCAGCTGGGTTCTGTAATTGATGATCAAACGCTGGTTCTGGCTGATCGCGGCCGCTGCCGTCAGCGTGGTCAACGTGAGCTCGCAGGTGGGCTGGTTGTAGCCGATTGAAAAATCGGTACCCGCAACCAGAGGCCCCTTGCCGGCAACCGGCGTGACTCCATCCGCCTGAAAGACCTGTGCGCCGACCACCTGGGGATTCGTACTGCACATGCCGCCGGTGGCACCGGTGGGTAGTCGATCAAGGATGGTGGCGTTCCATGCGTCAGTGACGCCGGTATTCTGGACGTTAAGACCGAACTGCCCTAACTGCCCGGGGTTCATCGTCGCCGGTCCCGTTTTGGTCAGAACAAGATTGGGTGGGGAGGTTTGTGCAACATCAATCGAGGCGCTCGCGCTCGCCGTCTGTGTGGGTGTGTTCCAGGTTACGAGCGCAGTGTTCGTGAGAGTCGTGCCGGCGGGAACTGCCGCAGCAATCTGCACCCGGAAGCGCACGTCGATAGATTGCCCGGGCTGCAACAGACCGTTGGGTGTGGAGTAGTCTGCTTTTAGTACCGACCCGACCACAGTGACACCGGTCGTTGCGCCGTTCATGGTCGGCGCCGGGTTCACAAACGTAAGACGACCTGCACCCGCGCTGCTGAGATCATCGGTGATTACGACCGAAGGGGCCGCGAAGTTTGGGGGGTTGTTCGACGGGTTGGTCACGTGCACCAGGTAGTCAAGCTGTGCGCCCGGCAGCGCAGGACCGCCACCCACTACGCTGACTTGCTTGGAAATTGCCAGCCCAGGGACCACTACCGCGACGATCTTAGTGAGGTGCGCCCCCTCAAGGCTGAAGAAGGCATTACTGCTTGGGGCAATGCCGCCGTTACCGAAATTGACGATCCCGCTATTCGGGTTAAATATTGTGAAGTTAATTCCCGCGGGACCATAACGGTGCGGGTCCGTCGCGATTGCGCAATTGGGATTTGGCCCAAGAGGGCTAAAAGTCCATCCCGGAGGGGCGGCACAAACTCCATCGTCCTCGAGACCAAAAATAGGAACCGATGCGCTGAGCTGCAAGGCTGTGATGGTTTTACTGGTGTTGTTCACGACACCAATCAGGTTGTCGTCGAGGCCGTTATCGTAAGAGGTGGCAGGATTGGGGAAAGTTGTTGCGATAGATCCGTTAGCGTTGAGCGTGATCAAAATGGTGCAACCCTGATTGGCGCGTCCGTCTTGATTAGCGAGATAGGTGGGACTAACACCCCTCCCACCACCGGCATTGCCGCCAGTGATCATGGCGCACGTCTGCGTCTGGGCAAACGCAGAGTTCGCTCCCATCATCAGAGCGACGATGCCGAAAACCAGTAAAATCCTCTTCACGGCGCGTGCTCCGTTGAACAGCCATGCTGTTCCTGGCTGCCGATGACCGCATGAGCTATGAGGTTCGGCACATCATTGTTTTCGGGAAGTGGCGCGCTGAAGCGGAGGGTTAGGCGCGGCTTGACGAGCACGATTGCGATCGGGCTGTAGCCTGCACTGACATGATTTTTGCTACTAGAAGTCATGTACGTCCTCGTTCCCGTTACCAAGCAATTCGTCGGCGGGTGGGACCGAGCCAGTCCCCGTGGTGGACTGGAATTCCGGCGGTCCCGCCGTCATAGGGCCCCCGGAGCCCGTTAGACCGGTGACTTTGCGCCGCCATCTTTCAATGGCTTTGCCTTTGTCAGAATCGCGTCGAAAAATTTAGCTGATCAAATAACTCTTAATCTCCTGGTTTGCATTTCGCTTCGCCCTGTCATTACGCTGCCGGCAGGAAGTCGATCGGGTACACGATCGTCACCGCCTGCACACCCTCCTTCGCGCCGAAATTGATCGTCTTGACGCGGTCCACGACCTGAGCGGCGAGATCCGGCGCATCCATGTCACTCTTTTGCAGCGCGCACATCGACACGTTGCCGTCCGGCTCGATCGTCAGGCGCAGCACCATCTGTCCTTTCAACGCAGGGTTATTGCGAAGTTCTCGGTTGTACAGCCGGTAGAACGACGCCTTATAGCGATCGAACACGATCTGTATTTCTTCGTCGGTGCGGGCAGCACCTGGTCCGCTGCGCGCCTTTGGTCGGTCAGCGCCGCCGCCGATCGCGGCGATCGGGCTGGAAGCGCGTGCTATCGACACGCCACCAGCGCCCCCACGGCCGATGCCACCGCCTCCACCTCCGCCGCCGCCACCTACGCTGTGGTTCAACGAGGCGACATTGATGCCACCGCTCGAGCCTGGCGTATTGGTCGTCAACACGGAGTGTGATATTGGTCGACCCCCGTCATCGGCGGCGCCATAACGCGCATCGGCTCCAAGGCGCGGTGCGTTCTGATCTTGTGTGAGGCTTGCAAACTGGTCTTTAAATGCAAGGATGCCAGCCTTTCCCACTTTCTGCTGTTGCTGCTCAGCAGCATCCGGACCTGGTGGAAGCTCCGGTACCGCACGCCTATCGGGACCAACTGGGGCGTTCGGTTTCGGAATTAGCGCAGGCGCGGGCGTCGACGACGCGGTAGTTTTCTCTCTCACTAGAGGCTGCACGACAGGCGCGGGGACGTCGATCTTCGGCGCACGATAAAAGACGATGTCGAGTTCTTTGCTGGGCGGCTTGCTTGGAAGCAGCACTTTAGCCGGCACGAGCAGCAGAATGGCCAGCACCAAGCAATGGATCGCCAGGCTCTTCAGCATGCTCCGGGTGGATGGAGCGCCGGATGGTTTCAATTTGGTCCTTGCCGTTTCCATGGTGGTCACCAAGCAACCACTTCAAGGAGTGATAAATTCGATCTTCAAATCCTGCACGTTGGACTTCGCGAGATCGACGATGCGCAGAACCCCCTCATAGTTCAACCGGTCGTCTGCGTCCAGGAACAGCACTCGCCTTTCCGGGGGCTGATCGCCTAGAACCTGCGCTACGCGCGCGGGCAATTCGGCTGCAGGGACGTTTTGATTGGCCAGGATGACGTGACAATCCGCCGGGAGCCCCTCGCCCGCCGGCTGCTGGAGGATGCGGCAGGTGCTGGGCACAATGCTGAGGATCAACCGCGATTCTGCGGCCTGCGCGGGCACGGCCTGGGCGGTTGTTCGAGGTATGTCGACGTCGTACCCCTGCATGAGGAGCGGGACGACGACCATAAAGATGATCAGCAGCACGAGTACTACGTCCACCAGTGGCGTGATGTTGATCTCGGACTGCAGACCGGAACCGGAATTGTCACTGTTGAACTGCATGATGTTAATTTCTCCGACCTTCTGCACCGGCGCGCTTGGCGATCAGCCCTACCCCGCGGAATCCTGCCTGATCGAGCGCGAGCATGGTCTCCCGGACCTCGCCGAACTTGAGCTTTGCGTCGCCCCGGACCACGACCTTGGGGTCTCGCTCGGTACCAACAGCGGCTTGTAGCGCTTCAACGAAATGCTCGCGTGCGACTCGCTGATCGTTGACCCACAGGTGGCCCCCGTCGTCGATAGAAATCAATATCCGGCCCCTCTCGTCTCCCTGGTTGCTTGGCTTTGCAGTGTTCGGTAGGTTGACGTCTGGTCCCTTGCGCATCTGTGGCGCCATCACCATAAAGATGATCAGCAGCACGAGCACCACGTCGACAAGCGGCGTGATGTTGATGGCCGCCTGCATCTTGCTCGGCTCACCGAGCCGCATGCGCCACCTCCGACCCGTCCTCCGATACCCTGAGCTCCGGTACTTTGAACAAGCGGTTTACCAGCTGGGAAGAAGCCCGGTTCATCTCAACGTGGAAATTCTCAACCTTGCCTGTGAAGTGGTTGAATGCGACGACGGCCGGGATCGCGACGAAGATACCCAACGCTGTCGAGACCAGGGCTTCAGCAATACCGCCTGAGACGACGCTCATTCCGCCGGACCCTGTGGCCGCGATGCTTCGGAAAGCGTTGATGATTCCGACCACGGTGCCGAATAGGCCTATGAAAGGGGCTGTGGAGCCGATCGTGGCCAGGAACCCGAGACCCCACTTCAACTGGATTAGCGTTTCAGAGATGGAGTCCCTGAGTCCGCTCTGGACGAGCTCAAGCGCGGCGCCCTGATCGCGTCCGGTCTGGCGCCCGCCGTCGTACTCGTGGATGCCACCGGAGACTACTTGTGCCACGTGCGATTTCTCATGGCGAGGCAAGGCGCTGATCAGTTCATTCACCTCTCCCCCGCGGAGGAAATTCTTGAACACTGGCTTGAACGTCTGCGAGTCGCGCATCGCCGAGCGGAAACGTCGCTGCTTCTCAACGATCACGGCCAGCGAGAAGAAGGACAGCGCGACAAGGCAACACATCACCGCGCCTCCAAATAGGCCGACATTTCCTAACAACTCCTTAAATGTCATTGTTTCCTCCTGTAACAAAAGCCGAATTTCAACGTAGATCGAGCAGACAGATGGCGGCACAAGTAGTGTCGAGCAGACTGTTGAGGGCAACAAGAGCACGCCGGTGTTGATACCAGCGCTTCGCACGAAGGTAGCAGGCACACATTCAGTGTGGTATCAGCACTCGCGTACTCTTGTTGCCCCCAACAGTCTGCTGAAAACTACGTTGAAATCCGAAACTGCGTCGCAGGGCTTGGTGGGAGTGATCCGGAGATGAAAAATACAATGCGTTTGTCGATTGTGATTGGTCTGGTTCTGGCATTTTCGTTTGCAGAGCTCTCGACGTTACGTGCTGCCACGGTGTCAGGAGACAAAAATACCGCTTCGTCTGGAGAGAAGAACACGGCTCCACTCGATCAACAGCAGATGAGAGGCCTTGACGAACAGGTTCAAGGGGTCAAATCAGACGTTCTCAGCATTTCGCAGGAACTAAGCAGGCTAGAGGAGAAGCTGCTCTATCCGTCAGGGACCCAGGTTGCGATCTTCGTCGCGCTTGCTAAGGGAGACCAGATGCGCCTTGACAGCGTACGACTCCAGATCGACGGCCAGCTCGTCACACAACACATCTACAGCGCGAAAGAGCTCGAAGCACTGCGTAAGGGTGGGGTGCAACGGATTTACGTCGGCAACGTGGTGACCGGGGACCATCAGCTCGAGGTGCTTGTCGACGCCAAACTTGACGACGGCAAGGACTTCAGCCGCACAGAACACCTTACCTTCCGCAAAGAAGTGAAGCCAAAGCTGGTGGGATTGACGCTGTCGGGACCGGGTTCGGGCAATACTTCCGTCGCGCTGGGAGACTGGTAATCGATGCGAGCAACACACAGGCTAATCGGACTCTGCCTGGCCGTGGGACTTGCCTTTTGTCCAGCCGCCGGCAGCGGAATGCCTGGTGATCAGCCAGCGCAATCCGTTCGCTCGAAAACCGGAACTCCATCTCCGGACCTGAGAGATCTCTATTTCGGCGAAGCCCTGTATCACGCTTTTCAGGGGCAATATTTCGACGCAATTCAGCGGCTCGACACCGAGCTCGGCATGTACCACGGTCTTGACCAGCCCGAACTCGACACGCTGCATTACCACATCAATAACGCCGAATTCTCGGTCGGCGACTTCGAACTCGACTACCGCATGCACCAGCGCGCAGGGCGCGCCATAAAGGCAGTGCTCGAGGGCGCCGTCGATGAATCCGTGCGAAACGAGGCCGCGTTCAGGCTCGCGCGCATCCAGTTCCAGAAGGGTCAGCTAGATGACGCGATGCACGCGTTAGAGCGGATCCAGGGTACCGTGCCCCCGCAGATAAGTGATGACGTCGAGTTCCTGCGGGCGAACATTCTTATGGCGACCGCCAAGCCGAGCGAGGCTGTTAAGGTGCTCAAGCAGCTGCGGAGCGATGAGGGTTTGGCCGGATTTGTCGCTTACAACCTGGGCATCGCGCTGTTGCAGGACGGTCGACCACAGGAAGCAATCGAGCAGCTGGACAAGGCCGGGCAGCTGCCAGCGGCTGATCCCACCGGTCTCGCGATGCGCGACAAGTCGAACCTGGTGCTTGGCACCATGTTGTTCGAATCTGGGAATTTTGAACGGGCAAGGCAGTCACTGGACCGGGTCCGCCTTGAGGGACCGTTCTCTAACCAGGCTCTGCTGCGGGCAGGCTGGGCAGAGGCCACAGCCAAGCATTATGACCGCGCGCTCGTTCCGTGGAACATCTTGGCAGCTCGTGAACCGACGGATGCTGCGGTCCAGGAAGGCATGCTTTCCGTAGCGAATGCGTACGCCACCCTGAACCTGAACGGCCGTGCCGCGCTGAAGTACGGGAGCGCGCTTGAGCTTTTCACCAACCAGCTCCAGAGAGTCGATGCGTCGGTCAACAGTATCAGGGAGGGGCACTTTCTGAAGGCGTTGATGCGCGAGGAGACCCGAGAGGACGAAAACTGGGTCATCACTCTGCGCACTTTGCCGGATGCACCAGAAACTTACTACCTGATGGAGCTGATGGCATCTCACGACTTCCAAACCGCGTTGCACAACTACCTCGATCTTGAGGACCTGCAGTCGAGGCTCATTGCCTGGAGGTCCAGCCTCGATGCTTTCAACGACATCATTCGGCTGCGTAGACAGAACTACGCGCCACTGCTGCCAGAAGTTGACGCGCAGTTCCGGAAACTTGATTCGCGCATGCGCCTCCGCCTCGACCAACGCACGCAGCTACGCAACCGTCTCCAGGCGATGCTGACTGCGCCGCGGCCGGATTATCTGGCGACCGCGGACGAACGGAGCGCCAGTGACCGCATCGCGCTTATCGAGAAACAGCTCGGCAAGTCTCACAGTCCCGAAGCGCTCGCGCTTCGGCAGCGCGCGGCCCACCTGCGCGGCACACTCATATGGCGGTTGGAAACGGAGTACAACGACCGTTTGACGGCAGCAACCGTGCACCTGAACGAATTGAACAAACAAGTGGAAGCTCTTACTCGGCAGTACGAATCCTTCGTGAGAACGAGGCAGGCGGCGACACAAAGCTATGTCGGATATGACAAACAGATTGTGCAGCTCCGCCAGCGCGTCGACGACGCACAGCAGCGCGTCGAGATGTTGATGGCACAGCAAGGACACATGATCGAGACCGTCGCCATTAACCACCTCGAAGCCCGGCGAGATCGCCTGGTGGCTCAGCAGTTGGAGGCTCGTTACGGCGTCGCCGCTAGTTACGATCGAGCTGCGCGCGTCCAGGGCGGCGCGGGGGAGAAGTGATGCATCGCCCGCATCTCCTCACCATTCCGATGGTGCTAGCGCTGGCATTGATGGTCGGCTGCGCCGCGCGTGCCAAGAAGAATACGGCCGGAACGCTGGCAGACCTGCATAATGTGCCTCCTGACGTGAAGGACGTGACAGTCGAGAATGGCCTCGATCAAGCCTTAGCGCAGTATCGGAAAATCGTCGAAGAGACACCGAAGACCGCGATGACTCCGGAGGCGATGCGGCGTCTCGCGGACCTGCAAATCGAGAAGCAATACGGGATACGAGTGGGCGACGCGAAGCCGCGGCAAATGGCCGCACCGAAGCCCGCCCATGCACTTCTGAGTGAGGAGGCCAGTCGGCACACTGCCGACACCTCCGTCGCCAGTGTCGGCCGGAAGGAATCCGATAAGGATTTCGAGCGGCGCACCACGGCCGCAGGCGCGATTCCCGCGAGCAGCAACGCCAGTGCCCCTCCTAGTGATGACTTGCTCGGTGGCGCAGATCCCAAGGGTCCAGTCGAGGCAATCGCTCTCTATAACCGAATCCTCACCGAGTACCCGAATTACGAGCACCGAGACAAGGTCCTCTATCAGAAAGCGCGCGCGTACGACGAACTCGGCCGCACTGAAGATGCGATCGCAACGATGGAGCAACTGATCCGCGAGAATCCGCATTCCGAGCACTACGACGAAGTGCAGTACAGACGCGGAGAGTACTTCTTCACGCGTCGACGCTACCGCGATGCCGAGAACGCGTATTCGGCGGTGGTGAACCTGCGCACTGCCTCTTCGTATTACGAACTCGCGCTCTACAAGCTTGGATGGACGCTCTACAAGCAGGACCTCTATGACGAAGCTCTGGATAAGTACATGGCTCTGCTCGACTACAAGGTATCGGTCGGATACGACTTCGATCAGAGACACGAGGAAGAAGATGAACGTCGAGTTTCCGACACGTTTCGAGTTATTAGTCTGAGCTTCAGCAACCTCGGAGGACCCGAGGCTGTCGGGAAATACTATTCCACTTTGGGAAAACGTCCTTACGAAGCTCGCGTTTACAGCAATCTTGGCGAGCACTACTTGGGCGAGCTGCGCTACCAGGACGCCGCGAAGACCTACCAGGCTTTCGTAGCGCTCTACCCCTTCCACCGCGATGCGCCGCAATTCAGCATGCGCGTCATCGAGACTTTCACCAAAGGCGGCTTTCCCCAATTGGTTTTGGAATCAAAGCGCGAGTTCGCGTCCAAGTACGGACTGCAAGCCGAATACTGGCGGCACTTCAAGCCCGAAGATTCCCCGAAGGTACTGGCCTACGTGAAGACCAACCTGAAGGATCTCGCGACGCATTATCACGCGGAATATCAAAACGCGCAGGAAGCGAGTGAGAAGCTCGCGAATTATAACGAGGCGCGGCGATGGTACGGCGACTACCTCGATTCGTTTCCGAAAGATGCCGAGTCGCCGACTATGAACTACCGTCTGGCGGACCTCCTGCTCGAGAACCATGATTTCGGCGAGGCGGCGAAGCAGTACGAGCGCACGGCATACGGATATCCGGCGAATCCCCGGTCGGCAGGCGCAGGCTACGCCGCGGTCTACGCACACCGCGAGCAACTGAAGGCTGCTAGCCCCGCGCAGCTGGATGCGGTCAAGCGCGATACGATCGCAAGCTCGCTCAAATTTGCCGACGCTTTCCCGCAGCACGAACACGCCGCGGAGATCCTGGGTGCAGCCGCCGATGACATGTACGAAATGAAGGATTACCATCCGGCGGTCGAGGCAGCACAGCGCCTCATCGATCGCTATCCAAATGGGGACGCGGCCATCCGTCGCTCCGCCTGGGTTGTCGTGGCGCACGGCTCATTCGAACTCGCTGAGTACCCTCAGGCGGAGAAGGCGTTCACGCAAGTGCTGGCGGTCACACCCAAGGATGACAAATCGCACGCAGCACTCGTCGACAACCTCGCCGCCTCGATCTACAAGCAAGGTGAGCTCGCAGCTAAGGCGGGGGACGACCGCGCGGCGGCCGATCATTTTTCGAGGATTCGCACCGCGGCGCCTACGTCCACTATTCGTCCAGCAGCCGAGTACGATGCAGGCGCGGCGCTGATCCGACTAAAAGACTGGACGGCCGCAGTGAACGTGTTGGATGCATTTCGAACTACTTTCCCGGATCACAAATTGCGGCTCGAGGCTGACAAACAAATCGCCCACGCCTATCGCGAGAACGGCCAGTTGTCGAACGCCGCCGTGGAGTATGACCACATCGCCTCCAAGTCCGACGATCCGGCGTTACGCAGCGAAGCGCTTCTCGTCGCGGGCGACCTGTATGAGAAATCCAACTCCCGGGATCATGCGTTGGATGCGTATATCCGCTACGTCAACGAATTTCCCAAGCCGATCGAAACTGCCCTCGAGACTCGATCGAAGATCGCCGAAATGTACAAGGCGGCGAATGACGATTCGCACTATCAGGATGAGCTGAAGAACATCGTAAGCATCGACGCGAGTGCCGGGTCTGAAAGAACTGGACGGACAAAGACGCTTGCAGCGCGCTCAGCGCTGGTCCTCGCAGAACAGGTCTATCAGGATTTCGTGCTCGTGAAGCTGAAGCAACCGTTCGAGGTCAGCCTGAGGGAGAAGAAACAGCGAATGGACGTCGCCATTAAAGGCATGGGCCGGCTAGTCGACTACGAAATCTCCGACGTGACGGCAGCGGCCACTTACTACATTGCCGAGACCTACTCTGACTTCGGACACTCACTTACGCAGTCGGAGCGGCCCACCAATCTTGGAGCGGCAGAGCTGAAGGAATACGAGGATGCGCTCGATGAGCAAGCGTTTCCGTTCGAGGAGAAAGCCATCGGCGTACACGAAAAGAATATGGAAATGCTGCGGGCCGGCGTCTTCAACGATTGGACCAAGAAGAGTCTCGAGAGACTGACCCAGCTGATGCCAGGCCGCTACGCGAAACCCGAAATGAGCATCGGCTTCCTAACTACGATCGACACTTACGCATACCGATCGCCGTTGGCGCCGCTCCCGGTGCCGCAGATCCCGGCACCAACAACGGGCACTGCCGACACGACGCCAGGCAAGCCCGACCAGGCGACGCATCCGACACCGCAGCCCGTGGATAAAGGAATGGTGAAGCATGGCACTTCGCAATAACACCGGAGCCATGAAAGCGATTTGCCGTGGGATAGCGTGGTTGAGCATGCTGCTCGCCGTCGGCTGCGCGCCTGCTGCACGACGTACGGTAAGGGCCGCGGCGCCGACGCCGACGGTTGAACCGCCAGCCGCATTCGTTGACGTCCAGCGGGATGCAGGCGGGCTCAGCTTCACGCAGCACGTGCCCGTAACTGACGCTGTGCGCGCCGACTATGACGCGGCGGTGCACATGCTGGAGCAGGCGCAATACGAGCAAGGGATCGCGTTGCTGATCAAGGTGACCGAACGAGCACCTGCATTAACCGCAGCCCACTTCAATCTGGGAGTTGCGTACGAGCGCACCGGAGACCTGGACAAAGCCGAGGCCAGTTTGCGCAAGGCGCTGGAATCCAATCCACAACACCCCGCCGCTTACAACGAGCTCGGTGTGGTGCAGCGGCGCAAGGGAGAGTTCGCGAAAGCGCGCGCCAGTTATGAGGCGGCGCTCGCACAGTTTGCCGATTTTCATTATGCGCACAAGAACCTTGCCATTTTGTGCGACCTGTATATCGGGGATTATCCGTGCGCGCTGGAGCATTATGAGGCGTACAGTCGACTCGTTCCGGATGACGCCGATGTCCCAAAATGGATCGCCGATGTTCGCAACCGCGGACACAAAAAGGAGAGGCCATGAGCCGACACTTATTATTTGCACTGCTGCTTGCGAGTGTCGTCGCGCTGGCTGCGGACAAGCCCAAGACGCAACACGCCGACAATGCCGCCGCGGCGAAGAAAAAGACGGAAGCAGCGCAGGTAGGGACGGGTCACGCGCAGTCAAAAGCTGAACCAGCGCAGCGAGGGACTGAAAAGGCGCAGGCGAAGACGGAAGAGGCACGCGGGCACGCTGAAGATGCACAGGGACAAGCTGAGGAGGCGCAGGCAAAGCCAGACGAAGGATCGAAGTTGACCTCCGTCCCCGACGCAAAGGCGCTCGGCATGTCCATTCTGGGCAATCAAGACGCGCCCAAGTCGCTGGTCATCGTTCCCTGGAAGAGCTCGGAACTCGGCGAGTCGCCCGGCATCTCACCGATGCTGGACGACTCCCGGCAGCCCGTAGACAAGGAAGTGTTCATGCGGGCTTTGCGCTATTACGACATCAGGTCGCGAACGAAGCAGTGACACTGGCGTCTCGTGCCGTTGCAGTCGGCTGCGGCAGCACTCATGTTTGAAGCTTCAGAGGTCTTGTTCCTTTGATCGGTGTCGCGCGGATCAGATGAAGCAGCCAAGACTCCTTTTTGACAACGTCATCCGTTAGCAACTGGCCGCACGGGAGTGGTTGAAATCCACCGCCGCAGCAATGGAATCATGAAGATACAGCCACTCGCGATGAGTGGCCGTTTTACTTTGTACGTGAATTGGGCGTGTCGGCCGTTTTCACTCCTGCGCTCTCCGCCAAAGTAAGCGATCAGCCGCCAACACAATTGCAAGTACTCGCATCTTTATTCTGGATTCTGGGCCGCACAGGGTTCAAATGGGGAAGCGGAACGACATTTCTCGTTCTCTGTTCGAACGAAGAGTCAAGATAAGCTCGCTGCTGGTGCTCGCGATCGCCATGCCTCTGCGAGCGCAAGTCAACCCACGGCTTTGCGTCGGCAGAGCAACTGACACAGCACAATCAACCGAGAATTGCCACTGCACGCGCTTTATTCGGTGCCATTTCGGGAATCAACCGACTACGATGTCGGTTATAAGTGACGCTAGCGAGACTGACTTAGGCGTGGCGGTCTCCAGCACGGCCATAGTGCGACATGCTCGACGTCCTGACTTCAATCGCAACATCTACTACAAAAACAAGCTCGAACTCTCGTTGCAAACAGGAT